>NZ_JAGRRA010000004.1:0-387583 GCF_018223875.1 Klebsiella sp. 54
GGGTGGGGAAAAGTGCGTAATTGATGGTTTAAAAATATATTAAAAACATGTAGTTAATAATTTTTCTGCAGAAATATGGCGTGGTGAGTTGCAAAATATGTCAAAACATTTTTATGATATAAACAGTTTGGCCCCAATTGACCTGTTCACAGTTTATTTTTTTAATTAAATTCAATCATTTGCATCAACTCCCGATTCTGCAATGCTTTCTCCAATAAGATTATTTCTTTCCCATATTCCAGCGAAACGCGCCGCATTGCTGGCGGTGTAGCGTACCGTGTGTCGAATATTACGATGACCGAGGTAATCCTGGATCAAACGGGTATCTGTACCTCTTTCCGCCAGTTCGTAGCCGCAGGCGTGACGCAGCATATGGGGGTGGGTCTGCGTCACGGTACCCGCCTTTTCCCCGGCGGAGCGAATAATACGATACGCCTGCTGGCGTGAGAGCGGGGTCCCGCGACGGGAGATAAAAAGCGCGTCGGTTTTGGCCGCCGCTTTCCAGCCGGCGCGGACCTGACTCCAGCGCTCAATGGCCTCACGTTCATCAAAGCGCAGCGGGTGAATAGTTGAAAAACCGTTCTTCAACCGCCGCACATTGACCCGGCCTTCCCGTAGATCCAGATCGTGATAGTGCAGATCCAGAAGTTCGCTGATGCGCATCCCGTGGCGAAAGGCGAGAAGGATGAGGCAGTAGTCCCGCTCGCCGGTGGCGCCCTGACGCGCGGCCTGCATCATAGCCTGAACTTCTTTGGCGGTAAGAAAACGACGTCGGTTCACAATAATTACTCCTGAAAAAGAGGTGAGGGGTCGTCATGGCGAAACCATACGCCATGACGGAAAAGATCCGTAATGTAAGAACGGTACAAGGTGAAGGCGATTAACCACGTATAGATAGCATATTATATTTACAGCCAGTCAAAATATCGCCTGGCGATAATTCTTAATTTTAGAGATTTTAAGCAAGGTCACAATAGATCTGCTCGGGTTTTATAGCATGTGCATAAAATAAAAGGGATTTTTCACTCGGTAGATTTTAAAAAATAGCGGGGTGGATTTTTAGCCAACAATAAAGAATCACGGCAAAACCGGAATTAATACAGGGTCAATTTAACGATGAGATCGCAGGATTAAATAAGAACTTGCGGGAACAGTAATCATAATTAACTGAGGGTTAATTTATTGCTATTTAATTTCCCCGCAACGCGGTACAACGCCATCCGTGGCGTCAGGCTTACTGAAGCAGCGACAGGCGCTGTTTGTCGCGCGTATTGTCCCAGATACCATAGAAGCGTCCCGCGTTGCTGGCGGTATACCAGACGGTATGGCGAATATTGCGGTGTCCGAGATAGTCCTGGATCAGACGGGTATCGATACCCATATTGGCCAGCGCAAAGCCACAGGAGTGGCGCAGCATGTGCGGGTGGATCTCCAGCGGCAATCCCGCCTGGTCGCCAGAGGAGGCGATAATTTGATAAAACTGCTGGCGGGAAAGGGGATTGCCTTTGCGGGAGAGAAACAGCCACTCGCTGGCGGCCTGCGGCCAGGTGTTGCGAATGGCCAGCCAGCGCTTTAGGGCGTGGATCTCTTTATTCAGCAAAGGGTGGGTGGTCGAAAACCCCTTTTTTAGCCGATGGATATAAACGCAGCGGGAAGCAAGGTCGATATCGGATATTCTCAGGCGACAGATCTCGCTGGCGCGCAGACCATGGATGAAGCACAGCAGCGTCAGGCAATAATTACGTGCGGCATAGGGACCGCTATCGGCGGCTTTAAGTAGCGACTCGATTTCATTCTGAGTCAGGAAGTTCCTTTTTTTTATCTCGGCGTTATTCGTCATAGTGTTCCCTTTTATGGCAGGCAAATATTACGCTTTACAGGCCTGCGTCAGGTCATTGTTAAATGCGACTGCCTTTTTATTTTTTAACAGCGTGCTGATAACGTTTTTATTTGCTACGGGAGCATGCGGTATCATGGGCTATCGCCATCCCCAGCGATAAGACGCCGTATGCTGAAGGGTAAAGAAAGGGTTAGCTGGTTGAACTGGCGAATCTTTCCTGGAGGTTTCCACGTCCTGTACATCCCTGATCCTCTTGATGATGCCCGCTTGATGATGAAGGCACTGGCTTCCGGCCACGGCAAGGCGGCCATCAATGCCGTCATGATTTATTTCCCGGCTGTCGGGGCGGCACGGCGTCAGCCAGCCGGCCTCCCGTATCTCAGCGACGGGAATGGCATGAGTAATTTCTCAGACAGAATACAACCTTGAACCGTCTGGATAGCATTCACTGCAAAACTACAACAGAGATTAAACCATACTGCAAAAAGCCTGGGGATAATAGCCATTGTCTCTGTGAGGGCACTTTAGGTCTTATTTAACGGGTTGAGCTTAATCTTAATGGTGCTGTGGGAGCGTGGGCGGTAATCGGCGGAAGCGGTGATATCAGGCGGTGGGTATAAGAGAGGCATAGGCTGCAGACTGGTGTGGGTAATATTCTGCGGCGAGTTAAGAATAAAGAGCAGGTAGGGGATAGACACGACGGTCCGGGGTCGCAGGCGGTGTTAAAGGCTCCGGTGGCAGAAGTCCGCGATCTGATATCCACCGGAGCAGGCTGACTTACCATTTTTCGTCGCGGGCTTCCTGACGACCTTCGCGGCGGTTTTCCCGCTTATCGTGACGGCAGCTGGCGTTGCTTTGATTATTATTTCTGACGCACTCTTGCTTGGTTTCACGGCCCTGCTCGCGGCTATCCTGGCGGATATCGCGAGCGTCCTGGCGCTGGTCGCTGCGCCAGGTCGCCTGCGCCGAAAGCGAGGGCGTCAGCAGCGCGACGCACGCCAGGGCGAGTAAGCATCTTTTCATGGGGGTGGTCCTGTTAATGAATATATTAAATTAATAGCAGTTAATGAATATTCGTGCCTGATGCGCAGGATGATAAAGTACAAAAAGTGCCAGGATAGCGATAACTGATTTATTTTTATCTTTTTTAGGTGTGTAACGATTGCTCTAATATGTTATGCAGGGCGTCAACAGCAAAAACAAACGTCTGTGGTATGCTGAAAATATGAAAATGCTTTGTGCAAAGGTAGGGCAGAGGGTAGGTGTAGGAGCCCGCTGATGCTGATAATGCGGAGCCTTGTGACCTTAAGCATTGACGAGAAAAATCCGACAAATTATCCAGGCACTATTGTTCGCCGGGCATGAGATTGTCGTCTGGCGGTTGATCTCTTTTCACCATGGCTTACCAATGATGATACCGACTTCGCAACGCGACTGGCGCCTGCTGGCCGCCGGGAGCGGCGGCCTTCTTCTGCTGGCCGCCGGCATCACCTTGCACAGCCACTGGAGCGACTTCCTCCAGTGGTGCCTCGCCACGCAAATTACCTTGCATCGCTATCTGGTGATGTACCTTCTGCTGCTGAACAACCATCAGTACAGCGGCGGCGTCTGGCTGCTGGTGGGCGCTTTTCTCTACGGCGTGCTCCACGCTATCGGACCGGGCCACGGCAAGTTTATCGTCACCACTTACCTGAGCACCAATCAGGAGAGCCTGACCGCGGCGCGGGTGGTGCCTTTTCTCGGCAGCCTGCTGCAGGGCGTCAGCGCCATCCTGTTTGTCTTTATTCTCGCGGTGGGGCTGAATCTGGCCGCTGGCGATCTCAGCGCCAGCCGCTGGTACGTCGAGAAGATCAGCGCCCTGACCATCGCCGCCTTTGGGGTTTACGTTATCTGTCGTGCGCTGCAGAGCCTGCTGCCGGGTAAAAGGAGAATACGCGCCCTGAGGCCGGCGCATCAGCATGATGCCTCGTGCGGCTGCGGGCACCACGGCGTGGGACACGACCTGCAGGGCGCCGACTGGAAGACACGCCTGGGCGTGGTGCTGGCCATCGGCGCCCGGCCCTGCAGCGGAGCGATTATGATCCTGCTGTTCGCCAACGCGCTGGGGATCGTCAGCTGGGGCATCGCCGCGGTGATGACCATGGCGCTGGGCACCGCGCTGTCGATCCTTGGTCTGTCGCTGGCGGTGCACTATGCCCGTCACCGTACCGTCAACCGGCTGACGGCGACCAGCCGTCCGCGGCCCTGGCTGGTGCCGCTGGTGAAGATCCTCGGCGGGCTGGCGCTGATCCTCTTTGCCGCGGGATTGTTTTTCACCGTGGTGCCGATCAGCGCTAACGGCGACTTTATCGCCGCCGGCTGTTAACGGCTCTCCAGCAGGCGCATCAATACCCGCAGCGCCTGATCCAGCTGCTGGCGCTCGCCATCGCTGAGCCCCGCCAGCAGCTGCCGTTCATTATCGACATGGGTCTCCACCGCTTCATCGATGCGTTCACGTCCGGCGGGCGTCAGGGCGACCAGCATACTGCGGGCGTCTTCCGGATTGGGCAGGCGGGTAATAAATCCACGTTTCTCCAGCGCCTTCAGGCGATGAGTCATGGTGCCGGAGGTGATCATCAGCGTGGAGAAGAGCTGGGTAGGCGAAAGAATGAACGGCGCCCCGGCGCGGCGCAGCGTCGCCAGCATGTCAAACTCCCAGCGCACCAGCTCATGGCGTGTAAAAGCCACTTCCACCTGCGGCTCCAGCAGCATGGCGCATCGTTTCAGACGGCCAATTGGCCCCATTGGGCTGCAGTCGAGGTCCGGCCGCTCGCGCTGCCACTGGGCGAGGATCCGATCAACGGCGTCGATCGGCGGTGATTTGTCCATAAGTGCTCACTTGTCTTGATATCAAGATAATTGCGTGTACATACTTGCGGCACCAATTTAACTTGAAGTGAAGATAAAATCATGGCTTTTCTCTCGCGTAGTCTGATGCTCGACCTGCTGCTCACGGCGCTGGCGCCCGCTATCTGGGGGACGACCTACATCGTCACCTCCCAGTTTCTTCCCCCCGACCGGCCGTTTATCGCCGCCCTTCTGAGGGTTTTGCCGGCAGGCATCGCCCTGCTGATCTGGAGCCGCCGCTTTCCACAGCGCGGCGAATGGCTAAAGCTTATCGTTACCGGCATCTTAAATATCGGCGCATTTCAGGCGCTGCTGTTTATCGCCGCCTATCGCTTACCCGGCGGTCTGGCGGCAGTGATTGGCGCGATCCAGCCGCTGCTGGTGATGCTTCTCGCCTGGTGCGTAGACCGGCAGCGCTCGCCCTGGCTGGCGGTATTCTCAGCCCTCGCCGGCATACTCGGTATGGCCATGCTGCTGCTGTCGCCGCGCACCGTCCTCGACCCGCTGGGCATCGGCGCGGCGTTTCTCGGGGCGATCAGTATGGCGCTGGGCACCTGGCTCTCCCGCCGCTGGGCGCTCTCCCTGCCGATCGTCGCGTTAACCGGCTGGCAGCTGGCGATCGGCGGGGTGGTGCTGGCGCCCGTGGCGCTGATCGTTGATCCCCCTTTACATCAGGTGACAGCGCTGCAGGTGGCCGGCTATCTGTGGCTGTGCGTGGCGGGCGCGATGCTGGCCTATGGCCTGTGGTTCCGGGGGATTGGCCGCCTCTCGCCGGTGGCGGTATCGGCAATGAGCCTGCTGAGCCCGGTGACCGCCGTGGTGTTGGGGTGGATTTTCCTTGGCCAAAAGATCCAGGGGATGGCGCTGGTCGGGCTGATCGTGGTGCTGGCGAGCGTGTTGTCTATTCAGCGCGCGCTGGCGCGTCAGGCGGCGGGGGCAAAAACGAAAAAAGCCCCATAACGGGGCTCGACATTGCTGTGTGCGGGGTGGGCGGCGGGAGCCAGACCAGCCGCCCGCAGGCGGCCTGTCCGGCAGCTCCCTCTGCAACCATTCGCTTATTTAGAGAGCTCGGCGGTCATATGGACCTGGTTGCCGGTGTACGCTTCAGTGATGTGGTAAGAAGCGCCTTGTTCTTTCGCAATGGTCGCGATTTTCGCTTCTGCGCTGTCCAGGGTGTCTGCTGTTACGCTCACCGGATGAGCGAAGCTAGCGAAAGAGACCAGGGAGAGCATACCGGCAGCGGCGAGTAATTTTACGTTTTTCATGGTGTTTGTCCTTTTAACTTTTATGGTGGAAAGCGTGTTTGCTTTCGATGGGTTTATAATAAGTCTGCTAACTATAACGCGCGTGGCAAAAAGTGCGATTTAGATCACATTTTTATGGCGGTTTGATGACGGAGATATGAATGTTTCTCTATTTTTTAATTTAAAAACAATGGATTAGTGATTATTTTTTGATGGGGGTATCACGCGGACTGCCTGCGATCAGAATGTAGAATGCGCCTCATTTACGCGGTTACCATTCATTGTATGAATTAGTTGGGCGGTTTTTAGCCGCCGTTGGGGCGGATTCGGACGATTCGCAATAGCCCTCTGGCGGTCATTTCGGCATGCTGAGACGGCCATTTCTCTCATGCCCTGGCGTTAGGCTTTCCGCGCTGTAAACATCCATCACCCCGTTTTGATCTATCAATAAGCATTTATTAATAGTTATCGATTATCTGTTATATAACTTAATGAAACGTGAACAAATGTATATTTGTCGGCGAATAAATAGCATTCTTTGACGCCGATAGCACCAGCGAACTTATATTTTTAAGTTCGTTACCTGACGCCTTAAATATTGCGGCTCCCGGTCAGTCGAAGATTCTATTAGCAGTGGCATAAATCAGCATCGCCTGATGTTTCTGGTTCTATGCGAATTCACAGTGTGCTCATTGATTCGTAATTCACTCTGACAAGGAAATGGCAATGAAAAAGGTTCTTCTCTCTGCAGCAATGGCAACCGCGTTTTTTGGCATGACTGCTGCCCATGCAGCTGATACCAATGTTGGCGGCGGCCAGGTTAATTTCTTCGGTAAAGTTACCGATGTATCCTGTACTGTTTCTGTTAACGGCCAGGGCAGCGATGCGAACGTTTACCTGTCTCCGGTAACTCTGACTGAAGTTAAAGCGGCAGCAGCGGATACTTACCTGAAACCGAAATCTTTCACCATTGACGTCTCTAACTGCCAGGCTGCTGACGGCACCAAACAGGATGACGTAAGCAAACTGGGCGTAAACTGGACCGGCGGTAACCTGCTGGCTGGCGCTACCAGCAAACAACAGGGCTACCTGGCGAACACCGAAGCTTCCGGTGCTCAGAACATCCAGCTGGTACTGTCTACTGACAACGCTACCGCGCTGACCAACAAAATCATCCCGGGTGACAGCACTCAGCCGAAAGCGAAAGGCGACGCTTCCGCTGTCGCTGATGGCGCGCGTTTCACCTACTACGTAGGCTACGCCACCAGCGCGCCGACTACTGTGACCACTGGTGTGGTTAACAGCTACGCGACTTACGAAATTACTTACCAGTAATTCCGTCAGAAAATAAAACTGCCCCGCGATGGGGCAGTTAATAACAATAATAAAGCGGCGATGACCGCCGCTTGTATTTTTATTCTGAGGTCAGCATGAAGCGTATTGCCCTTTTTTTCTGTTTCATTTTTAGTTTTGCGGCCCACGCCAACAATATTATTGTTAACGGTACCCGCTTTATTTATCCAGGAAATGAAAAAGAAATAACGGTACAGCTTTCAAATAACGCCGACCGTCCGGCGCTGGCGCAAGCCTGGCTGGATAACGGCGATGCCGATGCCACACCGGATACCATTACCACCCCGTTTATTATCACCCCGCCGATTTCGCGCGTTGACGCCAAGAGCGGCCAGACGCTGCGTATTAAGCTCGGCAGCAGCGCCGGTCTGGCGAAAGATAAAGAGACGCTGTGGTGGCTGAATCTGTTGGAAATACCGCCGGTGGTGGCCAATCAGAAAAATGAAGGCCAGAACGTGCTGCAGCTGGCGATCCGTTCGCGCTTTAAATTTATTTATCGTCCTGCCGGACTGGGCAACCGCGATGCGGCGGCCGAGAAGCTGACCCTGACCGCCAGCGGCAGTAGTCTCGCCATCAACAACCCGACGCCGTTCTACATTACCGTCAGCCGTATTTCCCGCGACGGCGGTAAAGCCCTGAACAGCAAAACCGTGATGCTGGCGCCGCAGTCCAGCCAGACGGTGGCGCTTTCCTCCGCCGTCAACCGCGGCGAAACCCTGACCGTTAACAACATTAATGACTATGGCGCCGATGTCGCAGTGAAAGTGGCCGTTAAATAAGGGAAAAGCTAATGAAGCAGAGGTCATTCTGCCCGGGAAGATTAAGCACCGCGATCGCCATCGCGCTGTGCTGCTTTCCGCCATTTTCCAGCGGACAGGAAAACCCGGGAACGGTATATCAATTTAACGACGGCTTTATTGTCGGCAGTCGCGAAAAGGTCGACCTGTCACGCTTCTCGACCAGCGCGATTACCGAAGGCACTTACTCCCTTGACGTCTACACCAACGACGAATGGAAAGGGCGCTACGATCTGCGCATCGCGCGCGACAAAGACGGTAACCTTGGGGTCTGCTACACCAAAGCGATGCTGACGCAGTACGGCATCGCGGCGGAAAAGCTCAATCCGCAGCTGAGCGAACAGGAAGGCTACTGCGGTAGCCTCAAATCCTGGCGCAACGAAGACAACGTCAAAGACAACCTGGTCCAGTCCTCCCTGCGGTTGAACATTTCGGTGCCGCAGATCTATGAAGATCAACGCCTGAAAAACTATGTCAGCCCGGAGTTCTGGGACAAAGGCATTACCGCGCTTAATCTTGGCTGGATGGCCAACGCCTGGAACAGCCACACCTCTTCGGTCGGCGGGTCGGATAACAGCAGCGCCTACCTTGGCGTCAATGCCGGCCTGTCGTGGGACGGCTGGCTGCTGAAGCATATCGGTAACCTGAACTGGCAGCAGCAGCAGGGTAAAGCGCACTGGAACAGCAACCAGACCTATCTCCAGCGGCCGATCCCGCAGATCAACTCCATCGTCAGCGGTGGGCAGATCTTTACCAATGGTGAATTTTTCGACACCATCGGTCTGCGTGGGGTTAATCTTTCCACCGATGACAATATGTTCCCGGACGGCATGCGCTCCTATGCCCCGGAAATTCGCGGCGTGGCGCAGAGCAACGCCCTCGTCACCGTGCGTCAGGGCAGCAACATTATCTATCAGACCACCGTTCCGCCGGGGCCGTTTACGCTGCAGGATGTCTATCCATCCGGCTATGGCAGCGATCTTGAGGTTTCGGTAAAAGAGGCGGATGGCTCGGTGGAAGTGTTCAGCGTGCCTTACGCCTCCGTTGCTCAGCTGCTGCGTCCGGGCATGACCCGCTACGCGCTCTCCGCCGGTAAAGTGGACGACAGCGGGCTGCGCAATAAGCCGATGCTCTATCAGGCGACCTGGCAGCACGGGATCAATAACCTGCTGACCGGCTACACCGGGGTCACCGGCTTTGACGACTATCAGGCCTTCCTGGTGGGCACCGGGATGAACACCGGGATCGGCGCCCTCTCTTTTGACGTCACCCATTCTCGGCTGAAAAGCGATAGCCATGATGACTCGGGGCAGAGCTATCGCGCCACCTTTAACCGCATGTTCACCGATACCCAGACCAGCATCGTGCTGGCGGCGTATCGCTACTCGACGAAAGGTTATTACAACCTCAACGACGCGCTGTACGCCGTCGATCAGGAAAAAAACAGCCGCAGCAACTACACCCTGTGGCGGCAAAAAAACGGCATGACCTTCACGGTAAACCAGAACCTGCCTGACGGCTGGGGCGGGTTTTATCTCAGCGGTCGTATTTCCGATTACTGGAACCGCTCCGGGACCGAGAAGCAGTATCAGGTCAGCTATAACAATTCGTTTGGTCGTCTCTCCTGGTCGGCGAGCGCCCAGCGCGTCTATACCCCGGACAGCTCCGGCCATCGCCGCGACGATCGCATTTCACTCAACTTCAGCTACCCGCTGTGGTTTGGCGATAACCGCACCGCCAACCTGACGTCGAACACCTCGTTCAACAACTCGCGCTTTGCCAGCTCGCAGATTGGTATCAACGGTTCGCTGGACAGTGAAAACAACCTTAACTACGGCGTGTCGACCACCACCGCCACCGGCGGTCAGCATGATGTGGCGCTCAACGGCAGCTACCGTACGCCATGGACCACCCTCAACGGCAGCTACAGCCAGGGCGAAGGCTATCGTCAGAGCGGCATTGGCGCCAGCGGGACGATGATCGCCCACAGCGGCGGCGTGGTGCTCTCACCGGAAAGCGGCTCGACGATGGCGCTGATTGAAGCCAAAGACGCGGCCGGCGCTATGCTCCCGGGATCGCCGGGCACCCGCGTGGACAGCAATGGTTACGCCATCCTGCCGTATCTGCGCCCGTACCGAATTAACGCCGTCGAGATCGACCCGAAAGGCAGCCATGACGACGTGGCCTTCGATCGCACCGTGGCGCAGGTTGTGCCGTGGGAAGGCAGCGTGGTTAAGGTGGCGTTTGGCACCACGGTGCAGAACAACCTCACCCTGCAGGCGCGCCAGGCGAACCATGAGCCGCTGCCGTTTGCGGCGAGTATTTTCTCCCCCGACGGCAAGGAGATCGGCGTAGTCGGTCAGGGCAGCATGATGTTTATCAGCGATGCGAACGCCAAACGCGCGATTGTGAAGTGGAGCGGCGGGCAGTGTTCGGTGGAACTGGGACAGCAAACAACAAAGGATAGCGTATGTCGCTGAGGAAATTACTGACGCTTTTTATCGTCTTAATGGCGCTGGGCACCACCTCGTCCTGGGCCGTCTGTACGCGCCTTTCTTCGCCAACGGTGATGCTGGACATGGTGGTGGGCAGGGTGGTGGTACCCCCGGATCTGCCGGTGGGTTCAGTGATCCTTACCCGCGACTGGACGATGAGCGCCCCCGGCGGGGCGAGCTATCGCTGTACCTCCGGCACCAACCGCTTCGCGGCGAAGATCGTGTCGCCAGGGGCCACGGACCTGGGGAATAAAATTTATTCCACCAACGTGCCGGGAATTGGTATGCGTTTCAGCCGCGGCGGCGCGACGGTGAATATCGTCTATCCCGACGTCTATTCGTCCCGAGTGTATAACACCACCAACTATTCCCTTGAAGGATCACGTTTTACGCTGGAGATTATCAAAACCGCGGCAACCACCGGCAGCGGTACCCTCGCGGCGGGAAAATACACCTCCTACGACTGGGAGAGCGGCGGCAACCCGATCCTCGAAACCTATCTGAGCGCCAACGCGATCACCGTGGTCTCGCCCTCCTGTTCGGTATTGAGTGGGAAAAATATGAATGTTGATGTGGGTGCCATCAGACGTACTGACCTGAAAGGGGTTGGCACCACCGCGGGCGGGAAGGATTTTAATATTGAGCTGCAGTGCAGCGGCGGCCTGAGTGAAACGGGATATGCCAACATCAGCACCTCTTTCTCCGGCACCCTGGCTACCAGCACCACCGCCACCATGGGCGCCTTGCTGAATGAAAAGGCCGGCAGCGGGATGGCGAAAGGCGTCGGCATCCAGGTGCTGAAGGATGGATCCCCGCTGCAGTTTAATAAGAAATATACCGTTGGCCGCTTGAATAATCAGGAGACCCGCTACATCACCATACCGCTGCACGCGCGCTTTTATCAGTATGGCCCGACGACCAGCACCGGCGAGGTGGAGTCGCATATGATCTTTAACCTGACGTACGATTAATACGGGAGGGGGAATGAAGGGATTGCCGAAACATACTATCGCGTGGCTGCTGCTCTGCGGCAGCCTCGCCGTCCCCTCGGCGTGGGGTTTCGAGACTAATTACGACCGCGGACGGGTCGATTTTGCCGGGCGGGTGACGGATATCTCCTGCAGCGTCGCGCTCAATGGCGGCCAGCATGCCGGCAGCGGCAACGTCTGGCTGGCGCCGGTCAGCCTGGCGGAAGTGCACGAGCGCGGGGCCGGCGCGTTTATGAAGCCGCAGCCTTTTACTCTGGCGCTGTCAAACTGCCAGCTACGTCATGACGGCGGCGCCGCTTCGCAGGACGAGGTGCGACGGGTCAGCGTTCGTTGGGTCGACGGTTTTTTACTGACGGCGGTCGGCAATGAGAACGCGGGCTATCTGGCCAATACCTTGCCAGACGGCGCGCAGAATATTTATCTGGCGCTGTCGACCAATGATAATAATACGCTGGATAAGAGTAATAAAATTGTCCCTGCGGATCCGCAGCAAAATCAGGTGCATTTACAGGAAAACGCGGTCAGCGGCGGCCTGTTCACCTATTATGTGGGCTACGTTTCGCCGACCCCGAAAAGCGCCACCAGCGGGCCAATTACCAGCTGGGCAACGTGGGAATTAGTTTATAATTAAGCGGGACGAAAAAGCCGGGCAAGCCCGGCTTTTTTATATGCCAATATCGTCGGCAATCAGTTGCTCAATGCTGACTTCCTGCCAGTAATGCCCCTGAATAGCAAACCACTCCATACCCTGCAGCCATTTTTTATGGGCTTCGCTTTCCACGCCTTCAATAATCACGTTGTGATGATTGCGGGATAAAAAGGTGACCAGCGCATCCATCAGTTGACGGCCGGACTCTTTGCGCATCAGATGCCAGAAAAAATCTTTATCAATTTTGACATAGTCAAAATGATAACCGCTGATGGCGTTAATCCCCGCGTAGCCAGAGCCGAAGTCATCGAGCCACAGCGAGGTATCCTGCGGGCTTTGCCAGGCGGCCAGGGAATTATTCAGAAGTTTCTCGGCGTTTTCGGTCACTTCAAAATGGACGCAGGTCAGGGCGGCGATTTTCTCTTTTATTTCCTTCTGGCGCAGCAGAGTCAGGATATGGTCATCAACGTTAATGGTAGCGGAAATATGGTTACGTAAAAACCATGCTTTATGCTGTTCAATCAACCCCAGTTGCTCGAGAAAAATACGTTCACGAACTGCCGCGGTGGCATGGCGGAAAAAATATTCTGGCGAAACGGGAAGATTATCGAAGCGGCTTAAGCATTCAACCGCGACTAAGGTACCTTGTGGGGAAAACATTTTCTGAAAGACGTAGCGTACAGCGATATCATTACGAGATAAAATGTTGTCTTCGAATATTTTAGTGTTCATTATCCCTCTTCACGAGGTTAGTCAGACAATAAGCAGAGGATAGGTTAATTATAGGCTACCTGATGATTAATGGGAATGGCAGGAAATGTAAATCAACAACGAATAAGTACGCTTTATCCGCTATTGATTTACCTCTGCGTAATTTAGCATTGATGGAGGGCGGCAATACGCTGGTTCATCGTGCGGGAATTATCAATGCCCAGCTTTTGCATGATATGGATTCGATGGCTGTGGACCGTTTTATGGGCAATGCCGAGCAGGGCGGCAATCCGCTTATTATTATTGTTGGCAATCAGCAGCTCGAGGATCTGGCACTCCCGCGGCGACAGTTGTTTGCGCAATCGTCGCGGCGGTTGTTCGCTGGCGCCCTTCGCCCGCTGGATAATAGAAGCAAACATAGATAGCGGCGATTTTTCACTAATAATCATGGCATTATCGACGGTTATTAACTCTCTGCACAGTCCGGCAATGTCGCTTTTTATCATCAGCACCGGCTGCTGGCAGCGTTGCAGGGAAAGGCGGAGCGCATTCAATAGATCAACGATTCTGATGGCAGAAATATCCTTATTGATTAAATTGAAAATAACCGTTTGGGCCTCAGGCAGCTGTTTCCCATGGATGACTTCGTCATAGCCAAAACGGGTGGCGTTTTCATGACTATCAATAAGGTAGTGATAGATTGAGTGACCAATGAGATTATCATTGGTGTACAGCAATATACTTTCCAAGGGTATCAGATTCTCTTTTTTCGCTTGGCTTCTAAGATCAGGTCCAGCAGAATTTTCTCTATTCTGCGCTGGTCGTCGAGATGGCGGAACTTAAACTGGCAGGATATCTGATAGTAGCTTTCGCTCTCTTCATTAGGGTCATCAAGGGTGATAATAATGACATTCTTTACCACCAGGTCGATGGTGATCTCGCCATATTCCGCCAGCATCAGTACGGCGTTTTTCAGCAATGCGTTATGACTGAGGAATTTCAGATTCGGCGTTTTGGTCATCAGTGCGCAACCGCCGTCTGAAATGTCCTTGATGTCGAAAAGATAGTTTTCGCCATTTTTATGGCGACCGCGGCAATAAAAATCATGCTCGTGGCGTAAACGAAAGCGGGGATCGCGGCGACGCTGCACCACCTGCAGGCATTCAGGCAAGGAAAAGGCGTAGCGGATACCTTTATCGACACCGCTATTGTCATGTTTTGTCAGGGCCGCATTAAACTCTATTTTCCCTGAATCGCTATGCAGGAGAAAGCGAATTTTATGCCCGGGCGGGATTTTGCGATGGGTCTGAATATGGAACTCGGCAAAGTCCACGCGCGTCAGTTGGGTTATGATACTGGTGTTGTTAAAAAATATTTCAATTTCAGTACGTTTGCGCAACTCCTCTCTGAAAATAGCAATAATTTCATACTTACTGGTCTTTATCGTTCCCTCTGTCATGTGCATCCCTTGTAAATAGTTGTCGTGAGGCGTTTGATTTTTCTTATAGCAATAGCAACATTCTGATTGGGTTAATCAGATGTTTTTATGAGCGTTTGATGTTATTGACTATCTTTGCAGCCAGATTGATATGTATAAACTTGGAATTCGATATTGTGTTTCCTGTAATCAAGCGTTTCAAATTTTGGTCATGACAAAAACGACAACGGCCTCCAAGCTGGAGACCGGTCGAAGGATAAAAAACTTAAGTTTAATTAACGGGGATAATGAGAGAACGATCGTCGATCACGCCCCATTTGTAGGATCTATAGTGCCAGCAGTGATGAGGTTTTTCCAGGCAAATATTGAGGAGGGAAGTCGTTCCCTCCTTTCGGCCTGATGGGTCAGGGATGCTTGCGGGTGGCGATATTATCCAGGGTGTGCAGCGCATCCGCCGGCAGAATTAGCCCGGCGGCGGCAATATTTTCCGCCAGGTGCGTCCGGGATGAGGTGCCTGGGATCAGCAGAATATTGGGCGCGCGCTGGAGTAGCCAGGCGAGGGCGACCTGCATCGGCGTCGCCTCAAGCGAGGCCGCGACCTCGTTCAGCTCCTGCGCCTGCAGGGGGGTAAAACCGCCCAACGGGAAGAAGGGAACCCAGGCGATGTGCTGGGCGGCCAGCGCATCCACCAGCGCGTCGTCGGCGCGATGGGCAATGTTATAGAGGTTTTGCACGCAGACGATAGGCGTCATTTTCTGTGCATCCGCCACCTGCTTTGCCGTCACGTTGCTGAGGCCAATATGGCGGATCAATCCTCGCTCCTTCAGCTCCAGCAGGGTGGCGAGCGGCGCCTCCAGCGACCCTTCTACCGGGCCGTGGGGGCTCAGCATACTGCGCAGGTTCACCACCTCCAGCACGTCGAGCCCCAGGTGACGCAAATTGTCCTCGACGGCCTGGGTCAGTTCAGCGGGCGACATGGCCGGCAGCCAGTTGCCTTTCTCGTCACGGCGGGCGCTGACCTTGGTGACAATGCACAGATCGTCGGGGTAGGGGTGGAGCGCTTTGCGGATCAGCTGATTGGTCACATGGGGGCCATAGAAATCCGAGGTATCGATATGGTTTACCCCGGCTTCGACGGCGGCCTGCAGCACGCGCACCGCTTCTTCTGGATCTTTCGGCGGGCCGAAAACGCCGGGGCCGGCCAGCTGCATGGCGCCGTAACCCAACCGATAGACCTGGCGATCGCCGAGCGTGCCGCGACCGGATAAGGTGACACTGGACATAGGAACTCTCCTCACGGTGGCTAAGCCGTAAGTGTAATGCGCTAACAAGGAAGAGAAGGGTGAGAATATTGTCAGAATGTGCGACAGCGGCTCAGGCAAGCCGCTGTCGCCGGAGACGGATTAGCCGAAGAACATCACGGAGACGCAGAGCAGGCCGACCACCAGAGTGATGGCGTTACCCACCGAGCGATACGGCTTCAGCGCCGGGATAAGCCAGGTTGACAGTGTGGGCATGATAAACAGGATCATGGCGATAAGCGGTCCGCTGATGGCGTAGATCATCGAGATCGCATTCGGGTTGATAAAGCACACCGCAAAGGTGAAGGCAGAGACCAGCATGATCGACATCGCGCGGTTGAAGGCGCGGCTCTTGCGCACGCCCATCAGGCCCAGCGAGCTTTTGACGATTTCGCTGGCGCCTTCAATGACCCCGAAGTAGGTGCCGAGAAAGGATTTCGACATGGCGACCACGGCGACAATAATGCCGGTCACCGCCAGCCAGCCCGGCGCGCCCGGCACCATCGACAGGGCGGAGAGGATGGTCACCCCCTGATCGCGGGCGGTCTCAATATAGGTCGCCGGGATGGCCAGCAGGCAGCTGAAGACGAAAAACAGCACGCTGGCGCAGATGATGGTATAGGCCACCTTCATGATTTTTTTGCATTTACCCATGGCCAGGTCGCCGTGCTTCTCCTGCTGGTCGATAGCAAAAGTCGAGATGATCGGCGTATGGCTAAAAGCGAAAACCATCACGGGTATGGAGATCCAGACCTGATGGAGCGTCTGCGAGCTGAACTGCATCTGGCTGGTGAGATGTTCCGGATGCCAGTCGCGGATTAAATAGAGGGAGAGAAACAGGAAGCAGGCGATAAGCGGGAAGACCAGAAAGCCCATCACCTTGATGGTGATTTGCCGGCCCATGAGAAAGATCAGGTTAAGGACCAGCACGACCCCCAGGCTCAGCAGCGCGCGTAGCGCAGGCGTCATCGGCGTGCGATGTGCCACCTGCTCGGCCAGCGAGTTGGTGATGGCCACGGCGTAGATCAGCACGACCACAAAGAAGGCGAGGAAATAGAGCCCGGTGATCAGGTTGCCAATTTTCTTACCATAGTAGTGATTTACTGCGCCGGTGATCCCGGTTCCCGGCGCGATATTGGCCGAGAGAATAAACTGGCTCAGCGCTTTGTGAGGCCAGTAGGTGAGCGGCCAGGCGACCAGCGCGGTGATGAAAAGGACAATGGCGCCAGCCGAACCCAGCTGGATCGGTAGAAATAGCGTCCCAGCGCCTACTGCAGTGCCATATAAGGCAAAACTCCATAGAGTTTCTTCTTTAGACCAAATTTTAGACATTATGCGACTTTATCAACCGTCAAACCAAAAAAAAGGAGTGCAATTTACCATATTTATGGTTCGTCTGTTGCGATAGTTTTTGGTGATAAAGTGGCAGCGGATCGCGAAGGATCCGCCGCGAGGCTAGCCGCGCGCCGCCTGGCGCGGGCGGCGACGACGGATCACGCGCTCGCGCAGGGTGTCCCAGACCCAGTTAAACGCCATGGTGTAGGGCAGGAAGAAGAGCATGAAGCCGATCTCCAGCATAAACGCCTGCAGCAGCGATACCCCCAGCACGATGGCCACCATGGTGACGCCGATGATAACAAAGCCGGTCTCGAAGCCGATCGCGTGCAGCGCCCGCACTTTCAGCCGGCGAGGGACGCGGGAGACTGGCCACAGGCGATCGAAAGCCGCGTTATAAATGATGTTCCATACCATCGCCAGGGTGGCGAGCAGAATGCTCAGTCCGCCCATCTCCACCACCGAACGCTGCATCAGCCAGGCGGCGGTGGGGGCGAGGATCAGCGTCGCCAGCCCTTCGAAGGTGATGGCGTGGATAACGCGCTCGGTGAGCGTCTTGCGCTGATGTGGGGTCTGTTGCATGGCGAGCTACCTCCAGTTTTAGCCTGAACAGGAAATTACCCGGCAGTTTATGGAAAAATGTGATAAACAAAAGATAGAAACCATCGATAAAGTAGATACATCATGCGTTATTCACCGGAAGCGTTAACCGCCTTTGTCGAGGCCGTTGACAGCGGGTCGTTCTCCGCCGCCGCCCGTCGCCTGCGCAAAAGCCAGTCGACGATCAGTACCGCTATCGCCAACCTGGAGGCTGACCTCGGGGTGACCCTCTTCGATCGGGCAACGCGGCAGCCGACGCTGACGCCGCAGGGGGAGCAGGTGCTGAGCTATGTCAAAGCGATCCTCGCCGCCAGCGAGCGGCTGGATGAGCTGGCGGTATCGCTGTCCGGCGAGACGGAGCCGCGGCTGACCTTTGTGCTCTCGGACACCCTGCACCCGGACGTGCTGGAAGATCTGCTTGTGCAGTTTGACCGCCGCTTCCCTCATACCGAATTTGAATGCTTGATTGGCGAAGATGAGGACGTGATCGATCTCCTGCAAAAATCCCGCGCCCAGGTGGGACTGATTGAGGCGAGAGAGCGCTACCCGACCGATATCGGCAGCACCCGCCTGCCGCTGCAGACGGCGATGGGCATTTACGTGGCGCCTGACCATCCGCTGGCGGGGCAGGGCAAGGTTGTCTGGGATGAGCTGCGCAGCTGGCGCGAGCTGCGTTTGAGCACCTTTCTGGCCAGCGCGACGGAGCCTGCCGCCGGGCAGGTCTGGTCGGCGCCAAACTACCTGCTGCTGCTCAGCATGGCGGTGCAGGGCTTCGGCTGGTGCATTCTGCCCTGTGCGCTGGTGGCGGAGTTTGCGCCGCAGGGCGGACTGGTGGCGCTCGATATCCCCGGCTGGCCGCGGGCGATTTCGGTGGATCTGCTGTGGAATAAGAAAGCGCCGCCCGGGGCGGCCGGCAGCTGGCTGCGTCAGCATCTGCAGCGGCGTGAGCGTTAACGAATAGCTATTTCTTTGTGATTAGCTTCACTTTTTTTAAACAATTACAAAGTTTTTTGATAACAATTATCTAGTATATCGCTGTTTCTTTGCGCAAAAGCACGGGCAGGGGTAGAGGATGAAGGATGTCGTGATCGTCGGGGCGCTACGTACGCCGATTGGCTGCTTTCAGGGCGCGTTATCGCGCCATTCAGCCGTTGAGCTGGGCAGCGTGGTGGTGAAGGCGCTGGTGGAGAAGACGGGAATCGATCCGCAGAGCGTGGATGAGGTGATCCTCGGCCAGGTGCTGACCGCGGGAACCGGGCAAAACCCGGCCCGTCAGTCTGCTATTCGCGGCGGGTTGCCCAACACCGTATCGGCGATCACCATTAACGACGTCTGCGGTTCCGGCCTGAAAGCCCTGCACCTCGCCACCCAGGCGATCCAGTGCGGGGAGGCGGACGTGGTGATCGCCGGCGGCCAGGAGAACATGAGCCGCGCTCCGCATGTCCTCACCGACAGCCGCACCGGCGCCCAGCTGGGCAACAGCCAGCTGATTGACAGCCTGGTCCATGACGGCCTGTGGGACGCCTTCAACGATTATCATATGGGCGTCACGGCGGAGAACCTCGCCCGGGAATATGGCATCAGCCGCGAACTGCAGGACGCCTGGGCGCTCAGCTCGCAGCAGAAGGCGCGCAAGGCGATTGATTCCGGACGCTTTCGCGATGAGATTGTCCCGGTCGTTACCGAGCATAACGGCGCGGCGCGCACCGTGGATACCGATGAACAACCGCGGGTGGATGCCAGCGCGGAAGGGCTGGCCAGCCTGCAGCCTACCTTCGATCGTCTCGGATCGGTAACCGCCGGCAACGCCTCCAGCATCAATGACGGCGCGGCGGCGGTGATGATGATGAGTGAGGCGAAAGCCGAGGCGCTGGGGCTGCCGATCCTTGCGCGGATCCGCGCCTTCGCCAGTGTCGGCGTCGATCCGGCGCTGATGGGCATCGCGCCGGTGCACGCCACTCGTCGCTGTCTTGAGCGGGCCGGCTGGCGGCTGGACGACGTCGATCTGATCGAAGCCAATGAGGCCTTTGCCGCTCAGGCTATCTCCGTTGGCCGGGTACTGGAGTGGGATGAGCGACGGGTCAACGTTAACGGCGGCGCGATCGCCCTCGGCCACCCCATCGGCGCCTCCGGCTGTCGGATTCTGGTGTCGCTGGTGCATGAAATGATCAAGCGCGATGCGCGTAAAGGGCTGGCGACGCTGTGCATCGGCGGCGGTCAGGGCGTGGCGCTGGCGGTAGAACGCGCGTAGCGCTGCATGTCGATTTCCATGGCCTCCTGCGGGAGGCCTTTTTTATGCGCCGCGCTTTGCCGACCCCCTCTTTTTTCTCCCGTATTTCCCTCACCCACCGCCAATTTATTGAGCTCCGTCACGTCTTGTTGTGCCACCTTTTTTGAAACAAATAACTACGATCCTGGTCACTAAAACTAAGGTGCTTAAAAAATAAAATAACGTTTCATAAAAACGAAATGACATTTTATTTATTATAAGGGGTACCCTATGTTGAAACGATCTCTGGTTCTGGCCGCCCTCTGCGGTATGTCTTTTGCGGCAACCGCGGTCACGATAGATTTACGTCATGAATTTATTGATGGCGGCAAGAGCGATAAAAGCAATGCTGACCGCGTCTCGGTGTCCCACCGCTTCGCCAACGGGCTAGGCTTTACCGTAGAGGCCAAATGGCGTTCAGGCGGCGACAACGGTTCGCAACCCTATTCGGACGTGGTGGGCAACGGCCATGAAGACACCATCAGCTGGCGCTGGAAAGCGACATCGAACCTGTTCCTCACCCCCGGGTTTACCATAGAGAGCAACGACAGCCGCTCCATCTACAAGCCGCACCTGCACGTACAATACAGTTTCGACAATGGCTTCTATGTCGCCGCTCGCTATCGCTATGAGTACACCCGCTATCCGAACGATGCCGGCAAAGATGATGACAAGGTGAATCGCGGCGACGCGTGGGCCGGGTTTGCTCTCGGCGACTGGCGCACCGAGCTGAACTATGTCTATGCCCGTAGTTCGGAAGGGGTGAACCGCAACGACAACAAACCCTACTCGCAGGAATATAACGTGAAGGTGGCCTATAAGCTGGATAACAACTGGTCGCCGTATGGTGAAATCGGCAACGTCGGCGTGAATGACCGCAGCGATCGCCAGACCCGCTTCCGCGTCGGGGTGGCCTACTCGTTCTGATTTCCATCAGGCCCTCATCGTCTGTTTTCCCCGGCGCCGTCAGCCGGGGTTTTTTATGGGCCAAAGCGGGGGAACAAAAAAAAGCCCTCCGCGAAGGAGGGCAAGGCCAGTTACAGAAAAACGTTCGCCGGGGCTCAGGCGCTCAGCATCGGCGGATGGTCAGGTAATTTCGCGATATAGATGGCCGGCTTGCCGTCTTTATCGGAGCTGAACAGAATGGCGCTGTCGTCCGGCGTAAACGAGGGGTGCGGGTGCGTCACCTGGCGGCTGTTGGCCACTGTCGCCCATGAGGTATCATGACGCGCGACGCGGAAGTAGCGCTTCTCCGCCACGTTAAAGACGTACAGATAAGGATCGTTATCAATGGAGTAGCCGCCGGTATCTTTGACATCCACCGGCGTGCCTGATCCATCGCCCACCAGCAGCGTACCGTCGAAATTGCTCATCAGATGCGAGCAGGCGGGCATCGTCATCAGGGCCTCGTTGACGCCGCTCTCCGGATCAAAGCGATAGATCGTCCGCCCCTGCTGGCCTTTCAGATAGGAGACGTAGATCAGCGCTGAACCGTCCGGGACCCAGAATTCATGGGTGCAGCTTTCCCCCGGGGCATGCGCTTTGACTTTACGCACGTTGCTGCCATCTTCATTGACCAGCCACATGCGGGCGTCAACCAGATCGTGCGGCCCTTCATGGCAGAAGGCGACGGTATGGTCGTCGAAGGGACGATAGATCGGGTGTCCCAGCCAGATTTTTTCCTCATGGATCACCTGGCTCTCACCGCTGCGCAGGTCGACGCGCAGCAGGCGGCAATGCGGTCCTTTGTGGAAGAAGTCATGAAAAATCTGCCAGTCGTTGAGCGGCGTCCAGTCGCTTTTCGCAATCTCAATGCCTACCAGTTTGCTGCAATCGCTGTTTGCCACCCAGGTGCCATAGCCGACCCACGCCTCGCTGACGCGGTAAACTTCACGCTCGGCGAGGGTGGTGAGGTTCACCTCCAGCAGGGTACGGTCATTTTTCACGTAATAGAGTGACTTATCGTCCGGGGAGAGGAAACCGCCGAAGGTGTTATCCCCGGCGCCTTCCGTCAGCTGAACGGCTTCGGCGCTGGCGATATTCAGCAGATAGTAGTTCCAGTGGCCGTCAAACTCGCCGGCGAACAGTAAATGGCTGCCATCGTTAAAAAAGCATTTCTGATAGAAGTAGTTGCGATGACAGGTGACCTCCGGGGGGGTTAAGCGGGTGACTTCCGCCCCGGTATCCGGATCGCGGCTGACGTGGTAATTCAGTTTGACCCGCATGCCTTTAGCCATGTAGTGCTCCTTTCTTTCCTGCGATGCCGCTGGACCAGAGGCGTGTCGCTGATTGATATGTTTTAAAAGATGGGTGTTAATTTATCAAAACAACGTTTCATTATTTGTGATATCCCACGCAGTTCAGCGTAATTCCTGCATCTTCTGCGGCCTGCTGGCCTCACTTTGGCCGCCTCTCTGGACAACCGGCTGAATCATCATCCTTTTAAAACCGCTTCCTGTCCGGTGCGGGTTGCCGGATCTGTTCGCGTTTTCTTTTTTTGTAATCTCTGTCATAAAAAATGAAACAACGTTTTAAATATCATTGAAAATGACAGAGGGCGGGGCTAAGATGGCACCCATCAGTAAAACGGAACTCTGTTTTATTTTTATGATGGGCTATGCCCGTGAGTTCGCCCCACGCTCAGTCGCGCCGCCGGCGCGAGCCGGGCCGAGAGAACCTTGCCTGCATACTGCAGGCTCTGAACGACTAAGGAACACATTATGATTCTTGATGCATTCTCCCTGCAGGGAAAAGTGGCCGTCGTGAGCGGATGCGATACCGGTTTAGGTCAGGGGATGGCCCTCGGGCTGGCGGAAGCGGGCTGCGATATTGTCGGTATCAATATTGTCGAGCCGGTGGAAACCATCGAGCGGGTGACGGCGCTGGGACGCCGCTTTCTCAGCCTGACCGCCGACCTGCGCCAGATCGACGGTATCCCTCAGCTGCTGGAGCGGGCGGTGGCGGAGTTTGGCCATATTGATATTCTGGTCAACAATGCCGGCCTGATCCGCCGCGAGGACGCGCTGGCGTTCAGCGAAAAGGACTGGGACGACGTGATGAACCTCAACATCAAGAGCGTATTTTTCATGTCCCAGGCGGCGGCGAAGCACTTTATCGCCCAGGGCAGCGGCGGGAAGATCATTAACATCGCCTCGATGCTGTCGTTCCAGGGCGGGATCCGTGTGCCGTCGTATACCGCGTCCAAAAGCGCGGTGATGGGCGTTACCCGCCTGCTGGCCAACGAGTGGGCTAAACACAATATCAATGTCAACGCCATCGCCCCGGGGTATATGGCGACCAATAACACCCAGCAGCTGCGCGCTGACGAGCAGCGCAGTAGCGAAATCCTCGACCGCATTCCCGCCGGGCGCTGGGGCCTGCCGGCCGACCTGATGGGGCCGGTGGTCTTCCTCGCTTCCCCAGCCTCCGATTATATCAATGGCTACACGGTGGCGGTGGACGGCGGCTGGCTGGCGCGCTAACCGACGGCGACGGCCGGCGCGGCACTCACCGCTCCGGCCGTCTGAGCAATTATTGTCCATACCGTAAAATGAGGATCGTCCATATTCCAGAGTGAAGAATTAATGTTACCGCCCTGTATGAACAGGGTTATTAACGATGCGAAACGAATTTTTCGTTACGTTGAAAGTTTAATGTCCATCACAAAACCCATCTTGCCAGCAAAATAGTCCATATCTTTGGCGTATCCAGCCTGACAAATTCCTCCGCCAGTCACGTACTTTCGTCCTATGTCTTTCTCTGTGTGGCAGGAATAAAAATGACTTCAATCAGTAACGACTCTGCATTAACGCCGCGGGCGCAACGTGACACCCGGCGGATGAACTGGTTTGTTTCTATCGCCGCGGCGGTGGCGGGGTTGCTCTTTGGCCTGGATATCGGCGTGATATCCGGGGCGCTGCCCTTTATTACCGACCACTTTACCTTATCCAGCCAGCTTCAGGAGTGGGTGGTCAGCAGCATGATGCTGGGGGCGGCGATAGGCGCGCTGTTTAACGGCTGGCTGTCGTTCCGCCTTGGCCGCAAATACAGCCTGATGGCGGGAGCCGTGCTCTTTGTCGCCGGCTCTATAGGCTCCGCTTTTGCCGCCAGCGTCGAAGTGCTGCTGGTGGCCCGCGTGGTGTTGGGGGTGGCCGTCGGGATCGCCTCTTACACCGCGCCGCTGTACCTCTCCGAAATGGCCAGCGAGAACGTGCGCGGAAAAATGATCAGTATGTATCAGCTGATGGTGACCCTCGGCATTGTGCTGGCGTTTCTTTCCGATACCGCCTTTAGCTACAGCGGTAACTGGCGCGCCATGCTGGGCGTGCTGGCGCTGCCGGCGGTGATCCTGATCGTTCTGGTCGTCTTTCTGCCGAACAGCCCGCGCTGGCTGGCGGAGAAAGGGCGCCATATCGAAGCGGAAGAGGTGCTGCGGATGTTGCGCGATACCTCGGAGAAGGCGCGCGATGAGCTTAACGAGATCCGCGAAAGCCTGAAGCTGAAGCAGGGCGGCTGGGCGTTGTTCAAGGTCAATCGTAACGTACGCCGGGCGGTGTTCCTTGGCATGTTGCTGCAGGCGATGCAGCAGTTCACCGGCATGAACATCATCATGTACTACGCCCCGCGTATTTTCAAAATGGCGGGCTTTACCACTACCGAACAGCAGATGATCGCCACCCTGGTGGTGGGCCTGACCTTTATGTTTGCCACCTTTATCGCAGTGTTCACGGTGGATAAAGCAGGCCGCAAGCCGGCGCTGAAAATCGGCTTCAGCGTGATGGCGCTGGGCACCCTGGTGCTCGGCTACTGCCTGATGCAGTTCGACAATGGCACCGCCTCCAGCGGCCTCTCCTGGCTTTCCGTGGGCATGACCATGATGTGTATTGCCGGGTATGCGATGAGCGCGGCGCCGGTGGTGTGGATCCTCTGCTCTGAGATCCAGCCGCTGAAATGCCGCGACTTCGGCATCACCTGCTCCACCACCACCAACTGGGTGTCGAACATGATCATCGGCGCCACCTTCCTGACGCTGCTTGACGCGATCGGCGCCGCCGGGACCTTCTGGCTCTACACGGTGCTCAACGTGGCCTTTATCGGCGTCACCTTCTGGCTGATCCCGGAGACCAAAAATGTCAGCCTTGAACACATTGAGCGCAACCTGATGGCGGGCGAGAAGCTGCGCAATATCGGTAACCGTTAATGTGAGGCGCGCGGCAACCACGGGCTGGCGACCTTGCGCGTCTCCCGATGGTTGTCGCCGTGAATGATATGCAGGGCGCTCAGGCGCCCGATGTCGTAGTGCGGCAGCTGCACCGTGGAGAGCGGCGGCAAAAACAGATCGCCAATGCCTACCATATTGTCGTATCCCACCACCGCCACGTCCTGTGGAATGCGTAACCCCTGGCCCAGCAGCGTCTGATAGACCATAAAGGCGATGCGATCGTTACCGCAGATCACCGAGTCGAAGCCGGGTTTACCCTCGCGGATATGCGCCAGCACCACCGCGGGAATATCGTGGTAATGCTCATCGCCCTGGGCCATATATGAGTGGGTCAGGCTCTCCGGTTCGATGCCCGCCTCCCGGCAGGCGCGCTCCAGCCCCTGGCGGCGGCGGATTGTCGCCAGCTGGCTGGCGGGTAAGTGCAGGCACAGCGGACGACGATAGCCGGCGGCAAGCAGGGCTTTTACCGCGTCGTACTGGCCCTGTTCATCGTCCGGGATATAGCTGGCCACCGGTTGGCTGAGGCTTTCGCAGTTAGCCAGCACGCAGGGCAGGGTCAGCAGTTTGTCCGGCAGCGGCACCTGACGCAGGCCCATGGTGGTAAAAATGATGCCGTCCGGACGGTGGGAGAGGAGCAGGTCGACCACTGCTTCCGGCCGATCGTCAGAAAACATATTGACCACAAAGCTGTTCCAGCCGTGGGCGCGGGCCGTTTCTTCGATCGACAGGGTGATTTCCACCGAAAAGGGCGTGGTGACGGTATCCAGCGCCAGCACGCCGATGGTGCTGGGGGTGGCCCGCGCCCCGCGGATCTTTTTCGCCGAGAGGTCGGGGACGTAGTTGGTTTCGGCGATGGCGGCCTGCACGCGGGCCAGCGTCTCCGGCTTGAGCCGCTCCGGGGTGTTCAGCGCCCGTGAGACGGTCATCAGAGATACATTCGCCAGTTTTGCTACATCTTTCAGGGATGCCATTTTTTCCTCCGCCATTGCTGCAGAGTACAGGCTATACAACTAAGTCGCTGATGTAAAAGCGTGAAACGATTTTCTGCTAACGCCGTCGTGAGCGATGTTGCGGTTGATTTTTGATCGCGATCGCATCTTCATTATGTTAACGTTAACCTTTGTGATTAACATCATATATCGCAGCGAATCCCTCTGCGCTTTGTTTTTTGTTAACGTTACCATAATTGCATTCCTCTAACACGAGAATGTCATGATGAAAGCGCATCACTCACACAGCTACCCGTTGCTCAGTGCCTTACTGTTTTTCTTTTTCGTGACCTGGTCGTCATCCGGCTCCTTGCTTTCCATCTGGCTGCACCAGGAGGTGGGGCTGAAGGCCGGCGATACCGGTATCATCTACGCCGTGCTGTCGGTTTCCGCGCTGTTTGCGCAAGTTTGCTATGGCTTTATCCAGGATAAGCTGGGGCTGCGCAAACATCTGCTCTGGTATATCACCGCGCTGCTGATCCTCTCCGGTCCGGCGTATCTGCTGTTCGGCCATCTGCTGAAAATTAACGTCCTGCTGGGCAGCATCTTCGGCGGGATCTACATCGGCTTGACCTTTAACGGCGGCATTGGCGTGCTGGAATCCTATACCGAGCGCGTGGCGCGCCAGAGCCAGTTTGAATTCGGCAGGGCGCGGATGTGGGGCTCGCTGGGCTGGGCGGTGGCCACCTTCTTCGCCGGTCTGCTGTTTAACATCAACCCGCAGCTTAACTTCCTCGTCGCCAGTTGCTCCGGACTGGTGTTTTTTATTCTGCTGGCCCGGCTGCGCGTCTCCTCGGCACCGCATGCGATGCAGGAGGCGGTTTCGGGCGGCAAGGTGACCCTGGAAGATGCGCTGCGCCTGCTGACGCTGCCGCGCTTCTGGGCGCTGGTCTTCTTCGTCATCGGCACCTGCATCTACGGCGTCTATGACCAGCAGTTCCCGGTCTATTTCTCATCGCAGTTCGCGACCCTGCAGGAAGGCAATGAGATGTATGGCTACCTTAACTCCTTCCAGGTGTTCCTCGAGGCGACCGGCATGTTCTGCGCGCCGTGGCTGGTGAACCGCATCGGCGCCAAAAACGGTCTGATTTTCGCCGGCATGGTGATGGCGATGCGCATGGTGGCCTCCGGCCTGGTGGAGGGGCCGCTGCTGATCTCCATCACCAAACTGCTGCACGCGGTGGAGCTGCCGATACTGCTGGTGGCTATCTTTAAGTACAACAGCATCAACTTCGATAAACGCCTCTCCTCCACCCTCTATCTGGTGGGCTTCGCCTGCACCAGCTCGATTATCGCCAGCGTATTGTCGCCGCTGGCGGGCTACAGCTATGAAAAATATGGCTTCGCTCAGTCCTATCTGATCATGGGCCTGCTGGTGTTCTGCACCACCTTTATTTCCATCTTCTTGTTGCGCTCCGGCAAATCCTCCGCCGATCCGCTGGTGTCGCAACCTACCGCTATCTGAATCAAAAAGAGTGAAAATGATGACTTACACAATCTCCAGGGCTGAACAGGTACTCCAGACACAACGCCAGGCGCTCAATCTGCGCTGGTATCCGCACTATCACCTGGCGGCCCGCGCCGGGTGGATCAACGACCCAAACGGTCTGGTGTGGTTCGACGGCTGGTACCATGCTTTTTATCAACATCACCCGTACTCCACCCAGTGGGGGCCGATGCACTGGGGGCATGCGCGGAGCAAGGATCTGGTGCACTGGGAGCATCTGCCGGTGGCCCTGGCGCCGGAGGGGCCGGAGGATAAAGACGGCTGCTTCTCCGGCTCGGCGGTGGTCGATGGCGATACCCTGGCGCTGATTTACACCGGGCATAAATTCCACGGCGACCCTGGCGACGAAGCCAATCTGTATCAGGTACAGTGCCTGGCCACCAGCCGGGACGGGATCCACTTCGAGCGCCAGGGGATGGTGGTCGACACTCCGCCGGGCATGCACCATTTCCGCGACCCGAAGGTCTGGCGGGAGGGAGACAGCTGGTACATGATCGTCGGCGCGCGCGAAGGCGACACCGGTCAGGTACGGCTGTACCGTTCAGCCGATCTGCGCCAGTGGCAGGACGCGGGGGTGCTGGATGAAGCGGAAAGCACCATGGGCTATATGTGGGAGTGCCCGGACTTCTTCACCCTCAACGGCAAACGCGTCCTGATGTTTTCCCCGCAGGGGATGCAGGCCGAGGGGTTCCGCAACCGCAACCTGTTCCAGAGCGGCTATCTGATCGGCGAGTGGCAGCCGGGGCAGCGATTCGTCCGCCACGGCGAGTTCACGGAGATGGATCACGGCCACGATTTCTATGCGCCGCAAAGCTTCGCCACCCCCGATGGCCGGCGGATCGTGATAGGCTGGCTGGATATGTGGGAATCGCCGCTGCCGGAGCAGCAGGACGGCTGGGCGGGCATGCTCTCCCTGCCGCGCGAGCTGAGCCTGAGCGCGGATAACCGCCTGCAGATGCGCCCGGCGAAAGAAGTGGAGAGCCTGCGCGGCGCCTGGTTCCCGTGGCCGGTAAGCACCCTGAACAATCAGCAGACCACGATGGTCGACAACTGCGAGGCGATGGAGGTCAACCTGCGCTGGAACTGCGCCAGCAGCAGCGCCGAGCAGTATGGTCTGCGCTTTGGCGATGGCCTGCGCCTCTACGTGGATGCCCAACAGCAGCGTCTGGTGCTGGAGCGGCATTATCCGCAGTATGGCCTGTGCGGGACGCGCAGCGTACCGTTGACCGCCGGGGCGGATCTCAATCTGCGGATATTTTTCGATAGCTCTTCGGTGGAGGTTTTTGTCAATGACGGCGAGGCCTGCCTGAGCAGCCGTATCTATCCGCAGGCTCCCCGCCGTGAATTAGCGTTATTTGCCTGGAGCGGTTCGGCGGCATTAACCGAAGCCGGAGCCTGGCAGCTCGAATAATAAAAAGGCTGTTGTCGTTAATAACCCGTCTTTGACGATGGGCGGGTTATTATTGCCTGTATCGTCGTGCATTACCCATTAATAAAAAATTCAGTTCATTCCATAATAAAAGGGTTTACCGATGAATAAAATCTGGGTCGGGTGTTTTCTCACGTCTCTGTATCTGCCACAGGCGATGGCGCAGGCGCCGTTATCGCTGGAAGAGCGGCTGGCGCAAATGGAGCAGCGGCTGAAGGCGACGGAGGCGCGCGCCGCCAGCGCAGAGGCGGAGATTAAAACGCTGAAAGGCCAGCAGCAGGCCACGACGGTCGCCCGCGCGGCGCCGGCTACGCCGCGCCTGCAGCTGAACGACAATGGCGAATTAAAATTTTATGGCGACGTCGAATTTAATCTTGATGGCGCCAGCCGCACCGGTAGCCTGACGTCGGTCAAAACCAGCGCGAATAAAAGTTGGGCGCCCGGCGAGAAAGAACGCTGGGATATTAATGGCCGTATTCTGCTGGGTTTTGATGGCAGACGTAATGGCGACGACGGGAAATATGCCGGATTCAGCGTGCAGCCGCTGGCGGATATGGATGGCAAAATGAATCTCGACGATGCGGTATTTTTCTTTGGTCAGCAGGATGACTGGAAAATAAAAATAGGCCGCTTTGAAGCCTGGGATATGTTCCCCCTGAATCAGGATACCTTTATTGAATATTCAGGAAATACCGCCAACGACCTTTATTCCGACGGCTATGGCTATATTTACATGATGAAAGAGGGGCGCGGCCGCAGCAGCAGCGGCGGCAACCTCCTGTTCAGCAAAACCGTAGATAACTGGTATTTCGAGGTCAATACCCTGGTGGAGGACGGCAGTTCGCTGTTTGTCGATCAGAACTATCACGGTAATGCGCTGGAAAACCGCAAAAACGTGGTGTACGTGCGGCCGGTGGCGGTGTGGCAGTCCGGCGCCTGGTCGGCGGCGGCAGCGATTGAGAGCAACCTCGTCAACAACGCCTACGGCTATCAGAGTCAGAGCGGGCGCTGGGTCGACCAGTCAAACCGCACCGGCTACGGGATGACCATGAGCTGGAACACCCTGAAAAGCGATCCGCACGATGGGGCGGTGGTCAATCTGAGTACTGCCCTGCTGGACGCGGCGGATGAAACCGACTTCAGCGCCGGAATCAATGCCCTGTGGCATCGCGTGGAGCTGGGCTATATCTACGCGCATAACAAAATCGATCAGTTCAACATGGCCGGGGTGAATGGCGAATGCGATGGCGACTGCGCAATCCTCGCGCCGGGGCGCTATGACATCCATACCGTGCATACATCCTGGCAGTTGCCGAATATTATGGCGATGCCGAACTTCAATATTTACCTTGGCGCCTACGCCTCGTGGCTCGATTCCACGGCGGCGAAGAGCGGGAATCCCGACGAACGCTATGGCGCCCGGGTGCGCTTTAAATATTTCTTCTGATATTTCTTCTGACAGGATACTCAGGCAGGCTCTCCCGCGGCGGACGCCGCGGGAGAGTTCAGGTGGGCAGGTTAACGCATCGCGCGGCGCAGAATGCGGTCGGTCTGGCGCTGGAAGTCCTCGGCCGCTTCTTCCACCGACTTTTTACCGTAGTCGATGTACTGCAGGGTGGTGCCGAACTGGGCGACGATCTGTGGGTCGTCGAAGTACGGCGAGACCGGCAGGGTGGTGGGCAGGGATTGCGCCAGCTTCAGGCCGGACACCGCCGGATCGTCGGCTTTGATGATCCCGTCCTCGGTCAGGTAGGTGACCGCCGCTTTGCTCAGCGGCACGCCACGCTCCAGACCCAGAATATCCACCCCTTCTTTACTGTTCAGCAGGAAGTTAATTAATTTCGCCGCCGCCTGCGGGTTTTTCGTCGATTTGCCAATGGACAGCATCTGCGCAGGCTTGAAGAACAGTCCGGCATCGGTGGCGCCGGGGAGCATCGGGTATTCCCCCAGCACCAGCTTCGCCGGCGGCTTCAGATTGTCGGAATATTTATTGATGGTGGAGTTCCACATGTAGGTCCCGCCCCATTCACCCTGGATCCACGGCTTCATCTCGTACATGTTGCTCTTGCCGAACGAGGCATAGTAGCGGGTGTCCGGCATCACATGGCTGTCGATAAGCTTCTTATACATGCCGAAGAAGTCCGCCCACTGCGCTTTGCTGTAGGAGAATTTGCGGCCCTTCTCATCGATGGCCGGCTGGTTGTATTTTTGCACCATGTAAGAGTTGAGCAGGGCCAGCACGTCCTGGTGCTCAAGCACCACCGGGTAGTACTGTTTCCCGAGTTTGCTTTCGAAAGTTTTTCCCGCCGCCAGCAGTTCATCCCAGGTTTTCGGGAAAGGGATGCCCGCCTTTTTCCACGCTTCGTCGTTAAAGTAGAAAACGCGGGCGGTGACCGACACCGGGATGCCGTTGAGCTTGCCGTTGACCGTGGTGGACTGCAGCTCTTTGGCGTCAAACTGGCTGAGATCGATCTCGTCTTTCAGAGTATTGAGATCGTAAAAGCCATCGCCATTTTTCGAAAAGATCGGCAGCCAGTTCCAGTTGGTCTGCATCACGTCAGGCTCGGTGCCGCCGGCTATCTGGGTGGTCAGGCGCGAAAGATGGCCGTCCCAACCGGTATATTCCGCTTTGACATTGATATCAGGATATTGCTGGTGAAAAGCCTCCAGCGCCTTGAGGGTCACCTGATGGCGGCCATTGCCCCCCCACCAGGACATGCGCAGGTCGACATCCTGCGCCAGCGAGGAGAAGGCGCTAAGGCCCAGGGTGGCGGAGAGGGTGGCGCTTATCAGCACGTTTTTCATTGTTATGCTCCAGGGTTCACAGAGAGAGGTTCTGTTCGGTTTTGGCGTCAAAGATGTGACACTTGTTAAGATCAAAGGTGAAATAGACTTTTCGATTCAGTCCCTTAGCAATCATCGGCTTCGCATCGTCCGACGGCACGCGAGCGGTCAGCTCGTAGCCCGCGACCTGCAGATAGACAAAGAACTCATGACCCATGTTTTCCACCCGCACCATCTCGCCCATGCAGCCGCCTTCGGCGAACGGTGCGTCGGAGAGCGACACGAATTCCGGGCGGACCCCGTAGAACACCTCCTGATGCTGATAGGCGCCGACTTTCTCCGCCAGACGGTCGTTCAACGGCAGGCGCTGGTCGCCAAGGGTCAGGCACAGGCGGCCGTCGTGCTCAACCAGCTGGCTGGGGCGAATATTCATCTCCGGCGCGCCGATAAAGCCGGCGACAAACATATTTTTCGGCTGGTGGTAAAGGTTGTCCGGGGTATCGACCTGCATAATGTGGCCGAGCTTCATCACGCAGATGCGGTCGCCCATGGTCATCGCTTCCGTCTGATCGTGGGTAACGTAGACGGTGGTCGCCGGTTTACCGGATTTCTTCAACTGCTTATGCAGATCGGAAATGCGAATGCGCATCGAGGCGCGCAGCTTGGCGTCCAGGTTGGAGAGCGGCTCGTCGAACAGGAAGACGTCCGGTTTTTTGACGATCGCCCGGCCCACCGCCACGCGCTGCGCCTGGCCGCCGGAGAGCTGGCGCGGCAGACGTTCCAGCAGCTCCTCCAGTTCGAGGATTTTCGCCGCTTCCTCCACCTGCCGATCAATCTGCGCCTTGGGCAGCTTGCTCAGCTTCAGGCCAAAGGCGAGGTTTTCGCGCACCGTCATATGCGGATAGAGGGCGTAGTTCTGGAACACCATCGCAATACCACGGGATTTAGGCGCCAGGTTGTTGACGATCTTGTCGCCGATCCGCACCTCGCCGCCGCTGATGGTCTCCAGACCCGCCAGCATGCGCAGGGTGGTCGATTTGGCGCAGCCGGAAGGGCCGACGATCACCATAAATTCGCCATCGGCAATCTTCAGGTCGATACCATGCACCGCTTTAAACCCGTTGGAGTAAACTTTTTCCAGTTTGTTGAAAATCACTTCAGCCATGATATTTCCCTCTTAACCTTTGATTCCGCTGCTGGTCACGCCCTGCACGAAGTAGCGTTGAGCCAGGAAGAAGACGATGATGGACGGCAGAATGGAGATGCTCGCCATTGCCAGAATTTCGTTCCACGGCGCGCCTTCCGTGACGTCGATAGACATTTTTAGCGCCAGCGCGATGGGATACTTATCGACGCTGTAGACGTAGATCAGCGGACCGATAAAGTCATTCATCGACCACATGAACTGGAACAGCGCCACCGAGATAATGGCCGGCTTGAGGATCGGCACCACCACATACCACAGCACCTGGATGGAGTTGCAGCCGTCGATCTGCGCCGCCTCTTCCATATCGCGCGGCACGCCGCGCAGAAACTGGATCAGCATGAAGACGAAGAATCCCTGGGTGGCGAAGGCCAGCGGCAAGTACAGCGGCAGATAGCTGTTCAGCATCCCCATTTCGCGGAACATCAGGTACTGCGGGATCAGCAGGACGGTGCTCGGCAGCAGCATGGTGGTGATGAGCGTCGCGAACCAGAACTTCTTCCACGGGATCTCAAAGCGCGCAAAGCCGTACGCCACGATGGTGGAGGAGATGATGGTTAACACCACCTTCGGGATCACATACTTAAAGGTGTTCAGCATATAGTGGCCGAAATGGTATTCGGTGCCGGTCTTCCAGCCGTTGATAAACCCGTCCCAGGTGGCGTGGGTCGGCCACAGCCCGAGGGTGGTGAAGATCTCATGGTTCGGCTTGAACGAGGCGGAGAACATCCACGCCAGCGGGTAGAGCATCAGCAGGCCGACGAATATCAGCACGACGTAGCGCACCACCCGGCTCACTTTTTCCCGGCGCAGCGTACGGGCGACCTCACGATCGGCGTCGCTCATCACCGGCGCCATCTGTTGAATATCAGCCATTTTTGCCTCCCTTATCGGCGGAGTAGAAGACCCAGTATTTAGATGACTTAAAGGCGATCGACGCAAAGACCGCCACGACGAGGAACAGCACCCACGCCAGCGCGGCGCCATAGCCCATGTCGAAGTACTTAAAGGCGGTATCGTAGATGTAGAGCGAGAACAGGTAGGTGTAATAGGTCGGGCCGCCGCCGGTTATCACGTACGGGCCGGTAAACTCCTGGAACGCCTGGGTAGTCTGCATAATAAAGTTGAAGAAAATCACCGGGGTGATCAGCGGCACGGTGACCTTCATAAACATCTGCCACTTCGAGGCGCCGTCGATCATTGCCGCCTCATACTGCGACTGCGGGACGTTCTGCAGGGCGGCGAGGAAGATGACCATCGCGGAGCCAAACTGCCAGACGCGCAGCAGGGTGACCGACATTAAAGCCAGCGAGGGTTCCCCCAGCCAGTTGACGGCATCGATGCCAAAGACGGCGAGAAAGCTGTTCAGCAGGCCGTCAATGGCGAACAGGGCGCGCCACAGCACGGCAATCGCCACCGAGCTGCCGAGGATCGACGGGATGTAGTAGGCGGTTCGGAAAAAGCCGATGCCGCGAAGTTTGAAATTGAGCACAAAGGCAATGCCGAGGGCGAAAGCCAGTTTTAAGGGGATGGTTAAAAAGACGTAGGCAAAGGTCACCCCCATCGATTTCCAGAACAGGCTATCCTCGGTCAACATATAGCGATAGTTTTCAATGCCGTTAAATACCGGCGGACTCATCAAGTCGTACTCAGTAAAACTGAGAAAGAAAGATGAAACAAAAGGAAAAGCAGTAAAGACAATCAGCCCGATGATATAGGGCGATATCCATGCCAATCCCAGCAGCTTGTTTTCATTCATACATACCTACCTGGCTTACGAGTTGTAATACGGATCGGGTGACGCGGCGCTGTCGGCCTTTTGCCGCGACCAACGCAAAAAGTCTGAACGTTTCCTCTGGTTAACATATCCTTGTTAATGAATGGCTTAAGTTTTATCTGGCCCAGCGTGGAGGGGCCGTCAGGTTCTTTTTCATGCTGATCTTTTTTTATAAAACACCGTTTTAATTTCATTTTATTGCGATTTATTTCCGCGTCATGCAGATCTGGATGGAAATGTGATCAAAGTCGAAACGATGTTTCAAAAAGGTGAGGTGGTAAGCACTTTAAGGATCTTAGGGAGCTTGAAAACAAGGAATAATCAGTCTGAACTGAGCGGGAAATATTATTACCAGGATAATGATTGGGGCGGCATCTTTTTTAGCGCGTGCTGTGAAACCTGGATCGGGGGCGGCGATCGCCCCCGTCTTTCATCAGCGTGCGAGAAAATCTTCGCGGATCGGGGTAAAGGTGTCGAGCAGCGTGCCGGGCTGCAGACAGACGCAGCCGTGCATGATCCCCGGCTGCTTATACAGCGTATCGCCAGCGCTGACGACGCGCGTCTCCTCGCCGATAGTGAACTCGAACTCGCCCGAGAGCACATAGGTGAGCTGTTCGTGAGGATGGTTATGCATCGGGCCGACGGCGCCGGCGGCAAAATTCACCTCTACGGCCATCATTTTGCCGTCGTGCGCCAGAATGCGGCGGGTTACGCCATTGCCGAGGTCTTCAAGGGTGGTGTCTTTATGGAAAATAAACATCGGGCGATCCTGTTGTTAAAATGAAACGTTGTTTCACTTAACTTATCCCACTCTTCATGAAAAAGAAATACGCGGCCAGAGAAGTGGAAAGTTGATCACAAGTTTGTTTCACTGGCAGAAACGACATAAGGAGCAGAAGATGAAAACCATTGGCCTGTTAGGCGGCATGAGCTGGGAGTCAACGATCCCTTACTATCGCCTGATTAATGAAGGCGTGAAGGCGCGACTGGGCGGGCTGCACTCCGCCAGCCTGGTGCTGCACAGCGTCGATTTTCACGACATCGAAGCCTGTCAGTCCGCCGGCGACTGGGATCGCGCCGGGGCGATCCTTGCCGAAGCCGCGGTCGGGCTCCAGCAGGCGGGCGCCGAGGGCATTGTCCTGTGCACCAACACCATGCACAAGGTAGCGGATGCCATCGCCGCCCGCTGCCAGGTTCCCTTTCTGCATATCGCCGATGCCACCGGGCGGGCGATTGCCGCCAAAGGCCAGCGGCGGGTCGCGCTGCTGGGCACTCGCTATACCATGGAGCAGACCTTTTATCGCGGTCGTCTGCAGGAGCTGTTTGCCATCGAGACGCTGATCCCCGAGGCCGACGATCGGGCGCGGATCAATCAGATCATCTTCGACGAGCTCTGTCTCGGCACCTTCAGCGAGGCATCGCGGGACTATTATCTGCAGACGATCGCCGCCCTGGCGGAGCAGGGAGCGGAAGGGGTTATTTTCGGCTGTACGGAGATAGGCCTGCTGGTGCCTGCCGAGCTCAGCCCGCTGCCGGTCTTTGACACCGCGGCGATCCATGCGGAAGACGCGGTCAACTTTATGCTCTCTGCAGGACCGACGCCAGCGGTGTGAGGATCTGCGGCAGACTCTGCTGCAGGTGCGTCACAAAGGCATCGACCAGCGCCGAGCGCGGGCGATGGAGCGGGCGGATCAGGCTGACGGTAAACGGCACCTCGACGCTGAAGCGGCGCACCACCACGCCGCTATCGGCATAGTCCAGGGCGGTCAGCGGGTTAACCACCGAGATCCCGGCGCCGGCGCGCACCATGGCGCAGATCGAGGCCGCACTGTGGGTTTCGACCACCATCCGCCGTTTAACCTGATGCTCAAGGAACAGGGCGTCGAGCAGCTGGCGATAGCTGTCGGTGCGCGACAGGCTGATGTAATTTTCGCCCTGAAAATCGGCGGGGGTCAGCGTCGTCTGCGCCGCCAGAGGATGGCCGGCAGGCAGCACGCAGACTTCATTCAGCGTCAGCAGCGGGGTGCGTTCGGTGCCCGCCGGGGTATGCAGGGTCTCCGTCAGGCCAAGGTCATGGCGCTGGGCGGAGAGCCACTCCTCCAGCAGCGGCGACTCCTGGGGGACGATCTGCAGGCTGACCTCCGGGTAGCGGGCGAGAAACGGCGGCAACAGCAGCGGCAGAAAGGACTGGGAAAACACCGGCAGGCAGGCGATCGACAGCTCGCCCTGGCGAAACTCGCGCAGGCTCTCGGCGGCGCTGACGATGCGGTCCAGGCCGTACCAGGAACGCTGAACCTCCTCAAACAGGCGCAGGCCCTGCACGGTTGGCTGCAGGCGACCGCGGGTCCGCTCAAACAGCCGCAGGCCGAGCACCTTCTCAAAGCGCGCCAGCTCGCGGCTGACGGTGGGTTGCGAGGTGTGCAGCATCCTCGCGGCTTCGGTCAGGTTGCCGGTGGTCATCACCGCGTGAAAGATTTCGATATGGCGCAAATTGACGGCTGGCATGCGGTCTCCCTGAGGCTCGGCTGTAATCATATCATTTTTGCATAGAGTCGCGATAAAACGATATTTTTTATTGGTCAGGCACTGTGGCGTAATCAGAAAAAACAGCGACCAACACACGCACTGCACCGGAGTTTTTATGCCACATTCGCTTTACGCCACTGATACCGATCTAACCGCGGACAACCTGCTGCGCCTGCCGGCGGAATTTGGCTGCCCGGTCTGGGTCTATGATGCGCAGATTATTCGCCGCCAGATTGCCCAGCTCAGCCAGTTTGACGTGGTGCGTTTTGCGCAAAAAGCCTGCTCTAACATCCATATTCTGCGTCTGATGCGTGAGCAGGGGGTGAAGGTGGACTCGGTGTCGCTGGGGGAGATCGAGCGTGCGCTGGCGGCAGGCTACGATCCGCAGCAGAATCCAGAGGATATTGTCTTCACCGCCGATCTGATCGACGACGCCACCCTCGATCGCGTCAAGGCGTTACAGATCCCGGTGAACGCCGGTTCGATCGACATGCTAAGCCAGCTGGGGGAGGTGTCGCCGGGCCATCGCGTCTGGCTGCGCGTCAACCCGGGCTTTGGCCACGGCCACAGCCAGAAAACCAATACCGGCGGTGAGAACAGCAAGCATGGCATCTGGTACAGCCACCTGCCGGCGGCGCTGGAAGTGATGCGTCGCTATCAGCTGCAGCTGGTGGGGATCCATATGCATATCGGCTCTGGCGTCGACTATGGTCACCTGGAGCAGGTGTGCGGCGCGATGGTGCGCCAGGTTGTCGACTTTGGTCAGGATCTGCAGGCCATCTCCGCCGGCGGCGGCCTGTCTATTCCTTACCGCGAGGGCGAAGAGGCCATCGACACCGCTCACTATTATGGCCTGTGGAACCGCGCCCGGGAGCAGATCGCCACCCATCTGGGTCACCCGGTGAAACTGGAGATTGAACCCGGACGCTTCCTGGTGGCCGAGTCCGGCGTGCTGGTGTCGCAGGTGCGCAGCGTGAAAGAGATGGGCAGCCGCCACTTCGTGCTGATTGACGCTGGCTTTAACGACCTGATGCGCCCGGCAATGTACGGCAGCTATCATCATATCACCGCTCTGGCGGCGGATGGCCGCGATCTCAGTGCCGCGCCGCAGGTGGAGACCGTGGTGGCCGGGCCGCTGTGCGAGTCCGGGGACGTCTTTACCCAGCAGGAAGGGGGGAAAGTCGAGACCCGTCTGCTGCCGGCGGTGGCCCCAGGGGATTATCTGGTGCTCCATGACACTGGCGCCTACGGGGCTTCGATGTCATCCAACTATAACAGCCGTCCGCTGCTGCCGGAGGTGCTGTTTGATGGCGGCAAGGCGCGGCTGATCCGCCGTCGCCAGACCATCCAGGAGCTGCTGGCCTTGGAGCTTATTTAAAAAAAGGTCCCGTCGTCACCGACTCACGCAACACCAGCGTGCCGGTGAACGGCGGGATCGTTTCGATCGGCTGCTGGTTAGCAAGCTTGATCGCCTGATCGATAGCCGTGGTGATCATGTTGTCGATCGGCAGATAGACCGTCGACAGCCCCGGCTCCAGCCATTTCGCGCTTGGCGCATCGTCGAAGCCAAACAGCGACACATCCTGCGGAATACGCAGCCCCGCCTGATGCAGCGCCTTTGAGGCCCCCAGCGCCATATCATCGTTACAGGAAAACAGCGCGCTGAAGCGGGCTTTCTCGTCCAGCAGTTCCCGGCACAGCTCGTAGCCGCGGGTCATCGTCGAGTCCCCGTATTTCACCCGGCTCGGATCCCATTCAATACCATGTTTTATCAGCGCGTTGCGATAGCCCTGCAGGCGCGCCTGGCCGGTGGGGGTGTGCATCGGGACGGTGATGCAGGCGATATCGCGGTGGCCCTGGGTAATCAGATACTCCACGGCCTGGAAGGCGGCTTCCTGCTGTTCGAAAAACACGCAGCGTTCGCGGGCCTGCGCCACATCACGGTTAATCACCACCAGCGGCATGGCGATCGAGTTAATCAGCGACATGATCGCCTTCTCGCTCATATGCCGGGTATAGAGGATGATCGCATCGCACTGCCGGTCGGCGAGCATCTGCACCGCTTCCTCTTCGCGCTCCGGCGTATCATGGCCGTCGGTGACGATAAGCTGTTTTCCCCAGGCTTCTGTCTGGCGTGACGCCTGCTGCAGCAGACGGCCAAAGTAGAAGCCGTCAAAGGTGGAGACAACCAGCCCGATACTGTTGCTGGTCTGATTGGCCAGCGAGCGGGCAAGGAAATTCGGCCGGTAGCCCAGCTCTTCCATCGCTTTAAAGACCTGTTGGCGGGTGCTCTCTTTCACCTGACCTGTGCCGTTCAACACGCGGGAAACCGTCGCTTTCGAGACGCCTGCGCGAATTGAGACATCCAGCATTGTAGCCATTCATCGATTCCTGATTTCACGTGGTAAGGCGCAGTTTATCACAGACCGAAAAGGGACATATCGACGGGGCGGGGCGGAAAAACCATCGCGATCACGCTTTTAGCAGGAACTGACCAACCGGCGTTATCTGGTATGCCAATGGCTGTTTTTATCGATATTTGGGATACCACGAAGCGGGTTGCGAGCGCTGTCACAGAACAATTTTTGCCTGGCGACTATGTTTTGGTATGCCAAAAGTCTCTGGCTGTCTACCTGGCCGCAATAAGCCCTTTACTCTGAGGTACTCTTTTATGGCATTACAGGACAAACTGATCGACGCGCTGGGGCGTTTCGCGACGACATTCAACAGCTATCGCTACATTATGGCGATCAAATCGGCGTTTATTACCCTGATGCCGGTGATCATCGTCGGGGCCTTTTCGGTGCTGATCTCCAATATGGTGCTGGATCCGAAGAATGGGCTCGCCAGCTTTTCCTCACTCTCCTTTCTCGCGGCGCTGAAGCCGATCACCAGCGCGCTGAACTACGCCACGCTCAACTTCCTCAATATCGGCGCCGTGTTTCTGATCGGCATTGAGCTGGGGCGGATCAACGGCATCAAAAGCCTGTTTCCCGGCCTGCTGGCGGTGATCTGCTTTATCTGCGTCACGCCGACCACGGTGGAGATGATGGTCGATGGCCAGATGCACGTGGTGAAAGATGTCCTGCTGCGTCAGTTCTCCGATACCCGTAGCCTGTTCCTCGGAATGTTCATCGCCATTCTGTCGGTCGAGATTTACTGCTGGCTGGAGGGGCGCAAGGGACTGAAGATCAAGATGCCGGATACCGTGCCGCCGAACGTCTCTGCCTCTTTTTCCGCGCTGATCCCGGCGATCATCACCACCACCGCGATCGCCACCTTTGGTTTTCTCTTCCACCAGCTGACGGGAATGTATCTCTACGATGCGGTCTACCAGGTGGTGCAGCAGCCGCTGGAGCGGGTGGTGCAGAGCCTGCCGGGGATCCTGCTGCTGATGTTCGTCGCCCAGCTGTTCTGGGTGATCGGTATTCACGGCAACCAGATGATCAAGCCGATCCGCGAGCCGCTGCTGCTGGGGGCGATCACCGTCAATATGAGCGCCTTTGAGCAGGGGAAAGAGGTACCGAACATCATCACGATGCCCTTCTGGGATGTTTACATGAGCATCGGCGGCTCGGGGCTGACCATCGGCCTGCTGATTGCGGTGATGATCGCCACCAGGCGCAAAGAGATGAAAGAGATCGCCAAGCTGTCGATAGGCCCGGGGCTGTTCAATATTAACGAGCCGGTGATCTTCGGGATGCCGATCATGCTCAACCCGATCCTCGCCATCCCGTTTATCATCACCCCGCTGGTGACCGGCAGCATCGGCTATTTCGCCACCCTGACCGGCTTCGCCGGCAAGGCGGTGGTGATGGTGCCCTGGACCACGCCGCCGCTGATCAACGCCTGGCTGTCCACCGCCGGCTCGATGGGAGCGGTGGTGACCCAGCTTATCTGCATCGTCGTCGCGGTGCTTATCTATCTGCCTTTCGTCAAAATTGCCTCCCGCCGTGCCGATGCCGCACAGCGTCAGGCCGACAATCAACAGACCGCCAACCCTGTCTGAGGAGCCTATGACTACCGTACGGATGACCATTCCCGATGATTTTATCCTTGGCGCGGCGGCTTCCGCCTGGCAGACCGAGGGCTGGAGCGGGAAAAAACCGGGGCAGGACTCCTGGCCCGATCTCTGGTACAAAAACGACCGCCACGTCTGGCATAACGGCTATGGCCCGGCGGTGGCTACCGATTTTATTAACCGCTTTCAGGAAGACGTGCAGCTGATGAAGCTGGCCGGGCTGACCCACTACCGCACCTCGATCAACTGGTCGCGCTTTCTGATCGACTATGAAAACGTCACGGTGGATGAGGAGTATGCGGCCTATTACGACCAGCTGTTCGATGCGCTACTGGCCAACGGCATTACGCCGATGATCTGCCTTGAGCATTACGAATTACCGGGCTATCTGCTGGAAAAGTATGGCGGCTGGGGGGCGAAAAAAGTGGTTGAGCTGTTTGTGCGCTACGCGGAGCAGGTCTTTGCCCGCTACCACCTGAAGGTAACCCGCTGGTTTACCTTTAATGAGCCGATCGTGGTGCAGACCCGGGTCTATCTGGATGCCCTGCGCTGGCCCTATGAGCAGAACACCAGCACCTGGATGCAGTGGAACTACCATAAGGTGCTGGCGACCGCCTGCGTGGTGAAGCGATTTCGCGAACTCGGCTATCCCGGGACCGTTGGCTGCATCCTCAATCCGGAGGTGACCTACCCACGCTCCCGCGCCCCGCATGACCTGCGCGCGGCGGAGATCTACGATCTGTTCTACAACCGTATGTTTCTCGACCCGCTGGTGCACGGGGTCTGGCCGCCGGCGCTTCTCGCGCTGCTTGAGCAGCATCAGGTGACGTGGGAGGCCAGCGCGGAGGAGCTGGCGATTATCCGCGAGCACACCGTCGATGAGCTGGGGATTAACCTTTACTATCCGCACCGGGTCAAAGCCCCGTCGCGGGCCTGGCATCCGCATACCCCGTTCCATCCAGCCTGGTATTATGAGCCGTTTGAGCTGCCCGGCCGGCGGATGAACGCCTCCCGCGGCTGGGAAATCTACCCGCAAATCATCTTTGATATGGCGATGCGGATCAAAAATGACTATCGCAACATCCCGTGGTTCGTGGCCGAGAGCGGGATGGGGGTGGAAAACGAAGGCCAGTTCCGTAACCGCGAAGGCGTCATCGATGACAGCTACCGCATTCGTTTTATCAGCGAACATCTCTGGCACACCCTGCGCGCCCGCGAGGCAGGGGCCAACTGCCAGGGCTATATGCTGTGGGCGTTTACCGACAACGTGTCGCCGATGAACGCCTTTAAAAACCGCTACGGGCTAATCGAAATCGATCTGCAAAACCATCGCGCCCGGCGGCCCAAAGCTTCGGCGCACTGGTTTTGTCAGCTCGGCGAACGGCGTGAGCTGGTGCTGGATATCGACGATGAATACCGCTAGCCGGGAGCAATCTTTGCTAAGATAGCGGCGTATTTGACTCGCAGGCATGTAACGCACAGGTGATTTTGTGGAAAAAGCGATAATTCCGCCGGAAAAGAAGCCCTATCAGGAGATTGGTGATGACCTGCGCGCCCAGATTGCGCAGGGGCGCTACCCGGTCGGGTCGCGTTTGCCGCCGGAACGCCATATTGCCGAAACCTATGGCGTCAGCCGGACCATTGTGCGCGAAGCGCTGCTGATGCTGGAGCTGCAGGGGACGGTGGATATCCGTCAGGGATCCGGGGTGTACGTCATGCGTATCCCGCATGAAAACGACAGCGAAGAAGAGCAGTTGCTCAGCAGCGACGTCGGTCCGTTTGAAATTCTCCAGGCGCGCCAGCTGCTGGAGAGCAATATCGCCGCCTTTGCCGCGAAAATGGCCACCCGCGCCGATATCGACAATCTGAAGCGGATTATCGAGCAGGAGCAGCGGGCTATCGCTCTCAACGACACCGCCCAGGATAACGCCCGCCTGTTCCATCTGGTGCTGGCCGGGGCGACGCAGAACCAGATGCTGTTGGCGACGGTGGAGCGGATCTGGCTGCAGATGGACAGCAGCCCGCTGTGGCAGCAGTTCAATGTGCATATTGCCAGCCGCGCCTGGCGGCTGAAGTGGCTCGGCGACCGGCAGACGCTGCTCGCCGCGCTGCGGCGTCGCGATGTGATGGGCGCCTGGCAGGCGATGTGGCAGCATCTGGAAAACGTCAAAAACAGTCTGCTGGAGCTGTCCGATGAAGACGCCCCGGACTTTGACGGCTATCTGTTCGATTCGGTGCCGATTTTTCAGGGGAAGCTGGTATGACGATCCTGCCGCTGTACGCCGCGCCGCAGTTCGCCCGGCAGGTGACCGACTGGCTGTGGCAGGCCTTTGGCGGCGAGGCGCTGCCGCGGGAATTTTTCGCCAGCATTGTGCAGCATAGCCAGACGGCGGAGGCGCTACCGCTGACCTTTATTGCCGTGGAAGGGGAGCAACTGCTCGGAACGATTGGCCTCTGGCGCTGCGATTTGATAAGCCGCCAGGATCTGTTTCCCTGGCTGGCGGCGCTGTACGTCGCGCCCGCCGCTCGCGGTCAGGGGCTGGCCGGACAGCTGCAGCGGCATGTGATCGATTATGCCCGCCGCGCGGGCTATCAGGAGCTTTATCTCTACTCCACCTGCCGCGATTTTTATGAACGCTTCGGCTGGCGCTACATCGGCGAGGGGCTGGATTATCCGGCCACCGCCGTGCATCTCTATCGCTACGACTTATCGCCTTCCTGCGGGGCCACCACCGAATGACGGCGCACCAGCGTCGGGCTGAACAGGTGGGTGATCTCCGGCGCCGGGCGCTGCTCCGCCAGGGCTAAGGCCAGCTCGGCCGCCTGGGTCGCCATCGTGACGATCGGGTAACGGACAGTGGTCAGCCGCGGGCGGACATAGCGCGAAATCAGGACATCGTCGAAGCCGATCAGCGAAATTTCCCGCGGGACGTCGATACCGTTGTCGTTCAGCACCCCCATCGCGCCGGCGGCCATCGAGTCGTTATAGCAGGCGACGGCGCTAAAGTGGCGGCCGCGGCCAAGCAGTTCGGTCATCGCCTGTTCGCCGCCGCTTTCATCCGGCTCGGCAAACGTGACCAGCCGGTCGTTGCACGGCAGGCCGCTCTCCTCCAGCGCCGCGTAGTACCCCTGCAGGCGATCTTCCGCATCAGAGATATCGTGGTTTGAGCACAGATAGCCGATACGCGTGTGCCCCTGCTGGATCAGATGGCGGGTCGCCAGCCAGGCGCCGTAGCGATCGTCCAGCGCCACGCAGCGGGTTTCATATCCGGGCAGGATGCGGTTGATCAGCACCATGCCGGGGATCTGTTTCATCAGCCCGGCGAGTTCCTCATCGGGGATCATTTTGGCGTGCACCACCAGCGCCGCGCAGCGGTGGCGGATCAGCTGCTCTATCGCCTGGCGCTCCTTTTGCACGTTGTGGTAGCCATTGCCAATCAGCAAAAAATTGCCGGTGCGGTAGGCTACCTGTTCGACGGCTTTGACCATCGCGCCGAAGAAGGGGTCGGAGACATCGCCCACCACCAGGCCGACGGTTTCCGTGGACTGCTGGGCCAGCGCCCGGGCGTTCGCGTTGGGGTGATAGTTGAGGGTTTCCATCGCCGCGCCCACGGACTGACGCGAGGCTTCGCTGGCTTTGGGAGAGTTGTTGATGACGCGGGAGACGGTAGCGACGGAGACTCCTGCGAGTCGGGCTACATCCTTAATTGTCGCCATACCATGCCTTTTATAGGGTAAGCGTTTACATACTGCTATGTTACGGGAAAGAGCGGCAGATTCAAGGCGCGGCGGCGAAGGAATGGCGCAAATGTGATTCAGAGCGGGCTTATCGGTGACCTGTTTACATTGACGCTATCAGTAATTGAAACCGGCTCGGGGAAATACAAACCTTTGCTTACACTTTGCGATGCGCTGTTGCGAATGTTCGCTGGTTTGTCCGCCGAGCAGGTTGATATTCTGGCTCTCCCAGAGGTATTGATAGGTGGAGTCAACGTCAAGTTGACCACTTTACTTACACCAGCCTGCGCAGATGCGCAGGTTTTTTTTTGCCCGTCGCCGGCGTTGTTACAGATAGCGAAAATCGTAATAACTGGTTGCACTTAGGCTCACTCACTTGCGTTTTCCCGCTGGCCCGAAGCGGGCGAAAAACGCGACAATCGAGATCCCAGAGGTATTGATAGGTGAGTTTCTCAGGTACGCTCTTCGTACTGGACGTCTTACACCAGCCTGCGCGGATGCGCAGGTTTTTTTTATTCTGAAAATCCCCCCGCCGCACTGCTTTCCCACGCCTTCTCGTGTAACCTGCTTTGACTCATCACCGGTCACATGGAGTTGTTATGCTATTGGGATTTTTCAGACTGCTGTTCAAGGGGTTATACCGGGTCAGATTGACCGGCGACACGCAGGCTTTGCACCAGCAAAAAGTCTTAATTACCCCGAACCACGTCTCTTTCCTCGACGGCATTCTGCTGGCGTTGTTTTTGCCGGTCCGACCGGTTTTTGCCGTCTATACCTCAATCAGCCAGCGCTGGTTTATGCGCGCGCTGACGCCGATTATCGATTTTGTGCCGCTGGACCCGACCAAGCCGATGTCGATCAAACATCTGGTGCGCCTGATCGAACAGGGGCGGCCGGTGGTCATCTTCCCGGAAGGGCGAATCTCGGTCAGCGGCTCGCTGATGAAAATTTATGACGGCGCCGCCTTTGTCGCCGCCAAATCGCAGGCGACCATCGTGCCGCTGCGCATTGAAGGCGCTGAACTGACGCCCTTCAGCCGGCTGAAGGGGCTGGTAAAGCGTCGCCTGTTCCCGCGGATTCAGCTGCACCTGCTGCCGCCTACCCATCTGCCGATGCCCGAGGCGCCGCGCGCCCGCGACCGGCGCAAAATCGCCGGGGAAATGCTGCATCAGATCATGATGGAGGCCCGGATGGCGGTGCGCCCGCGGGAAACCCTGTATGAGTCGCTGCTGGCGGCGCAAGACCGCTTCGGCGCGCGCAAACCCTGCGTGGAGGATATCAACTTCCAGCCGGATACCTATCGCAAGCTGCTGACCAAAACCCTGTTTGTCGCCCGCATTCTGGAAAAATACAGTCAGCAGGGCGAGAAGATCGGCCTGATGCTACCTAATGCCGGCATCAGCGCGGCGGTGATTTTCGGCGCGATCGCCCGCGGGCGCATTCCGGCGATGATGAACTATACCGCCGGGGTGAAAGGACTCAGCAGCGCCATCGCCGCCGCGGAACTCAAGACCATTTTTACCTCGCGCACCTTCCTCGATAAAGGCAAGCTCTGGCACCTGCCGGAGCAGCTGACCCAGGTGCGTTGGGTGTTCCTGGAAGATCTCAAAGGCGATATCACCCCCGCAGACAAACTGTGGATTTTCGGCCATCTGCTGGCGCCGCGTCTGGCGCAGGTTAAGCAGCAGCCGGAAGACGCGGCGATGATCCTCTTCACCTCCGGCTCGGAGGGCAACCCGAAAGGGGTGGTGCACAGCCATAAAAGCCTGCTGGCCAACGTCGAGCAGATCAAAACCATCGCCGACTTTACCGCTAACGACCGCTTTATGTCGGCGCTGCCGCTGTTCCACTCTTTTGGCCTCACCGTCGGCCTGCTGACGCCGCTGCTTACCGGCGCGGAGGTGTTTCTCTATCCCAGCCCGCTGCACTATCGCGTGGTGCCGGAGCTGGTCTACGATCGCAACTGCACTGTGCTGTTCGGCACCTCAACCTTCCTCGCCAACTATGCTCGCTTCGCTAATCCCTATGATTTCTATCGTCTCCGCTACGTGGTCGCCGGGGCGGAGAAGCTGCAGGAGAGCACCAAACAGCTGTGGCAGGATAAATTCGGCCTGCGTATTCTCGAAGGCTACGGTGTGACCGAGTGCGCCCCGGTGGTCTCGATCAACGTGCCCATGGCGGCGAAGGTCGGCACCGTGGGGCGGATTCTGCCGGGGATGGACGCCCGCCTGCTGGCGATGCCTGGCATTGAGCAGGGGGGACGACTGCAGCTGAAAGGGCCGAACATTATGAAAGGCTACCTGCGGGTGGAAAATCCCGGGGTGCTGGAAGCGCCGACGGCGGAAAATCAGCACGGCGAAAAGGAAGCGGGTTGGTATGACACCGGCGATATCGTGACTTTCGATGAGCAGGGCTATGTCCGCATCCAGGGCCGTGCGAAGCGCTTCGCCAAAATCGCTGGCGAAATGATTTCTCTTGAGATGGTGGAGCAGGTGGCCCTCGGCGCGTCGCCGGACAAAATGCACGCCACGGCGATTAAACAGGACGCCAGCAAAGGCGAGGCGCTGGTGCTGTTTACCACCGATAATGAACTGACTCGCGAAGCCCTGCTGCGCTACGCTCGCCAGCACGGCGTACCGGAGCTGGCGGTGCCGCGCGATATACGCTGGCTGAAACAGCTGCCGGTGCTCGGCAGCGGCAAGCCAGACTATGTCACCCTGAAAAATATGGTCGACGAGGCGGAAACAACCCATGAGTGAGTCAGTGCATACTAACCCGTCGCTGTATTCGAAAGGGATGATGGCGGTGATCTGCGCCCAGTTCCTGTCGGCCTTCGGCGACAATGCGCTTCTCTTCGCCACCCTGGCGCTGATGAAGCAGCTCTATTATCCGGAGTGGAGCCAGCCGGTCCTGCAGATGTTGTTTGTGGGCGCTTACATCCTTTTTGCCCCCTTTGTCGGCCAGTTCGCCGACAGCTTTGCCAAAGGCCGGGTAATGATGGTGGCCAACGGCCTGAAGCTGCTTGGCGCCGGCTGTATCTGCTTCGGCGTGAATCCGTTTCTCGGCTATACGCTGGTGGGGATTGGCGCCGCCGCCTATTCGCCGGCCAAGTATGGCATTCTCGGCGAACTGACCACCGGCGATAAGTTAGTGAAGGCTAACGGACTGATGGAGTCCTCGACCATCGCGGCGATCCTGCTGGGCTCCATGGCCGGCGGGATCCTCGCCGACTGGCACGTGCTGGCGGCGCTGATCGTCTGCGCGCTGGTCTACGGTGGGGCGGTGGTGGCTAACCTGTGGATACCCAGGCTGCCGGCGGCGCGTCCGGGGCAGTCATGGCGTTTCAAGCCGATGACGCACAGCTTCTTCAGCGCCTGCCGCACGCTGTGGCGCAACGGCGAAACCCGCTTTTCGCTGATGGGCACCAGCCTGTTCTGGGGCGCTGGCGTGACCCTGCGCTTCCTGCTGGTGATCTGGGTGCCGGTGGCGCTGGGCATTACCAGCAACGCCATGCCTACCTATCTTAATGCGATGGTGGCGGTGGGGATTGTACTGGGAGCCGGGGCGGCGGCGAAGCTGGTGACCCTGGAGACGGTGTCGCGCTGTATGCCGGCCGGGATTTTGATCGGTATCGCGGTGATAGCCTTTGCCGTGCAGCAGTCGCTGCTGCCGGCGTTCGGTCTGTTGCTGCTGCTCGGGGTGTTCGGCGGCTTCTTTATCGTGCCGTTGAATGCGCTGCTGCAGGAGCGCGGGAAACATTCGGTCGGGGCGGGTAACGCCATTGCGGTACAGAACCTGGGCGAAAACGTGGCGATGCTGCTGATGCTGGGGCTCTATTCCCTGGCGGTGAGCGTGGGCGTGCCGCCGGTCGCTGTGGGAATAGGCTTTGGCGCGGTGTTTGCTGTAGCCATCGCCGCGCTGTGGGTCTGGGGGCGGCGTAAATAACTTCTCGTCGCGGTTGACTTGAAATCGTCGCCCCTGCCAGGCGCGCGGCAGAGAGAAACTCCCGGGTTGCGGCTTGCGCCTGATCCGGGCTACCGCGGCTACTGAGGCGGCTACCCGCCATGGGTAGCGTAGGCCCGGTAAGGCGTAGCCGCCACCGGGCAACAACGCGACGCCAGAAGCTGGCGTCGACAGGTCGTGCTACGGTGCCGGGTAGGTATAAACCTGATGCACCGCTTCAATCTCCGCTAATACCTCTTCGCTCAGCTCAAGCTGCAAACTTTCCACGTTGGCCTGCAGCTGCGCCATGGTCGTCGCCCCCAGCAGGGTGCTGGCGACAAACGGCTGCCGACGCACAAAGGCCAGCGCCATTTGCGCCGGATCGAGGCCGTGACGTTGGGCGATATCCACATAGGCCGCCACCGCTTTCTGCGACTGCTCGCCGCTGTAGCGCGTAAAGCGGCTGAACAGCGTATTGCGCGCCCCCGCCGGCTTCGCGCCGTTGAGGTACTTCCCGGTCAGGGTGCCGAAAGCCAGGCAGGAGTAGGCCAGCAGCTCCACGCCTTCGAACTGGCTCACTTCCGCGAGGCCGACTTCAAAGCTGCGGTTCAGCAGGCTGTAGGGGTTCTGAATGGTCACGATCCGCGGCAGGTCGTGCTTATCCGCCAGGTGCAGATAACGCATCACGCCGAAGGCGGTTTCATTCGATACGCCGATGTAGCGGATCTTGCCGGCGCGCTGGAACTCGGTCAGCGCCTCGAGGGTATCCAGCAGGGTCACCGCGGGGGCGGCGTCGGCCCAGGTGTAGCCCAGTTTGCCAAAGCAGTTGGTGGGGCGCTGCGGCCAGTGTACCTGGTACAGGTCGAGATAATCGGTCTGCAGACGCTTCAGGCTGGCGTGCAGCGCCTCGCGGATATTTTTCCGGTCCAGGACGTGGTTTGGTCGAATACTGCTGTCGTTATTGCGCGCGGGCCCGCTGACCTTCGAGGCGAGCACCAGCTTTTCGCGATTGCCGCGTTTCGCCAGCCAGTTGCCGACGTAGGTTTCAGTTAGCCCCTGAGTTTCCGGGCGCGGCGGGACAGGGTACATTTCGGCGACATCGATCAGATTGATGCCGTTGGCGACTGCGTAATCGAGCTGCTGATGGGCATCGGCCTCGCTGTTCTGCTCGCCAAAGGTCATAGTTCCCAGCCCGAGGGTGCTGATTTCAAGTGAACTGTGTGGGATACGGTGATACTGCATAGCCAGCTTCCTTTTTATTTATAAGGTCAGGCATTCCCCGACAAAGGAGTATCAACATGGCAGAGGGTGAGAAAAAGAGGAAGTAAAAAAATCAAAAAAGCCGGGTGACGAGGAGGGGCGGTGGGTGGAACCCGCGGTGTCCTGGTGTGTCCCGACTCTTCTCAGAAGGCTGGTTGTCGGTAAGCGCAGCGTCAACAGAGGCTGGGGCCGACGGGGAAAAATTAACGCTTAATGATTTGCGAAACGTCGTCACGATTGATCTGCATTTTATTACCCTGCTGATCTTCGTAGCTGATAAGACCGGTATCGTCATCCACGGTAGGTTTACCGTCGGTCAGGATCATGCGCCCATCTTTGGTCGCCATGACGTAATCGCTGCTGCAACCGGAAACCGAGAACGCCAGTCCTACGGCGGAAATCAATACTGCCCATTTTTTCATCGTCATCACCTCTTGAGTAGCTGCACCCCATACCCGTCTATTAATAGCCTGATTTGTGAGACATAAAAAGCAGTAAAGTCTGAAAAAGGGTTGCAGCCTGTGACCAGGCTGCAATTTTGTGGTTTACAGCGGGTTTTTCTTATTGCGCAGCAGGTTAAGACTCTCAACGGCAATAGAGAAGAACATGGCGAAGTAAATGTATCCCTTCGGCACATGGACGTCGAAACTTTCCAGCATTAGGGTAAAGCCGACGAGGATCAGGAACGACAGCGCCAGCATTTTCACCGACGGATGACGGTCAACGAAATCGCCGATAGGTCGTGCGGCGAACATCATTACCCCCACCGCAATCACGACCGCCGCCATCATAATAAACAGATGGTCCGACAGACCGACGGCGGTGATCACCGAGTCGAGGCTAAAGATGATGTCCAGCAGCATGATCTGCACGATGGCGCCGAGGAAGGAGTGAACGTTAGTTTTCAGCCCCTCCTCTTCACCTTCGATAGACTCATGGATCTCTTTACTGGCTTTCCAGATAAGGAACAGTCCGCCTAACAGCAAGATCAGATCGCGAAACGAAATCTCCTGACCGAGGACGGTGAAGAGCGGGTTGGTCAGCTTAACGACCCAGGCGATAGAGGCCAGCAGCGCCAGGCGCATGACCATCGCCCCCATTAAACCGATCCGTCGCGCGTGAGCGCGCTGGGCGGTGGGGAGCTTGGCCACGACCAGAGAGAGAAAAATAATATTATCGATCCCGAGCACGATCTCCAGCAGCGTCAAGGTGCCCAGCGCCAGCCAGGCGTTAGGATCGGTTATCCATGCAAATAACATTGTTCAAAGTCCTGCAAAATAGAAAGCAGCAATTATATGCACGCCCCAACGCAGAACAAAAAATTAATCGTGTTGTAACAAGAAATGGCGGGCGAGCAGGGCGGCGGTGAAATTCTTTTTCAGGTAGAAACCGCGCGGCAGGGTGAGGATCGTCTCCCCGCGGGCGCCGATGGCTTCGGTCAACGCCTTGCTGTTGGCCGCTTTCGGTCTTAACTGCAGCACCTCGCCGTGGCGGGCGGTAATGCGCTCCACCTCACCGAGGACAATAAGATCCATCAGCTCTTCCCAGTCCATGCGCAGCTGGCGCTCCTCTTCTTCGTTCGGACTCCACAGCAGCGGTGCGCCGACGCGTCGCGCCGCCAGAGGAATGGTGCGCTCTCCTTCCACCGGGATCCACAGGACGCGCTGCAGCTTATGCCGCACATGGCTGCTCTCCCAGGTGACGCCGCTATTGCCGGTTAACGGAGCGACGCAGACAAAGGTGGTCTCCAGCGGACGACCCCGGCTGTCGATAGGGATCGTTTTGAGCTCCACCCCCAGCGCGGCGAAATCCTGTTCGGGTTTACTGCCCGCGCTGGCCCCCAGCCACAGCTCCAGCAGGATGCCCGTCCAGCCTTTATCACGCTTCAGATCGCGGGGAATGGGGATCCCGGCCAGCGCCGCCAGCTCGCCCAGCGTATAGCCGGCCAGCTGTCGGGCCTGGGCCAACAGCTGTTCCTGACTTTGCGGCGGAGAGGAGAGAGGAGCGATAGCGGGCATAGGGTGACACCTTTGGCTAAAAAATGAGCGCTAATTTTGCGCGTTGTGGATAGAGTTTACCGTTTTCTGAGTAACTATACCAATCCCATGATTTATATGCCTTTTTAAGGTCATTGCGCTGCAGGTGAAAACCATGAAAACAGGTTTTCCAGAACTGGTCACTGACAATAAACAGGATCTTACACCATGTTATCCACAGAAAAGTGGGATAACTGGGGAAAAGCCCCACTACTGGTTCGATTTACAGCCTTGACGTGCGACGAAAATCGAATTTTTAGAGAAAATCTGCCCGCGACCTGCGCGTAATCTGTGGATAAAATCGACATTGTTCGATCTTTCATCAGTCGGCGGATCGTATGTGTGACGATCGTCACGTTATGCTGTAATAAGTGAAAGGAATATATTCTAACTCAATGAATATGCTATCATTATTAGAAGGTGTTAGCGGTGCGATGTTCAGATTACTCCGGGTTTTCCCGGGTTAATTCCGTACTTCTTCACAACTCTATCCACAGAAAAAGTGAATAAAATCGGCCGTCGGGCGCTTTCGCTGTTTATAACTCTGGCAATTACTGTGAGTTATTCAAATGTTATCCGTTCTCAGTGTGCGAACAGAGTGGTTTACCGTTTCCGACGAGTGTGAAACAATCATTCACATTGAAGCTTATCTTGAGGTAGTCCGGTGATTGATGACGATGGCTACCGCCCAAATGTCGGTATTGTAATCTGTAATCGTCAGGGCCAGGTCATGTGGGCCCGACGCTATGGTCAGCACTCGTGGCAGTTCCCGCAAGGGGGCATAAATCCAGGAGAATCCGCAGAGCAGGCGATGTATCGGGAATTGTTTGAAGAGGTCGGGTTAAGCCGTAAAGATGTGCGGATCCTGGCCTCAACCCGTAACTGGCTGCGTTACAAGTTGCCTAAACGTTTGGTGCGTTGGGACACAAAGCCGGTTTGTATCGGCCAGAAACAAAAGTGGTTTCTTTTGCAGTTGATCGGTAACGACGCGGACATCAATATGCAAACCAGCAGCACGCCTGAATTTGATGGCTGGCGCTGGGTGAGTTACTGGTACCCGGTTCGTCAGGTGGTGTCGTTCAAACGCGACGTCTACCGCCGGGTGATGAAAGAGTTCGCCAGCGTAACCATGTCGCTGGCGGAGAGCGCCCCTAAGCCGCAAAGCGCGCCTGCTTATCGACGTAAAAGAGGTTAAGCCACGCACATTATGCTCACTCGGTTGCGAGAAATAGTCGAGAAGGTCGCGAGTGCGCCGCGTTTAAACGAGGCGCTGGATATTCTGGTGACAGATGTCTGCCAGGCGATGGAGACGGAAGTCTGCTCGGTTTACCTGGCTGACAATGACCGACGCTGCTATTACCTGATGGCCACCCGCGGGTTAAAAAAACCTCGCGGGCGCACCGTTGCGCTGGCGTTCGATGAAGGCCTGGTGGGGCTGGTTGGCCGCCTGGCGGAGCCCATCAACCTCGCCGATGCGCAAAAACACCCCAGCTTCAAGTATATCCCCGCCGTCAAAGAGGACCGCTTCCGCGCCTTCCTTGGCGTGCCGATCATCCAGCGCCGCCAGCTGTTGGGCGTGCTGGTGGTCCAGCAGCGTGAGCTGCGCCAGTTTGATGAAAGCGAAGAGTCTTTCCTCGTCACCCTCGCCACCCAGATGGCGGCGATCCTCTCCCAGTCCCAGCTGAACGCCCTGTTTGGCCAGTATCGTCAGACGCGCATTCGCGCTCTGCCGGCCTCTTCCGGGGTGGCGATCGCCGAGGGCTGGATGGACGTCAGCCTGCCGCTGATGGAACAGGTGTATGAAGCCTCGACGCTGGATACCGCCTCGGAACGTGAACGCCTGACCGGCGCGCTGGAAGAAGCGGCCAACGAGTTTCGTCGCTACAGCAAACGCTACGCCGCCGGCGCGCAAAAAGAGACGGCGGCGATCTTCGATCTCTACTCGCACCTGCTCTCCGACGCCCGCCTGCGTCGCGAGCTCTTTGCCGAAGTCGACAAAGGCGCCGTCGCCGAGTGGGCGGTCAAAAAGATCATTGAGAAGTTCGCCGAACAGTTTGCCGCGCTGAGCGACGGCTATCTGAAAGAGCGGGCCGGCGACCTGCGCACGCTGGGTCAGCGTCTGCTGTTCCATCTCGACGACAGTATTCAGGGCCCCAACACCTGGCCGGCGCGCATTATCCTCGTGGCGGACGAGCTGTCGGCCACCACCCTCGCCGAAGTGCCGCAGGATCGCCTGGCCGGCGTGGTAGTGCGCGATGGCGCCGCCAACTCCCATGCCGCCATTATGGTGCGGGCCCTTGGCATCCCAACGGTGATGGGCGCCGATATTCAGCCCTCGCTGTTGCATGGCCATACGCTGATTGTCGATGGCTATCGCGGTGAGCTGCTGGTGGATCCTGAACCTGTTCTGTTACAGGAATATCAGCGCCTTATCAGTGAAGAGAACGAGCTCAGCCGCCTGGCGGAGGACGATCTCCAGCGTGCGTCGGAGTTGAAAAGCGGCGAGCGGGTAAAAGTCATGCTCAACGCCGGCTTAAGCCCGGAGCACGAAGAGAAGCTCGGCAGTTTTGTGGACGGCATTGGTCTGTACCGTACCGAAATTCCCTTTATGCTGCAGAGCGGCTTCCCCTCTGAAGAGGAGCAAGTCGCCCAGTATCAGGGCATGCTGCAGATGTTTAACAGCAAACCGGTGACCCTGCGTACCCTGGACATCGGCGCGGATAAACAGCTGCCGTACATGCCGATCAGTGAAGAGAACCCATGCCTCGGCTGGCGCGGGATCCGCATCACCCTCGATCAGCCGGAGATCTTTTTGATCCAGGTGCGGGCGATGCTGCGCGCCAACGCCGCCACCGGCAACCTCAGCATTTTGCTGCCGATGGTGACCAGTCTGGAAGAGGTCGATGAGGCCCGCCGACTGATCGACCGCGCCAGTCGGGAAGTTGAAGAGATGATCGGCTACGCCATCCCGCGTCCGCGTCTGGGGGTGATGCTGGAGGTGCCGTCGATGGTCTTTATGCTGCCGCAGCTGGCCAGCCGGATCGATTTTATCTCGGTAGGAACGAACGACCTGACCCAGTACCTGCTGGCCGTCGACCGTAACAATACCCGGGTCGCCAGCATGTATGACAGCTTGCATCCTGCGGTATTGCGGGCGCTGGCGATGATCGCTCATGACGCGGAGCGCTTTGGCATCGATCTGCGACTGTGCGGCGAGATGGCAGGCGACCCGATGTGCGTGACGATCCTTGTCGGTCTCGGTTATCGCCACCTGTCGATGAACGGCCGCTCGGTGGCGAGGGTGAAATATCTGCTGCGCCGCATCGATATCGAAGAGGCGCAGGAGCTGTCTCGTCGCAGCCTCGAAGCCCAGATGACCGCCGAGGTGCGCCATCAGGTGGCGGCCTTTATGGAGCGTCGCGGTCTCGGCGGCCTGATCCGCGGCGGGCGGTAGCGATAGCCCGGGTGAGGCGTCAGCCGTAACCCGGGAATCCTCTGTTCACACCATCCGGCAAAATACAGCACAGCCGGTGAAACGGCTTCTGTTAGCATCCGTATACATATCTTTTACACGCCGGCGCGGATCGCACTCCTGGCTTATGCTATGATTCGCCTCCTTCGGCGTGCCCGTTTTAATCGGGCATGGATCATCACCGCTGTCCACTTTCGGCGGAATAACAAGTCTTTATGGTGACAGATGAATAGTGGCTACCTGCATTTTCCGGAGTTCGATCCGGTCATTTTTTCTCTAGGCCCGGTCTCCCTCCACTGGTACGGTTTGATGTACCTGGTGGGCTTTGTCTTTGCGATGTGGCTGGCCACCCGTCGGGCGAATCGTCCGGGCAGCGGCTGGACGAAAAATGAAGTGGAAAACCTGCTTTACGCGGGCTTCCTCGGCGTCTTTCTGGGCGGCCGTATCGGTTACGTGCTGTTCTACAACCTGCCGGTATTTCTTGCCGATCCGTTGTATCTGTTCCGCGTTTGGGATGGCGGTATGTCGTTCCACGGCGGCCTGATCGGCGTGATCCTGGTGATGATTATCTTCGCCAGACGCACCAAACGCACCTTCTTCCAGGTCTCCGATTTTATCGCGCCGCTGATCCCGTTTGGCCTTGGCGCCGGGCGTCTGGGCAACTTTATCAACGGCGAGCTGTGGGGCCGCGTGGACCCGAGCTTCCATTACACGATGATTTTCCCGGGCTCCCGTGCCGAAGATCTGGCGCTGCTGCCGACCCATCCGGAATGGCAATCGCTGTTTGATACCTACGGCGCGCTGCCGCGCCACGCGTCGCAGCTGTACGAGCTGGCGCTGGAAGGCGTGGTGCTGTTCCTGATCCTGAACCTGTTTATCCGTAAACCGCGCCCGACCGGTTCCGTTTCCGGCCTGTTCCTGATTGGCTACGGCCTGTTCCGCATTATCGTGGAATTCTTCCGCCAGCCCGACGCCCAGTTCACCGGCGGCTGGGTGCAGTACATCAGCATGGGGCAGATTCTTTCGATCCCGATGGTGCTTGCGGGTATCATCATGATGGTTTGGGCTTACCGCCACCGTCCGCAGCAACTGAATTCTTGAGGAACCATGAAACAGTATCTTGATTTGATGCAGAAAGTGCTCGCCGAGGGCACGCCAAAAAATGACCGCACCGGCACTGGCACGATCTCTATTTTCGGCCATCAGATGCGTTTTAACCTGCAGGAAGGCTTCCCGCTGGTGACCACCAAGCGCTGTCATTTACGCTCCATCATCCATGAACTGCTGTGGTTCCTGCAGGGCGACACTAACATCGCCTATCTGCACGACAACAACGTCACCATCTGGGACGAGTGGGCAGATGAAAATGGCGACCTGGGACCGGTCTACGGCAAACAGTGGCGTTCCTGGCCTGCGCCGGACGGTCGTCATATCGACCAGATCAGCACAGTGATGGAGCAGCTGAAAAACGACCCGGACTCCCGCCGGATCATCGTCTCGGCGTGGAACGTCGGCGAGCTGGATAAAATGGCCCTGGCGCCGTGCCACGCCTTCTTCCAGTTCTACGTCGCTGACGGCAAGCTCTCCTGCCAGCTGTATCAGCGCTCCTGCGACGTATTCCTCGGCCTGCCGTTCAACATCGCCAGCTACGCGCTGCTGGTGCATATGGTGGCGCAGCAGTGCGATCTGCAGGTCGGCGATTTCGTCTGGACCGGTGGCGACACTCATCTGTACAGCAACCATCTCGAGCAGACCAATCTGCAGCTGAGCCGCGAACCGCGTCCGCTGCCGAAGCTGGTCATCAAACGCAAGCCGGCGTCGATATTCGACTACCGCTTTGAAGACTTCGAGATTGAAGGTTACGATCCGCACCCGGGAATCAAAGCGCCGGTGGCGATTTAACCCCCTCTGCAGATATGACCAACCGGCGTCTGATGGCGCCGGTTTTTTTATGCCGTTTTCACCACCTGAATAGGGGGGGCTACCCTCGTTGCCATTACGATAGGAACGCTTCATCCCGCCCGCTGGCCGCAGGCGTTGGTGGGCGGGAAAGCTGGAAAGAGGCTCGCAAAAAAATGTTCTGCTGTTGGTCATGCAAACCTTTTTTGCGTGTCTGGCCGGGAAAGCCATTTTCCGTCGTCGCGCCAGGGCTAACCGCAGCGGCATACTCTGCGCCATGAACAGAGAACATGGTTATACCCTGATGGAAACCCTGGTGACGCTGACGTTAATGATGATCCTCAGCGTCGGCGGCCTGTACGGCTGGCAGCGCTGGCAGCAGCAGCAACGACTGTGGCAAACCGCCGTTCAGGTGCGGGATTTCCTGGTTTTCCTGCGCGATGACGCCAACGCCTACAACCGGGACCGCGTGCTTCGCGTCGGCCAGGATGAAGAGGGATGGTGCCTGAGTGCCCAGGGGGAGGGGCCGGCGTGCGCCTCCGGGTCGCCCTTAACGCTGCGCCCGCGCTGGCCGGGGATCACGCTGGCAGGCGTCACCCCTGGCCTGGGATTCTATGGCCTGCGCAGCACCGCCTGGGCGGGGAATCTGCGTCTGCAGAGCGAGGCCGGCAGCTGGAGCATTGTGATTTCACACTGGGGGCGGATTCGTTTATGCCGCAGTGACAGCGCAGGAGGATGTCAGTGAGCCGCCGCGGATTTTCCCTCGCGGAGGCGCTTATTGCCATGGCGATAGGCTCGCTGCTGCTGATCGGCGCCTGCCGCTTTCTACCCGCTCTGCAGCGCCATATTCTGCGTCAGGGCGAACAGCTGGCCCTGGAGAACGAATTGTGGCAGCGGGTGCATGCCGTGGGGAAGCATCTGCAGCGCGCCGGATACTGCCGGGGAGTGTGCGGCGGAGCCGGGCTGGAGCTCGCCGCCGACGGCGAGTGCCTGATTGTGCGCTGGGACGCGAACAGCAATGGGACATGGGAAACCTCCCCCGCGGCAGCGGCGGAGAGCACCGGCTTTCGCCTGCGCGACGGCGCGCTGGAGACTCTGCGCGGAGCCAGCGACTGCCGCGGCAGCGGATGGGAGAAAATCACCAATCCGGCCGCTATCGTGGTGACGCGCTTTGCGGTGCAGCGTCGGCTGACCGAGGGCTTCGCGCCGGAGCTGAGCGTGACGCTGACAGCGCGCTCTGCCCGGCAGATGGGTCTGGCGGCCGAGGTGGAGCAGCGGGTGACGGGGTATAACCTGTGATCCGCCAGCGTGGAATGTCGTCGCTGTTGATGGTGCTCCTGTTGCTGACTCTCGGCAGCCTGCTCCTGGAGGGGCTTAACCTGCAGCAGCGGGCGCTGCTGGCGCAAACCGCCAGCGAAACGCAGGCGATCCGCGATACGGCGGTGGCCCATTCGGCGCTACAGTGGGGAAAACAGCAGGCCTGGTCGGCGCAGGCGCCGCTGGCCTGCCGCGAGCAGGCGCAGCAGGGCTGGCGCGCCTGTCTGCGCATCTTCGACGACGGTTCGCTGCTGCTCAGCAGCGCCAGCGGCGAGGTGCAGGTCTGGCAGTCCGGCGAGGTGCGCGGCGGGCAAGTGCATTTCTCCGCCCATGGCTGGAGCGATTTTTGCCCGCTCAGGGAGGTGAGCCTATGTCAAATGCCATGAAGCGCCAGCGGGGTTTTAGCTTGCCGGAGACCGTTCTGGCGATGGCGCTGATGGTGCTAACGGCCACCGCGCTGGGCGGCTATCAGCGCGGAATGGCGCAAGGGGTCCACCAGCTCAACCAGACGCGTCAGCTATGGCGCGACGCCTGGCGCTATAGTCAGCTCTCTGCGCCGTCTCCGCCGGCAGGCGGACAGGTAAGCCGTATGCAGACATCGGCGCAAAGATGTGTCAGCATCACGGTAACGATCAGTATGCCCGTTGCAAAGCGGGCGCAGATGACCCGGCTGCATTGCCCGGTCAGCCAGTAGTCAGGAGCAATTATGTTAAGGGTTTACCACTCAAACCGGCTGGATGTTCTCGAGGCGTTGATGGAGTTTATCGTCGAGCGCCAGCGGTTGGATGACCCTTTTCAGGCTGAAATGGTGCTGGTGCAGAGTACCGGTATGGCGCAGTGGCTGCAGATGACCCTGGCCTCGCGCTTCGGCATTGCCGCCAACATCGAGTTCCCGCTGCCGGCGAGCTTTATCTGGGATATGTTCGTGCGCGTCCTGAAGGATATCCCTGGCGAAAGCGCCTTCAGCAAGCAGAGCATGAGCTGGAAGCTGATGACTCTCCTGCCGCAGCACCTGGAAGAGGACGATTTTATCCTGCTGCGCCAGTATCTGAGCGATGACGGCGACAAGCGCAAGCTGTTTCAGCTGGCCGCCCGGGTAGCGGATCTCTATGACCAGTATCTGGTTTATCGCCCGGAATGGCTGATGCGCTGGGAGGCCGACCAGCGGGTTGACGGCCTCGGCGACGCCCAGCAGTGGCAGGCGCCGCTGTGGAAAGCGCTGGTGCGCTATACCGCCGAGCTGGGGCAGCCGCAGTGGCACCGCGCCAATCTCTATCAGCGCTTTATCAGCGCCCTGGAAAAGGCGGATGAACCGCCCGCCGGGCTGCCGTCGCGCGTCTTTATCTGTGGAATTTCCGCGCTGCCGCCGGTCTATCTTCAGGCGTTGCAGGCGCTGGGTAAGCATGTCGATGTCTATGTGCTGTTCACCAACCCCTGCCGCTATTACTGGGGTGATATTAAAGATCCGGCGTTCCTGGCGAAGCTGCTATCGCGTCAGCGGCGCCATCACCGCGAGGCGCGCGCGCTACCCCTGTTTCGCGACACCGAGCAGGCGCCGGGGTTGTTTAATGACGCCGGGGAGCAGGATGTCGGCAACCCGTTGCTCGCCTCCTGGGGCAAACTGGGGCGCGATTATATCTACCTGCTGGCGGGGCTGGAGCGCTATGAGGAGCTGGACGCCTTTGTCGATATCGTTCCCGATAACCTGTTGCATAATCTGCAGTCGGATATCCTCGAACTGCGCAACGCGGCGGTGGCCGGGCAGAGCGCGGAGGCTTTCGCCCACAGTCGCGACAAACGTCCGCTGGCGCAGGATGACCGCAGCCTGAGCATTCATGTCTGCCACAGTCCGCAGCGTGAAGTGGAGGTTCTGCACGATCGGCTGCTGGCGATGCTGGAGGCGGATCCGACGCTCACGCCGCGGGATATCATCGTCATGGTGGCGGATATCGACAGCTACAGCCCCTATATACAGGCGGTGTTTGGCGCCGCCAGCGGCGACCGCTGGCTGCCGTGGGCGATCTCCGATCGCCGCGCCCGCGAGTCGCACCCGGTGCTGCAGGCGTTTATCACTTTGCTCTCGCTGCCCGACAGCCGCTTCGCCAGCGAAGATGTGCTGGCGCTGCTGGACGTGCCGGTGCTGGCGGCGCGCTTTAACATCAATGAAGAGGGTCTGCGCTACCTGCGCCAGTGGGTCAACGAGTCCGGGGTCCGCTGGGGAATGGATGACGACAACGTCCGTGAGCTGGACCTGCCGGCGACCGGCCAGCACACCTGGCGGTTCGGCCTTACCCGCATGCTGCTGGGCTACGCGATGGACAGCCGGGAGGGCGAATGGCAGTCGGTGCTGCCCTATGACGAATCCAGCGGTTTGATCGCCGAGCTGGTAGGTAACCTCGCATCGCTGCTGATGCAGCTTAACCTGTGGCGACGCGGTCTCGCCCAACAGCGGCCGCTGGCGGAGTGGCTGCCGGTCTGTCGCGATCTGCTGAATGACTTTTTCCTGCCGGACAGCGAGACCGAAGCGGCGCTGGCGCTGATTGAGCAGCAGTGGCTGGCGGTGATTGATAGCGGTCTGGAGGCGCAGTATGGCGACCAGGTGCCGTTGACGCTGCTGCGCGATGAGCTGGCCCAGCGCCTCGATCAGCAACGGATCAGCCAGCGCTTTCTCGCCGGCCCGGTCAATATCTGCACCCTGATGCCGATGCGCTCTATTCCTTTCAAAGTGGTTTGCCTGCTGGGGATGAACGATGGGGTTTATCCGCGAACGCTGCCGCCGCTGGGTTTTGATTTAATGAGCCAGAAGCCGCAGCGTGGCGACCGCAGCCGGCGCGATGATGACCGCTACCTGTTCCTGGAGGCGCTGATGTCCGCCGAACAGACGCTGTATATCAGCTACATCGGCCGTTCTATCCAGGACAACAGCGAGCGCTTTCCCTCGGTGCTGGTGCAGGAGCTGGTGGATTACGTCGGCCAGAGCCACTGTCTCGCCGGCGATGAGGAGCTTGATTGCGACGCCAGCGAGGCGCGGGTTAAAGCCCACATCACCCATCTGCATACCCGCATGCCGTTCGACGTCGCCAATTTCCAGGATAACGAGAATAAGAGCTACGCCCGGGAATGGCTGGCTGCCGCCGGCCAGCAGGGGGAGGCGCATAGCGACTTCATTCAACCGCTTACCCCGCCGCCGATAGACAGCCTGCCGTTCGAGCAGCTCCTGCGCTTCTGGCAGCACCCGGTTCGCGCGTTCTTTCAGCAGCGTCTGCGGGTCAATTTCCGTGCGGAAGAGGATGATATTCCCGATGACGAGCCCTTCACCCTGGAAGGGCTGAGCCGTTATCAACTGAACCAGCAATTGCTTAATACCCTTATCGAGGAGCAGGACGTCTCGGCCATGTTCCGCCGCTTCCGCGCCGCCGGCGAGCTGCCGTATGGCGCCTTTGGCGAACTGGTGTGGGAGACGCAGCGACTGGAGATGCAGGCCCTGGCCGAGCGGGTGATGGCCGAGCGCCAGCAGGCGCAGAGCATGGAGATCGATCTCCAGTGCGGCGGCGTAAATCTGACCGGCTGGCTGCAGCAGGTGCAGCCGGACGGGCTGCTGCGCTGGCGGCCTTCGCTGCTGAGCGTCTCCCAGGGGATGCAACTTTGGCTGGAACACCTTGTCTACTGTGCCAGCGGCGGTACCGGCGAGAGCCGGCTGTTTGTGCGTAAAGAGGGAGAGTGGCGTTTTCCGCCGCTGGCGCCCGCCGAGGCGCAGGCGTACCTGAATGAGCTGGTGGATGGCTATTTGCTGGGGATGTCGCAGCCGCTGCTGCTGCTGCCGGAAAGCGGTGGCGCCTGGCTGAAAGCCTGTTATGACGCCGAAAAGGATGTCATTTTAATGGACGAAGAGACGCAGCAGAAAGCGCGGAGCAAATTCCTGCAGACCTACGAAGGTAACATGGTGGTCAGCGGGGAGGGGGCCGATATCTGGTATCAACGCCTGTGGCGTTCGCTGGAGCCGGCGCATTACGAAGAAATCATTGCCCAGACGCAGCGTTATCTGTTACCGCTATATCGTTACCATCGGTCCACACAAATTTAAATAGTATAAAAATTGCGCAGTGAATGGCGGTTCATTTATTATGCGCAACGTATCACGGACTGATGGACATAAAAGGCTGCACGCTGTGCAGCGCAAGTTTGTTAATGATGAGGTTCGTGAATGCCCCGCAGTTTATGGTTCAAGATTTTTGTTGTGCTGGCCGCCCTCTGGGCGCCGTTTAGTCAGGCCGACACCGGATGGCAGCCTGTTCAGGAGACGATCCGCAAAAGCGAAAAAGATACGCGTCAGTATCAGGCGATCCGTCTTGATAACGACATGGTCGTGCTGCTGGTTTCCGATCCGCAGGCGGTGAAATCGCTGTCGGCGCTGGTGGTGCCGGTGGGATCCCTGCAGGATCCGGCCGATCATCAGGGGCTGGCGCATTTTCTGGAACATATGACGCTGATGGGGTCACAAAAATATCCCCAGCCTGACAGTCTGGCAGAGTTTCTTAAACTGCACGGCGGCAGCCATAACGCCAGCACCGCGCCCTACCGCACCGCGTTCTATCTCGAAGTGGAGAATAATGCGCTGGACGGGGCCGTAGACCGCCTGGCGGATGCCATTGCCGCGCCGCTGCTGGATAAAAAATATGCCGACCGCGAACGTAACGCGGTCAACGCCGAGCTAACCATGGCCCGGACGCGAGACGGGATGCGCATGGCCCAGGTCAGCGCAGAAACCATTAACCCGGCTCACCCGGCGGCCCACTTTTCTGGCGGCAACCTCGAGACGCTCAGCGATAAGCCCGGCAGCCCGGTACTTGATGCGCTGCATACCTTCCGCGATAGCTGGTACTCCGCCAATCTGATGAAGGCGGTGATCTACAGCAACAAGCCGTTGCCGGAGCTGGCGCGCATGGCCGCTGACACCTTTGGCCGCGTGCCGAATCGTCAAATCAGCAGGCCGGAAATAAGCGTGCCGGTGGTAACCGATGCGCAAAAAGGCATCATTATTCACTATGTGCCGGCGATGCCGCGTAAAGTGCTGCGCGTCGAGTTTCGCATCGACAACAACAGCGATCGCTTCCGCAGCAAAACCGATGAGCTGGTCACTTACCTGATCGGCAACCGCAGTCCGGGTACGCTCTCCGACTGGCTGCAAAAGCAGGGACTGGCGGAAGGCATCCGCGCGGATTCTGACCCGGTGGTGAACGGCAACAGCGGCGTGCTGGCGATATCTGCCACCCTCACCGATAAAGGCCTGGCGCACCGCGACGAAGTGACGGCGGCCATATTCAGCTACCTCGACCTCCTGCGTACCCAGGGCGTCGACAAACGTTACTTTGACGAGCTGGCGCATGTGCTGGCGCTGGATTTCCGCTATCCGTCGATCAACCGTGATATGGATTACGTGGAATGGCTGGCGGATACCATGATCCGGGTGCCGGTCGAGCATGCGCTGGACGTGGTCAACATTGCCGATCGGTACGACCCGCAGGCGATTAAAGACCGGCTGGCGATGATGACCCCGCAGAACGCGCGCATCTGGTATATCAGCCCGCAGGAACCGCATAACAAGACCGCCTATTTTGTCGATGCGCCGTATCAGGTGGTTAAGATTAGCGAGCAGACCTTCGCTGACTGGCAGCAAAAAGCGCAGGCCATCAAGCTGCAGCTGCCGGTGCTCAACCCCTATATTCCGGATGATTTCACCCTCATCAAAAGCGATAAAGCCTGGCCGCACCCGCAGCTGATCCTCGATGAACCGACGTTGCGGGTGGTTTATGCCCCGAGCCAGTATTTCGCCAGCGAACCGAAGGCGGATATCTCCCTGGTGCTGCGTAATCCCCAGGCGATGGACAGCGCTCGCCGGCAGGTGATGTTTGCCCTCAACGATTATCTCGCCGGCATCGCCCTCGATCAGCTTAGTAACCAGGCGGCGGTCGGCGGCATTTCGTTCTCCACCGGCGCCAATAATGGGTTAATGGTCAATGCCAACGGCTACACCCAGCACCTGCCGGCGCTGTTCAGCGACCTGCTGCAGGGGTACTTCAGCTATACGCCGACCGAGGAGCAGCTGGAGCAGGCCAAATCGTGGTATGCGCAAATGATGGACTCCGCTGAGAAGGGCAAAGCCTACGATCAGGCGATAATGCCGATCCAGATGGTCTCCCAGGTTCCGTATTTCCAGCGCGAAGTACGCCGGGCGTTGCTGCCTTCCATCACCTTGCAGGAGGTGCTCGACTACCGCGCCAACCTGAAAACCAAGGGACGCCCTGAACTGATGGTGATCGGCAATATGTCCGCCGATGCCGCCACGACGCTGGCTCGCCAGATCCAGCAGCAGCTGGGCGCTGACGGCAACGAATGGTGCCGCAATAAAGATGTAGTGGTGAACCGGCAGCAGCTGGCGATCTTCAACAAAGCGGGCAACAGCACCGACTCTGCGCTGGCCGCGGTGTTCGCACCGCCCAACGTGGATGAGTTCAGCAGCACCGCCGCCAGCACCCTGCTGGGACAGATTATTCAGCCGTGGTTCTATAACCAGCTGCGTACCGAAGAGCAGCTCGGCTACGCGGTCTTTGCCTTCCCGATGAACGTGGGACGTCAGTGGGGCATGGGCTTCCTGCTGCAAAGTAGCGATAAGCAGCCGGCTTTCCTCTGGCAGCGGTTCCAGGCCTTCTTCCCCACCGCGGAGGCGAAGCTGCGGGCGATGAAGCCGGAAGAGTTTGCCCAGCTCCAGCAAGCGGTGATAAGCCAAATGATGCAGGCGCCGCAGACGCTGGGCGAAGAGGCATCGAAACTGAGCAAAGATTTCGATCGCGGTAATATGCGTTTTGATTCACGTGATAAAGTAGTGGCTCAGATTAAACTGCTGACGCCGCAAAAACTTGCTGACTTCTTCCATCAGACGGTGGTGGAGCCGCAGGGCATGACGATATTGTCCCAGATTTCCGGTAGCCAGAATGGCAAAGCGGACTATGCCCAGCCGGCAGGCGGCAAAGTGTGGGAAAACGTCAGCGCATTGCAGCAATCCTTACCCCTGATGCGAGAGAATGAATGACCGACACCGCTGAGTCTTTGGATCCCCTGCGCTTGCCCTTGAGGGGCGAGCGCCTGATAGAAGCCTCTGCGGGCACCGGAAAAACCTTTACCATCGCCGCGCTGTATCTGCGGCTGCTGCTGGGGCTGGGCGGCGAGGCCGCCTATCCCCGCGCCATCAGCGTTGAAGAACTGCTGGTGGTGACCTTTACCGAGGCGGCGACTGAAGAGCTGCGCGGGCGTATCCGCAGCAACATCCACGAACTGCGCATCGCCTGTATGCGCGGTGAATCCGATAACCCGCTCTACAGCGCGCTGCTGGCGGAGATCGTCGATAAAGAGGACGCCGTAAAGACATTGCTGCTGGCTGAACGGCAGATGGACGAGGCGGCGGTGTTCACCATCCACGGTTTTTGCCAGCGGATGCTGAGCCTTAACGCCTTCGAATCGGGCATGCTGTTCGAGCAGCAGCTGATAGAGGATGAATCCCGCCTGCGCTATCAGGCCTGCGCCGACTTCTGGCGCCGTCACTGTTATCCGCTGACCCGCGATATCGCGGCGGTGATCCACGATGTCTGGAAAGGGCCGCGCGATCTGCTGAAGTCCCTTGACCGCTGGCTGCAGGGCGAAGCGCCGCAGCTTAAGTCGCCGCCAGCCGCCGACGAGACGCTGGCCGAACGCCATCAGCAAATCATCGACCGCATTGACTCGCTCAAGCAGCAGTGGCGCGAGCAGGTGGGCGAGATCGAAGGCGTGCTTGAAGATTCGGGTCTTGACCGGCGGAAGTTCAATCGCGGCAACCAGGGCAAATGGCTTGAGAAAGTGACCGCCTGGGCGCAGGAAGAGACGTTGAGCTATCAGTTACCCGACGCGCTGGAAAAATTTGCCCAGTCGTTTCTGCTTGAGCGTACCAAAGCCGGTGGCGAACCGCCCTTACATCCTCTGTTTAGCGCCGTAGAATCGCTGCTGGCCTCGTCGCTGACGCTCACCGATCTGGTGCTGGCGAGAGCGATGGTCGAGATCCGCGATGCGGTCGCGCGCGAAAAGCGCCGCCGCGGCGAGCTGGGGTTTGACGATATGCTCAGCCGGCTTGACGAGGCGCTGCGCGGCGACAGCGGCGAGGCGCTGGCCAGCGCCATTCGCCAGCGTTTTCCGGTGGCGATGATCGACGAATTTCAGGATACCGACCCCCAACAGTACCGGATTTTCCGCCGTATCTGGCGCCAGCAGCCGGAGACGGCGCTGCTGCTGATCGGCGATCCGAAGCAGGCCATCTACGCCTTTCGCGGCGCCGATATCTTTACCTATATGAAAGCGCGCGGCGACGTTGCTGCACACTACACGCTAGACACCAACTGGCGCTCCTCGCCGGGCATGGTGGGCAGCGTCAACCGGCTGTTCAGCCTCAGCGATAACCCCTTCATGTTTCGCGAGATCCCGTTCCTGCCGGTGAAGGCGGCGGCGAAGAACCAGGGGCTGCGCTTTACCGTTGACGCGGCGGACGTACCGGCGATGAACGTCTGGTTGATGCCCGGCGACACCGTGGGCGCCGGCGATTATCAGACGTTTATGGCGCAGCTCTGCGCCACGCAGATCCGCGACTGGCTAAGCGCTGGTCAGCAGGGGCGCGCGCTGCTGTGGCGTGGGGAAACCTCGCGCCCGGTGCAGGCTTCGGATATTACCGTGCTGGTGCGCAACCGGCTGGAGGCGGCGCAGGTGCGTGAAGCGCTGCAGGCGCTGGGCATCCCTTCGGTCTACCTCTCCAACCGCGACAGCGTTTTTGAGACGCTGGAGGCCCAGGAGCTGCTCTGGCTGCTGCAGGCGGTGTTGTCCCCGGAGCGGGAAAATACCCTGCGCAGCGCGCTGGCGACCTCGATGTTTGGCCTGACCGCGCTGGATATTGAAAATCTCAATCAAGATGAGCAGGCGTGGGACGCGCTGGTGGAGGAGTTCAGTGAATACCGCCAGATCTGGCGTCAGCGCGGGGTGATGCCGATGCTGCGGGCGCTGATGACGGCCCGGCATATCGCCGAGAACCTGCTGGCGACCCGGGGCGGCGAGCGGCGCTTAACCGACATATTGCACATCAGCGAACTGCTGCAGGAGGCGGCCAGCCAGCTGGAAAGCGAGCATGCCCTGGTGCGCTGGCTGACGCAGCATATCGCCGAGCCGGACAGCAACGCTGCCAGCCAGCAGATGCGTCTGGAAAGCGATAAGCACCTGGTGCAAATCGTCACTATTCATAAGTCAAAAGGGCTGGAATATCCCCTGGTCTGGCTGCCGTTTATCGCCCGGTTTCGCAAACAGGACCAGGCGTTCTATCACGATCGCGAGACGTTCGCGGCGGTGCTGGATCTGGGCCAGGATGAGGCCAGCCTCGAACTGGCGGAGGCGGAACGGCTGGCGGAAGATCTGCGCCTGCTGTACGTCGCCTTGACCCGCGCGGTCTGGCACTGCAGCCTCGGCGTAGCGCCCCTCAGCAGCCGAAAGTCCGGCAACAGCGATTTTCATCTAAGCGCCCTGGGGCGGCTGCTGCAGGCGGGCGAAGCCATGGATGCCGCCGGGCTGGCCGCGCGCTTAGCGGACTTCTGCCATGGCGATATTGCATTGCAGAGGCCGGGCGAGCTGGATCTGACCCCGTGGCAGGCGCCGGCGGCGAGCATCCCCCCGCTATCGGCGCGCGAGCTGCAGCGCCGCATCGCCGATGACTGGCGGGTAACCAGCTATTCCGGTCTGCAGCAGCATGGCTTCAGCAGCGGGCAGGATCTGCTGCCACGTCTGGATATCGATGCCGTCGGCGTCGGCGAGGTGGTGGAAGAGCCGCAGCTGACCCCGCACCAGTTCCCGCGCGGCGCTGCGCCGGGGACCTTCCTGCACAGTCTGTTTGAGGAACTGGACTTTACCCAGCCGGTGCCGGACGGATGGATGGCGGAGAAACTGCAGCTGAGCGGATTTGACGCACAGTGGGCGCCGGTGCTGACCGACTGGCTGGGGGGCGTGCTGAAGACCCGCCTGCCGGGGCCGGATATCGCGCTCAATCAGCTTGCGGCGCGGGATAAACAGGTGGAAATGGCATTTTACCTGCCCATCGCGCAGCTGCTGACGGCGGAGCGCCTTGATGCGCTTATCCGCCAGTACGATCCCCTTTCCGCCGACACGCCGCCGCTGGATTTCCGCCAGGTGCGCGGCATGCTGAAGGGTTTTATCGATCTGGTCTTCCGCCACGAAGGCCGCTATTACCTGCTGGATTACAAATCCAACTGGCTGGGGGAAGATCGCGAGGCCTATACCCGGCCGGCGATGGAGCAGGCGATGCGGGCCCACCGCTACGATCTGCAGTATCAGCTGTACAGCCTGGCGCTGCACCGCTATCTGCGCCACCGGCTGGCCGATTACGACTATGACCGCCACTTCGGCGGCGTGATTTATCTCTTCCTGCGCGGCATGGACGGTCAGGAGGGGGGGCAGGGGATCTTCACTACCCGGCCGGTGCGACCGCTGATTGACGGTCTGGATCAGCTTTTTGCCGGAGAAACTCAGGAGGAGGCCTCATGACTTTTGATCAACTACTGCTGGCGGCGGTGGAGCAGCGTCTGCTGCGGCCGCTGGACGTCCAGTTTGCCCTGATGGTGGCGCAAAACGACCCGCCGGCGGTCAAGCTGGCGGCGGCCTTGCTGAGCCGTGATGCCGGAGAGGGGCACGTGTGCCTGCCGCTCTCGCGGCTGAGCGGCGACGAGGCGCTGAGCGGGAAAGCGGGGGAGATCCGCGATCGGCTGCTGGCCGACGCCGGCGCGCCGGAGGACTGGCCCGCGCTGCTGCTCGCTTCGTCGGCGGTGAGCTGCGGCGATGCCCCGGCGCCGATGATTTTATGCGGCGACCGGCTCTATCTGAACCGGATGTGGCGCAACGAACTGACCGTCGCCCGCTTCTTCAACGAAGCCAACCGGGTGCTGGAGATGGATGAGGCCCGGCTGGCGGCAACCCTCAATGCCCTGTTCCCTGCCACCGGCGAAACCGACTGGCAAAAAGTGGCCGCGGCGGTGGCGCTGACCCGCCGCATCTCGGTGATCTCCGGCGGTCCCGGGACCGGGAAGACCACCACCGTGGCCAAACTTCTGGCGGCGCTGATCCAGATTGAAGATAGTCCGCGCTGTCGTATTCGTCTGGCGGCGCCGACGGGGAAAGCGGCGGCGCGCCTGACCGAATCACTGGGCGCGGCGCTGAGAAAACTGCCGCTGACCGACGCGCAGAAAGCGTTGATTCCCACCGAGGCCAGCACGCTGCATCGTCTGCTGGGCGCCCAGCCAGGCAGCCAGCGCATGCGCTATCACGCCGGCAACCCGCTGCATCTCGACGTGCTGGTGGTGGATGAAGCCTCGATGATCGACCTGCCGATGATGTCGCGGCTCATCGACGCGCTGCCGGCTCACGGGCGGGTGATCTTCCTCGGCGATCGTGACCAGCTGGCCTCCGTAGAAGCGGGGGCGGTGCTGGGCGATATCTGCGCCTGGGCGAGCTCGGGCTACACCGCCGCGCGGGCGCAGGAGCTGACCCGGCTGACCGGTTCGCCGGTACCAGCGGGCGAGGGGGCTATCGCTGGCGCGCTGAGAGACAGCTTGTGCCTGCTGCAAAAGAGCTATCGCTTCGGCAGTCACTCCGGCATCGGGAGCCTGGCGCGGGCGGTGAACGCTGGCGCGCGCGCGGAGATGAAGGCCACGCTGCGCCAGCCGTTTGACGATATCGCGCTTCATCCCCTCAGTACGACCGAAGAGTACGAAGCCATGCTCGGCGCGGCCCAGCAGGGCTATGAGCGCTACCTGCAGCTGCGCCGCGAGCGGGCGGAACCGCAGGCCATGCTGGCCGCCTTCAGCGAGTTTCAGCTGCTGTGCGCGCTGCGGGAAGGGCCGTACGGCGTGAGCGGCGTCAATGAGCGGCTGGAGCAGCGGCTCAACCGCCAGCGGGCGATCGCCCTGCCGCGCCACTCCCGCTGGTATGACGGCCGGCCGATTATGATCGCGCGCAACGACAGCGCGCTGGGGCTGTTTAACGGCGATATCGGCATCGCCCTGGAGCGCAACGGCGAGCTGCGGGTATGGTTCCTGATGCCCGACGGCGCCATCAAGTCGGTGCAGCCGAGCCGCCTTCCGGAGCATGACACCGCCTGGGCGATGACCGTGCATAAATCGCAGGGCTCCGAGTTCGACCATGCGGCGCTGATCCTGCCGGCGCGCAGCGTTCCTCTGGTGACACGCGAACTGGTCTATACCGCGATCACCCGCGCAAAACGGCGATTGTCGCTCTATGCCGACGAGCAGGTGCTCTCCCAGGCCATTGTGACCCGCACCGAGCGGCGCAGCGGCCTGGCGGAGATTTTCGCCGGGTGTGAAGCCCCCTGAGACGCCGGGTCCGGGCGATGGAAAATGCTGCAGCCGTTGCCCGGGCTGGCGGAAAAATCAGTAACTGAAGAACAGAGGGATAAGCCAGAGCGCCGAGATCGAGTTCATGGCGAAAAAGCGGACTGCTGCGCCGCCGGCCAGCGGTGGGGTGGAACAGCGGGCACAAAAAATCACCAGCGAGGAGATGAGAAGATTCATGCCGGACGTCAGGGCCAGCAGAAATAATATCGCCACGGCGGCGCCAAGCGCGGCATAGCCATTCTGATGATGACGCTGGTTGTCCCAGAGCAACAAAATCAACAGCAACCACGGATAGAGGGCGACCGCGGCGGTAATGAGGTTGATATGTCTGATCAGCCAGTTCGGTTGGGTTTCCATTCGTTAAGCGATCCTTGCAGGGCGGGTGGTGGCCGTGGCGCCAGTCGATATCCTGTCGACAGCCAGTAGCATATCGGTGAGCCAGCGAGAAAGATATGGTCTGCGTGGAAACCAGGAATTTAGCCCTCGTGCCGCACGTCAGATCGGCGCGAAGAGGGGGATACCGGCCGGGGTTAACGTGATGAGCGTCGCGCTATCCTCGGCCGTTAGAAAGGGGGGAGAAAGAGCTAAGCGAGGTCGGCCATCAGCACCTTCGACCGGCGCTGATAGTTATACATCTGCTTTTTACTCTCCGGCAGCAGGTCGATATCCACCGGCGTGAAGCCGCGCTCCTGGAACCAGTGAATGCTGCGGGTGGTTAACACGAACAGCTTGCTCAGGCCCATCTGTCTGGCCTGGGCGGCAATACGCTCCAGCAGCACCTCTCCCCGCGACGAGCTCCGGTAATCCGGATGCACCGCCACGCAGGCCATTTCGCCGATCTTCTCTTCCGGGAAAGGATAGAGGGCGGCGCAGGCGATGGTGGTGTTATCGCGCTGAATAATGGTGAACTTGTCGATCTCCATCTCCAGCTGTTCGCGGGAGCGGCGCACCAGGATGCCCTGCTGCTCCAGCGGGCTTATCAGCTCAAGAATACCGCCGATATCGTTGATGGTCGCCCGACGGATCTGCTCCGCGCTCTCCATGACGATTTGGGTGCCGATGCCGTCGCGTGAGAACAGCTCCTGCAGCAGCGCGCCATTTTCCTGATAGCTGATCAGGTGGCAGCGCCGCACGCCGCTGCGGCAGGCCTTCACCGCCCCGCGCAGGAAGCGCACGGTGCCAGAGTTATAATCTTCGTCCGCTTCCAGCTCTTCGACGCGGGCCTGCGCTTCATTGGGGAACAGTTCAGAGACAATTTCCCCGGCCTGGTTGTAAACCCCTTGCGACGAACAGAAGCCGATCATTTTCTCCGCCTTCAGCTTGATGGCCAGCTGGGTGGCGATCTCCTCCGAAGTCAGGTTAAAGCTCTCGCCGGTGACCGACACCGCGACCGGCCCCATCAGGACAATGGCGCCGCTGTCGAGCTGGCGATGAATCGCCTCTTCGTCAATGCGGCGAATGCGCCCGCTGTGGCAATAATCGACGCCGTCATCGACGCCCAGCGGCTGGGCGATGATAAAGTTGCCGCTGACGACATTGATATGGGCCCCCTGCAGCGGGGTGTTGTTGAGGCTCATCGACAGGCGGGCGGTGATCTCCAGCTGCAGCATCCCCGCCGCCTGCTTAACCAGCTCCAGCGTTTTGGCGTCAGTCACTCGCGTCTGCTTGTGATAGACCGGCTCGTGGTGGTGCTCGGCGAGATTAGCGTCAATCTGCGGGCGGGCGCCATAGACCACCACCAGGCGAATGCCCAGGCTATGCAGTAGTCCTATGTCATTGACAATATTTGAGAAATTTTCATGCTCAATGGCTTCACCGCCCAGCATGATGACAAACGTTTTTCCCCGATGGGCATTTATATAGGGAACAGAATGGCGGAATCCTTCTACCAGTTCAGTGCGACGTTCCTTCACCATGACAAACCCTCAATGCATGATTATTCGTAATTATTGTATTTTTATTCTGTTTTGCCGTTAAACGCAAGCCCCAATTTGAGGCTAAGCCACGAAAAACATGTGACCCGGCGCAGGGTGTCAATGAATGTTTACCCTTTTATAGATGACAGGTTATATGCCTTTCGTTAAAGTTTCTGGTCAATCTGTTTGTTTTGGGTATAAATGCGTTTTTATTGCTTGGGAGTGGCATGTCGGGAAACAACTCTGGATTAAGCCGTCGCCGTCTGCTGCAGGGCGCGGGCGCCATGTGGTTAATGAGCGTGAGCCCCGTTGGGCTGGCCGCCGCCGCGCGGGTGGTCGCTGTTCGCGTCTGGCCAGCATCGACCTACACGCGCGTCACGGTGGAATCGAATCATGTGCTGAAATACCGGCAGTTTGCCCTCAGTAATCCGGAACGGGTGGTGGTGGATCTGGAAGGGGTTAATCTCAACTCGGTGCTGAAAGGCATGGGGGGGCAGATCCGCGATGACGATCCCTTTATTAAGTCCGCCCGCGTGGGCCAGTTTGATCCGCAAACCGTGCGCATGGTCTTCGAGCTCAAGCAGAACGTTAAGCCGCAGCTGTTTGCCCTCGCGCCGGTAGCTGGCTTTAAAGAGCGTCTGGTGATGGATCTCTACCCCGCCAACGCCACCGATGTTCAGGATCCGCTACTGGCGCTGCTCGAGGATTACAACAAAGGCGATCTGGAGCGACAGGTGCCGCCGGCGCAAAGCGGGCCGCAGCCGGGCAAAGCCGGGCGCGACCGGCCGATTGTCATCATGCTCGATCCCGGCCACGGTGGCGAAGACTCTGGCGCCGTGGGCAAGTATCGCACCCGCGAGAAAGACGTGGTGCTGCAAATTGCCCGCCGCCTGCGGGCGCTAATCGACAAAGAAGGCAATATGAAGGCCTATATGACCCGCAACGAAGACGTGTTTATCCCGTTGAAGGTGCGTGTCGCCAAGGCGCAGAAGCAGCGCGCCGACCTGTTCGTTTCGATTCACGCCGACGCCTTTACCAGCCGCCAGCCCAGCGGCTCCTCGGTGTTTGCGCTCTCCACCAAGGGGGCCACCAGTACCGCGGCAAAATATCTCGCCCAGACGCAGAACGCCTCGGATCTGATCGGTGGGGTCAGCAAGAGCGGCGATCGCTATGTCGACCACACCATGTTCGATATGGTGCAGTCCCTCACCATCGCCGACAGCCTCAAATTTGGTAAGGCAGTGCTGGAGAAAATGGGCAATATCAATAACCTGCACAAGAACCGGGTAGAGCAGGCGGGCTTTGCGGTGCTGAAGGCGCCGGATATCCCCTCCATTCTGGTGGAGACGGCGTTTATCAGTAACGTGGAAGAGGAGCGGAAGCTGAAAACGGCCAAATTCCAGCAGCAGGTGGCCGAGTCGATCCTCGCCGGGATTAAAGCCTACTTCGCCGACGGTGCGACGCTGGCCCGCCGCGGATAACCACACAGGAAAGGGACATGGCCTTACTGAAAAGCGCCCATGGCGGCAATATCCGCGAGGCCGCCGCCCTGCTGGGCATTGCGCCCGGCGAACTGCTGGACTTTAGCGCCAACATCAATCCGCTGGGAATGCCCGCCTCGCTCAGGCAGGCGATCGTCGACAATCCCGGCTGCGCCGAGCGCTACCCTGACGTTGAGTATCAACAGCTGCATCAGGCGCTGGCAGCCCACCATCGGCTGCCGGCGGCGCATATCCTCGCCGGCAACGGCGAAACTGAATCGATCTTCACCCTTGTCCACGGCCTTAAGCCGCGGCGGGCGATGATCGTCATTCCCGGATTCGCAGAGTACCGGCGCGCGCTGCAGACTGTGGACTGCGAGGTGGTGGAGTATGCCCTGCAGGAGCGCGATGGCTGGCAGCTGACCGACGGGATCCTCAATGCTCTCACGCCGGCGCTGGACTGCCTGTTTCTCTGCACCCCGAACAACCCCACTGGTCTGCTGCCGGAGCGTGGCCTGCTGGAAGCCATTGCGCAACGCTGTCGGGCGCTGAATATCAGCCTGATCCTCGATGAAGCCTTCCTCGACTTTATTCCCGATCAGCCGGGGTTTATTCCCCTGTTGGCGCAGTATCCGCACGTCTGGGTTCTGCGCTCGCTGACTAAATTTTATGCTATTCCGGGGCTGCGTCTAGGCTACCTGCTCAACGCTGACGCCCGGGCGGTGGCCCGGCTGCGCGAGCGACAAATGCCATGGTCCATCAATGCCTATGCCGCTCTGGCCGGGGAGATCATTCTTCAGGACCGGGCGTATCAGCGGGCCACCTGGCAGTGGCTGCAGGAGGAGGGAGCGCGTTTCTACGCGCAGCTTCAGGAGATGGCCGGGCTGACCGTGTGGCCCGGGCGCGCCAACTACCTGTTCTTGCGCTGTGACAGACCCGATCTTGACCTGCAATACGCCCTGCTGCGCCAGCACGTGTTGATCCGCAGCTGCGCCAACTACCCGGGGCTGGATAGCCGCTATTTCCGGGTGGCGATCCGCAGCGCCGGCGAAAACGACCAGCTGCTGGCGGCGCTGCGCCGGGCGCTGGCCTGAGCCCTACTGCAGGGTGACGCCCCCCGGCACCATCGCCAGCAGATGCTGTTGCGGCCAGTGGGCGGCGATGCCGCGCTCTGCCAGCCGCCATTGCAAAAAATCCACGTCATGACGACGGCGGTCCAGCAGCAGGCCGACGACGCTGCCGCTGTGCGCCACGTTGAGGCCATACAATCCTGCGCTTTCCACCAGCTCCAGCAGCGCGTCAAACCCCGGCTTGGGCAACAGCTGCTGGCTGGCGATGGCGCTAATAGTGGCCGCTTCGCCCAGCAGCTGCGGGCTGCCATGCTGGCAGGCCTGCTGCACTTTCTCCCACGCCAGCTGCAGCCGGGAGGCGTTAGCCAGCAGACCCGCCTCGCGCGGCAGCTGATGGTAGTCGGTGGTACGCAGCGTTAGCGGGCTCTCCAGCACTAACAGGTCGAGCGCCGGTGGCGCAGGGCAGGCGATTTGGGTAGCGGCGGTATTATGATCGAACAGCGTCAGTTGGTGGAACAGGGTGCTGTCGGTGGGCTCCAGCGCGACGCACAGACGCGCCAGCGTCGGCTCATCCAGCGCGTGGCCCAGATGATGGGCGGTGGCCACCGCGGTGGCGGCGATATCGGCGGTGCTGCTGGCCATCCCTTTGGCTACCGGGATCGTCGAGTGCAGGGTGATGCGGATCTGCTGACTCAGCGCCGCCGGGTAGCCCCAGTGGGCCAGCAGTTGGTCGACCATCGCCCGCGACAGCGGCCGCTCATCGTTGCGCGGTTTGCCGGTCTCGACCTCGACGGTGCTGTACCAGTCCACCGGGCAGGAGATCAGCTTCTCGCTGCCGAGGATCCAGCCCTGGATAAGTTCTCCGCACGAGGCGGGACATTGTGCAACGGCCACGTTTTCACCTTTCCGCTTACCTTCGCCAGGGCGCATAGTGGCACGGCGACCCGCCGGTTACCATGATTCTCCGCAAAGGGGAGAGGCGTCGTTTAGGCTGGTACCGCCAGCTCGCGCGCCTGCGGCAGCGCCAGGCGCATCACATCGCGGGCGATCATCAGCTCTTCATTGGTATTGATCACCGCCACTTTGACCATCGCATTTTCGGCCTGAATAAAGGTGGCGTTGTGCTGGTTTTTCTCTTCATCGACCGAGAGCCCGAGGAAATTCAGGTTATGGCAGATGGCGCTCCTGGCTCGGGCGGAGTTTTCGCCGATGCCGCCGGTAAAGACCAGCGCGTCGAGGCCGCCCATCTGCATAATATAGCTGCCGATGGTGGCGCGAATGCGCTCAGCAAACAGCGAGAGCGCCAGGGCTGCCTGACGATTACCGCTGTCCGCCGCCTGCTCGACATCGCGGTAATCGTGCGAGATGCCGGAAACCCCCAGCAGGCCGGATTCGTTATTCAGCAGCTGGTTAAGCTGTTCCGGCGTTTTGCCCTCATGCAGCGCCAGCCACGGTAAAATTGAAGGGTCGATATCGCCGCTGCGGGTGCCCATCATTACCCCGGACTGCGGCGTAAAGCCCATTGAAGTGTTAACCGAACGCCCGCCTTTGATTGCGCAAACGCTGCTGCCGTTGCCGAGATGACAGCACACTACGCGCAGAGCGCTCAATGGCACGCCCAACTTCTCCGCCAGCGTCGCGCTGACGTACTTATGGCTGGTGCCGTGGAAGCCGTAACGGCGAATGCCCAGCTCGCTGTAGTAGCGCCACGGCAGCGGATAGATAAAGGCGCGCTCATCCAGCGTCTGGTGAAAAGCGGTATCAAACACCGCCACCGACGGCGCGTCGGGCAGCAGCTGGCGGAACACTTTGATGCCTAAGGCATTTACCGGGTTATGCAGCGGGGCCAGCTCTGCCAGGCGCTCGATTTCCGCTAAGGTTTCATCGGTGACCGGCGTCGAATCCTTAAAGCGCTCCCCGCCGTGCGCCACGCGGTGGCCGACGCCATCGATATCCTGCAAACTCTGGATAATCCGATGGTTGAGGAGCTTTTCAAGCAGCAGGGTGACGGCTTCACGGTGATCGGCGATCGGCGCCGTCTCCTGCCATTTCTGCTCCGGCGTTTTGAGAGTCACCTGGGCGTTTGCCATGCCGATACGTTCGATTAATCCCTGGCAGAGCATGTCGCCCTGCGGCATCTCCAGCAGCTGGAATTTTAACGATGAACTGCCGGCGTTAATGGCCATGATTTTGTAAGACATAAAGGTTCCTTCGAATTCAGAAAATTCAGCACGGCATCAAGACCCGAATTATTCAGCGCGCTGGTGATAAAAATTTGCCGGGCACCAGCCTGCCTGAGCCACTCGCCGATCAGCGATATCCGCTGCGGGTCGGCGAGGTCAGCTTTGGTGACCAGGCCAATCGTCGGACGGTTCATCGGGACGGTAAAACCCGGAGAAAACGGCGACCACTGGGCGTCGGCATTCAGCACCAGCGCGATAACGTCGGCCTCGCAGGCGCTGGTCAGCAGGGCGCTATAAAGGCAGCGGTTCTCCAGATATTCGCCCGGCGTGTCGATGGCCATCGGCGACCATTCAATCGCCTGAGTTTTCTTGTAATGGAGCGCTTCGCCGCGTAGACCCTGGGTAAGCGAGGTTTTCCCGCACTGGCTGGGGCCGATAAGCATCAGACGTTTCATTGCGCTACGTCCGGGTGATCGTGCAGGTAGTGAACTGCATCATTTCGCCCAGCGTGCGCGTCACCTGCTTGAGGGCATACTCGACGGCGGAAACGTCGCCGGTCAGCACCACGGCGCCGGTAAAGCGGTCAAGAAAACCAATCTCTACCGCGCCGGATTTGGTGGCGATATCGCAGGCGATAATCGACGCCTCGCTGGGCGTAATGGTGAGGATGCCAATGGCGGATACCGCATCCTGCAGGCCCAGCTTCTTAAAGAGATCTTTCCCTGGATTGGCAATCAGGTGCGCGAGGGTCACCTGTTTTCCGGGAACATATTCCTGAATCATGCGATCCGTTGTTGGCTGCCTTTCCATCATCCCTCCACCATCTGTCGCCACATCGCTTCATGCGGGCGCGGGATCACCGAGCGGTAAACCAGCAACCCTTTTTCGCCCGCGCTTTCGCTGGCAACCGTCACCGCGTTGTTGACATCAGAAACGTCGCCCGCCACCACCATGTAGCATTTACCGCCGATGCCGAAGGCCATATGCACCCGCACCAGGGTGACGTTTGAGCCTTTTACCGCCCGGTCAGCGGCGCTGATGCAGGCCGCCACGCTCCAGGTTTCGACGATACCTACCGCCTGGCGCTTATCGACGATATTCAGGCCGCTGATGGCCGGAAGGACGCTGGGATGAATATTCGCCAGCACCAGGCTGTCGACGAGCATCTCGCCAGCCTGGGACGTACCGGTTTCAATGGCCTGCTGGATAGCGCCGATATCGCCGCCGAGCATCAGCAAAAACTTCCCCGGACAGATGGTCTTACTGACCAGCAGATTAACGTTGGCGCTTTTCAGCATCGCATCGCCGAGTTCCATCCCTTTGGCAATGCTGGTGAGTTCTAAAATTCCTATAGCCTGAGACATGGTTAACCTCTTACCACCGTGATGGCCTGTTCGCTGATGGCCGTAACAACGCCATCAATGCTGGCGTGAACCGGCGCGCCTAATGCGCCTGCCGGAATATCGGCAACGCATTGTCCGCGCGTAACGCGTTCCCCAACCGCAACGTTGGGCACCGCGCCGGCGCCGATATGCTGGCGCAGCTGCAAAGTCACTTTTTCTACCGATGGTTCGTCTTCAACCAGCGGCGCCTCCTGGTACCAGGAGCTTAATCCCAGTTTGGCGATCAATCGCTTCACCGGTACGAGGCGGTATTTCGCCATTTCGTCGGCAGGATACAGCGGCCCTTCATAGCGCTGGTTTTGCGCGCGCAGCTCGCGTTTCAGCATGCGGTTGATGCGCATCGGCGAAATGCCGACCGGGCAGGCCACGCTTTCGCAGACGTTGCACTCCGAGCAGGTGAGGGCGCTAAGCAGCAGCTGCGGCGTAGCGGCCTGATGAAAGTTCACTGCCCGCACCAGCAGGTGCGGAGAGAGTTCGTGGCCGATCAGATGCCGGGGGCAGAGATCGGTACACAGCCGGCACTGCTCGCAGACGGTGCGAGCCACGGAAAGCACCGTGCGTTCGTCCTGCATTCTCCGCTGAATAAGCGGATGGCTTTTCGGCAGCACCAGCAGGCCGCCGGTGGTTTTGGTCACCGGGTTATCGAGAGAGGTGATCAGGCCGCCCATCATCGGACCGCCGTTAATAAAACCGGGGTCATCGACCGTCGCGCCGCCCGCCAGCGCCAGCACTTCGCGCAGCGACATGCCGATGGGGACCGTGACGGTCAGCGGTCGGGCGACCGCGCCGTTAACGGTCAGCGTACGGCGAGTGACCGGAAACTGTTGTTCAACCGCCCGGGCAATATTGAGGACCGTTTGCACGTTATTGACCACCACGCCTACGCTGGCCGGCAGCGCGGCGGGCGCGACCCGGCGACCGGTTGCCAGCCAGATGGTCAGTACTTCATCGCCCGCGGGATAGACATCCGGCAGAATATGCAGACGGATACCGACAGGCAGCAGCGGGGTAAGGGCGTCGATAGCCCGGCGGTATTTTTCTTTCAGGGCAATGACCCCTTCGCGCGCGCCGGTTGCCGTCATCGCGTACTGCACGCCGCGCACAAGGCGCGCAGCCTGCTGCCATATCAGCTGCTGGTCGACCTTGAGCATCGGTTCGCACTCGGCGGCGTTGACCAGAAAAATCTCTACCTGCGCCTGTAGCTTAACGTGGGCGGGAAACCCCGCGCCGCCCGCGCCGACGACGCCTGCTGCGCCCACGCGCTCGCGGATTTCATCGGCGCTATGGGAGATTTCAACGCTGTTGATGGCGGCGCTCATAGCAGTTCCTCCAGCAGTTCGCGAATTTCCCCGGCGCTAGCCGGGCGCGGGTTGGTGCGTAGCGTGACGTCCGCCAGCGCGGCCTGCACCATTGCCGGAATACGCGCGGAAAAGTCGGATCTTCCTTCTTTAAGCGCAACGGCCAGTGAAGGCAGCGCACAGCTCTGCTTGAGTCGTTCGATCTGCTGAATCAGCGCATTGATCGCTGTGACGTCGTTGGCCTCTGCCGGGCAAAAGCCGCAGGCTTTGGCCAGCCGCGCATAGCGTTTGCCAGCGCGGGGAACAGCGGCGTTAAAGCGGATAACCGTGGTTAACAGCAGCGCGTTTGCCAGGCCATGCGGCAGATGAAACTGCCCGCCAAGCTGGTGGGCAATAGCGTGATTAAGCCCCAGTCCCGCCTGGCTGAAGGCCATCCCGGCGAGGGTTGAGGCGTTATGCATTTTCCCGCGCGTCGCCACGCAGTCACCTTTTTCCACCGCCGTGGGCAGATACTGGAACACCAGTTTGGCGGCTTTTTCCGCCAGCGCGTCGGTAAAGTCGCTGGCGTGCGGCGAAACCCACGCCTCCAGCGCATGGGTCAGCACGTCCATGCCGGTGTTGGCGGTAATATGCGGCGGCACGCTGACCACCAGCTCCGGGTCAAGGATCGCCATATCCGGATACAGCGCATTGTTGAACAGCGGGTACTTAATGCCTTTATCCGGGTCGCTAATCACGCAGGCGCTGGTCACTTCCGAGCCGGTGCCGCTGGTGGTTGGTATGGCCACGCAGGTTTCGATGTTGATGCCGCTCTGCTGGCTGAACCAGACGATAGCTTTCGCCGCGTCCATTGCCGAACCGCCGCCGAAGCCGATGACCACCTGCGGACGCAGGGCCTGCATTTGCGCAATCCCCTGCACCACGGTATGGATAGTAGGGTCCGGCGTTATCTCGCTAAAGACGCTAATGCGGTTATCTGCGGGCAACGCGTTACGCAGGGTATCCAGCAGCGGCGAACGCGCCAGAAAGCCATCGCAGATTATCCAGATGTGCTTATTGGTAAAGCGCTTGAGCACCGCCAGACTGCCCTGACCGCTGTACAACCGCGTTTGTAGTGAGAAAGTATTCATCGCGACCTCGGTTAGCGGATGGAAAAGCCGTTGGTCAGCACGCAGCGCCGGGAGCGGGCAAAGGTGCGCGCCGAGGTTGTCCCTTCACCGGTTGGCGTGGCAATGGTAAAGGTGGTAAAACCTTCGCCGCCGACGCCGATCCCGGCATAGGAGGGGCCGTTCTTGACGAATATCGAGGTTTGCAGGGTGCGGGCCGCGAGGTTCAGGCGCGACACGTTCTGCGAGTGCATAATGGCGGTATGATGCAGCCCCTCTTCAACCTTGAGGGCCAGCGCCAGCGCGCTATCGAAATCGCAAACTTTCACTACCGGCAGCATCGGCATCAGCTGTTCGCTGGTGACCCACGGGTCATCGGCGTTGACGATAGCAATCAGCAGACGCGGCGCTTTCGCCGGCACGGCGATCCCGGCCGCTTCCAGCATGGCCGACGGGCTTTTGCCGACCAGTTTTTTGTTCGCCTGGCCTTCTGGCAGGCAGGCGGCGCGGAGCTTGTCGGTATCGGCCGGGCTCAACAGCAGCGCGCCGAAGGTTTGCATTTGCTGCACCAGGCGTTCAGCCACGCTCTCCACCACAATCAGGCTCTTCTCGGCGATGCAGGGCAGGTTGTAATCGAACGAAGCGCCGTTGATGATATCTTCCGCCGCCTTCACCAAATCCGCCGTTTCATCAACGATACAGGGCGGGTTGCCCGCGCCAGCGCCAATCACCTTCTTACCGCTCTTCATGCCCATTGCCACAATACCCGGGCCGCCGGTGATAGCCAGCACCGCGATGCGCGGGTGGGCCATCATCTGCTGGGTCGCTTCAAAGGTTGGTTCCGCTACGGTGACCACCAGATTGCGGATGCCGCAGCAGCGGAAAACAATCTCTTCAATCAGGCTGATGAGCTTGAGAGAGACCTTTTTCGCTCCCGGATGCGGGCTGAAGTAGACGCTGTTGCCCGCCGCCAGCATGCTGATGCTGTTGTTGATGATGGTTTCCGTCGGGTTGGTGCTCGGCGCGACGGAGCCGATAACGCCAAACGGCGAGTATTCAAAGAGCACCATGCCGCCGTCGCCGGTCAGCGCGGTGGTGGTGAGGTCTTCCACGCCCGGCGTGTTGTCGAGCGCGGCCTTGTTTTTCAGGAATTTATCTTCTTTGTTGCCCATTCCCGTTTCATTGGCGCTCTCTTCCGCCAGGCTCGCCAGCAGCGGCGTCAGCTCCTGACGTATTGCGCTGATGATGGCGCTGCGGGTTTTTAGCGGGCACTGCTGATAACGTAAGAACGCCTGATGCGCGGCATCAATGGCCTCGCTGACGGACTGGAAAATCCCTTTGTCCTGCGGCTGGGCCGGCGTTTGCGCTGGCGTGGTTAATTGCTCGCTAAGAATAGTGCGAATCAGGGTTTCGAGTTCAGAAGTATTCATTGATGTGTTCCCACGTTAATGGCCGCAATGGCGGTCTGTGCGATATCCATGTCCTGTTCAACGCTGCCGCCGCTGATGCCAAGACCCCCAATTAATAAGCCGTCGCGCCACAGGGCGTAACCGCCGCCAAAGGTGACCACTTTTCCCTGTAAATGCGTTTCGAGGCCGTAAAGCGCCGCGCCCGGCTGAACGACATCGCTCAGCTCATGGGTCGCCGTTTTCATCGCCACCGCGGTCCAGGCCTTTTTCGGCGCCAGTTCGCTGCTGACCAGCAGGGCGTCCGGCATCCGCCAGGTGACGGTTTCCGTACCGTGGGCATCAACGATGCTAATCACCACCGGCACCTGAAGCTGCTGCGCGCGCTCAACCGCGGCGCGGGTGAGCTGGTGCAGATCGTGGAATGAGAGCGCCACGGGCGTCGTCTCCTTGCTGTGGCTCGGCTGGCTGGCGGCCAGATAGCGCCTGCTAACCTCACGAATAATATTGTTCTGGTGCGCATCGCTATCTTCCGCGCGGGCCATGGCGTACAGGCAATCTGATAAGCGGTTGATGTAGCGCATCAGCACCTGGCGTACGTTGACTTCCGCCGCCAGCTCAACCAGACGGCGTTCGGCGCGGCGGGCCAGCGTGCGGGCAAAATGCAGGCGGCTCGCGGCTTCGCAGCGGCCGGGTAAAATAAAGCTATGCAGCGGTTCGACGCGGGCCATGGCCCGATCGATGGCGGCTTCCAGGGCGGAAATCTCTTCGCTGCTGATGTAGCGCTGTTTGGGCGACGGCTGCTCGCTGTCGCTGGCCAGTTCTGCGCTAAACCAGAATATTTGCTGCTGGATGGCTTCGAGCAGGGCGCGGTGATTTTCATCCGCGGCGGCGCAGGCGCAAAGGCTCAGCGCGGCGTTCAGTTCGTCCAGCGTGCCGTAGGCTTCAACCCGCGGGTGCGTTTTGCTCACCCGCTGGCCGGTAAAGAGTGAGGTGGTGCCAGCGTCGCCCGTTCGGGTATAAATCGCCATATTCGCTCCTTAACGTGAAAGCGTATCGACAATGCCGACAACGGCGAGGTCGATGGCCTCGTTTGGCCCGGAAAAAACGTGCCTGGCGCTGGAGCCGCCGCTGAGCAAGACCAGCTCGCCGATCCCCGCGCCGACGGAATCCACGGCGACTTCATCGCCGGAGGTGGGGGAGGCGGGGAGTTCGCCATCGGCGCTGACCCGCCGCACCAGCAGCAGCTTTTTGCCGATCAGGGAAGGCGATTTTTGCGTGGAGACAACCGCGCCCGTGACTCGTGCCAGATGCATGATTTACTCCTGCTTAATGAATTGAATATGCCGCGCCTGTGCCGCTTCGCGCGCCAGCGCGGTCACGATGCATTTGCGGTGGATAACCAGACGCCCCTGGCCCAGCTGCGCGACGTCGCGATAGCTCAGCACTGAACCTGCATGCAGGATCAGCGGCAGTCCGCGCTCGTCGGTGAATATAACCGGCAGGCGCGCCAGTTTTTTGAGCGGGATAACCGGCAGCAGCTGGCTGTGCAGGGTGAGCTGCACGCGGATGCCGAAAGCCAGCGCCTCGTGAATTTTCCGCGCCGCGGCATCGTCGGTTTCCGCATCAGCAAGCTGAGCCAGCAGCGGCAGGTCAACGAGCAGAATGCGCAGCGAGGCGTGCTGACAGAACAGCGCTGGACAGTCGGCATCACGGAGCTGCGCAACGCTCAACGTCGCCGTGCTATGGGCGCGACGCTGCAGCCGGGAGACAATCTCCTCCACAATGCGCTGCAGAATTTCGCCGTTCATCGCGGGCCTACCAGCCGGGCAAAGGCCTGCGGGTTATCAGCGCCGGCGGCGTTGGCTTCATCGGTATCAATGTGCATTTCGAGACGCATGTCCGGTGAAACGCGAACCGCCACGTTGTTGAAGATCAGCCCGCGCTCGTCGCCTTCAATGGCCACCGAAACCATATCGCCGTGCGAGACCCGCAGGATCAGCGCATCGAGCGGCGACATATGGATATGCCGCTGTGCGACGATAACCCCTGTCGAGAGTTCTAGCTCGCCAAAAGGGCTGACCAGACGGATGCCCGGCGTCCCCTTCAGATCGCCGGACATTCTCAGCGGCGCCGCCATCCCCAGGGTTCTGGCATCGGTACGCGAGATTTCCACCTGGCTTACCGAGCGCAGCGGGCCGAGCAGGCGCACATTTTTAAGCTGCCCCTTCGGCCCTACCAGGGTGACGGTTTGCTCCGCAGCGTACTGTCCCGGCTGCAGCAGCGCTTTTTTCTCGCTGATGGGATGACCGGGAAACAGGCGTTCATAATCCGACGCCGACAGGTGGATATGACGATTTGAAACCCCCAGCGGAATGGGCCGCAGACGCATCTCGTCGAGGACTTTACTGACCGTTGATTCGAGAAGCTGTTTATCCATTACGCTTCACCTCGCTTGCCGGGATGAATGCAAAGGGTGCGCGGCTCGCCCTTCTGGCGCGGACATTTTGGATCCAGGCACAGGTTGCAGCTCACCACGCCTTGTTGCTGGAGGGGCTCTTCTGCTGGCGCTTCAGAAACGACATCAGCCGTCTCTGACTCTTCAGGCTCAGGTTCCATGACGGAGGGTGGGGGAGCCTCTGCTGGCAGGATCCCTTCTCCGGGTCTGGCGATGACTTTATGAGCCACCAGACCGTTTCGCTGTTCGGCAAACTGTGCACCGGTGGTGATGGCCGCCTGTACTGAGGCCACATCACCGGTAATTTTAATGACCATCCAGCCTGAACCATTGGTCTTTTCGAGGGCGACCAGCGTGATAGAAGCGGATTTCGCCATGATATCGGCGCAGCTAATAGCCAGTGCCAGACCACAAACTTCAAGTAATCCCAGTGATTGCTTCACGCGGTGCTCCTTATTCGCCATCAATCAGGCTGATTTCGGTAAAATGGCCTCAACGTCGCTGTGCGGACGCGGGATCACGTGGCAGGATTTCACTTCACCCACCACGCTTGCCGCCGCGCTGCCCGCATCCACCGCCGCTTTGACCGCGCCGACATCGCCGCGAACCATGACGGTCACCAGACCCGAGCCAATTTTTTCGTAGCCGACCAGCTGCACGTTGGCCGATTTCACCATGGCATCGGCGGCTTCAATGGCGCCTACTAACCCTTTTGTTTCAACCAGTCCCAGTGCGTTATTCATACTGCTGTTCTCCTGTTGCTTAGCTATTCAGATCCCGGAAAGGGATCCCTTTGACCAGCCGTGCCGCGTTATTACCGGTGTTGCGGTGGGCCTGACTGTCCTGATGATGCATCAGCGTAAAAAGCGGCGCCGATGCGGGTAAATTCTTGTAGTGCACGACCAGCGTATGGCGATCGCAGGCGATGCCCACCAGCAGCGGCGAGCTGCGCGCCGCCTGCCAGGCGCTGTCCACGACATCCCCGGCCGGGTGATGCTGGAGCAGGAAAGGAATGCCTTCCTCTTCGATACCCAGCAGCACTTCGCGCCACAAGCCATCGCAGCCGTCGATGGCGGCGATCACAATAGCCGGGGCGCTGTGATTACTGTCCATGTGCAAACTCCTTATGCCAGGAGAGAATCAGCCCGGTAGCTACCGCGTTTCTGGGGCCTTCGCTGCCGCGAATATTTCCCCGCCCGGCCACCAGGCGGTAGTGCGCCAGCGCATCGGTGACCAGCTGCGGAACTTCGAAATCCAGCGACGAGCCACCGACCAGCACCACGAACGGAATATCGCGAATGTTGCCGGTCGGGCTGACCTGACGCAGCGCGCGCAGGGCGTTGGTGACAAAGACCCGCTCTTTGGCGCTGCGGCGAATAGCGCGCACTTTTTCCAGCGCTAAGTCGCCGGGTAGCGGCACCAGTTCGTCCGGTTTCACCACGCAGACGCGGGCGAATACGGCGGGGGGCAGCGGCGTGGAGAAGAACTGCACGCTGCCGTCCTCGTGGCGTAAATGAAACAGACTTTCCACCTTCGCCAGCGGGTATTTCTTGATCTCTTCCGCCAGATAGCGGTCTTCCAGCCCCAGCTCGCGGGCAATGATCATCGTCACCATATCGCCAGCTCCGGCGAGGTGAGTGGCGATGATTTCGCCTTTGGGGTTGATGATGGAGGCATCGGTGGAGCCTGCGCCCAGGTCGAGGATCGCCAGCGGACGCGTGGTGCCGGGGGTGGTCAGCGCGCCGAGAATGGCGGCTTCGGCCTCTGCGCCGCCGATCTGTACGTCGATATTGAGCTTCTGCTCGATCTCGCGGGCAATCATCGCCATCTGCAAACGGTCAGATTTCACCATGGAGGCGATGCCCACGGCCTGCTCCAGCGAGAACTCCCCGGCAAGACCGCCGGTGACGCTCACCGGAACCGAGGTGTCAACGGCCAGCAGATCCTGAATAAAAATCTCGCTGCTGGGCTTGTTGGTCAGCTCGGCCATGGTCTGGCGCACATGCTCCAGCATGCCGCCGATATTGGTCCCCGACTCGCCGGTGACGTTATCGAGTTTGCCGCAGCCGTCGACCGCTTTCATGATGGCTTCGGCTCCGGCGGCGACATCCACGCGCACGCTCCGGCCCTGGGCCAGCAGCTCAAGGTTACCGGCGGGTATCGCGCGCGCTTTGACGTCACCGGATGGCGTTTTGACCACCACGGCGGAACGGTTGCCAATCAGCGCGCGAGCCATCGGCACGATGTTTTTCGTCTCATCGGCGTTGAGGTTAAATACGGTGGCGATGCCGTAGGGGTTAGAGAGCGTTTCGATGACCTTCCCCGGGACGGCGACCTCAATTGCCGCCAGCATCCCCAGCGGAATGCGGTCGATGTACAGCACTTCGTCAACGATCGGCAGCGGTTTTTCCAGCCGGTTGCTGACCAGCACGCCATCGTCACGTTGCAAAATGACGCCGGTAATCTGATATCCGGCGCGCAGGGAAGCGTTAATCACGCTGGCGATATCGGCAAAGTCAAACGCCGACGACACCACCAGGATATAGGGCGCGTCCGCCGGGCGGGTTAACAGCTCCTGCGGCGTAATGGTGATGCCCACGCCAAGCCCCGCGCCGCCGGGCGTTTTCGGGTTATGGCCGATCATGGTTGATTCGGTGATGATGGTTTCGGTAATGGTTTCCATCGCCACATCGCCAATCACCGGCGTGGCTTCGTTAATGCGGATGAGCGAAATATCGCTGACACTGATCCCCGCGCGCTTTGCGACCAGCGCGAGGGCCTCCTGAATGCCGAACACGTTACGCAACGTGCCTTTGATCCCGGTGGTTTCCGCCAGCGCGCTGTGCGTAATCGTCAGCGCGCCAGCCTCATTCAGGGTCGCCAGGGCGACTTCCGTCGATGAGTTGCCGATATCAATGCCAGCTATATATCGCATCACATGCCCCTGTAATTAATCGTCGCCCTTGAGTTTTTTACGCTCGACGTACAGCGTTGCCGCTTCGCGAACGAAAGCGGCGCAGATCTTCGCCTGGTAGCGGCTTTCGAGATCGTCGGCGATCGTCAGCAGCTCCTCTTTCGTCGAGCGATAGGGGCGGAGGGCGTTGTAGATTTCAAGAATGCGATCGTCCGGTACCGCGGTCAGTTCGGCGGCGCGTTCGAAGTTCATCGCCAACCGGTCGCGGCCCGCGTCCCTGGCGATAGAAGCCTGTAAGCGCAGCGTTTCCGGGGTAATACGCATATCCTGAGCGGTGACTTTATTGCTCAGCACGTTTTCCAGCGTAAAGTCGTCCAGCGTTTTATTGGTGGCGGTTTTCACCCATTCCGGGTGCTTATTCGCCAGCGGGTAGTCGCTGACCTTTGCGCTACGGGGCGCGCCGCCAGCCGCCGGAGCCGCCGCTGGCGCCTCGCCCTGCAGGCTGTTCATACGGCTTAATACGTCGCGCACCATCGATTCAATTGCGTCGGTATTCATGGAGTTATCCTTTATCAAAGCGCCACGCGCAGTTCCTGCGGGTTTTTGCCCGTCACCACGTACTTGGTCTCTTTAATGTGCAAAATGGCCGATTTCGCCTGGTATTTTGGCCGCGCCATCTGGTCGTTCAGCGTCGGGACCGGCTGCGGCGATTCGCGTTTCGCATAGCGGGCGGCGTTCTTACCAATCTGACGATAGGTTTCCAGGGTCAGCAGCGGCGCCTGGGGGAACAGCTCCAGGTTAGAGAGCGGCGGCAGGCCCTGCTGGTGGATAACGGTGGTGCCTTTTGACTGGATGCCGATAGAGATGCCGGAGCCGCTCAGGCGGTTGCCTTCCACCGCCACAAAGGCGACATCCGAGGATTTAAAGCAGCGGATCACGCGCGCCTTAATGCCTTCTTCTTCAATACCGGCAATCACTTCGCGCAAAATGCTCTTATGCGGTATGCCGACGATATTGACGGTCTGCGCCAGGCCGAAAGCCGGGCCGACGGCGATAATCACTTCGTCCTGCTGCGTGCCCTGACGCGCTTCGCCGACTTCCGTCAGGAAGCCGTCGGCAGCAGGCGCGGTTGCCTGCGGCGCAGTCGAGGCCGCCGGCGCATGAAACGAGACCGGTTTATCGCTGCCCTTCATTTCGCTAAGCACTTCTTCAATTATCTGGCGCAGCAATTTTTCATTAATTTCCATTTCTCACCCCTTAATCAATCTCGTTGGGATCAAGAGCGCCAGGGATGTTTTTAATCTCTTCCCAGCGTTCGCCCTGCAGGCGATAGCCTGTTGCCGGACCGGCATAATCGTTAACGTCGTTGACGGCTGATAGCACTTGTCCGTCGCCGACGATGATTGCGGAGGTATGCAGATAGTCCCCGGTCAGCTTGGCTTTCTGGATGTTGAGCATGTCCTGGGCCACGTCGGTGAACCCGCCCTGCGCCAGCGCTTTCACCACCTCCAGGCCGTTGCGGTTTTTATTGATGATCTCCTGGGCGAACTTGATGTCTTCGACGATGTTGCGCTCCGGCATATCTTTCGAACCGTGGGCGTAGGTCGCGGCTTCCACTTCTTCATCGGTAATCGGCGGCAGCCCCATTCCGGCAAACACGGCCTGCAGCGCGCGGGCGGCTTTGTTACGGATGGCGATAACATCTTCTTCGCGAACCGGACGCAGACCGCCGTCGACCTTCAGGTCGCGCTGGATAACGTTGTAGTCGTCAAAGTCTTCGGCATCTTCGTTGGAACCGGCGAACATGTTGTCGTAGTTCGGCACCGCGGAATAACCGGAGGAGATAAAGTCGGTTCCCGGCAGGAACTGCATCAGCAGGCGCGCGGTACGACGCATATCGGAGTGGGTGAAGGTCTGGTCGTTACTGGAGGCGCACTCCAGATCCAGCGACGAACAGATCAGGTTTTCCGCCAGCACCGCGCGAATGCCTGACGGCACCGCAGACGGTACGCCGATGCAGCTTACCGAGCCGTTTTGCAGCCCCTGAACGCCGGCGGCTTTGGTGATGTAGATGCAGCGCGCTTCCAGATAAAGCATGGATTTACCTTCGGCGTAGCCCATCTGCACTTCGGAGCCGGAGCCGGAGGTGAAGCGCATTTTCAGGCCGCGAGAGGCGTAGGAGGAGGCGAGGAAGCCCTTCGACCACGGGGTGTCGTCGCCGTCGGTAAAGACCGGTTCGGTACCGTAGACGGAGATGGTTTCGGCGTAGCAGGTGTGGCCCAGCATGCCGAGCTTGAGCTCGGTGGCTTCTTCCAGCGAGCACTGAGTCAGTACGCCCGGGCGGCCTACCTGCGAGCCGACCAGCAGCGCGATGGCGTTAAACGGCGCATAGCGCGCGACTGCAACCGTGGTTTCCTGTTCGTCAAATCCGCGCCATGCGCCTTCGGCGGCGTCGGCGGCAATCTGTACCGGGTTATCTTTGACGTTGGTGACGTGCGCCTGCTGGGACGGGGTGCGGCGGGCGCGCATTTTCTGCATCGCCATCATCATCTCAACGACGTTCATATGCGAAACCACTTCGACAATTTTTGCCGGCGTCATCGCGGTGGTCAGCGGGACGATTTCGCTACGCTTGACGTTCGGATCGCAGAGCATATTGGCCAGTTTGACCGAATCCATCGCCATCACTTCTTCGGCGCGATTCAGGTTGATACCGTAGCGGGCGATAAAGTGGTCGATCAGGTCAAAATCGCTCACCGGTTTCCCGTCCAGCTCGGTCACCGCGCCGTTAACGATTTTTATCGACGGTTTCGGATCGTTCGGGCTTTCCATCGCGATAAAGCCTTCTTCGATCCACTCCTTAACGAAGCCGTCCTGATTCACAGGGCGTTTCGCCAGTGCTTCAAATCTTTTCGATCTCATGAATCAGCCTCGCGGGTATCAGATGTAGGAGGGGCGATCGTTTTTCGGTTCAGCACCGAGGGTCGCAAGGACGGTTTTACCGATTTCGCGCGCGGAGGTGACTGCCTGGCGGACCGCGCCGGAGTCGCCGGAAATCACCAGGATGGCTTCGTTACTGAAGCTGGTGCCGTGCGCCGGAGAGCTATACGCCACGACTTCTACGTTGGCTGACTTCAGGGCGGTATCGGCCATCAGCACGCCAACGGAGGCCGGTGCGCCGACGATAATGCCGCAGGCGCGGCCAATCGGCGCGCCGAAGGCTTTTTCCAGGGCGTAGCTGGCGCGGGCGGTGTACTGCAGCTCGATATGTCCGGCTTCATTGCCGTAAACATCGCCAAAGGTGCGATCGAGCTCTTTCAGGGCGACTTCGATACCGCGCTTAACATCGGAAACGTCGTTGCCGCCTAAAATAATCAGCGAACCGTGGCCCGCGCCGCCTTTGGTATCGCGTGGAAGCTCAATGCTGACCACTTCGGTGTTGGTGGCTTTCACCGCTTCGTCCGCCGCCATAATGTGCGGGCCTGCGCCGGTGCGGGCGCCGAGAATGCCGATGGAGCGATAGCGTTTTTCAAGCTTCATCGCGTCCAGCAGGGCGGTATCGACGTTGGCGATCACCAGGCCCAGGGTGTCGCCAATGGCGGTCCCGACAAATTCCGTTAAACTGCAGCTTTTTTCTGCCATAGCTGTCTCTCGTATTGGATGGTTTTCAGTAGGGATGGCCTGCTGTTCCGGCGTTGCCACACGGGCAATCACCTGAGCCATGATCTGTTCAACCAGCTCATTGCTGCTCATTGGCTAATTCCCTTCGGTAAGATTTTTTCTACATCGGTGTGAGGGCGTGGGATGACGTGTACGGCTTTCACTTCTCCCACGTTACGTGCGGCGGCGGCACCGGCATCGGTGGCCGCTTTCACCGCGCCAACGTCGCCGCGCACGATGACGGTGACCAGCCCGGAGCCAATCTTTTCATAGCCCACTAACATCACATTGGCTGACTTAACCATTGCATCAGCGGCCTCTATGGCTGCGGTTAAGCCTTTGGTTTCTACCATTCCTAGTGCTTCTTGTTGCATAAAGACCTCGCATGGAGTGTTCCGATAGTGGGGACTATAAGAAGATGCGAGGAAAAAGAATGGCTGACTTCAATGTGATGGTGAAAAAATAGTGGGTATTGGATAATATAAAATTGTCTTTTATTTATTTAAGTGTTTGATGTTAATTAATATTTTTATTTGTGTTGATGTGATTATCTTGTTTTGTATATTCCATATTTACAAATTTGTTCATGACGATTTCAATTTTATCTGCTATGCGCGAGAAACTGATTTGTGATGTTTGTTGGAAAACGATGAGCTGGTTTTAGCAATATTTTTGCATGCCATGGTGGTGGCATAATGGCGAAAGCCGCGCGTGAGCAATGCAATTCTGCGTTATTTAATGACAATAATTTGTTATTGATGCCCGAATTTTCCGGAGGCTGCCGTCAGCAGGTTGCCAACAATTTGCGGACGGGAGTTCATATAGTGGTGCCCGTTGTACTCTACTGCCAGCAGGATGTTGGCTGGTCAGGACACGAACTCTGCTAAGAAGGTGTCATAATGAATGATTCGTTAAAAGCGCAATGTACCGCCGAGTTTTTGGGCACCGGGCTATTTTTGTTTTTCGGCATCGGCTGCCTGAGCGCGTTAAAGGTGGCGGGAGCCAGCCTCGGACTGTGGGAGATATGCATTATCTGGGGGCTGGGGATCTCGCTTGCCGTGTATCTGACTTCGGGGATCTCCGGCGGCCATCTCAACCCGGCGGTGACCGTCGCGTTATGGCTGTTTGCCTGCTTTCCCGGACGAAAAGTTTTCCCCTATATCGTTTCACAGGTTGCCGGCGCCTTTGGCGGCGCGGTGCTGGCCTATGTGCTGTACAGCACGATGTTTACCGAGTTTGAATCCGCCCACCATATCGCGCGCGGCAGCGTAGAGAGCCTGCAGCTGGCGAGTATTTTCAGCACCTACCCGGCGGCATCGCTGAGCATCTGGCATGCGGCGCTGGTTGAAGTGGTGATCACCTCCATGCTGATGGGGATGATTATGGCGCTGACCGACGACGGCAACGGCGTACCGAAAGGGCCGCTGGCCCCGCTGCTGATCGGCCTGCTGGTGGCGGTCATTGGCGCTTCAACCGGGCCGCTGACCGGTTTTGCGATGAATCCGGCGCGTGATTTTGGGCCGAAGCTGTTTACGTGGATGGCGGGTTGGGGCGATATCGCGATGACCGGCGGAAGGGATATACCGTACTTTATTGTGCCGATTATTGCGCCGCTGATCGGCGCCTGTCTCGGCGCGGCCATCTATCGTTATCTGATTGGTAATAATCTACCGTGTAATACCTGTAAATTAGAGGATTAATGCATCCGCTGAAATAGCGAAAAATTTTCATGAACCGGTATCACGAACTGGCTAAAAACGTCTCCCACGGATGGGAGACTTTTGCTATCGTAATATTCTTTTATCGTTGGCGGTAAATGATGATGAAAGGAAGTGAATATTAAAGAAATGTTTTATTTATAACAAAAAATTAACTGAGAGGTTTTATCATGATTTCTGCGAGCACACTGAACTCAGAACTCATTAATAAAATCGCACAGGATTTTGCGCAGGCCACCAGTCTGGCGGTTGTGGTTGTCAATATTCACGGTGATGAAATATCTGAACTGTTTAACTTCACCCCTTTCTGCCAGCTGATGCGCCAGCACCCCCAGCACAGCTCCCGCTGTCGCATGAGCGACCGCTGCGGCGGCCTCGAGGCCTCGAAAACCGATGCGCTCTGTATCTACCGCTGCCACGCCGGGTTAACCGATTTTTCCATTCCGCTGGTTATCGCCGGGCACCTTGTGGGCTTTGTGCTCTGCGGTCAGGTTCGTCTGAGCAACGATATCGAACTGGTGGACATCCTTAACGTGGATGACCGCTGGCAGGACGATCCGGCGCTGGTTCAGGCGTTCCGCGATGTGCCTGAGATGGACTATTCGCGGGTTATCGCCTCTGCGGATCTGCTCAAGCTGATCGTCGAGAATTGCCTGAAAAAACAGCTTAACTTCGTGGTTATCAAGGATAACCCGCCGCAGAACGACCCGGCGCAGAGCAGCCGGGCGGCCTCGCCGCACGATGGCAAAATGAAGAAGGCGCTGCGCTATATCGACGCGCATCTCTCTGATGAACTGCGTCTGGAGGAGGTGGCGGCGCACGTCTATCTCAGCCCGTACTACTTCAGCAAATTGTTTAAAAAATATCAGGGGATCGGCTTTAACGCCTGGGTCAATCAGCAGCGGATGGCGAGCGCAAAAGAACTGCTTTGCCACAGCGACTGGAGCATTGCCAGCATTGCGCGGAATTTAGGTTTTTCGCAAACCAGCTATTTTTGTAAAGTGTTTCGCCAGACCTATCAGGTAACGCCGCAGGCGTTTCGTCAGCAAATTAATGCCGGATCACAAACTGAGTCATTTTAAATGACAATATTTTGCTATTGCCGATTTTTGATATCCCGGAGTATCTTCATCATTATAAAATGAAAAAAACGACAGTAGAGCAATAAATTGTCATAGCGCAACAAAATAATGATATTCGAGGGATAAACTACACCAGTTTTTATTTTTGTGATGGGATAGAGTGTCCGTTAATACGAGACCGATGATTATTCAAAACCGCTTCACTCCGCAGGCGTCATTCTGGCGGGGATAAGGCGGTAAAAGTAAGCTTGAAACATTAACCGCCGATGCAGGGCGCATCGGCGAATAAAACCGACAGGTTCGACACCAGTTTGGTGTCAGGGAAGGGGGTGTCAATCCCCCGCAGCCCCCGCTGCTGTGATGCTGACGACCCCGTAAAAACCACTGATCGTAAGATTGGGAAGGGCGGGCGAGAACGAAGCTAAGCCAGAAGACCTGCCTGCCGGTAACAGACCAACAACTTCGGTGGGAAGTGGGTGGCTTAGCGGTGCGTGGTCGCAGGACCAGGCATGCGCGCAGCTATACTCTGACCACCTGAACAGGACAGGGTATGGCAACCAGGCGTGCGTTCATTCTTGCGGGTACCGGTAGCGGTTGTGGCAAAACCACCGTGACGCTCGGCCTGCTCAGCTTGCTCCAACAGCGCGGTTTGCGGGTGCAACCCTGTAAAGTGGGGCCAGACTATTTAGACACCGCCTGGCACACCGCCATCAGCGGCGTCGCCTCCCGCAATCTCGACAGCTTTATGCTTCCCGCCCCGATACTCAACGCGCTGTTTGCCGACCAGCTGCAGCAGGCCGATATCGCAGTCATTGAAGGGGTGATGGGCCTCTATGACGGCTACGGCACCGACCCCAACTACTGCAGCAGCGCGGCGATGGCCAAACAGCTTGGCTGCCCGGTGATTTTGCTGGTGGATGGCAAAGCGGTCTCGACCTCCATCGCCGCCACGGTGATGGGCTTTCAACATTTTGATCCGGCCCTCAATATCGCCGGCGTGATCGTTAATCGCGTCAACAGCGACACCCACTTCCAGCTGCTGAAAAGCGCCATTGAGCGCTACTGCCAGGCGCCGGTGCTCGGTTATGTGCCGCGCGTGGAAGGCGTGGCGCTGCCCGAGCGGCATCTGGGGCTGGTGACCGCCCGCGAGTCGGTGGTTAATCAACAGGCATGGCGGGATTTTGCCAGCCTGCTGGGGCGCACCCTCGACATCGACCGGCTGCTGTCCCTCAGCGAACTGGCGAACCTGCCGGCCGGCGAGTGGGGGGAGCAGCTTGCCGCCGACGCCGGCGAAGGGCTGACGCTGGCCCTCGCCGACGACGAGGCCTTCAATTTTTATTATCCCGATAACCTGGCGCTGCTGGTCCGCTGCGGCGTGAAGATCGTGCGCTTTAGCCCGCTGCGCGATCGCCAGCTGCCGACCTGCCAGATGATCTGGCTTGGCGGCGGCTACCCGGAGCTGCACGCGGCCGGCCTGTCAGCCAACCAGGAGATGCTGGCGCAGCTCCGCGCGGCGCACCGGCGCGGGGTGGCGATCTACGCCGAGTGCGGCGGCCTGATGTATCTGGGCTCCGCCCTGGAGGTCACCGGCGGCGAGCGCTATGCGATGGCGGATATCATTCCCGGCTACAGCCGGATGGGGACGCGTCTGACCCGGTTCGGCTACTGCGAAGCGCAGGCGCAGCAGCAGACGCTGCTGGCCGCCCCCGGCGAGTGGCTGCGCGGCCATGAATTTCATTACTCCGATTTTACTCCCGCCACCGCCGCCGTGCTGGCCTGCCGTAAACAGCGGGACGGCAAGACGCTTCAGCAGTGGCAGGGAGGATGGCAGTCCGGCAGCGCCTTTGCCAGCTATCTCCATGTCCATTTTGCCCAGCGACCCACCATGCTCAACCACTGGCTGCAGGCGGCAAGGAGGACGCTATGACTCTTCTCGCCTGGTGTGTGGCCTGGATACTCGATGTCGTCATTGGCGATCCGCCGCATTGGCCGCATCCGGTGCGCTGGATAGGTCGTCTGATCAACATCAGCCAGTGCGTGGTGCGGCGGGTCTGCCATAGCGAGCGGGCGCTGCGCATTGGCGGCGGGGTGATGTGGCTGGTGGTGACCGGCCTGACGTGGGCTGTGGCCTGGGGCGTACTGGCGCTGGCGCGCGGGATCCACCCCTGGCTGGGATGGCTGGTGGAGGTATGGATGATCTTCACCGTGCTGGCGGGGCGCTGTCTGGCGCAGTCGGCGCGGGACGTCGAGCGACCGCTGCGCGCGGGGGATCTGGCGGAAAGCCGTAGCAAGCTGTCGTGGATTGTCGGGCGCGACACCACACAGCTCCAGCCGCAGCAGATTAACCGCGCGGTGGTGGAAACCGTGGCGGAAAACACCGTCGACGGCATTATCGCGCCGCTCTTCTTCCTACTGCTCGGCGGCGCGCCGCTGGCCATGGCCTATAAGGCGGTCAACACCCTCGATTCCATGGTCGGCTATAAGCACGAAAAATACCGGGCGATCGGCATGGTCAGCGCCCGTCTTGACGATGTGGCCAACTTCCTTCCCGCCCGGCTGAGCTGGCTGCTGCTTAGCCTCGCCGCCGTGGTATGTCGGGAAGATGGCGCCCGGGCGCTGCGGACGGGCTGGCGCGATCGCTATCAGCACAGCAGTCCTAACTGCGCCTGGCCGGAAGCGACCGTCGCCGGCGCGCTGGGGATCCGCCTTGGCGGCCCGAACGACTACTTCGGCCAGCGCGTTGAAAAACCCTGGATAGGCGACGCCGTCCGCGACATTGCGGTGGACGATATTTCCCGAACCATTCGATTGATGTGGGTGGCGTCAACCCTGGCGCTGGCGCTGTTTATCGGCCTGCGCTACTGGCTGGTCGGCGCGGCCTGAGGAGAACCTGATGCAGTACATACAACAACCGCAGGCGATTGAGGCGAAAAGCTTCGACATCATCAGCGAGATCATCGCCGAAACGCGACCGGACTACCGTTTCGCCAGCCCGCTGCACGAGGCGATTATCAAGCGGGTGATCCACACCACCGCTGACTTCGAGTGGCTGGATATTCTGTGGTTTTCTCCGGATGCCCTGATCGCTCTGAGCGAGGCGCTGAGCCGGCCCTGCACCCTGTATACCGATACCACCATGGCGCTGTCCGGGATCAACAAAACCCTGTTAGCCCGCTTTGGCGGCGAATGCCGCTGCTATATCAGCGACCCGCGGGTGGTGCGCGAGGCGCAAAGCCGGGGGATGACCCGCTCGATGGCGGCGGTGGATATTGCGGTGCAGGAGCCCGGGGAGAAAGTGTTTGTCTTTGGCAATGCGCCAACTGCGTTGTTTCGCCTGCTGGAACACCGCGAAACGGCTATCGGCGGCGTGGTGGGGGTGCCGGTCGGGTTCGTCGGCGCCGCGGAGTCGAAAGCGGCGCTCAGCGAGAGCGGCCTGCCGGCTATCGCTGCGCTCGGCCGCAAAGGGGGAAGCAACGTGGCGGCAGCAATTGTGAACGCCCTGCTGTACCACCTGCGGGAGGCGCGATGAGCGAGCAATCCTTCGACGCCCCGGTGTGGCACAACGGCAAAGCGCTGCGCAAAGGCTACACCACCGGCTCGTGCGCGACGGCGGCGGCTAAGGTGGCGGCGCTGATGGTGATGCGCCAGCACCTCATTCATCAGGTCTCCATTGTCACCCCTTCCGGCGTCACGCTGTGTCTTAACGTCGAGTCGCCGCACGTCGAAGGGCAGCAGGCGATCGCCGCCATCCGTAAAGACGGCGGCGACGACGTTGACGCCACCCACGGGATGCTGATTTTCGCCCGCGTGACGCTCGACGACTCCGGCGAGATAACCCTGCGCGGCGGCGAAGGTATCGGCACAGTCACCCGCAAAGGGATCGGCCTGCCCATCGGCAGCCCGGCGATTAACCGCACCCCGCGCCACACCATCGAGTCGGCGGTGCGCGAGGCGATTGGCCCGTCGCGCGGGGCGACGGTAGAGATTTTCGCCCCGGAGGGCGAGGTGCGGGCGCAAAAAACCTATAACGCGCGGCTGGGGATCCTCGGCGGGATTTCGATTATCGGCACCACCGGGATCGTCACCCCGATGTCGGAAGAGAGCTGGAAGCGCTCGCTCTCCCTCGAGCTGGAGATCAAACGCGCCGCCGGACTGGAGCGCGTGGTGCTGGTGCCGGGGAACCACGGCGAGCGCTTCGTACGTGAGCAGATGGGCATCGACTCGCAGGTGGTGGTCACCATGAGCAACTTCGTCGGCTACATGATTGAAGAGGCCGTGCGCCTCGGGTTCCGTCAGATTGTGCTGATTGGCCATCCCGGCAAGTTGATTAAAGTCGCCGCCGGGATCTTCCATACCCACAGCCATATCGCCGATGCGCGCATGGAAACGCTGGTCGCGCATCTGGCGCTGCAGGGGGCACCGCTGGCGCTGCTGCAGCTGGTGAGCGAATGCGATACCACCGAAGCGGCGATGGAGCACATCGACGCGTACGGTTTTCAGCCTATCTATAACCATCTTGCTGAACGCATCTGTCTGCGGGTGATGCAGATGCTGCGCTTTACCAAAGCGCCGCCCGTCTGCGACGCCATCATGTTCTCCTTTGATAACAAGGTCCTCGGCAGCAATCGGCCGATCGCCGAGATTGCGCGGGAGATGTCATGTTAACGGTGGTCGGCATGGGGCCGTCAGGCCTGCATCTGATGACGCCGGCGGCGCAAGATGCGGTCGCCAGCGCGGATGCGCTGGTAGGCGGTAAGCGGCATTTAGAGCAGTTCCCCGGATTTCGCGGCGAACGGTTTGCGCTGGGCGCCAATATTGCCGAACTGCTGGTCTGGCTCGGCGAACGCGCAGCGCAGAAGGTGGTGGTGCTGGCCTCAGGCGACCCGCTCTTTTACGGCATCGGCACGCGGCTGATCGCCCACTTTGGCATCGAGCGCGTGCGCATTATCCCCGGCATCAGCGCGGTGCAGTATCTCTGCGCGAAGGCCGGTATCGATATGAACGATATCTGGCTGACCAGCAGCCACGGACGGGACGTCTGTTTTGATGAGCTGGCGCGCCAGCGCAAGGTGGCGATGGTGACCGACGGGCGCTGCGGGCCGCGGGAAATCGCCGCCCAGCTGGCGGCGCGGGGTAAAGGGTATCGCTGGATGGTGATTGGCGAAAATCTGGCGATGGATAACGAGCGGATCCACTGGCTACCGGTCAGTGAGGTCGACGGTGAATATGAGATGAACGCGGTGGTGATCCTCGATGAAAGATGAGCTTTTTCTGCGCGGCGAGAAGGTGCCGATGACCAAAGAGGCGGTTCGCGCGCTGGCGCTGGCCAAACTTGAGCTACACCGGGCAAGCCACCTGATTGATATCGGCGCCGGTACCGGCAGCGTGTCGATTGAGGCGGCGCTGCAGTATCCCTCTTTGCAGGTAACCGCCATCGAACGCAACCCCGCGGCTCTCCGGCTGCTGGACGAAAACCGCCAGCATTTCGCCTGCGGCAATATTGAGATCCTGCCCGGCGAAGCGCCGATGGTGATGACCGAACGCGCCGACGCCATTTTTATGGGCGGCAGCGGCGGCCGCCTCGACGAGCTCATTGACTGGTCGTGGCAGCAGCTCTATCCCGGTGGCCGTCTGGTGATGACTTTTATCCTGCAGGAGAACCTGAATGCGGCTCTCGACTATCTGCAGCAGCGGGGGATTACACAGATTGATTGCCTGCAGCTGAACGTCTCATCGCTGACCACGCTGGGCAGCGGCCACTACTTCAAACCCCATAATCCCGTTTTTGTCATCGCCTGTCAGAAGGAAGGAAACCATGGCTGAGACTTTTGATCCCCATTGCGTGTGGTTCGTCGGCGCCGGTCCTGGCGATCGCGAACTGATTACTCTCAAAGGCTACCGTCTGCTGCAGCAGGCGCAGGTGGTGATCTACGCCGGGTCGCTGATCAACACCGAGCTGCTGGCCTACTGTCCGCCACAGGCGGAGTGTCACGACAGCGCCGCGCTGCATCTGGAGCAGATCCTCGATCTGATGGAAGCGGGCGTGAAGGCGGGAAAAACGGTGGTGCGCCTGCAGACGGGGGACGTCTCGCTGTACGGCTCGGTGCGCGAGCAGGGCGAAGAGCTGACCCGCCGCGGGATCCGCTGGCAGGTGGTGCCGGGCGTCAGCGCCTTCCTCGGGGCGGCGGCGGAGCTGGGGGTGGAATATACGGTGCCCGAGGTATCGCAAAGTCTGATTATTACCCGTCTGGAAGGGCGCACGCCGGTTCCTGCGCGCGAACAGCTGGAGGCCTTTGCCAGCCACCAGACCTCGATGGCGATTTACCTGTCAGTGCAGCGTATTCACCGGGTGGCGGAGCGGCTGGTGGAGGGCGGCTACCCGGCGACCACCCCGGTCGCGGTGATCTATAAGGCCACCTGGCCGGAAAGCCAGACCGTCCGCGGAACCCTTGCGGACATCGGCGATAAGGTACGCGACGCCGGGATCCGCAAAACGGCGCTGATCCTCGTCGGTCCCTTCCTCGGCGATGAGTATCACTACTCCAAACTGTACGCAGCGGATTTTAGCCATGAATACCGTAAAGCCTGAATCCATTGCCCTGTTTTGCCTGACGCCCGGCGGCGTGCGGCTGGCAAAAAGGCTGGCGGCCATGCTGCCGCTCACCTGCTACACCAGCGAGGCGCTGCAGGAGGAGGGGTTTATCCCCTTTAACGGCGGCTTTGCCAGCGCTGCCCGCGAGGCGTTCAGCAGCTTTTCGGCGCTGATTTTTATCGGCGCCACCGGGATTGCCGTGCGGGTGCTGGCGCCGCTGGTGAATGACAAGCTCAGCGACCCGGCGGTGGTGGTGATTGATGAGCGCGCCCGGCACGTCATCAGCCTGATCTCCGGCCATGCCGGGGGGGCCAATGCCCTGACCCGCTATCTCGCCGGGATGCTCGGCGCCGACCCGGTGATCACCACCGCAACCGACGTCAACGAGTTGGCCGCCCTCGACACACTGGCTGTTGAGCTGAACGCCCGGATGACCGATTTTCGCGCGACGGTGAAAACCGTTAATCAGATGCTGGTGAGCGGTAAGCGGGTGGGACTGTGGTGCGACGCTGAATTTACCGAGGCGCTAAGCCGCTGCGACCAGCGCGGCTTTATTCCGGTGAGGAACCTTACGCGCTTGCCGTCGCTCGACGCGCTGATCTGCATCACCCTGCGCCGGTCGCTGCCGCCGCTGCCGATACCTCACTGGAAGCTGGTGCCCCAGCGGGTGGTGGCGGGGATCGGCTGCCGGCGCGACACCCCCTGCGCGCTGCTCAGTACGCTGCTGGAGCGCCAGCTTGCTGCCCAGCGCCTTGACCCACTGGCGTTGAAAGCGATCGGCAGCGTGAGCCTGAAGGCAAACGAGCCGGGGCTCCGCCAGCTGGCTCATCGCTGCCGGGTGCCGTTCGAAACCTTCAGCGCCGAGGCGCTGCGCGAGCACGAGCACCGCTTTCCGGCCTCGTCTTTTGTCCGGGAGATGGTCGGCGTCGGCAGCGTCTCCGGCCCGGTGGCCTGGCTGCTGAGTCAGGGAAACCTGTCCGGCGAAACCCTGCGCGAGCAGGGCGTCACTATTACTTTGGGAGTTTCACACTGATGTTAAGCGTAATCGGAATTGGCCCTGGCTCGCAGGCGATGATGACCATGGAAGCCGTGGAGGCCCTGCAGGCGGCGGAGATTGTGGTGGGCTACAAGACCTACACCCACCTGGTAAAAGCCTTTACCGGTGACAAGCAGGTGATCAAAACCGGCATGTGCAAAGAGATTGAACGCTGCCAGGCGGCCATCGAGCTGGCGCAGGCCGGGCACAACGTTGCGCTGATCAGCAGCGGCGACGCCGGCATCTACGGCATGGCGGGGTTGGTGCTGGAGCTGGTTAATAAGCAGCAGCTGGACATTGAGGTCCGCCTGATCCCGGGGATGACGGCCAGTATCGCCGCCGCCTCGCTGCTCGGCGCGCCGCTGATGCATGATTTCTGCCATATCAGCCTCAGCGATCTGCTGACGCCGTGGTCGGTGATTGAAAAACGCATTGTCGCCGCCGGGGAAGCGGACTTCGTTATCTGTTTTTACAACCCCCGCAGCCGCGGCCGCGAAGGGCATCTGGCGCGCGCCTTTGCGCTGCTGGCGGCCAGCAAAAGCGCGGATACGCCGGTTGGCGTGGTCAAATCCGCCGGGCGTAAAAAGCAGGAGAAATGGCTGACCACCCTCGGGGAGATGGATTTCGCCCCGGTGGATATGACCAGCCTGGTGATCGTCGGCAACAAAGCGACATACATCGATAAAGGTCTGATGATTACCCCGCGAGGCTACGCGCTGTGAACCACGGCGACGTGCTGGTTATCGGAGGCACCAGCGATGCGCGGGCGATCTGCCAGCAGCTGGACGCCGCCGGCGTGCGCTACACCCTGTCGGTGGCGACGCTCACCGGTCAGCAGCTGGCGGGGGATATTCGCGGCCAGGTGCGCTGCGGGCGCATGGAGTGGCAGCAGATGGCGGAGTGGCTGAAGGCGCAACGCACCCGCTGGGTAATCGACGCCTCTCACCCCTACGCCGAGGTGGTCAGCGAGAATATTGTACGCGCCTGCGCCAGCGTCGGAGTCTTGCTCAGCCGCTATCAAAGGCCGGAGCAGCTGAGCGATCTGCGCCATCCGCTTCTTCACGTCGTCGGCGATCTGAACGAGGCCTGCGCGGTAGCCCATCGCCTCGGCGAGCGGATCCTGCTGACCACCGGCAGCAAAGATCTGGCGGCCTGGCGGGCGGGGCTGGCGGATAAAACGCTGCTTGCCCGGGTGCTGCCGGTGCCGGAGGTAGTTCAGCACTGCAGCGAACTGGGATTTGGCGTGGGGGAGATCTTTGCCCTCTGCGGGCCGTTCAGCGCTGAATTTAACGCCGCCTTTTATCGCCAGTGCCGGGCCGACGTCGTGGTGACGAAAGCCTCTGGGGCGGAAGGGGGCTATCAGGAAAAAGTACAACCCTGTCTCGATGCGGGGATCCCCTGCATCGTCATTACCCGTCCGGCGCCGCTGGTGACGGGCGATGAATTACTGCAAAGCCAGGCCGATTTCGCTGCGCGGCTGACGCGCTGGCTGTCGGCGACTTGAGGAACAGGATATGAAAAAAGCACTTCTGGTGGTGAGCTTTGGCACCAGCTATCACGACACCCGCGAGAAGAACATCGCTGCCTGCGAGCGCGATCTGGCCGCCAGCTGCCCGGACCGCACGCTGTTTCGCGCCTTCACCTCGGGGATGATTATTCGCAAACTGCAGCAGCGCGATGGCATCCATATCGATACCCCGCTGCAGGCCCTGCAAAAGCTGGCCGAGCAGGGGTACCAGGATGTGGCGATCCAGTCCCTGCACATTATCAACGGCGACGAGTACGAGAAGATCGTTCGCGAAGTGCAGAGCATGCGCCCGCGCTTTCAGCGTCTGACGCTGGGCGCGCCGCTGTTGAGCGGTCATGGCGATTACGTGCAGCTAATGCAGGCCCTGCGCCAGCAGATGCCGCCGCTGGCGGCGACGGAGCGAGTGGTATTTATGGGGCATGGCGCCAGCCACCACGCCTTCGCGGCCTACGCCTGTCTGGATCATATGATGGCTGTGCAGGGTTTTCCGGCGCGGGTGGGGGCGGTGGAAAGCTATCCCGAAGTGGACATCGTGATTAACGAACTCGCTCGCCAGGGCGTGACCGGCGTGCACCTGATGCCGCTGATGCTGGTGGCCGGCGATCACGCCATTAACGATATGGCCTCGGACGAAGAGGACTCCTGGAAAACGCTGTTCAATGCCGCCGGTATCACGGCCACGCCGTGGCTGAGCGGGTTAGGGGAAAATCCGGCGGTGCGGGCGATGTTCGTCGCCCATCTGCAGCAGGCGCTGAATAACGCGATGGAGAAAGCAGCATGAGCGGCAAACTGTACGCCCTGAGCACCGGGCCGGGGGCGGCCGATCTGATCACTGTGCGTGCGGCGCGGATCCTCGGCCAGCTGGATGTGCTGTATGCGCCAGCCGGTCGCAAAGGCGGCGACAGCCTGGCCCTCTCCATCGTGCGCGAGTACCTTGGCGCACACACGGAGGTCCGCTGCTGCCATTTTCCGATGAGCGCCGACAGCGCGGAAAAAGAGGCGGTGTGGAACGATGTCGCCGCGGCGCTGGCCCAGGAAGTGGCGGCGGGCAGGCAGGTCGGATTTATCACCCTCGGCGATGCCATGCTGTTCAGCACCTGGGTCTTTCTGCTGCAGCGGATTGGCTGCCCGGACTGGCTGGAGATTGTCCCTGGCGTTACCTCCTTCGCCGCCATTGCTGCGCGGGCGAAAACCCCGCTGGCCATGGAGCAGCAGTCGCTGGCGGTGATCTCCTGCACCGCGCCGGAAGCGGACATTGCCGCGGCGCTGCGCCAGCATGACAGTTTGGTTCTGATGAAAGTCTACGGCCGCTTCGCCCGCATTAAGGCGCTGCTGGCGCAGGCGGGGCTGCTGGATGCGGCGCTGATGATGTCAGAGGCCACCCTGCCGGGTGAGCAGTGCTGGCGCAGCCTGCGCGAGGTCAGCGATGACCAGCCGCTGCCCTATTTCTCGACCATCCTGGTTAACAAACAGTGGGAGGAGGCGTAATGAATCAGGTGCAATCGCTGAAGCAGCTTTCGTATGGGGGGCTGGCGGCTGCTGTTCTGCTGATCATCGTCCCACAGGAGGCGTTCGCCATGCATATCATGGAGGGCTTTTTGCCGCCGATGTGGGCGCTGGCGTGGTGGCTGCTGTTTTTACCCTGCCTGTGGTACGGCCTGGTGCGCCTGCGGCGTATCGTCCAGGAAGAGAGCAATCAGAAGGTGCTGCTGGCTCTCTGCGGGGCGTTTATTTTTGTTCTTTCGGCGCTGAAGATCCCATCGGTGACCGGCAGCTGCTCGCATCCCACCGGCGTTGGTCTGGCGGTGATCCTCTTCGGGCCGGGCGTAGTGGCGGTGCTGGGGGCGATCGTTCTACTGTTCCAGGCGCTGCTGCTGGCGCATGGCGGCCTGACCACCCTTGGCGCCAACGGGATGTCGATGGCGGTGATCGGTCCGATGGTCGGCTATCTGGTGTGGAAGCTGGCCTGTCGGGCGGGGATCCGTCGCGATGTCGGGGTCTTTCTCTGCGCCATGCTGGCGGATCTGATGACCTACTTTGTCACCTCCGTCCAGCTCGGGGTGGCCTTTCCCGATCCGGCAACCGGAGCAGGTGGATCGATCGCCAAGTTTATGGGCATCTTCTGCCTGACGCAGATCCCGATCGCCATCGCGGAAGGGTTGCTCACCGTGATGATCTACGATCAGCTAACCAAACGGCGACTGATCGCCGCGGAGGGACATTAATATGAAAAAGACCCTGATCCTGTTGGCGATGGTGGTCGCCCTGATGATCCTGCCATTTTTTATTAACCACGGCGGCGAGTTTGGCGGCTCGGACGGCGAAGCGGAGAGCCAGATCCAGGCGGTGGCGCCGGATTATCAACCCTGGTTCCAGCCGCTATATGAACCGGCGAGCGGCGAGATTGAGAGCCTGCTGTTTACCCTGCAGGGCTCGCTGGGCGCGGCGGTGATTTTTTACATTCTCGGATATGCGAGGGGCAGACAGCGCCGTGATGACCGGGTTTGACCGACTCAGCTACCAGAGCCGCTGGCTGCAGGTGGCGCCAGAGCGGAAGTTTCTGCTCTGGCTGCTGCTGATGGCGCTGGCCTTTACGCTTCCGGCATGGGGCCAGGCGCTGACGCTGGCGCTAACCGCCGCGCTGACCTGCTGGCTGCTACGGGTCTCATTCAAGCGCTGGTGCCACTGGATGGCGCTGCCCTTTGGCTTTTTGCTGGTCGGCGTGCTGACCATTCTGTTCAGCGTCAGCCGCGACCCGCAGATGCTGTTAGCGAGCTTTCGGCTGGGCGCTTTCTCGATAGGGATTTCCGCCCAGGGGCTGGCCGTGGCCGGGGAGACTTTCTGGCGCAGCCTGGCGGCGATGGCGGCGACGCTCTGGCTGGTGCTCAATCTGCCTTTCCCGCAGTTGATTATTTTACTCAAGCGCGGTCGTGTACCGCGGCTGCTGACGGAGCAGATCCTGCTGACCTGGCGCTTCATTTTTATTCTGTTGGACGAGGCGATGGCGATTCACCGCGCGCAAACCCTGCGTTTTGGCTATGGTAGCGTGCCGCAGGGCTATCGCTCGCTGGCGATGCTGGTGGGACTGCTGTTCACCCGCGTCCTCCTGCGCTATCAACAGATGAGCACGGCGCTGGATATCAAATTGTACCAGGGTGATTTTCACCTCTAAGGATAAGTATGCTTGCCACAACCGATCTCTGGTTTCGCTATCAGGATGAGCCGGTGCTTAAAGGGCTGACGCTGGATTTTTCCCGCCATGCGGTGACCGGCCTGGTGGGGGCCAACGGCTGCGGAAAGTCGACGCTGTTTATGAACCTGAGCGGCCTGCTGCGCCCGCAGCAGGGGGCGGTGCTGTGGCAGGGAGAGGCGCTGGATTACAGCAAGCGCGGTCTGCTGGCGCTGCGCCAGCAGGTGGCGACGGTGTTTCAGGATCCGGACCAGCAAATCTTCTATACCGATATCGACAGCGATATCGCTTTTAGTCTGCGTAACCTCGGGGTGGCGGAAGAGGAGATCGCCCGCCGGGTGGATGAGGCGCTGACCCTCGTCGATGCCCAGGGGTTTCGCCAGCAGCCGATCCAGTGCCTCAGTCATGGGCAGAAAAAACGGGTGGCGATCGCCGGGGCGCTGGTGCTGCAGGCGCGCTACCTGCTGCTTGACGAGCCCACCGCGGGCCTCGATCCCCGCGGGCGCGCGCAGATGATCGCCATCATCCGGCGCATTGTCGGGCAGGGGCGGCGCGTAGTGATCTCCAGCCACGATATCGATCTGATCTATGAGGTGAGCGACGCCGTTTACGTTCTGCGGCACGGCGAAGTGCTGGCCGAAGGGGAGCCCGGCGAGGTGTTTGCCTGCGCGGAGACCATGGCCCGGGCGGGATTGACCCAGCCGTGGCTGGTGAAACTTCATAGCGAACTGGGGCTGCCGCTGTGTAAAACCGAAGCGGAGTTTTTTCAGCGGATGCGCAACGATGCGATAGGCGCGATTAAGGAGGCGTCATGACGCTGGCGATTATGTTACAGGGCACCGCTTCCGACGTCGGGAAAAGCGTGCTGGTGGCGGGACTGTGCCGCATTTTTTATCAGGATGGACTGCGCACCGCGCCGTTTAAATCACAGAATATGGCGCTGAACTCCGGCATTACGCCGGATGGCAAAGAGATGGGCCGGGCGCAGATTTTCCAGGCCGAAGCAGCCGGGATCGCCCCGGATGTCCGCATGAATCCGATTTTGCTCAAGCCCACCAGCGACCGTCAGGCGCAGGTGGTGCTGATGGGGGAGGTGGCGACCAGCATGGACGCGGTGAGCTATCACCAGTACAAGCCACGCCTGCGCGAGCAGATCCTCGCGGTCTACCAGAGCCTGGCCGGGGAGTATGAGGCGCTGGTGCTGGAAGGGGCCGGCAGCCCGGCGGAAATTAACCTGCGCGACCGCGATATCGTCAATATGGGCATGGCCGAAATGGCGCAGTGCCCGGTGATCCTGGTGGCCGACATCGACCGCGGCGGGGTATTTGCCGCGATTTACGGCACGCTGGCGCTGCTGCAGCCCGAGGAGCGAGCGCGGGTGAAAGGCGTGATTATCAATAAATTCCGCGGCGATGTGGCGCTCCTGCGCTCGGGGATCGAGCAGATCGAGGCGTTGACCGGCGTGCCGGTGCTGGGCGTTATGCCGTGGCTTGAAGTTGACCTTGAGGATGAGGACGGCGTCGCGCTGCAGGCCGGGAAATACCACCGCACCGACCGGCGCGATATCGACATCGCCGTCGTTCACCTGCCGCATATCGCCAATTTTACCGACTTTAACGCCCTGGCGGCGCAGCCTGACGTCCGGGTGCGCTATGTCCGCGACCCGCAGGCGCTGGCCGACGCCGACCTGGTCATTCTCCCGGGCAGTAAAAATACCCTCGGCGATCTGTGCTGGCTGCGTGAAAGCGGCATGGCGCACGCGGTCGAGCAGGCCCGGCTGCGCAAGGTGCCGCTGCTGGGGATCTGCGGCGGCTATCAGATGCTCGGCGAAACCATTATCGATGAGGTGGAGTCTGGCCTTGGCACCCAGCCCGGACTGGGGGTGCTGAAGACCGTGACCCACTTCGCCCAGCGCAAAACCACCACTCAGGTGCAGGCGACCCTGGAGGCTAACCTCCCGGACTGGTTAGCCGACGCGGCGGGGCTGCGGGTCAGTGGCTACGAAATTCATATGGGCGAGACGCGCCGTGAGGCAGGCTGCGCGCCGCTGCTGCAGCTGCATAAAGCGGGACAGTCAGTGGCAGACGGCGCGGTCAGCGACGACGGCCTGGCGTTTGGCACCTATCTGCACGGCCTGTTCGACAACGATGCCTTTACCCGCGCGCTGCTCAACGGCCTGCGTCAGCGCAAAGGGCTGGCGCCGCTGGACAGCGCCCTGGAGTATGCCCGCTATAAAACCCGCCAGTTTGACCTGCTGGCCGATGCCATGCGCGAACATATCGCCATCGATCAAATTTACGCCATCATGCGCCAACATCAGGAGCCCCTATGCTGACTTTGGTTACCGGCGGCGCGCGCAGCGGCAAAAGCCGCCATGCCGAGGCGCTGATTGCCGATGCGCCGCAGGTTTTATATATCGCCACCTCGCAAATATTTGACGACGAGATGGCCGCAAGGATCCAGCATCATCGCGACGGCAGGCCCGCCCACTGGCGCACCGCCGAGCGCTGGCAGCAGCTTGATGAACTGATCACCCCGGATAGCGCCCCAGAGGAGGCGATTTTGCTGGAATGCATTACCACCATGGTCACCAACCTGCTGTTCGCGCTCGGCGGCGACAGCGACCCCGACGGCTGGGATTACGCCGCCATGGAGCGGGCTATTGATGACGAAATTGGCGTGCTGATTGCCGCCTGTCAGCGCTGCCCGGCGCACGTCGTGCTGGTGACCAACGAGGTGGGGATGGGCATTGTGCCGGAGAACCGCCTGGCGCGGCATTTTCGTGATATCGCCGGGCGGGTCAATCAGCGCCTGGCGGCCGCGGCGGATGCGGTCTGGCTGGTGGTCTCCGGCATCGGCGTCAAAATCAAATAACTCAATCGCTGGCCGACCGGGCCAGCCCTGGCAGGGATTCTGTATGCAAAGCGTAAACGAGGTACTGCGGGCGATCCCCGCGCCGGACGCCGACGCCATGGCGCGGGCACAGCAACACATCGACGGCTTACTCAAACCCCCCGGCAGCCTCGGGCGTCTGGAGGCGCTGGCGGTGCAGCTGGCGGGAATGCCCGGCCTGGGCGGCCAGCCGCAGGTGGCGAAAAAGGCCCTGCTGGTGATGTGCGCCGACCATGGGGTGTGGGACGAAGGGGTGGCGATTTCGCCGAAGGCGGTCACGGCCATCCAGGCCGCCAATATGACCCGCGGCACCACCGGCGTCTGCGTGCTCGCCGCCCAGGCCGGGGCGCAAGTGCACGTGATTGATGTCGGGATCGATAGCGAACCGCTGCCCGGCGTGGTGAATATGCGGGTGGCGCGGGGCTGCGGCAATATTGCCCGCGGCCCGGCCATGAGCCGCGAGCAGGGGCAGGAGCTGCTGCTGGAGGTGATGCGCTACACCCGCGCGCTGGCGCAGGAGGGCGTGACTCTGTTTGGCGTCGGCGAACTGGGGATGGCCAATACCACGCCGGCGGCGGCGATGGTCAGCGTCCTGACCGGCAGCGATGCGCAGGAGGTGGTCGGGATTGGCGCCAATTTGCCGCTGGCGAAGGTTGGCAACAAGGTGGAGGTCGTGCGGCGGGCTATCGCCCTTAATCAGCCCGACCCGAAGGATGGCCTCGACGTGCTGAGCAAAGTCGGTGGATTTGATCTGCTGGGGATGACCGGCGTCATGCTGGGGGCGGCGTCCTGCGGGCTGCCGGTGGTGCTGGATGGCTTTCTCTCTTACGCGGCGGCGCTGGCGGCGTGCCGGATAGCGCCGGCGGTAAAACCGTATCTGATCCCGTCCCACTATTCGGCGGAGAAGGGGGCGCGTATCGCGCTGGCGCACCTCGGACTCGAACCGTATCTCAATATGGGTATGCGGCTGGGGGAAGGCAGCGGCGCGGCGCTGGCGATGCCGATCGTCGAGGCGGCCTGTGCGATGTACCATCGCATGGGCATGCTGGCGGCCAGCAATATTGTGTTACCTAAGGGGTAAGCAGGAGATGGGGGCGGCAATGGCCGTTCCCGTTTTCGGCAGAGGTTTTGCCGGCGGCAGAAACAAAAAAACACCCTTGAGGGTGTTTATGATGTTGGTTGCGGGGGCCGGATTTGAACCGACGACCTTCGGGTTATGAGCCCGACGAGCTACCAGGCTGCTCCACCCCGCGTCACCGTACTGCTTCACGTTGTCAAATTTGATTGGTTGCGGGGGCCGGATTTGAACCGACGACCTTCGGGTTATGAGCCCGACGAGCTACCAGGCTGCTCCACCCCGCGTCACCGTACTGCTTTACTTCATCAAATTTTAATTGGTTGCGGGGGCCGGATTTGAACCGACGACCTTCGGGTTATGAGCCCGACGAGCTACCAGGCTGCTCCACCCCGCGTCCGTGGAAGCGCACTATACTCCGCTAGCGAGATGATGCAACCTTTTTTCGACCAAATCGACATTTTTGTAAGAATTGGCTTATAAAACGTCACGTTGTGGTGTTTTTTTACACAAATCTGTGCCATCGATGAGATCGCGCATTTCAATAGCTCTGGCGCTTTGTTATCTTCAACACGCACTAAGGCTTCGCAGCAAAAGATGAGACACCATGAAAGGACGTTGGGCAAAATACGTAGCGACGGGGGCAATGCTGGCTATGCTCGCCGCCTGTTCCTCAAAACCGACCGACCGCGGTCAGCAATATAGCGATGGCAAGTTCACCCAGCCGTTTTCACTGGTAAACCAGCCGGATGCCGTCGGGGCGCCGATCAACGCCGGCGACTTCTCCGAGCAGGTTAATCAAATTCGTAACGCCTCTCCGCGCCTCTATAACAGCCAGAGCAACGTCTATAACGCGCTGCAGGAGTGGCTGCGCGCCGGCGGCGACACCCGCACGCTGCGCCAGTTTGGCATCGACGCCTGGCAGATGCAGGGCGTCGACAACTATGGCAACGTCCAGTTTACCGGCTACTACACGCCGGTGGTGCAGGCGCGCCACACCCGTCAGGGCGAATTCCAGTACCCCATTTACCGGATGCCGCCGAAGCGCGGCAAGCTGCCGTCCCGCGCCAGCATTTATGCCGGCGCGCTGAGCGACAACTATGTGCTGGCGTACAGCAATTCGCTGATGGATAACTTCATCATGGACGTGCAGGGCAGCGGCTATATCGATTTTGGCGACGGTTCGCCGCTCAACTTCTTTAGCTATGCCGGGAAAAACGGCTGGCCCTATCGCAGCATCGGCAAAGTGCTGATCGACCGCGGGGAAGTGAAGAAAGAAGATATGTCGATGCAGGCGATCCGCGAGTGGGGTGAAAAGCACAGCGAAGCGGAAGTGCGCGAGCTGCTGGAGCAGAACCCGTCGTTCGTGTTCTTTAAACCACAGTCTTTCGCGCCGGTGAAAGGCGCCAGCGCCGTGCCGCTGATCGGCCGCGCCTCGGTGGCCTCCGACCGGTCGATTATTCCGCCGGGAACCACCTTGCTGGCCGAGGTACCTCTGCTGGATAATAACGGCAAGTTTAACGGCCAGTACGAACTGCGTCTGATGGTCGCCCTCGACGTTGGTGGGGCCATCAAAGGCCAGCATTTCGACATCTATCAGGGCATTGGGCCTGACGCTGGCCACCGTGCCGGCTGGTATAACCACTACGGCCGCGTATGGGTGCTGAAAAACGCGCCAGGCGCGGGAAATGTTTTTAGCGGCTAACACCCCTGGCCGTGCCTGTTGACCAGGGCGCCCGGATGACGCCGTTTGCGGCGGCCTCCGGGCGCTGTCATTTTGTTCTGAGGTCCTATGTCTGTTGTAATCAGCGATGCCTGGCGCCAGCGTTTTGGCGGTACGGCACGTTTATATGGTGAAAAAGCGCTGCAATGTTTTGCCGACGCCCACGTCTGCGTGGTCGGGATCGGCGGGGTCGGCTCGTGGGCGGCGGAAGCGCTGGCGCGGACCGGCATCGGGGCGATCACCCTTATCGATATGGACGATGTCTGCGTTACCAATACCAACCGCCAGATCCACGCCCTCAGCGGCAACGTCGGTCTGGCGAAAGCGGAGGTGATGGCGGAACGTATTCGCCTGATCAACCCGGAGTGTCGGGTGACGGTGGTGGATGATTTCGTAACCCCGGAAAACGTGGCCGAATACCTTGGCGCCGGCTTCAGCTATGTCATCGATGCCATCGATAGCGTCCGGCCAAAAGCGGCGCTTATCGCCTGGTGCCGCCGCTACAAAGTGCCGCTGGTCACCACCGGCGGGGCGGGCGGCCAGATTGACCCAACGCAGATCCAGGTCGCTGACCTGGCGAAGACCATCCAGGATCCGCTGGCGGCTAAACTGCGCGAGCGGCTGAAAAGCCAGTTTGGGGTGGTGAAAAACAGTAAAGGCAAGCTCGGCGTGGACTGCGTATTCTCTACGGAAGCGCTGGTCTACCCGCAGGCGGACGGCAGTGTCTGCGCGATGAAGAGCACGGCGGAAGGACCGAAGCGGATGGACTGCGCTGCCGGCTTTGGTGCGGCGACGATGGTGACCGCGACCTTCGGGTTTGTCGCGGTGTCGCATGCCCTGAAGAAGATGCTGGCGAAAGCGCAGCGCGACGCTGCGGCTTCCGGGAAGTAGTTCGGCGGGTAAGCGAAAGCTTGAGATTAGCGCTCGCGGGCGGCGGCGAGCACCGCCTCGCTCAGGGCGCTGAGGCCCTGGCTGCGCGAGGCGCTGAGCTGGCCGCGCAGCCCCAGCTCGTCGAACAGCGCCAGCGGATCCTGCGCCAGGATCCCGGCGCGGGTTTTTCCTTCCACGGCAGTTAAAAGTACCGCCAGCAGACCGCGCACAATCCTTCCTTCGCTGTCGCCAAAGAAGTGCAGCCTGCCCTCGGCGTCCTCCTCATAGCCCAGCCAGACGCGGTTCTCACACCCGGCAATCTCATGGGCCTGCGCTTTGCGCTCATCGGTCAGCGTCGGCAGCTTTTTGCCCAATAAAATCAGCTGCCGATATTTATCCTCCCACTGGTTCAGCGGGGCGAAGGTCTGGCGCAGCGTGGCGTCGGTAATGGTCGTGCCGAAGGGGTGCAGGGTCGTCATTAATCCACCAAAATTTCCAGGGCGCGATCCACCGCGTGGACCAGCGCTGCAACATCGTCTTGGGTATTGTAGGGGGCGAAAGAGGCCCGCAGCGTGCCGCTGACTCCTAAAGCCGCCAGCAGCGGCTGGGCGCAGTGCTGCCCGGCGCGCAGGGCAATGCCGGACTCGGCCAGCAGCGTCACCAGATCGCTGTGATGAATACCGTCGAACTCAAAGGCGAGCAGGCTTGACTGCTGGCAGCGGAAAGAGCGGAAGCCCGGCCGTTTCGCCAGCGCCTCTTCCGCCAGGCTCGCCAGGCTGCGGCTCCAGTTTTCCGCCTGGCCGATATCGCTCTGTGCCAGCCACTCCAGCGCGGCGCTGAGGCCGATAACCCCGGCGACATTGGGCGTACCGGCCTCAAGGCCATAGGGCGCCGGCTGTGGCGTAAAGCCGTCAAAGCTGACCTCGGCGATCATCTTCCCGCCGCCGAGCCAGGGCGACATCGCCGCCAGCAGTTCGCTTTTGCCGTACAGGGCGCCGATCCCGGTCGGGCCATACAGCTTATGGCCGGAAAAGGCGTAAAAATCGATATCCAGCGCCTGCACGTCCGCGGGGAAATGCACCGCCCCCTGCGCGCCGTCGACCATCACCACCATCCCGGCGGCGTGAGCAAGGCGGATGGCCTGAGCCAGGTCCGGGCAGCCGCCGGTGACGTTGGACATCTGGCCGATGGCCAGCACCCGGCTGCGCGGGGTGATGAGCGCGCTGAGGCTGGCGATATCCGGCAGACGGTCGGCGCCGAGCGGCAGCTTGACCACTCTGGCGCCGGTTTGCCCGGCCACCATCAGCCAGGGCACGAGGTTGGCATGATGCTCGGCTTCGCTAACGAGAATTTCATCGCCAGGCTGCAGGCGCGGCCGGACGTAGCTCTGCGCCACCATATTGATGGCCTCGGTGGTCCCCCGCGTCCAGACGATATCTTTGCCGGAGGGGGCGTTCAGCCACGCCGCCACGCGCTCGCGGGCCGCCTCATAGCGCTCGGTCAGCCGCTGGGCGGCGGCGAATTGACTGCGGTGGACGTTGCCGGCGCTCAGGCGATAAAACTGGTCGCTGGCGTCGATCACCGCCTGCGGTTTGAGCGCCGTCGCCGCGCTGTCGAGATAGACGCCGGCATCGGCCAGAGCCGGAAACTGCGCGCGAAAGTGCGCAGGGTTGAATGCGTTCATGGAATTCCTCGTATCAATACCGCGATCGTCGCGCAATTTGTCGGGCGTGACAAGGCCTCTGCGCTCTGTGGAATTGTCCGAATGTGACTCCACGTGGGTCAAAGAGGGTTATGCTGAAAAGTGTTGGGTTTGTGTTTTAACCTATTACTTAACGAGTCACGAATAGTATAAATAGCCGTAAGGAGAGAAAAATGAAAATGACTAAGGCCGCTGCGATTATCTCTGCCTGTATGCTGACTTTAGGCCTGAGCGCCTGTTCCTCTAACTATGTGATGCATACCAATGATGGGCGGACCATCGTTACCGACGGGAAACCGCAAACCGATAATGATACTGGCATGATTTCGTATAAGGACGCGTGGGGCAACAAACAGCAGATCAATCGCTCTGACGTGAAACAGCTGGGTGAGCTGGACGAGTAAGGCAGTAAAAAGGCAAAAAAAAGCACCGCGCGTTGCGGTGCTACATTAAATCACTATGGACAGACAGGGTAAATGTACAGGAAGTGAAAAGGGGTAGCCTTGCTACCGGGGTCTGCAAAGACAGACCAATTGCAAACACAACAACACAACATCACAACCGTAAGCCAAAAGCTTGATGGAACACGCATTCCAAAAAAAGCTTTTCGTTCCGGCTCAGGAAGTGCCGCCACTATAGGTATTTGCTGGTAGAACCTCAACGGACAATTTATAATGGCTCAGATAAAAAAAACTAATAGGTTAACCATTGTTTCCTATTTGTTAAATTGAGTTAACATCTAAGCCAGAATAACCATGTCGAAGCGATTACCTCCTCTGAATGCATTACGTGTTTTTGATGCAGCCGCACGCCATCTCAGCTTCACTCGGGCAGCCGATGAGCTTTTTGTGACGCAGGCCGCAGTCAGCCACCAAATCAAGTCTCTCGAGGATTTTCTGGGCCTTAAGCTGTTCCGTCGGCGCAATCGTTCGCTGCTGTTAACGGAAGAAGGGCAGAGCTATTTTCAGGATATTAAAGAGATTTTTTCGCAACTGACGGAAGCGACGCGTAAACTGCAGGCGCGCAGCGCCAAAGGGGCATTAACGGTCAGTTTATTGCCAAGTTTCGCCATCCAGTGGCTGGTGCCGAGACTGACAAGCTTTAACTCAGCTTATCCGGGAATCGACGTCAGGATCCAGGCGGTGGACCGTCAGGAGGATAAGCTGGCGGACGATGTCGATGTGGCGATTTTTTACGGTCGCGGCAACTGGCCGGGCCTGCGTGTGGAAAAACTGTACGCCGAATATCTGCTGCCGGTCTGTTCCCCGCTGCTGCTCACCGGCGATAAAGCATTGAAAACGCCTGCCGATCTGGCGCAACATACGCTGCTTCACGATGCGTCCCGCCGCGACTGGCAAACTTATACCCGCCAGCTTGGTCTAAGCCATATTAATGTGCAGCAGGGGCCGATTTTCAGCCACAGCGCGATGGTGCTGCAGGCGGCCATTCACGGGCAGGGCGTGGCGCTGGCCAACAATGTCATGGCGCAGTCCGAAATTGAAGCCGGTCGCCTGGTGTGTCCATTTAATGATGTTCTGGTCAGTAAGAATGCGTTTTACCTTGTTTGCCATGACAGTCAGGCAGAACTGGGTAAAATAGCCGCTTTCCGGCAGTGGATTCTGGCGAAAGCGGCAAGTGAACAAGAAAAATTCCGCTTTCGTTATGAACAATAATTACTTGTAGGGTAACAACATGACCAGCCGTTTTATGCTGATATTCGCCGCGATTAGCGGCTTTATCTTTGTGGCTCTGGGTGCCTTCGGCGCGCATGTCTTAAGTCAATCGCTCGGCGCGGCGGAGATGGCCTGGATCCATACCGGCCTGGAGTATCAGGCCTTCCATACCCTGGCGATTTTTGGTCTGGCGGTGGCGATGCAGCGTCGGATCAGTATCTGGTTCTACTGGAGCAGCGTTTTTCTGGCGTTAGGGACCGTGCTGTTCAGCGGCAGCCTCTACTGCCTGGCGCTCTCTCATTTACGCCTGTGGGCGTTCGTGACCCCGGTGGGCGGCGTGAGCTTCCTCGCCGGCTGGGTGTTAATGTTAATTGGTGCAATTCGTCTGAAACGTAAGGGCGTTGTTCATGAATAAGGTTGTCCTCTATTGTCGCCCTGGGTTTGAGAAAGAGTGCGCAGCAGAAATTACCGATAAGGCAGCCCGCCTCGAGGTGTTTGGTTTTGCCCGGGTCAAAGAAGACTCTGGCTATGTGATTTTTGAAGGCTATCAGCAGGATGATGGCGAGAAGCTGGTGCGCGATCTGCCGTTCAGCTCGCTGATCTTCGCCCGCCAGATGTTTGTGGTGGGCGAACTGCTGCGCGACCTGCCGCCGGAGGATCGCATTACGCCGATCGTCGGCATGCTGCAGGGCGTGGTGGAGAAGGGCGGCGATCTGCGCGTCGAGGTGGCGGACACCAACGAAAGCAAAGAGCTGATGAAGTTCTGCCGCAAGTTTACCGTGCCGCTGCGCGCGGCGCTGCGCGAAGCGGGCGTCCTGACCAGCTATGAAACGCCGAAGCGTCCGGTGGTGCATGTGTTCTTTATCGCCCCGGGCTGCTGCTATACCGGCTACTCGTACAGTAACAATAACTCGCCGTTCTATATGGGCATTCCGCGGCTGAAGTTTCCGTCCGACGCGCCGAGCCGCTCCACCCTCAAGCTGGAAGAGGCGTTCCACGTTTTTATTCCGGCGGACGAGTGGGACGAGCGCCTGGCGAACGGCATGTATGCCGTCGACCTCGGCGCCTGCCCGGGCGGCTGGACCTATCAGCTGGTGAAACGCAACATGTGGGTCTCTTCGGTCGATAACGGCCCGATGGCCCAGAGCCTGATGGATACCGGCCAGGTGACCTGGCTGCGTGAAGACGGTTTCCGCTATCGTCCTAACCGCAATAACATCTCGTGGATGGTCTGCGATATGGTGGAAAAGCCAGCGAAAGTGGCGGCGCTGATGGCGCAGTGGCTGGTCAACGGCTGGTGCCGGGAGACCATCTTCAACCTCAAGCTGCCGATGAAAAAGCGCTATGAAGAGGTGTCGCAGAATCTGGCCTACATTCAGGCCCAGTTGGACGAGCACGGCGTTAACGCCCAGATCCAGGCGCGTCAGCTGTATCACGATCGTGAAGAGGTGACCGTTCACGTGCGTCGCCTGTGGGCCGCCGTTGGCGGACGTCGCGACGAGCGTTAATCACTCACCATGAGGCCAGAGACGCGCATGTCCTCTGGCCTTCGCCGCATGCTTAAGGCTGCGGCGCATCCGACACAATATGCGTCACCTCATCCAGATGACCAATCCTCGCTTCGCCGGAGCGGTTGAACTTGCTTTTGTCGATCAGCAGCAGCGACTGCGCCGCCCGCTTAAGCAGGATCGATTTGAAGTCGGCATTGAAGGCATTGGAGTCCCACAGCGCGCCCTGCGGGTCGATGCCTTCGCAGGAAAAAATAAACAGATCGATCTCCAGCGATTTCAGCTGGGAAATCAGCGCCGGGTTAACGTAGCAGCCATATTTCCGCTGCAGAGTACCGCCGGAGCAGGTGAGCATGATCTGGTCGCGTTTAGCCAGCTCCTGACAGATGGGCTGGCTGTTGGTAAAGACGTGCAGCGGGCGGTCCGGCAGCTGGCGGGCGAGATACCAGCAGGTGGAGCTGGCATCGAGGGCGATGACCATCCCTTCGTCAATCCAGGCCAGCGCTTCGCGGGCGATATCGGCTTTATGCGCGTAATGGCTTTTCAGCCGCATGTGAAAAGGGTCGCCGCTGTCCTGGCTGCGCTGGTGGATCACTTTAGCCCGGCCGTGGTTGCGCAGCACTTTGCCCTGCGCCTGCAGCTCGCTGAGATCGCGGCGAATGGTTTCCCTGCTGACGTTGAGCTGTTTTGACAACGTTTCGGTGGTCAGGCTGCTGTGGTTGATCAGGAGATCGACGATCGCCTGCTGGCGGGCCGCTTTCATTTATTCTCACCCCATCATTGATTGAGCGTCTGCATCAGGCAGACGCTCCGGCATGAGATTACGGCGTGACTCCTTTTTTTAAAAGGATATTTCCGTACTTAGCGCACTCTCCTGTGATAACGATCGCAAAGGCTTTTTGCGCCCGGTCGTAGAAGGCAAAGCGGTCAATCCGCACGATATCCGGGCAGGGGGCCTGCGCCGAAAGCGCCTGCCGATAGCGCTGTTCCACCGTCGGGTCGAGCGCATCGCCTTCGACGGCGGCCATCATCACCAGCGGCGGCGCATAGCTGTCTAACTCGAACAACGGGATAATCGCCTGCAGCAGATCGCTGACCCGCAGGCCGTCGGCCCGAATCACCTGCGGACCCATGCTGTGCGCCGGGAAGTGGGCATCGGAAAAAATAATTTCATCCCCATGGCCCATTTCGGCCAGCACTTTCAGCAGTTCCGGCGATATCAGCGGGGAAATGGTTTTGAGCATCTCAGGCTTCCTCTGTTAATTCAGGTTCAGTTTGCGGCCAAAAATAGCGGTAGCGGTACGCGACCTGCGCTCTGGCCTGTTCTGGCGAAGAGAACTCGCCCACGCCATACCAGCCAAACATCGCCGCGCCGGCCACGGTGGTTTCGGCATCGTCGAGGACTTTTATCGGTATCCCGAGTCGGTTGGCCTTGATCTGGTTCCATAGCGCGTTGCGGCTGCCGCCGCCCACCAGCAGCAGCTCTTTCGCCCTGAAGCCGCCGATTTTTTCCAGGGTTTGCAGATGCTGCGCCAGCTGATCGCTTAACCCCTCCAGCGCGGCGCGGTAAAAATGGCCGCGGGTGGTGTTGAGCGTGACGCCCTGCCAGCCGGCGTGCTGGCTGGCGAGCAGGTCACACTGCATTCTGACGCCCTGGGCACCGGGCGGGATCGCCTGCGCTTCGTCAATCAGCGTCTGCCATGAGGTGTCAGCGCTATACAGCAGTTTGCGCACCCACTCGAGCACGCCGGAGGCCAGCCACTGCATCCCCGGGTTATAGCGGCCCGGCTGGCTGTCCAGCTCGCAGGTGGAGCCGCTGTAGTCACAGAGCAGCGAGGTGTCGACCTGCGCGCTGCGCACCATCAGGATCTCCCAGGTCCCGGAGGAGAGCACCGGCTCATCCTGCCCGGCGCCGGCGCCAAACAGAGCGAACTGGGTGTCATGCCCGGCCGAGATAACCGGGATCCCGACGGGAAGGCCCAGCAGCGCAGCGGCCTCCGGCAGCAGGGCGCCGATCGGCTGGCCTGCTTCAACCAGCTGCGGGAACAGGCGGCGCGGCAGGCCGGTCGCCTGCAGGATCGGCGCGCTGAAATCGCGCTGCCGGAGATCGAGCATCTGGCTGGTGCCTGCCATGGTGAGGTCGGTGGTGAACTCCCCGGTCAGCCGATGGTTGATCAGTGATGAAATAAACAGCCAGGCATGGGCCTGCGCCAGCAGCTGCGGGTGGTTCTCTTTCAGCCACACCAGCTTATACAGGGTATTGAACGCAAACGCGCCGACGCCGGCTATCTGCTGCAGCTGACGCGCGGGCATATACTGGCTGATATTCTCCATCACCGCCGCGGTGCGCGGGCATTTCCAGCTGATGATCGGATACAGCAGGGCGCCCTGCTCATCCACCAGCGCGCCATCGACGCCAAAGGTCGTGACGGTGATGCCGCGCACCGTGCAGGAGGCCAGCTGGTCATGGATCTGCCGACAGCAGTCGGCAAAGCGCTGCATAATGGCCTCCAGCGACCACTGGTGCCAGTCGCTTTTTTCCGCCGCGATGTCGCTGGCGTTCGCCGTTGCGGCGCGGGCGATAATGTTCCCTTGTCGATCCACGGCCATCGCCCGCACGTTCGTGGCGCCGCAGTCGAGGACCAGGATTACGTCTTGCTTCATAGTGACTCCCGAAACAACATTGCCGGATGGCGCAGCGCTTATCCGGCCTACAGACCGCGCGCGTCTGTAGGCCAGGTAAGCCTGCGCCTCCGGGCGAAACCAACCTGTTAACGCTTATACAGCGGCTCGTAGTTCTGGCAGGCGCGGTAGTCCTGGCCCTCGATATCCATGCCGTGCGCGGCCCAGGCGGAAGGGCGATAGATTTTCGCCGCTTCCACGTTGTGCATGCAGACCGGAATGCGCAGCATGGCGGCGAGGGTAATGAAATCTGCGCCAACGTGGCCGATGGTCAGCACGCCGTGGTTGGCGCCCCAGTTGGCCATCACCGAGTACACATCGCTGAACGGGCCCTTGCCGGTCAGGCGTGGGGCAAACCAGGTGGTGGGCCAGGTGGAGTTGGTGCGGGCGTCGAGCTGGTCGTGCATCGCTTTGGGCAGCGCTACGCTCCAGCCTTCGGCAATTTGCAGCACCGGCCCCAGACCTTTGATGATGTTCACCCGGGTCATGGTGAACGGCACGCCGCCTTCGGTCAGGAAGCGGGAAGAGAAGCCGCCGCCGCGGAAGTATTCGTGGATCGCCGGGCACCATTCGGTCGCCGCGAGGCAGGCATCCGCCTCGCTCTGCTCAATCTCCCAGTGGGGTTTCATCGTCGGATTGCCCTGCGCGTCGCGCTGCTGGCAGGAGCCGTCCAGCGCCGCAGAGCCGGAGTTAATCAGGTGAATGATGCCGTGCTCCGCCCGCCCGGTGAGCGGCTGCCCGGTGACCCGTTCAACGGCATCCGGCGACCAGTAGGTGCGTACGTCGGCAAACACCTGGGCGGTGCCGGTGAGCTGATGGCCCATCAGCATGGCCACGCCGTTGAGGCTGTCGTTTTCGGTGGCGACGACGAACGGCTCGCGCACGCCGTTCCAGTCAAAGGAGCTATTGAGCAGCGCTTCGGCGGTATCGCCATTGGGGTATTGATCGGTCCAGTGACGCTGGCCCTGGAAGCCGGCGGCGATGGCGTTGTAGCCCAGCGACTCCTCCACCAGCCCTTTTTCCGCCAGCTTCGCGTTGCCCTGCATCATGTCGCGGATGCACATCGCCATCAGCAGGCTCTCTTTCAGCACCGCGCGGCTCTGCGCCTCATTGCGCTTATACTGCTCGGCGTTCTGATCTTCGCCGTAGCGGAAATGTTTATCCGCCCACGCCAGCGCCATCTCCAGCTCGATTTCATCATAGATTTTCTGATCGATTCGCCGGCGCAGCTCCGTCATGTCGACAGCCTGAACCTTCATCCCGAGCCAGGATTCAAAGAAGTTGTGGTCGACGATGGAGCCGGCGATGCCCATTGAGACGCCGCCCAGCGACAGATAACTTTTCCCTTTCATACTGGCGACCGCCAGGCCAGCGCGAGCGAAGCGCAACAATTTTTCTTCGACATCCGCCGGGATCGAGGTGTCATCGGCATCCTGCACATCATGCCCGTAGATGGAGAACGCCGGGATCCCTTTCTGGCTGTGGGCCGCCAGCGCCGCGGCCAGATAGACCGCTCCCGGACGCTCGGTGCCGTTGAAGCCCCAGATGGCCTTCGGGCGCAGCGGATCCATATCGATGGTTTCGCTGCCGTAGCACCAGCAGGGGGTGACGGTGATGGTGACGCCAACGTTCTGGCTGCTGAATTTCTCTTCACAGGCGGCCGACTCGGCCATGCCGGCGATGCAGGTATCGGCGATCACGCACTCCACCCGGGCGCCGCAGGCATGGCGCAGCTTCTCACTGATAAGCGCGGCGGTGGCTTTCGCCATGTTCATGGTTTGCGCTTCCAGCGATTCGCGAACCCCCATGCGACGACCATCGATTACCGGGCGGATACCGATCTTCGGTAAGCTGATTTTTTTCATTACAGATCCCTCAGGTTATGCGGATAACAGGTTTAGTTCGTCGCCGCTTGCGAGCGGAAACGGGCAAAAATAAAGATGATGGCGAAGCACAGCGCCGGAACCAGTTCGGCGGTCGGGATATTGCCGGCGGCGTCGCTGACAAAGCCCATTACCGGGGTGACGATCCCGCCGCCGATGATGGTCATGACGATAAATGACGAGCCATATTTGGTGTCCTGGCCCAGGTGCTTAATCCCCAACGAGAAGATGGTCGGGTACTGAATGGACATAAAGGCGCTGCACAGGGTCAGGGCCAGCAGACCGACGTGGCCGCCGCTGAAGGCGGAGAGCAGACAGAGCAGCATGGCGATAAGCGCATAGATAGCGAGCACGTTATGCGGCGCGAAGCGGCGGATCAGCCAGGTGCCGGTGAAACGGCCAATAAAGAAACAGACCATGGTGCCGGTCAGGTAGTTGGCGGCGAAACCGGCCGTCATGCCCGGGATCTCTTCGACAGCGTAGCGAATCAGATAGCTCCAGCAGGCGGTTTGCGCACCGACATAGCAGAACTGAGCCAGTACCGCCCAGCGCCAGTGGCGGATGCGCATCAGGCGCGACAGCGAGGCGAGAAACGTGCTCTGCGCGCTGTCGCTGTGGTCATCGCTTTGCAGCGACGGGAAACGGGTACAGACGATCAGCAGGGCGACCAGCAGCACGATGGCCACGATAATCATATAGGGGGTTTGTACCGACAGGACCAGGCTGTGCTTCCAGGCGCCGAGCTGCTCTGGCGTCATTTTATCCAGCACCTCCTGCGGCTGATGCGGGACGTTGGACAAAATAAGGCTCTGGCCAAATACCACGGCAATAATGGCGCCAAATGAGTTAAAGGTCTGGGCCAGATTCAGGCGGAAGTGACCGCCGCTTTCCGGACCGAGGACGGTGACAAATGGGTTGGCCGCAGTTTCCAGACAGCCAAGCCCGGCGGCGATAATAAATAACCCAATCAGGAATAAGGTGTAATTCATTACTTCGGCGGCAGGCCAGAACAGCGCGGCGCCACAAGCATATAAAAACAGACCCGTAAGAATGCCGGCTTTATAGCTGAGTTTTTTCATCAGCATCCCGGCGGGGATGGGAATAATAAAATAGCCAAAATAAAAAGCCGACTGAATTAATCCGGCCTGAAAATTAGTCAGGGTAAAGGCCTGTTGAAACTGCGGTAATAAAATATCATTGAGATTATTGGCCACGGCCCACAGAAAAAAGAGGGAGCACAGCAGAGCAAAAGGAATAATGTAGCTCTTACTTTGCCCGCTCTCCATGGCGCGGTAACTTTGCGTTGGTATCGTTGTGTTTCCCATAGCGTCCTCATCAGTTCAGAAGCATTTACAACAGCATTCAGGGCGCAGTCTGGTGCTGCAGCAGACCGCAAAATTAAGTGAGCTCAGGTGACGCGCCGGTGAGTGAAATGAAAGTCACGGCGGAACTCATGGCTTCATTTTCAAATAAAAACCGCCTGTTAATATGATGAGGGTCACACTTAACGCTCTGTGGACCATTTTATGTGATAATTGTCACTTTAATTTTTCAAAATGACTGACCGTTTGAGGAAATAAATTCACAAAACCACAACGCCAATGACCGATTGAATATATATCGTGGAAAACGGGCAAATGTTACAGAAAAATAAAATGCCCGCTTGAAGAAATATTTTTAAGAACGGGCATTTTCAACATCCGCTTAACCAGTTACATCCCTTTTTTTATGATGGAATAATTGACGTGGTTCACAAAATATAGCGATGGAAATTCCCCTGCGATTATTCAGGCTGAAGATGGAGATCATTATTCAACCTATCCCACGGTCGCCAACAATAATTATGTTGCCCTGCCGTTGACGGATGATGAGTCGCTAAAAGAGGAAAACAATGGAAAGAAACAGACTGGCCCGGCAGATTATCGATACCTGCCTGGAAATGACCCGCCTGGGGTTAAATCAGGGGACCGCCGGCAATGTCAGCGTGCGCTATCAGGGGGGGATGCTGATCACGCCCACCGGCATCCCGTATGAAAAACTGACGGAAGACAAGATCGTCTTTATTGATGCCGACGGTCAGCATGAGCAGGGAAAACTGCCTTCCAGCGAATGGCGTTTCCATCAGGCGGCCTACCAGACGCGGCCCGATGCCCAGGCGGTAGTTCACAATCACGCAGTCCATTGTACGGCGGTGTCGATCCTCAACCGACCCATTCCGGCCATCCACTATATGATCGCCGCCGCCGGCGGGAATTCGATCCCCTGCGCGCCCTATGCCACCTTCGGCACCCGCGAACTGTCTGAGCATGTCGCGGTGGCGCTGAAGCACCGCAAAGCCACGTTGCTGCAGCATCATGGCCTGATCGCCTGCGAGGCCAGCCTGGAGAAAGCGCTCTGGCTGGCGCATGAAGTGGAAGTCCTGGCCCAGCTCTATCTCAGCACCCTGGCGATTACCGACCCGGTCCCCGTGCTGGATGACGAGGCGATCGCCATCGTGCTGGAGAAGTTTAAAACCTACGGATTACGCATTGAAGAGTGATGCCGCAACCCTAACAGGAGAGACGCGATGGCAAACCGAATGATCCTCAACGAAACGGCGTGGTTTGGCCGGGGGGCGATAAACGCATTAACCGATGAAGTGATGCGGCGCGGTTATCGCAAGGCATTGATCGTGACCGACAGGACCCTCGCGAAGTGCGGCGTGGCGGCAAAAGTCACTGACAAACTGGACGCCGCCGGGCTGGCATGGGACATGTTCAGCGACGTGATCCCGAACCCCACCATCGCCGTGGTTCAGCAGGGGTTGCAGGCCTTTCAGCGCAGCGGGGCGGATTACCTGATCGCCATCGGCGGCGGTTCGCCGCAGGATACCTGTAAGGCGATCGGTATTATTCAGCGTAACCCGGCGTTCGCCGATGTTCGCAGCCTGGAGGGGCTGTCGCCCACCCGTCAGCCCAGCGTGCCGATCTTCGCGGTGCCGACCACCGCGGGTACCGCGGCGGAGGTGACGATTAACTATGTCATCACCGATGAAGAACAGCGGCGCAAATTCGTCTGCGTCGACCCGCACGATATTCCGCAGGTGGCCTTTATCGATGCCGATATGATGGACGCCATGCCGCCGGCGCTGAAGGCGGCCACCGGCGTGGACGCCCTGACGCACGCTATCGAAGGGTACCTCACTCGCGGCGCCTGGGCGTTGACCGATGCGCTGCACCTCAAGGCCATCGAGATCATCGCCGGCGCGCTACGCGGCTCGGTTGCCGGCGACGCCGGAGCGGGGGAAGCTATGGCGCTCGGCCAGTATGTGGCGGGAATGGGATTTTCCAACGTCGGGCTTGGCCTGGTGCACGGCATGGCGCATCCGCTCGGCGCTTTTTACAACACGCCGCACGGCGTGGCGAATGCCATCCTGCTGCCGCACGTGATGCGCTTTAATGCTGAGGCGACCGGGGAAAAATATCGCGATATCGCCAGGGCGATGGGCGTCAAAGGGGAAGCGTTAAGCCTGAGCGCCGCGCGTCTGGCGGCGGTGGAGGCGGTGTGCCAGCTAAACCGCGATGTCGGTATTCCCGGCCATCTGCGCGAGGTGGATGTCAGGAAAGAGGATATTCCGGCGCTGGCCCAGGCGGCGCTGGCGGATGTGTGTACCGGCGGCAACCCGCGCGAGGCGAGCCTGGCCGATATCGTCGAGTTATATCAGGCGGCCTGGTGAGGGGCCGGCCCGGGGGAAGCAGGCGGTGCCGCCGCGCCGGCACCACGCTCGGGTAGGGTCAGCGCGTCAGCCGCAGCTGCTGCAGATTACCATCCAGCTGGAGGTCGGTCTGCAGGCGGGCCACTTCCCGGCAGGTGAAGGCCATCTCCTGATGCGCTGCCAGCTTTTTGCGCCACTTTTCCGGGACCTCTGCCAGGCGGGCATACAGCCCCTCCAGGTCCTGAAACTCGTTCAGCAGCTGGGCGGCGCTTTTCGGGCCAATGCCCGCCACGCCCGGCACCTTCGAGCTGCTGATCCCCGCCAGCCCCCAGTAATCCGCCAGCTGCTCCGGGGTGACGCCGAACTCACTGGCGATGAAGGGGGCGTCCAGCCAGCGCTTCTGAAAGTAGTCGCGGATGCGGATGGTGGGCGACAGCAGCTGGCAGTAGCCTTTGTCGGTGGAGACAATGGTGGCCTGATGGCCCGCCTGGGCCACCTTCACCGCCAGGGTGGCGGCGAGATCGTCCGCTTCGCTGCCCGGCGAGGCCCAGCAGCGGATCCCCCGCTGTTCGAAGGCGGCCCGCAGCGCCGGCATCTCGGCGACCAGCGTATCCGGCATCGGCGCGCGGCCGGCTTTGTACTCCGGCAGGCGCTGGTGGCGCCAGCCGTGGGCGCGATCCTCATCATCAAACACCGCCACCGCGTGGGTGGGCTGACTGTGGACAAACAGCTGCTCCAGCGCATGCAGGCAGGTATCGACGCAGGGCGAACCCTGCACCGCGTGGATGCGGCGGATCAGATTTAACGCGTCGACGATTAACAGATGAACAGCCACAGATACCCCCTTATTCTCAGCGTCTTTAGGGTAACATCGCCATCGGATCGAGGCTATCTGCGCCTGAACAATCAGGAAGATAACGCGCAATTTTCGCTAACTGACCGCCATCAGCGAGCTGGCGACGCCGGGCACGGGCTCGCCGTACCACACCGCTTCCCGCACCGGGACCGGTTTGGTGATAAGCCCGAGGGCGTAAAAGCGATCGGCGATGGTCTGCTGGGCGCGGATCACCGACAGATCCATCGGCCTTGGGCGATGGCTACGGCGGGCGAGGGCGATGCGCAGCGACCGGGCGTCAATCCCCAGCTCTGCTGAGAGTAAGCGGGCCGCTTCGCCACGATGCGAGTCGATAAACTGCCCGGTGTGGGTCAGCTCCGTCAGCAGGCGGCGCATGATATCGCCGTGCTGAGCGAGATAGTCCCGTCGCGAGAGATAAAACTGATGGTTGTTAACCCGTCCTTCGCCGCTGGCGACCACCCGCAGCTCGCCGGTGTGTTCGGCGTCGCTGAGCAGCGGATCCCACATCATCCAGGCGTCCACCGCCAGATAGTCGCTGGCGGTCAGCGGGTATTTCGGCGGGGTATAGACCACCCGCACGTCGTTCAGCCCCAGCCCGGCGTCCTCGAGGATCTGCAGCAGCAGCCAGTGGACATTCGACCCTTTATTGAGGGCGATGCGTTTTCCGCGCAGATCGCTGAGCTGGCGAATGTCGCTCTCCTGCGGGACGACCATCGCCACGCTGCGCGGCGCCGGCGGCTCCCACGCCACGTACATTAGTTCGCTGTTGCTGGCCTGGGCGAACACCGGCGGCGCTTCTCCGGTGGTGCCAAAGTCGATCTCGTTGCAGGCGAGGGCGTGAAGGAGCTGCGGTCCGGCGGGAAACTCGCTCCACAGCACGTTGACGCCGAGGCTGGCGAAGGCGGTCTCCAGACTCTGGCGGGCTTTCAGGATCCCGAGGCTGCCGAAGCGCTGGTAGCCAATGCGCAGCTCGCGATCGGCGCCGGTCGCGCTGGCGAATGCCCGCGGCGGCGCAGGCGGACGGCGGCGGCTTTTGATCAGCCCGAGGTTAGCGAGCTGGGTGCGTAAGGTATGCCGACTGATCCCTAACAGCGCGGCCGCCTGGCTCTGATTATCGTCGCAATGCGCCATGGCGTGGCGGATCAGCGCGCTGGTCACCCGCTGCCACAGCGGCTCGCCGGGAAGCGCCAGCTGGTGGCGAATAAAGTCGTCCAGTTCATGATCGCTCGCCGGCGACGGGGCGTCGTTGAGCGTCGCCAGGCGCAGCTGGGCGGGGCTAATCTCCTCTTCTTTACTGAGCAGCACCGCGTTGTGCAGGGTGTTTTCCAGCTCACGAATATTACCCGGCCACGCATAGTCCATCAGCCGGGCCAGCGACTCCGGCGCCAGACGCAGGGTTGGCCGGCCGAGGCGGCGGGCATAGAGCGATAAAAAGTGGTGAGCCAGCTGCGGGATATCCTGCCGACGCTGGCGCAGCGGCGGCAGCGGCACCACCGCGATATTCAGCCGATAGTAGAGATCTTCGCGAAAGCGGCGCTCGCGGATTGCCTGGGCCAGGTCGACGTGAGTGGCGGCAATCACCCGGACATTCACTTTAATCGCTTTGCGCGAGCCGACGCGGGTAATTTCGCGCTCCTGCAGCACCCGTAACAGCTTGACCTGCAGGGGCAGGCTTAATTCGCCGATCTCGTCCAGCAGCAGCGTCCCCCCTTCCGCGGCTTCAAACCAGCCGGGCTGTCCCTGCTGCGCGCCGGTGAAGGCGCCTTTCTCATGGCCGAACAGTTCGGCTTCGGCAAGGCTCTCGGTTAGCGCGCCGCAGTTAACGGCCAGAAACGGCTGCTGGCGGCGGGGACTGTGGTGATGGAGATAGCGCGCCACCACCTCCTTGCCGGTGCCGGTTTCGCCCACGATCAGCACGGTAGCCTCCGTCGGCGCGAGCTTGTCCAGCAGGCTCTGGAAAGCCTTCGATGCCGGGTCGATCAGCGCGGGCGCGGTGGAAGGGGATTCTGGGTTCAGCATAGCGGGCCTCCGGTCGTTGACCTCCTGAACTTATCCTGCGGCGGCGGCGGAAACCAGAGGGGGAAAGGCCGACGGCTGTTGCAAATGCGCCAGCGGATGCGCGGCGGCTGCGGGATTTGCAACAGCACGACGCGCGTGGGATGTTTTCAATTCCTTGATTTTAAAAATGTAATTTTTTATTCACCATTGGCATGATTATCGCTAACACTCATATAACCAAATTAAAACTTCTCTTCGATAAATATCGGATATGGTTATATAGGAAATAGATAATGACGCAGCAAGTTCCCGACAAGATCAATGTCTTCTGGTTCTTACCTACCCATGGCGATGGCCGCTATCTGGGCACCACCGAGGGTGGACGTCCGGTCGATTTACCTTATCTGCAGCAGGTGGCGCTGGCGGCCGACAGCCTGGGTTATTACGGCGTGCTGATCCCCACCGGTAAAAGCTGTGAAGATTCGTGGCTGGTGGCCTCGGCGCTGGCGCCGTTGACCCGCCGTCTGCGCTATCTGGTGGCGGTCAGACCGGGTCTGCAGCCGCCCACTCTGGCGGCGCGGATGGCGGCCACCCTCGACCGTTTATCGGAAGGACGGCTGCTGATCAATGTCGTCACCGGTGGCGACCCGGTGGAAAACAAAGGCGATGGCATCTTTCTCAGCCACAGCGAACGCTACCAGGTGACCCGCGAATTTCTCGACGTTTACTCCCGCCTGCTGCGCGGGGAGAAAGTGGACTATCACGGGGAGCATATTCATGTCGAGGGGGCGGAAGTGCTGTTTCCGCCGGTTCAGGAGAATGGCCCGCCGCTGTACTTCGGCGGCTCTTCTGAGGCGGCTATCGATGTGGCGGCCGAACAGATCGACAGTTATCTAACGTGGGGCGAACCGCCGGAACTGGTGGCGGAGAAGCTGGCGGTGGTGCGCGAGCGCGCCGCGGCCCGCGGGCGCACCCTGCAATATGGCATCCGTCTGCACGTCATCGTGCGCGAAACGGAAGAGGAGGCGTGGGCCGCCGCCGACCGGCTGATCGCCCATCTTGACGACGACACCATCGCTCAGGCGCAAAAGATCTTCGCCCGCATGGACTCGGCTGGCCAGGCGCGGATGAGCGCCCTGCATCAGGGATCGCGCGACAATCTGCGTATTGCCCCTAATCTGTGGGCCGGCGTCGGGCTGGTGCGCGGCGGCGCGGGTACCGCGCTGGTGGGTAACCCTCAGCAGGTGGCGGAGCGCATCCGCGAATATCAGGCGCTCGGCATCAGCAATTTTATCTTTTCCGGCTACCCGCATCTGGAAGAGGCACACCGCTTCGCTGAGCTGGTGATGCCTCTGCTGCCGCTGGAAAACGCGGCCTCGTCGAAGGCGCGCAGCGTGAACACCGGTCCGTTTGGCGAAACCATCGGCGGCGATAAGCGCCCGGTGCGCCAGGCCAGCGCCAGCTGATGGCCAGGAGCGCGACCATGAGACAGCATACCGGAGGAGGGCAGCGATGAGTGCAGAACCGCATATCGTGATTATCGGCGGCGGCTTCAGCGGCGCGGCGGTGGCGATTGAGCTGCTGCGCCTGGCGCCGAACGGGGTGCGCGTGACGCTGCTGGAGCCGCGTCAGACTCCCGGCGCCGGGGTGGCCTACTCCACCGCGGAGCCGACGCACCGGATTAACGTCCCGGCCGCCCGTATGCAACTGACCGGTGATGAAGAGGGCGCCTTCGATCGCTGGTACCGCCGTCAGCCTGCCTTTGCCGCCGATGCGCAGGCGCTGCGCCCGGACGGTTCCGTCTACCCTCAGCGCGGCCAGTTTGGTCGCTATGTGGCACAGCGTTTTTCCGACGCCGCGGCCGCCAGCGGCGGACGGCTGCGCCACCTGCGCGATCGGGCGTTCGCTTTTGATCAGGGGACGGTTAGCACCGAGGGCGGACTGCAGCTTAAGGCCGACCTGCTGGTGCTGGCGATCAGCCATCCACCGCCTTCGCTGCCGGCGCAGGCCGAAGCCTGGCGTCACCATCCGGCGCTGATTGCCAACCCGTGGCAGCCCGGCGCGCTCGACGCCATCGCCCCGCACGCCCGGGTGGCGGTGATGGGCACCGGATTAACCATGGCCGATACGGTCGCGACGCTGGACCGGTTGGGCCACCGCGACAGTATCATCGCCTTTTCGCGCCACGGCCTGCTGTCGCGCGGTAACCTCAGCGGCGCGGGGGCAGCATGGCCCGGCGACTATCAGCAGGGCAACTTGCGCCAGCGCCTGCGCCAGATCCGCATCGATGTGGCGTATGCGGCGCAGCAGGGCCTGAGCTGGCAGGTGGTGCTGGATGCGGTCCGCCAGCAGGGGCAGCGGATCTGGCAGGCGCTCAGCGTCGCCGATCGCCAGCGTTTTCTGCGCCATCTGCGCCATTACTGGGATGTCCACCGCTACCGCGTGGCGCCGCAGGTCGCCGAGGTGCTGGAGGCGCGCCAGCGCACGGGCAGTCTGCAGGTGCAGGCGGCTAGGCTACTGTCGATGAGCGCTGAAGGTGAGACGCTGCGTCTGACGCTGGCGCGGCGCGGCGGCGGCGTGCAGACCCTTAGCGTCGATCATCTGATCCTGACGACCGGACCCGCGCACCGTGCCCTAACCGACAGCCAGCCATTTTTACAGGACCTTGCCCGCCGCGGCCTGATTCGCGCCGATGCCTTCGGCATGGGCCTGGAGGTGGACAGCCGTTCCCGGGCAGTGGCTGATCCGCAGGTTGAGGCGCTGCCGGTGCTGGTGGCCGGTCCGGCCGCCCGCGGGCGTTTTGGCGAACTGATGGGCCTGCCGCAGGTAGCCGACCATGCCGCTGAGGTGGCGGCGCAAGCGTTACTCACGCTCGGGATCCCGCAGGACTCCCGATGTCCAGCGTACTGAATACCTCCCTTTACCTTCCCTGATTCATTTTGACGCGTGCGCCCCGGCGACGGGCCGCGCTATGGAGATTGCTATGTCATCACAACGTGAAATTCGTCTTAACGCTTTCGATATGAACTGCGTCGGCCATCAGTCGCCGGGCCTGTGGGCGCATCCCCGGGATCGCTCCTGGCAGTATAAAGATCTGGAGTACTGGGTGGATCTGGCGCGACTGCTGGAGCGCGGCAAGTTCGACGGGCTGTTTATCGCCGACGTGCTTGGCGTCTACGACGTGCTGAACGGCAGCGGCGACGCGGCGATCCGCCAGGCGACGCAGGTGCCGGTCAACGATCCGCTGGCCCTGATCACTCCGATGGCGCTGGTGACGGAGCATCTGGGCTTCGGTCTGACCGCCTCGCTGTCGTTTGAGCATCCTTACCCCTTCGCCCGTCGTCTGTCGACGCTCGACCATCTGACCAAAGGGCGGGTGGGCTGGAACATCGTCACCTCCTATCTGGAGAGCGGGGCGCGCAATATCGGCCAGCAAACTCAGACCGACCACGACACCCGCTATGACTATGCCGATGAGTATTTGCAGGTGATCTACAAACTGCTGGAGGGAAGCTGGGAGGACGGGGCGGTGCTGCGCGACAGAGAGCGCAAGATCTTCAGCGATCCGCGGAAAATCCATCCCATTAACCATCAGGGACAGTTCTTTTCCGTGCCTGGGATCCACCTCTGCGAGCCATCCCCGCAGCGCACACCGGTACTGTATCAGGCGGGAGCGTCCAGCCGCGGCAAACAGTTCGCCGCCGACCATGCCGAATGCGTCTTCGTCGCTGCGCCGTCGAAAGTGCTGCTGAAGAAGACGGTGGCGGATATTCGCCGCCGGGCGGCTGAGGCCGGGCGCGATCCGCACAGCATTCTGATCTTCAATCTGCAGACGGTAATTGTTGGCGACACCGACCGCGAGGCGCAGGCGAAATGGCAGGAATATAAGCAGTACGTCAGTTATGAAGGCGCGCTGGCGCTGCTCTCCGGCTGGACGGGGATTGATTTCGGCCAGTATCAGCCGGATCAGGTGCTGAAGTATCTGCACACCAACGCCATTCAGTCGGCGGTGGAGGCCTTCTCCACTGCGGACCCGAACCGGCAGTGGACGGTGCAGGCCCTGGCCGACTGGGCCGGTATCGGCGGCTTCGGCCCGCTGGTGGTCGGCAGCGCGCAAACCGTGGCGGACGAACTGCAGTCCTGGGTCGAAGAGACGGATGTCGATGGCTTTAACCTTGCCTATGCCGTCACCCACGAAACCTTCCGCGACGTCGTCGAGCTGCTGGTGCCAGAGCTGCAAAAGCGCGGCGTCTTTAAGCAAGAGTACCGTGAGGGGACCCTGCGCGAAAAACTGTTCGGCGCCGGTCCGCGTCTGGCCGCGCCTCACCCGGGCGCCAGCTACCGACGCGATGCGCGCACGGCGGCATCGGTAGAGGAGAAGGTGACATGATCGCTATCGATGATCTGCATAAAAGCTACCGCACGGCGGATGGCCGGCTCAGCGCGGTGCTGAAAGGGCTGTCGCTGCAGGTGCCTGAGCGCTCCATCACCGCGGTGGTGGGGCCGAGCGGCGCCGGTAAATCAACTCTCGCGCGCTGCATCAGCCTGCTGGAGCGCCCGGACAGCGGCAGCATTCGTATCAATGGCCTGGATCTGTCGGTGCTGTCCGGCGAGGCGCTGCGCCGGGAGAGGCGGGCGATTGGCACCGTTTTCCAGTCTTCGGCGCTGCTGAGCCGCAGGACCGCCTGGGAGAATGTCGCCCTGCCGCTGGCGTGGCTTGGCGTGGTGGAGCGCGATATCAAGGCGCGGGTCGGTGAGCTGCTGGAGAGCGTCGGCCTGAGCCACAAAGCAGATGCCTGGCCGGCCCAACTCTCCGGCGGCCAGCGCCAGCGGATCGCCATTGCCCGCGCGCTGGCGCTGCGCCCGTCCGTTCTGCTGGCGGATGAAGCCACCTCCGGCCTCGATCCTCAGGCCACGGCCTCGGTGCTGACTCTGCTCAAGCGGCTGCGTGATGAGTACCAGTTGGCGATCGTCCTGATCACCCATGAAATGGACGCCGTGCGCTCGGCGGCGGATGCGGTGGCGGAGATCCGCGACGGGACGATCGTCCAGTACGGGCGGCTCGAAGATCTGCTGGCGCGTCCCGATTCCCTGCTCGGCCAGCAGCTGTTGCCGCTGACGCCGGCGGCAGCGGCCCACAGTGATTTGCTGCTGCGTCTGAGCTACCGCTGGGATGTGCCGGTGGCCACCGACTGGATCAGCCGCCTGAGCCAGCAGTGGGCGCTGCAGATCGATCTCCTTGGCGGCCACGTCGAGGTGATTAACGGTCGACTGGCCGGTCGTCTGCAGGTTGGAGTGCGCTTTCAGGGCGAACGCCTGTCGCCCGCGCGGCTGCAGGGCCTGCTGTCGCAGCTCGGCATGATGGCGGAGATCCTCGACAGCGCGCCGTTGCTCAGGGAGGCGGTATGAAACCGACAGTCATCAGCCAGGACACCCCCTGGAGCGAAATCCCTTCGCTGCTGCTTCCCGCCTATGGCGAAACCTGGCTAATGGTGGCCATTGTAATGCTGTTTGTCGTCACGCTGGGAGGGCTGGTGGGGGTGGTGCTATTTAACGCCTCGCCGCGGGGATTATTTCCGCACGCACTGCTGTACCGGCTGCTGAACTGGGTGGTCAACATGGGACGTTCGCTGCCGTTTCTGGTGCTGATGGCCGCTATTATCCCGTTCACTTACTGGCTGACCGGCACCACGATTGGCATCCCCGCCGCGGTGGTGCCCATGATCGCCGCCGGCGTCCCGTTCTTTGGCCGTCTGGTGGAGAACGCGCTGCGCGAGCTGCCGGCGGAGGTCACCGCGGTGGGCGTCGTCTGCGGCGGATCGCGCTGGCAAATCATTGCCAGCGCGCAGCTCAGTGAAGCATTGCCGGCGCTGGTGGCGGCGGTGACGCTAAACCTGGTCTCGATGATCGAGTATTCGGCCATCGCCGGGACCATCGGCGCCGGGGGCATCGGCTACCTGGCCGTGGTGTACGGCTATCAGCGCTTCGACAACCATATCATGATCGCGACGATCGTGGCCCTGATCGCCACGATCCAGGTGATTCAATTTTTGGGTGACCGCCTGGTCAACCGTTTACGCCACACGCAGGGGAACCTTGTATGACAACAGAGCAATTTGAGTTACGTAAAGCGCGGCGCTGGCCCTGGCTGGCGGCGCTGGCGGTGATTATCCTGCTCGCCATCGCTTTCTGGTGGTGGCGGGGACATACCCAAAGCCAGCAGGTGGTCTTCGGCAGCACGTTAAAAATTCACTATGAGCCGGCGATGGCCGGCGAGCAGCGGATTATTGAATATATTAATCAGCATATTGCGCCCGATTACGGCCTGAAGCTGGAGGCGGTGGGGGTGCAGGATCCGGTTCAGGCTGACCGCGCGGTAGCGGAAGGACAGTATGCCGGGACGATCTATCAGCATCAGTGGTGGCTTAAACAGGTGGTGGACGCCAACGGCTTTGCGCTGTCGACTACGGTGCCGGTGTTCCAGTGGGCGTTCGGCATCTATTCCGACCGCTACTCGTCGGTACAGGCGTTGCCCAACGGCGCGACCATCGTGGTGCCTGACGACGGCGCCAATCAGGGACAGGCTCTGTGGCTGCTGCAGCGCATTGGTTTGATCTCGCTTGACCCGGCGGTAGAGCCGCGCACGGCGAAGCTGAAAAATATTGTCGACAACCCGCATCAGTTTGTCTTTAAAGAGCTGGATCTGCTGACCATGCCGCGGGCGTTAAATTCGGTGGATGCCGCCATCGGCTATGTCTCGCAATTTGACGCCGGGAAAGTGCCGCGTGAGAAAGGCATTTTATTCCCGCCGGCGCCGCGCACCTTTGCTTCGCAATTAGTGATTGGTACGCCGTATTTATCGCAGGAAAATATCGTCAAATTAAAACAGGCCTTTTCTGACCCACGGATCCAGACGTGGTTAAAAACCACCAACGATCCGCTGGTAAAAGACGTATTAGTTCCGGTATCGGCGGAATAAGCGTCCTGCACGACGTCTCTTTTCGTTGTTATTTACTTCCTTTTAGGATGCGCGAAAGCGCGTCCTTTTTGTGCTGGTGATTTTAATTAACTTATTGATTATATTGATTTTTATAGTATGAATTGTTGTTTTGATTCTCGCCGCTCGAGGTTTATAACCGCTGATGACCTGCACAAAATAATAAGGTGAAAAAATGAGTACATTACCAGTGGATAATCCCGGTATCGCTTCGGTACCGGTCAGTAGCGTCGGGGATGTGGCGCGGCTAATTAATTCCGGCAGGGAACAGGCGAAATATGCGCGGATGATTGTCTTCCTCGCGCTGGGCGGCGTTTTTCTCGACGCGTATGACTTAACCACGCTCTCTTACGGTATTGATGACGTCGTGCGTGAATTTCAGCTCTCGCCGCTGCTGACCGGCCTTGTGACCTCCTCCATTATGGTCGGGACCATTGTCGGCAATATTATTGGCGGCTGGCTGACCGATAAATATGGTCGCTATTCGGTGTTTATGGCCGATATGTTCTTTTTCGTTATTTCGGCTATCGCCGCCGGGCTGGCGCCAAACGTCTGGGTGTTGATTGGCGCTCGCTTCCTGATGGGCATCGGCGTCGGCATCGACCTGCCGGTGGCGATGTCCTATCTGGCCGAGTTTTCCCGCTTTGCCGGCAAAGGCAACAAAGCGGCTCGCCTCGCGGCGTGGTGCCCGATGTGGTACGCCGCCTCAACCGTCTGCTTTCTTATTATCTTCGGTCTCTATTTCCTGTTGCCGCAGGAGCATCTTGACTGGCTGTGGCGCGCCTCCCTGCTGTTCGGCGCCGTGCCGGCGCTGCTGATTATCGCCGTCCGCAGCCGGTTCATGAACGAATCCCCGCTGTGGGCGGCAAACCAGGGCGATCTGACCTCTGCGGTGCGCATCTTACGCGACTCCTGGGGGATCCATGCCCATGAGGTCCCGACGGCGAAGCCGGCGCCGGCGCCGAAAGTGAGCTTTCGCGTGCTGTTCGAAAAACCCTACCGTGAGCGGACTATCGTCGCCGGGGTGATGAATATCTGTATCTCCTTCGAGTACACGGCGATTGCCTTTTTCCTGCCGTCAATTCTTGCACAGTTTCTCGGGGCTGGCGTCTTCGAAACTATTTCGGCATCACTGGGGCTGAACGCCCTGTTTGCCTTTACCGGCGGGCTGCTTGGTATGCATCTGGCGTGGAAATACCCTTCGCGTCATGTGGCGATAGCCGGCTTTGCCCTGCAGTTTGTGGCGCTGATTGTGCTGGCGCTGGTGGGGCAACCGCACGCGACGGCAGGCATCGTACTGGCCATCGCGATGCTGGGACTGTGGCTGTTCGCCGAAGGATTTGGCCCGGGGGCGCAGCTGATGATCTACCCGGCGCTCTCCTATCCCACCGCCATTCGCGCCACCGGGGTCGGTTTCAGCCGGGCGCTCTCCGGGATCGGCAGCGCGCTGGCGCTGTTTATTCTGCCGCTGCTGCAGGCCTCGCTCGGCACGCAGATGTTCTGGGTGGTCTCGCTTGCCGCCATTATTCCCATTTTCTTCCTGCTGGCGGTCCGTCATGAACCGACACGAGAAGATATTGACGCAATTCATGAATAAGGAACCGACTATGACCTTGCTCTCCACTGGCACCGATTATGACGCGCTGGCGGCCGCCTTCCGCCCGATATTCACCCGCATCGCCCAGGGCGCCGCGGAACGCGAACAGCAGCGCGTTCTGCCCGAGGAGCCGATCCGCTGGCTGAAAGAAGCGGGCTTCGGCACGCTGCGTATCCCGCGCGAGAAGGGCGGCTGGGGTGCTTCGCTGCCGCAGCTCAGCGCGCTGCTGATTGAGCTGGCGCAAGCGGATTCTAACCTGCCGCAGGCCCTGCGCGCACACTTTGCTTTTGTGGAAGATCAGCTGAATCAGCCGGATTCCGCCGGGCGCGACCGCTGGTTTCGTCGCTTCCTTGACGGCGAGCTGGTGGGCAGCGGCTGGACGGAGATCGGCGCGGTTAAGCTGGGGGAGGTGAACACTCGGGTGACGCCGGCAGAGGGCGGCTGGCGACTCGACGGCGAGAAGTTCTACAGCACCGGCGCGCTGTACGCCGACTGGATCGATGTGTTTGCCCGGCGCAGCGATACCGGTGGCGATGCGATTGCCCTGGTCAGCACCCAACAGCCCGGCGTGGCGCGGGAAGATGACTGGGATGGCTTTGGCCAGCGGCTGACCGGCAGCGGGACCACCCGCTTCACCGACGCCCGGGTGGAAACCGACCACGTCTACGACTTTGCCCAGCGCTTTCGCTATCAGACCGCCTTCTATCAGCATGTGCTGCTGGCGACCCTCGCGGGCATCGGCCTGGCGGTTGAGCGGGATGCCGCGCAGGGCGTCAAACACCGGTCCCGGATGTACAGCCACGGCAACGCCGCCGTACCGCGCGATGATGCCCAGGTTCTGCAGGTCGTTGGGCAGATTAGCAGCTGGGCATGGGCGACCCGGGCCGCGGTCCTGCAGGCCGCAGAATCGCTGCAGCAGGCCTATGTGGCGCACGTCAGCGACGACGAAGCGCTGATCGCCCGGCGCAACCAGCTGGCGGAAGTGGAAGCGGCGCAGGCGCAGGTGATCGCCAGCGACTGGATCCCGCGGGCGGCGACGGAGCTGTTCAATGCCCTCGGAGCGTCGGATACGCGTACCCGTCTGGCGCTGGACCGTCACTGGCGCAATGCGCGGACGGTCGCCTCGCATAATCCGGTGATTTACAAGGCGCGCAATATCGGAAACTGGCTGGTGAACGGTGAGGCGCCGACCTTCATCTGGCAGATTGGCAATGGTGAGAAAACGGCGGGATAAGTCCGTCGGCGACGGGGGGCGCAATGCCTCCCGCCGCCGGGAAAACTAAGGTTTATCCAGCGACCAGGTGGCGCTGCGTACGTCGACTTTCACCGGCAGCAGGCCGATGCGCGTAAAGGTATCCGCCAGCGCCTGCTGTTCGTTATACACCGCCGGCGTCATGCGTTCAGCGCCGTAGGGCAGGCGGGCCAGGGTCTTCAGCCAGATGGCTTTATCCAGCCCGGTTGAGGTCGACAGAAGGCCGGCGGCCTCGTCCTGATGGCTGTTCGCCCACACACTGAGTTTACCCAGCTCATCCACCACCTGTTTTGCCGTCTCCGGGTAGGTATCCGCAAACTTACGGCTGGCGAGATAGAAGGTGTAGTGCGGCACCAGCCCCTCGGCGTTGCGTATTTGTCGGGCTTTCGCGTTGGTTTCCACTTCCGCGAGGAACGGATCCCAGATCACCCACGCATCAATCGCCCCGCGCTGGAAAGCGGCGCGGGCGTCCGCCGGCGGCAGATAGACCGGGGTGATGTCTTTATAGCTGAGGCCCGCTTTTTCCAGCGCGGCGACCAGCAGGTAGTTGACGTCAGACCCCTTGTTCAGCCCCACGCGCTTGCCCTTCAGATCGGCTACGCTGCGGATCGTCGACTGCTCCGGGACCACAATCGCTTCCGTTTTTGGGTTAGCGGGGGAGTGGGCAAGGTAGACCAGATCGGCTTGTGCCGCCTGGGCAAAGGCCGGCGGCGCATCGCCGGTGGCGGCCAGATCGATACTGCCGACGTTGAGCCCCTCCAGCATTTGCGGACCGGCGGGGAATTCGACCCAGCGGACGGCAATGCCCTGTTTTTTCAGGCTCTCATCCAGGGTGCCGCGATATTTCAGCAGCGCGAAGATGTTCGCCTTTTGATAGCCGATGTTGACGGTCTCCGGCGCTTTGGCCAGCGCGGAGGCGGAAAGGGCGGCGAGGACCAGCAGCCAGGCGGGGCGGAATCGGTTGGACATTGTCTGTTCTCCTTAGCGTTTTGCGTAAGGTAACAAACAGCGCTTATAACCATTAAATAACTAAATTTTAATTGATATAACAAAAGGTGGGTGAGAGGGCCCGCCGCGGCGACGCGTGGCGGGCCAGCAGGTTAATCGCAGGCGACAATCTTCATCGCCAGACCACCGCGGGAGGTTTCCCGGTACTTGGCGTTCATGTCTTTGCCGGTTTCGTACATGGTCTCAATGACTTTATCGAGGCAGACGCGCGGCTCGCTGGTCCGGCGCAGCGCCATTCGCGCGGCGTTGACCGCTTTCACGGCGGCGATAGCGTTGCGTTCGATGCAAGGCACCTGCACCTGGCCGGCGACCGGGTCGCAGGTCAGACCGAGGTTATGCTCCATGGCGATCTCTGCCGCGATGCACACCTGGCCCGGGCTACCGCCCAGCAGTTCCGCCAGACCGGCCGCCGCCATTGAGCAGGCGACGCCCACTTCACCCTGGCAACCCACTTCGGCGCCGGAGATCGAGGCGTTCATCTTATACAGCGAACCAATCGCGCTGGCCACCAGCATATAGCGGGCCAGGGAGTTGCTGTTCACCTTGCGGATAAACTTGTCGTAATAGGCCAGCACTGCCGGCACGATACCGCAGGCGCCGTTGGTCGGCGCGGTTACCACCCGGCCGCCGGCGGCGTTCTCTTCGTTCACCGCGAGAGCGAACATATTGATCCAGTCGACCACCGCCATCGGGTCGCTGTTGGTGGTGTCCTGGCTCACCAGCATGCGGCGCAGCGCGGCGGCCCGGCGCGGAACGCGCAGTTTGCCCGGCAGGACGCCTTCGGTGGTAATGCCGCGCTCAATCCCGGCGCTCATCACTTCCCACACCGCGGCGAAGTGTTGCTCCAGTGCCTCTTTACTGTGTAGCGCCAGTTCGTTCTGCATCATCAGGCCGGAGAGCGACAGCCCGGTTTCGCGGCAGTGACGCTGCAGGTCGGCGGCGTTTTTATAGGGGTAAGGGACGGCCACCGGCGCGTCGGTGGTCTGGCCGAAGTGCGCTTCATCGACGATAAAGCCGCCGCCGATGGAGTAGTACGTCTGGCTGTAGAGCACCTGGTCGCCGGCCAGGGCGGTGATGCGCATGCCGTTCTCATGCAGTGACAGGTTATCGGCATGGAAATTCATGCACTGATCGACCGGGAAGTCCACTTCGTGCTGGCCGTTGGCCAGCATCAGGCGACCATGGGTGTTAACGTCCTGAATAAATCCCGGAATGGCGTCAATGTCGACGGTGTCCGGCAGGTTGCCGGCGAGCCCCATGATAATCGCGATATCGGTATGGTGGCCTTTACCGGTCAGGGAGAGGGAGCCGTAGACGTCGACGACGACTTTGCTCACCTCGGCCAGCAGGCCGCGCGCGATCAGGTCGTCAGTAAATTGTTTGCCCGCTTTCATCGGTCCAACGGTATGGGAGCTGGAAGGGCCAATGCCGATTTTAAAGATATCGAATACGCTGATCATATGTATTCCCGTGCTGTCGGAAAGCGCGCCGCCGTTCAGCGGCGCGGGGGGGAGGTGTTGACTGAATTAGCTGAACAGCGAGTAGAAGATCGCGGAGATGGCAATCAGACCCATAATCACCACGAAGACGTTGCTAACGTGGCCGCTGTATTTACGCATCGCCGGCACTTTCTGAATCGCGTACATCGGCATCAGGAACAGGATCATCGCGATAATCGGGCCGCCCAGGGTCTCGATCATGCCGAGGATGCTCGGGTTCAGCGTCGCTACAATCCAGGTGGTAACCAGCATGAACAGCGCGGTCAGCTTGTTCAGTTTGTTGATTTCGATCGATTTGCCTTTACCGCGCAGGGACTTAATCACCATGCCATTAAAGCCTTCGCGGGCGCCCAGGTAGTGGCCGAGGAAGGATTTGGTGATGGCGATCATCGCGATGATCGGCGCCATCCAGGCAATGATTGGCGCGTTAAAGTGGTTCGCCAGGTAAGACAGAATCGAGATGTTCTGCTCTTTCGCCGCCGCCAGGTCTGCCGGAGAGAGGCTCAGAACGCAGCTGAAGACGAAGAACATCACGGTCAGCACCATCATGATGTGGGCGCGAGCCAAGATGCTGGAGCATTTTTTCTCGGCGCCTTCGCCGTACTCTTCACGCTTGGCAACCGCGAAGGAGGAGATGATCGGCGAGTGGTTGAAAGAGAAGACCATTACCGGGATCGCCAGCCACAGGGTCATCAGCAGGCCGTTGCCGGTGACGGAGGCGCCGCTCAGGGAGAGGGTCTCCAGCGCCGCGCCGTTCCACTGCGGGATCAGGTACAGCGCCAACACCATCAGGGCGATAACGAACGGGAACACCAGCACGCTCATCGCTTTTACAATCATCTGCTCACCGAAACGCACGATAGTCATCATGCCGACGATCAGGATCAGCGACAGAATAGCGCGCGGCGGCGGCGTCATGTGCAGCTGGTGCGCCATGAAGCTTTCGACGGTATTGGTGATCGCCACGCTGTAGACCAACAGGATTGGATAGATAGCGAAGAAGTAGAGCAGGGTAATCAGCTTACCTGCGCCTACGCCGAAGTGTTCTTCAACCACTTCAGTAATGTCTTCGCCCGGGTTTTTGCCGGAGAGCACGAAGCGGGTCATACCGCGGTGGGCGAAGAAGGTCATCGGGAAGGCCAGAATCGCCATGATAATCAGGGGGATCATGCCGCCGACGCCGGCGTTGATCGGCAGGAACAAGACGCCCGCGCCGATCGCTGTACCGTACAGGCCCAGCATCCACATGGTGTCGGTTTTACGCCATCCGCTGCGGGTTTCGCCCGAAACGATGGTGCTGGTTTGAGTGGTTTCCATCTGTATCTCCTGGAGGAATCAACAAAATCTAATGAACAAATACAATTGCGTAACACGAAATTCGTTTAATTACGGTTTTTTTAGAAATTTTCTCCGTAATAATTGGGCCGGAAAGATACATTTATATGGTTTATGCATCAGTGATCGCGATCTCAAATGCAATAATCCACTTTCAATGTGCGTATTTTTAGTCCAACAGCCTGTTTCTGGTGATCAGCCAGCGATTTGTGGCGCGCAGGCTACCATTTGCAGCATATGAGATAAAAGCGGGGCGGCGTAATAACGAGGGATTTACTGTAAAAAAGAGAAGTGGTCGACGTTTTTGCGCTTAAAACCATTTTTTGCAGTGATAATTGTCGCAGTTTTTACCAACGCAAACGATTGGCTATGTAAAAACAATTCAGGTGTTTGATTAGTCACAGAAAGGTTTTTGGCGCGTTTTGGAAGTCAGAGAAAGCGTGCCCGCCGGGGCAACAGGCGCTGCCCCGGCGGGACGGAAATCAGGCGATGATTTCGTAGCAGGGAATATAGGCGGTACCGCCAGGAAGCTTCATGCGGTGCTGGGCGACGAAGCCCTGCAGCAGATCGTCCATGCGGCGCATCATCTCCGGGTCGCCGTGCAGCTTGTATGGACCGTACTGCTCGATGGCCTGGATGCCCACCTCTTTGACGTTACCTGCGACAATGCCGGAGAAGGCGCGGCGCAGGTCGGCGGCCAGCACTTCCACCGGCTGGTCCGGGGAGAGTTTGAGGTTGGCCATGTTTTCATGGGTCGGATCAAACGGCATCTGCAGGTCCGGCGAGATACGAATCGACCAGTTGAAGCTGTAGGCGTCGTCGGTCTCGCGACGGCTCTCTTTCACCAGCGGCATCGCTTTTTTCATCTGCCGCGCCACTTCCGCCGGGTCGTCGATGATGATCCGGTAGTGGCGACGGGCGGATTCGCCCAGGGTATGGGTGATAAATTCGTCCAGCACGCGGAAGTAGTCAGCGCTCTCTTTCGGTCCGGTGAGGATCAGCGGCAGCACCTGCGCTTTGTTATCCGGATGCATCAGAATACCCAGCAGGTAGAGCAGTTCTTCGGCGGTGCCGACGCCGCCCGGGAAGATGATGATCCCGTGGGCGATGCGCACGAAGGCCTCCAGACGCTTTTCGATGTCCGGCATGATGATCAGTTCATTGACCAGCGGGTTTGGCGGTTCTGCGGCGATAATGGACGGTTCGGTCATGCCGATAAAGCGGCTGTCTTTGTAGCGCTGCTGCGCGTGGCCGACGGCGGCGCCTTTCATCGGCGCTTCCATCGCGCCAGGCCCGCAGCCGGTGCAGATATTCAGTTCCCGCAGTCCCAGCTGCGTACCGACGCGGCGGGCGTAGAGATATTCGTTTTCGTTGATCGAGTGGCCGCCCCAGCAGACGATCATGTTCGGCGCTTCGCCGACGTGTAGCGCGCGGGCGTTGCGCAGGATCGAGAACACCAGGTTGGTGATATGGACCGAACTTTCGAGATCGAGGTTCGGGAAGCGAACGGTATTGTGGATCTGGCCGTACACGAAGAGGATGTCGCGCAGTACGGCGAACAGGTTGGCCTGCAGGGAACGAATAATGCGCCCGTCAACGAAGGCGTCTTCCGGCGGGTTGATCAGTTCCAGCTTCACGCCGCGTTCGCGACGCAGCACGTTAATATCGAAATTTTCAAAACGGGACAGGAGCTCCTTGCTGTTATCGGTCAGGCTCCCCGAGTTGAGCACAGCAAGCGAGCAGTTGCGAAACAGTTGATACAGGTCGCTGCTGGCGGTGCGCTTAAGCATATCCACTTCCAGCTGCGACAGCATATCCATTGAACCAAGCGGGCTAACATGTGTAATCAAGTGAACTCCTTACAGGACGCTTATGGTCTTCCTGTGATTACAATAGCCCTGCGAGCGGCGTTTTCACAACCTTGCGCGCGCCTAAACGCACGCAAATTGTGAAAATGTTTATTATTGTCGGGCGAGGCGGCCGGTGGCAGGGGAAAAGTCGCCGTTGCTGCGCCAGGGGTTGATATCCAGACCACCGCGTCGCGTATAGCGGGCGTAAACGGAAAGCGATTCCGGCTGGCAGAAACGGAGAATATCGTTAAAGATGCGCTCGACGCATTGCTCATGGAATTCGTTATGGTGGCGGAACGAAACCAGATAGCGCAGGAGCTGCTCGCGGTCGATTTTCGCCCCACGATACTGGATCTGCACCGAGCCCCAGTCCGGCTGGTGGGTGATCAGGCAGTTGGACTTCAGCAGATGGCTGACCAGCGTCTCTTCCACGATTTTGCCGCTGGCGGCGCCCTGCAGGTAGTCGGCGCTGAACTGATAGTTATCGATCTCGATATCCTGATCGTCGATGCAGGCGCCGTGCAGGTGGGCAATCGGCTGGCCTTCCAGTTCATCCAGCCGATACAGCGACACCTTGACCTCGCCCTGCGCGCAGGCGCTCAGATCGCGGGTTAGCGTCTCTTCAACCTCCTGCCAGCTGGCGAAACGCGTCTGGTTTAAGCTGTTGAGATAGAGCTTAAAGCTTTTTGATTCCACCAGATTGACGGTGGTGTCGGGCAGTTCGACGTGGCCGACGGCCACCTGCGGCAGGCCTTTGCCGTTCAGCCAGGAGAGTTCGTAGAGCGTCCAGATATCGGCGCCGTGAAACGGCAGGTTGTCGGCATGCAGGCCAAGCGGGTCGCGGTTAAGGCTGCGCGGAACGCCCTGCAGCAGCGAGGCGTCATAGGTATCGCGGTAATCGGTTGATTTACCGAGCGTCAGGCCGGCCAGCGCCTGATGATTATCGTAAGAAGACATGTTTCACCATAGTAAAGCGGGTACACTATTACCCCAGTGTATCCTGTCTAACGTGAAGAGAGAAACCGGTGGACCATCAGACCGCAGAAGCGCTGCATGCTTTTACCCAACGTTATTGCGCCGCCTGGCAGCAGCAGCGCCACAGCCTGCCGCGCAGTGAAGAGCTTTACGGCGTTCCGTCGCCTTGCGTCGTCGACACCCAGGACGAGGCCGTTTTCTGGCAGCCGCAGCCGTTTTCGCTGGCGCAAAATATCAGTGCGGTTGAACGCGCCCTGGATATTGTGGTACAACAGCCGCTTCATTCTTATTATACCACTCAGTTTGCCGGCGATATGACCGGCCGGTTCGCCGGCGAAACGCTAACGCTGCTGCAGACCTGGAGTGAAGAGGATTTCCAGCGGGTGCAGGAAAACCTCATCGGGCACCTGGTGGTGCAGAAGCGGCTGAAGCTGGCGCCGACGCTGTTCATCGCTACCCTCGAGAGTGAACTGGATGTCATTTCCGTCTGTAATCTCAGCGGTGAAGTCGTCAAAGAGACCCTCGGCACCGCCAAACGCCTCACCCTTTCCCCCTCGCTTGCGGGTTTCCTCAACCAGCTTGAGCCGGTGCTGTAATCCAGTCTGCCTGGTCATTTGTGAGAGATCTCTTACAAAACCTGTAAGAGATCATCATCATTTAAGGCAAATTTAATCCAATCTTTTTTTGTTAAGTTATTGGTATTAAATTAGATCTTAATTTTTTCGTCCTTTTGAGTGGGGACTAATCTTAAGAGATTGTCTCAAGAAGGGTTGTAAGAAGAGGCAGAATCAGTGATCCTATGTCTGTCGACAGGAAGTCGCGAAATGAAGCGAACATCAGGATGATGGCGCTTCTGCAGGACCCGCCAGGATGGCGTTGCAAGGACAGGCTTCAGGATGAAGCAAGGATAACGCAGGATCGCGTAATGGACACCTCCAGGATGGAGAATGAGAGCCGCTCAGGATGAACGGTGGATCAGGAAGATCGGGACAAACTTAAGGATAAGTCATTTCACATCGGGGTGGTGTGAAAGCAGGATGCACGAGTTTATGGATGAACATGGTCAGGAGACCTCAGGAAAAGTTTTCAAGGACGAGCAGGGAGCACCAATGTAGCGGGAATGCTGCAAAACGAACCGGGAGCACTGTTTATACAGTGCTCCCTTTTTTTATTTCTCCTGCGGATTTGCTATCCTGCGCCCGGTTTTTAACTCATCGAGGTTTCCCCCATGACTCTTCACGATAGCGTGCGCGATCGCCTGCGCGCCATTGAAGCCCTGCTGCGCGAAACAGAACACTGGCAGGAGACGGCGCCGGACAGCAGCGCCTTCGCCAGCGATAAGCCGTTTTGCCTGGATACCCTGGAGCCGCTGGAGTGGCTGCAGTGGGTCCTGATCCCGCGTATGCATCAGCTGCTGGAGAGCGGCCAGCCGCTGCCGCAAAATTTCGCCGTTGCGCCGTATTACGAAATGGCGCTGGATCAAGCCCACCCGGTTCGCAAATCCATGCTGGCGGAGCTGCTGCTGCTGGACGCGCTGTTTGCCGGTGAGCAGGCCTGATGCTGGAGATAATCTACCAGGACGACTGGCTGGTGGCGGTCAACAAACCGTCGGGCTGGCTGGTGCACCGCAGCTGGCTCGATCGCGATGAGAAAGTGGTGGTGATGCAGACCGTGCGCGACCAGATCGGTCAGCACGTTTTTACCGCCCATCGCCTCGACCGGCCCACCTCCGGCGTCCTGCTCATGGGGCTGTCAAGCGAGGCGGGTCGGCTGCTGGCGCAGCAGTTCGAGCAGCATCAGATCCAGAAGCGCTACCATGCGATCGTCCGCGGCTGGCTGATGGAAGAGGCGCTGCTCGATTATCCGCTGGTGGAAGAGCTGGATAAAATCGCCGATAAGTTCGCCCGCGAAGATAAAGGCCCGCAGCCGGCGGTGACCCATTATCGTGGTCTGGCGACGGTAGAGATGCCGGTCGCTACCGGGCGTTATCCCACCACGCGCTACGGGCTGGTGGAACTGGAGCCGAAAACCGGCCGCAAGCACCAGCTGCGCCGCCATCTGGCCCACCTGCGTCATCCGATCCTCGGCGACAGCAAGCACGGCGATCTGCGGCAAAACCGCAGCGCCGCGGAGCATTTCGGCTGCCACCGCCTGATGCTGCACGCCAGCGAACTGTCGTTAACTCATCCCTTTACCGGTGAGCCGCTGACCCTGCGCGCCGGTTTTGACGACGTCTGGATGCGTGCGCTGTCGCAGTTTGGCTGGCGCGGGCTTCTCCCGCTAAATGAAAGGGTTGAGTTTGCCGACGACTGCGGTCAGGATGAAGAGAATAAGGACAATCCTGGGAGATAATAGCATGGCGGAAGTCGGAATTTTTGTCGGCACCATGTACGGCAACTCGCTGCTGGTTGCGGAAGAAGCAGAAGCGATCCTCAGCGGACTGGGACACAAGGCTACCGTGTATGAGGATCCGCAGGTCAACGACTGGGAATCCTATACGGGGAAGTATGTGCTGGTGGTCACCTCCACCACCGGGCAGGGCGATCTGCCGGACAGCATCGTCCCGCTGTATGAGGGCATCAAAGATATGTATCAACCTCACCTGCGTTACGGCATTATCGCGCTGGGCGACAGCACCTACGCCAACTTTTGCGGCGGCGGCCTGAAGTTCGATCAGCTACTGCAGGAGCAGGGCGCGAAGCGCATCGGCGAGATGCTGAAGATTGACGCCAGCGAAGATCCGGAGCCGGAGAGCGTCTCTAATCCATGGGTTGAGCAGTGGGCTACCCTGCTAGAATAAAAGCGCTGCCCTCTCCCTACGCAGAGGGCGCCCTTTCAAGCTGTCGCGGCCAGATACGCGGACAGCAAAAGTGTAGCCCTTTTCGGGCCGCACGCCTTCAGGCAAATGCACAATATCCTTAGCAATATCATGGGTTAAGCTAGCCAGTTTCACCGCGTCAAGAGAGGTATTTCACACTCCGGCTCTTTTTGCTGCCCTTTTGACCACCCGCGGCGCTGGTTTTTCATTTCCGTGAACTTCCCCCCATTCTTTCAGGCATACGCCATAAACCACCTGCAATAGCGGCGTAAAAGCTGTGTAGATGCACGGTGAGCCGCGGTGTGCCTCTTCATATACTGCTCCAGCCAGTGACAAATGCAGTGCCAGATATAACGACAACTATCAAAACACGACCACGTCATTCTGATTACCCTACAGGTTGTGCTGTTCAGAATGAACGTAGCTAAACGCTATGATTCAGGAGTACAACAATGAGTTCATTAAGTCAGGCGGCGACGGCGGCTGAAAAGCGCACCAATGCCCGCTACTGGATAGTGGTGATGCTGTTTATCGTCACCTCTTTTAACTATGGCGACCGGGCGACGCTGTCGATCGCCGGTTCGGAAATGGCCAAAGATATCGGCCTGGATCCGGTGGGGATGGGGTATGTCTTCTCCGCGTTCTCATGGGCTTATGTCATCGGCCAGATCCCGGGCGGCTGGCTGCTCGACCGCTTCGGTTCGAAGCGCGTCTATTTCTGGTCGATCTTCATCTGGTCGATGTTTACCCTGCTGCAGGGCTTCGTCGACATCTTCAGCGGCTTTGGCATTATCGTCGCGCTGTTTACCCTGCGTTTCCTCGTTGGCCTGGCCGAATCGCCGTCGTTCCCGGGTAACAGCCGTATCGTGGCCGCCTGGTTCCCGGCGCAGGAGCGCGGCACGGCGGTGGCGATCTTCAACTCCGCTCAGTACTTTGCCACCGTTATCTTCGCGCCGATCATGGGCTGGCTGACGCATGAGGTGGGCTGGTCGCACGTCTTCTTCTTTATGGGCGGCCTGGGGATTGTGATTAGCTTTGTCTGGCTGAAAGTGATCCACGATCCGAACAACCATCCGGGAGTAAACAAGAAGGAACTGGAATATATCGCCGAAGGCGGCGCCCTGATCAACATGGATCAAAAGAGCAGCGCGCAGAAGGTGCCGTTCAGCGTCAAAATGGGCCAAATCAAGCAGCTGATCGGATCGCGGATGATGATCGGCATCTATATCGGTCAGTACTGCATTAACGCCCTGACCTATTTCTTTATTACCTGGTTCCCGGTTTACCTGGTGCAGGCGCGCGGCATGTCGATCCTCAAAGCGGGGTTTGTCGCCTCCGTTCCGGCGGTGTGCGGGTTCGTCGGCGGGGTGCTGGGCGGGGTGATCTCTGACTGGTTAATGCGCCGCACCGGCTCGCTGAACATTGCCCGCAAAACGCCGATAGTACTGGGGATGCTGCTCTCCATGACCATGCTGATGTGTAACTATGTCAACGTGGAGTGGATGGTGATTGGCTTTATGGCGATGGCCTTCTTCGGCAAAGGGATCGGCGCGCTTGGCTGGGCGGTGATGGCGGATACCGCGCCGAAAGAGATTAGCGGTCTTTCCGGCGGCCTGTTCAACATGTTCGGCAATATCTCCGGTATCGTCACCCCGATCGCTATCGGCTATATCGTCGGCACCACCGGCTCGTTCAACGGGGCGCTGGTTTACGTCGGCATCCATGCCCTGGTGGCAGTGCTGAGCTACCTGGTGCTGGTGGGCGACATCAAACGTATTGAACTGAAACCTGTAGCGGGACGTTAATCATGACTACCCAATCCAGCCCGATTATTACAGAGATGAAGGTCATTCCGGTGGCCGGACACGACAGCATGCTGCTGAACATCGGTGGGGCGCATAACGCCTGGTTTACCCGCAATATCGTGGTGTTGACCGATAACGCCGGCAACACCGGCGTGGGCGAAGCCCCTGGCGGTGAGGTTATCTACCAGACGCTGCTGGCGGCGATCCCGCAGGTGGTAGGTCAGGAGGTCGCCAGGCTGAATCGCGTGGTGCAGCAGGTACACAAAGGCAATCAGGCGGCGGATTTCGACACCTTTGGCAAAGGGGCGTGGACCTTTGAACTGAAAGTCAACGCGGTAGCGGCGCTGGAGGCCGCGCTGCTCGATCTGCTCGGCAAAGTGCTCAATGTGCCGGTCTGCGAGCTGCTGGGGCCGGGCAAGCAGCGTGATGCCGTCACCGTGCTGGGCTACCTGTTCTATATCGGCGATCGGCAGAAAACCGACCTTGGTTATCTGGACCATACGCCGGGCGATCACGAATGGTATCGCCTGCGCCACCAGCAGGCGTTGAGCAGCGAAGCGGTGGTGCGCCTGGCGGAAGCCGCTCAGGATCGCTACGGTTTCAAAGACTTTAAGCTGAAGGGCGGCGTGCTGCCCGGCGAGCAGGAAATTGACACCGCCCGGGCGCTGAAAAAGCGCTTTCCGGATGCGCGCATCACCGTCGATCCTAACGGCGCCTGGCTGCTGGATGAGGCGATCGCCCTGTGCAAAGGGCTGCAGGATGTTCTGACCTACGCCGAAGATCCGTGCGGCGCCGAGCAGGGTTTTTCCGGCCGGGAGGTGATGGCCGAGTTCCGCCGCGCCACCGGGCTACCGGTCGCCACCAATATGATCGCCACTAACTGGCGCGAGATGGGTCATGCGGTGATGCTCAACGCCGTCGATATTCCGCTGGCGGACCCGCACTTCTGGACGCTCTCCGGCGCGGTACGAGTGGCGCAGCTGTGCGACGAATGGGGGCTGACCTGGGGCTGCCATTCCAACAACCATTTTGATATTTCCCTGGCGATGTTTACCCACGTCGGCGCCGCGGCGCCGGGTCAGCCCACCGCCATCGACACCCACTGGATCTGGCAGGAAGGCGAGGCGCGCCTGACCAAAAATCCGCTGCAGATTATTAACGGCAAGATTGCCGTGCCAGACGCGCCGGGACTCGGCGTGGAACTTGACTGGGAGCAGGTGCGCAAAGCCCATGAGGCCTATAAAGCGCTGCCGGGCGGCGCACGCAACGACGCGGGCCCGATGCAGTACCTGATCCCCGGCTGGACATTCGACCGCAAACGTCCCGTTTTCGGCCGCCACTAAATTACAAAAGGATGATGCTATGACGACTTTCTCTTCCACGCCCGTTGTCACCACCATGCAGGTGATCCCGGTTGCCGGCCATGACAGTATGCTGATGAATCTGAGCGGGGCCCACGCTCCGTACTTCACCCGCAATATCGTGATTATCAAAGATAACGCCGGCCATACCGGCGTCGGTGAAATTCCGGGGGGCGAAAAAATTCGCCAGACTCTGGAGGATGCCATTCCGCTGGTGGTGGGCAAAACGCTGGGCGAGTATAAAAACGTGCTCGGCGCGGTGCGCAATCAGTTCGCCGACCGTGACGCCGGCGGCCGCGGCCTGCAGACCTTTGACCTGCGCACCACCATTCACGTGGTGACCGGAATCGAAGCGGCGCTGCTGGACCTGCTGGGTCAGCACCTTGGGGTCAACGTCGCCTCGCTGCTCGGCGATGGACAACAGCGCAGCGAAGTTGAAATGCTGGGCTACCTGTTCTTTATCGGTAACCGCCACGCCACGCCGCTGGCCTATCAGAGCCAGCCGGATGAACAATGCGAGTGGTATCGCCTGCGCCATGAAGAGGCGATGACGCCGGATGCGGTGGTCCGCCTCGCGGAAGCGGCGTATGAAAAATATGGCTTCAACGACTTTAAGCTGAAGGGCGGCGTGCTGGCCGGTTTTGAAGAGGCCGAAGCGATCAGCGCTCTGGCGAAGCGCTTCCCGAATGCCCGCGTGACCCTCGATCCGAACGGCGCCTGGCTGCTTGAAGAAGCGATTCAGATTGGCAAGCAGCTGAAGGGAGTGCTGGCCTATGCGGAGGATCCGTGCGGCGCTGAGCAGGGCTTCTCCGGCCGCGAAGTGATGGCGGAGTTCCGTCGCGCGACGGGCCTGCCGACCGCCACCAATATGATCGCTACCGACTGGCGGCAGATGGGCCATACGCTCTCCCTGCAGTCGGTGGATATCCCGCTGGCGGACCCGCACTTCTGGACCATGCAGGGATCGGTTCGCGTGGCGCAGATGTGCCATGAGTTTGGCCTGATCTGGGGATCGCACTCTAATAACCACTTCGACGTGTCGCTGGCGATGTTCACCCACGTTGCGGCTGCGGCGCCGGGCAAGATCACCGCTATCGATACCCACTGGATCTGGCAGGAGGGCAATCAGCGTCTGACCAAACAACCATTTGAAATTAAAGGCGGAATGGTGCAGGTGCCGAGCACGCCGGGTCTGGGGGTTGAGCTGGATATGGACCGCGTAATGCAGGCAAATGAGCTATATAAGAAACATGGCCTTGGCGCCCGCGACGATGCGATGGCGATGCAGTACCTGATCCCGGGCTGGACCTTTGACAACAAGCGTCCATGCATGGTGCGCTAAAAGGCCGCCGGCCTCTGCGGGGGCCGGCATTGCGCGATAGCCACAAGGGTTAGCTCAGAGTAAGGACTGCAGATGAAAATAGTGATCGCACCGGATTCCTGGAAGGAGAGCCTGAGCGCGCTGGAAGTAGCCAGTGCGATAGAGCAAGGCTTTCGCGAGATTTATCCTGACGCGGAATATGTCAGGCTGCCGGTTGCCGACGGCGGGGAAGGGACGGTGGAAGCCATGGTGGCGGCGACCGGCGGGCATCAGGTTCCGCTGACGGTGACCGGGCCGCTGGGGGAGCCGGTTGAGGCATTTTATGGGCTGTCCGGCGATCGCCAGTGCGCCTTTATCGAAATGGCGGCGGCCAGCGGGCTGGAAAGCGTTCCCCCGGCGCAGCGTAACCCGCTGCTGACCACCTCCTGGGGCACCGGGGAGCTCATCCGCCATGCGCTGGACGCTGGTGTGCGGCAGATCATTATTGGCATTGGCGGCAGCGCGACCAATGACGGCGGCGCCGGCATGGCGCAGGCGCTGGGGGCGAAACTGCTGACCTCCGACGGTCAGCAGATCGCGCCAGGGGGCGGTGCGCTGGAGACGCTGGCGCGCATCGATCTTAGCGAGCTGGATCCACGGCTGGCAGATTGTCGGATTGAAGTGGCCTGCGACGTTACCAACCCGTTGACCGGCCCGCAGGGCGCCAGCGCGGTATTCGGCCCGCAAAAAGGGGCGACGGCGCAGATGATTGACCTGCTTGACGGCGGCCTGCGGCACTATGCCCGGATCATCGCCCGTGATTTAGATTGCGACGTGCTGAGCCTGGAAGGCGGCGGCGCGGCGGGCGGGATGGGCGCGGCGCTGTATGCGTTTTGCGGCGCTCAGCTGCGCCCGGGCATTGAGATTGTCACCGATGCGCTGCAGCTGGCGGAGCGGGTGGCGGATGCTGATTTAGTGATCACCGGGGAAGGGCGTATTGACAGTCAGACTATCCACGGTAAGGTGCCGGTGGGGGTGGCCCGGGTGGCGAAGCGATTTAACGTACCGGTGATCGGGATTGCCGGCAGCCTGACCGCCGATGTCGGCGTCGTGCATCAGCACGGGCTGGATGCGGTATTCAGCGTGTTGTACACCATCTGCACTCTGGATGAAGCACTGGCCAATGCCGCCGCCAATCTGCGGATGACGGCGCGAAACGTCGCCGCGGTTTTGCAGATGGGCGGTAAGCTGTAATTGAGGGATCCCGGCTGGCGCGGCTTCCCGGGAATGTCTCAGCGATGTTGAGGCCGCCAGCACCGGCAGTTTCAGCAGCGCAAGTGAGTAAATTTACGGCAGGCCGCACGGACCGTAGGCCGGGCAAGGCACCGCCGCCTCCCGGCGCAAAAGCGGCTCTCTTCCCACAACACGGCCCGAAGGCCTATACCTGGCGAGCCGGGTGCAGGCCGGGAAGCCCTGCGGTTTTAGACGCCCATCCGGCACGATTCGCGCGCCACATTGTCCATCTCATCTAACAGCTCAAGCAGCTCCGGCTCCAGATCCTCGGCGGCGGTGCCTGCGCGCAGCTGGCTCTCCAGGGTGTGGCACAGCTTTTTCAGCCGCGGCACGCCGCTGTAGCTGCAGCTGCCATGCAGTTTGTGGATCAGATCCACCAGCCCTTCCGGCTGCTCGCCAACCAGTTGCTCTTCCACTTTGTTACGTACCTCCGGCATAAAAGCGATCAGCATCTGCAGCATCTCCCTCGCCAGATCTGGCTTCATCGCCGCCTGGCGCAGCGCCAGCTGCCAGTCGAGCGTCTGGTTATGGTCGATGACCGGCTCTGTGGGCGGTATCGCCGCCGGGGCGATGCTGTGTACTCCGGGCTGATAGCGCAGCAGCAGGGCGTGCAGTTTCTCTTCTTCGATCGGCTTCGCCAGATAGTCGTTCATGCCGGCGCTCAGGAGCTTCTCGCGCTGGCCCTCCAGGGCGTGTGCGGTGACGGCGATTACCGGCGTTAGCTGGTGATGCGGCAGATGATGGATAAGCTCACAAGCGCGGATACCGTCCATATCCGGCATCTGAATATCCATCAGGATCAGATCCATCTGCAGTTGCTTGGCCTTGTCCACCGCCTGCTGGCCGCTGTCGCAGAGGATCACCTGCTGCACAAGGTCATCCAGCAGGGCGCCAATGAGCTTCAGGTTTGCCGGGTTGTCGTCGACGGCCATCACGGTCATCGGCAGCTTATGGCTGTCGGCCTGCGTCAACGGCGCGGAGGCTGTCGCATGATTGGTGGCCACCAGCGCTGGCAGTAAACGGGTAGTGGTGAGCGGTTTCAACAGGCAGGCGGCGACGCCATCGCGTTTCAGGGCTTCGGCGCTAACCTGGGCATGACACGGCAGAGCCAGCAGTACGTTGTCTGACATCGCGCAGGCTTTGGCTAATTTTTCCCGGTGCGGTGACAAATCGCGCATTGAGACCGGGATACCGACCAGCAGAATGTCGTACTGGGCTTCCGCCAGCGAGGAGAAGGTGGGGCTGTAGATCACCTCCAGCGGCGTGGCGGCCAGCATCTCCAGCGTGCACTGCGCCGCCGTTGCGTTGGCTTCCACATAGGCCAGACGCTTGCCCGCCAGCCCGTCGGTATTCAGCATATCCGGGATGGCGTTCGGGTTGAGATCGAGGTTGATATGGAACCAGAAGGTGGAGCCGCGGTTCGGCTGACTGTGAAACGAGATATCGCCGCCCATCTCCTTGACCAGACGCTGGGTGATCACCAGCCCGAGCCCGGTGCCGCCGTGGCGGCGTGAAATACTGGCATCGGCCTGACGGAAGGCCTGGAACAGCCGGGACTGATCGCGCTCGGGGATGCCGATGCCGGTATCGTGGATCTGAATTTCGATCTGCACCCGCGAATTACTGATGGCCCGCTGCTCCACCAGCACGTCGATATTACCGTGCTCGGTAAATTTGATGGCGTTGCCCACGAGGTTGGTCACAATCTGCTGCAGACGCAGCGGGTCGCCGATGACGTTATCCGGCACGTTGTTCTTAATGTTCAGCGTCAGCTCCAGCCCCTTATCATGCGCGGAATGCGCCAGCAGGGTGACCACCTCATCAAGCGAGGTGCGCAGCAGGAACGGAATGCTCTCCAGGATGAGTTTCCCCGCCTCCAGCTTGGAAAAGTCGAGCACGTCGTTGATGATCGCCAGCAGATTATTGGCCGAGCGTTCGATGGTGGTCAGGTGGTCGCGCTGCGTGGCGTTGAGTTCGGTTTTCAGCGTCAGGCGGGTAAAGCCGATCACCCCATTGAGCGGGGTGCGCAGTTCGTGGGACATATTGGCCAGGAATTCAGACTTAATGCGCGCCGCCTCCTGGGCGCGCTTTTTCGCCAGGTCCAGTTCGACGTTCTGAATCTCCATCTGCTCAAGGGTTTCCCGCAGGTCGGAAGTCGCCTGGTCGACGTTGTGCTGCATCTCCTCATGGTACGCCGCCAGCGACATGGCCATCGAGTTGATGCCGTTTTTCAGCATATCCAGCTCGCCGAGCATAAAGCCCTCGACCCGACTGTCCAGCTGCCCGCGGCGGATGCGGTCGACGGTATTGACCATATTGCGGATAGGGCCGGTGACGTCGCGCATCAGGCGCCAGCCGAAGATCAGCGCAATGCCGATGCAGAACAGCATCATCACGCTGGAGATGAAAATCTCTTTGTACTGCTGCAGGCGGACCGATTTCAGATCCAGCTCCAGCGCGACGTAGCCCAGCATATTGCCCGGCATTTTGGCATCGGATTCGGGGGATTCATCCGGCGAATAACTTTCCGAGACGATCGGCGTACGCAGGATCATCATGTCGCCGTCGCGGATGACGCTGAGACGACGGGGAAACGCCTCGCCTTTTGGGATCTGCAGGTCGCTGGGGTTGAGCTGGTAATTGGAGGTGACAAACAGGCGGTTATGCGAATCGTACACCGAGATGGCCCGCACGATCTCCGAGTGGCGACGATGCAGAACGCTGATCAACTGGCCGATGGATTCGCGGTTTTGCAGATTCATGCCATATTCGCTGGAGACCGCCAGCGGCTCAATAATGCTGGTGCCGGCGTCCTCCAGCTGACGTTGCAGGTCGTTATAACGGTGAGCGACAAAGAAAACACTGAGCAACAGCCCTATCAGGACGGTTGGCGCCAGAATCAGAATCATCATGCGAGCACGCAGGCTGTAGTTGGTCATGCGGTTCCATTATGGGAGAATATAGACATCATCGTTCGGTGCGCGTCGGTGCGCTTCGCGGCGCTGCCGCTCTGAACGAGCTCGTTTTATTTGATTGAGACAACTCTCTACGATGGCGCAATTCTACTCTGCAAAACGGCGTGTGACGACGCGCCAGATCATAACCGTTACAGTCAACGACCTCGATCCCTTTGGCCAGGGCGTGGCCCGCCACCAGGGGAAAGCGCTGTTCGTCGGCGGCGTGCTGCCGCAGGAGCAGGCTGAGGTGGTGCTGGTGGAAGACAAAAAGCAGTACGCCCGCGCCCAGGTGAAACGCCGTCTGACCGACAGCCCGCAGCGCCAGGCGCCGCGCTGCCCCCATTTTGGCGTTTGCGGCGGCTGCCAACAGCAGCATGCCAGCATCACGCTTCAGCAGCAAAGTAAACGCGCCGCGCTGGCGCGCCTGATGAAGCGCGAGGTGGATGAGATCATCGCCGGCGAGCCGTGGGGCTATCGCCGTCGCGCGCGCTTAAGCTTGAATTATCAGCCAAAGACCCAACAATTGCAGATGGGTTTTCGTCAGGCCAGCGACAAAGCGATCGTCGAGGTGGTGCAGTGCCCTGTTTTGGTGCCCCAACTTGAGGCGCTGCTGCCCGCCGTGCGCGAGTGCTTAAGCGCGCTGAGCGCATTACGCTGCCTTGGCCATGTCGAGCTGGTGCTGGCGGACAACGGCCCACTAATGGTGCTGCGCCATACCGCTGCGCTGCCGGCCGCTGACAGGGAAAAACTGGAACGTTTTTCGCAAACTCACGGTCTTTCCCTGTACCTCGCGCCGCAAAGCGAGATACTGGAACATATTCACGGCGAAGCGCCATGGTATACCTCAGACGGACTACGCTTAGTGTTCAGTCCGCGGGATTTTATCCAGGTCAACGACGGCGTGAATCAGCAGATGGTGCGTACCGCGCTGGCGTGGCTGGATCTGCAGCCCGAAGACCGGGTGCTGGATCTGTTCTGCGGGATGGGCAATTTTACCCTGCCGCTGGCGACTCGCGCCGCCCACGTGGTCGGGGTGGAAGGGGTGCCGGCGCTGGTGGAGAAGGGGCGGGAAAATGCCGCCCTCAATGGTTTATCCAATGTCACCTTCTTCCATGAAAATCTGGAAGAGGATGTCACCCGCCAGGCCTGGGCGAAGCACGGCTTTGATAAAGTGCTGCTGGACCCGGCCCGCGCCGGCGCGCCGGGCGTGATGCCGCATATTATAAAACTGGCGCCGCGGCGGGTGGTGTATGTTTCCTGCAACCCGGCGACGCTGGCGCGAGACAGCGAAACCCTGTTGCAGGCTGGATATCAGATTCAACGCCTGGCGATGCTGGATATGTTCCCGCATACCGGTCATCTGGAATCAATGGTGTTGTTTGAGCGCAGGCTTACATAAGGTCATTCACAACGTCGCAGAAGAGCCGCCCCGGCCATCAATGCTGACGCGACCTGCAGGATGACATGTAGAAAGTTGAGGCTTGCCGACTTCGGCAGGCCGGTCCCTTAAGGAGAGGACAATGGTTGCGGTAAGAAGTGCACATCTTAATAAAGCTGGTGAATTTGACCCGAAGAAATGGATCGCGAGTCTGGGGATTTCCAGCCAGCAGTCGTGTGAGCGCTTAGCCGAAACCTGGGATTATTGTCGCGAAAAAACGCAAGGACACCCGCTGGCGGACCTGCTGCTGTGGCGGGGCGTCGAAATGGTGGAGATCCTCTCCACCCTAAGTATGGATATCGATACCCTGCGCGCGGCGCTGCTGTTCCCGCTGGCCGACAGCGAAGTCGTCAGCGAAGCGGTTATGCAGGAGAGCGTGGGTAAATCGGTCGTGACCCTGATTCACGGGGTACGGGACATGGCCGCCATCCGTCAGCTGAAAGCTACTCATACCGACTCAGTATCTTCCGAGCAGGTGGATAACATTCGCCGCATGCTGCTGGCGATGGTGGACGATTTCCGCTGCGTGGTTATCAAGCTTGCCGAACGTATCGCGCATCTGCGCGAGGTCAAGGACGCGCCGGAAGATGAGCGCGTGCTGGCGGCGAAAGAGTGCACCAATATCTATGCTCCCCTGGCGAACCGCTTAGGTATCGGCCAGCTGAAGTGGGAGCTGGAAGATTACTGCTTCCGCTACCTGCACCCGGCAGAGTACAAGCGTATTGCCAAACTGCTCCACGAACGCCGTATCGACCGCGAGCATTATATCGACGAGTTCGTCGGCCACCTGCGGGCAGAAATGAAAGCCGAAGGGGTCAAGGCCGAGGTCTATGGTCGGCCGAAGCATATCTACAGCATCTGGCGCAAAATGCAGAAAAAACACCTCGCCTTTGACGAGCTGTTTGACGTTCGCGCGGTGCGCATCGTGGCCGAGCGGTTGCAGGATTGTTATGCCGCGCTGGGGATCGTTCATACTCACTACCGTCATCTGCCGGATGAGTTCGATGATTACGTGGCCAACCCGAAACCCAACGGCTACCAGTCTATCCACACCGTGGTGCTGGGGCCGAGCGGCAAGACGGTGGAGATTCAAATCCGCACCCGGCAGATGCATGAAGACGCCGAGCTGGGCGTGGCCGCGCACTGGAAGTACAAAGAGGGCGCGGGAGCGGGTACCAGCGGCGGTCGCGGCTATGAGGACCGTATCGCCTGGCTGCGCAAGCTGATTGCCTGGCAGGAAGAGATGGCCGACTCCGGCGAAATGCTCGACGAAGTGCGCAGCCAGGTCTTTGACGACCGGGTGTATGTCTTTACGCCGAAAGGCGACGTGGTGGACCTGCCGGCGGGGTCGACGCCGCTCGATTTTGCCTACCATATCCACAGCGACGTCGGTCATCGCTGCATCGGCGCTAAAATCGGCGGCCGCATCGTGCCGTTTACCTATCAGCTGCAGATGGGCGATCAGATCGAAATTATTACCCAGAAGCAGCCGAACCCGAGCCGCGACTGGCTCAACCCTAACCTCGGCTACGTTACCACCAGCCGCGGACGCTCCAAAATTCACGCCTGGTTCCGTAAGCAGGATCGCGACAAAAACATTCTTGCCGGCCGGCAGATCCTTGACGATGAGCTGGAGCATCTGGGCATCAGCCTGAAGGATGCGGAAAAGCACCTGCTGCCGCGCTACAATTTCAACGAGCTCGATGAACTGCTGGCGGCCATCGGCGGCGGCGATATCCGTCTCAACCAGATGGTCAACTTCCTGCAGGCGCAGTTCAATAAACCGAGCGCCGCCGAGCAGGATGCGGCAGCGCTGAAGCAGCTGCAGCAGAAAACCTATGCTCCGCAGAACCGCACCAAGGATAATGGCCGGGTGGTGGTGGAAGGGGTTGGCAATCTGATGCACCATATTGCCCGCTGCTGCCAGCCGATCCCGGGCGATGAGATCGTCGGCTTTATCACTCAAGGGCGCGGGATTTCCGTGCATCGCGCCGACTGCGATCAGCTCGCTGAACTGCAGTCGCATGCCCCGGAGCGCATTGTCGATGCGGTATGGGGCGAAAGCTACTCGGCGGGATATTCGCTGGTGGTCAGGGTGGAGGCGAACGATCGCAGCGGGTTACTGCGCGATATCACCACCATCCTCGCCAATGAGAAGGTGAACGTGCTGGGCGTCGCCAGCCGCAGCGATACCCGTCAGCAGCTGGCCACCATCGATATGACCATCGAGATTTACAACCTGCAGGTGCTGGGCCGGGTGCTCGGTAAGCTGAACCAGGTGCCCGATGTGATCGACGCGCGTCGTCTGCACGGCGGTTAATTCGTCTCCAGGCCGGATAAGGCGAAGCCGCCATCCGGCAATTTCGCAACGTCGGATAAGGTCGAAACGCCTTATCCGGCCGACTTTTTTTTTGAATTTCCAGGATTGTCACATGACTCAAATTGACCGCTTGCTCGGCATCATGCGCCGCCTGCGCGACCCGGAAAACGGCTGCCCGTGGGATAAAGAGCAGACCTTTGCCACCATCGCTCCCTATACCCTCGAAGAAACCTATGAAGTGCTGGACGCTATTTCGCGAGAGGATTTTGACGACCTGCGCGGTGAGCTGGGCGATCTGCTGTTCCAGGTGGTGTTCTATGCGCAGATGGCGCAGGAAGAGGGACGTTTTAACTTTGACGATATCTGCGCCGCCATCAGCGACAAGCTGGAGCGCCGCCATCCCCATATCTTCGCTGATGCCACCGCGGGAAACAGCAGCGAAGTCCTGGCCCGCTGGGAGCAGATCAAAAGCGCGGAGCGGGCGGAAAAAGCCCAGCACTCGGCGCTGGACGACATTCCGCATAGCCTGCCGGCGTTGATGCGCGCGCATAAAATCCAGCGTCGCTGCTCGGCGGTCGGTTTTGACTGGACCTCGCTGGGCCCGGTGCTCGACAAAGTGCATGAAGAAATTGATGAAGTGATGCATGAAGCGCAGCAGGCGGTGGTGGATGAAGCGAAACTGGAAGAGGAAGTGGGCGATCTGCTGTTCGCCACGGTGAATTTATCCCGCCATTTAGGGGTCAAAGCCGAGGTGGCGCTGCAAAAAGCGAACCGCAAATTCGAGCGGCGCTTTCGCGAAGTCGAGCGCATTGTCGCCGCCCGCGGCCTGGAAATGACCGGCGTCGACCTCGATACCATGGAAGAAGTATGGCAACAGGTAAAACGCCAGGAAACTGATCTCTAACGAGTTTTCGTGATCAAGCGCGATTTGTGTGATTTTATAAATAACAAGCGCTTGATTTACGTCAAAAACATTTCGCCAAAAGCGTCTATTTTCTCTTTCCGTTATGTCGTTGAAACACCATGTAGCCTGCCTCTTCGAGTTGTTCGGGTCGCAACACAGGTGCAACTTGAAGAACGAAGGGGAGGGGAAGAATGAAAGTTTGTGGCGTCACGCATGTTCGGGTATACTACTTTCCCGTCCTGGTTATTCCATCGTTTTACCCTAACTTCTCAGGTTCAGCATGACAACGAACTATATTTTTGTGACCGGCGGGGTCGTATCCTCTCTGGGTAAAGGCATTGCCGCAGCCTCCCTGGCAGCCATTCTTGAAGCCCGTGGTCTCAACGTGACCATCATGAAACTGGATCCGTATATCAACGTCGATCCGGGCACCATGAGCCCAATCCAGCATGGGGAAGTGTTCGTTACTGAAGACGGCGCAGAAACCGATCTGGACCTGGGCCACTACGAGCGTTTCATCCGCACCAAGATGACTCGTCGTAACAACTTCACCACCGGTCGAATCTACTCCGACGTGCTGCGTAAAGAGCGCCGTGGCGACTATCTGGGCGCAACCGTACAGGTTATTCCGCACATCACCAACGCCATTAAAGAGCGCGTACTGGCTGGCGGCGAAGGCCATGACGTGGTGCTGGTGGAAATCGGCGGTACCGTAGGCGATATCGAATCCCTGCCGTTCCTCGAAGCTATTCGTCAGATGGCGGTAGAGATCGGCCGCGAGCATACCCTGTTTATGCACCTGACTTTAGTGCCGTACATGGCCGCCGCCGGTGAAGTCAAAACCAAACCGACTCAGCACTCCGTGAAAGAGCTGCTCTCCATCGGTATTCAGCCTGACATCCTGATTTGCCGCTCCGATCGCGCGGTTCCGGCCAACGAACGGGCGAAAATTGCTTTGTTCTGTAACGTTCCGGAAAAGGCTGTTATTTCTCTGAAAGACGTCGATTCCATTTATAAAATTCCAGGCCTGTTGAAATCTCAGGGGCTGGACGATTATATTTGTAAACGATTCAGCTTAACTTGTCCGGAAGCAAACCTGGCCGAATGGGAACAGGTAATCTATGAAGAAGCCAATCCGGCAGGCGAAGTCACCATCGGCATGGTCGGTAAGTACATTGAACTGCCGGACGCCTACAAGTCGGTGATTGAAGCGCTGAAACACGGTGGTCTGAAAAACCGCGTTACCGTCAACATCAAGCTGATCGATTCGCAGGATGTGGAAACGCGCGGCGTCGAAATCCTCAAGGATTTAGATGCTATCCTTATCCCGGGCGGCTTCGGCTACCGCGGTGTGGAAGGTAAGATCGCCACCGCGCGCTATGCGCGTGAGAACAATATTCCTTATCTGGGCATTTGCCTGGGTATGCAGGTTGCGCTGATTGAATTCGCGCGCAATGTAGCGGGTATGGAAAACGCCAACTCGACGGAATTTGTGCCAGACTGTAAATACCCGGTTGTGGCCCTGATTACCGAATGGCGTGACGAAGATGGCAACGTTGAAGTCCGCTCCGAGAAGAGCGATCTGGGCGGCACCATGCGCCTGGGCGCGCAGCAGTGCCAGCTGGATGAGGATTCTCTGGTGCGCCAGCTGTACGGCGAGCCGACCATCACCGAGCGCCATCGTCACCGCTACGAAGTCAACAACATGTTGTTGAAACCGATTGAAGCTGCCGGTCTGCGCGTTGCGGGCCGTTCCGGGGATGATCAGTTGGTCGAGATCATCGAAGTGCCGAACCATCCGTGGTTTGTGGCCTGCCAGTTCCACCCGGAGTTTACTTCGACGCCGCGTGATGGACACCCGCTGTTTGCCGGCTTTGTGAAAGCCGCCAGCGAGTACCAGAAACGCCAGGCGAAGTAAAAAGAGTTAGAACGGCAATGCACCCATCCGGGTGCATTGTTTGTCTGGAGTTTTAGTTTAACTTGTACTGAGGAAAACCTAATGTCCAAAATCGTTAAAGTCATCGGTCGTGAAATCATCGACTCCCGTGGTAACCCGACTGTTGAAGCCGAAGTACACCTGGAAGGTGGTTTCGTCGGTATGGCAGCTGCTCCGTCAGGTGCTTCTACTGGTTCCCGCGAAGCGCTGGAACTGCGCGATGGCGACAAATCCCGTTTCCTGGGTAAAGGCGTAACCAAAGCTGTTGCTGCGGTAAACGGCCCGATCGCTCAGGCAATCCTGGGCAAAGATGCCAAAGATCAGGCTGGCATCGACAAGATCATGATCGACCTGGACGGTACTGAAAACAAATCTAACTTCGGTGCGAACGCAATCCTGGCCGTTTCTCTGGCGAACGCCAAAGCAGCTGCTGCCTCCAAAGGCCTGCCGCTGTACGCGCACATCGCTGAACTGAACGGCACTCCGGGCAAATACTCCATGCCGGTTCCGATGATGAACATCATCAACGGCGGTGAGCACGCTGACAACAACGTCGACATCCAGGAATTCATGATTCAGCCGGTTGGCGCGCCGACCCTGAAAGAAGCAGTACGCATGGGTTCTGAAGTGTTCCATCACCTGGCGAAAGTGCTGAAGTCCAAAGGCATGAACACTGCCGTTGGTGACGAAGGCGGCTACGCGCCGAACCTGGGTTCCAACGCCGAAGCGCTGGCTGTTATCGCTGAAGCGGTTAAAGCAGCAGGCTACGAGCTGGGCAAAGACATCACCCTGGCGATGGACTGCGCAGCGTCTGAATTCTACAAAGACGGTAAATACGTTCTGGCCGGCGAAGGCAACAAAGCGTTCACCTCTGAAGAGTTCACTCACTTCCTGGAAGAGCTGACCAAACAGTACCCGATCGTCTCCATCGAAGATGGCCTGGACGAATCTGACTGGGAAGGTTTCGCTTACCAGACCAAAGTACTGGGCGACAAAATCCAGCTGGTTGGTGACGACCTGTTCGTAACCAACACCAAGATCCTGAAAGAAGGCATCGAAAAAGGCATCGCTAACTCCATCCTGATCAAATTCAACCAGATCGGTTCTCTGACCGAAACTCTGGCTGCTATCAAGATGGCGAAAGACGCTGGCTACACCGCTGTCATCTCTCACCGTTCTGGCGAAACTGAAGACGCGACCATCGCCGACCTGGCTGTGGGTACCGCTGCAGGCCAGATCAAAACCGGTTCTATGAGCCGTTCTGACCGCGTTGCTAAATACAACCAGCTGATTCGTATCGAAGAAGCGCTGGGTGAGCAAGCGCCGTTCAATGGTCGTAAAGAGATCAAAGGCCAGGCTTAATCCTGTCCTGATGAAATAACCATGCCAGCCTTCGGGCTGGCATTTTTTTTATACCTGCGGCCATTATTTAAAGTCGACGGCCATTTGCTGAGGAATCGACAGCCCGCGGGTGGTTTCCACGCAGCGGTCGATGTAATCGGTAAAGCGCGGCGGTTTTGGCATCCCCATGCTCAGCAGCTTGTCGTTGCTAAAGCGCACGTTCAGCGTGGCGAACGCGCCATATAAGCGCATCGCTTTCAGCATCAGTCGCTCATTGCACGGCCCAAAAATTCCTTTCAGTTCGCGACGCATTTTGACCAGCGTTTCATAACTCACCTGGGCGTACTTATCTCCCACCGGCGCCTGCTCCAGCGCCAGGGCCATCGCCCGGTCGATGTCGGCAAACTTCACGCTGTTCTCCTCACCGGCAGAGATATGCACTACCTCGCCGTGGGCCAGCGGCTGGTTAAGCAGCATCAGCAGGGCGTCGGCGCAGTAGTCCACCGGGATAACATCGATTCGGTCCTCCATCGCGCACATAAATTTCTGCAGCATCAGCCCCATGCTGAACACCCAGAAGATACTGCTGGAAGGCCGGCAGCCGTGATGAGTATGGCCCACCACAATAGAAGGGCGGGCAATGACCAGCGGTAGCGTAGGGCAGTGCTGCTGCATCAGTTGCTCGATGGCCGATTTCGAGTGGGTATATTCCACCAGATGCTCGGCGCGCTGCCGAAATTCCGCGCTCTCGGCGACCAGCGAATCCGGCTCCGGTGAGCAGGACATTGCGGTGCCGACGTGGAGAAAACGCTGCAGACCCGCCACCTGCGCCATCCGTTGCGCCAGACGCAGCGTACCCGTAACGTTAACCTTCCAGATGAGCGGGTTGCTGCCAAACGAGGCGACAGCGGCGCAGTTGAGAACATGGGTGACTTGCTCAAGCCGCGGATCGTTAAGAAAATGCTCCGGAGAGGCGAGATCGCCCAGCAGGATCTGCTGCGGTCGCAGCATCGCCAGTTTCTCCTCGGCGATGTTGAACTTACGCATGTTTTCCTTGACCCGTTCCAGGCCTGCCTCGGGGCTGTTGGCACGCACCAGTAGCAGCAGATCTAATTGGCTATCCTGATGGAGTATTTTCTCTAACGCCGCGCCGCCCAGAAAACCGGTGACGCCGGTAATGAATAATGTGGTCATAAACGCTATCTCATTATGGTTGGTCTGCGGGATTCTAGGAGGGCCAAAGTAAACGACGATTAAATAAAAAATGGCGGGCAGCAGGACTTTATTAAGAGGGGCTTAAGCTTATTTTCGGCGGCGGATTGGATTCGACTCTCAGACCAGGTAAATAATTCACTCTTTCATGTATCAATTTGTACATGCATGTATTTAAACATGTTTTTATTTTCCGCTGACGTTTTTTATGTTCTGGTATATAACACGAAAAACATCTTCTGTTACATCTTTCTTCGCTGCAGTACGCTCCGCTGTTTATTTAAATCCTTACCACACTAATGAAATAAACGAAAACAGATGCATACTTTTAATTAACAATGAATAACGTCCGGGGTGAGAAAGCGACCCCGTGAGGGAAAAACGATCGCAGCGCAGGACAAGACCTGGACAGTGAAATCTGCGATAATAAGCGTTTATCACCCTAAACAGAGATGACTATGCAGTACCCGATTAACGAGATGTTCCAGACCCTGCAAGGCGAGGGTTACTTCACCGGCGTGCCTGCCATTTTTATTCGTCTGCAGGGATGCCCGGTAGGATGCGCGTGGTGTGACACCAAGCATACCTGGGACAAACTGGCCGATCGGGAAGTGTCGTTGTTCAGCATCCTGGCGAAAACCAAAGAGAGCGATAAGTGGGGGCCGGCAAGCAGTGAAGATCTGCTGGCGATTATCGGTCGTCAGGGGTGGACTGCCCGCCATGTGGTCATTACCGGCGGTGAGCCCTGCATTCACGACCTAACGCCGTTAACCTCGCTTCTGGAACAAAACGGCTTTAGCTGTCAGATTGAAACCAGCGGCACCCATGAAGTGCTTTGCAGCCACAACACCTGGGTGACAGTTTCCCCGAAGGTCAACATGCGCGGCGGGTATGACGTGCTGTCTCAGGCCCTGCAGCGGGCGGATGAGATCAAGCATCCGGTAGGGCGCGTCCGCGACATCGAAGCGCTGGACGAACTGCTGGAAACGCTGAGCGATGACAAACCGCGGATCATCGCCCTGCAGCCGATCAGCCAGAAAGAAGACGCGACGCGCCTGTGTATCGACACCTGCATCGCCCGCAACTGGCGCCTGTCCATGCAGACGCACAAATATCTGAATATCGCCTGATAAAAAAGCCCGGTAGCATACTGACCGGGCTTTTTTTCGCTTACTCGCCGCGATAGACGCAGCCGGCGGTGCAGGTCTCTTTCACCATCACGGCGCTCAGCAGCGGCACCCGCGGTTTCATCTCATCCCAGATCCATTTGGCCAGCACTTCGCTGGTAGGGTTTTCCAGACCGGGGATATCGTTCAGATAATAGTGGTCCAGGCGATCGTAGGTCGGCTTGAAGGCGGCCTTCAGCTCGGCGAAATCCATGATCCACCCGGTATGGGGATCGACTTCACCGGTTATCTCCAGACGCACCATAAAGGAGTGGCCATGCAGGCGACCGCATTTGTGTCCTTCCGGGACGTGCGGCAGGTGGTGGGCGGCTTCGAAGGTGAAATCTTTAAACAGCGTGGTGGACATCATTGACTCTCAACAGGACGAAAAAAACCGCCGTAGGGTACCGGAAAGTACATTTTTTCGCATTAACTAAAACGGCCCTGAACAGAAAATCGACACATTTATCTGGGTTAAGTCCATAAAGTTTCGATATTTCAGATGGTTATTTAATCGATTTTGTTGTTAATAACTACAACTAAAACCGGTTAGTCCATTTGGTTATTTATTATTTCCATCCCTTCTTTAATTGTTACTATGCCCGCCGTTAACCTTCTATTCTCTTCTGTTTTTGTCGCGCTGACAGGGTGCGAATAACAGCTTTGCTTACTGGAACAAACGACGCATGACGACACAGGCCCCACCTTCCAACTTGCTGCCGCTCAACCCGGAGCAACTGGCGCGCCTTCAGGCGGCCACCACTGACTTCACGCCCACTCAGCTCGCCTGGGTGTCTGGCTATTTCTGGGGCGTGCTGAATCAGCACTCTGGCGCAGCGGCAGCCGCTCCCGCCCCGGCCGCCGAGGTCCCGACGATCACGCTGATTTCCGCCTCGCAAACCGGCAACGCTCGCCGCGTCGCCGAAGCGCTACGTGACGATCTGCTGGCGGCGAAGCTGAACGTGAAGCTGGTGAATGCAGGTGATTATAAATTCAAACAAATTGCTGCTGAAAAACTGCTGGTGGTCGTGACCTCCACCCAGGGGGAAGGTGAGCCGCCGGAAGAAGCGGTCGCATTGCATAAGTTTCTGTTCTCTAAAAAAGCGCCGAAGCTGGACGGAACCGCATTCGCCGTCTTTGGCCTCGGCGATACCTCTTATGAATTCTTCTGCCAGTCCGGCAAAGATTTCGACAGCAAGCTGGCCGAACTTGGCGCGGAACGCCTGCTCGATCGCGTCGACGCCGACGTTGAATATCAGGCTGCGGCCGCTGAATGGCGCGCGCGCGTCGTTGAGGTGCTGAAGGCTCGTGCGCCGGTCGCCGCGCCCGCTCAGCTGGCCGCCAGCGGCGCAGTGAACGACATTCATACCAGCCCATACACCAAAGAGGCTCCGCTAACGGCGACCCTGTCGGTCAACCAGAAAATCACCGGCCGCGATTCAGAAAAAGATGTACGCCATATCGAAATTGACCTCGGTGATTCCGGTCTGCGCTATCAGCCGGGCGACGCGCTGGGCGTCTGGTATCAAAACGATCCTCAGCTGGTGAAAGAGCTGGTGGAGCTGCTGTGGCTGAAAGGCGACGAGCCGGTAACCGTCGAGGGCAAAACCCTGCCGCTGGCGGAAGCCCTGCAGTGGCATTTTGAGCTGACGGTCAACACCGCCGCTATCGTTGAGAACTACGCCACCCTGACCCGCAGCGAATCGCTGCTGCCGCTGGTGGGCGATAAAGCTCAGCTGCAGCAGTATGCCGCCGCGACGCCGATCGTCGATATGGTCCGTTTCTCACCCGCGCAGCTGGACGCTGAGGCGTTAATCGGTCTGCTGCGCCCGCTGACGCCGCGTCTGTACTCCATTGCCTCCTCGCAGGCGGAAGTGGAGAGCGAAGTGCATGTCACCGTGGGCGTGGTGCGCTATGACATTGAAGGCCGCGCCCGGGCTGGCGGCGCCTCCAGCTTCCTCGCCGACCGCGTGGAAGAGGATGGCGAAGTCCGCGTCTTCATCGAGCACAATGACAACTTCCGTCTGCCGGCTAACCCGGAGACGCCGGTGATCATGATTGGCCCGGGCACCGGTATTGCGCCGTTCCGCGCCTTCATGCAGCAGCGCGCAGCGGACGGGGCGCCAGGTAAGAACTGGCTGTTCTTCGGCAACCCGCACTTCACTGAAGATTTCCTCTATCAGGTGGAGTGGCAGAGCTATGTAAAAGAGGGGCTGCTGACCCGTATCGATCTGGCCTGGTCCCGCGATCAACAACAAAAAATCTATGTGCAGGACAAACTGCGTGAGCAGGGGGCCGAGCTGTGGCGCTGGATCAATGATGGCGCCCACATTTATGTCTGCGGCGACGCCAATCGTATGGCGAAAGACGTGGAACAGACTTTACTGGAAGTGATTGCCGAATACGGCGCGATGGACGCCGAAGCGGCGGACGAATTTTTAAGTGAGCTGCGCGTTGAGCGCCGTTATCAGCGAGATGTCTACTAATGAGCGAAAAACATCCGGGGCCTTTAGTGGTCGAAGGTAAACTGACCGATGCCGAGCGTATGAAGCTCGAGAGCAACTACCTGCGCGGCACCATTGCGGAAGATTTAAACGACGGTCTGACCGGCGGTTTTAAAGGCGATAACTTCCTGCTGATCCGTTTCCACGGTATGTACCAGCAGGACGATCGCGATATCCGCGCGGAACGCGCCGCTCAGAAGCTGGAGCCGCGCCATGCAATGCTCCTGCGCTGCCGTCTGCCGGGCGGGGTGATCACCACCACCCAGTGGAAGGCGATCGATAAGTTTGCCTCCGAGAACACCATTTACGGCAGTATTCGCCTGACCAACCGGCAGACTTTCCAGTTCCACGGCATTTTGAAAAAGAACGTCAAGCCGGTGCATCAGATGCTGCACTCGGTGGGGCTGGACGCGCTGGCCACCGCCAACGATATGAACCGTAACGTGCTGTGCACCTCCAACCCGTACGAGTCGCAGCTGCACGCCGAGGCCTACGAGTGGGCGAAAAAGATCTCCGAGCATCTGCTGCCGCGCACCCGCGCCTATGCCGAAATCTGGCTGGATCAGAAAAAGGTCGCCACCACTGACGAAGAACCGATCCTCGGTCAGACCTATCTGCCGCGTAAGTTTAAAACCACGGTGGTGATCCCGCCGCAGAACGATATCGATCTGCACGCCAACGACATGAACTTCGTAGCGATCGCCGAAAACGGCAAGCTGGTGGGCTTTAACCTGTTGGTGGGCGGCGGTCTGTCTATCGAACACGGTAACAAAAAAACCTACGCCCGCACGGCGAGCGAATTCGGTTATCTGCCGCTGGAGCATACTCTGGCGGTGGCGGAAGCGGTCGTGACCACCCAGCGCGACTGGGGTAACCGTACCGACCGTAAGAATGCGAAAACCAAGTACACCCTTGAGCGCGTTGGCGTCGAAACCTTCAAGGCGGAAGTGGAGCGCCGGGCAGGTATTAAGTTTGAGCCGATCCGCCCGTACGAATTCACCGGCCGCGGCGACCGCATCGGCTGGGTGAAGGGGATTGATGATAAATGGCACCTGACGCTGTTTATTGAAAACGGCCGCATTCTGGATTATCCGGGGCGCCCGCTGAAAACCGGTCTGCTGGAGATTGCTAAGATCCATCAAGGTGAATTCCGCATCACCGCCAACCAGAACCTGATCGTCGCCAGCGTACCGGAAGATCAGAAGGCGCGGATCGAGAAGCTGGCGCGGGATCATGGCCTGATGAATGCCGTCACCCCGCAGCGCGAAAACTCAATGGCCTGCGTCTCCTTCCCGACCTGCCCGCTGGCGATGGCGGAAGCCGAGCGTTTCCTGCCGTCGTTTATCGACAAGGTGGAAGGGGTGATGAGCAAGCATGGCGTGAGCGATGAGCATATCGTCACCCGCGTCACCGGCTGTCCGAACGGCTGCGGCCGCGCGATGCTGGCGGAAGTGGGGCTGGTGGGGAAAGCGCCAGGCCGCTATAACCTGCACATCGGCGGTAACCGCAGCGGCACCCGCATCCCGCGGATGTACCGGGAGAACATTACCGAGTCGGAAATTCTCGACTCGCTAGACCAACTGGTAGGGCGCTGGGCGAAAGAGCGCGAAGCGGGTGAAGGCTTCGGCGACTTTACGGTGCGTGCGGGCATCATTCGCCCGGTGCTCGATCCAGCCCGCGATTTCTGGGAGTAACATCCTGGTGCCCGGTGGCGCGTAGCGATCCGGGCCTGTAAAACCCGTAGGCCGGGCAATCGCAGTGCCGCCCGGCAAAACAGGCAAACGAGGTTCTTATGTCCGTACTCGATCTAAACGCGCTTAATGCATTGCCGAAAGTGGAACGCATTCTGGCACTCGCGGAAACCAACGCCCAGCTGGAAAAGCTCGACGCCGAAGGGCGTGTGGCCTGGGCGCTGGAAAACCTGCCGGGAGACTATGTGCTGTCGTCAAGCTTTGGTATTCAGGCGGCGGTGAGTTTGCACCTGGTGAACCAGATCCGCCCGGACATTCCGGTGATCCTTACCGATACCGGTTACCTGTTCCCGGAAACCTACCAGTTTATTGATGAGCTGACGGATAAACTCAAGCTGAACCTGAAGGTCTACCGCGCGGCTGAAAGCGCGGCCTGGCAGGAGGCGCGCTACGGCAAGCTGTGGGAGCAGGGCGTTGAGGGCATTGAGAAATACAATGAGATCAACAAGGTTGAACCGATGAACCGGGCGCTGAAAGAGCTCAACGCGCAGACGTGGTTTGCCGGTCTGCGCCGCGAGCAGTCGGGCAGCCGGGCTACGCTTCCGGTGCTGGCGGTCCAGCGCGGGGTGTTCAAGGTGTTGCCGATTATCGACTGGGATAACCGGACGGTGTATCAGTACCTGCAAAAGCACGGGCTGAAATACCATCCGCTGTGGGATCAGGGCTATCTGTCGGTAGGCGATACCCACACCACCCGCAAATGGGAGCCGGGCATGGCAGAAGAAGAGACCCGGTTCTTCGGGCTTAAACGCGAGTGCGGATTGCACGAGGGTTAATAGCGCCTCCTGAGGGAGAGAACACGCGGGTGATGCCGCGTGTTCATTTGCAGCCGTCAGCTTTTCTTCTCCACCTTCGCCAGCTCTTTCACCAGCGGCAGCATCACTTTCACGACATCGCGCCCGCGATGCTCGATCCGTCCCGGCAGCGCGTGGTCGATATACTGCTGATTATCCAGCTGCACGTCATGCCAGCTGATGCCCTGCGGGAAGCTGCGCGATTTGCTCCGCTGCTGATAGCCATCTTTCTTGCCTAATGACCAGTTGGTCGCTTCCACCGACAGCACCGGGATCCCCGCGTTGTCGAAGACGCTGGCGTCATTACAGCAGCTGGTGCCTTTCGGGTAAGCCGGATTGAGTCCCGGATTGGTGTAGGCGGCAATGCCTTTGCTGCGGGCGATAGCCAACGCGCGATCGCGGGTCAGCTTGCGTACCGAGGCCGGCGTGCGACGGCCGCTGTTGAAGTAAAGCTTATCGCCCACCACCAGGTTATCGAGATTGATCACCAGCAGGGTATTTTTCTTTTCCGCCTCGCTCATCCGCTGCAGCAGGTTTTGCGCGCCGAGACGACCTTCCTCTTCGCCGCTGGTGGCGATAAAGCGAATGCCATAGCGGGTGGGGACGTTCTTTAAATGCTCCGCCAGCTCCAGCATCACCCCGAGCCCCATCGCGTTGTCGTCAATTCCCTGCAGCGTCAGGCCGCCGAGGTTGTTTTCGACGTCTTTATCGCTCTGCGGCGCGTAGGTATCAAGGTGGGCCATGATGATGATTTGCTGGCGAGACTGGCCTTCATGGGCGGCGATCACCGTACTGCCGGTGGCGTTATGCCAGTTTTTACGCTGGTTGCTGTCGGTATAGATGTAGCGGGTATTGAAGCTCCGCACGTCGCTCTGATAGCCCATCCGGGCGAACTGCTGGCGCAGATAGTCAGCTGAGAGCATTTCCGGGGGCGTTCCGGTCATGCGTCCCGGGAAGACGGTGGCGATATGGCGAGCCTGACTACTGGCGGTGTCGCCCAGCGCGCAGAAGGCGGGGGCGGCGGCGAAAACAAAACCGGTGCCGAGCGCCAGCGGAAGCAGACGGCGGCACAACGCGGAAAACATAAGGGGTCCTTACACGAACGAGACAATTTGACGCGTACAGTATGAAACTGTGACCGCGGTTAAACAATTTCAATTGCTCTTAAATAGCGGAAAAATAGCGTGTTAAGCACTTTTTGATATTTGGATTTCCATCGCGTTATTCCTTTGCGTCACAACTCATTCCATTTCGTAATTTCATTTGCTCTAAGGGGCACCCTATAGTCGCAGTATCGCTGATTGTAAGAGAGTTGTTACCCCGTGGATTACTTGCCCCTTTTTGCCGAACTGAAACAAAGGCCCGTACTGGTGATCGGCGGCGGTGAGATTGCCGAACGCAAGATCAAGTTCCTGCTGCGAGCCCAGGCGCAGGTGCAGGTGGTCGCCGGGACGTTGTCTCCGGCGCTGGCCGATCTGGCGGCGCGCCAGGCGCTTAGCTGGCGGGCGACGGAATTTAGCGACGCTCTGGTGGACGATGTCTTTCTGGTGATTGCCGCCACGGAGGACGAGGCGCTTAACCAGCGGGTGTTTGCGGCGGCTAACGCGCGCTACCGACTGGTCAACGTAGTGGATAACCAGGCGCTGTGCTCGTTTGTTTTCCCTTCTATCGTCGACCGTTCGCCGCTGCTGGTGGCGATCTCCTCCAGCGGGAAAGCGCCGGTGCTGTCGCGCATTCTGCGCGAAAAAATCGAAGCGCTGCTGCCGACGAACCTCGGGCGTCTGGCGGAATCGGCGAGCTACTGGCGCAACCATCTGAAAACCCGTCTGACGACCACCGAAGCGCGTCGCCGCTTTTGGGAGCGGGTCTTTACCGGTCGCTTCGCCAGCCTGATGGTGGCGGGCAACGCTGCGGAGGCGGAAAAGGCGCTGCAGGATGAGCTGGATAAGCCCGAACGCGAAACGGGTGAAATTATTCTGGTAGGGGCTGGACCGGGCGATGCCGGGCTGCTGACCCTGCGTGGCTTGCAGGCGATCCAGCAGGCGGACGTGGTTTTCCACGATCATCTGGTGACCCAGCCGGTTCTCGAGCTGGTGCGCCGCGATGCCGAGCTGGTTTGCGTCGGCAAACGCGCCGGCGAGCACTCGGTGCCGCAGCATGAAACCAATCAGCTGCTGGTGGAGGCGGCGAAGGCGGGGAAAACCGTCGTGCGCCTGAAAGGCGGCGATCCGTTTATTTTTGGCCGCGGCGCTGAAGAGCTGCAGGCCGCCGCCGCTGCGGGCATCCCGTTCCAGGTGGTGCCAGGCGTCACTGCCGCCGCCGGCGCGACGGCCTACGCCGGTATTCCGCTGACCCATCGCGATTATGCGCAAAGCGCCGTCTTTGTCACCGGGCACTATAAGCCGGACAGCGCCCCCTTCGACTGGGCGCTGTTGGCGAAGAGCCAACAGACGCTGGCGATTTACATGGGCACCCTGAAGGCGGCGGAAATCAGCGCCCAGCTGATTGCCCACGGTCGCGACAGCAATACGCCGGTAGCGGTGATATCCCGCGGTACCCGCGACGATCAGCAGACGATAACCGGCACATTGCAACAACTCGAACACCTGGCGAAAGACGCCCCGATGCCCGCCCTGCTGGTGGTCGGCGAAGTGGTGCAGCTGCATCAGCAGCTCGCCTGGTTTCAACATACATCATCCGCCGAGGGGTTTAACTCTTCGGTGGTCAATCTGGCTTAAGGAACGGTTATGGACCAAAAACGACTCACTCACCTGCGGCAACTGGAGGCGGAAAGCATCCATATTATTCGTGAGGTGGCCGCCGAATTTTCTAACCCGGTGATGATGTACTCCATCGGGAAAGATTCCAGCGTAATGCTGCATCTGGCGCGCAAAGCGTTTTATCCGGGAACCCTGCCGTTCCCGCTGCTGCACGTCGATACCGGCTGGAAATTCCGTGAGATGTATGAGTTCCGCGACCGTACCGCCAAAGCCTATGGCTGCGAGCTGCTGGTGCATAAAAACCCGGAAGGGGTGGCGATGGGCATTAACCCGTTCGTCCACGGCAGCGCCAAGCATACCGATATCATGAAAACCGAAGGGCTGAAGCAGGCGCTGAACAAATACGGCTTTGACGCCGCATTCGGCGGCGCGCGCCGTGATGAGGAGAAATCCCGCGCCAAAGAGCGCATCTACTCCTTCCGCGACCGCTTCCACCGCTGGGACCCGAAAAACCAGCGTCCGGAGCTGTGGCACAACTACAACGGCCAGATTAACAAAGGCGAAAGCATCCGCGTCTTCCCGCTCTCCAACTGGACCGAGCTGGATATCTGGCAGTACATCTATCTGGAAAACATCGAAATCGTGCCGCTGTATCTGGCCGCTGAGCGCCCGGTGCTGGAGCGCGACGGCATGCTGATGATGATCGATGACGACCGTATCGATCTGCAGCCGGGCGAAGTGATTGAAAAGCGGATGGTGCGTTTCCGTACCCTCGGCTGCTGGCCGCTGACCGGCGCAGTGGAGTCTGAAGCGCAAACGCTGCCGGAAATTATTGAAGAGATGCTGGTATCCACCACCAGCGAACGTCAGGGGCGCGTCATTGACCGCGACCAGGCCGGCTCGATGGAGCTGAAGAAACGTCAGGGGTATTTCTAAGGAGCCGCCATGAACACGACCATTGCCCAACAAATTGCTAATGAAGGCGGCGTAGAAGCTTATCTGCACGCGCAACAGCACAAGAGCCTGCTGCGTTTTCTGACCTGCGGCAGCGTCGATGACGGTAAAAGCACCCTGATTGGCCGTCTGCTGCACGATACCCGCCAGATCTATGAAGATCAGCTCTCTTCGCTGCATAACGACAGCAAGCGCCACGGCACCCAGGGCGAAAAACTGGACCTGGCGCTGCTGGTGGATGGCCTGCAGGCCGAGCGCGAGCAGGGCATCACCATCGACGTGGCCTATCGCTATTTCTCCACCGAGAAGCGCAAATTTATCATCGCTGACACCCCGGGGCACGAGCAGTACACCCGCAATATGGCCACCGGCGCGTCCACCTGCGATCTGGCGATCCTGCTGATCGACGCGCGCAAAGGCGTGCTGGATCAGACCCGCCGTCACAGCTTTATCTCCACCCTGCTGGGCATTAAACACCTGGTGGTGGCGGTCAACAAAATGGATCTCGTCGAGTTTAGCGAAGCGCTCTTCAACGAGATCCGTGAAGCTTACCTGACCTTTGCCGAGCAGCTGCCGGGCAACCTCGATATCCGCTTTGTACCGCTGTCGGCGCTGGAGGGCGATAACGTCGCCAGTCAGAGCGCGAACATGCCGTGGTACAGCGGCCCGACCCTGCTGGAAGTCCTCGAAACCGTGGAGATCCAACGGGTAGTAGAGAGCCAGCCGCTGCGCTTCCCGGTGCAGTATGTTAACCGTCCGAACCTCGATTTCCGCGGCTTCTCCGGTACGGTCGCCTCCGGCACCGTGCAGGTCGGCCAGCGCCTGAAGGTGCTGCCGTCGGGCGTCGAATCGAGCGTAGCGCGGATCGTCACCTTCGACGGCGATCTGCAGGAAGCCGCCGCCGGGGAAGCCATTACCATTGTGCTGAAAGATGAAATCGACATCAGCCGCGGCGACCTGCTGGTTGACGCGCAAGCCACGCTGCCGGCGGTGCAAAGCGCCAGCATCGACGTAGTATGGATGGCCGAGCAGGCGTTGACCCCGGGGCAGAGCTACGACATCAAAATCGCCGGTAAGAAGACCCGCGCCCGCGTGGACGCTATCCGTTACCAGGTGGATATTAACAACCTGACCCAGCGTGAAGTTGAGTCTCTGCCGCTGAACGGCATCGGGCTGGTGGAGCTGACCTTTGACGAACCTTTAGTGCTGGATCCGTATCAGCAAAACCCGGTGACCGGCGGGCTTATCTTTATCGATCGTCTGACCAACGTCACCGTCGGCGCCGGGATGGTCAACGAGCCGCACCTGCAGGCGTCGACGTCAGCATCGCAGTACAGCGCTTTCGAGCTGGAACTGAACCAGCTGATCCGCAAACACTTCCCGCACTGGGACGCCCGCGACCTGCTGGGAGGCAAATAATGGCCCAGCATGACGAAAACGTCGTCTGGCATGCCCACCCTGTGACCCAGCAGCAGCGGGAACAGCATCACGGCCATCGCGGCGTGGTGCTGTGGTTTACCGGCCTTTCGGGGTCGGGTAAATCCACCGTCGCCGGGGCGCTGGAGGAAGCCTTGCATGAGCGCGGCGTCAGCACCTATCTGCTGGACGGCGATAACGTGCGTCATGGCCTGTGCAGCGACCTGGGATTCAGCGATGAGGATCGCAAAGAGAACATTCGCCGCGTCGGTGAAGTGGCCAGGCTGATGGTTGATGCCGGGCTGGTTGTATTGACGGCATTTATATCTCCGCACCGCGCGGAGCGGCAGATGGTGCGCGAGCGCCTGGGGGAGGGACGCTTTATCGAAGTGTTCGTCGATACCCCGCTGGCCATTTGCGAGGCGCGGGATCCGAAAGGATTGTATAAGAAGGCGCGGGCAGGGGAATTACGCAATTTCACCGGCATAGACTCGGTCTATGAGGCACCGGAAAAGGCGGAAATTCATCTGGATGGTGAACAATTGGTAACAAATTTGGTGCACCAACTATTAGACCTGCTGCAACAGAGCGATATTATCAGATCCTGAAACGGCAGCGGCATCGAGGGGTGCCGGTTGCCCGGTCTACAGGATTCGATATGCGCAATACCCAGAACCTCAGTATTATTCGTTCAGAACCGCCTCCGGCGACCGGCGACGAGACCACCTGGTCTTTGTCGGGCGCTGCCGTGGGCTTTATTTCATGGCTGCTGGCGCTGGGTATTCCCTTCCTTCTCTATGGCAGTAATACACTTTTCTTCCTCCTCTACACCTGGCCATTCTTCCTTGCGTTGATGCCAGTGGCGGTGGTGGTCGGTATTGCGCTGCACTCTCTGCTCAATGGCAAACTGCTCTATAGCGCCAGCGCGACCATCCTGACCGTCGGGCTGATGTTTGCGCTACTCTTCCTCTGGCTGTTGGGATAACCCGTTTCTGGTATGAATCAAGCATGGGTATCAGCGGCAAAAATATGGTACAGTCCCCGCGTTACGCGGCATCGTCCGCGCGCCCCGGTAGCGTACCCGGGCGAGTTTTGGGATGATGATGCCGTTTTTCAGGGGGCAGGATGGGTAAACTAACGCTGCTATTATTAGCTTTGCTGGTCTGGCTACAGTATTCGCTGTGGTTCGGTAAAAACGGCCTGCATGACTACACGCGGGTTAACGACGACGTCACCGCCCAGCAGGCGACTAACGCCAAATTAAAAGCGCGCAACGATCAGCTGTTTGCCGAAATTGACGACCTCAACGGCGGTCAGGAAGCGATCGAGGAGCGTGCGCGCAATGAACTCAGCATGACCCGCCCGGGCGAAACCTTCTATCGTCTGGTACCGGATGCGTCTAAACGCAACCAGGCATCGGGGCAACAGCAGAACAATCGATAACCAGGCCCAGGATTACGACATGGCAGCCACTTTTCCGGGCATTTGCGCCGTGGTGCCGGCAGCCGGTTTCGGCCGCCGCATGCAAACGGAATGCCCGAAACAATATCTCTCAATCGGTAACAAAACGATTCTCGAACACGCGGTCGCCGCGCTGCTGGCGGATCCGCGCGTCCAGCGCGTGGTGATTGCCGTCAGCCCCGGCGATCGGCGCTTCAGCCAGCTGCCGCTGGCCCAGCACCCGCAAATTACCGTCGTGGATGGCGGCGCCGAGCGCGCCGATTCGGTACTCGCCGGCCTGCAGGCGTTACCGGAAGCGCAGTGGGTGCTGGTGCATGACGCCGCGCGCCCCTGCCTGCATCAGGATGACCTCAGCCGCCTGCTGGCACTCTGTGAAACCAGCCGCGTCGGCGGGATCCTCGCGGCCCCGGTGCGCGACACCATGAAGCGCGCCGAGCCGGGCAAAACCGCCGTCGCCCATACCGTCGATCGTAATGACCTGTGGCACGCGCTCACCCCGCAATTTTTCCCTCGCGAGCTGCTGGTGGATTGCCTCACCCGGGCGCTGAACGAGGGGGCCACCATCACCGATGAAGCCTCGGCGCTGGAGTATTGCGGCTTCCATCCGCAGCTGGTCGCCGGACGCGCTGATAATATTAAAGTGACGCGCCCGGAAGATCTGGCGCTGGCGGAATTTTACCTCACCCGTTCCCGACACCAGGAGAAAGCTTAATGCGAATTGGACATGGTTTTGACGTACACGCTTTTGGCGGTGAAGGCCCAATCATCATTGGCGGGGTACGCATTCCTTATGAAAAAGGGCTGCTGGCCCATTCCGACGGCGACGTCGCGCTGCATGCGCTGACCGACGCGCTGCTGGGCGCCGCGGCGCTCGGCGATATTGGCAAGCTGTTCCCGGATACCGATCCGGCGTTTAAAGGCGCCGACAGCCGCGAACTGCTGCGCGAAGCGTGGCGCCGCATTCAGGCCAAAGGCTATACGCTCGGCAACGTCGACGTCACCATTATCGCCCAGGCACCGAAAATGCTGCCGCATATCCCGCAAATGCGTGTCTTTATCGCTGAAGATCTCGGCTGCCATATGGACGACGTCAACGTGAAAGCGACCACCACCGAGAAGCTGGGCTTCACCGGCCGCGGGGAAGGGATCGCCTGCGAAGCGGTCGCGCTGCTGCGTAAGGCCGACAAATGATCGCCTTTGACCAACTGACCTGGCTGCACGGCAAGCCGCAGAGCAGCGGGCTGCTGAAAGCCAATCCGGAAGATTTTCTGGTAGTGGAAGACCTGGGCTTTGCCCCGGACGGCGAAGGCGAGCACGTGCTGGTGCGGATCCTTAAAAACGGCTGCAATACGCGCTTTGTCGCCGACGCGCTGGCGAAATTCCTCAAAATCCATGCCCGTGAAGTGAGCTTCGCCGGGCAAAAAGATAAGCACGCCGTCACCGAGCAGTGGCTGTGCGCTCGGGTGCCTGGCAAAGAGATGCCGGATCTGAGCAAATTTCAGCTTGAGGGCTGCCAGGTACTGGAATATGCCCGCCATAAGCGTAAGCTGCGATTAGGCGCGCTGAAGGGCAACCAGTTTACCCTGATCCTGCGCGAGATTAGCGATCGCCAGGAAGTGGAGACGCGTCTGCAGGCCATCGCTGAACGGGGCGTGCCGAACTATTTCGGCGCTCAGCGCTTCGGCATTGGCGGCAGTAACCTGCAGGGCGCGCTGCGCTGGGCGGAGAGCGGTGCGCCGGTGCGCGATCGCAATAAGCGCAGTTTTTGGTTGTCGGCGGCCCGCAGCGCGTTGTTTAATCAGCAAGTCAGTATTAGATTAAAAAAAACGGAATTTAATCAGGTTGTTGATGGCGATGCGCTACAATTAGCGGGGCGTGGGAGCTGGTTTGTCGTCACACCGGAAGAACTCGAGGTTTCGCAGGCGCGGGTGCACAACCGCGAACTGATGATCACGGCTGCGCTACCGGGCAGCGGCGACTGGGGAAGCCAGCGCGACGCCCTGGCCGCCGAGCAGGCCGCCATCGCCGAGGAAACCTCGCTGCAGACACTGTTGGTGCGGGAGAAAGTCGAGGCGGCGCGCCGGGCGATGCTCCTCTATCCGCAGCAGTTGAGCTGGAACTGGTGGGATGATGTAACCGTTGAACTGCGTTTCTGGCTGCCGGCGGGCAGCTTCGCCACCAGCGTGGTCAGGGAGCTTATCAATACAACGGGTGACTATGCGAATATTGCTGAGTAACGATGACGGGATCCATGCGCCGGGGATACAGACCCTGGCGAAGGCCTTAAGGGAGTTTGCCGAGGTCCAGGTGGTTGCACCCGATCGTAACCGCAGCGGGGCTTCGAATTCGCTGACGCTGGAATCGTCATTGCGCACCTTTACCTATGAAAATGGCGATATCGCCGTCCAGATGGGGACGCCGACGGACTGCGTCTACCTTGGCGTGAACGCGCTGATGCGCCCGCGCCCGGACATCGTCGTTTCCGGCATCAACGCCGGACCCAACCTGGGCGATGACGTCATTTACTCCGGCACCGTGGCGGCGGCGATGGAAGGCCGCCATCTGGGGTTCCCCGCGCTGGCCGTGTCGCTCAATGGCTATCAACACTACGACACCGCCGCGGCGGTGACCTGTACTCTCCTGCGCGGACTCAGCCGTGAACCGCTGCGCACCGGGCGGATCCTCAACGTCAATGTCCCGGACCTGCCCCTTGACCAGATCAAAGGCATCCGCGTGACCCGCTGCGGCAACCGCCATCCTGCCGACCAGGTGATTCCGCAAAAGGATCCGCGCGGCAATACCCTGTACTGGATAGGCCCCCCGGGCGATAAGCGCGACGCCGGGCCGGGCACCGATTTTGCGGCAGTGGATGAAGGCTATGTTTCCGTTACGCCATTGCACGTCGATTTAACCGCCCATCAGGCGCATGAGGTGGTCACCGATTGGCTGGAACGTGTCGGGGTTGACAGGCAATGGTAAGTAAACGTGTTGAAAGTTTGTTGAATCAACTGCGCACGCAGGGCATCGTCGATGAACGTGTCCTCGAGGCGATCGCGCGCGTCCCGCGCGAAAAGTTTGTTGATGAAGCCTTTGAACATAAAGCGTGGGAAAACACCGCGCTGCCGATTGGCCAGGGGCAAACCATCTCCCAGCCGTACATGGTGGCGCGGATGACCGAGCTGCTGACGTTGACGCCGGAGTCGCGGGTGCTGGAGATCGGCACCGGTTCCGGTTACCAGACGGCCATCCTGGCGCATCTGGTGCATCACGTTTGCTCGGTAGAGCGAATTAAGAGTTTACAGTGGCAGGCGCGTCGTCGCCTGAAACAACTTGATTTACATAATGTTTCAACCCGTCATGGCGATGGGTGGCAAGGTTGGCAGGCGCGGGCGCCGTTTGATGCCATTATTGTGACGGCGGCGCCGCCGGAAATACCTACCGCGCTGCTGGCGCAGCTGGATGACGACGGCGTGCTGGTACTGCCGGTTGGCGAGGAGCATCAGTTTCTCAAACGGATCCGTCGCCGGGGCAACGAATTTATCATTGATACCGTCGAGGCCGTTCGCTTTGTTCCCCTGGTGAAAGGGGAGCTGGCCTGAGACCCGGATTATTCCAGGTTTTTTTTGCCTGACTTTAGGCGTAGGGTGGACACATTTTTCAGTGTCCTGGCCGGGCGTCGCCCGGTAAGCAAGATATTGGCAGTTAACATATTCCTGGGGGATAAATGAGCGCGGGAAGCACCAAATTTACCGTCAGCCGTATTGCGGCTCTTTCACTGGTTTCACTCTGGCTGGCCGGATGTACCAACACCAATAATCCGCCTGCGCCGGTCAGCTCTGCCGGCGGTGCCGCCTCTTCCAGCACCAACTCCGGCATGTTGATTACGCCGCCATCCTCCGGCGTCAAGTCTGCTCCTCAGGCGCAGCCGATCCAGCCGGTACAGACCCAGACCATTCAGCCGCAGCCAATGGCGCAGGAGCCGGTGCAGACGGTGAATGGCAAGATCGTTTACAACCGCAAATATGGCGATATTCCGAAAGGTAGCTATACCGGCGGCAGTACCTATACGGTCAAACGCGGCGACACCCTGTTCTATATCGCCTGGGTCACCGGCAACGATTTCCGTGACCTGGCGCAACGCAACAATGTCCCGGCCCCGTACGCCCTGAACGTCGGCCAGGTGCTGCAGGTCGGCAACGCTTCAGGCCAGCCGATCACCGGTGAAAATGCCGTTTCTCAGGCCAGCGCAAGGGCGAGCGGCGGTGCGACGGCCACCACAACTTCTGCACAAAAATCGACCGCGGTGGTTGCTTCACAACCGACTATTACGTATTCTGAATCCTCAGGTGAACAAAGTGCTACCAAGATGTTGCCTAATAATAAACCAGCGACCACGACCTCGACGGTCGTCGCGCCGGTGACGGCACCAACAACGGTGAGCACAACCCAGCCGACTGCAAGCAGTACGTCAACCAGTTCGCCGATCTCATCATGGCGCTGGCCGACTGATGGCAAAGTTATCGAGAACTTTAGTGGCGCGGAAGGCGGCAATAAAGGTATCGACATTGCAGGCAGTAAGGGACAGGCTATTGTCGCGACCGCCGATGGGCGCGTCGTCTATGCCGGTAACGCACTGCGCGGCTACGGTAATCTTATTATCATCAAACACAACGATGATTACCTGAGTGCCTACGCTCATAACGATACCATGCTGGTTCGGGAGCAACAGGAAGTCAAAGCGGGGCAGAAAATCGCTACCATGGGTAGCACCGGAACCAGCTCAACAAGATTACATTTTGAAATTCGTTACAAGGGGAAATCCGTCAACCCGCTGCAGTACTTACCGCAGCGATAATTTGGCAAAGTACGGATAAGCGAAGCATTAGCTAACAGGCGCCAGGGCGGTGTCTATGCGCCTCTCGCAGAGAGGAGTAGGGGAAATCGTCCTGGCGTCTTTTGTTGATGCGCCGTGGAAGGTGCTTTGCTCAGGGATCACGGGTAGGAGCCACCTTTATGAGTCAGAATACGCTGAAAGTTCATGATTTAAATGAAGACGCGGAATTTGATGAGAACGGAATTGAGGTTTTCGACGAGAAGGCCTTAGTAGAAGAGGAACCCAGTGATAGCGATCTGGCTGAGGAAGAGCTGCTGTCGCAAGGCGCAACGCAACGCGTGCTTGACGCCACTCAGCTTTATCTTGGAGAGATTGGTTATTCCCCACTGCTGACCGCGGAAGAGGAAGTCTATTTCGCGCGTCGCGCACTGCGTGGTGATGTCGCTTCACGCCGTCGCATGATTGAAAGCAACCTGCGTCTGGTGGTGAAGATTGCCCGTCGTTACAGCAATCGTGGTCTGGCGCTGCTGGATCTGATTGAAGAAGGTAACCTCGGCCTGATCCGCGCCGTTGAGAAGTTTGACCCGGAACGTGGGTTCCGTTTTTCGACCTATGCGACCTGGTGGATCCGCCAGACCATTGAACGGGCGATCATGAACCAAACCCGTACGATCCGTTTGCCGATCCACATTGTCAAAGAGCTGAACGTCTATCTGCGTACCGCGCGCGAGTTGTCCCATAAGCTGGACCACGAGCCGAGCGCGGAAGAGATTGCCGAACAGCTGGACAAACCGGTCGATGACGTCAGCCGTATGCTGCGTCTGAACGAGCGCATCACCTCGGTGGATACCCCGCTGGGTGGCGATTCAGAAAAAGCGCTGCTGGATATTCTTGCCGATGAGAAAGAGAACGGCCCGGAAGACACCACGCAGGACGATGATATGAAACAAAGCATCGTTAAATGGCTGTTCGAACTGAACGCCAAGCAGCGTGAGGTTCTGGCGCGTCGTTTCGGTCTGCTGGGTTATGAAGCCGCCACCCTGGAAGATGTGGGCCGTGAAATTGGCCTCACCCGCGAGCGTGTGCGTCAGATCCAGGTGGAAGGTCTGCGTCGTCTGCGGGAAATTCTGCAGGGGCAAGGACTGAATATCGAAGCGCTCTTCCGCGAATAAGATCTTTTCTCTCAAAAAGGCCCCCTCGAAAGTCGGGGGCCTTTTTCTTTACGCTAGCCGCGGCGGGTTTCCTGCAGATGGCGCCAGACAATTTTCCCTTCCGCTTGCTGAAAAATCGCCGTCGACCAGCGTACGTTCTCACTGCCATCCGCCAGCGTTTGGCGTTCACGGTATAGCACGGCGGCGCCGTCGTGCCACTCGCTGATGATTTTCGTCTGATCCACCACGATGTGTAATCCCGGACGGCTTGCGCCCGCCTGGTGGAAAAAACGGCTCACCGTCGGGTAGTCCATCTTATCGCCGCTCAGAGGGATCATAGTGAATTCGGCGGCAAAACGGCTCATCAGCGCCTCAGCGCTCCCTTCCCCCTGGCTTAACCAGCGTTCGATAAGGACATGGGCGTCGAGGACTTCCTGCAGATACGGGTTCATGACTTCTCCAGAGTGGTGTGCAGGCGATGGATAATCGCCCGATTATTCAGCCGCAGGCAACACAGCAGCGGCAACAGGGTTATGGCGGCGGCGCAGCTAAACGCGCCTTGCCAGGCGTAGGCCGGCGGGAATATCCTCAGCAGCAGAGCGAGCAGCGCGCTGCCGGCAAAGAAGCTGAGCTGGCGGTTAAGGTTCCACAGCGCGCTGGCGTCAGGCATCTCTTCGCCAGGCGTATGCAGGAAAGCGCTGCTTTGCGCGGTGCTGCTGCATAAGCTGCCTCCGCCGCCCATCAGCGTAAAGGCCAGAATCAACAGCGCCAGCGGGCTGTGCGCATCGACCTGCAGCAGCAGCAGGATCCCTGCCGCCTGAAGCAGGCAGCCGACTATCACCAGAGGCCGCGGTCCGAAGCGGTTGAAATACCTGCCGGTAAAGGTGATGGCGACAAACGAGGCCAGCGACCAGGGCACCATCAGGGCGCCAATGGCCCCCGGCGCCATCCCGGTGACGCGTTGCAGGTAGAACATTCCCACGACGTTGACGCCAATAAACATCCCCGGTACGCAGAGATAAATAAGCATGGCGAAGCGCAGGAGAGGATCGGCCAGCAACGACAGCGGGAGCAAGCGGGCCGGCCGGACAGGGGCGGAGGTGTCGTTCAGCCATCGCGCCGCCAGCATAAAGGTAAGCAGGGCGACAGGCAGGCTGGCGAAAAAGACCCAGCGCCAGCTGAAGGCCTGGACTAGCAGACCGCCGATCGCCGGCGAGCAGGCGGGCGCCAGCAGGCCGACCAGCATCACCGCCGCCGATAGCTTCGCCCGCTCCTGCGGCTGAAACAGCGGCCAGGTCAGCGCCTGACCGAGGGGGATTAGCAGCCCGCCGCCCATCCCCTGCAACGTCCGCCAGAAAATCAGCGCACCCAGGCTGTGGGCCAGCCCTGATGCCAGCGCGCCGAGGCTGAACAGCCCCAGCGAGAGTAAAAACAGCCGTTTTGGTCCACAGCGCTGGCTGAGCCAGGCGCTGAACGGCACGACGACCGTCAGGCCAAGAATATAGGCATTGCTGACCCACGCCAGCTGCGAGACGGATACCGCCAGCGCGTGGCTGATAGCCGGGAAGGCGATGCTGGCGATAAACATATTGATTAAGTCGAGAAAAAAGCCGAACAGAAAAACGGTGGCAACGCGGTGGCGATAGGTCATGATTCACTCCCTCAGACAGGCGGCTACTGTAAACCCGGCGCCACGGGGGATAAACGGGGTGAATCGGGATATACTGTCTGAATATTTTTGACAATCATCCGGACGACGATGCTAAACCTTCAGCGCGTGACCATGTTTATCGCCGTGGTGGACGCCGGCAGCTTCACCCAGGCCGCCGCGGCGCTGGGGCAGACCAAAGCGGTGGTCAGCTTTAACGTAAGGCAACTGGAAAATGAGCTGGGGGTGACCCTGCTGCTGCGTTCGACGCGCCGTCTGCGGCTCACTGACGCCGGGGCGCTGTTCTATCAGCGTGGGGTGGCGCTGCTGAAAGCGGCGGAAAATCTGCAGGATGAGGTTCGGGCCAGCCATAGCGGTTTAAGCGGAGAGCTGCGGATCACCACTACGCCGGAGTATGGCGCACAGGTTATCATCCCGGCGCTGGCGGCGTTTTCCCGTCATCATCCGGCGTTACGGGTGCGGCACGTCTCGTCCTCCCATCATGCGGATCTTATCTCCGAACGATTTGACGTGGCGATACGCCTCGGCACGTTGGCCGATTCCCGCTACCGGGCGACGCGGATTGCCAGTTTTGCGATCCTGCCCGTCGCCTCACCGGCCTGGCTGGCGAGCCATCCGCTGCAGACGCTGTCCGATCTGGCGCAAGCTGACTGGATTATTCACGAGCGTCTGCCGGCGCCGCTGCGCTGGCAGCTGCGAACGGATGAACAGGCAGAGGTGGATTTTACGATAGTCAACGCGCCACGGTTTTCAGCCGACAGCGCCACGGCGCTGATGAGCTTTGCTCTGGCCGGATGCGGCGTCGCTTTGCTGCCTGCCTGGCTGGTGGCCGGGAAACTGGCGCAGCGGGAGCTGGTGGCTGTCCTGCCGGAATACCATTTCCCGCCGCAGGGCGTGTATGCCCTTTTTCCCGATGCGCAGCATATGCCGACCCGGGTGCGGGCGTTTATCGACTTTCTGCGTGAGCAGCTCGACTAGGCGCTTGCTCAGGGAACCATCATCTTACGCACCAGCCGGGAGAACTGCTCGCGTTCATCATCGCTCAAGCGGCCGAGAAACTCGTCATCGACCTCATTGCCTTGCGGAATGGAACGGTTAAGCAGCGCCTCGCCTTCGTCGGTCAGAAAGACAAAACGGCGGCGTTTATCGGCCGGATCGTGCTCCCGGCGCACCAGGCCGCGCGCTTCCATCCGGCTGAGCATCTCCGCCAGCGTGGCCTTAGTACTGACCGCCGCTTCAATCAGCACCACCTGTTCGATCCCCGGCTGCTCGGCAACCGAGCGCATCACCGCATACTGAGGCTTAGTCAGGTCCGGTAACGCCTGCTGCCAGCGGGCGGTATGTTGTTGAAAAAGCTGGCGCAGCAGGTGGAATGCTTCGTTTCGTAACTCCATGAATACTCCGTAACAAAACTGTCACCTCTATGATAGCTGTTCGTACGCCTTTTTATACCTTTTCCCTGTTTGATTAAAAATGCGCACGTATACGAACGATCTTGTCATTTGGCTCAGGAGGGGGTAATTTAAGCACAAAGTTCGTATACGAACAAAATGAATGAGGTGTGGAATGAAACTGATTATTGGGATGACGGGGGCCACCGGGGCTCCGCTTGGGGTGGCATTGCTGCAGGCGCTGCGCGATATGCCGGAGGTGGAAACCCATCTGGTGATGTCGAAATGGGCCAAAACCACCATCGAGCTGGAAACGCCGTGGACGGCACGGGAAGTGGCCGCGTTGGCGGACTTTTCCCACAGCCCGGCCGACCAGGCCGCCACCATCTCATCAGGTTCATTTCGCACCGACGGCATGATCGTTATTCCCTGCAGTATGAAGACGCTGGCGGGCATTCGCGCGGGCTATGCCGAAGGGCTGGTGGGCCGCGCGGCGGACGTGGTGCTTAAAGAGGGGCGCAAGCTGGTGCTGGTCCCGCGGGAAATGCCGCTCAGCACGATCCATCTGGAGAACATGCTGGCGCTGTCCCGGATGGGCGTGGCGATGGTGCCGCCGATGCCGGCTTACTACAACCACCCGGAAACGGTTGACGATATCACCAACCATATTGTGACCCGGGTGTTGGATCAGTTTGGCCTCGACTACCACAAGGCGCGCCGCTGGAACGGCTTGCGTACGGCAGAACAATTTGCACAGGAGATCGAATAATGGCTTTTGATGATTTGCGCAGCTTTTTGCAGGCGCTGGATGACCAGGGACAACTGCTGAAAATCAGTGAAGAGGTGAACGCTGAGCCAGACCTGGCGGCGGCGGCCAATGCCACCGGACGCATCGGCGACGGCGCCCCGGCGCTGTGGTTCGATAATATTCGCGGCTTTACCGACGCCCGGGTGACGATGAACACCATCGGCTCGTGGCAGAACCATGCCATCTCGCTGGGCCTGCCGCCCAACACGCCGGTGAAAAAGCAGATTGATGAATTCATCCGCCGTTGGGATAACTTCCCGGTGACGCCAGAGCGCCGCGCCAACCCGGCATGGGCGGAAAACACCGTGGATGGCGACGATATCAACCTGTTCGATATTCTGCCGCTGTTCCGCCTCAACGATGGCGATGGCGGGTTCTACCTCGACAAAGCCTGTGTCGTTTCGCGCGATCCGCTTGACCCTGACAACTTCGGTAAGCAAAACGTCGGTATCTACCGTATGGAAGTGAAAGGCAAGCGCAAGCTCGGCCTGCAGCCGGTGCCGATGCACGATATCGCCCTGCATCTGCATAAGGCGGAAGAGCGCGGGGAAGACCTGCCGATCGCCATTACCCTCGGTAACGACCCGATTATCACCCTGATGGGCGCCACGCCGCTGAAATACGATCAGTCAGAATATGAAATGGCCGGCGCGCTGCGCGAGAGCCCGTATCCCATCGCCACCGCGCCGCTGACCGGCTTTGACGTGCCCTGGGGTTCGGAAGTGATCCTCGAAGGGGTGATTGAAGGCCGCAAGCGTGAGATAGAGGGGCCGTTCGGTGAGTTTACCGGCCACTACTCCGGCGGTCGTAACATGACGGTAGTGCGCATCGACAAAGTCTCGTATCGCAGCAAACCGATTTTTGAATCGCTCTATCTCGGTATGCCATGGACCGAAATCGACTATCTGATGGGCCCGGCCACCTGCGTGCCGCTGTATCAGCAGCTGAAGGCAGAGTTTCCGGAAGTGCAGGCGGTCAACGCCATGTACACCCACGGTCTGCTGGCGATCATCTCCACCAAAAAACGCTACGGCGGCTTTGCCCGCGCGGTGGGACTGCGGGCGATGACCACTCCCCACGGCCTCGGCTATGTGAAGATGGTGATTATGGTTGATGAAGACGTCGACCCGTTCAATCTGCCGCAGGTGATGTGGGCGCTCTCCTCTAAGGTTAACCCGGCGGGAGACCTGGTGCAGTTGCCGAACATGTCGGTCCTTGAACTTGACCCAGGCTCCAGCCCAGCGGGCATCACCGACAAACTCATTATCGACGCCACCACCCCGGTTGCGCCGGACCTACGCGGCCACTACAGCCAGCCGGTGCAGGATCTGCCGGAAACCAAAGCCTGGGCTGAAAAACTGACCGCCAGGCTGGCCAACCGTAAATAAGGAGAAGAAGATGATTTGTCCACGTTGCGCCGATGAAAAGATTGAAGTCATGGCAACATCGCCGGTGAAAGGGGTCTGGACTGTGTATCAGTGCCAGCACTGCCTTTATACCTGGCGGGATACCGAGCCGCTGCGCCGCACCAGCCGCGAGCACTATCCGGAAGCGTTCCGGATGACGCAGAAAGATATTGATGAGGCGCCGCAGGTGCCGCACGTACCGCCGCTATTGCCGGAAGATAAGCGTTAATGAAAAGGGCCCGCTAAGGGCCTATTTCATTTGGGCTATTTTACCGGCCATATTAAAACTGGGCAGTGCGCAAACTGCCTGCGACAAATACGCCGACTGGGATAATCTCTCAGTCGGTTTTTTTATATTTCGCAGAATGATAAAAGTTATTTTATTCATTAAATCCAGAAATGGTGTAAAGGGATAATAGCGTGGGATGACTTTGCGAGCCTGCTTCCAGATTATTATAAAATCCGTCTGATTAATTCCTTGCAGATAAATTTCACGCCCTGACGAGTATAGAATAGCGGCGGGTGCTTGAGGCTGTCTGGCCTTGAGCATTACCAGGACCCCAGACAGACGAAAGCCCCAGGAGATATTTCTATCAACTGAGGCTAGCGAATGAACATCGACAATTCAGATGTTAGTCTCTTCTTTGCAGGGAGGCAAGATATGCTGACGGAATATGCCCTTGTGGCAATCATCGTACTCTGTATTACGGTACTGGGATTTACGCTGTTGGCGCACAGCTCACTATGCGAGCTGAGTATTAAAGAGCGTAATATTGAGTTTAAAGCTGTTCTCGCTTACGAATCGAAGAAGTAGCATCCGCGCGGGGGCAACCCCGCGTATCGGTTGTCAGGACGCATCCTCTTGCACCCATTTTTAGTTTGTTAAAACGGCAGCGCTGAGCGGCGCTGCCGTTTTTGACCTTAATAGGGCGATTGGGGTGCTAGACCAGACTTTTCAGACGATAAATCCACTCCAGCGCCTGACGCGGGGTCAGGGAGTCCGGATCAAGATTCTCCAGCGCCTCAACCGCAGGCGAGGTCTCTTCCGGGGCGGCGAGCAGCGACATCTGCGTGCCGTCGACCTGGGTCGCCGCCGCGTTGGGCGAAATACTCTCCAGCTCGCGCAGTTTCTGCCGCGCGCGCTTGATCACCTCTTTCGGCACCCCGGCCAGCGCGGCGACCGCCAGGCCGTAGCTCTTGCTGGCCGCGCCATCCTGCACGCTGTGCATAAAGGCGATGGTGTCGCCATGCTCCAGCGCGTCGAGATGGACGTTGGCGACGCCTTCCATTTTCTCCGGCAGCTGAGTGAGCTCGAAGTAGTGGGTGGCGAACAGCGTCAGCGCCTTGATTTTGTTGGCGAGATTTTCCGCACAGGCCCATGCCAGCGACAGACCGTCGTAGGTGGACGTGCCGCGGCCAATCTCATCCATCAGCACCAGGCTGTGTTCGGTGGCGTTGTGCAGGATATTGGCGGTTTCAGTCATCTCCACCATAAAGGTCGAGCGGCCGCTGGCCAGGTCATCCGCCGCGCCGACGCGGGTAAAGATGCGATCGATGGGGCCTATCTCCACCTTCTGCGCCGGGACGTAGCTGCCGATATAGGCCAGCAGCGCAATCAGCGCGGTCTGGCGCATATAGGTACTTTTACCGCCCATGTTCGGCCCGGTGATGATCAGCATCCGCCGCTGCGGCGCCAGCTGCAGCGGGTTGGCGATAAACGGCTCTTTCAGCACCTGCTCGACCACCGGATGGCGGCCTTCGCTGATGCGAATGCCCGGCTTATCGCTAAAGGTCGGGCAGCAGTAGTTCAGGGTTTCCGCGCGTTCCGCCAGGTTGACCAGCACGTCCAGCTCGGCCAGCGCGCTTGCGCTCGCCTGCAGGTCGGCAAGATGCGGCAGCAGCAGGTCGAACAGTTCGTCATAAAGCTGTTTTTCCAGCGCCAGCGCCTTGCCCTTGGAGGTCAGCACCTTATCTTCGTATTCCTTCAGCTCAGGAATAATGTAGCGTTCGGCGTTTTTCAGCGTCTGGCGACGCACGTAGTGGATCGGCGCCAGGTGGCTCTGGCCGCGGCTGATCTGGATATAGTAGCCGTGGACGGCGTTGTAGCCGACCTTCAGGGTATCGAGGCCCAGCCGCTCGCGCTCGCGGATCTCCAGCTTATCGAGATAATCAGTGGCGCCATCGGCCAGCGCCCGCCACTCGTCCAGCTCTTCGCTGTAGCCCGGGGCGATAACCCCGCCGTCGCGGACCAGCACCGGCGGCGCGTCGATCACCGCGCGCTCCAGCAGTTCGCGCAGTTCGCTAAACTCGCCCATTTTCTCGCGCAATTTTTGCACCGGCTGGCTGTCAACGTCGGCCAGCTGCTCGCGCAGCAGAGGCAACTGCTGCAGGGCATGACGCATGCGGGCTAAATCGCGTGGACGGGCGGTACGCAGCGCCAGACGCGCCAGAATACGTTCCAGATCGCCGACCTGGCGCAGCACCGGCTGCAGCTCGGTATAGCGCTCCTGCAGCGCGCCGATGGTCTGCTGGCGCTCCACCAGCACGGCGGTATCGCGGACCGGCATATGCAGCCAGCGCTTGAGCATCCGGCTGCCCATCGGCGTCACCGTACAGTCGAGTACCGAGGCCAGAGTGTTATCGGTGCCGCCGGCGAGATTCTGGGTGATCTCGAGGTTACGGCGGGTGGCGGCATCCATAATGATGCTGTCCTGCTGGCGCTCCATGGTGATGGAGCGAATATGCGGCAGCGAGGTGCGCTGGGTGTCTTTGACATACTGCAGCAGGCAGCCGGCGGCGCACAGGCCGCGGGGGGCGTTTTCCACGCCGAAGCCGACCAGATCGCGGGTGCCGAACTGCAGGTTAAGCTGCTGGCGCGCGGTGTCGATTTCAAATTCCCACAGCGGGCGACGGCGCAGGCCGCGGCGGCCTTCGATCAGCGACGATTCGGCAAAATCTTCCGCGTACAGCAGTTCCGCCGGATTAGTACGCTGCAGCTCTGCCGCCATGGTTTCGCGGTCGGCCGGTTCGCTCAGGCGGAAGCGGCCGGAGCTGATGTCCAGCGTCGCGTAGCCAAAGCCTTTGCTGTCCTGCCAGATGGCGGCCAGCAGGTTGTCCTGACGCTCCTGCAGCAGCGCTTCATCGCTGATGGTGCCCGGCGTGACGATACGCACCACTTTACGCTCGACCGGCCCTTTGGTGGTGGCCGGGTCGCCTATCTGCTCGCAAATAGCTACCGACTCGCCCTGATTAACCAGTTTCGCAAGATAGTTTTCCACCGCGTGGTGGGGGATGCCGGCCATGGGAATGGGTTCGCCCGCGGAGGCGCCGCGTTTGGTCAGCGAGATATCGAGCAGCTGCGACGCGCGTTTCGCATCGTCATAAAATAGCTCGTAAAAATCCCCCATCCGGTAAAACAGCAGAATGTCAGGATGTTGCGCCTTCAGCTTGAGATACTGCTGCATCATCGGTGTGTGGGCGTCGAGATTGTCAATTGTGCTCATGGGGTGTTATCCAGATCCCTGATTTGAAATGGCTGCGATTTTGTTGTTTTCGTCGTTATCACATGGATGAGACATGATAACGGAGATGGGCTGGCGAGGGAAACTGACGAACGCGCGCGGCGCGATCCGGATTCCGGTTGCGCCGCGCGGGGGTTACGGCGCCAGATAGACCTGGGGGGCCGCGTTGTCCGGATGCTGGCCGAGGCGGACATCCGCCCCGTACCAGCGATGGATAACTGGCTGCTGGATCACCTCCTGCGGCGTGCCCTGGGCGACCAGATGGCCCTGGTGAAGCAGCAGGATGCGGTCGGCCCACAGGGCGGCGAGGTTAAGGTCATGCAGCACCACGCACACGTGCAGTTGCCCGCCGGCGGTGAGCCGTTTGAGCAAGCGCAGCAGATACTGTTGATAGTAAAGGTCCAGCGCCGAGGTGGGTTCATCAAGAAACAGCCAGCCCTGCGGCGCGCCGTCGCGCCACAGCTGCGCCAGACAGCGGGCGAGCTGTACCCGCTGCTGCTCGCCACCGGAGAGGCCGGGATAGCGGCGGCCGGCAAGTTCATCGCAGCCGGTGACGGCCATTACCGCCGCCAGCACCGCCGGGTCCGCGGTCGGACCCCACGGCGAGAGCCCCATGGCGATGACCGTTTCCACCGTCCAGTCAGCCTGCAGGGCCGTGCGCTGCAGCATGACCGCCCGCCGGCGCGCCAGCGCCTCGGGTGACCATTCCTCCAGCGGCGTGCCCGCCAGATGGCGAGTGCCGCTATCCGGAGTCAGGTACCCGGTAAGCACCCGCAGCAGCGTGGATTTGCCTGCGCCGTTCGGCCCGATAAGCGCCGTCATCTCGCCGCCGCGCAGCGCGACGGAGACGTTGTCGATAATCTGTCGTTTACCAAGGCGAAGTGACAGACCCTGGGCGCAGTATGCATTAGCCATGTCTGGAGTTCTCCCGACGAAAGACCAGCCACAGAAACCAGGGGGCGCCCAGCAGGCTGGTGAGCAGACCGACCGGCATCTCCGCTGGCGCCGCTACGGTGCGGGCCAGGGTATCGGCCAGCAGAAGCAGGATGGCGCCGGCCAGCAGCGAGCCGGGGATCAGCCCGCGATGATCCGGCCCCAGCCACAGGCGCATCAGGTGCGGCACCACCAGGCCGATAAAGCCGATGACTCCGCTGATGGCCACCGCCGCGGCCACCAGCACCGCGCTGCACAGCAGCAGCCAGCGCTGCAGCGCCCGCACGTTGACCCCGAGATAGTGCGCCTCTTCATCGCCGAGCTGCAGCAGATTCAGGTGGGATGCCATCCACCACACCGCCAGCGCCGCCGGGATGATCAGGGTCGTAGCCACCAGCAGGGTCGGCCACTCGGCCTGGCCCAGGCTGCCCATGCCCCACAGCGACAGCTGGCGCAGCTGGGCGTCGTTGCTCAGCCAGGCCAGCACGCCGACCAGCGCCCCGCACAGCGCGTTGATGGCGATCCCTACCAGCAGCAGGCGCGACAGCGAACCCTCCTCCGCCCGGCTGAGGATAAAAATCACTACCATCACTGCCAGGCTACCAATAAACGCCGCCAGCATCGGCATATACAGGGCGATCAGCCCCGATGCGGAAAGCGGGAGCACCAGCCAGCAGGCCACCGCCAGCGCGGCGCCGCTGCTGATGCCCAGCAGGCCCGGGTCGGCAAGCGGGTTGCGAAACAGCCCCTGCATCACGCAGCCGGAGAGGGCCAGCGCCGCGCCTACCAGCAGGGCCAGCAGCACCCGCGGCAGACGGATGGTCAGCCAGATGTGGCGCAGCATCTCATCCCCGGCGGGCAGCAGGCTGGCCAGCGGCAAACGCATCGCGCCAAGGGTGGTGGCGAACAGCGTCAGCGAAACCAGCAGTAGCGTCATCATCAGCAAACGGCGGGCGAGGGCAGGGCGCATCAGGGCAGTTGCTCCGCTTTTTCACGCAGCGCGATAATTGCCTGCGGGGTGCGCGGCCCAAAGCCGAGCAGGGCCATGTCGTCGATCGTCAGCAGCTGTTTATGGCGACCCGCCGGGGTCTGCGCCAGGCCGGGCAGGCTCCACAGCCCGGCTTCGCCGCCCATCCCTTTGAGACCATCGGCGGAGATCACCACCAGATCCGCCTGGCTGGCGGCCACTCCCTCCTGCGACATCGCCCGATAGTGGTCGAAGCCCTGCATCGCGTTCTGCAGACCGGCGGTGCGAATGGCGCCATCGGCCGCGGTGTGTTGCCCGGCCACCAGGGTATTCATTCCGCCGTGGCTGAGAATAAACAGCACCCGCCTGGCAATCGGCTGCGTTGGAATGGCGGCGATCTGCTGCTGAAGCTGCTGGCGCAGCGCGTCGCCTGCCGGGGTTTTGCCTAATGCTTCGGCAATGACGGCCACTTTGTTATCGATCGCGGCCAGGTTTTCGCCGCCAGGCACGTTAACCACCTTCACGCCGCTCGCCTGCACCTTGTGTAAGACCAGCGAGGGCTGCGCCTGGGCGCTCGCTAACACCAGCTGCGGACGTAATGCGAGGATCCCCTCAGCGTTCAGCTGCCGCAGGTAGCCGACATCCGGCAGTTTTTGCGCCGCCGGGGGCCAGCTGCTGGTGCTGTCCCGGGCGACCAGGCTCTGTTGCGCGCCAAGGGCATAGACGATCTCAGTGACATCTCCTCCGAGGGTGACGAGCCGCTCCACAGCGGCGTGGCTCAGCAGCGGGAAGGCGATGAGAAGCAGTAACCAGCGCATCATGCGGGCAGTCCTTCGCGGGTCAGACGATCCACCTGCTGGCGCCATTGCCCCTGCTCGGGGTGGCCCTCGCTGCGCTGGCCATAGAGCTGGGCAATCTGGGTGCCGTCTTTGGCGAACAGCTCGACGCTGGTGACGTGTCCGTCTGAGGTCGGCTTACGGGTCACCCACACTTCATCGATGCTCTCTTCGCGCAGATGGAGGGTAAAGGTGGGATTGAAGATATTCAGCCAGCCGCGCATCGGCGCCAGCTTTTCCAGGGCGCCGGTGAAAATCTGCACGCAGCCGCGATTGCCGACGAAGATCATGATTTCATTGCCCTCCTGGCGCACCGTCTCCAGTAACGCTGGCAGCGCATGGCGATCAACGCGGCAGGCGAGGTCGTCGCTCACCAGACGGAAGGCCTGCTGGCGGGAAAGCTGATATTTACGCAGCAGACCGAAGAACTGGTGTACGTCGGTTATCGCGCGCCAGTCGTTCTCCAGCGCGGCTCCATCGGCGCTCTCGGCATATTTCACCGGCTCCAGCGGGCGCAGGGTCAGCGGTGCCGGGGCCGCCACCCGATACTCCGCGATCAGGGTGTCCCAGGCCGCCATGTCGGTCTGCGTGGTCGCATAGACTTTCAGCAGGGCGTCACCGTGGTGGTCGAAAAACTGAATGCTCTGGCGACCGTTATCGTTCAGATGGAAGGCGCTGGCCCACTGGCTGAGGAACAGACGCAGGTCGAGCGCGCGCGGGTTGAGCACCAGCCCGGCGTGGCCGCTGAGGTGCTGGTGCGTGAACTGGCCGACCTGCTCATGCACGGCATACTCGTTGCGGCAGATGCATTTGGTTTCACCGACGCGCTCCAGGGCTGCAATCAGCGCCCGGGCGTCATCGCTCAGGCGCACGGCATCATGGCCGAGGCGGGCGGCGGTCAGTTCGGCTTCGCTGATCCCCATTTCCGCGGCGATATCGCGGGCATATTTCGCGGCGCTGGCCGCTTTGGTGGCCTGGTAGCGCTGCCACAAATCGGGGTGGGCATTGGGCATAATTATATCCTTCTCGATGATCAATATCCCCGGCCGGTGGGCCGGGGCAGGTGAGTGGTTATTCGGGCAATCAGAAGTCGACGTTGACTCCGAGCTGCCAGGTGCGGCCCGGCATCACCGCCAGCGCTTTATCGTTGGCGTCCTGGTTGGTGCCGGTCTCGATATTGCGGCTGCTCAGGTAATCCCAGTATTTACGATCGGTGAGGTTGTAGACCCCGCCATTGAGGCGCACGTTTTTCGCTACCTGCCAGTACGCGGTCCAGTCCAGCATGCCGTAGCCCGGCACGCGCATATAGTCGCTGCTGGCATCGGTGATGGCGGATCCGCTGTTGCTGTAGCTTTCGCGATTGGTGGCGGTCGCCTGTTTCCCTTTGACGAAGGTCGCCGTCAGGGCGGTGCCGTAGCGTTTCGCCGGATCGTCCCACGCCACGCCGACGATGGCTTTCATCGGCGCTACGCTGTCGAGGTCGACGTATTTATCGCCGCTGTAGCTGGATTTCGATTTCCCTTCGCTATAGCCGAGGGCGAGGGTGGCGCTCAGGCCGTCCACCTGCTCATACCAGGTGCCAAAGTTAAATTTAGTGCTGATTTCACCGCCGTAGATATAGGCTTTATCGCGGTTTTCCGCCTGATAAATGGTGTAGATATTCGACGGCACGTTGGTGAACTGGCCCGGATTATTCGCCCGGGTATAGCGGGTATAGGCGATAAAGTTCTTATAGCTGTTGTAGAACAGCGCCGTGCGCAGAGTGATGCCTTCGGTAACTTCCCCCTTCAGTCCCCACTCAAGATTATCGCTGGTTTCCGTCTTCAGATCGGTATTGCCGATCAGGGCATACTGCTGGCTGCCGGCGTAGCTGGAGCCAAGGTTCCAGGAGCCATACAGCTGGCTGGCGTTGGGGAACTGCGCCCCGCGCTGGTACTGCAGGTAGGTCATCAGACGCGGGGTGAGGTCGTACTGGAAGGTCAACGACGGCAGAACCTGGGTATCGCTGTTTTTACCATACAGCCTGGCCACTGACGATTCGGTCAGCGCGCTGCTGTTGGCGGCGAGGTCGGACAGATTTTCCGGCTTCGTCGATTGATGTACCACACGCACGCCGGGAATAATGGCGAAATTGTGGCTATCGAGATCGAAGTTGATCTTATCCTGAACAAAACCGCCGAGGGTGTAGCTGCGGCTATCCGCCTCCGGCTGCATGATCTCGCTGTAAACGCTGGGGATTGGCGACTGGCTGAACGGCCGCTGGGTTTTGCTGGTGCTGGCGTTAAAGCCGGCGCTCAGATCGTGGCGGCCCAGGGTTTTCGCCAGTGCGGTCTGCAGGCCCCAGGTGTCGGTGTCGTAGTTGGAGTTCACCGTCTGCATTCTGCGGGTGACGCTGTCCGGCATATACGTCCAGTCATGGGCTTCGGTATGCTGGTAATAGATTTTACTGGAGACGCTGTCGAGGTAGTCATTCATCGGCGTCCAGTCATCCTTCAGGCTCAGACCCCAGCGCCGGGTCTGGCTGGTCTGGTTGGCGGTGCCGATGGTGCTGTTGCCGCTGGAGTCCCAGGTATCGTAGTGGGTGTGGTTGGTTTTATGGTAATAGTCGAAGGTGCTGGTTAGCTTGTGCTCGTCGTTGGGCTGCCAGATCCCGGAGGCCAGAAAGGCATCGGAGTGCCAGTTCGCCGGGTAGGCATCGACGGTGCCGCTGTTATTTTCGGTTTCCTGACCATCGCGGCGGCTGTAGACCAAAATGCCGCGCAGGAACTCATCGCCGCCGGCGACGGTCACCCCGTTGTGCCAGCTGCGATCCGCGGAGTCGTAGCCGCTGCGATAGCCGAAGGCGCTGGTTTTGCCCGGGCGCAGGTAATCATCCGCCGATTTCGGGCGGAAGGAGACATTCCCCCCGATGGCGCTGTTGGCCGTTTCCGTCGAGGTGGCGCCGGACTGGATATCCACGCTGCCGTACATATAGGGGTCGATATAATCGCGGCCGATGCCGAAGGTGTTGAGCCCGGCGCGACCGACGTAGCCACGGCCGGTGGCGTTGGGCTGGGCGATACCGTCCACGTCGATGCCGACGCGGTTGCTCTCCATACCGCGAATGTTGTAGCCGGTGTAGCCCCCGCGGTCGAAGCCGCTTTTGCCGTTGCCGGAGCCGCCGCTGGCCCCGGTGGCGCTGATGAGCGGCTCATAGCGCATGATTGAGCCGAAATCGTTAGCGCCTTTATCCTCCAGCTCCCGGGCGCTGATGCTGTGCTCGTTACCGGCTTTTTGCGCCGGCGCGGGAGCGGTGACGGTCATTTGTTCCGAGGTGTCATCCACCGCCTCGCCGCCGATGGCGGAAGTGCCTGCTGCGACGGCAGAAGTTTGATAAATTGCTGCAAGCAAAGAGGTCACCAGCAGGCGTTTTTTACACCCTGCTGCTGACGGAGTCGATTTGTACATAGTCGCCACGCCTTGATCGTTATTAGTATCGGCTCACGCGTTACTTCCAGAGTTGCAGGTTGCTCCGTCTTTTCCGTTGCGGATAGGGTCTAACTCCATTTGTTGATTGCGAATGGTAATGATAGGTATTATCGTTTGCAACAAAATATTGATGTATTCCTCATTTAAACTGCACATTGTTTACACTGTGCCCTTTCAGCCTGAGCGAGATGACGATGAATTCAAAAGCGGCTATCACCATCACCTATTGTTCCCAGTGCAACTGGATGCTGCGCGCCAGCTGGATGGCGCAGGAGCTGTTACACACCTTCAGCACCGATATCGCCTCGGTGACGCTGGTGCCGGGCACCGGCGGGATCTTCACTATCGATATCGACGGCCAGCAGATCTGGGAGCGCAAGCAGGATGGCGGCTTTCCGGATGCGGCAGAGCTGAAACGCCGGGTGCGCGATGTCTGCTTCCCGGAAAAAGCATTGGGGCATGTTGATAAACCCGCTAACCCGACCTGATCGTTAGGAAAGCGGCTGCGTGGCCGGCTTAAAAGGTGTATTATTGATGCATCTTTTTGTGGGGAGGGAAATTGACGGTGGGCAAACGCATCGAACGTGAAAAGCAGACGATCGGTCGGATGATTGGGCTTTATCAGCGCCGCTGTCCGGAGGCCCGCGACGACGCCGAACACTATCAGGCGCTGAACGCCTACGCCGATAAGCGCCTTGATAAGTGCGTGTTTGGCGACAATAAACCGGCCTGCAAGCAGTGTCCGGTGCATTGCTACCAGCCGGCGAAGCGCGAAGAGATGAAGCAGATTATGCGCTGGGCCGGGCCGCGAATGCTCTGGCGTCACCCGATCCTGACCCTTCGCCATCTGCTGGATGACAGGCGGCCGGTGCCGCCGCTGCCGGAAAAATACCGACCGAAAAAATAGCGGCCTTCCCCGGCCTGCGCGGCGCGCAGCCGGCGGACAACTCGCGTTTTTTGTAGCCCCGGTAAGGCGTTAGCCGCCGCCGGAGATGGTTGCTGAAGTTTTCTGTTTCCGGCTATCCCGGATCGTGCTTGCCACAAAGGCGATCACAAACAGCGCGGTGAACAGCACCACGATAGTCGGCGCCGGCGCGCTATCGAGATAAAACGCCAGCCACACCCCTCCCGCCGAGCAGCAGACCGCCACTGCCACCGCCAGCAGCAGGGCGTGGATAAAGCGCCGTACCAGCAGGAGCGCGATCGCCCCGGGGGCAATCAGCAGCGAAATCGACAGAATAATCCCTACCGACTGCAGCGTCGCGACGATGGTCAGGGCGATCATGCACAGCAGGCCGTAGTGCAGCAGCCCCACGCGCAGGCCGCTGGCTTTGGCCTGCGTCGGATCGAAGGCGTGCAGCAAAAAATCCCGCCATTTCAGCCCGATAATCAGCGCAATCACCAGCGCGATAGCCGCCGTTTGTCCAATATCGCTGAGGGAGATCCCCAGCATATCGCCGAACAGAATATGGTCGAGATGGACGTCGGACTGGATCGCTACGTACAGCACCAGCCCGGCGCCAAACATACCGGAGAAGACAATTCCCATAATGGTATCGCGTTTGAGGCGGCTGTTATCGTCAAGAAAACCGGTCGTTACGGCGCACAGCAGCCCGGCGATAAACGCGCCGATGGCGAAGGGGATGCCGATAATGTAGGCCAGCACCACGCCGGGAAAGACCGCGTGGCTCATGGCGTCGCCCATCAGCGCCCAGCCTTTAAGCACCAGAAAGACCGACAGCAGCGCGCAGGGCACGGCGACGACCATCGATACCGTTATCGCGTTGACCATAAATGGAAACTGAAACGGAGCCAGGAACAGATTCAGCATGCAGCCTCCCTGGCGCGGCGGCGGTTGGCCAGCAGGCCATGCTTCGGCGCAAAGATAAAGGTGATGAGGAACAGCAGCGTTTGCGCCACCACGATAATGCCGCCGGTGGCGCCGTCGAGATAGAAGCTGAGCCAGGCGCCGAAGAAGCTGGTCAGGCTGCCGATGGCGACGGCGATGGCCAGCAGGCGCGGGAAGCGGTCGGTTAACAGCCAGGCGGTGGCCCCGGGAGTGACCACCAGGCAGATGACCAGAAAGGCGCCGACGGTCTGCAGCGCCGCTACGGTGCAGGCCGCCAGCAGGGTAAAGAACAGCAGCTTCAGGCCGCGGGTGTTCAGACCAATCGAGCGGGCGTGGTTTTCATCGAAGAAGGTCACCATCAGATCTTTCCACTTCAGCAGCAGGATCGCCATCGAGATAAAGCCGATCGCCGCCAGCTGGATAATATCCTCCGGGGCGATGGCCAGAATATTGCCGAGGATAATGGTCTGGATATTCACCGACGTCGGGTTCAGCGACACCATAAACAGCCCGATACCGAAGAAGGAGGAGAAGATCAGGCCGATAATCGCATCCTCTTTTAGCCGCGATCGCTGCTGCAAAAACAGCATACTGCCCGCCGCCAGGCCGCCGGAGAGAAACGCGCCGAGGGCAAACGGCAGGCCGAGCATATAGGCCCCGGCGACGCCGGGCACAATCGAGTGGGAAAGGGCGTCGCCAATCAGCGACCAGCCTTTGAGCATCAGGTAGCAGGAGAGAAAGGCGCAGACGCCGCCCACCAGCGCCGATACCCACATCGCATTGAGCATATAGTGATAGCCAAACGGCTCCAGCAGCCAGCTCATCGTGGTCCTCCCGCCGCGCGCCGGCTGATAAACGGCCGCTCGTCATCGGTGATAATCTGCGCTTCCGCGCCGGTGAGGGCGACGTGGCGCAGCACGCCGCTGAAAGCCCGCTCCAGATTCTCGGCGGTGAAGGTGGTTTCTGTCGGGCCGCTGGCCAGCACGGTGCCTTTTACCATCACCGTATAATCGCAAAACTCACTTACGGACCCGAGGTTATGGGTGGAGACCAGCATGGTGCAGCCCTCATCGCGTAGCTCGCGCAGCAGGCTGATGATCCGCGCTTCGGTCTGCACATCGACGCCGGTAAAAGGCTCATCCAGCAGGATCACCTGACCCTGCTGAGCGATGGCGCGGGCAAGGAAGACGCGCTTTTTCTGCCCACCGGAGAGCTCGCCAATTTGCCGATGGCGGTACTCGCTCATGCCCACGCGGGCCAGCGCGGCATCGACGATTTCGCGATCGCGCGGCTTTGCCCGCCGCAGCCAGCCCATATGGCCGTAGCGGCCCATCATCACCACATCCTCCACCAGCACCGGGAAGGACCAGTCCACCTCTTCCGACTGCGGGACATAGGCGACCAGATTCTGGCGCAGCGCGCGATTGACCGGCTGGCCGAGTATGGCGATCTCGCCGTGACCGATGCGCACAAAGCCCATCAGCGCTTTAAACAGCGTGGATTTACCCGAGCCGTTAACCCCCACCAGCGCGGCAATGGCGCCGCGTGGTACGCTGAACGAGGCGTCGCGCAGGGCGGTGTGGCCGTTGCGCCAGGTAACGGTGAGCTGGTCGACATACAGACCCGCTTGCGCTGTATTCATGGCTGTTTCCTCATCCCGTCCTGGATACCGTTGACGATGGTTTCGGTTGTGACGCGCAGCAGGTCGAGCCAGGTCGGCACCGGGCCGTCGGCGGCGCTCAGCGAATCGACATACAGCACGCCGCCGTAGTGGGCGCCGGCTTCGCGCGCCACCTGACGGGCCGGTTTATCGGAGATGGTGCTTTCGCTGAAGATGGTCGGGATCTGTTCTCTCTTCATGGTGTCGATAACTTTGCGTACCTGTTGCGGGGTACCCTGCTGGTCGGCGTTAATCGGCCACAGATACAGTTCGTGCAGGCCATAGTCGCGGGCCAGATAGGAGAAGGCTCCCTCGCTGGTGACCAGCCAGCGCTTATCCTCCGGCAGCTGCGCCAGTCTGGCCTGCAGTGGCGCCATCGTCTGGCGGATCTTCTCTTTGTAGGCCTCGGCGTTGCGGCGATAGGTGTCGGCGTGAGGCGGATCGTATTTCACCAGCGCGTCGCGAATATTATCGACATAGATCAGGGCGTTATCTGCCGACATCCAGGCATGGGGATTGGGCTTCCCGCTATAGGGGCCCGCGCTGATGCCCATCGGCTGGATCCCCTCGCTGACCACCACCTCCGGGACGCCCTGCAAGTGCTGATAAAAGCGGGCAAACCACCGTTCGAGATTGAGACCATTGCTGAGGATCAGCTGCGCCCCCTGCGCGCGTTTGATATCGCCGGGGGTGGGCTGGTAGTCGTGGATCTCCGCGCCCGGTTTGGTGATGGAGCTGACGACGGCGGCATCGCCGGCCACGTTCTGCGCCATATCGGCGATAACCGTGAAGGTGGTGATAACCCTGAATTTCTCCTGCGCCGAGGCCGGCGCCGCGGCCAGCAGGGCCAGCGCGCTGGCCAGCAGCAATGATTTCAGCGGTGTCAGATGCAGCATAGGATCCCTCGCAATGGTGTGGTTAATTTCTCAGCGTTTATAGCAATTGCTATGTTATATAGCACAAGCTATTTATAAATGAAAATAATTCTTATTTGCGTGCGGGGATAATAATGAGCCGGGAAACGAGAGCGCGAGAAAGGGGAGGCAAGGTTGGCCCGGCGCGAACCGGGCGGAGATCAAGAGATATCGGCGACCGACTGGCGCGGGATCAGGCGGCCGGCCAGCGAGCGGCCCTCGGCGGTGAACGTTGGCCGGTCGTCTATCAGGCTGCGAATACGCTGAATACAGTTATCCAGCAGCGCCTCCAGTGGCCATGAGATGCAGGTCAGCGGCGGATAGAGCAGCGAGGCGAGGGGGGAATCCTCAAGGCTCAGCAGGGAGACCTCCTGCGGGACGGCGATGGTGAATTCGCGCAGCAGGCGCATTGCTTCAGCCGCGTAGCGGTCGCGTTTAACGATAATGACTGAGTATTTACTGAAGCTGTTAATTAAGGTAAGCAGCGCCTGCTCGACATCATCGTTGGCCGTCAGCACCAGCTGGCGGTTAAAAGGAATGGAGTAGTTCTGCAGGACGTTGCGGTAGCCTTCCAGCATCTGTCGGCTGGCATCGTCGCTATCGCTGTCCACCAGCAGGGCGATGTTGCGGTGTCCCTTGCCAATCACATAGCGGCAGGCGCTTTCGGTGGCGAAGGCGAAGTCATAGCCCTGGCTGTTGCTTCCAGCGACGCCGAAGCGGTCAAAGGCGATAACGTTGCGCGGCGCGTCGGCGGCAACGGCGCCCAGCACCACCACCGCCACGCACTGGCGCTGCAGATCGTCGATCGCCGCCGCCTGCTCTACCGGGTCGCTGACGTACTGGACCAGCAGGCTTTTATTCAGCCCTTTCAGCGCCTGCGAGAGGAGCGGCAACAGACGCGCGCCGTGGCTCTCGTCCTGCGCGGAAATCACCAGGCCAACGTGGCTGGATGTCTGACTGGCGAGGTTTTGCGCGGCAAAGCTCGGGCGATAGTTGAGTTCTTCAACGGCCCGCAGCACAGCTTCCCGGCTCTCTTCGCGCACGCCCCGGGTGCCGGTCAGCACGCGGGAAACCGTCGCTCTTGAGACATTCGCTAATCTTGAAACATCATCAATCGTTGGCATGGCTTTTTCTGTCTGGACATTTTCGCCTAGCTTAACATACCTGCTGAAAAAAGTGTCTACCGAGGCCCGTCCGCGGCGCCGGGCAACCGGGGCAGCCAGGCCGCGCCGCGCACGCCGCTGGCGTCGCCGAAGCGGGCCGGTTTGATCTGCGTGCGGCAGCTGTCGGAGAAGATCCACGGCACGATGGCGGCAGGCAGATCGCGATAGATCTGGCTGACGTTGGACAAACCGCCGCCCAGCACAATCACCTGCGGGTCGAGAATGTTGATCACTGACGCCAGGCTGCGGGCAAAGGCGTCGATAAAATGACGCCAGTGGGCCAGCGCGCGCGGATCGCCGTTTTGCGCTGCGGCGACAATGGCTTCCGCACGCGCTTGTTCCCCGTAGCGGCGGGCGAAGCCGGTGCCGGAAACAAAGCTTTCGATGCAGTTCGTTTTGCCGCAGTAGCAGGGCTGCGGCGGGCCATCGCGCTCAGGAGTATAGCCCGGCAGCGGATTATGTCCCCACTCTCCGGCGATAGCGTTGGGGCCGCTGAGCAGCTGTTGATGAACGGCGATCCCGCCGCCGCAGCCGGTACCGATAATCACCCCGAAGACGGTGGTGGCGCCGGCGCCGGCGCCATCGACCGCCTCGGAAAGGGTGAAGCAGTCGGCATCGTTTGCCATCCACACCGGTTGGCCAAGCTGCTGCATGATATCCCGGCGCAGATCGTGGCCGTTGAGCACCAGGCAGTTGCAGTTTTTAATGCGTCCGCTTTGCGGATCGATAGCCCCGGGCAGGCCGATCCCCAGAGTGAACGGCTGCGGGCTGACCGCGCGCATATCGGCAATCAGGGTCAGCAGTTGACGCATAAAGGCGTCATAGCTCTCTTTGTGGGTTGGCCGACGCAGGCGCTGGACGCATTCGCCTGCGGGATCCAGCAGTACGGCCTCCATTTTGGTGCCGCCAATATCTATTCCAAGATGTAACATAGTGACCTCGGGGAATCAGACCCGGCCAGCACGTCTGGCCGGGCAAGGCGCTAGGCGTGAAGCGGTTGCGCGCGGTAAATCGCAATCAGTTCGGCAATCAGCTCTTTCGCCAGAATGGAGGTCATCAGGTGATCCTGAGCATGGACCATCACCAGCGTCATTTTGGTTTTTCCCTCGCCTTCGTCAGCTTCGATAAGCTGGGTCTGCACAAGGTGAGCTTCGCGGGAATAGTGCGCCGCTTCCTGCATTTTGGCGTCGGCGGTGGCGAAATCACCCGCTTTAGCGGCGTGCAGCGCTTCGTAGCACAGGCTACGGGACTGGCCGGCGTTGATGATGATCCCCATCACCTGTTCTTCTAATTCCATGATTATCCTCTGAATCGTTAGCATTAAGCGGTTTGCGCCGCGTTGTCAGCCTGGTCGACGGCGTTTTCACGCTCCTGGGCCAGCAGCTGTTTTTCGTAAGCTTTGAGAAATGGCAGGTACATCACCATGGCGGTGGCCATACAAATAAGGCACAGGATCACCGGGCTAAAGCTCCAGTTCGCCGCCCACGAGGCGCCGATAGGGGCCGGCGTCGTCCACGGCGTCATCGACACTACGCGGCTGACCAGGTCCAGCTTCAGCGCAAAGTACGCCAGGGTCGCGTTGACCATCGGCACCAGCACGAACGGCAGGAAGAACAGCGGGTTCATGATGATCGGCGCGCCGAACAGAATCGGTTCGTTGATGTTAAATACGCCCGGCACCACGCCCATCCGGCCAATCGTCCGCAGATGCACGGCCTTGCTGCGCAGCAGCATCAGCGCCAGCGGCAGGGTTGAGCCGACGCCGCCGATCAGCAGATAGTGATCCCAGAAGCCCTGGACATAGATGTGCGGGATAGCGGTGCCAGCGGCCATCGCCGCCTGATTGACCGACAGGTTGGCCATCCAGAACGGGTTCATGATCCCGGTGACGATCAGCGCGCCGTGGATCCCGGCGAACCACAGTACCTGACAGACCAGCACTGACAGCAGGATCGCCGGCAGCGTATCGGAAGCTGCGACCAGCGGTTTCACCAGCGACATGATCGCTTCCGGAATGATCATCCCCAGCTGGGCCTCGATAAACAGGTTCAGCGGATGTAGCGTCAGGATGATCGCCAGCACCGGGATCAGGATCTCGAACGAGCGCGCTACCCCGGCAGGCACTTCCGGCGGCAGGCGAATGGTGATGTTATGTCGCTTGAGGAAGGCGTACAGCTCGGTGGAATAGATAGCCACCAGAATGGCGGTAAAGATCCCCTGGCCGGAGAAGTAGGCAGTAGAGATCTGGCCATCTTTCAGCGGCGCGGCGACCAGCAGAAACGACATCAGCGACAGCATCCCGGCGGTCAATGAGTCCAGGTGATGGTGCTTGGCGAGGCTGGCGGCGATCCCGACGGCGATAAACAGGGTCATCACCCCCATGCTGAAGTTGAACGGCAGCATCAGCGCCTCGCGATGATCGAGCGAAAATTGCAGCCAGGCGCGGGCAAAGCCCCACGTCGTATCCGGAGAAAACGGCGGGAAGATAAACACCAGCAAAAACGAGCCGACGATCATAAAGGGCAGGGCGGTAATAAAACCGTCGCGGATGGAGGTAACGTATTTTTGCTGGCCGATCGCTCCCGCCATAGGCGTGATCTGCCGTTCGATCACATCGATCAATTTAGCGTACAGAGAGCTCATGATCTTTCCTTAGTTCTTGTTTTCGATGAGGGAAAGGGCGAAATCAAGGACTGCGGCGCCTTTTTGCATGCCGTAGTCCATCATATTGATGGGTTCGACGCGGATACCGTATTTATCCGCCTGCTTTTGCAAATCCTGCTGCATGTATTTCACCTGCGGCCCCAGCAGCACCACCTGATAATGGCCAACCTGTTCGGCGAACTCCGCTACGCCATAGGCGTTGATCTCTACCGGCAGGCCCCGCTGTTCGGCTTCCGCAATCATTTTTTTCATCAGCAGGCTGGTGGACATGCCTGCCGAACAACACAACATAATTTTTTTCATAAGTACCGCTCCTGATGAGGTTGGATGTGCGGACTATAGTCAAAATGGATGCATTACGGAAAGCGCTTTCCATTTATGGATTTATTTATTGTGACCATGATCACCTATGGCAGGCTTTCACTTTCCGGTGTTGTGGGCGATCATCCCGGCGAGACAATCATTCGCAAAGGTAGGAGTATGAACATTCAGTTAATGAATGTGGCCGTGGACATCATCGAGCAGCGGCTGGCGCCGCTGGCGAATGTTCTGACGCGCAACAACCACATTACGGCGATGCGCGATAGCTTTGCGCTGGCGATGCCATTTGTGATTGTTGGCAGCCTGTTGGTTCCCATTTTGTTTCCGCCCGTTTCCATCGACGGCGCCTCGCGTTTCGGCCAGGTCTATTTGCTGCTGCGGCCTATCCTGCTGCCGACCTTTCAGCTAACCATTGGCCTGGTGGCGCTGATTGTCGCTTTCGGCGCCAGCGCCAGTCTCGCCAAGCAGTACCGTCTGCCGGAACGGCTCTGTGGTTTAACCGGGTGTCTGGCTTTTCTGCTGTTTATTGGCTTTCGCGAGACTGCGGTGAGCAACGTTTATCTCGGCGGCATGGGGATATTTACCGCCCTGATATCCAGTACCTATTCCATTGAGATAATTCGTTTTTTCTACAAAAAAGGCTGGTGTATCCGCCTGCCTGATGAAGTGCCGCTGATGACTCGCAATGGCTTTCAACTGCTGATCCCGCTGCTGGTGGTGATGCTGTCGATAAGCGTGATGAATGCCATATTGCTGCAGACGACCGGGCGCATCGTACCGGAGCTAATCAGCGAAGCGGTGCGACCGCTGGTGCTGGCGTCCGACACGTTGATGGCGGTACTTATCTCTTTGTTAATCTGTAACTTACTCTGGTTTATCGGTATCCACGGCGCGCTGATTATCACCGGGATTATGAACCCCTTCTGGATGACCTATCTGTTTGAAAATCAGCAGGCTTTGGCGGCGGGTTCGCCAACGCTGCCGCATATTTATCTGCAGGGATTCTGGGATTTTTACCTGCTGATCGGCGGTATCGGCTCCACTCTGCCGCTGGTATTGATGGCGATGCGCAGCCGCTCACGGCAGCTGAAAAGCGTGGCCAAAATTGGCCTGCTGCCGTCGCTGTTTAATATCAACGAGCCGATACTGTTTGGTTTTCCGGTGATCATGAACCCGGTTTTTTTACTGCCGTTTCTCTTTGTTCCGCTGATAAATGCCTGTATTGCATGGTATTTGACTCAGCTGGGCATCCTCGATCGCGCGGTGGCGATGCTACCCTGGTCGATGCCTTCTCCGCTGGGGGCGGCATGGTCGGCGAACGGCAGCTGGAAAAATTTGTGCATGAGCCTGTTCGCGATGTTTAACGCCTGGATGCTTTATCGCCCCTTCTTCAAAGTTTACGAACGCCAGCTCGCGGAAACCGAGCGCTGATCCCCTCGCCGTCGGCGGCTTATCCCCCGACGGCACCTGTTCACTTTCTCTTTCTTCCGCTCTGCTGCCGGCTTCCGGCGGTATTCTTGTTATTTTATGTGATCAGTCTCACGAATATATTCGTCGCAGAGCGAATTTTGTGAACCAGATAGGCAATTATGGAAAGCGCTTTCCATTAGTGGATGTACATTTCCATTTTTGATCCGTAAATTTCCCCTCCGTTATCGGTTCGTGTTAACAAACATAACGTGGGAAAAAAATAATGATAAAGCTGAAACACTCAATACCTCTGGCTCTCCTCTCGCTGGCCGGGACCAGCAGCCTGGCCTGCGCCGATCCGAAGTATGATTTTGCGCTGCATGGCTATATTCGCTCCGGGATCCTTGCCAATTCTGATGGCAACCGCGCGGACTCCGTCGGCCTGATGCCGGACGGCAAGTGGCGACTGGGCAACGAAGAAGACACCAAGATCGAACTGATCCCCACCGTAACGCTGACGGCGGACAGCGGCGTGGTGGCGAAAGTGCAGGCCAACCTCACTCACCAGTCGAAATGCACCTCCGACTGGAACTGTCAGGATGACGATGGCCATGATGTGCAGTTTCGTGAAGGGTTCGCCGAGCTGAGCAATCTGGATTTTGCGCCGGAAATGACTTTCTGGGCCGGTAAGCGCTACAGCAGCTCCAACACTTCCAGCCATCAGTTTGACTGGGAGTACATTCAATACAATGGCACCGGCGGCGGCTTCGATAACATGGATCTGGGCTTCGCCCGCTTCGACGCCGGGGTCTACGCCTTTTCGCCCACCGATGAAACCAAAGCCTACCCGGTGGATAAGGGAGATCAGGGCTACCCGGATGATTACTCCCTCAACCTGTGGCTGAAAAAGATCGCCGGGACAGGCTTCGATCTGGAGCTGATCGGCCACCACATGAACCGTAACGAAAAACATCCGACTTCCGCCGAAAAGGGCTATGGCGTGACCGGTATTTATAACTTTGACGGTTTTTATGGCCTCACCGGGGGGTACTCCCGCCTCGCATTGCAGTACGGCAAAGGGCTGGCGGCGGGCGATTCGCTGGGTAAAAACGGCTGGGGCTGGGCCAATCTGGAAAACACCCAGTCCTGGCGGGTGGTGCTGGATAGCGTGGCCTCGATGGGCGATCTGGAAATCTCCACCTTCGCCTTCTGGCAGAAGGATAAAAACTACCGCTGGTGGACGGAAGATGACAATGGCTGGGGACGCTCGATGTGGGTCGCCGGTATCCGCCCCTATCATCAGATCACCCGCAACTTTGCCATGCAGTACGAGCTGGGCTACGAATACCTGGATGACAAAAACTACAAAGGGGTTAACGGCAAAGGCAAAGGCGGCCTGACCAAAGTCACCGTTGCGCCAACGCTGACCTTTGACTCCGGCTTCTGGGCGCGCCCGCAGCTGCGTTTCTTCGTCACCTACGCGAAGTGGGACAAAGGTGTCTCCGATGCGCTGGACGGCAACTACAACTGGGATACCAATACCATCACCGCCGGCGGTTATTCCCGCAGTGGCTCAACCGACACCGTTAACTTCGGCGTACAGGCCGAAGTCTGGTTCTAAGGAGAGACAGCGATGAAGCCGATGAAAAACCTGCTGCTAATGGGGCTGCTGTCCGCGCTGGGGGCCGGCGGGGCGTTGGCCGCCGAGCGCTCGCATTTTGAACACTTTATCACTCGCGACGGCGCCGCTCTCAAGGATGGCGATAAGGTGTTTCGCTTCGCCGGGATCCACGCGCCGGAGCTGCACCGCATTGAAGACGACGCCCGCGGCCCCTGCAGGGCAGACCCGCGCGGCTGGGGGCAATACTTTAAATGGCCGACGGCCCAGGAGCAGCAAAACTGGATCCAGGCGATGGTGCAAACCGGGGCGAAAGCCCAGCGCGTCTACGTGCTGTCGGTGCAGCAGGAGTTTGACAAGGCCTGCGGCCGCGAGACCCATATTCTCGCGCCGGAAACGGCGGACGGCATGCCGCGGCTGAATGAGAAAGCCATGCGGGTGTATGACAACATGATTGCCGAAGCGGATAAACAGGGATTGCGTCTGATCCTGCCCTTTATCGACCATTGGTGGTGGTGGGGCGGGCGCGAGCAGCTGGCGGCGTTCTACCACGAAAAAGCGGAAGACTTTTATCGTACCGATAGCAAGACCTTCAAAGCCTATCTGGATGTGATCCGTCAGGTCATCACCCGGACAAATACCGTCACCGGCCGCGCCTATTTTGATGAGAAGGCGATCATGGCCTGGGAGACCGGTAACGAGCTGGAGGATACCAATGCCGATTTTCTGCAGCAGACCGCGGCGTGGATTAAAAAGTGGGCTCCCAACCAGCTGGTGATGGATGGCACCTATAAGAAAATCAATTCTTTTGCGTTGACTGACCCCAATGTGGATATCGTCAGTAATCACTATTACACCAACGCCGATAATAACCATCCCGGGCAGGTGACGCAGGATCTACGCGCCGTCGGCGGGCAAAAAGTCTATCTCGTCGGCGAGTTTGGCTTGCTGCCGGCGGATCAGCTGAACGCCATTATGCAGTCGATTGTTCACAGCGAGGTCAACGGGGCGCAAGCCGCCGGGGGGCTTATCTGGGGCTTCCGCGGCCATCGTCACGACGGCGGCTTCTACTGGCATAAGGAGTCGACCGGACACTACAGCTACCACCTGCCGGGGTTTGCAAAAGAAGGCGAAGCGAACCAGGAGCAGGCGGTGGTCGATCTGGTGCGCACCGCCGCAGCGCAGATGGCCGGACAGCAGAGGATGGCGCCGCTGCCGAAGCCGGACGCGCCTCTGCTGCGCGAGACCACCTCGCCCTTCGCGATCAACTGGATGGGTGCCGCGGTAGGACGTAGCTACGATGTCGAACGCGCTGGCTCGCCGACCGGGCCGTGGACGGTGGTGGGCCGGGATATATCCGATGGCGTTAACGAATGGAACCCGGAAACCATGGTTCTGTTCCGCGACGATTATCGTCAGCTTCAGCTCGGGCGGACGTACTACTACCGGGTGACGGCGAAAAACGAGAGCGGTCGTTCTGCCCCTTCCAATGTGATTAGCGTGAAGCATAGTGAGGTGAATCAGCCGCCGGCTATCACGCTGGAACCCGCCTTAACTACCACTCAGGACCAGGGCGTCGAGCTTACGGCCAACTGGCAGGACGATGGCCTGCCGTCGCGAGAGGTGAAAGTGGGCTGGCAGCACGCCGGCGACGGACAGGTACATTTCTGCCATGCCGATCGGCCGCAAACCCGGGCCTGGTTCACGGCGCCAGGCACCTATGCGCTGACGTTCACTGCCGACGATGGGCTGCTGAAAAGCAGCAAAACCGTGACCGTGACGGTGGGCGAGGCGACGGGGAAGGCGCCGGCGGATTTCTGTCGTTATCACGGCAAAGTCTATGGCGTGGCTGAGGGGCGCCTGGCGGTAATGAAGAGTGATAAAGACGCGCTGGCAGTTGGCGAGGACGGTTTTCTCGGCCCATTTGCCAGCGAGGGGGATAAGATCAGCTGGCAGGTGCAGGCGCCGTGGAGCGGTCAGTTCCAGCTCAACGTAACCTTCAACGGCAAATGGGGCGGCAAGCAGAACTCCTTTGTCGTCAACGGGGGCGCTCCGCAGGCCGTGGCCTTCCCGCAGACGGATGAGCAGGGCCAGCAGCTGCGGATACCCGTAACGCTGAAAGCGGGGAGCAATCAGGTTGACTTCGGCCGCTTCGCCGGCGACTGGGGCTATATGTTTATTAAATCGATCGAAGTGGTCGCGGAGTAGTACGCTCAGGCTGCGCCAGACGGGCGCAGCCTTTTTTCGAAAGGAGAGGTTATGCAGCAGTATCAGTTTCCGCAAGGGTTTCTGTGGGGGGCGGCGGCGTCCGGCCCGCAAACGGAAGGGGTCACCAATAAGCGCCATCGTTCCATCTGGGACAGCTGGTTTGCTGAACAGCCGGAGCGATTTTATCAACAGGTAGGGCCGCAAACCGTGTGTGATACTTATCATCAGTATCCGCAGGACGTGGCGCTGATGAAACAGACCGGCTTCAACTCGTTTCGAACCTCGATTCAGTGGTCACGACTGATCGCGGATTTTGAAACCGGCGCGCCGGACCCGGACGCGGTGCGTTTTTATCACGCCTATCTTGATGAGATGATCGCCAACGGCATTGAGCCGATGATCAATCTCTACCATTTTGATATGCCGGAGGTGCTGCAGAAACAGTACGGTGGCTTTGAATCGGCGCACGTAGCAGAGCTGTTTGCCCGCTTTGCCCGCACCGCCTTTAACCTGTTTGGCCATAAGGTTAAATACTGGATAACCTTCAACGAGCCGATTGTACCGGTTGAGGGAGGCTACCTGTACGACTTCCACTATCCGTGTAAGAAAGATGGCCGGCTGGCGGCGCAGGTGGCGTTTAACATTATGCTGGCGCATGCCAAAGCGGTAACGGCTTATCGTGAACTGGCGCTGGCGGGCGAGATCGGCGTGGTGCTCAACCTGACTCCGAGCTATACGCTCACCGACAGCGACGCGGATAAAAAGGCCGCCTGGTATGCCGACCTGTTTTTTAACCGCAGCTTCCTTGACCCGCTGGTAAAACATGAATTCCCTAAAGCGCTGTGCAAGATCCTCGCCGCCCACGACTGCCTGCCGACGACCAGCAAAGACGACGTGGCGTTGATCCTCAGCGCGGAGATCGATTTTCTTGGGGTGAACTATTACGTGCCGCGGCGGGTAAAAGCGCGTGAGAGCGAATATGACCTCGATTATTTCACCCCGGAATACTATTTCGAAAACGCGGTGAACCCGCAGGGCCGCTTTAACCCCTATCGTGATAACAACGAGATCCTGCCGCAGGCTATTTACGACATTGCCGCCAATATTCGTGAAAACTACGGCAATATTAAGTGGTATCTCGCGGAAATCGGTATCGCGATGGATCGACAATCAGAGGGAGAGCCCGGGGCGGACGGGGTCATAGACGATACTTTCCGCATTCAACTGATGGAAGAGCATCTGGTGCAGCTGCACCGCGCTATTGCCGACGGCGCGAACTGCTTTGGCGTGCATCAGTGGACGTTTATCGACAACTGGTCGTGGATCAATGCCTTCAAACGGCGCTACGGCTTCTGGCGACTGGATCTGGATACCGGCGAGCGACAGATAAAACGCAATGCGCTGTGGTTTGCCGAACTGGCGACCAGCAACGGTTTTACCCGCGACAAATAGCGCGCTGCGCCAGCGCTCCCTCCTGGCGGCGCGCAAAGAGGGAGCGTGCGAGGCTACACCAGTTCGTCTTTATTAATGCCCAGCCGCTTCATGCGCGACAGGAGCGTGGTGCGCTTCAGCCCCAGCCGCTGGGCGGCGCCCTTCGGCCCGGCCACCACGCCGTTGCTCTCCTTCAGCACCCGGACGATCAGTTGATATTCATCTTCGCCTTCCTCAGGCAGGACCTCTGGCGACCGCGGAGGCTCGACGATATCCCGCTCCGGCAGGGAGAGCTGCAGCACGTTGCCGCGGGTCAGCAGGACCGCCCGTTCGATGACGTTTTCCAGCTCGCGCACGTTGCCCGGCCACTCCATGCGCGTCAGGGTGCGCAGGGTTTCCGCCGGGATGCTGTCGATATTGCGTCCCATGCGGCGGGCGATTTTGAAGGTAAACGCCTTCACCAGCAGCGGGATGTCGTCGGGACGCTCGCGCAGCGGCGGCAGGTGGATCGGGAACACGTTGAGCCGGTAGTAGAGATCGCTGCGGAATTCCCTGTCGATAACCATTTGCTTGAGATCGCGGTTGGTGGCGGCGATCAGTCGGACGTCGGTCTGGATCAGCTTGTTGCTCCCCAGGCGTTCGAACTCCTGCTCCTGGAGGACGCGCAGCAGCTTGGGCTGCAACTCCAGCGGCATATCGCCCACTTCATCAAGGAACAGGGAGCTTTTGTCCGCCAGTTCGAAGCGGCCGATACGCTGGGCGCTGGCCCCGGTAAACGCGCCGCGTTCGTGGCCGAACAGATCGCTCTCCAGCAGCCCGGCGGGCATCGCGGCGCAGTTCATCTTCACCATCCGCCGACTGTTTCGTCCGCTGAGGTTATGAATGGCGCGGGCGATAAGCTCTTTACCGGTGCCGGTTTCGCCGAGGATCAGCACGGTGCTGTCGCTGTGGGCCACCATCTCGACCTGCTTGAGCACATTGTTCATCGCCTCGCTGCGGCCGATGATCTCCCCGAATTCGCTCTCGACATTGTTGAGCTGCTCGGTGAGGGCGAGGTTCTCATCCACCAGTCGCTCTTTCAGGCGCTGAATTTCGCGGTAGGCGAGGGCGTTATCGATAGCGATCGACACCCGCTCGGCGATCTGCCGCAGCAGCTTGAGATTGGTGGTGGTAAACACCTGTTCGTCGCACTGCGCCAGCTTCAGCACGCCGAGCAGGGTGTTGCCGGACATCAGCGGCAGCAGGCACAGGGTCTGGATCTTGTTGCCCCACATCTCGAAGAGCATTTTCTCGTACGGCGCGAGAGTGTCATGCTCGTGCAGGTTAAGCAGCAGCATCTCTTTGCTTTTGAACACCCGCTCGGTGAGGGTGCCGGCTTCATCCACCTCGCTCTGGTCGTGAACCGGATGGCTGGCGTCAAGATAGTGGGTGGAATAGATGTTGAGCTTCCCTTTGCGGTTGCTGCGCAGCACTACGCTGATGGCATCGATCCGGAAGTAGCGATGGATCTCTTTCGCCACCTCGCTGACCAGCTCGTCGATATCCAGACGCGAGAGGACCGCGTTGGTGATCGCCACCAGGATGCGAAAGTTGTCGCGCTCGTGGCACAGCAGATCGTAATCGACGTTGTTGCTGACCCGGTTCTGAATCTGCTCGGTGACCACGGCGACGATCTGCGCAAAGGTATGCAGCCGCTGGAACTCTTTCTCGCTCCATGGCCGGTTGTCACGACGCAGAAATTCGCAACCGCCGAAGATCCGCCCGTCGGCCGCCAGCGGCAGCAGCGAGTAGTACCCGAACGGGCGATAGATCCCGCTACGGATAAGCTGCGGCCAGGTGTCGGCAAAGGTCTCATGATCGCAATGCAGGGCATCCGGCCGGGAGAGTAAGCGGCGCACCGGACCGTGGGCGAGCACGGTTTCATCTTCGTAGCTCACCGGCTGGCCTGCCTCATCGCAGGCGTATCTGGCCGCGCGGTGGTTGCCTGCGTTCCACAGGATAATGGCCGCTTCGTCGGCCAGCGCGGACTGTTGCACCAGGCGGGTCAGGGTTTCGCTCAGCGCAGCCAGATCGGGCTGCTGTAATAAAAGCCGGGTGATATCAAACAGACCCTGCTGGCCGAGATCGCTCATCGGTGTATACGACATGGCTTACATCCAAAACGCGCCGGCAACGCGGCGCATAAGAAAATGATGGTACAAATAATAGTATGTTAATAAGGCGGTTGTGACCGCCGTTAACCCATCCGTGGGCGACCGCTGGTTTGGGCTTGATACTCATGCTGGCTTTTCCCGGCTTACGCTGCGCTTAGCCGGGCTACAAGTGCGCGGAGTTTTGTAGCCGGATAAGGCGCCAGCCGCTAACCGGGCCCCGACGCCGTCGTTAACAAATTCTCGGCAGCGGCTCGGCGTGGGGAAGATCGAGCGTCCGCTTCACGCCGTACAGCCCGACAGAACGCACCCCCGGGCGGGCGACCACCTCGCCGATTATCGCCGCCTCGCATCCCAGGGCGTGAGACCGTAGATGCGTCAGCACATTTTCCGCTTCTTCGCGGGCGACGGCGATCACCAGCTTGCCTTCATTGGCGAAGTTCAGGGCGTCCAGTCCGAGTAGCTCGCAGACCCCGCGCACGGTGTCGTTGACCGGCAGCTTTGCCTCGTGCAGTTCAATGCCGCAGCCGCTGGCGACGGCGAACTCATGGGCGACGGCGTTGACGCCGCCGCGGGTGGCGTCGCGCAGGGCTTTTACGCCGCGCAGCGGCCGCAGGGTTTGGATCAGCGGCGTCAGCACCGCGCAGTCGCTGGACAGCGCGCCGTCGAGCCCCATCTGCTCACGCAGATTAAGGATGGTGGCGCCATGATCCCCCAGCGTGCCGCTGACCAGCAGCACATCGCCGGCGCTGATCTGCTGCGTCCCCCAGCGAACGTCCGCCGGGATGGCGCCGATGCCGGCGGTGTTGATAAACAGCTTATCCGCCGCGCCGCGCGGCACCACTTTGGTATCGCCGGTGACGATGGCGATCCCTGCCGCCCGAGCGGTATCGGCCATGCTGGCGACCACCGCTTCCAGGGTAGTGATCTCCAGCCCCTCTTCGAGAATAAACCCGCAGGAGAGATAGCGCGGGATGGCGCCGCTGACCGCCACGTCGTTGGCGGTACCGCAGACGGCCAGCTTGCCGATATTGCCGCCGGGAAAGAACAGCGGGTCAATCACATAGCTGTCGGTGGAGAAGGCGAGGCGATCCCCCTGAGCGGCAAGCGCCGCCAGATCGAGGCGCGCCTGATCCTCCTGCTCCGCCAGCCAGGGGTTGGCGAAAGCCTGCATAAACAGGTCGCCGATCAGCTGCTGCATTGCCTGACCGCCGCTACCGTGGGCTAACTGGACGCTTTTCATGCTTCATATTCCTGACTGCGATATTGATACCAGGCGGCGCAGGCCCCTTCCGAGGAGACCATCAGCGCGCCAAAGGCGCTTTGCGGATTGCAGGTGCTGGCGAAGAGCGGGCACTGGTGCGGTTTACAGCGACCGGTCAACACCTCGCCGCAGCGGGCGCGCGGGTCGTCGCACACGCGCTGCGGCGCCGGGCGGAAATGGGCCTCGGCATCGAAGCGCTGATAGGCCGGCGTGAGGCGCACGCCGGAGTCGCTGATGACCCCCAGACCGCGCCATTCGCTGTCGCCATCAAGGCAAAACACGTCGGCCATCGCCGCCTGCGCCAGCGGGTTGCCGGCATCCGGCACCACGCGACGGTACTGATTTTCCACTTCGCTACGCTGCGCTATTGTCTGCTCAACCAGCATCACCGCGCCTTGCAGTAGATCAAGCGGTTCGAAACCGGCGACCACTAACGGGCGATGATAGTTGCTGGCGATAAAGCCGTAGGCTTCGGTGCCGATCACCATACTGACGTGGCCGGGGGCGAGAAAGGCGTCGATACCGTTGTCCGGCTGATCCAGCAGACTGCGCAGGGTCGGCAGCAGGGTGATGTGCTGACAGAAAAAGAAGAAGTTTTCGACGTTGCGCTCCCGCGCCTGACGCAGGGTGAGGGCGGTGGCGGGCATGGTGGTTTCGAAACCAAGACCGAAAAAGACCACCTCACGCTGCGGGTTTTGCTGCGCCAGCCGCAGGGCGTCCATCGGCGAGTAAACGATGCGAACATCGGCGCCGCTGGCTTTCGCCTGCAACAGTGAGCCGTTTTTGCCCGGCACGCGCATGGCGTCGCCGAAGGTACAGAAGATCACCCCCGGGCGGCTGGCAATCTCAATGCAGGCGTCGATGCGCCCCATCGGCAGGACGCATACCGGGCAGCCGGGCCCATGAATAAATTCAATATTCTCCGGCAACAGCTGGTCGAGACCGAACTTAAATATGGCATGGGTATGGCCGCCGCAGACCTCCATAATGCGCAGCGGACGCTGCGCGGTGTGCGGCAGCAGATGGGCACGCTGCTGAAGATGGGCCACCAGCTGCATGACCTGCTCGGGGGCGCGGTATTCGTCAACGTAACGCATTATCGCTCCTCGCCGTACAGCAGGGCGCCGACGTCCGGCTCCACGTCAAACATATTTTGCAGCGCCTCGAGCGTATCGCGCGCTTCGGCTTCATTGATCACGCTCATGGCGAACCCGACGTGCACCAGCACCCACTGGCCGAGACGCGGCTGACCCTGCTCGTCAACGGCGCCCACCAGCGTCAGGTCAACGTCGCGCTGAATGCCACAGACTTCCACCTTCGCCAGCACGCCGTTGATGGCGCAAATTTGTCCCGGAATGCCTATGCACATCGTTGCGTCTCCAGCCAGGTGAGCCACTGGTCCATGCCTTCGCCGCTGGTGGCGGAGAGGAGGATAATTTCAATATGCGGATTGACCTCGCGGGCGCAGGCCAGGCATTTACCGACGTCGAAATTGAGATACGGCAGCAGGTCGACCTTGTTGAGCAGCATCAGGCTGGCGGCGGCGAACATATGCGGATACTTCAGCGGCTTGTCTTCGCCTTCGGTGACCGACAGCACCGCCACCTTATGGCGTTCGCCGAGGTCGAAGCTCGCCGGGCAGACCAGGTTGCCGACGTTTTCAATAAACAGAATGCCGTGGTCAGCCAGCGGCAGGCGCGGGGCGGCGTCGGCGATCATCTGGGCGTCGAGATGGCAGCCTTTCCCGGTGTTGACCTGGATCGCCGGAGTGCCGGTGGCGCGAATGCGGGCGGCGTCATTGACCGTTTGCTGGTCGCCTTCGATCACCGCGCAGTCGGCACGCCCTTTCAGCCGGGTGAGGGTTTCGGTGAGCAGGGTGGTTTTGCCGGAGCCGGGGCTGGAAACCAGATTCAGCACCAGCTGCTGCTTTGCCGCAAAGCGCGCGCGGTTGCGCGCCGCCAGGCGGTTGTTTTTATCCAGCACGTCGATTTCCACTTCCAGCATCCGCCGCTGGCTCTGGCCCGGGGCGTGAGTCCCCGCTTCGCCATGGCCGTAATGCAGATCGCCCTCTGTCGTGCGGGTGGGGGCGAAGTGGTCAGTTTTGACGCCGGTGATGGTCATCGTCTGGCGTGGGGCGGGCGCGAAGGGGGCGCTGCGGAACGCGGAATGCGGGTTTCGTTCGTCTCCTTCAATATAGAGGTTGCCTTCGCCACAGCCGCATGTCGTACACATAATTTACTCCAATTCTAAACGCTGAATCTGTAAGCCGTCATCCGCCACGATCTGTAGCTGGTCGTTATTGCAGTGCGGGCAGCGGCGGACGTGCTGCGAGACAAGATGGACGTACTGCTGACAGCGTTCGCACCAGCATTCAGCCTGTTGTTCGGCGATATGCAGTTCACACCCCTCCGCCAGCGTGCCGCGGCAGACCAGCTCAAAGCAGAAGGTTAGGGCGCTGGCTTCGACGCAGGAAAATGCCCCGACCTTAAGCCACACGCCGGTCACCCGTCGCGCGCCGGCCTGCTGCGCCTGTTGTTCAATAATTTCCAGCGCCCGCTGGCTGAGGGTAATTTCGTGCATAGTCGCCTCCGTATCGCGATGCGCCTTTTATGCAATAACGATGCCAGAACAGACTCATGGCGGTGGGAAATGTCGATGACGACGCGCCGGGGCTGTCATCGACATGTCGCGTCGGCAGGAGGTAAATATAAAAACATAATTAAATCAAATAAATAAAATGTGGCACGGAAAATGCTTAAACGGTGCATCTCATGCTACGGAGAAACCGATATGACTATTTGGGAAATAAGTGAAAAGGCGGATTACATCGCCGACCGTCACCGGCAGCAGCAGGAGCAGTGGCATATCTACTGTAACTCGCTGGTTCAGGGGATCACCCTGTCGAAAGCCCGCCTGCATCACGCGATGAGCTGCGCGCCGGACAAAGAGCTGTGCTTCGTGCTGTTCGGCCATTTTCAGGTGTTCGTCGCCCTGGCGGAAGGCTTCAACAGCCACACCATCGAATACTACGTCGAAAACAAAGGCGGCGGTGATAAGTATCTGATTGCTCAGGCCACGCTCGCCGCGGATGGCACGGTGGACGGGCGGATCAGCAACCGCTCCCGCGACCAGGTGCTGGAGCACTATCTGGCGATTATCGCCACCGTCTATGACCGTCTGTACGACGCCATGGAGCAAGACCAACCGGTGGACTTAAGCCATCTGGCTCTGACCCACTGATCGCAAGGTGTCGACATGTGTCGAAAATGACACCTGCGCAACCTGATTTCGTCAAAAGTGACTTTCACCCGAGGATGACCCGGTGAACCGTTTTGTAATTGCTGACTCCACTGTCTGTATCGGCTGCCGCACCTGCGAAGCCGCCTGCTCTGAGACGCATCGCCAGCATGGCCTGCAGGCGATGCCGCGGCTGCAGGTGATGCGTAATGAAAAAGAATCGGCACCGCAGATGTGCCACCACTGCGAAGACGCCCCCTGCGCCGCTGTCTGTCCGGTTAACGCCATCCAGCGCGTCGATGGCGCTGTCCAGCTCAACGAGAGCCTGTGCGTAAGCTGCAAACTGTGCGGCATCGCCTGCCCGTTTGGCGCGATCGAATTTTCTGGCAGCCGTCCGCTGGATATTCCGGCCAATGCCAATACCCGACTGGCGCCCCCCGCGCCGCCGGCGCCGGCCCGCGTCAGCTCGCTGCTCGACTGGGTGCCTGGGGTGCGCGCCATTGCCGTGAAATGCGACCTCTGCCACTTCGATGACCAGGGCCCGGCCTGCGTGCGGACCTGCCCGACCAAAGCGCTGATGCTGGTGGATAGCCGTGATATCGCCCTGGCCAGCAAGCGTAAACGCCAGCTGACCTTTAATACCGACCTTGGCGACTTGTCGCTGTTCCAGGCGCAACAGGGGGAGAGGGAATGAGTGTAATTGGATTAGTCAATCAGGCGGTGACATGGTACGCCGCCAGCGCCGTGCTGGCCTTTGTGTTTGCCATGCGTAAACCGCTCAGCGGCGCCATTGCCGGGATCGGCGGCGCGGTGGCCAGCGCCATGCTGGTGGTTGCCGGCGGCGCTGCGCTGTTGATGCCGGATCGGATCCACGGCGGCATGCTGCAGTTTCTCCATCTGACGATGCGGGTGGGCGGCGTGAACGCCCTGTGGCTGCTGGCCATTGGCCTGTCGGCGCTGCCGGTGTCGCTGTTTAACATTAGCTGGCATCGCCACCCGCAGGTGAAGGCCAACGGCCTGCTGGTCAACCTGCTGCTGGCCGCCGCCACCTGTGCGGTGGTGGTGACCAATATCGGCTCGCTGGTGGTGATGGCGGAGATCATGGCGCTCTGCGCGGCGTTTCTCACGGGCTGCGCCGCCTCCGGCAAGCTGTGGTTTGCCCTGGGTCGTCTCGGCACGTTGCTGATGGCCTGGACCTGCTGGCTGGTGTGGTCGACCTACGGCACCCTCGAGCTGGCGCAGATCAATCTTCAGGCGGTGGATATGATGCAGAGTCCGCTGCTGTGGCTGCCGGGGCTGGCGGGGTTCGCCCTGCTGGCGGGGGCTATCCCGCTGCACGGCTGGGCGCCGCAGGCGCACGCCGGGGCCAGCGCGCCGGCCGCCGCGCTGTTTTCCACTGTGGTCATGAAGGTCGGTCTGTACGGCATGTTAACCGTTTCGCTGGCCGGCGGCGTGCCGCCGCTGTGGTGGGGCGTGATGCTGCTGGTGCTGGGGATGATCACCGCCTTTATCGGCGGGCTGTATGCGTTGATGGAACATAACATTCAGCGCCTGCTGGCCTATCACACCCTGGAGAACATCGGCATTATCCTGCTGGGGCTGGGCGCCTTCGTCACCGGCGTGGCCACCCGCAACAGCACGCTGATGGTGCTGGGTTTCATCGGTGGCATGTATCACCTGATTAACCACAGCCTGTTCAAAACTACGCTGTTCCTCGGCGCCGGGGCGGTGTGGTTCCGCACCGGCCATCGCGATATCGAGAAGCTGGGCGGCATCGGTAAAAAAATGCCGCTGATCTCCCTCGCCATGCTGGTGGGGCTGATGGCGATGGCGGCCCTGCCACCGCTGAACGGCTTCGCCGGCGAGTGGGTTATCTACCAGTCCTTCTTCAAAATGAGCACCAGCGACCTGTTTATTGGCCGTCTTCTGGGGCCGCTGCTGGCGGTCGGCCTGGCGATCACCGGCGCGCTGGCGGTGATGTGTATGGCCAAAGTCTATGGCGTCACCTTCCTCGGCGCGCCGCGGAGCAAAGAGGCGGAAAACGCCACCTGCGCCCCCTGGCTGATGACCCTGAGCGTGGTCATGGCGGCGGTCTTCTGCCTCGTTGGCGGCATCGCCGCGCCGTGGCTGCTGCCGCTGGTGAGCGGTGCCTTCCCGCTGCAGGCCCAGGTGTCGAGCGTGGTGTCGCAGCCGATGATCGCGCTGCTGCTTATCGCCTGCCCGCTGCTGCCGTTCTTGCTGATGATCTTCTTTAAAGGCGATCGCCTGGCGGCGCGCTCGCGCGGCGCGGCCTGGGTCTGCGGCTACGATCACGAACAGTCGATGGTGGTCACTGCCCACGGTTTCGCCATGCCGGTGAAAGAGGCCTTTGCGCCGCTGCTGAAGCTGCGTCACTGGCTGAATCCGGTGCGTCTGGTGCCGGGCTGGCAATCGGCCTCGGCGCCAACGCTGCTGCGCGGAATGGCGCTGGTTGAGCTGGCGGTGCTGGTGGTGATTGTCATTTCGCGAGGAGCCTGAGAATGAGTTTGTTAATTGCATTGCTACAGGCGCTGGCGCTGTTTGCCGTCGCGCCGCTGTTATCCGGGATCGTTCGCGTCGCCCGCGCGCGGCTGCATAACCGCCGCGGTCCGGGCGTGCTGCAGGAGTATCGGGATATCCTGAAACTGCTGGGCCGCCAGAGCGTCGGTCCCGACGCCTCGGGCTGGGTGTTCCGCCTGACGCCGTACGTCATGGTGGGCGTGATGCTGACCATCGCCACCGCCTTGCCGGTGGTGACGGTGGACTCTCCGCTGCCGGTGCTTGGGGATCTCATCACCCTGATCTACCTGTTCGCCATCGCCCGTTTCTTCTTCGCGATTTCCGGTCTGGACACCGGCAGCCCATTTACCGCGCTGGGCAGCAGCCGCGAAGCGATGCTCGGCGTGCTGGTGGAGCCGATCCTGCTGCTGGGCCTGTGGGTCGCCGCACAGGTCGCCGGCTCGACGCACATCAGCACCATTACCGATACCCTTTATCACTGGCCGGCAGCGCGCAGCATTCCATTGATTCTGGCGCTGTGCGCCTGCGCCTTCGCCACCTTTATCGAGATGGGCAAACTGCCGTTCGATCTGGCGGAAGCGGAGCAGGAGCTGCAGGAGGGGCCGCTTTCCGAGTACAGCGGTAGCGGCTTTGGCATCCTGAAGTGGGGCATCAGCCTCAAACAGCTGGTGGTGCTGCAGATGTTTGTCGGGGTCTTTTTCCCGTGGGGCCAGATGACCAGCTTCAGCGTCGGCGGCCTGCTGCTGGCGCTGGTGGTGGCCGTCGTCAAGCTGGTGGTGGGCGTGCTGATCATCGCGCTGTTCGAGAACAGCATGGCGCGTCTGCGTTTTTGTGCCACCTCCCGCGTCACCTGGGCCGGGTTTGGTTTTGCCTTTTTAGCCTTCGTCTCCTTGCTGGTGGCGTGATTTAAGAGAGTTTGAGCATGTCTGAAGAAAAAATCGGTCAACACTATCTTGCGGCGCTGCACCAGGCCTTTCCGGGCGTGGTGCTGGACGAAGCCTGGCAGACCAAAGACCAGTTAACCATCACCGTGAAGGTCAATTACCTGCCGGAAGTGGTGGAGTTTCTCTACTACCAGCAGGGCGGCTGGCTGTCGGTGCTGTTCGGCAACGATGAACGTAAGCTGAACGGCCACTACGCGGTCTATTACGTGCTGTCGATGGAGCAGGGCACCAAATGCTGGATCACCGTACGCGTGGAAGTGGACGCCAACAAACCGGAATACCCGTCGGTGACGCCGCGCGTGCCGGCGGCGGTGTGGGGCGAGCGCGAAGTGCGCGACATGTACGGCCTGGTGCCGGTCGGCCTGCCGGACGAACGCCGGCTGGTGCTGCCGGACGACTGGCCGGACGAACTCTATCCGCTGCGTAAAGACAGCATGGACTACCGCCAGCGTCCGGCGCCGACCACCGACGCCGAAACCTACGAGTTCATCAACGAGCTCGGCAGCAAGAAAAACAACGTGGTGCCGATCGGCCCGCTGCACGTCACTTCCGATGAGCCCGGCCATTTCCGCCTGTTCGTTGACGGTGAGAACATTATCGATGCCGATTACCGTCTGTTCTATGTCCACCGCGGCATGGAGAAACTGGCGGAAACCCGCATGGGTTATAACGAAGTGACTTTCCTGTCTGACCGCGTGTGCGGCATCTGCGGCTTCGCCCACAGTACCGCTTATACCACTTCGGTGGAGAATGCGATGGGCATCGTGGTGCCGGAGCGGGCGCAGATGATCCGCGCCATTCTGCTGGAGGTGGAACGCCTGCATTCGCACCTCCTGAACCTTGGTCTGGCCTGCCACTTCACCGGCTTCGACTCAGGCTTTATGCAGTTCTTCCGCGTGCGCGAAACCTCGATGAAGATGGCGGAGATCCTCACCGGCGCGCGTAAAACCTACGGTCTGAACCTGATCGGCGGGATCCGCCGCGACCTGCTGAAAGAGGACATGATCCAGACCCGTCAGCTGGCGCAGCAGATGCGTCGCGATGTGCAGGAGCTGGTGGATATGCTGCTCAGCACCCCGAACATGGAGCAGCGCACCGTCGGCATTGGCCGGCTGGACCCGGAAATCGCCCGCGACTTCAGTAACGTTGGCCCGATGGTGCGCGCCAGCGGCCACGCCCGCGATACCCGCGCCGACCATCCGTTCGTCGGTTACGGCCTGCTGCCGATGGAGGTTCACAGCGAGCAGGGCTGCGACGTGATATCCCGCCTCAAGGTGCGGATCAACGAGGTTTATACCGCGCTGAACATGATTGATTACGGTCTCGATAACCTGCCCGGCGGTCCGCTGATGGTGGAAGGGTTCACCTATATCCCGCACCGCTTCGCGCTGGGCTTCTCCGAGGCGCCGCGCGGCGACGATATCCACTGGAGCATGACCGGCGACAACCAAAAACTGTACCGCTGGCGCTGCCGGGCGGCGACCTACGCCAACTGGCCGACCCTCCGCTACATGCTGCGCGGCAACACCGTTTCCGATGCGCCGCTGATCATCGGCAGCCTCGACCCGTGCTACTCCTGTACCGACCGCATGACCGTGGTCGATGTACGCAAGAAGAAGAGCAAAGTGGTGCCGTACAAAGAGCTGGAGCGCTATAGCATCGAGCGTAAAAACTCGCCGCTGAAATAAGGAATCGCCATGTTTACCTTTATTAAAAAAGTCATTAAGACCGGCACCGCGACGCACGCCTACCCGCTGGAGCCGATGCCGGTAGATAAAAACTTCCGCGGCAAGCCGGAGCATAACCCGCAGCAGTGTATCGGCTGCGCGGCCTGCGTGAATGCCTGCCCATCGAACGCCCTGATGGTCGAGACCGATCTGGCCACTAACCAGCTGGCGTGGCAGTTCAACCTCGGGCGCTGCATCTTCTGCGGCCGCTGCGAAGAGGTCTGCCCGACGGCGGCGATTAAGCTGTCGCCGGAGTATGAGCTGGCGGTGTGGAAGAAAGAGGATTTCCTTCAGCAGTCGCGCTTCGCTATCTGCCACTGCCGGGAGTGCCAGCGGCCGTTCGCGGTGCAAAAGGAGATCGACTACGCCATCGCGCTGCTCAAGCATAACGGCGATACCCGCGCCGAGCTGCACCGCGAAAGTTTCGAAACCTGCCCAGAATGCAAGCGCCAGAAATGTCTGGTGCCGTCCGATCGTATTGAACTGACCCGCCACATAAGGGAGGCCAGCTGATGAGCACTTTACTTGGCCCGCGCGATGAAAACGGCATTCCGGTGCCAATGACGGTGGATGAATCCATCGCCAGCATGAAGGCCTCGCTGCTGAAGAAAATTAAACGTTCGGCCTACGTCTACCGCGTCGACTGCGGTGGTTGTAACGGTTGCGAAATCGAAATCTTCGCCACCCTTTCGCCGCTGTTCGACGCTGAACGCTTCGGGATTAAGGTTGTGCCTTCGCCGCGCCATGCCGATATCCTGTTGTTTACCGGGGCGGTGACCCGCGCGATGCGCTCCCCGGCGCTGCGCGCCTGGCAGTCGGCGCCGGATCCGAAGATCTGTATCTCCTACGGCGCCTGCGGCAACAGCGGCGGCATCTTCCACGACCTGTACTGCGTCTGGGGCGGTACCGATAAAATCGTACCGGTCGATGTCTATATTCCGGGCTGCCCGCCGACGCCCGCCGCCACCCTGTACGGCTTCGCCATGGCCCTCGGCCTGCTGGAGCAGAAAATTCACGCCCGCCTGCCGGGCGAGCTTGACGAACAGCCGACCGAGCTGCTGCACGCCGATATGGTACAACCCCTGCGGGTGCGTATCGATCGCGAAGCGCGGCGTCTGGCGGGCTATCGCTATGGCCGGCAGATTGCTGACGACTATATGCGTCTGCTCGGCCAGGGCGACAGCCAGGTGCTGCGCTGGCTGGAGGCGGAAAAAGATCCGCGTCTGACCGAGATCGTCACCCATCTCAACCAGGTGGTCGAGGGGGCGCGTATCCGATGAGCGAGACGGTGGTGTTCAGTCAGCTGAGCCGTAAATTTATTGATGAGAACGACGCCACGCCGGATCAGGCGCAGCAGGTGGTCTATTACAGCCTGGCGATTGGCCACCACCTCGGCGTTATCGACTGTCTTGAGGCGGCGCTGAGCTGCCCGTGGGAGGCGTATCTGGCGTGGATCGCCACCCTTGAGGCCGGCAGCGCCGCGCGGCGCAAAATGGAGGGCGTGCCGAAGTATGGCGAGATCGTCATCGACAGCAGCCACGTGGCAATGCTGGCCAACGCCTTTGATAAAGCGCAGTCCACGCAGACCCCGCAGCAGCAGGCGTGGAGCAAAGCGATGCTCAGCATGCTGCATGATATTCACCAGGAGAGCGCCATCTATCTGATGGTGAGGAGATTACGTGACTAACGTTTTACTCTGTGTTGGCAACAGTATGATGGGCGACGACGGCGCCGGCCCGCTGCTGGCGGAGATGTGCGCGGCGAACCCGGCCGGCCAGTGGGTGGTCATCGACGGCGGCAGCGCGCCGGAAAACGACATCGTGGCGATCCGTGAATTACGCCCCGAACGCCTGCTGATTGTTGATGCCACCGACATGGGCCTTAACCCCGGCGACATTCGCGTCATCGACCCCGACGACATCGCCGAGATGTTTATGATGACCACCCATAACATGCCGCTCAACTATCTGGTCGATCAGCTGAAAGAGGACGTCGGCGAGGTGATCTTCCTCGGCATTCAGCCGGATATCGTCGGTTTTTATTATCCGATGACCCAGCCGGTGAAAGAGGCCGTTGCCCGGGTATACCAGCAGCTGGCAGGCTGGCAGGACCACGGCGGCTTTGCCCGGCTGGAGGCCGCAGACGATTAACCCTGCGGCGATCAGGGCTCCCCGACGGCGCACGACTGGCCTGCCGGGAGCCCCGTTACCGGCGGCGCCAGCTCAAGATTCTCTATCACTAATTTACCGGGCGACACCGAGACTCTGACCTGCGTGCCGACCGGAAATCCCGCCTGCTCCAGCCAGTCGCCGTTCAGGCTCAGGGCCGCGTGGCGGGTGTAGCGCCGCGTCTCCCGCGTTTTGCGGTTCTCATGGCGTTTTCTGACATAACCCACGGTTAACTGGCGAATGGCCCTGACGATCCCTCTGGCTGCGGGGGGATGCTGTGCGTTCATGATTTGCTCCTTGCTGAAGATACCCCTGAAAATATACTGGATAAAATACCAGTTGTTGTGAACGGGAGGCAAACCAGAAACTGGAATCAGGCTCGAGAAAAAAACATGTAATGGATGCAACAGAAAGCAGACGCCCGTCCCCCGGCCCCCGGCCAGCGCAGGGAGACGGGCGAGCGCCGGAGACGCGCTTAGTCGAGGTCGGCGCCGTTGCTGGCTATTACCTTCTGGTACCAGAAGAACGACTTTTTACGCTTGCGCGCCAGCGTGCCGTTGCCGGCGTCGTCGCGATCGACATAGACAAAGCCGTAGCGTTTGCTCATCTCGCCGGTTGACGCCGAGACCAGATCGATACAGCCCCAGCTGGTGTAACCCAGCACCGGAATACCGTCGCCGATGGCGTCGCGCATCGCCTTGATGTGCTCGCGCAGGTAGCTGATACGATAATCGTCATTGATCTCGCCCCTGGCGTCGATCTCGTCCCGGGCGCCGAGCCCGTTTTCCACCAGGAACAGCGGCTTCTGATAGCGGTCGTACATCATGTTCATGGTGATGCGCAGACCCAGCGGGTCGATGCCCCAGCCCCATTCGCTGGCCGGAATGTGCGGGTTCTTCAGCGACTTGACGATATTGGCGGCATTGGTGTTGCTGGCGTTCATCTCCGCCGAGGCGCAGCGTGAGGCGTAGTAGCTAAAGGAGACGAAATCGACGGTGTTTTTGAGGATCTCGTCATCGCCCGGCTGCTTCGCAATGGTGACCCCCTTTTCCCGGAACACCCGCGCGGCCCACACCGGGTAGGCGCCGCGCGCCTGGACGTCAATAAAGAACAGATTTTCGCGGTCCTTCTCCAGCGCCATCCAGACATCTTCCGGCTTGCAGGAGTAAGGGTAGAAATTACCGCCCGCCAGCATGCAGCCGACCTGATTTTGCGGGTTTATCTCGTGGGCGATTTTTGTCGCCAGCGCGCTGGCCACCAGCTCGTGATGCGCGGCCTGATACTTCACCTGCTCCTGGTTTTCTCCCGCTTCAAACACCAGACCGGCGCCGGAGTAGGGGCTGTGCAGCATGATGTTGATTTCATTGAAGGTGAGCCAGTATTTCACCAGACCGTCAAAAGCTTCAAAGCAGGTGCGGGCGTAGTGGCTAAAGAAATCCACCATTTTGCGGTTGCGCCAGGAGCCGTACTCCATCACCAGGTGCATCGGCACGTCAAAATGGCACAGCGTGACCAGCGGCTCGATACCGTGCTTTTTGCACTCTTCGAACAGCGAGCGATAGAAGGCGATGCCCTGCGGATTCGGCTGCTGCTCGTCGCCGCGCGGGAACAGGCGGCTCCAGGCGATGGAGGTGCGAAAGACGCTGAACCCCATCTCCGCCATCAGGGCGATATCTTCCTTGTAGCGGTGGTAGAAATCGATCGCCTCGTGGCTGGGGTAGAATTCGTCTTCGCGAAGCGTGAAGCGCTTCTCCAGGCCTAATTTTACCGGCAGACGGTGGGCGCCGTGGGGGAGGGTATCCACGGTGGCCATCCCTTTCCCCCCTTCGCGCCATGCGCCTTCAGACTGGTTGGCGGCCAGTGCGCCGCCCCATAAAAATCCCTGTGGGAAACTCGCCATGCGTTACCTCGTTATCAATGATGTGTTCAGGCGTGGGTTGCCTGGGCCTGGGCCTGGCGCGCTCGGGCGTCGGCGGCGGCCTGTTCAACGGGAATATCTTCAAAGCCGAGGATCAGCGTCAGGGCAAACGACAGCACTACCGACAGCGCCATCACGCCAAACACCCAGACGATGGTCATTGGATTGGCTGGATCGAAAAACTGCACGCTGGTGAACAGCCCCGGCGCCGCCATCGAGTGGCTGGCCAGTCCGGCGAAACCCGCCACCGCGCCGCAGATAAAGCCGCTGATCAAGCTGGCGATCAGCGGGCGTTTCAGGCGCACCGCCACGCCGTACAGCGCCGGTTCGGAAATCCCGGCCAGAATCGCCGATGCCGCGGCGGCCAGCGCCGTCTGGCGCAGTTCCGGGTTTTTGGTTTTCCACGCCACCGCCAGCGAAGAGCCGCCGAGCGACAGGTTAGCGCCGATCTCCGACGGCATTACCATGCCCTCTTTGCCGGTTTCGGCGATGGTCTGAATGATGGTCGGCGTAAAGACCCGGTGCATGCCGGTCATCACCAGTAGCGGCCACAGCCCGCCCATGATCGCCACCGACAGCCAGCCGAGATAGCTGTGGATCGTATAGACCAGCGCGGAAATGGCGCTGCCGATCCAGATGCCGAGCGGGCCAATCAGCAGGATCGCCAGCGGGGCGGCGATCAGCACGATCAGCATCGGCTTAAGGAAGTTTTTCGTCACCGCCGGGGTAATGCGATCCACCCAGCGTTCGATATACGACAGGCACCAGGTCATCACCAGCGCCGGGATCACCGTGTAGGTGTATTTCACCGCGGTCACCGGGATAAAGGCAAATTCAACATGTTCGCCCTGAGCGGCTTTGGCCATTAATTCGATAAACCCGGGATGCACCAGCACCCCGGCGATAGCGATGGCCAGCGACATATTGGTTTTGAATTTCACCGCCGCGGAGGCGGCCACCATCAGCGGCAGGAAGAAAAATGCGCCGTCGCCGATAAGCGTCAGGAGGGTCAGCGTCGGCGAGCCTTTCGGCAACGCGCCGCTCATCTCAAGGATCATTGCCAGCAGCTTGACCATCGATCCGCCGATAATCGCCGGGATCAGCGGCGACATGGTGCCGATCAGCGCGTCAAGGATCCCGGCGCCGATGCGTTTCAGGGTGACCGGCGCTTTGCCCTGCGGCTCGACCGGGCGCAGGTCGCCGGGCAGCAGATTCACCACCTCGCGATAGGCCTGTGAGACCGTGTTGCCGATGATCACCTGGCACTGGTTATCGCTGCGCACGACGCCGAGCACCCCGGTCAGGCCTTTCAGTGTAGGGCTATCGACCTGTTCGTTGTCTTTGACCACGAAACGCAGACGAGTCATGCAGTGGGTCACGGCGACGACGTTATCGACTCCGCCTAATGCCGCGACTATCTGTTGCGCCAGGGCTGCATAATTTTTCGACATCGGATTTTATCCTGTTTATCAATAGGGTACTGATCTGTTACCGCGCCGCATCGCCGGGCGATACCATGTTTTATAGGAAACCGGTTCCACAAAATCATGGTTAGTTTCATTTGATTGCACAAGAAATAAAAAAATATGATCTCAATTTTGTGATTTTGATCGCTAATCGTCGCGGTGAGCAGGGGAGTGCTGTAAAAGCGGGAAACGTGCAGTACACTGCCTGCAACTTTTGCAACAGGAAGAATCACATGGCAACGATGCTGGAGGTCGCTAAGCGCGCGGGGGTATCGAAGGCGACCGTGTCGCGGGTGCTGTCGGGCAACGGCTATGTCAGCCAGGAGACCAAAGACCGGGTGTTTAAGGCGGTGGCGGAGAGCGGCTACCGACCGAATCTGCTGGCGCGCAACCTGGCGACCAAAACCACGCAAACCCTCGGCCTGGTGGTGACCAATACCCTGTACCACGGCGTCTATTTCAGCGAGCTGCTGTATCAGGTGGCGCGGATGACCGAGGACAAGGGGCGGCAGCTGATCCTCGCGGATGGCAAGCACAGCGCGCAAGAGGAGCGGGAGGCGATCCAGTACCTGCTGGATCTGCGCTGCGATGCGATCATCATCTACCCGCGTTTTCTCACTGTCGACGAGATGGATGAGATCGTTGAGAACCACTCGCAGCCGATCATGGTGCTTAACCGCCGCCTGCGCCGCCACGCCAGCCACTGCGTCTGGTCCGATCAAAAAGCGTCGGCGATGCGGGTGGTGGAGCGGCTGATTGCCCTGGGCCACCGCGATATCGCTTTTATTACCGGCTCCCTTGACTCGCCCACCGGCGTTGAGCGTCTTGCCGGCTACAAAGACGCGCTGGCTGGCCACGGCATTACCCTGAACGAGGCGCTCATCGCCGAAGGGCGCTGGACGCCGGAAACCGGCGCGGCGGCAGTGGAGAGCCTACGTCAGCGCGGGGTGACCTACAGCGCGCTGGTGGCAAGCAATGACGATATGGCCATCGGGGCGATGAAGCAGCTTCACCAGCTGGGCATTAAGGTGCCGGAGCAGGTCTCGGTGGTGGGGTTTGACGATATTGTGCTGGCGCCGTACATGGTGCCGTCGCTCGCCAGCGTCCGGGTGCCGGTGACGGAGATGATTAAAGAGAGCATTAATCGCCTGATATTTATGCTCGATGGCGGGGAATTCAATGTTCAGCAGAGTTTCCCAGGGGCGCTGATCGAGCGTGAGTCGCTGGTGGCGGGTCCCTGCGCCTGACGTCGTCAGCTGTCATCGTCACTACTGACGATGACAGCGCATCACCGATTAAAATCTATTTATTATCAATAATATAAAAATTGGAACGTATTATGCATACTCCGGCGCCTAACCCTCTTACTGCTGGAGAAATGGATGAACCGTTTCATTATCGCCGATGCGAGCAAATGCATCGGCTGTCGCACTTGCGAAGTGGCCTGCGTGGTGTCCCATCAGGAACATCAGGACTGCGCCTCCCTGACGCCGCACACCTTTCAGCCGCGTATTCATGTGATAAAAGGGGTCAATGTCTCCACGGCCACCGCCTGCCGTCAGTGTGAGGACGCCCCCTGCGCCAACGTCTGCCCGAACGGCGCTATCAGTCGCGATAAAGGCTTTGTTCACGTGATGCAGGAGCGCTGCATCGGCTGCAAAACCTGTGTCGTCGCCTGCCCGTACGGGGCGATGGAGGTAGTGGTGCGGCCGGTGATCCGCCATAGCGGCGCCGGACTGAACGTCGTGGCGGAAAAAGCCGAAGCCAACAAGTGCGATCTCTGCTTCCACCGCGACAGCGGCCCGGCCTGCATGGAGGTCTGCCCGACGCACGCCCTGGTCTGCGTAGACCGCAACAAGCTGGAGCAGATGAACCAAGAGAAACGTCGCCGCACGGCGCTGGCCTGGTAACCTTTGGCATGAACGGGGTACAAATCCGCATTCGCGGTAAGGTGCAGGGGGTGGGGTTCCGCCCCTTTGTCTGGCAGCTGGCTCAGAGGCAGGCTCGCTGCGGCGATGTCTGTAACGACGGCGAGGGCGTTCTGGTGCGGCTGGCCGGGGGCGATGACGGTTTTACTGCCGCCCTCGCTGCCCACTGCCCGCCGCTGGCGCGGGTCGACAGCGCCGACTGCGCCCCTTATCGCTGGGCGGCTCCGCCGCAGGGCTTCACCATCCGCGAGAGCGGGGCGGGGCGGATGCGCACCCAGATCGTGCCCGATGCCGCGACCTGCCCGGCGTGCCTCGCGGAGATGAATGATCCCCGGGCGCGCCGCTATCGCTACCCCTTTATCAACTGCACCCACTGCGGGCCGCGGTTGACCATCATTCGTGCCATGCCTTACGACCGGCCTCTTACCGCGATGGCGCCGTTTCCGCTCTGTCCGCCCTGCGAGGCGGAATACCGCGATCCCGCCGATCGCCGCTTTCACGCCCAGCCGGTGGCCTGCCCCGACTGCGGGCCGCGGCTGGAGTGGCGGGCCCAGGGTGAAGTGCGGCGCGGTGAGGCGGCGCTGCAGGCGGCTATCGCCCGGCTGGCGGCGGGCGACATCGTGGCGATAAAAGGCGTCGGCGGCTTTCATCTGGCCTGCGACGCCGGCAACCCCGCTGCTGTTGCCACGCTGCGGGCGAGGAAACACCGTCCGGCGAAACCGCTGGCGGTGATGCTGCCCTCTGCGGCGGGGTTACCTGCCGACGCCGTGGCGCTGATGGACTCCCCGGCGGCGCCCATCGTACTGATTAGCAAAGCGCAGGTCTCCGGCCTGTGCGACGAGATTGCGCCAGGGCTTGCGGAAGTTGGGGTGATGCTGCCGTCTAATCCGCTGCAGCATTTGCTTCTGCAGGCGCTGGCGCGCCCTATCGTGATGACCTCCGGCAACCTTAGCGGCCGCCCGCCGGCGTTAAGTAATACTGAAGCACTCAACGACTTAGCCGACATCGCCGACGGCTTTTTGCTCCATAACCGCGACATCGTGCAGCGGCTGGATGATTCTCTGGTGCGCTCGAGCGGAGAAATGCTGCGCCGCGCCCGGGGCTATGTCCCGGATGCGCTGCCGCTGCCGCCGGGTCTGGACAAGGTGCCGCCGCTGCTGGCGCTGGGCGCGGACATGAAAAACACCTTCTGCCTGGCGCGCGGGGGCGAAGCGGTTCTCAGCCAGCACTTCGGCGATCTTGGCGAGGAGGGCGTCGAGCAGCAGTGGCGCAGCGCGCTGCAGCTGATGCAGAACATCTTCGCCTTTGCGCCGCAGCGGGTGGTGGTTGACGCCCATCCTGGCTATCGATCGACGCAGTGGGGAGCGGCTCTGCCGCTGCCGGTGGAGACCGTGCTGCATCACCATGCTCACGCTGCGGCGTGCCTGGCAGAGCACCGCTGGCCGCTCGACGGCGGAGACGTTATCGCCCTGATCCTCGACGGAATCGGCATGGGGGAGAACGGCGCGCTATGGGGAGGGGAGTGCCTGCGGGTTAACTATCGCCAGTGCGAACATCTCGGCGGGCTGCCGGCTGTCGCCCTGCCGGGCGGCGACCTGGCGGCGCGTCAGCCGTGGCGTAATCTGCTGGCTCAGTGCCTGGCTTTTGTCCCTGACTGGCAGGATTACCCGCAGACCGGTACGCTGCGCCAGCGCAACTGGCCGCTGCTGGCGCAGGCCATCGACCGCGGTATTAACGCGCCGCGCGCCTCGTCCTGCGGACGGCTGTTTGATGCCGTCGCCTGCGCGCTGGACTGCGCCCCGGAGAGCCTGAGCTATGAGGGGGAGGCGGCCTGTCGGCTGGAGGCGCTGGCCGCCAGCTGCCCCGGCGTCAGCCATCCGGTCACGCTGCCATGGCGCGGCAATGCGCTGGACCTGGCCACCTTCTGGCGGCAGTGGCTGCGCTGGCAGGCGAGCCCGGCGCAAAAAGCCTGGGCATTTCATGACGCCCTGGCCAGCGGACTGGCGGCGATGGCCCGCGACTGTGCGACTGCCCGCGGCATCGACACGATTGTCTGCAGCGGTGGGGTGCTGCATAACCGTCTGCTGGCGGCGCGATTGACCTTTTATCTGGCGGATTTTACTCTGCTGTTTGCGCAGCAGTTGCCGGCCGGCGACGGCGCAATCGCCTATGGTCAGGCGGTGATCGCCGCCGCTCGCGTTCAGGCTCAAGGAACACAACAATGATAATGACAGTTTTACGCCAGCAGCCGCGCGCCGCGGGCCTGGTGTTGGGGTTGATCGCGGCGAACTTACTGGCCTGGTGCTGGGCGCTGCAGGCCTTTGGCGACAGCGGCGCGCTAATGGCCGCCAGCCTGCTGGCCTGGGGCTACGGCCTGCGCCACGCGGTGGACGCCGATCATATCGCGGCGATTGATAACGTCACCCGCAAGATGATGCAGCAGGGGCGGCGGCCCTTCGCCGTCGGGGCCTGGTTCTCGCTGGGCCACTCATCGATTGTGGTGCTGGCCTCGGCAGCGATTGCCGCGACCGCCACGGCCTTCAGCGCGCAGATGAACTGGCTGCACGACACCGGTAGCGTCATCGGCACCGCTGTGTCGGCGCTGTTTCTGCTGGCGATGGCCTTTATCAACCTGGTGATATTGCGCAGCGTCTGGCGTAGCTTTCGGGCGTGGAAGCGGGGTGAGCCGTTGAGCGACGAGATCGTCAGCGGCGGCGGGGTGATGAGCTGGCTGTTTGGCAAAACCTTTCGTCTGGTCAGCCGCAGCTGGCAGATGTACCTGGTCGGTTTCCTGTTCGGCCTCGGGTTTGATACCGCCACCGAAATCGGCGTGCTGGGCATCTCCGCCGCCGGGGCGTCGAGCGGGATTTCCGTCTGGTCGATTATGGTCTTCCCGGCGCTGTTCGCCAGCGGCATGGCGCTGGTGGACACCCTCGATAACGTGCTGATGGTCGGCGCCTACGGCTGGGCGTTCAGCAAGCCGCAGCGCAAGCTTTACTACAACATGACCATCACCGGCACTTCGGTGGTGGTGGCGCTGTTTATCGGCGGCCTGGAAGCGCTGGGTCTGCTGATGGATAAGTTTGCGCTCAGCGGCGGAATATGGCGCTGGGTAGGGGCGTTAAACGACAACCTCGGCGACGCCGGGTTTGTGGTGGTCGGGCTGTTTGTCGCCTGTTGGGCGCTGTCGGTGCTCAATTATCGCTGGCGCGGCTACGATAATCTGGCGCGTTAGGTTCAGCATTTTCCCGGCTTGCGCTGCGCTAAGCCGGGCGATCATCACTCTCTGGCGGCGCTTCTCTGCGCAGGTTCCCACCGGTCGTCACGAACCATCGCTCTACGTTAATCAGCTCACTTATTTAACTCATTGAAAAATTATTATTTTTATCAAATCTTCATTTCTCTTCGTTTTAACGACCCGCAGCATCTGTGATTCACCTCTTATTTACATCATTTAAACCATTCGTTAACTGGATAAAAACACGGCAGCCTCGTTATAGTAGTTTTGTAAAATAAAACACTGTTGTACAGGGTAAAACAAAACGAGGTGTTCATGGAGATCGTTACCGCGCCGCACCTTGCGGTCAGAAACGAGTGGCTTGCGTTACATCGTGAAGCGCCATTACAACCCGAGCTGCCCATCATTGATGCGCATCATCATCTTTGGGATCGGCAAACCGGCCGCTATCTCACCCATGAGTTCAGCGACGATATCCAGACCTCAGGGCATCGCGTTGTCTCATCGGTCTATGTGCAATGCCGCTCCATGTTGCGTCGCGACGGGCCGGAGACGCTTAAACCGCTTGGTGAAATCGAGTTTGCCAGCGGTATCGCCGCGATGTTCGCCAGCGGACATTATGCAAACGCGCTCGGATGCGAAGCCGTCATCGGCGGCCTTAGCTTGCTGGCGGGCGATGCGATGCAGCCTGCCATCGAGAGCGCGATAGCGTTATCCGGCGGGCGGCTGCGTGGGATGCGCAATCCGTTGGCCTGGCATCCCGATCCGCGGGTCACGTCCAGCCCGGTTACGCCACCGCCAGGACTAGCGCTGAGCGATCCGTTCCATCGGGGCGCTCTCTGCCTTGCGAAAAATGGATTGTCGCTTGATGTGTGGGTTTACCACACGCAACTGGATGAAATTGCCGAGCTGGCGCGGCACATACCAACGCTTCAGATTGTGCTCGATCACTGTGGCGGGCCAGTCGGCGTTGGACCCTATTCAGAACGGGATCCAGACATGTTTCAGCAGTGGCGAAACAGTATGCGACATCTGGCGGAACTGCCGAACGTATGCGTAAAAATTAGCGGATTTGGTATGACGGTCAGGGGATTTCCCTTCGCAGCGGCAGAAACACCGCCGGATTCGCAAATGCTGGCACAGGCCTGGCAACCGTGGTTTGAGACCATCGTTTCGCTTTTCGGTGCGGAACGCTGCATGTTCGCCAGCAACTTTCCGGTCGATAAAGGCATGTTCAGCTACGGCGTTTTCTGGAACGCCTGCAAACGCCTGGCGCAACAGATGTCCCCTGGCGAACAGGCGCAGTTGTTCTGGCGCACTGCCGCAACCTGTTATCGGTTAACCTCTGTGGAGAAGATCAATGACCAGTAAAAGCGAGCTGAATCAATTTACTGCGACTAAAGCGACGCCTGACACATTGCCACAGCGCGTTGCTGAGAGGCGGACGCTGGCGCTGGGCGGCCTTGGCTGGACATTTGAAAGCTATGACTCCTTTCTGCTTTCATTGCTGTTGCCAGTACTGGGCGTGGTGTTCGGTATTAATAAAACCGAGCTTGGGCTGTTTATCAGCGTCACGGCCGGGGGGCAGATTATTGGCGGGATCCTGTTTGGTTTTATCGCCGACAAAATTGGCCGTGTAAAAACGGCGCTGACCTGTATCGCCATCTATTCACTCTTTTCCGGCCTGTTAGCCTTTACGCACGATCAACAACATTTCGCGCTGTTACGTTTTTGCGGCGCGCTGGGTATGGGCGGAATGTGGACATCGGGCGCGGCGCTGATTGCGGAAACCTGGCGGCCAGAGCGGCGCGCGCGCGGCGGCGCGCTGATGCAAATGGGGTTGCCCGTTGGCGCGATTCTGGCCATCAGCCTGACGGCAATCGTCAGCTCGGTTAATGGCGGCCTGGAGCAGGGGGCATGGCGCTATCTGTTTATGATCGGCGCGCTGCCGGTGTTCATTATGAGCGTGGTGGCCTGGTTCACACCGGAATCGCAGGTTTGGCTTGCTCGTCAACAGGCGAAGGCGACGAGTAGTCAACCTGCCGCGAAGCTGGGGAAACACAATCTGCGAGGTCTGCTGCTGGCCTTTGTCTTTATCTTTTTTATTCAGTATCTGTTCTGGGGCGTATTTACCTGGACACCCACCTATCTGCGAGAAGTCAAACACCTGGATTTTCTGCACAGTCTGAAATTTGTACTTGCGCTGCAGGCTGGGGCCATCGCGGGGTTTCTGGTGTTTTCGGTGCTGGCGGATAAGTGGGGACGCCGTCCAATGTTCCTGATTTATCTGTTAACGGGCGCCATTGCCGTCGCGCTTTACCTTGTGACCACTCAACCCATCATTCTGATGGTGGCGATTTTCATGGCCGGTTTCGGGGTTAACGGTATTTTTGCGGGCTCCGGACCCTTCCTGGCGGAAATCATCGGGGACACCTCTTCCCGGGGCTTCCTGATGGGGCTCGCCTATAACGGAGGCCGTCTGGGCGGATTTATTGCGCCGCTACTGATTGGCGCTGTCGCCAATGCCGGCGGTTTCACCGCGGGACTGGCGACGACCGTGGTTGCTTTCCTTGCGGCGATGCTGGTGGTGTGGCGAGCGCCGGAAACCAGAGGCATCAAGCTGAAGTAACGTATTTCATCTCTACATCGTTTTCCTGATAAACATAATGAAACCCTGCGAGGAAACCATGACCGATCAATTACCGAACCGCGCGACCGATAACGACGCGCTGGAAAAAGAGACCATGCGGCGGGTTATCTGGCGCATCCTTCCGTTCCTGGTGGTGAGCTACCTAGTGTCGATTATTGACCGGGGCAATATAGGTATGGCGGCGCTGCAGATGAATGAGGATCTGGGGCTAAGTAAGGCGGCTTTTGGTTTCGCCAGCAGTTTGTATTTTGTCGCCTACTTTATTTTTGAAGTACCCAGCAATCTGGCGATGCAGAAGGTGGGGGCACGCTTGTGGCTGCCGCGCATTATGATTAGCTGGGGCGTGGTATCGATGTGTATGGCGCTGGTGCAAAATACCACCTCACTGTATATCGTCCGTTTTTTACTGGGTGCCGCCGAAGCGGGTTTCTTCCCGGGCGTGGTGCTCTATCTTACCTGGTGGATCCCGTCGCGCTACCGTGCGCGCATCATTGCCTCTTTTATGGTGGCCATTCCGCTGGCTAACTTTATCGGTTCACCGCTTTCAGGGTTGATCCTGACCCTGGATGGCTGGTTAGGGCTGCGTGGCTGGCATCTGTTATTCATTATTGAAGGGCTGCCGGCGGTACTGCTGGGAATAGCCGCGTTTTTTATTCTGCGCGACCGCCCTCACCAGGCTGGCTGGTTAACCGAGCGGCAAAAAACGTGGCTGGAAAACACCCTTCAGGCAGAGCGGCAACAGCAGACACAGATCGGCCACACCACGACATGGCAACTGTTGAAGCATCGCCAGATCTGGCTTATGGCGCTGATTTACGCTGGCGCTTCTTCTGCCGGCACCACGCTAAGCGTCTGGTCTCCACAGCTGCTGAAGTCGTTCCATCTTGATAACCTGACCACCGGGCTGCTGAATGCCATCCCCTATGGCCTGGCCTCGGTGCTGATGATTGTATGGGGACGCAGTTCGGACCGGAATAATGAACGCCGCTGGCACACGGCCCTTGCCCTCTTTATGATTGCGGCTGGCGTGTTCGCGGCATTTATCAATCTATCGCTGCCGGCCACCATTATGATCCTCAGTACCATACTGATTGGCGCATATGCGGCGAAGGGCCCCTTCTGGGCGCTGGCATCGGGCTGGATGAGCAGCACGTCAGCTGCCGCCGGGCTGGCGGCCATCGGCGCGATCGCCAACCTGATTGGCGGCGCGGTGATGGTGAATGCCTATGGCATTATTAGCGAACGGACAGGAAGCTATACGCTGGCGATGCTGCCGCTGGCCGTCTTGTGTCTGGCAGGCGGCATTGCGGTGCTGGCGATGGGGCGCCGTTACTCGCAGTCTGCCAGGCAGGAAAAACAGGTGACCCATTAATAAGCAAAGGCGGGATTTTTCCCGCCTTCTCAGCAAAGCTTACTCTTTCACACCGTAAAACGTTTCGCAGAAAGGCTTGCTGGCCCCTAGCTTGAGCGACAGGCGGTTGGCCGTCTCCTGCATGAGCTGGCTGATGCCGCTCGTTTTACGATCTTCCGTCAGACGCGATGCCGGCCCGGTCAGGGCCAGCGCCGCGATCAGTTTATCGTGGACGCCAAAAACAGGCATTGCGAAGGCCGCAGTGTGCGGGTCGCGCGCGCCGGAGGTATAGAACGGCAGCGTCGGTTCGTCTTCCGGCAACGATTCACCCAATCCCCAGTGGCGTAAAACCTTGCTGATAGCGGAACCATCCAGCGGGAACTGGCTGCCGGGCAGGTTGCTGTGGCGTAATCCCTGGGAGGCTTCGGCGCGGAACAGGCACAGGCGTTGCCCACCCTCAATCACATACCAGCTTGCGCTTTCGCTGGAGGCCTGCGACAGCGCCTGCAATTCCGGCTGTACGACTCTGGCAAGTTCAAATGATTGCTCATAGAGCTTGCCGAGATAGAGCAAACGGTGGCCGAGCGTATAGGTGCCATCGTCGTGCCGGATGATGTAGTTCATTCGCTCAAGCGAATTCATCAGGCGATAAACGGTTGTTTTGTGATATCCCGAAAGCTGGGCCAGCTCGGTTAACGTCAGACTGTCATTACCGGGACGGAAGCAGTCAAGTAAAGCCAGCGCCTTTTCAACGGCAATTACGCCTTCATTCCCCATCATGTTCTCCTTTTTGCCGACCAAAATTGTACCTGAATTTTGTGAGTAACTTCGTGTTTACATCACAAACAACTTCGCAACACTGGCGAAAAGCGACGCAATGCTCGTATAGTTGTTTTATATAGTACACACAAGTTGTACCTAGTAAAACAAATGGAGAGTCACCATGTCTGCTTCACAACAGAAACTCATCAATCTTGATATTGCGCGTGTTGACGCGGAAGAGGTCCGTCAGGCTGCCGAATTTCAGGCCGCCATCCTGGCTGACGTAGCCGGACGCCGTGGCACATTACATGGCCGCATCAAGCCGCTGGCGCCGCATATGACGGTTGCCGGGCCGGCGATTACCGTAGAGGTACGCCCAGGGGATAATCTGGCTATTCACGCCGCAATGGCCGTCGCCAAACCTGGCGACGTGCTGGTCATCGACGGGAAGGGCGATCTCTCCTGCGCGCTGCTGGGAGAGATCATGGCAACGCAGGCGCAGGCCAGCGGTATCGCCGGGATCGTCATCGATGGCGCTGTTCGTGATGCGGAAACCTTAAGTAAACAACGCTTTCCGGTTTTCGCAGCCGGCCTGAATCCGTGCGGCCCCACCAAGTTCATTCCTGGCCGGGTCAATCATGCCATTTCGGTCGGTGGCGCCGCGGTGCAGGCAGGTGACTTAGTGGTAGGGGATATTGACGGCGTGGTTGTTATCCCGCGCGATGAAGTCCGCACTATCATCGAGCTGGCGAAAGGTAAACTGGAAATGGAATCAAAACGTCTGGTTGCTATCCGCGACGGCGACCTTCGTCCGCACTGGCTGGAGAGCGCTCTGCGTCAGGCGGGGATGCTGAGCGAAGGGGAGACACTGCCATGAGCGCTAAAAATGTCATACTGATTACCGGCAGCGATTTGGCTGACGCGGCGCTGGGGATGCTGGAAGATTACGAACTTGTCTTTGCCGGCCGCCAGCCTACAGAGGCCCAGCTGATCGCGCTGTGCCAGCAGCACAATCCCGTCGCCATCCTGGTGCGCTATGGCCACATCACTGCCGCCGTTATGGATGCCGCCCCTGCATTGAAGGTGATTGCCAAACATGGCAGTGGCATCGATGTCATTGACGTTGAGGCGGCTGCCGCGCGCGGCATTCTGGTTCGCGCGGCGACCGGGGCGAATGCCGCCGCGGTTTCCGAACACACCTGGGCGTTAATTCTGGCCTGTGCTAAGTCGGTCATTCCGCTTGATCGCCGCCTGCGCGAAGGGCACTGGGATAAATCAACGCATAAATCGCTTGAGCTTGAGGGCAGAACGCTGGGACTCATCGGCCTCGGCGCCATTGGCAGCCGGGTGGCGAAGATTGCCTGTGCCTTTGGCATGAAGGTTCTGGCTTACGATCCGTATGCGAAAGCGGTTCCGCCGGAATGTGAACGTGTTGCTGAACTTAGCGAGCTGCTCATGCAGGCCGATGTGCTGTCGCTTCATTGCCCTTTGACGCAACAAAACAGGGGAATGATCAATGCCGCCACGCTGGCGCAGTGTAAGCCGGGCGCCATCCTCGTGAATACCGCGCGCGGCGGGTTGATTGACGATGCGGCGCTGGCCGCGGCATTAAAAGCGGGGACCTTGCGCTGGGCGGCGCTTGACAGCTTTAATAGTGAACCATTAACCACGCCGCATATCTGGCAGGCGATCGATAATGTCATTCTCTCTCCGCATGTGGGCGGCGTTAGCGATGCCTCTTACGTGAAAATGGGGACCGCCGCCGCGGCCAACATTCTGCAGGTGCTGCAGGAGTTGGCTCAGACAGAAACAACGTATTAAGTGTTAACCGAACCTGCGCTCCCGGTTAATTATTCTGCCCTTATGCACTTACGGGCGGCGTCCGCAGGCCGGGTAAGCGTAGCGCCAGCCGGCGAAATTAACGCGCAACAGGCTGCGTGGGAGGTAATCAACGCTTGCCCGGCGGCGCTGCGCTTGCGCGGGCCTACAATGTTTGAGCTTACGGGTTACATCCGTAGGCCGGGTAAGCGTAGCGCCACCCGGCAAAATAACCGCGCAACAGGGCTGCGTGGGAGGTAATCAATGCTTGCCCGGCGGCGCTGCGTGTATTGCAGATACGGTTATCGGAATGCCACTTTGTCACTCCGGCAACAGCGTCTGTCGCCTGTAACTTCAGCGTACATTGCGCTCCCGGTTAATCTTCTGCGTTATGTCTTTCATGGCGCAGGGAGCGCACAGGGGGCGGCCAGTCGCCGCCGCCCCCTGTACCCCCGGGCTCCGGCCAGCAAAATCGCCGCTGCGCGGTCCCTTCAACTTATCCCTGCAGGCTTCGGGTCGGGCCGAGGCAGCGTCCGTGCAAAACACGGCCCTCAGCCCGCATCCATGCGGGCTGCCCCGGCCTTCCGGGAACGTCTCAGCGATTTTGAGGCCGTCAGCACCGGCAGTTTCAGCGACCCCAGCGCCAGCGGTGATTTGGGGCTGTAGGCCGGGTAAGGTGCAGCCGCCACCCGGCGAAATCAAGGATACCGTGCCTGATATCTTGCCCGGCGGCGCTGCGCTTGCACGGGCCTACGGGGTGTGAGCCTGTGAGTGGATCCTGTAGGCCGGGTAAGCGTAGCGCCACCCGGCAAACTAACGGCGCAACAGGGCTGCCTGGAAGGTCATCAACTCACCAGCTGTTTGAGCAGGGCAAAGGCGTCTTTCATCTTGTCTTCGCTGACCACAAAGGCGCGCAGCTGCTTCTCACCATCCAGCCCTTTCGCCACCAGCCCCTCTTTGGCGGCCACGATGTTCCACGTCAGATCCTCGCGACGGGTATCGCCGGCCAGATGCAGCGGCAGATCCGGGGTCTTCACCTTCACCAGCATCGGCGGCAGTTTCAGTTCTCCCGTCTGCGCCAGCAGGTTTTTACTCAGGCACATGGCGCTGAGTAAAATCGGCTGCAGGAACGGCATTACCGTACCGTTGATTTCCGCACAGTCGCCGAGGGCGTAAATCGCCGGGTCGCTGGTTTGCAGCTGGCTATTGACCACCACGCCGCGGTTAATCTGCAATCCGGCGTGGCGCGCCAGCGAGGTTTCCGGGCGCAGGCCGGCGGCGGCCACCACTGCATCGAAGGTTATCACGCGCTGGCGATCGAGGCTAACGCGGATGCCGTCGGCGGTATGCTCAAGCCCTTCCAGCTGCGTTTTTAACATCAGATGGACGCCCATCCCGGTGAGGCGATGCTGCAGACGGCTGCTGACCTCCGGCGGCATCAGCGCCGCCAGTACGCTGGCGGCGTTATCAACCACCGTTACCGCTTTACCGGCGCGACAGAAATCCATTGCCAGCTCGCAGCCAATCAGGCCGCCGCCGACGATCAGCACCCGCCTGGCGTCGCGGAGCTGGCTCTGCGCGGCGCCATATTCGCGCTGGCTGTTCAGCGTCAGCATCAGCTCGCGGCCCGGCACCGGGGGGATAAACGGCGTGGCGCCGGTGGCCAGCACCAGTTTGTCGTAGCGCCACTGCTTATCCAGGCTTTTCACCCGATGGTTTTCAGCGTCGACATCGTTCACCCAGGTATGGGGAAACAGGCGCAGATTGTACTGCTCGGCGAACTCGCTGGCGCTTTGCAGGGTGAGATCGTCGGCGTGCTGTCCGCGGCTGATGACGTGGCTGAGATCGGGCTTGTTGTACTCATCCATGCTATCGGCGGCGATGAGGGTCAGCGGGATTTCGGCATCCTGCTTACGAATATTTTTCACCAGCTGGCGGGCCGCGAAGCCCGAGCCGATGATGACGATACCATCACTCATTTTGCCTCCATCGCCAGGACGTCAAAGACATCTTTGCCAAGAGAACACTCAGGACAAAGGAAATTGTCCGGCACTTCACTCCAGGGCGTACCCGGCTGGACATCCTGGTTAGGTTCGCCTTTCGCCGGGTCATACACCCACTGGCAGACGCTGCACTGCATCATGGGACCGAGATCGGCGGCCGTGGCGGCGGCACAGGCGCAGTCCTGTTGTTCCGGCGTGACTGTCGCTTCAGCAACCGGCAGCGGGGAGAGGGCCCACTGGCGGGCGATGTCGCGACCGTGTTGGCGGCACAGTTCGAGCGCGTCGATATCCGGGCGCCATTTGGCTTTCAGGCTCAGGGACATCTCAAACCCGGCATCCTGCAGGCGGGTGGACAGGCGGTCTACCGCGCCGCCGCTCCAGCCGTGGGAGCCAAAGGCGCTGGCGCGTTTGTTGCGAAAACGCAGCCCGGTCATCTCTTCCACCAGCCCGGCGATTTTCGGCATCATCACGTTGTTCATGGTAGAGGTGCCCACCAGCACGCCCTTCGAGCGGAAAACATTGGTGAGGATGTCGTTTTTGTCGCTGCGGGCGACGTTAAAGATTTTCACCGCCACCCGTGGGTCGACCTCAGTGATCCCCTGGGCAATGGCGTCCGCCATCATGCGGGTGTTGTTGGACATGGTGTCGTAGAAAATCGTGATGCGATCTTCCTGATAATCCGCCGCCCATTCGAGGTATTTCTCGACGATTTGCGTCGGGTTATCGCGCCAGACCACGCCGTGGGAGGTGGCAATCATCGCTACCGGCAGATTGAAGCCGAGGATTTCGTTAATTTTCGGCGTCACCAGGCGGCTGAAGGGCGTCAGGATGTTGGCGTAGTAGCGCTGGCACTGTTCGTACAGTTCACTTTGGTCCACTTCATCGTTGAACAGATGTTCGTCGCAGTAGTGCTGCCCGAAGGCGTCATTGCTGAACAGCACCGCGTCGCCGGTCAGGTAGGTCATCATGCTGTCCGGCCAGTGCAGCATCGGCGTTTCGACGAAGATCAGCTGCTTACCGTTGCCGATATCGAGAGTGTCGCCAGTTTTCACCACGTGGAAGTTCCACTCCGGATGGTGGTGATGACCGTTGATGGAGTCGATGGCGTTGGCGGTGCAGTAGATCGGCGTATCCGGGATCTGCATCATCAGCTCAGTCAACGCGCCGGCGTGGTCCTCTTCGGCGTGGTTAATAACGATGTAGTCGAGGTCGGCGAGGTCGATTTCGCGGCGCAGGTTCTGCACGAACTCGCGGCTGAATTTGTGATCGACGGTATCGATCAGCACGTTTTTCTCTTCGCGGATGAGATAGCTGTTATAGCTGCTGCCGCGCAGCGTTTTATATTCGGTGCCGTGGAAATCACGCACTTCCCAGTCACGTTGGCCAACCCAAAGAATGTTATTTTTCACCACAATAGACATAGCAACCTCAATCAATACAGTGTGTTTAAACTCAGTTGCCTGGTGTATTACAAGTTGCGTGCCAGTTTTTTAATTAATTGATAATTATCAGTTTTTTAATTTTTTATGGTTTTGGTTGCTGTCAAAATGACAATGATTAAAATAGTCGATATGACTATGATGGTTGTCAAAATGACAATGGAGCGATGATGAGTTTTTCCGTCGAGGCGCTGGCGAGAATCGCCATTGATTTACAAAGCGATATCGGTCACGTCGACCGCTTTTCGCGCCTGATCGCCACCCTGCGGCAGATCCTGGGCTGCGACGCCTCGGCGCTGCTGCGCTATGAGGCCCATCAGTTTGTGCCGCTGGCGATCGATGGCCTGGCGCAGGATGTGCTTGGCCGGCGCTTTGCGCTGGATGGGCATCCGCGGCTGGAGGCGATCGCCCGCGCCGGCGATGTGGTGCGCTTCCCGGCGGACAGCGACCTGCCGGACCCCTATGACGGCCTGATCCCCGGCCAGGAGAGCCTCAAGGTTCACGCCTGCGTGGGGCTGCCGCTGTTTGCCGGGCAAACGCTGATCGGCGCACTGACCCTTGACGGTATGGATGCCGACCGCTTCGACAGCTTCAGCGATGAAGAGCTGCGGCTGATCGCCGCCCTGGTGGCCGGGGCGCTGAATAACGCGCTGCTTATCGCCCGCCTTGAAGCGCAAAACGTCCTGCCGCCGCAGGTGGTGAATTACCCGCAGCCGGAGCGCCAGGAGCTCATCGGCCTGTCGGCGCCGATGCTGCAGCTGAAAAAAGAGATCGAGATTGTCGCTGCCTCGGATTTAAACGTGCTGATCAGCGGCGAAACGGGGACCGGCAAAGAGCTGGTGGCGAAGGCGGTGCATCAGGGTTCGCCGCGGGCGGCTAACCCGCTGGTGTACCTCAACTGCGCGGCGCTGCCGGAGAGCGTGGCGGAGAGCGAGCTGTTCGGTCACGTGAAAGGGGCATTTACCGGGGCTATCAGCAACCGCAGCGGCAAATTTGAGATGGCCGATAACGGCACGCTGTTCCTCGACGAAATCGGCGAACTGTCGCTGGCGCTGCAGGCGAAGCTGCTGCGCGTCCTGCAGTATGGCGATATTCAGCGTGTCGGCGATGACCGCAGCCTGCGGGTCGATGTGCGGGTGCTGGCGGCGACCAACCGCGATCTGCGCCAGGAGGTGGTGGAAGGGCGCTTTCGCGCCGATCTCTATCACCGGCTGAGCGTTTTCCCGCTGTCGGTTCCGGCGCTGCGCGAGCGGGAAAATGACGTGGTGCTGCTGGCAGGCTATTTTTGCGAGCAGTGCCGCCTGCGGATGGGGCTGGCGCGGGTAATTTTAAGTGAGGCAACGCGTAACAGGCTGCAGCAGTGGTCGTGGCCGGGCAACGTGCGCGAACTGGAGCATGCCATTCACCGGGCGGTGGTGCTGGCGCGGGCTACCCAGGCTGGCGATGACGTAGTACTGGAGCCGCAGCATTTCCAGTTTACAGCGGCTGCGCCGACGTTGCCGACCGAGGAGATGGCAGCGGCGCCGGCGATGGGCAACGTCAATCTGCGCGAAGCCACGGATAACTTCCAGCGCGAGGCGATTTCCCGCACGCTGGCGGCGCATCAGGGCAACTGGGCGGCGACCGCCCGCGCGCTGGAACTGGACGTCGCCAACCTGCACCGGCTGGCGAAACGTCTGGGGCTTAAAGGATCCCGGCCTGGTAAAAGTTCTGCAGGTTGATGGCGCCGACCAGCAGGCCGTTTTCATCCACTACCGGCGCGGCGCTGATTTTATGTTTCATCAGCCGCTCTTTGGCTTCCACCGCGCGGCTCTCCGCCTGCAGCGTCACGCCGTTGCGGGTCATCGCCTGCGTGACGCCGTCGTTTAAGGTGCCGCCGCCCACCAGCCAGCGGCGCAGGTCGCCGTCGGTGAAGACGCCCTGCACGCGGTTGGCCTCATCGCAGACCGCCACCAGGCCGAGCCCGGTGCGGCTCAGCTCGAGCATCGCGTCCATGACGTTGGCGTCTGTACCGACGCGCGGCACTTCGTCGTCGCGGCGCATCAGATGATGCACTTTGTTCAGCAGACGCGCGCCGAGCGCCCCCGCCGGATGGGAGCGAGCGAAATCCTCTTCACTGAAGCCGCGGGCTTGCATCACCGCCATCGCCAGCGCGTCGCCGAGCATCAGGGTGTTGACGGTGCTGGAGGTCGGCGCCAGATGCATCGGACAGGCTTCGCGCTCCACGGCGATATCCAGCACTGCTTTCGCCGCCAGCGCCAGCGGCGAGGTGGATTTGCCGGTCATCGCCAGCAGGGGTATCCCTTTTTCCTCCAGCCGCGGCACGATCAGATCCAGCTCTTTCGCGCTGCCGGAGTAGGAGATAAACAGCATCACATCGCGACCGTCGAGCATGCCGAGATCGCCGTGCAGGGCTTCCGCCGGGTGGACGAAAAAGGCCGGAGTGCCGGTGCTGGCGAAGGTCGCCGCCAGCTTTTTGCCGATATGACCGGATTTCCCGATACCGGAGACAATCAGTTTGCCCTCGCAGTGGATGATGGTCTCCGCCGCGCGGATGAAGTCATCGCCCAGGCGTTCCGGCAGGCGGCTCGCCTCCTGTAGCTCCAGCATCAGGGTCTGGCGTCCGGCCTCTAATAAAAAGTTACTCATGATGTTCTCCAGTAATGATGACTTCTATGCCTTTGGCTTCCAGCGCCCGCTGGAATGCAGGGTCAATATCGGCATCGGTAATCAGTTTATCCACGCGCTCCAGGCCGCAGACAATATTGGGGCTTTTACGGCCAAACTTTGACGAGTCGGCCATCAGGATCACTTCGCGGGCGGCGTTGCACATCGCCTTGCTGACGGTATACACCTCATTGAAGGTGGTGACGCCGGCGTTCAGATCGATGCCGTCGGTGCCCATAAACAGCTTGTCGAAACTGAACTGTTCGAAAGCGTTTTCCGCCAGCTGGCCGTGAAAGGAGGCCGATTTTTTGCGGAAGGTGCCGCCGGGCATCAGGATAGTCTGTTCATTATCCAGTTCGGCAAGGGCATTGACGATATGCAGGCTGTTGGTCATCACCGTGATGTTATTGAAGCGGCTGAGCAGCGGGACCATCTGCAGCACCGTGCTGCCGGCATCGAGGATGAGGGAGTCGCCATCATGAATAAAACGCACCGCCGCTTCGGCGATGCGCGCTTTCTTATGGGTGTTGATCAACGTCTTATGATCGATCGGCGGATCGGCTTCATCCTTGTTGAGTACCACGCCACCGTAGGTGCGAATGACGGTGCCGGCGTTTTCCAGCGTGACCAGATCCTTACGGATGGTGGTGCCGGTCGTATCGAAATGTTGCGCCAGCTCTTCGACCGAGCATTTTCCCTGCGACTGCAGGAACTCGAGAATGGCTGCCTGGCGCTGACGTGGTTTCATAGGCGTCTATCCTGCGTTTAAGTTTCGAAGTGATAATTTCGCAAGATATTTACTTTTACAACGAAATTATCCATGTTTCGGATTAAGCGCTAATGATAGTGCATTCTTACAGCGCGGATCATGGGGAAAGATCACATCAGGCTGCAATTCCGCGATATGTTTGCCGTCCAGCGCGGGGATTTTTTGCGGACGGGCGAAAATGGTGAAGCCTTTCATCAGCAGCGTGTCGCAAATGCGGTTGTCATCATCAACGGCGATAGCGACGATGGCGCGCGGTTGAAAGCGTCCGGCGGAGCGGCCGACCCCCACCCGACCCTGCTGGCACAGGCTGTCGAAAGCGCGATTGAAACGGCGGATCTGCCAGCCGCCAAAGGCCATTTGGGTAAGCCAGGCGATGGCGGCGACGGTGATTAATGCGCTAACCATAGGTATCTCCTTAAGGGGGGCGGGAACAACCCGGGTCGTGGCGCGAGCGCCTAACCCGAGCGATCCGCGGTGCCTTTTCGTCGGGTAGCGGCTAACGCCTTACCCGACCTACAGTTTTGTAGCCCGGATAAGCGCGGCGCCATCCGGGATCCCTTTAAAACATCACCTGACCGCCGGTAACGTTGATCGACTGACCGGTGCAGTACGACGCCTGCGGGCTGGCGTAAAACATTAATACGTTCAGCACATCCTGATATTCGCAACCGCGCTTCAGGGGCACCTTGTCGATGTAATACTGCTCGACCTCGCTCTCATCGATACCGAGCTTGGTGGCGTACTGCGGCAGCAGCGACTGGAACATCGGCGACTTCAGCAGATTGCCGAGCATCAGTGAGTGTACGGTAATGCCGTATTCCGCCAGATCCAGCGCCAGCGACTGGGTCAGTCCGACGCCGCCGAACTTCGCCGCGCTGTAGCCGGAGTTGTGCTTGCTGCCGACTTTGCCGGATTTCGAGTTGATCTGAATGATGCGTCCCTTAATGCCGTCGCGGATCATCAGCCGGGAGAATTCGCGGGCGCAGAGGAAGTAGCCCACCAGATTGACCTGTAGCGAGCGGTCGAAATCCCCCAGCGCAAAGTCGCTAATAAACGCCGCTTTGGCGATGCCGGCGCTGTACACCAGCAAGTCGACGCGCGAGAAAATCTCATCCACCCCATGGGCCAGCGCGGTGACGCTGGCCTCGCTGGTGGCGTCGGCGCCGAAGCCATACGCCATGCCTTCGCCATATTCAGCGTTAATCTCCTGGGCGACGCGGCTGGCTTTTTCGCTCTGAATATCGACCACCGCCACGCGGTAGCCCTCGGCGGCCAGCCCGCGGCACAGAAACTCTCCTAAGGTTTGTCCACCGCCAATGACAACAGCAACCTGATTCATCTTTCTCTCCTGTTAAGCAACAAATTTCAGTACGCAGCCGGGCGCAATGGCGTCCGGCACCGGGCCCGCCACGTGGACGGTCCCCGGAAACTCCGCGTCGCGATGGCCGTCAAAGCGCAGGGTGATATGGCCCAGCTCGCGCAGATTTTGCTCGGCAACGTCGCCGACGGCGGTCACCGGGTAGCGCAGCTCGCCAAGCTGCAGCTCTGCACCCGGCTGCAGCGAACCGGCAAGCTCGCCGTGGTTGTGAATAAAGCAATACGCTTCGATATCCGCCGGGGCGCCCTCGCGGAAGGTGATCAGCATTTGCTCTTCCAGCGCCATCGCCGCGCAGGCGCCGATGTGCGTAATGGTGGTCTGGTAAATCACGGTCATGTTCTGGCCCCTCTTACTGGTAAATAAATCCGGAAACGAACCACGCGATCAGTACCGTTGGCGCGCCGGTCAAAAAGCGGCTGACCAGCACCGACGGCACGCCGACGCGCACGGTATCCTGGCGAGCTTCGGCCAGCGACAGGCCAACCGGGATAAAATCGCAGGCGGCCTGGGCGTTAATGGCGAACAGCGCCGGCAGGGCGAGGTGCGGCGGAATATTGCCGAGGCCGATCTGCACGCCGATCAGTACGCCAATCACCTGGGCGATAACCGCGCCGGGGCCGAGAAACGGCGACAGCAGCGGGAAGGAGCAGATCAGCGCCAGGGTCACCAGACCCAGCGGATGGCTGGCGAGCGGCGCCAGGCCATGGGCGATCCAATCGCCGATGCCGGAGGCCATGATGATGCCGATCAGCGCCGAGACGAAGGCCATAAACGGCAGGATCGTCTTCAGCACCGTATCGATGGTGTCGCGTCCGGCCTGGAACAGCACCGCCACCACCGAGCCCATCCCCATCCCGACCTTCGCCAGTAGGCCATCGCTCTGTTCAGTGATCTTTTTGCTGGCGTCGTAGTCGCGACCCGCGCGGTTGTTCTCCGCCGGTGGCTCGGGAGCTATCGTGCCGCCGGTCGCGATGCGCTGAATGTTCTCCTCCTTGACGCCGGAGACGTAGATATCTTCTGTGATGTACTGGGCCAGCGGCCCCGATTTGCCGGTGGCATGGATATTCACCGTCGGGATGCGGCGCTTGGGATAGAGCCCGCAGCGCAGGGTGCCTCCGCAGTCGATAATCGCCACGCCGATGTCGCTTTCCGCCGGTTCGCCCTCTTTAAAACCGTCCACCGCCTGCCAGCCGGTCAGGCTGGCGATACGGTCAACGATCGCCGGGCGGGTGCCGGCGGTGATATAGACGATCTTTTTGCCCTCGACGACGTCGAGCTCAAGGGGGCCGCCCCAGCCGCCGGTGCCTTTCTCAATACGAATCCGGGTCATGATGTCGCTCCTGACAGATGCACTTTCTGAGCCAGCTGAATCGCCATTTTTCGCTCGAAAATCGAGGTGGTCAGGTCGGTAACCCAGCCGCGGAAGAAGTTGGTCACCAGCCCGACCAGCAGATAGCTCACCGCCAGCGGACCGAGCGGCAGGCCGAGGGTGGTGAGGCCGTTGGCGATGCCGAGATAGACGAACAGTTCGCCGGGGTTGATATGCGGAAACAGACCGTTCATTGAGTGGCAGCTATAGGACGCCGCCGCGTAATAGCTGGGCTTGTACTTCTCTGGCATAAAGCGGCCCAGGCTCAGGGTCATCGGGTTACAAAACACAAAGGTACCGATGCAGGGCAACAGCAGGTAGCGGGAGATCGGGTTCCCGGCGCAGCGCTGCGCCAGTTTTTCGATCCGCTGCTGGCCAATAAAGTTGATCAGCGCGTTCATGATCACCAGCAGACTGATCAGCAAGGGGAGGATCCCGGTCACCATGCCGGTAAACACCTCGCCGCCTTTCTGAAACAGGCCGATAAACCACTCCGCGCCGTGGGTCACGACGTCAATCATTGTTCTCTCCTTCAGCATGTTATTTTTCTTGCTAACTGCAGGCTGATTTTAATCATTTTGAAAGGTTTTAAAGTGTTAAATGGATCGCAAAATGAAAGATAAATATTTTATTTTGAAAGATTGGCGCTAAGAGGATGAAATAACGAGGGGCATGACAGCATGCAGGGAAGGGGGCGGTGAAGGACTATTTTGTCTACAAACGGATTGTCGCTTTCTTGTTGGTCGTCGCATGCTTTACCATAATTATCCCTTGCTGAATTTGTTAAACGGAATTCCCATGTTGAAGCGTCGCTCTCTGGCTTTACTTCCCCTTTGTGTGCTCCTCGCTGCCTGCAGCAGCAAACCCAAGACTCCCGCGGAAACGGAGATGGCGAGTGGAACCGGCGGCTTTTTGCTGGAACCGCAGCATAACGTGATGCAGATGGGCGGCGACTTCGCCAACAACCCGGCGGCGGCGCAGTTCATCGATAAGATGGTGGCGAAGCACGGCTTCGACAGGCAGCAGCTGCAGGAGATCCTGTCGCAGGCGAAGCGTCTGGACTACGTTCTGCGGCTGATGGATCGTCAGGCGCCGACCGGCCTGCCGCCGACCGGGCCAACCGGCGCCTGGCTGCGCTACAAGAAACAGTTTATTACCCCGGATAACGTGCAGAACGGCGTGGTGTTCTGGAATCAATATCAGGACGCGCTCAACCGCGCTTATCAGGTCTACGGCGTGCCGCCGGAAATCATTGTCGGTATTATCGGCGTGGAGACCCGTTGGGGCCGGGTGATGGGCAAAACCCGCATCCTCGACGCGCTGGCGACCCTGTCGTTTAGCTATCCGCGCCGCGCCGAATACTTCTCCTCCGAGCTGGAAACCTTCCTGCTGATGGCGCGCAGCGAAAGCGACGACCCGCTGGATCTGAAAGGCTCTTTCGCCGGGGCGATGGGGTACGGCCAGTTTATGCCGTCGTCCTATAAGCAATACGCGGTGGACTTTAACGGCGACGGCCATATCAACCTGTGGGACCCGGTGGATGCTATCGGCAGCGTGGCCAACTACTTCAAACAGCACGGCTGGGTGAGCGGCGATCTGGTGGCGGTGCAGGCGCTGGGCCAGGCGCCGGGGCTGGAGAATGGTTTCAAAACCAAATACAGCGTGTCGCAGCTGGCGGCGGCGGGGCTAACCCCAACCCAGCCGCTGGGTAACCATCAGCAGGCCAGTCTGCTGCGCCTGGACGTCGGTACCGGCTATGAATACTGGTACGGGTTGCCGAACTTCTACACCATCACTCGCTACAATCACAGCACCCACTACGCCATGGCCGTCTGGCAGCTTGGCCTGGCGGTTTCTCAGGCCCGCGGCGGTTATTAATACTGTCATCCGGCTGACAGTATCCGAGCCTCCCCGGATAACGGCGCGTATCGCCTTATCCGGGCGACGGTCTGTTATCTGGTTGGTGGCCCCGTAAGCGCAGCGCGACCGGGGGATTTCCCGGAAAGGCCGCGCTTATCCTGCTGTTTCTTCCCGTCGGCATGCTTCCTGTCTACCTTTGTTACATTTCCGCTCACCGACGCTGATTTACAATCTAATTTCGCCTCTGTATTGTTATGTTATAACATTTAATAAGGGGGTAAGGATATGTTCGCATCGGTTTTTATGGCATCCGGCGCGGCGCGCCTGGCCATCGCTGGAACGCTGCTGGCGGCGCTATGGCTGGCGACCTGGTGGGCGGTGACGCTGCCATGATTGAACTGGAACAACTGGTAACCGGCTATGGCGGGGCGGCGATCACCCCTCCGCTGAGCGGGATGATATGTCCCGGCAGCCTGACGGCAATCGTTGGTCTCAATGGCTGCGGAAAATCGACCCTGCTGAAAACCCTCGCCGGGTTTCTTCCGCCGGTCAGCGGCCGCCTGCGCTGGCAGGGAAAGCGGCCGGTGATTGGCTGGCTGGCACAGCGCCATGCCCTCGAGTCACAGTTTCCTCTCAACGTGCAGGATGTGGTGAGTCAGGGCGCATGGCCCGGCGTGTCGCTGCTGCGCGGTCTGAGCGGCGATACCCGGCGACGCATCGGCGCGGTGCTGGAGCGGGTCGGGCTGGCGAGCCTGGCGAAAACCCCGATCGAAGCGCTCTCCGGCGGCCAGTTTCAGCGCATGCTGTTTGCCCGGGTGATGGTGCAGCGGGCGCCGCTGGTGATGCTCGACGAGCCCTTCACGGGTATCGATGAAGCGACCAGTCGCGAACTGATGGAGCTGATCCTCGACATGCACCGGCAGGGGCAAACCATCCTGGCGGTGCTGCATGATAACCAGCGGGTAGCCGACTTTTTTCCGGAGACGCTGCTTTTAACCCGCCAGCGCGCCTGCTGGGGTGCCACCCGGGCGGTTCTCCCGGCCTTCAGCCAGGCGAGGTCAGCATGATCTGGCACACCTTCTTTCAACCTTTTATTGAATTCGGCTTTATGCGCCGGGCGCTGGTGGTCTGCCTGGCGTTGTCGCTAAGCACCACCATGCTGGGCGTCTTCCTGTTGCTGCGGCGCATGAGCTTGATGGGCGACGCGCTGTCGCACGCCATTCTCCCCGGCGTGGCGGTGGGCTATCTGCTGAGCGGCATGTCGCTGCTGGCCATGACCGTGGGCGGCTTTGTCGCCGGCATCGCGGTCGCGCTGGTGGCGGGATGGGTGAGCCGGCGGACGCCGTTAAAAGAGGACGCCAGCTTTGCTGGATTTTATCTGGGATCGCTGGCGCTGGGCGTCACTCTGGTGTCGCTGCGCGGCTCCAGCGTCGACCTGCTGCATCTGCTGTTTGGCTCCATTCTGGCGGTGGATCGTGACGCGGCGCTGTTTGTCAGCGGCGTCGCCAGCCTGACGCTGTTGTGCATCGCGCTGTGCTACCGCGGTCTGGTCAGCGAGGCGTTCGACAGTGCCTGGCTGCAGGTGAATAACCGCCGGCTGCCCGCGGTGCTGCATGGGCTTTTTCTGGCGCTGCTGGTGCTTAACCTGGTGGCGGGATTTCAGGTGCTCGGCACGCTGATGGCGGTAGGGGTGATGATGCTTCCGGCGGTTGCCGCGCGCTGCTGGGCGCGAACGCTGCCGGGCATCCTGCTGCTGGCGGCGCTCTCCGGCGCGCTCTGCGCCTGGCTGGGTTTGAGTCTCTCCTGGGCGGCCAGTCTTCCCGCCGGGCCCGCCATCGTGCTGACCGCCAGCGCGCTGTTTTTTATTTCGCTGTTTTTTGGCACGCGCAGCCGACTGCTGGTCGGCTGGCGCAAATTGATGGGGTAAGGAAATGATGAAACGTAGTGCAATAGTGGTCGCGCTGGCCTTCGGCCTGATGGCGCAGGGGGCGATGGCGAAAACGCTGAATGTGGTAAGCAGTTTTTCAGTTCTGGGTGATATGGTGCAGCAGGTTGGCGGGGAGCATGTCCATGTGGATACCCTGGTCGGCCCGGATGGCGATCCGCACACCTTCGAGCCGTCGCCGAAGGATAGCGCGCTGCTCAGCAAGGCCGACGTGGTGGTGGTTAACGGCCTGGGACTGGAAGGCTGGCTGGATCGCCTGATTAAGGCCTCTGGTTTTAAGGGCGAGCTGGTGGTGGCGTCGAAGGGCGTCAAGACCCATACCCTCGATGAAGACGGCAAAACGGTGACCGATCCCCACGCCTGGAACAGCGCAGCGAACGGCGCATTGTATGCGCAGAATATCCTCGATGGTCTGGTGAAAGCCGACCCGGAAGATAAAGCGGCGTTGACCAGCAGCGGCAAGCGCTATATCGACCAGCTGACGGCCCTCGACGGCTGGGCGAAAGGGCAGTTCAGCGCCATTCCGCTGGACAAGCGCAAGGTCCTGACCAGCCATGACGCTTTCGGCTATTTTGGCCGCGCTTATCACGTAACCTTCCTCGCGCCGCAGGGGCTCTCTTCAGAGAGCGAGGCCAGCGCGGCGCAGGTGGCGGCGCTGATTAAGCAAATCAACGCGGACGGCGTCCATACCTGGTTTATGGAGAACCAGCTTGACCCGCGGCTGGTGAAGCAGATTGCCAGCGCCACCGGCGCGCAGCCCGGCGGAGAACTCTATCCTGAGGCGCTCTCCGCCCCGGGGGGCGTCGCGGATAGCTATGTCAAAATGATGCGTCATAACGTGGCGCTGATCGCCGCCAGCATGAAGTAAGCGTGCGATTTCTCATCCCGGCGCCGCCGGGATGATTCATTTTGGATGTCCCCTCGTAAATTCCACACCTCGTCCCCATATCTCTGTGGAAAGTGCTATCTTTGATGGCCTCTTTATCCGGAGCAAAGCGGGGCGATAATGACCGATTCAGAATTAATGCAGCTAAGCGAGAAGGTCGGCCGGGCGCTGCAGGCGCAGGGCGCGACGGTGACCACGGCGGAATCCTGCACCGGTGGCTGGATAGCGAAAGCCATCACCGATATTGCCGGCAGCTCAGCGTGGTTTGAACGCGGTTTTGTGACTTACAGCAACGAGGCCAAATCGCAAATGATCGGCGTCAGCGAAGCGACGCTGCGGGACAACGGCGCGGTGAGCGAACCGGTGGTGGTGGAGATGGCGATCGGCGCGTTGCGCGCCGCGCGCGCGGACTATGCCATCTCGGTTAGCGGCGTCGCCGGGCCGGATGGCGGCAGCGACGAAAAGCCGGTCGGGACGGTGTGGTTTGGCGTCGCCAGCGTTAGCGGGCAAGGGGTGACGCGGCGGGAATGCTTTGCCGGAGACCGCGAAGCGGTACGTCGTCAGGCGACGGCCTACGCGCTCAATCTGCTCTGGCAACAATTTCTACAAAAGACTTGATACTGTATGACTATACAGTATAATTGCCTCAACTGAACAAATATTAACGGCGAAGCGAACACGCTTCACCCTGCATGATTAGGAGTAACAATGGCGATCGACGAAAACAAACAGAAAGCGTTGGCGGCTGCACTGGGCCAGATCGAAAAGCAATTCGGTAAAGGCTCCATCATGCGCCTGGGTGAAGACCGTTCTATGGACGTAGAAACCATCTCCACCGGCTCGCTTTCTCTGGATATCGCGCTGGGCGCCGGCGGTCTGCCAATGGGCCGTATCGTCGAGATCTACGGGCCGGAATCCTCCGGTAAAACCACCCTGACGCTGCAGGTTATCGCCGCAGCGCAGCGCGAAGGTAAAACCTGTGCGTTCATCGATGCGGAACACGCGCTGGATCCGGTCTATGCGCGCAAGCTGGGCGTGGATATCGACAACCTGCTGTGTTCTCAGCCGGATACCGGCGAGCAGGCGCTGGAAATCTGTGACGCGCTGGCGCGCTCCGGCGCGGTTGACGTTATCGTCGTCGACTCCGTCGCGGCGCTGACGCCGAAAGCGGAAATCGAAGGCGAAATCGGCGACTCTCACATGGGCCTCGCGGCGCGTATGATGAGCCAGGCGATGCGTAAACTGGCGGGTAACCTGAAGCAGTCCAACACGCTGCTGATCTTTATCAACCAGATCCGTATGAAAATCGGCGTGATGTTCGGTAACCCGGAAACCACCACCGGCGGTAATGCGCTGAAGTTCTACGCCTCCGTGCGTCTGGATATCCGTCGCATCGGCGCGGTGAAAGAGGGCGACAACGTCGTCGGTAGCGAAACCCGCGTCAAAGTGGTGAAGAACAAGATTGCGGCGCCGTTCAAACAGGCTGAATTCCAGATCCTCTACGGCGAAGGCATCAACTTCTTCGGCGAGCTGGTTGACCTTGGCGTGAAAGAGAAGCTGATTGAGAAAGCGGGCGCCTGGTACAGCTACAACGGCGACAAAATTGGTCAGGGCAAAGCGAACGCTATCACCTGGCTGAAAGAGAACCCGGCGGCGGCGAAAGAGATTGAGAAGAAAGTGCGCGAACTGCTGCTCAACAACCAGGACTCTACGCCGGACTTCGCCGTTGACGGCAACGATGCAGAAGAAACGGAACAAGATTTCTGATATCGTCTAACAGAGTGATAAAGGGCTGCTTATGCGGCCCTTTTGCTTTTCTTAGATTATTGAGGTGCCTGTGACTGAACCTTCATCACGCCGCTCCGGCTACGCCCGCCTGCTGGACCGCGCTATCCGCATTCTGGCGATGCGCGACCACAGCGAACAGGAGCTGCGGCGCAAACTGGCTGCTCCGGTAATGAGCAAAAACGGCCCCGAGGCGCTGGACGTCACCCCTGAAGAGCTGGAGCAGGTGGTTGCCTGGTGTATCGAAAACCGTTATCTCGACGATAATCGTTTTGTCGGCCAGTTCATCGCCAGCCGGAGCCGCAAAGGCTATGGCCCCGCGCGCATTCGTCAGGAGCTCAGCCAGAAAGGCATTGCGCGCCAGGCCGTGGAACAGGCGATGCGCGAATGCGATATCGACTGGGTGAGCCTTGCCAGGGCGCAGGCGCAGCGTAAATACGGTGAACCGTTACCCTCCGCCTTTGCTGAAAAAGTGAAAATCCAGAGATTCCTGCTGTACCGTGGCTACCTGATGGAAGATATCCAGGAAATCTGGCGAAATTTTGCAGATTGACCCATCCGGGATTTTACTTCGCCGTAAAGAAAACTTATCTTATTCCCACTTTATTCCGTCGGGCCGCTGGTTGTGACAGTGCAGGCAGCGTCCTGGGCGATTATTCCTTTACACAAAATCATTCAAGCTGCATCAGGGCGGCAAGAGAGACTATCTTCCGCAACGCACGTCAGTTCGGTGCCGGAAGAGCAAGCGCAGCCAGGACAGAGGCGACTTGAAGGATGACGTGTAGCTTGATTTCAGGATAATTATGAGCAAGAGCACCGCTGAGATCCGTCAGGCGTTTCTCGACTTTTTCCATAGCAAGGGACATCAGGTAGTTGCCAGCAGCTCCCTGGTGCCGCACAACGATCCGACCCTGCTGTTTACCAACGCAGGGATGAACCAGTTCAAGGATGTCTTCCTTGGTCTCGACAAACGTAATTATTCGCGTGCGACCACCGCGCAGCGTTGCGTGCGTGCGGGTGGTAAACACAACGATCTGGAAAACGTCGGTTACACCGCGCGTCACCACACCTTCTTTGAAATGCTGGGCAACTTTAGCTTCGGCGACTACTTCAAGCAGGATGCCATCAAATACGCGTGGGAGCTGCTGACCGGTGAGAACTGGTTCGCGCTGCCGAAAGAGAAGCTGTGGGTCACCGTTTACGAGACCGATGACGAAGCATACGACATCTGGGCCAATGAAGTAGGCGTCCCGCGCGAGCGAATCATCCGCATCGGCGACAACAAAGGCGCGCCGTTTGCTTCAGACAACTTCTGGCAGATGGGCGACACCGGTCCGTGCGGTCCGTGCACCGAGATTTTCTTCGACCATGGCGATCACATCTGGGGCGGCCCTCCGGGAAGTCCGGAAGAAGACGGCGACCGCTACATTGAGATCTGGAACATCGTCTTCATGCAGTTCAACCGTCAGGCTGACGGTACCATGGAGCCGCTGCCGAAGCCGTCCGTCGACACCGGTATGGGCCTGGAGCGTATTGCCGCGGTGCTGCAGCACGTTAACTCAAACTATGACATCGACCTGTTCCGCGATCTGATCGCCAGCGTGGCGAAAGTCACCGGCGCCACCGATCTGACGAACAAGTCGCTGCGCGTTATTGCCGACCACATTCGTTCCTGCGCCTTCCTGATCGCTGACGGCGTAATCCCGTCGAATGAAAACCGCGGCTACGTGCTGCGCCGCATCATTCGCCGCGCGATCCGTCACGGCAACATGCTGGGCGCGAAGGATACCTTCTTCTGGAAACTGGTTGCCCCGCTGATCGCCGTGATGGGCTCCGCCGGCGAAGAACTGAAGCAGCAGCAGGCTCAGGTTGAGCAGGTGCTGAAAACCGAAGAAGAGCAGTTCGCCCGTACTCTGGAGCGCGGACTGGCGCTGCTGGATGAAGAGCTGTCGAAGCTGAAAGGCGACACCCTGGATGGCGAAACCGCCTTCCGTCTGTACGACACCTACGGCTTCCCGGTCGACCTGACCGCGGACGTCTGCCGCGAGCGCAACATCAAGGTTGACGAAGCCGGCTTTGAGGCCGCCATGGAAGAGCAGCGCCGTCGCGCGCGCGAGTCCAGCGGTTTCGGCGCTGACTATAACGCGATGATCCGCGTTGACGGCGCCTCTGAATTTAAAGGTTACGATCATCTGGAGCTGAACGGCAAAGTGACTGCGCTGTTCATCGATGGCAAAGCGGTGGATAGCGTCAGCGCGGGTCAGGAAGCGGTAGTGATCCTCGACCAGACCCCGTTCTATGCGGAGTCCGGCGGCCAGGTGGGCGATAAAGGCGAACTGAAAGGCGCGGGCTTCTCCTTCGCGGTCAGCGACACGCAGAAGTACGGCCAGGCCATTGGTCATATCGGTAAAGTCGCCAGCGGCTCCCTGAAAGTGGGCGACGCGGTGCAGGCCGATGTGGACGAGGCTCGCCGTCAGCGTATCCGCCTGAACCACTCCGCGACGCACCTGATGCACGCGGCGCTGCGCCAGGTGCTCGGCACCCATGTGGCGCAGAAAGGCTCGCTGGTCAACGATAAAGCGCTGCGCTTTGACTTCTCGCATTTCGAAGCGATGAAGCCGGAAGAGATTCGTGCAGTGGAAGATCTGGTCAACGCGCAGATCCGTCGTAACCTGGCTATCGAAACCAACATTATGGATATCGATGCCGCGCGCGCATCCGGCGCCATGGCGCTGTTCGGCGAGAAATACGATGACCGCGTCCGCGTGCTGCGGATGGGCGACTTCTCCACCGAACTGTGCGGCGGGACTCACGCGGCGCGTACCGGTGATATCGGCCTGTTCCGTATCACGTCTGAGTCCGGTACCGCCGCTGGCGTGCGCCGTATCGAAGCGGTGACCGGTGAGGGCGCGATGGCCATGCTGCACGCGCAGAGCGATCAGCTCAGCGATATCGCACAGCTGCTGAAGGGCGACAGCCACAATCTCGGCGAGAAAGTTCGCGCCGCGCTGGAGCGTACCCGTCAGCTGGAAAAAGAGCTGCAGCAGCTGAAAGAGCAGGCTGCGGCGCAGGAGAGCGCAAACCTCTCCAGCAAAGCGGAAGAGATTAACGGCGTTAAGCTGCTGGTCAGCGAGCTGGCCGGCGTGGAGCCGAAGATGCTGCGCACCATGGTTGACGATCTGAAGAACCAGCTGGGTTCGACGGTTGTGGTGTTGGCTACGGTCGCAGACGGTAAAGTTTCCCTGATTGCCGGTGTGTCTAAGGATGTGACAGATCGCGTCAAGGCTGGGGAGCTGGTTGGTATGGTCGCTCAGCAGGTGGGCGGTAAAGGGGGCGGTCGTCCGGATATGGCGCAGGCCGGTGGTACCGATGCGTCTGCTCTCCCTGCAGCGTTAGCCAGTGTGAAAGGCTGGGTCAGCGCAAAACTGTAATAACTATAAACGCATATACCCTAAATAATTCGAGTTGCAGGAAGGCGGCGACACAGCGAATCCCCAGGAGCTTACTCAAGTAAGTGACTGGGGTGAGCGAGGAAAACCAACACACATGCAACTTGAAGTATGGCGGGTTTAGGTGCCGTAACCTCAGGGAAATGGCACCTTGCGCGAGAAACACCGATAACGATAAAGTCGGGTTGAAATTGTGTATATCGGCTAAACTTAGGTTTAACAGAATGTGATGCCATGACTGCTTATACCGTAAGGTATTTGTCATTGCTTACTTTTTGGCGTTATATGATGGATAATGCCGGGATACGAGAGACCCGACTCTTTTAATCTTTCAAGGAGCAAAGAATGCTGATTCTGACTCGTCGAGTTGGTGAGACCCTCATGATTGGAGATGAGGTCACTGTGACAGTTTTAGGGGTGAAGGGTAACCAGGTTCGTATTGGCGTAAACGCCCCTAAAGAAGTATCTGTACACCGTGAAGAGATCTACCAGCGTATTCAGGCTGAAAAATCCCAGCAGTCCAGTTACTAAGGTTTCCGCGCCTCGCTGTTCAGTGAGGCGCATCACTTATCGCCGCTTTTTCCCTTTTTCTGTTTCTTCCCCCTGCACCATACCGCTTTTCATTACCCTTTGCCGCTTTGGTTGTTTGACATTATGCCAGCGTCAGGGCTGATTTCCTGTTGATAAATTGCCCTTTTTGCCGTTTTTGCACGCGAATTGCGTGCGAAGTGTGCAAACGAAAAAAGGTCTCGAAAAAGTGTTTGACTTATAAGTACCAGAAAGTAATATGTGCGCCATCGCAGCGACGAAGAGCAGAAGCAAGTTCTTCGAAGCACTCGAAAGAGGCGTGTGTGGTGAGGTGGCCGAGAGGCTGAAGGCGCTCCCCTGCTAAGGGAGTATGCGGTCAAAAGCTGCATCCGGGGTTCGAATCCCCGCCTCACCGCCATTTTGCATCCGTAGCTCAGCTGGATAGAGTACTCGGCTACGAACCGAGCGGTCGGAGGTTCGAATCCTCCCGGATGCACCATCTTCTTTCTGAATTAAGAGAGAAGCGCGCTGTGAAAGCAGCGGCCCGCAGTGCGAGGCATAATCGAGTCACTCTACCGATTAGGCCGTCATACTCAGTGTGGCATGTGTTAGTTGTGACACTGACGCGTAGTAAAGCAAGTTTCCCGATGCATCCGTAGCTCAGCTGGATAGAGTACTCGGCTACGAACCGAGCGGTCGGAGGTTCGAATCCTCCCGGATGCACCATTCTTTAACAAGAATGGCAAATCGCGAAATTTGATATCAGAATTACTGCAGTAATCCCGATGCATCCGTAGCTCAGCTGGATAGAGTACTCGGCTACGAACCGAGCGGTCGGAGGTTCGAATCCTCCCGGATGCACCATATTCTCCTTAGTAACAGCAACATTGTTGTTATCTGGTTTGCGAAACCATCGTAAGTGCCAGGAGAGTAACCCCGCAGTAAAATAGCTTTCCCGATGCATCCGTAGCTCAGCTGGATAGAGTACTCGGCTACGAACCGAGCGGTCGGAGGTTCGAATCCTCCCGGATGCACCATATTCTCCTTAATAACAGCGACGATGTTGTTTTATGGTCTGCGAAATCATCGCCAGCACCAGGGAGGATAACGTTGCGTAAGCAACGGCCCGAAGGGTGAGGCGAAGCCGAATCATCCTCCCGGATGCACCATATTCTCCTCAGTAGCAACGACGATGTTGTTGCATAGGCTGCGAAATTATCGCAGCACCCGTTCTGAATGCATCATCTTCACTCTTCTTTCACCATCCCGATAACCGCGTTTCCCATCGCCAGTTTCATCCTGACTTTTTTATTGGCAAGCCGCGCTTTCCACTATAATTTATCCTTGTATATCAGCGTTATCAGGCTGAGATAAATGCAAGGAGAGAAATCCATGAAATGGTTCAAAGCAATACCTGCTTTTTGCGCAACGCTGCTGGTGGCGACGGCCCTCGCTGGCTGTGCGGGATCGGCTACAAAGGAGAGTACGGGCGGCTATATTGACGATACCGTGGTGACCACCAAGGTAAAAACGGCGCTCTTTAACGATAAAGACATCAAGTCCTCTGAAATCAGCGTCCAGACCTTTAAAGGCCGCGTCCAACTGAGCGGATTTGTCTCCTCCGCGGAAAGCGCTAAACGGGCGGTGGAAGTCACCCGTCGGGTGCAGGGCGTGCGAATGGTCGAAAACGATCTGCGAATTAAATAAGGCCGCCTATCCGGTCTGATGCCTGAAGGCGCCTGTGGGCGCCTTTGTCGTCTGCGCCGCTGGCCGCGACAACGACCGGCTTTTGCGTTACAGTAACCATTCATTAACCGGTTGGTGAGAAGACGATGTACGAAGGTTACGCAGGACTGATCTTTGATATGGATGGCACTATCCTCGATACCGAGCCGACCCATCGTCAGGCATGGAATGAGGTGCTGGGCCGCTACGGTATGCGTTTCGACGAACAGGCGATGGTTGCCCTCAATGGCTCACCGACCTGGCGGATTGCCCAGGCGATTATTGAACTCAACCAGGCGGATCTCGATCCACATCGCCTGGCGCAGGAAAAAACCCTGGCCGTTAAGGCGATGCTGCTGGACAGCGTACGTCCATTGCCGCTGATCGAGGTGGTCAAGGCGTGGCACGGCCGTCGCCCGATGTCGGTCGGCACCGGTAGCGAAAGCGCCGTCGCCGAAGCGCTGCTGGCGCACCTGGGCCTGCGTCATTACTTCTCCGCGGTGGTGGCGGCCGATCATGTGGTCAACCATAAACCCGCGCCCGATACCTTCCTGCTGTGCGCCGAGCGCATGGGCGTCGCGCCGGAAAAATGCGTGGTCTTCGAAGATGCCGACTTTGGTCTGCAGGCGGCGAAGCGCGCGGGAATGGACGCTGTAGACGTGCGTTTGCTGTGAGCGATGCGCTGTCACTCCTCTCGCTGTTTGCCAGTAGCTTTTTAAGCGCCACGCTACTTCCCGGCAATTCGGAGGTTGTGCTGGTGGCTATGCTACTTGCGGGGGTCAGTCATCCGTGGTGGTTAGTATTAATAGCAACAATCGGCAATAGCCTTGGAGGGGTAACTAACGTTATTCTGGGGCGCCTGTTTCCGCTGCGTAAAACCTCGCGCTGGCAGGAGCGGGCGGCCGGCTGGCTTAAGCGCTACGGCGCGGTTACGCTGTTGCTGAGCTGGGCGCCGGTTGTCGGCGATTTACTGTGTTTGCTGGCGGGATGGATGCGCATTTCCTGGGGACCGGTACTCTTTTTCTTATGCCTTGGAAAGGCGCTGCGCTATATCGTCATTGCAGCAGCGACGCTTCAGGGCATGACGTGGTGGCACTAATTGGACTGATAGTTCATCCATTACAATTATGCTTATTCAAACGATTTCGACAGGCGGGAGGTCAAATTGATCCCGGACGTATCACAGGCGCTGGCCTGGCTGGAAAAACATCCGCAGGCCCTGCAGGGTATTCAACGTGGTCTGGAGCGGGAGACGCTGCGCGTGAACGCAGACGGCACCCTTGCAACGACCGGTCACCCTCCGGCGTTAGGCTCAGCGCTGACGCATAAATGGATTACCACCGATTTTGCCGAAGCTTTACTTGAGTTCATTACGCCAGTAGATGGCGATATTGAGCATATGCTGACCTTTATGCGCGATGTCCATCGCTATACCGCGCGTCAGCTTGGCGACGAGCGGATGTGGCCGCTGAGTATGCCATGCTATATCGCCCCCGGTCAGGATATTGAGCTGGCGCAGTACGGCACCTCTAACGTGGGGCGTCTGAAAACGCTGTATCGCGAGGGGCTGAAGAACCGCTACGGCGCGCTGATGCAGACTATCTCCGGCGTGCACTATAACTTCTCCCTACCGATGGCCTTCTGGCAGGCTAAATGTGGTGTGGAAGACGCTGAGAGTGGTAAAGAGGCCATTTCGGCGGGCTATTTCCGCTCAATTCGTAACTACTATCGCTTTGGCTGGGTGATCCCCTATCTGTTTGGCGCCTCGCCGGCGATTTGCGCTTCGTTCCTGCAAGGAAAGCCGACGACGCTGCCCTTTGAGGAGACGGGCAACGGCATGTATTACTTGCCGTACGCCACCTCGCTGCGCCTCAGCGACCTTGGTTATACCAATAAGTCGCAAAGCAATCTCGGAATTACGTTTAACGATCTGCACGAGTATGTGGCAGGATTGAAGCGCGCGATTAAAACGCCGTCGGAAGAGTACGCTAAAATCGGGCTGGAAAAAGACGGTAAGTATCTGCAGATCAACAGCAATATCCTGCAGATTGAAAACGAACTCTATGCGCCGATCCGCCCGAAACGCGTCACCCGTCGGGGCGAAACCCCGTCCGATGCGCTGTTGCGCGGTGGTATTGAGTATATCGAAGTGCGTTCGCTGGATATCAATCCCTTCTCGCCGATCGGCGTTGACGCCCAGCAGGTGCGTTTCCTCGACCTGTTTATGGTCTGGTGCGCGCTGGCCGACGCGCCGGAGATGAGCAGCGATGAGCTACTGTGCACCCGCACCAACTGGAACCGGGTGATTCTGGAAGGGCGTAAGCCGGGCTTAACGTTGGGCATCGGCTGCGAAAGCGCGCAGTTCCCGCTGGCGCAGGTGGGTAAAGATCTGTTCCGCGATTTACGCCGTGTAGCGCAGACGCTGGACAGCATTCACGGCGGCGAGGCCTATCAACAGGTCTGCGATGAGCTGCTGGCCTGTTTTGACGATCCGGAATTAACCTTCTCAGCCCGCATTCTGCGTTCTATGATTGAAGAAGGGATTGGTGGAACCGGCCGTGCGCTGGCCGATCGTTACCGGACCCAGCTGCGTGAAGAGCCGCTGGAGATCCTGAGCGAAGAAGATTTCATCGCCGAGCGTGACGCGTCGGTGGCGCGACAGAAGAAAATAGAAGCGGAAGACAGCGAGCCGTTTGAGGCGCTGTTGGCGCGGCACGCGTAGCGGTCGAAGCGCTGGAAAAGAAAAAGGCCACATCACTGTGGCCAAACTTTCATCTCTGATTCAGGGATGATGATGATAATAAATGCGCGTCTTTCATATACTGAGACTCGCGGCTGAACAAAGAGTTCATTTTATTTTAAAAAAATTCACTCCCGGAGGTGACGAATGCCGTTGTTAGATAGTTTCACAGTCGACCATACCCGAATGGAAGCCCCAGCGGTGCGTGTCGCGAAGAAAATGAACACGCCGCATGGCGATGAAATCACCGTATTCGATCTGCGCTTCTGCGTGCCGAACCAGGAAGTGATGCCGGAGCGCGGTATCCACACCCTCGAGCACCTGTTCGCCGGCTTTATGCGCGATCACCTGAACGGGAATGGCGTGGAAATTATCGACATTTCGCCGATGGGCTGCCGCACCGGGTTCTATATGAGCCTGATTGGTACGCCGGACGAGCAGCGCGTCGCCGACGCCTGGAAAGCGGCGATGGCCGACGTGCTGAAGGTGAAAGATCAGAACCAGATCCCGGAGCTGAACGTCTACCAGTGCGGGACCTACACCATGCACTCGCTGGAAGAGGCGCAGGAGATCGCTCGTCATATCATCGAGCGCGATGTGCGCATCAACAGCAACGACGAACTGGCGTTGCCGAAAGAAAAACTGCAGGAACTGCACATCTAGTGCTTCCGCCGCGGCCCGACGCCTGTCGCCGGGCCGCTTTCCCGACGCCGCCATGACGACGACCACCACCTTCTCCTTTCAGCACCGCCCGCTGGTGCCCTTTGCCCATGATTATGCTCACGGTGACCAGGAAGACTGGCATCAGCATGACTGCGCCCAGCTGCTGCATATTTTAAGCGGCGTGGTGCGGGTGGCGACGCCGGCAGGCTACTGGGTGGTGCCGCCCGGGCGCGGTGTCTGGCTGCCGGCGGGAACGCCCCACGCGCTGCGCATGACCGGCAACGTCGCGGCGCGAACGCTGTTTATCGATCCGCTGGCGCGCGCCGATCTTCCGGCGGGCTGCCAGATCGTACAGATCACGCCCTTGCTGCGGGAACTGATTGTCTCCTCCCTGGCGCTGGCCGAGCGTTATGCCCCCGCCAGCCGCGACGAACGGATTTATGAGCTGATCCTCGATGAGATCCGCGGGATGGCGATCCTGCCGTTTGGCCTGCCGGAGCCGCAAAGCGAAACGCTGCGCCGGCTGTGCCAGCAGGTGCGCGAGGCGCCGGGCGACGTCTGGAGCAGCAGCCAGGCGGCGAAGGCGTGCAGCATGAGCGAGCGAACCCTAAACCGCCATTTTCAGCAGCAGACTAGCCTGACGTGGCGCGAGTGGGTGCGCCGGGCGAAGCTAATGGAAGCGCTGATTCGCCTGGCGCAGGGCCACTCCGTGCTGCGGGTGGCGCTGGAGCTGGGCTACGGCAGCCACAGCGCCTTCAGCGCCATGTTTCGTCGGGTGATGGGCGTCGCCCCCAGCGACTATTTTCGTCCCCCGGCCTGATCGGCGGCGCTGAGCGCATTGCACAGCGCCTGCAGCGAGGCGCGCGCCACGTCATTATCGATACCCACGCCCCAGTAGCTTTCTCCTTGCGGAAAAACGCAGCGGATATAGGCCACCGACCGGCTGTCGCTGCGCGCGCCGAGGGTATGCTCATGATAGTCCTTGATCATAAACGGTTGCCGAAACAGCGCGCTGAGGCCGCTGGCTGCGGCGGAGAGCAGGCCGTTGCCCTGGCCCTGCAGGCGTCGGGTTTCGCCGTGGTGACGCAGCGTTGCCTGCAGGGAAAGCTGGCCATTCTGCTGGCTGGCGCTCTGATAATCGACCAGCGTCAGCGCAGACTGCGTCTGCAGCCCGTAGCGCGTGCGGAACAGCTGCCACAGCGCATGGTGGGTCATCTCTTTGCCGTCGCTATCGGTGGCCTGCTGAACGTGCTGGCTGAAGTCCTGCTGCAGCCCGCGGGGCAGCTTCAGGCCATGATTTTGTTCGATAAGCCAGGCGCTGCCGCTTTTCCCCGACTGGCTGTTGACGCGGATCACCGCCTCATAGCTGCAGCCAATATCCTGCGGGTCAATCGGCAGATAGGGCATCCGCCACGGGTCGCCAGGCTGACGGGCATCAAATCCTTTTTTGATCGCATCCTGATGAGAGCCGGAGAAGGCGGTGTAAGCCAGACTTCCCGCCCACGGGTGGCGCGGGTGAACGGGGATCTGATTGCAGTTTTCCACCACTTCCACCACCCGGTTTATCTGCTCGAAGCGAAGCTCAGGGTCGATGCCCTGGCTGTAGAGATTCATCGCCAGCGTCACCAGACAGACATTGCCGGTGCGTTCGCCGTTGCCAAACAGGCAGCCTTCCACCCGGTCGGCACCGGCCATCACCGCCAGCTCGGCGCTGGCGACGCCGGTGCCGCGGTCATTGTGCGGATGCACGCTGATGCAGACTTCGCCGCGGCGGGAGAAGTGGCGGCAAAAATATTCGATCTGATCGGCATAGACATTCGGGGTGTTGACTTCCACCGTCGCCGGCAGATTGACGATCATCGGTCGCTCGGCGCAGGGCTGCCAGACATCCGCCACCGCTTCGCAAATCTCAAGCGCAAACTCGGGCTCGGTGAAGCAGAAGGTTTCAGGCGAATATTCATATTGCCAGCGGGTCTCTGGCTGCTGTTCGCACTGCTGACGGATAAGCCGGGTGGCGCGGGTCGCGAGGGCGATCACCTCGGCCTTGTCCATGCCGAAAACCAGCTCGCGGAACAGCGGCGCGGTGGCATTGTAGAGGTGGACGGTGGCCCGGCGGGCGCCGCGCAGCGCCTCAAAGGTGCGCAGGATCAGCGGGTCTCGCGCCTGGGTCAGCACCTGGATAGTGACATCCTCCGGGATGCGCTGTTCGTCAATCAGCTGGCGGACAAAGTTGAAGTCGGTTTGTGAAGCGGAAGGGAAGGCGACCTCAATCTCTTTAAAGCCGCACTCCAGCAGCAGATCCCAGAACTGCAGTTTGCGGGCGCTGTCCATGGGCTCGGCCAGCGCCTGGTTGCCGTCGCGCAGGTCAGTCGACAGCCAGCGTGGGGCGTGGCTGATTTGCCGGTCAGGCCAGCGGCGGTCGGGAAGGGCGATCGGCGGATAGGGACGGTACTTTTCAGCAGGATGGCTCAGCATAGTGTTCTCCTTAATAGTCTGCCTTTATCCTGCCCGAGCGCCGGCGGGCGGGCTTTCGCAAACGAGACAGAAACTAGCGAGAACTGGACAACCTGAAGGCGTAAAAAAGGGACCCGCAGGTCCCTTAATGTGAGGCTTAGTGCGCGCCGCCGCCGCCGCCGCCGGCGCTGAACGGGGGTCTGGCGAACCATACCAGTCCCAACAGCAGGATGAAAATGGCCGCTGAGATCCAGAAGATTTCGTTGGCGGAGATAATCAGCCCCTGGTTGGTTATTTGCTGTGCTATCCAGCCGGACGCCTGTTGCTGCGTCATTCCCATCCCCTGCAGCTGATCGTAGATCTGCTGCGCGTTGGGGTTGAACGGCGTCACCGATTCGGTGAGCTGCGCATGGTGCAGCGCCTCGCGGTTGGTCCACAGGGTGGTGGTGATCGAGGTACCGATGGAGCCAGCAAGGGTACGGGTGAAGTTCGACAAGCTCGACGCCGCCGCCAGCCGCTCCGGCGGCAGGCCGGAAAGGGTGATGGTGGTCAACGGCATGAAGAAGCAGGCCACCGCGAAGCCCTGGATAAACTGCGGCCACGCCGAGGCGCCAAAGTCCATCCCCGGTTCGAAGGTCCAGGCGCGCCAGTAGAAGCAGACGGCGTACATGATAAAGCTGAAGGTGACCAGCCGCCGCATATCGAGCTTATGCGCAAAGCGGCCGATAATCGGCGACAGAATGACCGGGATCACCCCCACCGGCGCTGACGCCAGGCCGGCCCAGGTCGCAGTGTAGCCGTAGACCTCCTGCAACAGCTGCGGCAGCAGCACGATGGCCCCGAAGTAGAGCATGTAGGCCAGGCTGATGCAGAGGCAGCCGATGGTGAAGTTGCGCGACTTAAACAGCGACAGATCGACAATCGGGTTATCGTCGGTCAGCTCCCAGACGATCAGGAAGCTTATCGCCACCACCGCCACGATGGTCAGAATGATAATTTCATTGGAGGAGAACCAGTCCAGCTCTTTGCCCCGGTCCAGCATCACCTGCAGACTACCGATACCGATGATCAGCAGCGCCAGGCCGACGCCGTCGATACGCCGCTGTTCGGTTTTGGTTTCCCGGTTGCGCAGGGTCTGCAGGGTCATCAGCACCACCGCCACGCCAATGGGCACGTTGATAAAGAAGATCCATCCCCAGTGGTAGTTATCGCTGATATAGCCGCCGAGGATCGGGCCGCAGATGGGAGCGACGATCACCGTCATCGACCACAGCGCCAGGGCGATAGAGCGTTTCGCCGGCGGATAGTTGCTGAGCAACAGACTTTGCGACAGCGGGATCAGCGGCCCGGCAACAATCCCCTGAATGACGCGGAAGAAGATCAGCATCGTCAGGCTGTTGGAGACGCCGCAGGCCCAGGAGGCGATGGCGAAAGCGGTGGTGGACCACAGGAACAGCTTCACCTCGCCCACGCGCTTGGCCAGCCATCCGGTGATCGGAATGGAGATGGCGTTAGCGACCCCGAACGAAGTGATGACCCAGGTCCCCTGGCTCAGCGATGAGCCAAGGTTACCGGCGATGGTCGGGATCGCCACGTTGGCGATAGTGGAATCCAGCACCTGCATGAACGTCGCGAGCGACAGCGCAATGGTCATGATGACCAGCTGCGCGCCTTCCAGCGGTTTTTGCTGTTGCATTACACTCACCCCGAATTATCCGGCGTTGGCCTGAATGATCTCGTCTATCAGCTTATTGACCGGATCGAGAGCGATTTCGCGGGCGTTGCTCTCGTAGACCGGGGAGCTCCGCACCTGGCTTGCCAGCATTTCGCCATCGCGATCGGTGGTGTTAACTTCTACCAGCGTCGAGAGGCCGATGCGCAGCGGGTGTTCCGCCAGCTGTTTTTCATCCAGTTCGATGCGGACCGGCAGACGCTGTACCACTTTGATCCAGTTACCGGTGGCGTTCTGCGCCGGCAGCAGGGAGAAGGCGCTCCCGGTCCCCATATCCAGACCAACCACCTTGCCGGTGTATTTCACGTCATCGCCATAGATGTCGCTGATCACCGTGGCCGGCTGGCCAATGCGCATATGCGCCAGCTGGGTCTCTTTAAAGTTAGCGTCGATCCACAGGTTAGTTGCCGGAACCACCGCCATCAGCGGCGTGGTGGTGCCGATCTGCGCGCCAGGCTGTACCGAGCGACGGGAAACGTAGCCGCTAATCGGGCTGACGATCTGCGTACGCTGCAGGGCCAGCCAGGCGTTACGCACTTCGGTCGCCGCCTGCAGCACCGCCGGCTGCTGTTCGAGTTTGGTACCCAGCACGATCGCCTGGTTGGCGTTGTACTGCTGGATGGCCACGTCAAGCTCGGCCTGCGCGCTGGCGACGGTGTCGCGGGCGTGCTGCAGCTCTTCGCGGCCGATGAGGTTCGCCGCGCCCAGCGGGATACGGCGGTTCAGGTCAGCCTGCGCCTGGGCGAGGGCGGTCTTTTTGACGTCAATATTCGCCTGCAGCTGCTTGCTGTTGATCATCTGCTGACGGGTTTGACGCACGCTGGCGGCCAGCTGCGTCTTGGCTTTCTCAAACGCCTGTTGGGCATCGGTCTGATCGAGGGTGACCAGCGGATCGCCTTTCTGCACGTAGTCCGTGTTGTCAGCCCAGACTTTGGTCACGCTGCCCGAGACCTGGGCCATAATTTGTACCTGGTTCCCTGCCACGTAGGCATCGTCGGTCTCTTCGTAGTGACGCAGTACCAGAAACCAGTAAATCCCATATGCCACGGCAATAATAATGAAGAGCAATGTCAGCAACAGAAGGGCGCCTTTACGCTTCCCTTTTTTGCTGCCTGGTTGCTGCGGGGTTTGGCTCTCCGCATTTGCGCTCATGTTATTCTCCACGATCTTATTATTTCACATCGGCTGAGCCGACCTGTTTATCAGAAAGGCCAGCAGAGATCTGCTGGCCTGGCTGTTTTCCTTGCAACGTAAAAATGGGCTGAGCGACGCCGCCCTTAGCGTAGAGAGTCCGCCAGCACGCCTTCTTCTTCCATCTGGTCAAGGCGGCTCAGGAGTTTGCGGGTAATATGTTCGAGCTGATCTTTTTCGCTGGTGCTGAGTGAAGACCACAGCTGATGCAGGCAGTTATGCTGCGGCGGCAGGACTTCACGCAAAAACTGATGGCCCTTTTCGGTCAGCTGCAGATGCAGACAGCGACGATCGTTATCGCTCTCGCGGCGTTCAATCCAGCCGCGTTTTTCCAGTTCATCAGCGATACGGGTGGCGTTGGTACGCGACGAGCCCAGCGCACAGCTCAGCTCGGACGGCTGAATGCTGTGGTTTTCCTGCGACTCCAGCGTAATCAGCGCCATAAATAATGTCTCGTTAATTCCCTGCGCTTTGAGCATTTTATTGCGATTTTCCAGCAGCTTACCTTGCATATGCATGCAAAGACGAGTTAACAGAATCTCCTGGAACGGGAAATCTTCATGGCGGCTGGCGCGGAACTTGAGCATTTGCTCAATGGGAGTAAACGAACTATCCATTTGGGTATGACCTCATTAATTACAGCCGATATAATAACTATTGTGACAAATAAATCAAATGAATTATTGACCAAAATTGATACGTAAAGCTTAGAGCCCGCTGGCGATTTTCCAGGCCAGACCGTAGGCCAACGCCGACAGGAGGGTCGGGATAATAATGCTGCGGGTTTTCCAGAAGGCGCCCCCCAGCACCAGGAAGCCGATCAGCGTCGGCGCCAGACGATGGGCATCGGCGAGGATCTCCGGCACGCTGGAGACCACCAGCAGCGCGCAAATCGAGGCGATGCCGATGGTATCCAGCAGCACGCTGACCGGGCCACGGCGGGCAGGCCGGGCATGGCCCGCGCGCAGACGCAGGGGAAGATAGCGAAACAGATAGTTCACGCCGCCGACAATCACCCCGAGCAGAAGGACCTCACTGTTCATCCGGCATCCCCTTCAGCATGGCCTGGACCAGCGCCGTCAGACACCCGCAAACAATCCCGGCAAGGATCGCCGCCGGAATGGAAAATAACAGAATGCCACCCAGGGCGCCCGCCAGCGCCGCGGTGACGCACAGGGATTGCTGGCGCTGGAAAGAGGCCAGCAGGAAGCTCATAAACAGCGCCGGCAGCATAAAGCCGAGCGCGGCTTCCACCGCCGGATAGTCCACCAGCAAACCGTTGCCGGACCAGGCGCCGGCCAGCGTGCCGCACACCCAGGATGCCCACGAGGTGAACGCGAGACCGAGCATCCAGTTTTCGCTCCAGCGGCGGTTGTCGCGAACCAGCCTGGCGGTGGCGGCGGCGAAAACCTCATCGGTCAGGCCGAAGGCCCAGAGGGCGGTTTTCTTTTTGTTCAGCGCGGTATGAATGCGGCTGCGCAGCGAGGGTCCATACAGCACGTGGCGTACGTCCATCGCCATCACCGTCAGGGCGGCGACCCACAGCGAACTGCCGGCGGCCAGCATGGCGGTGATCACAAACTGGCTGGCGCCGGCGTAAATGATGCAGGAGAAAAACAGGCTTTCCAGCGGGGTGAAACCCAGCCGGGTGGCATTGAGTCCGAAGGCGAATGCCACCGGAAGGTAGCTGATGACGATGGGGAGACTGTCTTTAATGCCTTCGCCGACGGTGGCGACACGTTCAGATGAGGCACAGGTTAAGGGCGCAGGGTTTTCCATATGAATAACTTATCGCTGGATCCATGTGAAGGTGGCAAATTGACCGATGTCCCCACCTTAACAGAGCGCGACGCGCCTTAACACTATGAAAATGCCCGCAATCCGCTTTTCCCTGACCCAGACGGGATGAAAGGCGGGGAAGGGGGCCCGGATAAGGCGTCGGGCCTTATCCGGGAGCGGGTTACTGCTGCGCGGCGAGGGCGGCTTTCACCCAGCTGTCGAACAGCGGCTGGTGGGCCTTGATCCAGCCATCAACATGACCGTTAATGTCGGCTTCAGAAGCATGGCCGTCGTGCATCATCGCATTCTCGGCATTGATGTCGGCGATCGGCAGCTTCATGACGCTAAACAGAGTGGCGGCGGCCGGGTTTTTCTCCGCCCAGGCTTTGTTGGCGACAATGTGCATGGTGTTGACCGGGAATCCATAGTTGGCGCCATTGGCCAGTTTGGTATCGATGTTTTTCTGCTCGCCCGGCAGGGAGGAGAACGGCACCTGCAGCCAGACGACGTCTTTGCCAGGCTTCAGCACGTCGCTAACCCAGTACGGCGTCCAGGTGTAGTAGAGCACCGGTTTACCCTCTTTATAACGGGCGATGGTGTCGGCCATCATCGCCGCGTAGTTGCCCTGGTTATGGGTGACGGTTTTGCTCAGGCCATAGGCGTCAATCTGGTGGTTAATCACCGCTTCGCAGCCCCAGCCAGGGGTGCAGCCGGTGAGGTCCGCTTTGCCGTCGTTGTTGGTATCAAACAGTTTGGCGATCTGCGGATCTTTGAGCTGATCGATGGAGGTGATGTGGTACTGCTCGGCGGTTTTTTTGTCGATCAGATAGCCCTGGGCGGCACCTGAGACGTATACCCCCTTGCGGTAAAATTTGTTATCACCGCCCGCCGCGGCGTACATGTCATCGTGCAGCGGCTGCCAGTTGGTGGCGATGAAGGTGGTATCCCCAGCGGCAATCGAGGTATAGGCAACGTTATAGTCCACTTCGCTCGGTTTCTCGACGGTGTAGCCAAGCTTCTCCAGCGCGCGGCTGACCAGCAGGGTCTGGAAGCTCTCTTCGGAGATGGTGCTCTGGGCCGGCTTGACGGTAATGCCTTTGCCCGGCAGGTCGGCGGCGAAGGCGCTAGTGGCGATCAGGGTGGCAAAGGCGGCGGTGGCCATCATCGTGCTATGTCGCATGGTGGTTCCTCTTATTGTTTAACGGGAAGGGCGGCCCCCCGGCATCGGCTGGTGCCGGGGAGCGGCGCTGTTATCGACTTATCGACAGAAAGGGCGAGTGAGAAGCCCCAGCGGGCCGGTGGTGTACCAGCGGCGGTTGCCGCGACTGCGGGCGTCGCGGCCGACGGCCTGGGTAAGGCGGTCAAGAATAATCGCCAGGATCACGATCCCCACGCCGCCGACGGTGGCCAGGCCCATATCCAGGCGACCAATGCCGCGCAGCACCATCTGGCCAAGACCGCCGACGGCGATCATCGAGGCGATCACCACCATCGACAGGGCCAGCATCAGCGTCTGGTTAACCCCGGCCATAATGGTGGGCATCGCCAGCGGCAGCTGAACTTTAAACAGCAGCTGTCGCGGGCTGGCGCCAAATGAGCGCGACGCTTCGATCAGATCCGCAGGCACCTGGTTTATCCCGAGGATGGTCAGACGGACGATGGGCGGCAGGGCGAAGATAATCGTCACCACCACGCCGGGCACGTTGCCGATGCCGAACAGCATTACGATCGGCACCAGGTAGACGAAGGCCGGCGTGGTCTGCATGGCATCCAGCAGTGGGCGGATAATTTTCGCCGCCCGCGGACTGCGCGCCAGCCAGATCCCCAGCGGCAGGCCGATGATCATGCAGAACAGCAGGGCGGTGAGGACCAGCGCCAGGGTGACCATCGCCTGCGACCACGCGCCGATGGCGCCAATGGCAATCAGCGATACCAGGGTGGCGACCCCCATGCCGAGGCTGGAGATCTGCCAGGCGATCAGCGCGAAGACGATAATCGCCACTGGCGCCGGCATTCCCAACAGCAGCTGCTGAAAGGCGCTGAGAATGTAGTCGATCGGCACGCGGATCCCCTGGAACAGCGGGCGGAAGTGCAGCACGATCCAGTCGATGGCGTGGGTCACCCAGCTGTCGAGCGGGATCAGGGTCTTATGGAACGGATCCATGATATTGAACTGTTCCGGCTGCGGCGCCGGGGCGCTGTGCAGCCAGTCGGCGCCGCCGCCATTGGTCGGCGCGGCAGTAGAAGCGCCACCCCAGGCGTCTGCAGCCTGGGCGGCGTTGTCGGTTGCCGGGGCGCTGTCCCACGGATTGGTTTGATCAGCCATGATTCACCCCCTCGCGATCTAAAGCCTGGAGCAACATTCGTTTGGAAATGATGCCAATATATTGTTGTTCTTCATCCACCACCGGGACGGCGCACGGGGCGTGGCCGACGTGGGAGAGCAGATCGCTGAGCGGCGTTTGCGCCTCCACCGCCAGCGGGGCGTCAATCAGCGCCGCCTCGATCCCCTGGCCGGCGCTGAGCGCGGTTTTCAGAGAATCGATCGACACAATCCCGACAAAGCGATTACCACGCTCGATGACATAGCCATATTCCCGGTCTTCATCCTGTAATAATTTCAGCGCTGAGCGGGGGCCAAAACCTGGCGTTTTACGAATCAGGCCGACCGGACTACGACGGGCAATATCTTTGGCGCTGAAGACCTGGCTAATATCGACGCCGCGGAAGAAGGTGCGGACATAATCATTGGCCGGATTATTCAATATTTCATCCGGAGTGCCGACCTGAACCACTTCGCCATTTTGCATAATGGCGATACGATCGCCAATTCGCATGGCTTCATCAAGGTCATGGGAAATAAAGACAATGGTACGCTGATGCTTAGCCTGTAATTTGATCAGCTCATCCTGCATTTCGGTGCGAATGAGCGGATCGAGCGCGGAGAAGGCTTCATCCATTAACAGAATATCGGGATTAATCGCCAGGGCGCGGGCTAAACCGACGCGCTGACGCATCCCGCCAGAGAGTTCATCCGGCCAGGCGTGGGCGTAATTCTCCAGCCCCACCTGCCGCAGCGCTTCCCGCGCTTTTTGCTCTCGCTCAGCGGCCGGGACGCCGGCAAGCGCCATGCCAAACGCCGTGTTGTCGAGCACGCTCATGTGCGGCATCAGTGCAAAGGATTGAAAAACCATCGCAATTTTTTTACGACGCACCTCGCGCAGCTCGGCGTCCGACATTTTCGCGATATCGACCCCGTCAATCAGCACCTGGCCGCGGGTGGGTTCAATCAGGCGATTGAGAAGGCGAACCATGGTGGATTTCCCCGAACCGGAGAGCCCCATGATGACGAATATCTCGCCTTCTTCAATGGCCAGACTGGCGTTTTTGACGCCAAGCGACAGCCCCGTTTTTTCCAGTATTTGCGCTTTGTTGAGTCCTTTCTCAATATATTTGAAAGCACGGTGAGGGTGCTCGCCAAATATCTTATAAAGATTTTTAATTTCTAATTTAATTGCCATGCAATAGAGAAGTTCCTGTTATTTGTTTATTGCGATACGGTACCCAATGGTGATTATGATCTTTTTACACCCTAACATACTCAGATTCTGTGACAACCCTTAATGACAAACTCTCGGCAAAATGGAGTGAGGGACATGGCGGCGCAGCCCCCGTGATATAAGGGCTGAGCGGTAATTTGTTGTGGGTAATATTTTTTGATTATCTCTGGATAATTCGACTGAAATAGACCAGTTTTCTGCTAAATATGACGGGATGATGACGGTTAGGCCATGGAGAGAATATTTGACAGATGAACCCACTTTTCTGCGAAATAGATCACCAGGAATTCGGTCGCGATATTCCTGGTGAAAGTACGGTTAAAAGTCCCAGTCGTCGTCGGCGGTCTCTTCCATTTTTCCTATCACGTAGGAGGAGCCAGAACCGGAGAAAAAGTCGTGGTTTTCATCGGCGTTGGGCGACAGCGCCGCGAGGATCGCTGGATTAACCGCCGCCATCTCCGCCGGGAACAGCGCCTCGTAGCCGAGGTTCATCAGCGCTTTGTTGGCGTTGTAGCACAGGAAAGCGCTAACGTCGTCGAACCAGCCGCTCTCGCCGTACAGTTCCCGGCTGTAGGCCAGCTCGTTGTCGTAAAGATCCATCAGCAGATCGAGGGCGAAATTTTTCAATTCTTCGCGCTTGCCGGGGCTGACGATCTCCAGTCCTTTCTGATATTTGTAGCCGATGTAATAGCCATGCACCGCTTCATCGCGAATGATCAGGCGGATCAGATCCGCGGTGTTGGTCAGCTTTCCCCGGCTGGAGAAGTACATCGGTAGCCAGAAGCCGGAGTAGAAGAGAAAGGATTCGAGGAACACGCTGGCGATTTTTTTCTTCAGCGGCTCGTCGGCCTGATAGTAGCCCAGCATCAGCTGCGCCTTGCGCTGCAGGGGCTCACAGCTTTCGCTCCAGGCGAAGGCGGCATCCACCTCCTTGCTGTGGCACAGCGTGGAAAAGATGGAGCTGTAAGAGCGAGCATGAACCGCTTCCATAAAGCTGATGTTCGACAGCACCGCCTCCTCATGCGGGGTCAGGGCGTCCGCCATCAGCGCCGGCGCGCCGATGGTGTTCTGAATGGTGTCGAGCAGGGTCAGCCCGGTAAAAACGCGAATGGTCAACTGCTGCTCCGCCGCGCTGAGGGTTTGCCAGGCGGGAATGTCGTTCGACAGCGGCACTTTCTCCGGCAGCCAGAAGTTGCTGGTGAGACGGTTCCACACCTCCAGATCTTTATCGTCATCGATGCGGTTCCAGTTGATCGCGCTGACGCGCGTTAAATGAGTCATCCTGATCTCCTTACAGCGCGCAGGACACGCAGCCTTCAATTTCAGTGCCTTCCAGCGCCAGCTGGCGCAGTCGGATGTAGTAGAGCGTCTTAATGCCTTTCTTCCAGGCGTAGATCTGCGCCTTGTTGATATCGCGGGTGGTGGCGGTATCGGGGAAGAACAGGGTCAGCGACAGCCCCTGATCGACGTGGCGCGTCGCCTCGGCGTAGGTGTCGATGATTTTCTGGGGCCCTATCTCGTAGGCATCCTGATAGAGGGTCAGATTCTCGTTATTCATAAACGGCGCGGGGTAGTACACCCGTCCGGTTTTCCCCTCTTTGCGGATCTCAATCTTCGAGACGATCGGGTGAATGCTGGAGGTGGCATGGTTGATGTACGAGATCGAGCCGGTGGGCGGCACCGCCTGCAGATAGCGGTTGTAAATGCCATAGCGCATGACGTCGTCGCGCAGCTGGCGCCAGCTTTCCCGGTCGGGCAGGGAGATGCCGGCGCGGGCGAACAGCGCGCGGACCCGTGCGGTTTTCGGCTGCCACTCCTCATGCAGATATTTGTCGAAGTACTCCCCGCTGGCGTAGCGCGACTGCTCGAAGCCGGCGAAGCGCTGACCGCGCTCGCGAGCCAACAGCATCGAGGTGTGCAGCGCGTGCCAGGTCACGGTGTAAAAGTAGATATTGGTGAAGTCCAGCCCCTCCGGGCTGCCGTAGGCAATGCCTTCCCGCGCCAGGTAACCGTGCAGATTCATCTGCCCCAGGCCGATGGCGTGGGAGGCCGCGTTGCCGGCCGCCACGGAAGGGACCGACTGAATGTGGCTCATGTCGGACACGGCGGTCAGGGCGCGCACCGCGGTGGCGATTGTGCGGCCGAAATCCGGCGAGTCCATGGTATGGGCGATATTCAGCGAGCCGAGGTTGCAGGAGATATCTTCCCCGATATGGGCATAGCTGAGGTCTTCATTATAGGCAGACGGCGTACTGACCTGCAGGATCTCGGAACACAGATTGCTCATGGTGACCCGCCCGGCCACTGGACTGGCGCGGTTCACGGTGTCTTCAAACATGATGTACGGGTAGCCGGATTCAAACTGGATCTCCGCCAGGCGCTGGAACAGGTCGCGGGCGCGGATCCAGCGTTTGCCCACCCGCTCGTCGGCCACCAGCTGTGGATAGAGGTCGCCGATGGCGCAGTCGGCGAAGGGTTTGCCGTACAGCCGTTCGACATCATACGGCGAGAACAGCGCCATCTGCGCGTCTTCTTTCGCCAGCTGGAAAGTGATATCAGGGATCACCACCCCCAGCGACAAGGTTTTGATGCGGATTTTCTCATCGGCATTTTCACGCCGGGTATCAAGGAAGCGCAAAATATCCGGATGGTGCGCGTGCAGCCAGACCGCCCCCGCCCCCTGGCGGGCACCGAGCTGGTTGGCATAGGAGAAGGCATCCTCCAGCATCTTCATCACCGGCACCACGCCGGAGGACTGGTTTTCGATGCGCTTGATCGGCGCCCCGGCCTCGCGCAGGTTAGAGAGTAAAAAGGCCACGCCGCCGCCGCGCTTCGACAGCTGCAGCGCCGAGTTCACCGCCCGGCCGATGGACTCCATATTATCCTCAATGCGCAGCAGGAAGCAGGAGATCAGCTCTCCGCGCTGCTGTTTGCCGGCGTTGAGGAAGGTGGGGGTAGCCGGCTGGAAGCGGCCGCTGAGTATCTCCTCCGTCAGCTGCCGCGCCTGCTGTTCATCGCCCCGGGCCAGCGTCAGGGCCACCATTACGCTGCGTTCGGCGAAATCCTCGAGGTAATGTTTGCCATCAAAGCTCTTCAGCGCGTAGCTGGTGTAGAACTTCCAGGCCCCGAGGAAGGTCTGGAAGCGAAACGCGGCGCGCCGGGCATGGTCGAACAACGCCAACACAAACCCGCGGTCATAGCCGGCCAGCACCTGCGGATCGTAATAGCCCTCGCGGACGAGCCAGCTGAGTTTATCCTCCTGGCTGGCAAAGGCGAGGGTGTTGGGCTGAACCTGGGTCGCCATAAAGGCCTCAACCGCCTGGCGATCTTTCTCAAACGGGATGCGGCCCTCGCTGTCGTATAAGTTCAGCATCGCATTGAGGGCGTGAAAATCCACGGCGGCGGTTATACGTTCTGCGGTTGTCGTTGCCAAAATTCGCTGACTCCTTTGCGTACGTTATCGATATCGTCGGGGGTTCCCATCAGCTCGAAGCGGTAGAGATAGGGCACGGCGCACTTCTGCGCGATGACATCCCCGGCGCGCCCCCAGGCGTCGCCAAAGTTGCGATTGCCGGCGGCAATCACCCCGCGGATCAGTCGACGGTTATGTACGTCGTTTAAAAAGCGGATCGCCTGACGCGGCACGGCGCCGGCGGTGCCGCCGCCGCCATAACTGGGAACGATGAGAATGTAGGGCTCGTCTACCTGCAGATGTTCACGCTCGTTCAGCGGGATGCGCACCGCCGGCAGCCCCAGGCGCTGCACAAAGCGATGGGTGTTCTCCGAACGGCTGGAGAAGTAGACGATGAGGCTCATGCGCTGGCCGCCGCGACGGAGGGACGCAGGCGATTGATCATATCCGGGCGGAAGCCGCTCCAGCGCAGGTCGCCGGCGATCACCACCGGCAGCTGGCGAAATCCCTGCTCGCGCAGGATGTCGGCGGCATCCGGCTGTTGGTCGACGTTGACCATTTCAAAGGCCAGTCCCCGGCTCTCCATGGCTCGCCGGGTGGCATGGCACTGCACGCAGTCATTTCGAGTGTAAATAATAATGCGCATGATTCGTATTTCCGTTTAAGATAACAGCACGGCGCTAAACGTAGCGTCGAACGTTGTGGGCCATTCAATAAGGAAATACTAGATGTAGTTATTTAAAACTTCAACCACTCAATATATAGCGTTTTTAGCAAAGGATTCCCCCTCCGGGATGGCCAGGCGGAGGAGGGGGAAGGTTGCGCGAAACTACAGACGCATGGCGACGGCGAGGCGGTTAAAGGCGTTCATCAGGCTGATAGCGAAGGTGAGATCGCTTATCTGACGCGGGGTAAAATGTTCGCGCAGCGGCAGGTAAACCTCATCTTCCGCATGGCTGGCGGCGATGTCGGTGACCGACTCGGCCCACGCCAGTGCCGCGCGTTCGGCAGGGGTAAAATGGTCGCTCACCCGCCAGCCGGCCAGGGCATCCAGTTTGCTCTGCGCCATGCCGCCCTTGCGCAGCGCCTGGCTGTGCTTCTCAAGGCAGAAGGCGCAGCCGTTGATCTGCGACACGCGTAAATAGACCAGCTCCACCAGGGCGCTGCCCAGTTCGCTTTTCTCCAGCGCGAGGCTGGCCTGCACCAGCCCTTTATAGACTTCCGGGCTTAGTTCACTGAATGGCTGACGTAATTGGCTCATGGTGTTCTCCTCTCTAAGACGGCAGCCAAAATAGCACTATAATGGACTGCAAAAGATAGCCATATTGTGATGAAAAAAGCAGACCATAATGGAAGCCAGCCACCTCCCTCTCTATCAGCGTATTGCTCGCCAGCTGAAATCTGCCATTGAACGGGGCGAACTGGCTCCGGGCAGCCGTCTGCCCGCCAGCCGGGTGTTTGCCCAGGAGCAGGGCGTCTCCCGGGCGACCATCGAAAACGCCTGGAGCGAACTGGTCGCTCAGGGCTGGCTCGAGCGACGCGGGCAGGCGGGAACCTTTGTCAGCGAACGGCTCAGTCCGCGCCAGCTGGCGCCGGTAATGCCAGCGCAACCTGCCGCGCCGGCGGAGCCGTTGCCGTTTCAGATGGGGCTCCCGGCGCTGGATCTCTTTCCGCGCGGGCTGTGGGCGCGGGTGATGGGGCGCCGGCTGCGCACGCAGTCGCGGTTCGATCTGGCGCCCGGCGATCCCGGCGGCGACCCGCTTCTGCGTCAGGCGATCGTCGACTATCTGCGCCTGTCGCGCAGTATCGACTGTCAGCCGGAGCAGGTGCTGATTGCCGGCAACTATGCCACCGCTATGAACCTGATCCTGCGTACTCTGGCACAGCCGGGGCAGCATATGTGGATGGAAGATCCGGGATATCCCTTTATCCGCCCGGTGGTCGAGGCCGGGCAACTGGTGGTGGATGCGATCCCGGTGGACGACGAGGGGATGGATATCGCCTGGGGCCAGCGCCATCATCCGCAGGCGCGGTTTGCCCTGCTCACCCCGGCGCATCAGAGTCCGCTGGGCGTGGCGCTGTCGCTGCCCCGGCGTCGCCAGCTGTTGGCATGGGCCGCGGAGCGTGACGCATGGATCATTGAGGACGATTACGATAGCGAGTTTCGCTATCGCGGCAAACCGCTGCCGCCGCTGAAAAGCCTTGATGCGCCCCAGCGGGTCATCTACGCGGGCACCTTCAGCAAGTCGATGTTTCCGGCGCTGCGCACCGCCTGGCTGGTGGTGCCGAGCGCGCTGGCGGCGCGCTTTCAGCAGACCGTGGAGCGCCAGCCCTGTACGGTTCCCACCCTGTGGCAGCAGACGCTGGCGGATTTTATCCAGCAGGGCCATTTCTGGCGTCATCTGAAAAAAATGCGCGCCAGCTACAGCCAGCGCAGGCAGTGGCTGGAGTCGGCTCTGCAGGCGCAGGGCTTTCAGGTTACGCCGCAGCAAGGGGGGATTCAGCTGGTCATGCCGGTTAGCGGCGACGATCGCCTGTTGGCCCAACGGGCGGTGGCGGCCGGGCTGGCGGTACAGGCGTTGAGCGACTGGCGGATGCGCCATGCCGGCGAGGGGGGATTACTGATGAGTTTTACCAATATTCGCTCGCCGGCAATGGCTGGCGCGCTGGCCCGGCGGCTGAGGGAGGCGATCGGCGTCGGCGGCGTCCCCCCCGATGGCGCATAAAAAACCCCTGCGGCCAGAGGCGCGCAGGGGCTGACGCGTATTTGTTATCTTCATTGCTTTCCGTGAAGCTGGCGGGCTTCCGCACGCTGATCGCGCGGCGGCAGCAAACGCTATAGCTATTATCGACGTAAATTGAGCAATACGCCAATAAATACCCCGACGGCGGCGGCGGCGCCCACGCTGTGCCACGGTTTATTGCGCACGTAGGTATCGGCGCAGCCCAGCGCATCACATGCTGCCTGGCGCGCATCCAGCGCCGCCTGCTGCACCCGGTTGTGGCCATTAATGCGGGCGCGGGTCTCTTTTAACAGCGACTGCGCTTTGGCACGCGCCGCTTCCGCTTCCTCTTTCGCGTCACTGCCCCACGATTTCAGCACCTCTTCCAGCGTGTCCGCTAATTGGCTGACATCGTTATGAATATCTTCGGCGTTATCGTCAAAATTGTTGCGGTTCACATGGTTAGCCATCGTTATCTCCCTTAATTCCATCGAGTGAGTAAGTGTAGGACAAGATTTTGAATTATGCTTACTGCTGTGGTTTCTGGAATATTCCGAAAGCACTGCCCTTAATGAATAAGGTAAGGTCAATGTGCGGTAAAAGATAACGAGGAATCAGTATGTATTTAAGACCCGATGAGGTGGCGCGTGTTCTTGAAAAAGCCGGCTTCACCATGGATGTTGTGACGCAAAAAGCGTACGGCTATCGCCGCGGCGATAATTATGTTTATGTGAACCGCGAAGCGCGCATGGGGCGAACAGCGTTAGTTATTCATCCGGCGTTAAAAGAGCGCAGCAATATGCTGGCTGAACCGGCTTCAGATATCAAAACCTGCGACCATTATGAACAGTTTCCGCTGTATTTAGCCGGGGATGCGCAGCAGCATTATGGAATTCCGCACGGATTTAGCTCACGCATGGCGCTTGAGCGTTTTCTGAATGGGCTATTTGGCGAAGCTCAGCCGGCCATGTCGACGAATTAATTCGCTGGATAAAGGCCCGGGCGAAGTCGGCTGGCGGGAGGAAGCGACTGGCAGAGCCAGTCGCTGTTAACGTGTCGGTCAGGCTTTTGCCTGCTGGTAGGGAGCCACGCGGAACAGGCGGCGGCAATAGTCGAGGAAGTAGCCGTAAGCGGCGCCCATCATCATCGATACCGCCAGGTTCGAGCTCACCGCAGCGACAATCTGGTGCCAGTCCGCACCCACGCTCCACAGAATGGCGACATATACCGGCGACTGAAAGGTCACGTAGGCCAGCACGTCGGCCATATTTTTCATCCAGCCGGCCGGAGTGATGCGCCGGGCCTGACGCATGGCGAAATCGCGATAAATCCCGTAAGGAACAGCAATAATAATGTTGACCGGGATCGCCACCAGGCGCGACGATAACGACTGCTCAAACGTCATACCAGAGAGAAAAATTTCGATCATCATGTTGACGACGGTGCAGTAAACCACCATCGCAAAGGTGTCTGCAACCGCGTGCCGCAAGCGGGAGTGCGCAGAGAACATCGGAGTGCTCCTCGAAAATGAAGTCAAGAACGCCGAAAAATGCGCGTTGGTATAGCGTTTTTGGGCTGCCTGTTTTGATGTGCGTAGAGTATATCTCTGCATTAAAAGTGGCAACTAGCTATAAATTTTTATTTATTGCCTTTTTGTCGATAAAATACTCTGCGACGGTTGGTTTTCTGCCCGTTACGCTACTTTTATTGCTGTTTTCATTAAATGTGTTTATTTTCAGGTGGTTATGTGGTGTTTTGCCATGGTGTTTGACCAGGGAGGCGGCGTCTGAGCACTCGCCGTGGCGCAAAATCGCGTTAGCCTGTGATGAGAGTCTCGTTTAGATGTTTTTATGCCATTATGCCGGTTTTTGTGGTGAAAAATTCTAAAGTGACGTGTGGCGTTTTATTCTTCCTAGCTGGGTAACTATTCATTAGGCCGTGTGGAGAGGGCCAGCGCATCCGCCGACGATAAGAGGATAAGCCGCTGACCATAAAGGTAATATCGCCTGCTGAATATATTTTCCTATCTCACTATCCGCCGCTTTTATTTATTCATGGTCTCGTTGGCCCGCGCTGGCGAAAAAGAATCGGGGATTTTCCGATATAGGGCAGGCGGAAGAGATTTACTCTCTGCATAATATATTTATCTGGACAACCGCAGGCTGGAAATAAATAAACGTTTCTATTACACTTGCCGCGTTGTGTCTTTTAATTTGCTATTTGGAATTTTTTAATTTTATGTCTTCAATGTTACACAAACTGAATAATATCCGTTCACTGCGCGCGCTGTCCCGTGAATTCTCCATTGACGTGCTTGAAGAGATGCTGGAAAAGCTCAGGATCGTCACTGAAGAAATACGTACGCAACAGCAGCTGGCGGCACAGCAGCAAGCGGAATATCAGGAAAAAGTGAATACCTGGCTTGAGCTGATGCGCGCCGACGGTATTTCTCCTGACGAGCTGGTGGCCGATATTCAGCCGCCGATGGCGGGCGGTAAAAAGCGGAAACCGCGCCCGGCGAAATATCGTTATACCGATCATACCGGCGCCGAGAAAACCTGGACCGGCCAGGGAAGAATGCCGAAGCCGATTGCCCAGGCGGTCGCCGAGGGGAAATCGCTGGACAGCTTTTTAATTTAAAACCGATTCGGCCAGCGCCACGACGGCGGGGAAGACCCACCGCCCGGCCTGGCCTTATGACCTGCAGCGAGGGAGCTTCAGCAGACGCCGAAGTCTCCCTCTTCCTGATATCGCGTCACCTCGTCTGACTTCAGCGTATACCGTTCTCCCTGCTCCTGAGCGGCCTGAACCACCACCAGATCCTCGCCCTGCACTTCGATCACTTTCAGTTTTGGCCCGCCCGCACGCGGTTGCACCAGATCGCCGACAGAAAACATCATTCACTCCTTACTGTTAATACTACGTATGAACCTAAACCATAGCTCAACGCCCGTTCACTGAACACCGGGTGTGCTGTTTTTTGTTAAAACAATTTGGAGGTATATGTATTAGAGTTGTTAATGTTTTGCTGGCGCCATACCGCTGCTGAGAAGGGGGGACGGCGAGGGTAGGGTTACCACCAATCAGGTCAGGAAAGACACCATGAAGTATATCATTCTGTTGATCATTGTTATTGCTGTACTGTATGTCCATTACCGCGGACGGGTGCGCTATCGTTTCTGGCGACAGCTCTCCGACCATTCCACATTTACCGCGCCGCTGAATGGATTTATGTATTTATTTTCCCGCGTACCGAATACGCCTTATCTGCGCCCGGAGATGTTTCCCGAGCTGGCGATATTGCAGCAGAACTGGCTGGTTATTCGCGAAGAAGGGATCCGCCTCCAGCAACTGGAGCAGATTAAAGCGGCCGATAAATATAATGACGCCGGATTTAACTCATTTTTTAAAACCGGCTGGAAACGCTTTTATCTGAAATGGTATGAGGATGCCCATCCTTCCGCCAGCCAGCTTTGTCCGCAAACTACCGCGCTGCTGCGGGATATCCCGTCGGTAAAAGCGGCCATGTTCGCCACCCTGCCTGACGGCAGCCGTCTGCCGCGCCATCGCGACCCCTACGCCGGTTCCCTGCGCTTTCATCTTGGCCTGGCGACGCCGAACGATGACCGCTGCTTTATCGAGGTGGATGGTCAGCGCTACAGCTGGCGCGACGGGGAAGGCGTGCTGTTTGACGAGACCTATATCCACTATGCAGAAAATACCAGCGGTGAGAATCGACTGATTCTGTTCTGCGATATTGAACGGCCGATGCGCTACCGCTGGGCGCAGAAGGTCAACCACTGGCTGGGGCGCTATCTGATGAGCGCCGCCTCGGCGCCCAACGACGCCAGCGATCGCACCGGCGGAATTAACCGGGCATTTCGCTATATCTACCAGATCCGTATTGTCGGCAAGCGGCTGAAAAAATGGAATAAGACGGTCTATTACATCGTCAAATGGCTGCTTTTCGGCGGCATTGCCTGGCTTATCTGGAGTGCGTTTTAACTCCCCTGGCGCCGGTTCCACGGCATGATCGCCAGCAGGCGCGCCATGCCGCAAAAGCCGGTCACCCCGGCGAAAGTGAGCCCGGCGCCGACCGCGCCGCTGAGCAGGAAAAAGCCGCCGTTCACGGTATAGCCCAGCAGCACCCCCAGTAAAATCAGAACGCCAGCGGCAATTTGCACCTGGCGCATCAGCGGCAGCGGTTGCGATTTATCTTCCTCAACCGGGAGCCCCGCGGCTTTCCACGCCTGAATCCCACCCGCCAGCAGGCTGACCTGCGCCGGCGCGGCAGCGGCGGCCAGACGAATGGCGTTATTCTGCGTCCGGGAGCCGGCCTGGCAATGAAAGATCACGCGCTCGCCGGCCCGGGCGTTTAGGGTCGCGCCGCCGTTCAGGGCGGCGAGCGGCACCAGCTCGGCATCGGGAATATGTTCGCGCGCGTATTCATCCGCATCGCGGATATCTATCAGTCTCGCGCCCTGGGCAATCTGCGCCCGGGCTTCGGCAGGGGTTAAGGTGGCGATGGTCATAGGCTCCTCACGGGCAATAGAGCGTTTTCAGCGTGTTGATCACCTGCTGTACTGCAGGATGGGTGATGAAATAGTGAATACGCTGAGCGTCGCGTTCGCTGTCGATCAGCCCCTCGTCACGCATCCGCGCGAGATGCTGCGAGGTGGCGGAAGGGCTCAGGCCGGTGGCGCGGGCGAGTTCACCGGCGCTGGCCCGCGGCGCGTCGCACAGCATGCACAGGATCAGCAATCGGTGAGGATTGCTCATCGCTTTCATTAGCGCGGCGGCTTCTCCGGCGCGGGCCTGCAGATCTTCAGGTGTGGTCATGTATTTTAGCTTTTTCTAAATTTAGATAACTCTAAAATAAAAAGACCGCCAGCGCCAGCACATTTTCCCGTGACTCAGGCCGGAACGGCGAGATCGGCTATCTGCGCCCGGGCGCTGGCGATCCCGGCGTCGCGACCGTGCGGGCGGTTATCCAGCCCTTCGGCATAGATAAACTCCACCTCATGGATCCCCATCAGCCCCAGCACCGCGCGCAGATAGGGGGTGACGGCGTCGGTGCTTTCGCCCTGGTGAATACCGCCGCGGCTGCTGACGACCACCGCCCGGACGCCCTCGACCAGCCCCTGCGGCCAGCTGTCGGTGTAGCGAAAGGTTTCCCGCGCCCGCGCCACGAGGTCGAACCATTTCTTCAGATCGGTCGGGACGTTGAGGTTATACATCGGGGCGCCGATCACCAGCAGGTCGCTGGCTTTTAACTCGGCGATAAGCTGGTCGGAGAGCGCAACCGCCGCGCGGATGGCCGGCTGCGGATCCGCCGCCCCGCGCAGGGCGGCGAACAGCGCGCCATCCAGCGTCGGCAGCGCCATGGCGCTGAGATCGTGTTCGCGGATCCGATCGGGGTGACCCGCCGCCTGGCGCGCCGCGAGAAATTCGTTAATCAGCTGATTGGTCAGGGACGTTTCGCCATTAATGCTGGATTTTAATACCAGAACGTTAGCCATGATAAGTGCCTCAGGTAAAGGGTAGAGGCAGAGACTAACACTGTCTTTTTTCTCTCTGGAGTGACATTATTTTCCGCTATTGTATCCCATAAGGAACCAATCTGTGCGCGACGATCTGAACGCGATCCCGGTGTTTGTCACGGTGGTCGAGAGCGGTAACTTTGCCAGCGCGGCGACGATCCTCCACGTCACGCGATCGGCGGTGGGGAAAACCATTGCCCGGCTGGAGGCGCGTCTCGGCGTGGCGCTATTCCAGCGCACCACCCGCAGGCAACTGCTGACGGAAGAGGGAGAGCAATTTTATCACCAGTGTCGGGAGGCGCTGGGTCGCATTCGCGAGGCCGAAGAAGCGCTGCAGCGCGGCAAAGGCGAGGTGCAGGGACGGCTGCGGATTTCGCTGCCGGTGCTGTTTGGCCAGCGCTGCGTGGCGCCGCTGCTGTTCCGCCTGAGTCAGCGCTATCCACTGCTGAAGCTCGAGCTCCACTACAGCGACCGGCAGGTCAATTTGCTGGAAGAGGGGTTTGATCTCGCGGTGCGTATCGGGAGCCTGGCCGATACCGGGTCGCTACGGGCGCGGGCGCTGGGGGAGCATGGCATGGTGCTGTGCGCGGCGGCGGAGTACCTGCGCCGCCAGCCGGCGCCGCAGACCATCGCCGGGCTGAGCGAGCACCGCACCCTCGGCTATCTGCATAACGGTCAGCTGCAAAAATGGCAACTTTACGACCCGCAGCAGGGCGAAGTGCGCTTCACCCCGGAGGCGTGGCTGGTGCAGGATGACTTTGCCGCCATCGCCGCCGCGGCGCAGCAGGGGATGGGCATCGCCTGGCTGCCGGACTGGCTGGTGGCGCAGGCGCTCGCCGACGGGACGCTGCAGCAGGTTCTGGCGCCCAGCGACCGTGTGCGTTTCGCTATCCACGCGGTGTGGCCGGAAGGGCCGTGGCTGCCGCAAAAAACGCGGGTGGCGATCGATGCCCTGCGGGAAGGACTGCGCCTTGCTAAAAGCACACCGCCCAGCGGTTAAGGGTATCTTAAGGCATCCGGGCGATAATGACAGAAAGATGACGACTGAGAGCTATCGCCATGAACGCCCTGGAAACCCTGAATCAATCTGTTTTTTTCGCGCTTAACGCGCAGCCTGGCGCCGCGGATGGCCTGCTGTCGCTGGCCAGTTTTTGCGCCAATGGCATTGTGTTTATGATGCCGACGATCGCGCTCGGCCTGTGGTTTCTCGGTGGCCGTGAGGGACATCGTCAGGCGCTGTTTATGACCCTGGCCGTGATCATTTCCCTCGGGCTGGGGATGGTGTGCGGGACGCTCTGGTTCCATCCGCGGCCGTTTATGATCCCCCTCGGCCATACCTGGATAAGCCATCCGGCGGATAACAGCTTTCCCAGCGATCACGGTACGGTAATGTTCAGTGCTGCGTTTGCGCTGCTGTCTCTGCGCCTGCGGGCGCTTGGCCTGCTGATGCTGCTGGCCGCGCTGCCGGTGGCCTGGTCGCGGATCTATCTTGGGGTGCATTTTCCGCTGGATATGGTGGGCGCGGCCCTGGTCGCCGTCGGTGGGGTCATCGTGGCGAAGCGAGTCTGGCAGGCGGTCGGCCCACGACTGGTGCTGCTGTGCGAGGCCGTCAGCCGGCGGATGTTCTCCTGGCTGCCGGCGCGCTTTACGCCATAGTCTCAGCGGCGTGGCCGTCCGGCACGGGCGGCGCGACGGTATAACGTGCTGCGGGCGATACCCAACATCTGCGCCGCCCGGCTGACGTTGCCGTTGACTCTGGCGAGGGTATCGACAATCAACTGCTCGTCATGGGCCTGCAATCCCCCGCGCGGCAGCGGCGCAGGCGCGGTGCGATATGTCTCCGGCAGCGCATCGGGCGTTAATGTGTCGCCCTCATCGGCGAGGGCCAGCATCACCTTCAGGACGCTCTGCAGCTGGCGTACGTTTCCCGGCCACGGCAGCTGGCTGAGGTGGGTCAGCAGCGCGGTGGACAGCGTCATCCGGCGCGAAGCGCCGCCCAGGTCGCGCCACAGGGTGGCGATAAAGGTTTCCAGCGCTGGCCACTCGCGCAGCGGAGGCAGCGCCAGGGCATACTCCCGCAGGCGCCACAGTAGATCTTCGCGGAATTCGCCGGCACTGACCCGCTGGGTCAGGTTGCGGTGCGTGGCGCAGATCAAGGCGAAGTTCACCGGCACGCTGCGGCTGGCGCCCAGCGGCGCCACCTCTTTCTCCTGCAGTACCCGCAGAAGGCGGGTCTGCAGCGCCAGCGGCATATCGCCGATCTCATCGAGAAACAGCACCCCGCCCTCGGCTTCGCGGATTTTGCCGATATAGCCATTTTTACTGGCGCCGGTAAACGCCCCCGGCTGGTAGCCGAAAAGCTCGGACTCGATCAGCGATTCCGGGATGGCGGCGCAGTTAATGGCGACGAATTTACCGCTGCGCCAGCGGCTGTGCTGGTGCAGCGTGCGGCTGACATACTCTTTGCCGCTGCCGGTTTCCCCCTCAATACAGAGCGCGATGCCGGCGTTAAGCAGCCGGAGCAGCTTTTCGCCTTCCCGCGGGCTGGTGAAGGGGAGCTGCATGGCCGGCGGGGCGCTCACCGCCACCCGGCGGCGGGTGGGCTCGCGCAGGCGATAGTGATAGCGACCCTGCGGGGTGGTCAGCGGCAGGGGAACGCTGACCGCCGTTTGCGTCAGCGTCGGAAAAAGCGACGCAAAGGTGAGCTGGCCAAACTGCGCCGCGCTCAGGCCGAACTCGCGCATCGCCAGCCGGTTGCCGGCGGTGAGGACGTTATCGGAAAAGACCAGCAGCAGCTCCTCGACGCTGTCGAGCTTGTCCACCTGCCGGTGCAGGCTCATCAGCCACTGCTCAGGATGCAGGCTCTGCTTCACCCACAGATACTCAATCTGCTTTGCCGCTGCTTTCACCCAGCCAAAGGTATGCTGGTGGGGAAAATCCGCCGGGCCGGAGATATCCAGCACGCCGGCGATACTTCCGTCCGGCCGCTGGAGCGGCATCGCCGCGCAGTACAGATTCTGGTTGCGGGTGAGAAAGTGCTGACGGCCATCGATTTCGCAGCCGTCGTCAATCGCCAGCGCGGTGCCGATGGCGTTGGTCCCACGCCCGCTTTCGCTCCACAGATTGCCGGGCGCCAGCGCCACGCGCTGCGCCTTTTGCATCGCCTGGGTATCGCCGACGGTGTGCAGCACCAGACCGCCGGGGTCGGAGAGGATCACCACCGACTGCAGGTCCGCCACCTGGCGCGACAGGGCTTCCACCACCGGCTGCGCCAACTGCTGCAGGCTGCGGTGGCTGGCGAGTCGATCCGCCAGCTCGCCGGCGTCGAGGCGGGGAAAATCCTCGGTAGCGGGATCCAGACCGTAGCGCTGGCAGCGAGACCATGAATCGCTCAGCAGGGGATTGGCGTTAACCTCTGGTGCGAGAAGAAAGGGATTGCCTGGCACAGGGCACCTCTGGGTCGATGTTGCTGTGTTGCAATATTGTAGCTATTTGGTTTATTTGGTGTTGCGATTTGCAACACATAAGTGGAAACCCGTGCAACAGTGGCTGACCATCTGCCCAGTTAGTGAATGCAACCTATTAATAAATAAAAAGATTTAAAGTAAATAAAAAACTGGCATAACCCCTGCAAAGTGAGAAGCGTTCGGCGGCAAGTTTAAAAAATCAATATGCCGCTGCGTCTCAACCCTACAGAAGGAGATTTGCGATGCGTTATGCACACCCTGGCCAGCCCGGCGCCCTGGTTTCATTTAAATCCGCTTACGGCAACTTTATTGACGGTAAATTTGTCGAGCCGCTGAGCGGTGAATTCTTTATGAATACCTCCCCGGTAGACGGCAGCAACATTGCGCAGTTTCCCCGGTCGGATGCCAGAGACATTGACTTCGCCCTCGACGCCGCCCACCGTGCGGCGCCGGCGTGGGGCAAAACCTCAGTGCAGCAGCGCTCCAGGCTGCTGCTGCAGGTCGCCGATCGTATTGAACAGCATCTGGAATATCTGGCGGTGGCGGAGAGCTGGGACAACGGGAAACCGATCCGCGAAACGCTGAACGCCGACCTGCCGCTGGCGGTGGATCATTTTCGCTACTTCGCCGGCTGCCTGCGCGCCCAGGAGGGGAGTACCGCCGAGATTGATGAAACCACGGTAGCTTACCATTTCCATGAACCGCTGGGGGTTGTCGGTCAGATTATCCCGTGGAACTTCCCGCTGCTGATGGCCGCGTGGAAGCTGGCCCCGGCCCTGGCGGCGGGGAACTGCGTGGTGCTCAAGCCGGCGGAACAGACGCCGCTGAGTATTACTCTGCTGCTGGAGCTGATCGGCGATCTGTTCCCGGCCGGGGTGCTGAACGTGGTGCAGGGTTTCGGCAAAGAGGCGGGCGAGGCGCTGGCCACCAGCAAACGTATCGCCAAGCTGGCATTTACTGGCTCCACGCCGGTCGGGCGGCATATTCTCGCCTGCGCGGCGGAGAATATTATCCCCTGCACCGTCGAGCTGGGGGGCAAATCGCCCAATATCTACTTCGCCGACGTGATGGAGGGAGAAGAGGAGTTTATTGAGAAGGCGGTGGAGGGGCTGGTGCTCGGCTTCTTCAACCAGGGTGAGGTCTGTACCTGCCCGTCGCGGGCGCTGATCCATGAATCCATCTATGAGCCCTTTATGGCGCGGGTCATGGAGAAGGTGGCGCAGATCCGCCGCGGCGATCCGTTAGATACCGACACCATGATCGGCGCCCAGGCTTCCCGCCAGCAGTTCGACAAGATCCTCTCCTATATTCAGATTGCCCGGGAAGAGGGCGGCCAAATCCTGACAGGCGGCGAGCGGGCGGCGATCGCGCCGGCGCTGGATAATGGTTTTTATATTCAGCCCACGCTAATTAAAGGCCGCAACGATATGCGCTCCTTCCAGGAGGAGATCTTTGGGCCGGTGATCGGGGTGACCACCTTTAAGGACGAAGCGGAAGCGCTGGCTATCGCCAATGAGACCCAGTTTGGCCTCGGCGCTGGGGTGTGGACGCGCGATACCAACCTCGCCTATCGCATGGGCCGCGGCATAAAAGCGGGTCGCGTATGGACCAACTGCTATCATGTCTATCCGGCGCATGCGGCGTTCGGCGGCTATAAACAGTCCGGCGTCGGCCGGGAAACGCACAAGATGGCGCTGGATGCCTACCAGCAAACCAAAAACCTGCTGGTGAGCTACGGCACCGCGCCGCTGGGCCTGTTCTGAAGTCCATCTCATTTCTGATTGATCCCCAGTCCGCAATCCATTCGGGTTGCGGATTTTTTTTACTTCAAAATAACCCCATGCAAACGATGGGTTAGTATCGGCGGCAACGGCGATATATTCACATCACTGATATAACTACTTTCACTTGAAAATAAAAACACTTCCAGAACAAGAAATTATCGGATGGGGCTGACTGTCTTAGCGTCGTTTGTGTAGAAATGATGAATATTAATACCAGGAAAATTCCTAATTTTTTGGTGCTGCCCGGCAAGCGCACAATAAAACAAGACGACTTTTTGAACACTTATCTTTAAATTTGTTAATGGAATTGACCTGTTGTTGTTTAAAGGTATTTAAATTTCTTTTGTATAGATATGTAAATTAACATTGAAAAGCTATTTCAAAAATTAACTTTATGGCGAATACAGTTGTTAACCTACAATTAACATTTCCTCAGGTTGCCTTTTGATACTTCGGGTAATATATTTATTTCGCACATCAAAATAACTCTTTTTTCTTCTGCTTGTCATTCATGGCCATCTGTTGGCGAAATAAAGCAGAGTGGAGAGAACGTGTGCCTACTATCCTGCGGAAGGAACGCAATGAACATTTACAGGGAGGAGCTGACGAGCCGTTTCGCGATAGCTATGGAGCTATTGACGATGATGGAAAATATATTCGTTAACGATGAGATAAATAATGAAAAAACAACCTCGCTTTATCACCATCCTCATAGGGGCGCTGCTTTCTGGCGTCGCCTTCCAGGCTACTGCGGCCAATACCATTAATCCAAACTCGGGCACCAGTGCGCAAGGCGCCGGCGGGCAGATCACCTTCAATGGGTCGATCACCGACAGCTCTTGCAACGTCGATAGTAATTCTTCCGGCCAGCCGGTGGATCTGGGCAAATGGGCCAGCAACTATTTTACCGGCACCGGCGCCGAAACCACGAAAACGCCTTTCCATATCAAAGTGAAAGATTGCCCGGCCAGCGTGACTACCGTCGCCGTGCTGTTTGACGGCGCGCGTGAACAGACGGATACCTCCCTGCTGGCCATCAACGGCGGCGGCGCCAAAGGCGTAGCCATTAAGCTGTATGAGCACGATCAGACGACGGCGGTCAGCCTCGGTAAAACGACCGCAAAACAAACGGTCACTCCGGGTTCCAGCGGCGGCACCGGCACTGCCGACCTCGAGTTTTACGCCGACTATGTCTCCACCGCGGCGACCGTGACGGCAGGTAAAGCCGACGGTACGGCTAATTTCAATATGATTTATAACTAATTATATTGCACGTTATTCAGAGTCAGTTCATTGCGTCCTGATTAATTGCAGATAGCTAAAGAGATAATTGTCATGAAGTCATGAAATATATTCGTGACGGTATAGTTGTTTTTGCGAATTATCCCGACGGGTACTGGCTCTGTTATTTACTGCTTTATTTTATTGTCTGTTCAACCTTTGCCTGATGGTAAGTCATGATGAAGAAAATAATTGCCGTTGCGGCCTTTCTGCTGTGCTCCACGGCAGCGCAGGCCGGTATTGTCATGGGTGGAACCCGTGTGATTTATCAGGAAGGGAAGCGTGAAGCTGCTATTTCAGTCACTAATGCCGATACCCATACGCCCTATCTGGTGCAGTCATGGGTGGAAAATTACGCGGAAAACGATAAGGCCAGGGTGCCCTTCATTGTCACACCGCCCTTGTTCCGTCTCGATCCGGAGCAAAATAACGTCCTGCGCATTAACTTTATTGGCGCCTCGTTGCCCAGCGACCGTGAATCGGTCTACTGGCTGAACGTCAAAAGTATCGCCCCGACGCCCCAGGGCGAGGTGAACAAGCTGCAGGTCAATATTAAGTCGAAATTCAAAATCTTCTATCGCCCCAACGGCCTGGCTGGCGACCCGGCGAAAGCCTGGCAGCAGCTGAAATTTAGCCAGTCCGGCGGTCATCTGACGGTGGCAAACCCCACTCCCTATTTTGTCTCTTTTTATTCCGTCGCGGTGGGCGGGCAGGCAATCGACGACCCTGGCATGGTGGCCCCCTTCGGTCAGAAAACGTGGTCGGTGAGCGGGCACGGCACCGTCAAATGGCGGGCGATTAACGACTACGGCGGCGTCAGCGATTTCGCCCAGCAGTAATTCCCCTTTGTAATGAGCTTACCGGACGGCGCCAGCATGAAAAGAATAACAACAGCCAGGGTGCGGGAGTATGCCGCGTTGCCCGTCACCGCCGGACGGGCGCTGGCGCTGGCGACGCTGCCGACGATGATCTGTTGTCTCAGCCCGCTGAGCCGGGCGCTGGCTGACGACTATTTTGACCCGGCGGCGCTGGAGTTTGCCGACCCGCAGCAGCAAACCTCCGATCTGCACTACTTCGCCAAACCCGGCGGACAGCAGCCGGGGACTTACCCTGTCACCGTGGTGGTTAACGACCAGGAGCTGGGCCAGGCCGATATTACGTTTGTTGACGATGGCGGGAAGCTGCAGCCGGTGTTGACGCCCGGGCAGCTGGCGGAGTATGGGGTTAACGTTAGCGCGTTTCCGGCTTTTCAAACGCTGCATGAGGGTGAGACCTTCACCCGGATCGAGAAGTTTATTCCCGACGCCAGCAGCCGCTTCACCTTCGCTAACCAGCGCCTGACGCTGAGTATTCCCCAGGCGGCGATGAACGTGCAAAGCCGCGGCTATGTCGATCCCTCGCGTTGGGACGATGGCGTGCCGGCCGCGTTTGTCGATTACTACTTTTCCGGCGCGCAAATCAAGAACGCCGATGACGGGGAGAGCAGCCGCTCAAACTATCTCAATTTACGCAGCGGCGTGAACCTGGGCGCCTGGCGGCTGCGCAACGTCTCCTCAATGCAGTACGACCAGCAGCGCCGACACTGGGATTCACAGAGCACCTGGCTGCAGCGCGACGTCCGCTCGCTGAAGAGTCTGCTGCGGATCGGCGATACTTACACCACCGGCGACGTGTTTGACAGTATCCCGTTTCGCGGCGTACAGCTGATGTCTGACGATGAGATGCTCCCGGACAGCCAGCGTGGCTTTGCCCCTACCATTCGCGGCGTGGCGCACAGCAATGCCAAAGTGACCGTCTCCCAGCACGGATATGTGATTTACGAAACCTTTGTGTCGCCGGGGGCGTTCGCCATCAGCGATCTTTATCCCACCTCGCAGAGCGGCGATCTGGAGGTGAAGGTGACCGAGAGCAATGGTTCGGTGCGCACCTTTACCCAACCCTATTCCGCCGTGCCGTATATGCTGCGCGAAGGGCGAGGCAAATTCAGCCTCAGCGCCGGCCGCTACCACTCCGGGGCGGATTCGGTGCGCTCGCCGGAATTCCTGCAGGGCACCCTGTTCTATGGTTTGTCGGCGGGATTTACCCTCTACGGCGGCACGCAGCTGGCCCAGGACTATCAGTCATGGGCGCTGGGCCTGGGCCGCGGCTTCGGCGAATTCGGATCGCTGGGAGGCGACGTCACCCAGGCCGTCACCCGTACCCCGTCGGGTAAGCGCTATGCGGGCCATTCGCTGCGCGCTCAGTATCAGAAAAATTTTGTCAGCTCGGGCACCGCATTCAGCCTCGCCAGCTATCGCTACTCCTCCAGCGGCTATTACGATTTTGCCGAAGCCAGCGCCCTGGAAAGCGCGCAGGGGCAGGTGGACAACCGGCGCCGACGGGAAGAGATCTCGGTGTCACAAAGCCTTGGCGATCTGGGGAGTCTGGCGGTTTCCGCCTGGTCGCAGGAATACTGGCACCGGCAGAGCCGGGATGAGACGGTACATCTCGGGTTCTACAGCGCCTGGAAAGGGATCTCCTGGGGGGTGGGCTATTACTACACCCGCGCCAGCGGTCAGCAAAAAAATGATCGCTCCTGGTCTTTCAATATCAATATTCCGCTGGGTGGTCCGCTGTCCGACAGCGCGGTGAGCTACAACACCACCTCGGACAGCAATGGCTATACCTCGCAGCAGGTGTCGCTGTATGGCGCGGTGCCGTCGCGGCCGAACCTGTTCTACTCGGTTCAGCAGGGCTATGGCAATCAGGGACGAGGCAGCAATAGCAGCGCTGCTCTCGACTACCACGGCGGCTTCGGCAACGCCCAGCTTGGCTATCGCCATGACGCCGCCAGCAACCAGCTGACCTGGGGAGGCGCCGGCTCGGTGGTCGCGCATCCGCACGGGGTCACTTTCGGCCAGACGGTGGGTGAGAGCTTCGCCATCGTCCGCGCGCCGGGGGCCGCCGGGGTGGCGGTACAAAACGGCAACAATGTGCACACCGACTGGCGCGGCTATGCCGTGGTGCCGTCCCTCACCGCCTATCGGAAAAATGTCATTACCCTCGACACGGAGTCGATGGCGGATGATACCGACGTCGACCAGCAGGGGCAGACGGTGATCCCCAGCGGCGGCGCGGTGGTGATGGCCAACTACCGGACCCACATTGGCAACCGGGTGCTGTTTACCCTCCGCAATGCCCAGGGGCCGTTACCGTTTGGCGCCAGCGCGCAATTGGTCACGGCGGAGGAGAGCGGCAATGCGCCGGGCGGCATGGTGGCTGACGGCGGCCAGGTGTACCTCAGCGGCGTACCGCAGGAGGGGACCCTGGCGGTGAGCTGGGTCGTGAACAACCAGTCGCAGAGCTGCAGGCTGCATTTTCATCTTCCGGATAACCCACAGCAGAGTCTGAACACGGTGAAAACCGTCTCCGGACTGTGCCAGACACGCTGAGGCGGCTATGAAATCTGTTTTTCGTCTACTTCCTTTCCTCTTTCTGCTGACGCTGAGCGGTTATCTTCCCGGCGTGCGGGCGGAAACCTGCCGCGCGAATATCGGTCAGACCACGGTCAATATTCCCAATATCAAGTATTTACCCACGCTGCCGATCAATACCCAGATGACCAGCGCGATGGCGGATAACGGCAGTGGGATCCCTTTTTCCTGCGACCTGCAGCTGCCGACGGCGAGCGCCAAACGCATCGTCTATAAGCAGCTGAAAACCGGCGGCGCGCCGGTGGTGATTAACGGACAGCACGTCTACCCCAGCGCCATCGACGGCATCGGGTACTCGCTCAGCTTTCAGTGCGCGGGCGGCCCGATGCGCGCTATCGACGGCAGCCACTCCGCGGGCGGCGAGTCGGTGGTGGTGTGCGACAGCGCGATGCTCCCGGCGCTGATGACGCAGCAGCAAACCACGGTCAGGATCGCGGTGACCTTCTATAAAACCGGGACGGTGCAGCTGGCGGACGGGACGCATACCAACTCGCCGTCGCTGCCGCAGGTGGGGGAGATGACCATTGAGCAGCAGGCCAGCGGCAGCGCCAGCTATGTCGCCAGCGCGCCGGTCAGTATCGATATGGCTGCCCTGAACGTGGACATCGGCAGCAGCGGTAGCTGTCAGGTGACGACGTCCTCGATCCAGGTCTCTCTGGGCACGGTAAACCGGGCGGAGTTTCACGGTAAAGGGAGCACCGGCGGCCAGGCGAAGCGCTTTTCGATCCCGGTGTTCTGTCCGACGCCGACCGACGTGCGCATCGGCTTTTTCGGCGTGAGCGTGGAGAGCGATACCCTGGCGCTGAGCCAGGTCAGCAACAGCGCCAGCGGCGTCGGCGTGAAGCTGACCTACGGCAATAACCCCGGCGCGGCGGTGCCCGACGGCACCAGCGTTAAGATCAATGAGGCCAGCAATCTGCCGATCCTGAAAAGGGTAACTGGCGCCAGCGCCGGGACCGCCGAGGCTATCAATTTTAACGCGCAGTATGTGCAAACCGACGCCACCGTGGCGGCGGGCACGGCCAACAGCATGGTGACCTTCGCCCTGGAGTATAACTAGCCTGGCCCCGTGGGCAGACTGCCCTGCAGCGGGATCGGCACTACCGCGCCGTAGTCGTCGATATAGTTCAACTGGTACAGGCGAGCGCTGTCGGTGGTCATTACGGTATGGCTGCTGTAGGGCCGGAGCATCACGTTTCTCATCGGCGAGAGGTGGCCTTTATTATCGATCAGCGCCCCGTTGACCAGGGTGATATGCAGTGGGCCTGAGTTCGTCAAGCGCAGGTTATTGCCGCTCTGCTGCCACTGCAGCTTTTGCACCTCTTTGACGAGGGTGGTGGCGATGGTGGGTGGACGATAAAACAGCTTCAGACGGGTGCGGACGACAAATTGCAGCGTATGATTGCCGCCGGCGGTCGGCGGCGTCTCCTGGATATTGACCCAGAACAGGCTTTCCCGATCGTCGGGCAGCCCGCTGCCGAGATAGATAAAGCGCAGTTGGGCGGATTGCTGCGGCGATAAATAGACCAGCGGCGGCGTCGCCACCATCGGCAGGCCGACGCGCGAGGCATTGAGCCCGGCGTCCAGCCAGATCTGCACTTTATAGGGGGTGCTGCTGCGGTTATTGATATTCAGGCTGGCGACTTTGTCTTTTCCTGAATAGATCACCCGTGAGGCATTAATGGTTATCCCGGCGCAGGCCTGAAAGGCCAATGCGCTGAGCAAAACAGCCACCTGAGTTTTCATGATCGCTTCCTTTACGTCGACGTTTCATCCCTGACCGGAAAGCTATTCCTGCATAATGGTAAACCGGGCCGTCGCGTTGCCGTCGCCAGGATCCATGTGGGCTTTATCCCAGGTGTAGTAGAAAGCTTTGAGCCTGAAGGTGCCGGAGCCGCCGTCCACCGGGATCTCAATGCGGGGATCGTGTTGCGGATCGATGCGTTCATCGAGGCTGAGCGGAGTGCCTGTACGGTCGGTGAGCAGAATTCCTACGTTGCCGGCCGGCTTGCCGCGGCCGTCGAGGGCCAGTACGCGATGTTCAGGCATGCCGATGGGGGTGGGGCCATCCACCACAATATAGTAGGTGCCTTTCTCGCAATCTTTGACGCGAATATCGACACCTACCGCCGGCCCGGTGCCAGACTGACTGTTTTTCAGCCGCGACAGCGGTATGTCGCCCATGCTGACGTTGATGACCCCGTTGTCGCCCGCTCCCTCAAGCTTGCATGCCCCGTTCACAACCTTACCGATAAAGTTCAGCGTGCCGTCTGCCGCGCCAACCGGGCCGGCAACCAGTCCGGCAACCAATGTCGCCAGACACAGCGAGATTAATTTCATTTTCTTTCCTTCTGTATTGCCGATAAAACAGATCGCCAGAGCATGAATTCTGCCGCGTCAGGGGGGAATTATTTGCACTGGATATGTTTTTAATTAATTTATTTAACTTACCAATTTATTTACGTCTGGAAATAATCTGCGCATGTTATTTATTATCGCTTTACCGGGATATTAGCGTGGGAAAATAGCGGAGTAAATAAGACGGACAATGACCAGAGTGGAAGGGGGAATATCGCGAGATAAAATGTTTTGTTATTTTAATACAATGAGTTAGATTTTTCCTGCTGCTGTTTTTGAACCTAATTTCGACATCACGTCAGGCTGGAAAATACGATCGCTGGCGTAAGGCTACGCCCGGCGGATGAGAAATCATTCACCGGGCGATAGCCCTGTTTCGTTGTCAGATTTGCGATCGGCAACCGCCACGCCGGGTTGTATGTCCCGGAATTTAAAAATAGGATGAATTCCCTGTTACGCGCGGCGGAGGGTGCTGACTGAGAAGCGGCCCGCCACCCCGGCGCGCAAACCCGATAACAATAAGGATGGCGAGATGAAACTGACGGTGGGGCTGGCGCTGACGCTGGCGATAATGACCTGCGGCGCCCAGGCGCGCGATATGCAAACCATCGAGCGCAGCGGTGAACTGAAGGTCGGCGTGCCGGGCGACTACGCCCCGCTGGCGTTTCGCAATGCCGCCGGCGAGCTGCAGGGCTATGACGTCGACATGGCCCGCGATCTCGGGCGCACGCTGGGGCTGAAGGTGAGCTTCGTCTACACCAGCTGGCCCGCGCTCGCCGCCGATCTGCAGGCGGACAAATTCGATATTGCGATGGGCGGCGTGACGCAGACGCCGGCGCGGGCGAAGGACTTCGCCCTCAGCCACCCGGTGGTGGCGAACGGTAAAATCGCCTTAGCCAACTGTCAGGCTGCGCCACGGCTTGGATCGCTGGAGAAGATTGACCGTCCGGAGGTGAAGGTGGTCGTCAACCCTGGCGGCACAAACCAGAGCTTTGTCGATGAGCATATTAAGCAGGCGCAGATTATTCGCGTACAGAACAACGTCGATAATCTGGAGGCGCTGCGGCAGAAAACGGCCGATATGATGGTGACCGATCTGATCGAAGGCGACTATTACCAGAGCAAAGAGCCCGGCGTGTTCTGCGTCGCCAACGAGACGCCGTTCGCCGGCACCGCCAGCGATAAGGTGTATATGATGAGTAAAGATAATCCGGCGCTGCTGGAGAAAGTGAACCAGTGGCTGGATAGCCAGGACAAAAAGGTTCTCAAACGGAAATGGAAAATTCGCGGTTAACGCGGCGGCGCGTCACCGCCGGCGGGCGCGTCCGGCGGTGGTTATCGGCCGCAGTCAGCCCTGCGGCGACAGCGCCTGTCGCGCCAGACCGCGGAAGTAGCAGGCGTAGCCGAGGGTGGCGGTCAGGCACAGCATATAGCCAAACGACTCGCTGCCTTCCTCCACCGTATTTTTCACCACCCGGGCGAAGTTCTCATTCAGTACGGCGTACCACAGGCCGTGCATGCCGAACAGCCGCGAGAAGACCAGAATCGCCAGCAGGCCGCTGATCATCATGCCGTAATAGGGCGTGCGGGTATAAGCCGCCAGCTGCGACAGGGTCTGACGCAGATGGCGCAGCGGCGCCAGCAGCGACCCCGCGGTGGCCAGCAGGGCAAACCACACCCAGCTGCCATGGGAAAGTAAATCAAACAGGCCATCCAGCTCACGGATCAGCATGGCGAGGAAGAAGCCGCCGATGAGGATATTGCTGTAGCGTAAGTGGGGGTAGTTGCGCGCCAGCAGGAAGTGAACCAGTACGATGACGGCCAGCACGCTCTCCTGCACCACTTCAGTCAGCGACACCTCCGGGATGTCGTTGCCAAATACCCGAATATCCACCCACAGGCAGAGTACCGCGAGAGCGGCTGCGACCGCCGCGCCGAGAAAGAAAAGCAAGCTTCGTAACAGAGACATTAACACCACAACTTATAGTTAAAACAAATATCATAAGTTTTGGGAATACATGTTCCTGTTCACTTTGTGCGACTTTGCGGCTGTTTTTTAACATTTTGCGCTTTTTAGCGCCGGGAAAGGCGACAGGGGAGGGGGACTCCCCTGAATGAGAGGCGTCAGAGAATATCATCCACCACGCCGCCGTCGACGCGCAGCGCGGCGCCGGAGGTGGCCGACGCCTGCGGCGAGCAGACGTAGACCACCATATTGGCGACCTCTTCCACCGAGGCCGCCCGCTGGATCACCGAACTCGGACGGTGGGTCATGACGAACGCTTTCGCCAGTTCCTCCAGCGACTGGCCGGTTCTCGCCACTTCGTCTTTCAGCATTTCGGCAAAGCCGTCAGAAATCGTCGGCCCCGGCAGAACGCTGTTAACGGTCACTCCACTGCCGGCGACATATTTCGCCAGGCCGCGGGCCAGCGACAGTTGGGCGGTCTTGGTGACGCCATAGTGGATCATATCCGCCGGGATATTGCGCGCCGATTCCGAGGAGATAAACACCACCCGTCCCCAGCCTTTGCTGACCATCGCCGGCAGCAGCCCCCGCGACAGGCGTACGCCGGACATGACGTTGGTCTGCCAGTAGTTGTCCCATGTCGCGTCGTCGGTGGCGTAGAAATCCTGCGGGCCATAGATCCCGGCGTTATTGACCAGGATATCGACGCCGGTCACCGCCCGCAGCAGCTGGGCTGCGCCGTCGGCACCGCTGAGGTCGGCGATGGCGGGTCGCACCTTCGCGCCCGACACCTCATTTTGCAGACGAGCGATGGCGGCGTTCACGCTCTGCTCGCTGCGCCCGTTAATGATGATCTCTGCGCCGCTCTCCGCCAGGCCTTTGGCGATAGCAAAGCCAATACCCGCCGTGGAGGCGGTGACCAGCGCGACTTTCCCCGATAAATCAATCTTCATGTTCCTGCCTTCTGGTTGTGAATCACCCATTAAGCGTAGCAGCGACGGTATCGGTGGGGATCAGTAACCGGCGTGCTTATTGACCAGGTTTTTGAGCGGCAGCCCGCGACGCTGGCGCTGAATGTTCTCCAGCAGCTGGCGGGCGATCACCTCGGCAGGGGCAGCAGAGGCCATATGCGGGGTGATCACCACCTGCGGATGGCGCCACAGCGGATCGTCAGCCGGCAGTGGCTCCTGCGGGAAGACGTCGAGCACTGCGCCGGCGAGCTGGCCGCTCTCCAGCGCCGCCAGTACATCCTCATTGACCATATGCTCTCCGCGCCCGCAGTTGATTAATACCGCTCCGGCGGGAAGCCTGCTGAACAGCGGCGCGGCGAGGATACCCCGGGTCTGCGCGGTGAGCGGCAGGAGGTTAATCAGTCCGTCAAGCGACCCGAGGAAGCTGTCGAGCGCCTCCGCGCCGCGATAGCAGGTGACGCCAGCCAGCTGCTTTTCACTGCGCGACCAGCCAGAGACCCGATAGCCAAGGCGGGCCAGCTGGTCGGCGATATAGCCGCCAATTTCGCCGAGCCCCATAATGCCGATATGGAAGTCGGCGGCGGCGCGCTGGGGATAGAGCTTCCAGGTTTGGGTCCGCTGGTGGGCCAGCGCCCGGTCGAAATGGCGCTGAAACCACAGGACGCTCCACAGAGCATATTCGAACATGCCGTGGCGAAAATCTTCATCGATCACCCGGCACAGCGGGATCTCGCTGGCGAACAGCGCGGGCGGCAGATGATCGACCCCGGCGGACGCGGCCTGGATCAGCTTCAGCCCCGGCGAGCGGCTCAGCAGCTGCGGGTCCGGGAACCAGCAGCTGGCGTACTGGGCGTCGCGTGCCGCCTGGTGATGGGGCAGAAGCGCCGTGACGTCGGGAAACTGCTGCAGGGCGGCGCAAATATCGCGGGCGAAATCCGCGTCGTTACAATCCACAACGATAGTGATATCAGACATAGGCGTTAGTCTTGGTAAGAGGTATCGAGACGGTCAAGACGGCGCAGCCACGCCTGCCAGACCTGTTGACGTTCATGCTCCACGCCCATCAGCTGCTCGCAGGCGTGCTGGCTGAGGTGCGGAGCGATGGTGTGGATCGGGCTGAGGGCCGCCAGCTGGGCGGTGGCCATCTGGATCTCGCAGGCGCGGTTGAGGTAGTACATGATGTAAAAGGCGTCAGCCACGGTGCGGCCCACCGACAGCAGGCCGTGGCTCTGCAGGATCATGGCGATATTATTCCCCAGCGAGCGCTGAATGCGCGCCCGTTCGTCAAGGTCAAAGGCCACCCCTTCATAGGGGTGGTAGCCGACGCGCTGGTAAAACTCGGTGCTAATCTGGTTGAGCTGCAGCAGGCCGTCCTCGCAGGCGGCCACCGCCATCCCCGGCAGGGTGTGGGTGTGGATCACGCAGTGGGCGTCTTCCCGAGCCATATGCACCGCGCTGTGGATGGTGAAGCCCGCCGAGTTAGCCGGCGCGTCGCCCTCGACGACCTTGCCCTGCATATCCACTACGATCAGGTTGCTGGCGGTGACCTCGTCAAACATCATGCCGAAGGGATTAATTAAAAAGCGCGGCTCGCCGTCGCCGGGCAGGCGCACGGAGAAGTGGGTGTAGAGGGTATCCTCCCAGCCGAACAGCGCCGCCAGACGGTAGGCGGCGGCCAGCTGCTGGCGCAGGTGTTGCTCAGTTGTCATTTAGCGTACTCCCATAAATTCACGGATTCGTTGCAGAGAAGGGGCCTCCAGCGGGCTGCGGATCACCTGCGGGGCGATGTCGGCCTGCACCACGCCGTTCTCCATCAGCACCACGCGGTCGGAAATCGACAGGGCAAAATCCATCTCGTGGGTGACAATCAGCATGGTCATGCCTTCGCGGGCCAGTGACTGAATGACCTTCAGCACCTCGCCCACCAGCTCGGGATCCAGCGCCGAGGTTGGTTCGTCAAACAGCATGATATCCGGCTTCAGCGCCAGCGCTCGGGCGATCGCCACGCGCTGCTGCTGGCCGCCGGAGAGCTGGCCGGGGTATTTGTGGGCGTGGGCCAGCAGACCGACGCGGTCGAGCAGCGCCAGGGCCTGCTCGCGGGCGACCGGCTGATCCAGCAGCTGGTGGTAGCGCGGAGCCAGCATCACGTTGTCGAGCACCGTGCGGTGGGGGAACAGGTTGAAGCTCTGGAAGACCATGCCGATACGCCGCACCCCGGCGCGCATCTGACGTTTATCGACGATGGCTCCGCCTTTCAGATAGTCCTCGCCGTAGAGAATGATCTCCCCGCCATCAATACTTTCGAGGGCGTTGATGGTGCGGATCAGGGTCGTTTTGCCGGAGCCGGACGGGCCGATGATGCTGATCACCTCCCCATTCTCCACCTGCAGGTCGATGCCTTTCAGCACCTCATGCTGGCCCCAGGATTTGCGGATGCCCCGCAGATCCAGCGCCGGCGGCGCGCCGTTGACGGCCGGCGTTTTGATCTCCTCCGTCAGCGCCGGCAGGCTCTGGCGCAGCGCCTGGCATTCCGCCTCGCTGAGGGTTTGCGGACGCTTGCGCTGAATATCGAGACGATTTTCCAGCGCCCGGAACAGCCAGGTGAAGACGGTAACCACCATCACGTAGTACACCGCCACCGCCAGCAGCGTCTCCATCACGAGGAAATTTTGCGCGTACAAGCGCTGGCCGGTGAGCAGCAGCTCGGGTAAGGAGACCACCGACAGAATCGAGCTCAGCTTAATGATGGTGATGTATTCATTGATCAGCGTCGGCAGCGAGATGCGAAACGCCTGAGGAATAACAATCAGCCGCTGGATGCCGATAAAGCTGAAGCTCAGCGCATGGCCCGCCTCGCTCTGCCCCTTGGCCACCGACAGCAGGCCGCCGCGGTGGATCTCCGCCATATAGGCCGCTTCGGTGACGGTCATCGACACCAGCCCGGCGATAAACGGCACCCCGAGTAGCGGCTGGGTCACCGGAAACAGCTGCGGCAGGTTGTAGACAAACACCAGCAGCACCATCAGCGGCACGCTGCGGAAAAACCAAATATAGAGTTCGACGGGGATCTTGATCCAGCGCGGCGCCGAGAGCTTCGCGCAGGCTAGCAGAAAACCGACCACCAGGCCGATCCCCCAGGACAAGGTGCTGACCACGATCACGGTCACGCACGCCTGCCAGAATGCCCCAATGCTAAACAATGAAAAAAAGTATCCCCAATCGAACGCCATACCGACTCCTGTTGCGCAGTGCTTATTGTCTTAATCGATGCTTTCTAAGTTGTATTTTTTGATCAGCGCGGCATATTTGCCGTTGGCTTTCAGCGTGGCGAGGGTGGCCTTAATCGCCTCCGCCAGCTCCGTGTTGCCTTTGGCGACGTAGATCCCCAGCGGCAGCGGGTAGACCAGGCGCGTCGAGCTTATCGCCAGGCGACCGCGGCTCTTGTCGACGATAATCTGCGCCGCCGGGGCGATCTCGAGCTGGGCGTCGATATTCTTCGACAGCAGCGCCTGGGAGGCTTCCGGCGCCGTCGGGAACTCCTGAATGGTGATGGCCGGTTTACCGTTTTTCAGGCACCACTCATCGGAGTGTTTTTTCAGGCTGGTCACCCAGGTGGTGCCTGCCTGCAGACCGACCTTCACGCCGCACAGCTCATCTTCGGTTTTCGGCTGCACCGCGCCGCCCTTCAGGGCGATGATCGACGCGCCGGAGAGGGCGTAAGGGATGGCGTCGGCCTGCTTCTGGCGTTCCGGCGTCACGTACATCCCGGAGATCACCGCGTCATATTTCTTGCCGATGCCGAGGATCAGGCTGGTGAACTTGGTGTCGATCAGCTGCGGTTTGGCCTGCAGATGCTCGGCGATCAGCGTCGCGAACTCCGGGTCGAGACCGACGATGTTGTTATTGCTGTCATAGGACTCAAACGGCGGGTAGGTAACCTCCATCCCCACCTTAAAGACGCCCTCGGTCAGCAGTTCCGCCGCCTGGGTGACAGAGGAGAAACAGGCGCTGACGGCGAGGGTAAGCGCGACGCGGCGCGAGATTTTTTTCAGGGTGCTAGTCATCATGGTTCCTCACGGGGGGTTAGGGGGTTTTTTTGCTGTGCCTGTTTTTTCAAATGGCCAAAGGTATTGGTGCCGCGCGCGCGCTCCGGCAACTGGAGCTCGCCGCGATTGACCTTCTCGCGCAGATAGCGATAGGTTTGCAGCGCCTGGCTCCACATATGCTCTCCGATGCTCAGCTCCTGATATTCGCTGGCTTCGCCGGCGGCCAGAAAGGTCGGTAGCGGGCGGATCAGCGTGTGGTAATCGCAGGCGAAAAACAGCGGGAAGGAGTACCGCTCCTGCGGCACTTTGCGCACCCGGTGGGCTGTAGCAACAAATGTGCCAGCGCTGAGCACTTCCAGCATGTCGCCGATATTGATCACGAACGCCTCTTCTCCGGCGGCGTTCGTGACGGGAGGCGCGTCGATCCACACGCTTTCTTCATTGAGGACTTCAAGCCCGGGCTGGTCGGCGAGCAGCAGGGTGAAGCACTCATAGTCGGTGTGTGCACCAATTCCGGGAACATCTTCGACGCTGGCGTCGAACGGGTAATGGATTAGCCGCAGCTTAGCCGGCGGGCAGGTCACCATCGGTTTGAAATACCCTTCCGGCAGGCCGAGCGCGAGGGCGAAAGCGTCGAACAGGCGGTGGCCGAGGGCGAAGACTGCATCGTAGTAGGCCAGCACCCGCGCGCGGAAACCCGGCAGATCGGGCCACTCGTTGGCACCGATCAGCGGCGTACCGGCGAGCACCAGAGGATGGTCATCCGCTGCCTGGAAGCCGATATCGAACGCCTCTTTATGGTCCGGCTTGCCAGCGCCGTAGATCTCTTCTCCTTCCGGGACGTAGCCCTTATGGCTTTTGGAGCGGCCGATGTAGTAGTTCATCTTCTCCTCCATTGGCAGGGCGAAGATCTGCTTCGCCGCCTCGCGGACGCCGGCGATCAGCGCCGGGTCGATGCCGTGGCCGGTGATGTAGAAAAAGCCCACCTCGCGCGCCGCGCGGCCGATGGCGTCGGCCACCGCCTGGCGCCTGGCGAGATCGTCGCCGGCCAGATCGCGGATATCGATGGTCGGGAGTTCAGTAAAAGCGTGCTTCGCGGCGGTCATGGCTGCGGTTCCTGTTCAGTGAGCGTTAAAAACTGCTGAAAGTGGGCCTGCTGGCGCGCGGCCATCCAGGCGTTGAGCGACCAGAGATCGGCCACCGGAACGTTGGTGAACGGCAGGTGGTGCAGATAGCCGTCGGCGCCAAACTCCGGCGTCAGGGTAGTTTGCGGGTAGCCGCGCCGGCGCTGTGAATGCCAGATTTGCTCCCAGAAGCGCTCGGCAAAGGCCAGCGCCGGCTGATACTCCGGCGCCGCCGGGTGCGGCACCTGCGGCCCCTGGTCGTAGCCCACCCGGGCCTGCACGTGATGCACGCGGTCGATAAAGGCGTTGAAGTCATCGCAGGGGTCATCCAGCAAGCGCTCGCTAACCACCACCCAGTGGCTGATGTCGGCGGTAAAGCGCAACTGGGGGAGCTGCTGAACGATCTCCAGGGTGAGCCACGGGCTGTACAGCGAGGTGGCGCGATGGGTTTCAAAGCTGCAGGTCAACCCAAACCCGGCGGCCAGCTCGTGCGCCTTGCCGAGAAAATCGACCTGCTGCGCCAGCGGCCAGCGATCGTTGCCCGCCAGCAGATTGACAAAGCGCGGGTTGAGGCCGCTGGCCTCGGCGAAGCGGGTCTGCAGGCGCGCCAGATGCTGTTCCGGCGTTTCATGCTGGGCGGGGAGCACCCCACCGCCGCTGAAGAGGATGGCGATATACTCCAGCCCCGACGCCTGCAGGCGGTCGGCGAGCTGCCGCCGCTCCTCCGCCGTCAACGGGACGCGGGCTTCGATACCACAGCAGCCGACGCGCTGCAGTTCATCCAGCGTTTGCGGCCAGGGGGTCGTCACTCCCCAGAGGGTGCGAAAGCATTTCAGCTCCATGGCGGCTTCCTCAGGCGTACTTCACGCCGGGCAGGACGCAGAGCATCTCGTACAGCAGGTTGGCCGCCAGCTGGGAGGTATTACCGCTCACGTCGTAGGGGGGCGAGACCTCGACCAGATCGGCGCCAATCAGGTTCAGGCCGCGGCAGCCGCGGACGATCTCCAGCGCCTGAATGGAGGTCAGACCGCCGACTTCCGGCGTGCCGGTTCCCGGAGCCCAGATGGGATCGAGGCTGTCGATATCAAAGCTGAGATACACCGGCCCGTCGCCCATCTGCTGGCGGACTTCGGCCATCAGCGGCGCCAGCGAGGTATGCCAGCACTGCTCCGCCTGCACCAGGCGAAAGCCCTGGTCAACGCCCCACTGGAAGTCGCCGGCGGCGTAGCCCTGGGCGCGCTGGCCAATCTGCACCACCCGTTTGAGGTCGAGCAGTCCCTCCTCAACGGCGCGGCGGAAGGTGGTGCCGTGGGCGATTTTCTCACCGAACATCTCATCATTGGTGTCGGTATGGGCGTCGACATGGATGAGCCCCACCGGCCCATGTTTTTTGGTCAGCGCCCGCAGGATCGGCAGGGTAATGGTATGGTCCCCGCCGAGGGTGAGGGGGATCAGCGGATAACTATTCAAACCGGTGTAGTAATCTTCGATAATTTGCACCGATTTGAGCAAACTGTAGGTATTGATCGGCACATCGCCGATATCGGCCACCGACAGCGAGTCGAACGGCGCGGCGCCGGTCGCCATATTGTACGGACGGATCATCACCGATTCGGCGCGAATATAGCGTGGTCCGTAGCGCGTACCTGAGCGCTGCGAGGTGCCGATATCCAGCGGAATGCCGACAAACGCCGCATCAAGTCCCTGTAAATCTTCGATAAACGGCAGGCGCATCATCGTGGCGCGGCCGGCGAAGCGTGGCATCTCATTGCCACCCTGCGGTTGGTGAAAGAGGTTATCCATGTCTGCTCCTGAATCTGACGGATGAAACGTAACAGGAGAGATAGTGCGCAACCCGCGCTGGACTTTACATCGTCTGGCGTAAATACTCAGTTCATTTATTGGTGAACTAAATACGATGCATAATGACGCCAGCCTCAATATTCGCCAGCTGCAGGTTTTCGAGGCGGTGGCCCGCCTGGAGAGCTACAGCCGGGCCCAGCAGGAGCTGGGCATTTCGGTCTCCGCCATCAGCAATGCGATGTCGCAACTGGAGGGACAGCTCGGCTTCACCCTCTGTCAGCGCGGGCGCGGCGGCTTTTCCCTGACCGAGAAAGGTCAGCAGTTTTTACAGCAGGCGATCCGCGTGCTGAGCGAACTCAATGAGCTGGAGCGGCAGTCGGCCCTGCTTAAAGGGGAGCACAGCGGCACCCTGTGCATCTCGACGCTCGACTCCATCGAGACCGAAACGGCGCTCTCGCTGCCGGTGGTTCTGCGCAGCTTCAGCGACAAATTTCCCCATGTGCATATCAAACTGATTATTCGCACCCCGGCGGAGCAACTGAACGGGGTGCTGAACAACCATATCGACCTGGCCATCGGCAGCTACAACTCGCAGGTGCATAACATCATCAGCGAGCCGCTGTACCGCGAGCAGCACTGGCTCTACTGCAGCGATCTGCACCCGATGTTCTTCAGCCGCCAGCTCGATAAAGAGCAGATCAGCCAGTGCCCGCTGGTGACCCGCAGCTACTGGAACACCAGCGATCTCCGCCGCCGGGGCTTCAGCAAAGGCAGCGCCACCGTTGAGACCGTCGACGCCCAGCTGCTGCTGATCCTCTCGGGAAAATATATTGGCTATCTGCCGGAGCATTACGCCTGGCCGTGGATCAAAGAGAACCGCCTGCGGGTGCTGCTGCCCAACGAGTTTGGCTTTCAGTCGCCGTTCTCGGCTATCTGTAAGCGCGGGCGCAGCAATGAACCCTATCTGAAAGCGTTCCGCGATCTGCTGAAGAAGAACACGGTGGCGCGGCCGAAGTGGAATTATTAAGCGGGGCGGGCGCTTCCCTCCGCCGTGGCGGCGGTTTTCCTGTTCAAAAAACGAACGGCAGCCGGTAGCCCGCTTGTGCTGGGGCTGCCGGACAACTGCCTCCAGGTTATCCACAGGGTTAGGCGCCGCAGGTGTGGACAGCTCGCCGGGCGGCGCGGTCGTTAGCGATTCGCTTTAATGGTTTTTTCCGCAATCGTGATGGTGGAGAGTTTGTGCAGGCAGATCAGCGCCTGGTGAAAGGGGGATGCGATGGCGATCGTGCCGGCCAATGAACAGGGGGATAATCCGCCAGCGTGGCCGGCGGAGGGCGCCGGGCAGGGCTTATATCGGCTTCGCCGTCAGGGTCATCATATCGCCGATCGCCTGCTGGCGGTCAAAATGGCGATCGCGGTGGATCTCGCTCTCGCCCACCTGCAGCGAGGCGGCCCAGATCTGCTGACAGCGCGGCCGGCGGCGGGCGTCAAAGTGCGCCAGCGCGGCCGCGACGCTGTCGGTCTGCTGCAGCGCTTCGCGCAGCACGATGGCATCCTCAATCGCCATGCCCGCCCCCTGACCGAGATGCGGAGTGGTAGCGTGAACCGCGTCGCCCACCAGCACGACGCGTCCCTGATACCAGGGATCGTCGACGAACAGCTCTTCCAGCGGCTTATAGACGACCTCGTCGTTGTTAACGATATGCTCGCGCAGGCTGCCCGGCAACCCCGCACCGGGCGGCAGACGGCGGCGCATCTCCGCCGCCAGCTGATCGCGGGCGTAGCGGGGGTTATCCGCTTCGTGGGAGGTGATAAACAGATACATCAGATCGTCCCCCAGCGGCACCAGCCCGCAGTTGCAGCTCTCGCCCATAAAGCACATCAGATGGTCCACCTCCGGCGGTCGCGGAAAGTTGTAGCGCCATACGCCCTGACCGGTAAAGCGGGGGCGATAGCGCTCGCCGTACAGCATGCCGCGCACCCGGGAGTAGATCCCATCGGCGCCCACCAGCAGATCGTAGCGCCCCTGACCGCCACGGCTGAAGCTCACCTCAACCGCATCGTCAACCTGACGGAAGGCGTCAATGCTCTCGCCGGTGGTCAGTCGGACCCCCAGCTCCCGGGCGGTGGAACAGAGTACGTTGTGCAGGGCCAGGCGGGAGATGCCGACGTTGGCCGGGAACTGTTCACCGGCCAGCCGCTGGCCGGGAAAGCTGGCTAGCTGCTGGCCGCTCAGGGTGTGCACCGAGACGCTGTCAAACGGCCAGGCGGCGTCCAGATAGCGTTCCAGCACCCCAAGCCGCTGCATTTCGCGCACGACATTGTTCTGCTGAATGATACCGACGCCGTAGACCCGCCACTGCGGTTGGATCTCTACGACATCGACGGCGACGCCGGCCTGGCGGAGGGCGATGGCGGTACACAGACCGCCGATGCCGCCGCCAACGATTAATACGTTATTGATGTTCATCGTAGCTGTTTTCTCGAGGGGACAGAGTAGAGGACGTTAACCAGGCCAGCGGCGCGCTGACTAATCGCGATAAAGAATGATCGCTATCGCAAAAAACGATATCGCCGTGGAAATTGAAAACAAAAAGTTGCAGAAAAGTTAAATTAAGCCACAGGATAAGCACGCCATTTCTCGCCGGGGGACCCATGCGTTACCAACATCTTGATCTGAACTTACTGGTGGCACTGGATGTGTTACTTGACGAACAGAACATCACCCGCGCCGCGGGCCGGTTGCATATGACCCAGTCTGCCACCAGCGGGGTGCTCAACCGGTTACGCACCTACTTTGAGGATGATTTGCTCACCCAGGTGGGCAGAAAGATGCGGCCCACGCCGCTGGCGGAAGAGCTGCGGGAGCCGGTCCGCGACGTGCTGATGAAAATTCAGACCTCTATTGCCCGACGGCCGGTGGATGAGCCGGCAACCAGCAAGCGCCATTTCCGCATTATGGCCTCGGATTACGTGATCAACGTGATGCTGAAGGATGCGCTGCAAACGGTGCACCTGCAGGCGCCGAATATGACCTTTGAGTTTTTCTCGCCGGACGCCCAGTCCACCGGCATGCTCAACCGCGGCGAGCTGGATATCATCGTGGCGCCGGAGCGTTTTATGGCCGCCGACCATCCCGCCGAAGCGCTGTTTGACGAAGAGTTTGTCTGCCTGGCCTGGGCGGACAATCCCCACACCGGCGAGGCGCTGACCCTCGATGCCTGGCAACAGCTGGGGCACGTGTCGGTGGTCTTTGGCCGCGAGCGGCAGCCGGGGCTGGAGGGCAATCTGTTTGCCGAGTCGGGGCTCAGCCGCCGTATCGAGGTGGTGACCCACAGCTACCACTGCGTTCCGCAGCTGCTGATCGGCACCTCGCGGATCGCCACGCTGCACCGGCGGCTGGCGGAGCAGTACGCGGCGATGCTGCCGCTGCGTCTTTTCCCGGTCCCGGTGACGCTGCCGGTGATGCGCGAATTTATCGGCTGGCACCGCTCGCTGGATAACGATCCTATCTTCGGCTGGCTGAAAGCGAAAATCGTCGCCAGCGCACGCTAACCCACTGGTATTGTTCCCGTCGATACCTGACATCCTGAGACATGATTGGTCGCCCGCAGGTGCTTTATGTGACAGTGCCTGCGCTACAGCGATTGCGACTGAATGTTGAAGGATGACCCTATGTTTCGCTATTTCCCTAAAAACTATGTCTGGAACCTGTCGGTGGATCTCTCCATCGAGATGGGCGCCCGCATCGGTGAGATCGAAGAGATGTGCGCGCCGCTATTGGCCGCGTCCGAGCATCCCGACGCCGAAGGCACCCGCGCGTTCCGGGAAACCTGGTCCCGCATGGCCGATAAATTATGCGCGCTGGCCGGCGAAGATGAGGCGCGTGGACGGCGGCTGTCGGCAGGAGAGAAATATCTTCGGGCGGCCAACTATTACCTGACCTGCGAGCGCCTGCAGGCGCATGGCGCGCCGGACCGCGATGCGCTGTACCGCCGCTTTCTCGATGTCTTTGCCGCCGGGCTGCACCATACCCATGCCAACTGTCAGCGGGTGACTATCCCCTACGAGGGCAAAACCCTGTCGGCGCTTTACGTCCGCGCCGAAGGGGCGACCGGCCGCGCGCCGCTGCTGGTGCAGGTCAACGGTCTCGACTCCACCAAAGAGATGAAATATCTGGTGGGGCTGCCGCAGTGGCTGGCGCGGCGCGGCGTCTCCTCGCTGGTGGTCGACCAGCCGGGAACCGGCGAAGCGCTGCGTCTTCACGACATGCAGGCCCGCTATGACAGCGAGCACTGGGCCAGCCGCATCGTTGACTGGCTGGAACAGCACCCGGAGGTGGATGCCGGGCGCATCGGCATGGAAGGGGTCTCGCTGGGCGGCTATTACTGCCCGCGGGCGGTGGCGTTTGAGCCGCGCTTCGCCTGCGGCGTGGTGTGGGGCGCCAATCACGACTGGCGGGAGGTGCAGCAGCGCCGCCGCGAACGCGAAGGGGATTTTCCGGTACCGCACTACTGGCAGCACGTGCGCTGGGTGTGGGGCGGCGAGGATATCGACGCTTTTATGCGCATCGCGGAGAACGTCCATCTCGACGGCATTCTTGACCGCATACGGGTGCCTTTTCTCGTCACCCATGGTGAAAAGGACTCGCAGATCCCGGTGAAATGGGCGCAGCGCACCTACGACCAGCTGGTGAACAGCCCGCGCCGCGAGCTGAAAATTTTCACTGACCGCGAGGGCGGTGTGCAGCACTCCAGCTTCGACAACTCGATTAACGCCGGGCACTACATCGCTGACTGGGTGGCGGAAGCCCTCGGCGGCCGGGTGGCCTGAACACGCATAAGGAACAACCGCGATGAATATTCTTGGTCCGGATTATCTGGTATTTGGCGTCGATGACCTGGCGGGCTGTCGACAGTTTCTTATCGACTACGGTTTACGCGAGCAGGAGAACGGTTTCTTTAGCGCGCTGGATGGCACCGGGGTGCTGCTGCGGGGACGTGACGATCCGTCGCTGCCCGCGGCGCTGCCCAGCGGCAGCCAGCTGCGGGAAACCGTCTATGGCGTGGCGGATAGCGCCACGCTTGAGGCTATTGCCGAGACGCTACGCCGCGATCGCGAGGTGAAACTTGGCGCCGACGGCGTGCTGCGCTGCGTCGATGATGCCGGCTTTGCCCTCGGGTTTCGCGTCAGCCAGCGCCAGCCGCTGCAGCGGGAAGGTGAGAAAATCAACGCTCCGGGGGATCGCGCCGGGCGGCCGGTCAATCAGACCGGGGCCAGCGCCGACATGGCGGCGGAGCCGCGTTCGCTCTCCCATGTGGTCTATTTTGTGCCGGACGCCGCGCGCGCGGAAGCTTTTTATCAACGGCTGGGCTTTGTCTGTACCGATCGCTTCACCCACGTCGGCCCCTTCCTGCGACCCGCCGGCACCCAGGATCACCATACCCTGTTTCTGATCCAGGCCCCGCCGTTTATGACCGGCATTGAACACTTTACCTTCCACCTCGGCGGGCCCACCGAGTTGATGATGGCCGGCAGCCGCTTTCAGCAGAAGGGGTATCAGACCTTCTGGGGGCCGGGGCGCCATCAGCTGGGATCGAACTGGTTCTGGTACTTCAACAGCCCGCTCGGGTGTCATATCGAATACGACGCCGATATGGATCAGCACGATGACCACTGGCAGCCGCGCGAAGCGCTGCCGGGGGCCGATAACTCGCAATATTTCCTGCTGGGGTATCGCGAGAAGTGGGCTCCCGGTCCGGATAACGCCCGCTGATGGTTCGCCTGTGCCGTGCCGACAGCCTGGCTGAGGGCCAGGCGCGGGGATTTGACCCCACGGGCAGCGGGCAGGCGACGGTGATTGCCTGCCGCTATCAGGGAACGCTCTATCTGTGGCGCAACCGCTGTCCGCATCTCGATACCCCGATGAACTGGCGGCAGGACGCTTTTCTCAACGCCCGGGGCGACCGGCTGGTCTGCTTCGCCCACGGGGCGATTTTTATGCCGGACAGCGGCCTCTGCGTGCAGGGCGCCTGCGCTGGCCAACGTCTGAGTCCGCTGGCTGGCGACGTGGACGTCGACGGCTGGCTATGTCTGCTGGAGGAGGCAGGTCATGAAACTGGCAACACGAGATAACGGTGAACGCGACGGCTGCCTGGTGGTGGTCTCAGGCGATTTGACGCTGATGGCCGATGCGGCGGACATCGCTCCGACGCTTCAGCAGGCGCTGGAGCAGGCCGCGCGGGTGTGGCCTGCGCTGCAGGCGCGCTATCAGGCGCTCAATGCGCGCCGCTATCCGGCGGCGCAGCCCTATGATCCCCGGCGCCTGATGGCGCCGCTGCCCCGGGCGTGGCAGTGGCTGGACGGTTCGGCCTTCCTGAGCCATGGCGAGCGCATGCAGCGGGCCTTTCACCTGCCGCCGATTGCCGGCGCCGACCAGACGCCGCTGATGTATCAGGGCAGCGGGGACGACTTTCTTGCCCCCCACGCCGGGATAGTCTGCCGCCGGGTCGAGGATGGCCTCGACTTTGAGGGCGAGTTCGCGGTAGTCGTCGACGAGGTGCCGCAGGGCTGCTCGCCGCAACAGGCGCTGAGCTGTATCCGCCTGATCGTCTTGCTTAACGATATCAGTCTGCGGGCGCTGGCGCCGCGCGAGATGCAGACCGGGTTTGGTTTTATTCACGCCAAACCCGCCTCGGCCTTTGCACCGGTGGCCCTTACCCCGGATGAACTGGGGCAGGCCTGGCAGCACGGGCGGGCGGCGCTGACGCTGCAGGTGACCCGCAATGGCAAGCCGTTTGGCTGCCAGTCGGGTAGCGAGATGCATTTCCATTTTGGCGAACTGATTGCCCATGCGGCGCAGACCCGCCGTCTGCGCGCCGGGACGGTGGTGGGTTCCGGCACGGTGTCCGGGCCGGACGCCAGCCGCGGCGCCAGCTGTATCGCCGAGGTGCGGGCCATAGAGATGCTGGCCTTCGGCGAGCCGCGCACGCCGTTTTTATCCCCGGGGGAGCGGGTGACGATGGAAGCCCACGCCCCCGATGGCCGGCCGCTGTTTGGCGTACTGGATCAACACGTTGTGATGTTAACGGAGTAAACCATGATCAATCTTTTACAGGGGCGTCGGCTGGTCGACCTCTCCGTCACCCTGGACAACAATCCCTGGACCGATCCGCCGCCGCTGCTGCCGAGCATTGAGTATCAGGATCATCAGCAGGGATGGCCGGAAATGGCGGCGATGTTCCCGGGGCTGGAAAAAGCGCAGATGCCGGGAGAGGAGGCCTGGGCCTCGGAGCGCCTGACCGTGACGCCGCACAATGGCACCCATATGGATGCCCCCTGGCACTACAGCTCGACCACCAACGGCGGCGAACCGGCGTTTGGCATCGATGAGCTGCCGCTGGAGTGGTGCCTGCGCCCCGGCGTCCGGTTGGATTTTCGCCATGTCGCCGACGGGGCGATCCTGCAGCCGGAGGATCTGCAGCGCGAGCTGGCGCGAATAGACTATTGCCTGTCGCCGCTGGATATTGTGTTGATCAATACCGCGGCCGGCGCCCGCTACGGCCAGCCGGATTACCTGCAGCGCGGCTGCGGCATTGGCCGGGCGGCGACGCTGTGGCTGCTGGAGCAGGGGGTACGGGTGGTTGGCACCGACGCCTGGAGCTGGGATGCACCCTTCCACTTTACCCGCGAACGCTTTCAGGCCAGCGGCGACGCCGGGCTGATCTGGGAGGGGCATAAAGCCGGCAGGGAGATCGCCTATGGGCAAATGGAGAAGCTGAGTAACCTGGAGCAGCTTCCCGACCACGGCTTCTGGGTGAGCTGTTTTCCCTACAAGATCCGCCGCGGCTCGGCCGGGTTTATTCGCGCGGTGGCGATTGTCGACGCCTGAAGGCGTCGATGATTATGTTAATTTAATGTGAATGCATTGTATTAATTGTGATAGCAATCGCAGTCCATGCCACCTGCATCCGGTAGGGTAGAACGGTATATGTGCTGAGTTCGCTGATGCGTTTCCAGCCATTAAGCCGGGGCGTAAAACGCCTTTCTTTACCGATAAAAAATAGAACTGTAATTCATATTCTAAATAAAGAGCAGTGACGGAGAGCGGAAGATGGTGATGCACAAAGTTTCAGCAACCCCGCGCGAGGCGGGGGCCGTACAGGCGATGTTACTGATGTTGGCGGCACTGTTGCCGATCATGGGGACCTTGACCATGCTGCCGGTGATGCCGCTCCTGTTCAGTCATTTTGCCGCGCAGCCGCACGCCCAGCTGCTGGTGCCGATGATCATCACCATACCGGCGGCGAGCATGGCGCTGCTGGCTCCGCTGGCGGGGATGGTAGGCGATCGCCTGAGCCGTCGCCGCCTGCTGATTGCTGCCACCGCTCTGTACGCAGGGTTTGGCCTGCTGCCGGTGATGCTCGACGATCTGTATGCCATTTTGCTGGCGCGGCTGGTGATGGGTATTGCCGACGCCTTTATTCTTACCACCGCCAATGCGCTGATTGGCGACTACTTTACCGGTGAGGCGCGTAGCAAATGGCTGGCGGTGCAGAGCGGCATAGGGTCGATACTGTCGACGCTGATCGTGCTGGGGGCTGGCCTGCTGGGAACCCTGGGCTGGTATGGTCCGATCTACCTGTATGCTCTGGCGATCCCGGTCTTTATCGGCCTGTGTCTGTTCACCGCAGAGCCAGCGACGCGCCGTCGCGTGGACAGTGTCGCTGGCGAGGAGGCTGTCGCTTTTCCACGGCGCAAAATGGCGGCGATCGGCCTGATTACCCTCGCCAGCGCGATCCTCTATTTTCTCGAACCGCTGCAGATAAGCCAGGTGTTCAGTCAGCTCGGGCTGACCTCCAGCAGCCAGATTGGCATCGCTACCGCCGTTGCCGGCATTGGCGTGCCGCTGGGCGCCTGGCTGTATGGCCGCAACGCCAGGCAGCGCGTCGACAGGCAGTTTTTCCTTTTTTACGCCATTTTTGGCCTCGGGCTGCTGTTTATCGCCGTGGCCCACAATCCGCTGGCCGGCGTGGCGGCAGCGTTCGTCGCGCAGGTCGGTAACGGAATGCTGATCCCTCTGATGCTGGCCTGGATGATGAAAGCCTTGCCGGCGCCGCACCGGGCGACGGGGATCGGCATCTGGCACACCTTCTTTTTCCTCGGCATGTTCATCAGCCCGGTTCTGATGACCTTGCTGAACGGCATGACCGGCAGCATGCAGGACAGCCTGCTGCTGTTTGCGCTGCTGACGCTGGCTATCGCCGGCGCGACGGGTATCGCCAGCGCCCGGATGGGGGGCCGCCGCGCGCTGGCTCGTTAATTTCACCTGACGACATCATTACCACACGCCCGCCGGTCTTCCGGCGGGAAGGGGAGGCCATTATTTAGAAAAAGTGTACACCTTATTTAGCGTTAACTTTCAGCCTAATTAATCCCTGTTAATAAACATATTGTGACCAATTTATTTTTCACGATATGGCGCATCTTACCTGCAAAAAATAAAAATGAGGGTTTATTATGAGTCTCTGCTGTACCGACGTAAGTAAGAAAATAGTTTTTCCACTTTCGGCGCTGACGCTGGCGATATTCTCCAGCACCGCGCTGGCCGATACCTGGACCTGTGAGCAACTGGATAAACTGAATACCCGCTCCGCGCAGGTCGTCAGCCCTCCGTCGACCTGCGAATCGCTCATCGGCGATATTGGCGGCTTTCGCAGCGCGCTGGCCGACCGCGGGTGGGGCGTCCAGTTAAGCTGGAACCCGATGGTGATGTACGATCTGAAAGGCCAGTCCGCTGACCCGCAACAATATGCCGGGCAGAATTTTACCTGGTCGCAAAATATGTCGCTGAACGTCACCTACGATTTAAGCCGAATTGGTTTTAGCAAAGACGCGCAATTTACCTTTTCTCCCCAGTGGGCGACCTCGAATTATCATGACAGCTATCCGGAACTGCATAATATTGCGGTGCTGGCGGTGAACCAGCCCTTATTAAACGGCCAGCTGGAACTGCAGTATGGTTTTTATCCGTTAATTCGTCAGTTTTACGGCATGGTGCTGGGGGGGAACTCCTCCTCCGCCGCGCTGGGGCCGACCAGCGTGATCCCGGTGCAGGTGGGGATCAGCCTCAACGCGCCGACGCCGACCTTCACCGCCATCGTCCGCGACAGCGATAAGAAGTTCTATAACAACTTTGCCGTCAGCCGCAGTATGTCCCCTGCCGGACATCTCGACGACGTGGAGCAGAACCCCTCGGGGCTGAAATGGCACGTCGATGGCGCCAACCCGATCCTGGTAAACGAGTTTGGCTTTAAGCAGGCGGCGGGCGAGTCGCAGCGCTCGCTGTGGTTCCGCGCCGGGGCTATCTATAACACCTCGCACTACCAGTATTTTGACCAGCCCGGCGACAGCAGCAGTAACTATGCGTTCTACGTCGCCAACACCATGCAGCTGACCCAGCCGAAAAAGGGGCTTCCGCTGGGGCTGTATCTCGATGTGAAAGCGGACTATGCCCCGGACGATCGCAATGCTTACACCAGCGACTTCCAGGTGACCTTCTTTGATATCGGCCTGTTTCCCGGCCGAGAGCAGGATATGACCTCGCTGGGCTACACCCGCTCCTTTATCAGTAAGAAGTTCCGCGATTATGTCGGCGAGGCGGGAATGGAGGCGCCGCAGAGCATCAACGCCATCTCCCTGTCGCACGCCCTGCGCGTGACGAAAGGTATTTACTGGATCAACGGTATCACCTGGCAGGATAACCCGACGCTGGTGCCGAAGCATGAGTCGGCGGTCCTCTGGCAGTCCTCGATGTACTGGAACTTCTGACACAGACCGCCCGAGGATTTTAATCCCGCCCGTCGGTACGCTGCCGCCGGGCGGTTTTTTTATCGCGAACCGGCTGGCGCAGGAACAAAAAAAGAGGGCCGGCACGTTGCCGACCCTCTTTGCCATCGGTCCGGGCTTAGCCCCGGTGGCTGATTTTCCCGTCGGGAGTTAGCACGAAGTCAAAGGTTGCCCGGATATCGTCGCTGGCGAAACCCACCGCCAGCTGCCAGGGGCCGCTGGCCAGGCGCCATTCCTGGGCAGGCACCTGCCAGCGCTGCAGCGCGTGACGCGGCAGGACAAGGGTCAGGGCGGCCTCGTCGTGCGCCGGGACGCTGACTGCCGCAAACTCCGCCAGCGCCGACCAGGCCGTCTCCGGCCCCCGCAGGTAGAGCTGGACCACTGCTTTCCCGGCGCGGGCGGCGCGGTTTTCCAACCGGCAGCGCAGCTGCAGAGCGTCCACCCCGTCGCCTGTCAGCGCAGCGGCGATCAGGGTGATATCAGCATACCCCAGACCGTGGCCGAAGGCCCAGGCGGCGGGGCGTTCGCGGGCGTTAAACCAGCGATAGCCTACCTGCTGGCGCTCGTGATACCAGAGATCCCCCGCGGCGTCCGGCGTCAGACTGCGTACCGGATAGTCGTCCAGGCGCTGGGCGAAGGTGACCGGCAGGCGACCGCCAGGCTCACGATCCCCGGCCAGCACCGAGGCCAGCGCCGGGCCAAACTCCTGGCCAGGATACCAGACGACCATCACCGCCGCCGCGTCAGCCAGACACCCGGTATCCACCGGATGGGCGACATTCAGCACCACCACCGTCCGCGGGTTCGCCGCGCAGACGGCGCGGATCAGGGCAACCTGATGCGCCGGCAGCGCGGTAGCGTCCCGGTCGATGCTCTCCAGACCGGCATCGGCCGTTTCGCCTATCACCAGCACCACGCTGTCGGCCGCCCGGGCATGGTCGACCGCCTGCTGCAGCAGGTCGATGGTTTGCGGGGGCTGGCAGCCGAACCAGATGCCGTGGGCGATACTGCTGCCCAGCGCCATCTCGGCCCGGAAGGTCAGGTTTTCCCCCGCCTGCAGCGGAAATTCAAGACGGGTATGCGGGGCTTGCATCAGCTTGCCCATGATATCCCCCTCCAGCGCCTCGCCGTTGAAGGTCGCCACGCGCTCGCCGTTCAGCTGGAGGGCGATCTCCCCGGTGCCGCCGATCCAGAAGCCGTAGCGGCCGCTCACCGGCGCGGTGAACTGGCAGCTTACCGTCACGGTGGCGCGTTCGGTCAGGCGCAGCATGTCGCCGACGCCCGGCATATCGCGGAACCAGATCAGCGAGGAGGCGTCGCGCACCTCCTGATGAACCACGCCCCCGTCAGCGGTGGCGTAGGCAACGTCCAGGCCGCGCTCGCCGGCGGCGGTGCGCAGCGGCAAATGATGCAGAGGTGGGATGCGGTAATCGCTCTCCACCCCCTGGGCATAGCTTATTTCGACCCCGGCGGCGGAAAAGCGCTGGCGAATGGCCTCCAGAGGAGAGATCAGTCCCGGCATCAGCGCCACTCTGGCAAAGGTCCCGCCCTGGAAGCAGGGCGTCGTGGCGTTGGGGCCAATCACCGCCAGCCGCTGTCCCGACTGCGCGGCGAGGGGCAGCAGCCGCTGGCGATTGTGCAGCAGGACAAAGCCCGCCGCCGCCGCCTCTTCGAGGGTGTGACGCCGCTGCGCCTGGGCGGCGGCAGAGCCATCCCAGGGCAGAGGATGGCTGACCCGTTCGGCCAGCCGCGCCAGCCGGGCGGCGGCATCGTCAAGACGCCGGGCGTCGCTGTCGGTATCCATCAGCGCGGGCAGCAGGCGCTCGCCCATATGGCGGGCCGGGCCCGGCATCTCCAGATCCAGCCCGGCGCGGAAGCTGGCCGGGCCGTTCTGGGTGCCGAACCAGTCGGACATCACCAGCCCGTCCCAGCCGAGATCGCGCTTCAGCCACTGGCTGATGGCCTGATGCTGCTCGGCGCAATAGATCCCGTTCACCCGGTTATAGGCGGTCAGCATGCCCCAGACGCCGCGGCTGGCCGCCACTTCGAACGGCCAGAAATAGACTTCGCGCAGGGTGGCTTCATCGACGACCACGTTCATGGTCCGCCGATCGGTTTCTGAATCGTTACAAACCATATGTTTGACGATGCAGCCCACCCCCTGGCGCTGGACGCCATCGATCCACGCCGCGCCCAGCTCGGCGATATGCCGTGGGTCTTCGCCGAAAAGCTCAAACGCGCGGCCGGCAAGGGGGCTGCGCAACAGGTTCAGGTTAGGCGCCAGCAGCGCCTGCGTTCCGGTGCGCAGCGCCTCCTCGCCGATGACGCCGCCAACCCGGCTGACCAGCTGGCGGTCCCAGCTGGCGCCAAGCGCCAGTCCGCAGGGGCTGAGCAGGGCAATATCCCGCTCGTCCACCCGGCCGCCGGTGATCCCCATCGGGCCATCGGACAGGGTGACTGAACCCAGCGTGGAGCGGGGGATAGGGTGGGTGGACCACATCCCCATCCCGGCGGTGAGCCGCGCTTTTTCGGCAACGCTAAGCGACAGACTGAGCGCAGGCATCGGCTTGTCTCCGTAAGGGGGCGGCGGGGGCGAAGGCCAGCGCCTGTTCGGCTACGGTGGCCAGCGCGCGCTGGACCGCGTCGTCAGTGCAGCGGCCCTCACTGTCGAACAGCGACACGCCGGCGGTGTTGAGAGTGACCCCCAGCGGGGTCGGCCAGCCGCGCAGGGCATGAACGATCCCGCGCATGGCGCCGAGGGTGGTGTTGCAACCCTGCCAGCCGGCGGCGGTGACGATGCAGCCCACCGCCCGGCCATCAAGATAGACCCGGCTGTCGCCGCGCAAATCTTCCAGCAGGTCGATGGCGTTCTTCACCAGGCCAGACACCCCGCCGTGGTAGCCCGGCGAGGCCAGCAGAATGCCGTCGGCCTGGCGCACGGCTTCCACAAATGCCGTCTCCTGCGGCGTGCGGGTGGTCACTTCCGGATTAAACGGCGGCAGGGCCGCCAGTTCAGCGCCGCCGAACAGCTGGGTCTGCGCGCCGAGCGTGCGGGCGTGGGCCAGCGCGGCGGCGAGGGCGCGCTCGGTGCTGGAGCCCGGGCGGGTGGTGCCGCCGATGCCGATCAGCAGCGGCGGGCGTGAGAAAGCAGGCTTATTCATAGCAGGATCTCCCGGTTGGATTAGCGAAAGCGCGGCAGGATCTGGTCCGCGAACAACGAGATCGACTGCTGGCTCAGGCGCAGGCGCTCCTCGGTCAGCGGGCCGTTGGTGAAGCCGAGCAGCACGTTGCCGATGCCCAGCCGCTGATGGCGTTCCAGCTCCTCGGCGACGGTCTCCGGGCTGCCGTACAGGCACCAGGTTTTGATCCACTCTTCGCTGAAACAGTCCGGATGGCGGTGCAGCGTAACGCCGCTGAACTCTTCCGCCCGCTTGTTGTACTCATATTCCCGGTCGATGGCCTGCTGGTACCAGCCCATGATCTGCAGCATCTCTTCGCGGGCCTGCTCGTCGGTGGGGGCAATATGGACGCACTGCCAGGTGTGGGTGGTCCACGAGAGGCAGTGGTTCACCACCTCGTCGCTATGGCCGGCGTTGAGCAGGGCATCGCGGTAGCGGGTGAAATAGTGGGTCAGCTGGCCAAACGGATCGTTGCTGGCCGGGATCGGCGGCGTAAACGCGGGAATAAAGGCCGGCCAGCCGTTGTCGGCGGCACGCTGCATGCTGGTTTCACGCAGCGCCACCGGCATAATGCGGTTGAAGGGTTTTTGCCAGGGGGCAGGAACGATGCGCTGGACCACCGCGCCCTTATAGTGGCCGGTTTCGAAGATGATCGGATCGTCTTCAATATTTTTCTCCCACAGCCGCTGGACCAGATCGAGGTTCTCCTGCAGTAGGCTGGAGGCGTCCTTATAGTTCACGCCAAAGCCGATCATCTCTTCCGGCGTGGTGCCGCTGCCGATGCCCACCAGCAGGCGGCCTTCGGTGAGTTGATCCAGCAGGTTAACGCGCTCGGCGAAGCGCACCGGGTGGTGCAGCGGGACGGTAGTCACCGACATGCCGAAATGGATCTTTTTCAGCTGGCCGGCCAGGTAGGCGGCGAAGACAAACGGATCGCTGGACATCGGCGCATAGCCGGTGAAGTGATGGTCTGGCATAAAGACCGCATCGAAGCCGCGATCTTCAGCCTGGCGCGCATGTTCGATCAGCGACTGCATGACAAAACGATCCTGCTCGGGGGCGGTGGAACGGCCGACGAGGAAAACAGAGAAACGCATAGCAACTCCTGGGTTGTGTGGTGGTTGTTATTATTAAATAGAACTAGAATTATGATTCTAGTTGTTTATCAAAGAATGAAAATGACCGCCATCACACTTTTGTCACATCGCCGACGGGGGAGTCGGGTGGGCAATTTGCAGCGCGGTCGCTAACTGCAATACACTGCGGGGGTTTTCTATGGATAAAGAGGTGAGAACTGCGATGACCGATCTTCCCGCGATGCGCCAGCCGAAACAGGACCGGAGCCGGGTGGCGCTGGAGCGGCTGATGGCCGCCAGCCGTGAAATCCTGCATGAAGGCACCTTTGAGCTGCTGACCATTGCTGAAATCAGTAAACGCTCGGGCGTTTCTGTCGGCTCGATCTATGCCCGCTTCGGCGGCAAAGAAGATCTGTTTATCGCCGTCATGATGGAGGTGATGCAGGAGCTGGACGCCGAATGGCAGCAGCTGATCCAGCAGCTGCACGCGCGCAACCTGCCGCTGCGCCAGCGGCTTCCGGCGCTGATGGATGTCCAGGCGGAGTATCTGCGTCGCCATGCCGGGATCCTGCGGCCGTTTATGGCGCGGGCGGATGATGAGCGCGTGGCGGGAATTGGGAAAGCCGCTTACCAGAAAAACGAGCAGACCTTTATCGACCAGCTGCTCGATGCCGCGGCGGAGATCCGCCACCCGGAGCCAGAGCAGGCCGCCCGCTTCTGCTTTACGGTTTCGTATGCCGCGCTGGCGCGCTTCCTCGGCCTGGGATCGGCGGCGGAAGCCGCCGGTGAGGGCGACTGGGAACAGCTCAAACGCCATCTGGGCATGATGTGTCTGAGCTATCTGATTACCCCCGTCGAGGCCGGCTAAGCCGCGGGATTTTACTTCGCTAACTGCCAGGCGCTGGCCTGGTTGTGCTGACGCAGGCGCTGGCTATGGCGGGAGAAAGTATAAAGAAATATCGCGGCGGCCAGCACCAGCGCCGCGATGCCGAGCGTCAGGAAGGCGCTCAGCACATCGTTCCCGGCCCGCAGGCGGATCGCGCCAACGATGATCGGGCTGACAAACATGCCCGCGAAGAAGGCCCCGGACCAGGCGCCCATCGCCCGGCCGCAGTAGGCGGGCGGAATCAGCGACCCTACCCAGTAAATCATTGCGTTAATCGCCATGCCGGCTCCCAGCTGCTGGATGGCGGAGCCGATCCCCATGGCGATCGCCGTCCGTGATTCACCCACCACCAGCATCCCGATCCCCATCAGGCAGAGCATGATGGCGAGCACGCGCTCCGGCGTATAGCGGCGGGAGACCAGACCGAACAGCAGCGAACCGACCGGCACGGCGAGGCTGACCAGCGACATAATCAGGCCAATACGCTGCGGGCTGGCGTTTTGCAAGGTATGAAAGGCGTTGGCGCCATTGATGGTGTACACGTAATAAATGATGGCGCAGACAAAGGTTAGCACGCTGAGGGCGATCACTCGCGGCCACGGAAACGGATTATGCTGCGCCGCCTGGGCGGCGTGCTGCGGACGGGCCGCCTGAGCCGGTTCGAACATCCAGAAGTACATCGCCAGGAACAGCAGGATGGCGACAAAGTAGATCATAAAGGCGCCGTTCCAGCGCAGGGCGGTCAGATAGCCGGAGCTGGCCAGCACCAGCACCGCCAGCGCCGGGCCAATCACTCCCTGCACCGTCAGCCAGAAGCGGCGCTGTTTGTCGTCAAAGTAATCGATCAGCATGGTGTTAGCGATGGTCAACACCACCGCCTCCGCCAGCCCGACGCCGAGGCGGCTGCAAAAGATGCCGGTCAGGGAGGTGATGTACAGCGGCATAGTGCCGCAGATGCCATACAACAGCGTGGCGCTGAGCAGCAGTTTACGGCGGCCAAATTTATCCGCCAGCCAGCCGGTGCACGGCCCGGCGATGGCGATCACCAGTCCGGGCGCGGTCAGCATCAGCGGCACCAGGGTTTCGACATATGGCACCCCGGCAAAGTGCTGGATCAGCGTCGGGACCGCCGGCGCCAGGGAAACGATCGCCAGGATGGGCAGAAAGGCGGTCAGGGCGATGATGATGCCCTGGATCGCGCCGGCTTGTGGTGCGTGGGGCGGATTCAGGCTATGGCTCACGACGTTCTCCTTTTATCGCGCGGGTCGCCTGTCGTTGGCGGCGGCGCGGTTTTTTAGTATGCAGGTCAGGGATACAGGTGGCGGCGGGAATAGCCGCGGATTTAAGAGTAGGAGCAGGAACGGCGCGGGGAAAAATTGTGATTACGTATGTGATCCATCACAAACAAAAATACCATTGGTTTTATGTGGGTTTTGCGGCAATAAAAAGGCGACCGATGTCGCCTTTCGCGAGGAGCCGGGGCCGCTTTTGCCCCGGTAAGCCAGAGGCGCTACAGCAGGCGCGCCACGATATCGTCAGCGGCGAGGATCGCCAGCGCGACGCTGGTCAGCGTCGGGTTGCAGGCGGTTGGGGTGGGGATCACGCCGTTGCCGCCGACGTACAGATTGTGAAAACCCCACACCCGCGAGCGGCGGTCGGCCACGCTGGTGCCGTCGTTCGCTTCTCCCAGGCGACAAGTTCCCTGGTAATGCAGCGAGGTGCCCGCCGGCAGGATAATGGCCTCACCGCCAGGCGCGACGCGGCCCAGCGCGGCGCCGACGCGTTCGGTCACCGCCACCGCCTGCTGTAAACGCCGGCGATCGCCGTCGGTTAACTGATAGTTAAGCTGCATTTTCGGCAGCCCTACGGCGTCGGTGTCATCACTGAAGACGATTCGATCCTCCTCGCGCAGCTCCTTGGCGAGAAACAGCCCCAGGCCCACCACCGGCTTCGTCGGAGTCCCCGGCGGCTGGGTAAAGGCGATCGGCGAAGTATCCATCTGCATCAGCTGACCGTGGAACGGGAAATCAGGCTCATGGAACGGCAGCCAGGTGACGCCGGAGACATTGTCCCGTCCGTCGCGCAGCGGGGAGGTCGGCGCGGCGGCGGCCGGCGGGGCGTCCACTTCAATCAGGGCGATCACCTGCGGCTGGTCGTTGAGCCAGCGCCCCAGCGCCCGCGGGCGGATGCCCGAGGCGTACAGCAGCTGCGGGGTACGCAGCGCATCGGCGGCGACCACTACCGCTTTGGCCGTCACTACGTACTGCTTGCCGGTACGCAGATCGCGCAGCTCCGCCCCGCAGGCGACGCCGTCCTCACTGAGGATCCGGGTGCACAGGGTGGCGGTACGGATCTCCACCCCGCGCTGGCGGCGGGTCTCTTCCTCCGCCAGCTCGCCAAGCACCGCGTCGACGCCGGACCAGCGCGGCTTGCCCTCCGGCGTCGCGGCGCAGGCCAGCGGCATAGGCTGCGCCAGCCGCGCCGGCGGACGGTCGCTGGCGAAGTGCTGATTAAGGGCATCGACGATTTGCCGGCCGATGGCGGTGGCCGGAAATCCTTCGCGGGTCACCTGCAGATAATGCTCAGCCGACTCCCAGGCGTCGGCCATCTCCCGTGGATCGAGGAAGGGAATGACTTCGCTGCCGCCCGGTCGCGGACAGGCGCAGGTCCAGTGGACGCCCATGCCGCCGAGGTTAGTGGAGAGCGCGGCGGCCGGCATGCCGCTGTGGGGCGCCGCCGGGTCGAGAAGGTGGGTGCCGGGCCGTGCCTGCAGGGCGTCTGCCGGCAGGTTCTCCGGCAGGGCGGCCAGCGGAAACGCCCGGGCGCGGTCGTAGGCCGTTTCCCGCTGCGCTGGCGCCAGGTTGCGGATATTAACCCCGGTCGCGGACGTCAGCGCTTCGCCGGCTTCCACCACCAGGATCCGCGCGGCGCGGCGATCGGCAATCCGTCGCGCGAAAGTGGCGCCCACCGGGCCGCTGCCAATAATCAGTACATCGATGTTTTCATCCATATCAGTCCATGCCTTTGTTGTTCTCCGGGCGCATGCCCGTTGCAGGTGTACAGAAAATAGGTACTACAGCTTTGTGCGTCCTGATAAATGGTTCCTCATGATAGCAGCCATTGCCGGACGCGATAGGTCATGGCTTACCCGCCGGGGGAAGCACTGAGGCGGGCAGCAGGCGGCTGAGGGCGGCAATCGCCAGCAGGATCAGGGCGCCAAGGGTCAGCAGGGTGATAAAGGCCCCGCGCCAGGCATCCGGCGCGGAGGCGCTTTGCGCCAGATAGAATCCGCCGAGGGTCGCCATGCCGAGGGCGGCGCCAAACTGCTGGCCGGTGCGAAATAATCCCGACGCCGCGCCGGCGTGGGCCACCGGGATCGCCGCCATGGCAAAGGCCGGCAGCGGGGCGGAGATAAGCCCCATCCCACAGCCGCACAGGCCGAAGCCTAGACCCAGCGCGGTCAGCGCCAGCGTCCCCGGCGCCGTGGCGATCCCGTAGCCCATCAGCAGCAGGCCGCTCATCTGCACGGCCACCCCGACCAGCGTCACGTTACGCCCAAGACGAGGCGATAGCCGGCGGCCGGCGACGGCGATGGAAAACATCGCCCCAAGGGCGAAGGGGATGTGCAGCAGGGCGGTATGGAACGGGCTGAAGCCCAGTCCGCTCTGCAGCACCAGCGCGGTGGCCAGCAGCAGCGAGGCGGTGGTCAGCTGATAGAGCAGGGTGATGACGATCCCGGCGCGAAAGAAGCGGTCGCGCAGCATCGCGGGAGGCAACAGCAGCGTGCCGCCCCGGCGTTCACGGCCCAGCAGATGACGCCAGAGGAGTGACACCGTGATGAGCGACAGCAGCGGCGGCAGCGCCATCCATAGCGGCCAGCGCAGGGCGGGGCCTTCGATCAGGGTGAGCAGCAGCGCGCCGCCGCCCACCACCGCCAGCAGGGTTCCCAGCGGATCGATACCTTTGGCCTCCGGGCTGCGCACCGCCGGCAGCGCCCGCCAGGCGAGAGCGACGGCGACAACGATCACCGGCACGTTGATCAAAAAGATCGGCCGCCAGCTGAGGCCGAACAGATTGCTTTCGATGATGATCCCGCCGAGCACCGGGCCGAGGATCCCGGCGGCGCCGCCGAGCAGGCCGAAAATACTCATCACCCGGAAACGCTCGTGCGGGCGATACAGCACCTGCATCAGGGAGAGAATTTGCGGGCCCATCATCGCCCCGCTGGCCCCCTGCGCAATACGCATCGCCACCAGCATCTCCGGGCTGGCGGCCAGTCCGCAGCCGGCCGATGCGGCACCAAACGCCAGCAGGCCGCTGATAAACAGCCGCCGGTAGCCATACAGATCGCCGAGCCGACCGCCGGTGAGCAGCAGAATGGAGAAAAAGAACAGGTAGCCGGTGACCACCCATTCAATTTGCCGCGGGCTGGCGAGCAGATCCCGCTGTACCACCGGGATGGCGACATTAATGATCGAGACGTCGATGATCTCCAGCACCAGCGCTATCGAAACCACCAGCGTGGCCAGCGTGCGCTGCCGCTCGCTGGTATAGGGAGGCGCCTGAACCGTGGCCGCCGAAGCGTTATTGAGCATGATGTACCTTCAGATTTGGTTAAAAACTTGTTAAATGATGTTGACAATTTATAGCAACCAGAGATTAGAATTAGAGCACTCATTCTGGTTATGCCGCGTCGGATCCTGCTGTTGACCGCGACGCCAGAAGGGAAGGCGTCACACTGCCGCTTCGAAACAGAATAAGAATTCTTATTCTAATTTTGTTTGTTTTGTTCTGGCAAGTAGAGAAGGGGGTCGGATGTATTTGTCCGCATGTATTGAATGGCTGTTTCGTGAAGAGTATCCCGATTTCAGCGATCGGGTCCGGGCAGCGAAAGCGCAGGGATTCAGCCATGTTGAGTTTCATCTCTGGCGTGATAAACCGCTGGCGGCGCTGGCGCAGGCGCTGGAGGAGACCGGCGTGACGCTGTCGAGCTTCGTGGTGGAGCCCCGGCGCAGCCTGGTGGATCCGGCGGAGCATGAGCAGTTTCTGGCGGCAGTGAGCGACAGCCTGGCGGTCTCGCGCCAGCTGGGGTCGCCGCCGCTGGTGGTGGCCTCCGGCTTCAGCCGCGAAGGGGTGGCTATCGCCGAACAGCAGGCGCAGGCGATCCACATCCTGCGCCAGGCGGCGACGCTGGCGGAAGCCGCCGGGGTCACTCTGCTGCTGGAGCCGCTCAACACCCGCATCGATCATCCGGGGATGTTCTTAAACAATACTCGGCTGGCGCTGGACATTATCGAGGCGGTCGACAGCCCGCGGCTGCAGCTACTGTTTGACGTCTATCACTCGATGGTGATGGAAGAGGAGATGGAGGAGGTGCTCGGCGGCAGAATGCATCGGGTGGGGCACGTGCAGATAGCGCAGGCGCCGGATCGTAACGAACCGGATCCGCGTAGCGGCGAGTGGCCCAATGTGATCGCCCGGCTGCAACGCCTGGGCTACAACGGGGCCATTGGCCTGGAGTATAAACCGTCGCTGCCCGCAGCGGCCTCGGTGGCCCGCGCCCGCGAAGCGACCGGCTTATCCTGTTAACCAACTTACCTGGTACTTTTATGACTCAGAAAATAAAACGCGGCGTCAGTCTGTACAGTTTTCAGAATGAGACCTATCTCGGCAAGATGTCCCTCGATCAGGCGATCGGTCACTGCGCGGCGTTCGGCGCCCGCGGCATTGAAGTCGTCGGCGAACAGACCTTCGCCGGCTGGCCGGAGTGCGGCATGCCGGAGGCGGCGATCGCCGACTGGCACCGTCTGATGCAGCGCCATGACACGGTGCCGGTGTGCCATGACTTTATGCTCGACTATAAGCGTTATAAAGACCGGCCTATGCCGTTTGACGAGCAGGTGCGCAGCGTGCAAAACGACATCGATTTTGCCGCCCGGCTGGGCATGCGCTTTATCCGCTCTCTGGTTTCCGTGGCGCCGGAGGTGCTGGTGGCGGCGGCGCCGTATGCGGAAGACAAAGGGATCACCATTCTGCTGGAAGTGCACGCCCCGCTGCATTTCGATCATCCGTGGATTATTCGTCATGCCGAAGCCTATGAAAAAGCCAATACCCGGGCGCTGGGCTTCCTGCCGGATATGGGAATGTTTTTAGCCCGCTTCCCGCGGGTGTGGAAAGAGCGCTTTATTCGTAACGGTTGCCCACAGGCGGCAGCGGATTTTATCGAGAAAGCCTATGAGGAGCGGACGCTCAGCGAATACGTTATCCTGGATGTGATGCAAAAATGGGGACCGGGCCCGCAGCTGGCGATGGCGGAAACGTTGCGCCACAACGCGGCGTTCGAGCCGAAGCGGATGCTCGATTTTATGCCGCGGATCCACAACATTCATGCCAAATTCTATGAGATGACCGATGAGATAAGCGAGTGGTCGATTCCCTACGATGAGATCTTCCGCGTGCTGCAGAAGGGCGGCTATGAGGGGTATGTGTGCTCCGAGTATGAAGGCAACCGCTGGGTGGAAGACGCGCAGGAGGTGGACAGCCTGGAGCAGGTCCGCCGCCAGCAGCTGATGTTCTGTCGCCTGTTAGATGAAACCCCACCCCCGGCGCTGCTGGGCCAGTAAGGAGCATTATCATGTTTGATCAGCATATTATCTGCCGCGAAGGTTTCGGCAACGTCACCCGCGACGGGGAAATTATCGGCGTGCGCTTTTTGGCCCGTCTGCCTTACTACCGCGGTCTGGGTTTATCGATGGTGGAAGATATCGCCGTGACCCTCAACGGCGAAGCCATCCCGCGGCAGGCGATCCGCCTGGCGCTGCGCGGCCGGGAGTGGACGCTCGACGAGCTGGAGAGCGTCTACGACGACCGGTGGAACTTCGGTGAAAAGGCGACCATCACGGTGCTCAAACCCGGCGGCCTGCCGGCCGGCTGGCATCGCCTGAAGGTGGCCGAGAGGCTGCGGATCTCCTATCTGCCGTTTGTGCCGGTGACCACCTTTGAAACCGAGCTGGAATTAACGGCATAACACCCTGCAGGATCCGCTGCCGTTATGGCAGCGGATTTCTTTAACGCAGGGGGCAGCCACTGGGAAACGGTGAGGAGATTGCCGTTCAGTAAAACCGGTACGGAAGAGCGCGGTTTCTCAGCCCGTCTTTGCGGACGAAATCAGAAAATTTACTTCGCAGGCTAACCGCAGATTGCTTCAAAAAAATTCCCGTATTTGTTATATTGTTGTTCATTGATTACTCACCTCTGCGGTGCCAAAAAGAACAAGATTCACCGCAACCCAGGACAAAACCATGTTAGATTACCGCTTCCCGACAGCTTTGCAGATGGTTCTCAGCGTAGCAATGGCGGAGCAGATGGGTGAACGTTCAACGAGTGCGATTCTGGCCTACGGCCTGGAAGCCAACCCGAGCTTTATCCGCAAATTAATGGTTCCGCTCACCCGTGACGGCATCATTGTCTCCACGCTTGGCCGCAACGGCTCTATTCATCTTGGCCGCCCGGCGGACAAAATCACTCTGCGTGATATCTACCTTTCCGTTATCGAAGATAAAAAACTGTGGGCGTCGCGTCCTGAGGTCCCGGCCCGCTGCGTGGTCAGCGCCAACGCCTGCTGGTACTTCAAATCGGTCGCTGACGAAGCGGAGCAGGCTTCGCTCAACGTTCTCGCTCGCCATACCGTGGCCAGCGCGCTGGAGGCGGTCAAAAACGCCGATACCAGCGGCTGCGACCCGGTGCCGGAAATGATCGCCCGCTTTAAAAAAGCGCATTAATCATTTTCTGGTGACGAAAAAAAACCGCCTTCAAATTGTGAAGGCGGTTTTTTGTTATCTGCTGCAGGCTAGGCGCGCAGATCCTCCTGGACCGGCTTACTGCGGGACACCAGTTTCCGTAGCGTCACGTAAAACACCGGCGTCAGGAACAGACCGAACAGCGTCACCCCCAGCATCCCGGAGAACACCGTGATCCCGGTGACGCCGCGAACTTCCGCTCCTGCGCCGTGGCCGAGGATCAGCGGAATGGTCCCGGCGATAAAGGCGATGGAGGTCATCACAATCGGGCGCAGACGCAGGCGGCACGCCTCCAGCGCGGCCTCCATGATGCCTTTGCCCTGAATCTCCAGCTCGCGGGCAAACTCGACGATCAGAATGGCGTTTTTACAGGCCAGGCCCATCAGGACCACCAGCCCCACCTGCACGAAGACGTTGTTATCTCCCCCGGTCAGCCAGACGCCAAATAGCGCGGAGAGCATCGTCATCGGCACGATAAGGATCACCGCCAGCGGCAGGGTCCAGCTTTCATACAGCGCCGCCAGCACGAGGAAAGCCAGCAGCACCGCCACCGGGAAGACGATCAGCGCCGTGTTGCCCTGGGTGGCCTGCTGGAAGCTGAGATCCGTCCATTCAATATTCATCCCATTCGGCAGCACCTGTTTAGACATGGCGTCCAGCAGCGTCATCGCCTGCGAGGAGGAGAGAACGCGCGGATCGGCATCGCCAATCAGGTCCGCCGCCGGATAACCGTTGTAGCGGATCACCGGATCCGGCCCGTAGGTGGTACTGATATTCACCATACTGCCGATCGGCACCATTTCGCCCTGATTATTGCGGGTGCGCAGATTGGCGATATCTTCCACGCTCTCGCGGTATGGTCCGTCAGCCTGGGCCATCACGCGCCAGGTACGCCCGAACTGGTTAAAGTCATTGACATAAGACGAGCCGAGATAGGTCTGCAGCGTGCCGAACAGATCGGTCAGCGATACCCCCTGCGCTTTCGCCTTATCGCGATCGACCTGCACGTCCAGCTGCGGCACGTTAGCCTGGTAGGTCGAGATCGGGAAGTGCATCCCCGGCGTCTGCATAATCGTCCCGGACATCGCATTCACCGCGCTTTGCAGCGCGCCATAGCCCAGCCCACCGCGATCCTGGATGTAAAGGGAGTAGCCGGAGCCCTGACCCAGTCCTAAAATCGGCGGCGGCAGGATGGAGAAGCCAAAGCCCTGCTGGATTTGCGCGATTTTAGCGTTGATTTCCGCATTGATTTCCGCCGCCGAGTGTTTGCGCTGGTCGAACGGTTTCAGGCCAAAAAAGACCGTCCCGGTATTCGGCGTGTTGGTGAACTGCAGCGCGTTAAGACCGGGGAAGGCGACCGCATAATCGACCCCTTCGGTATTCATCCCGATCTCGCTCATTTTGCGGATCACCGCATCGGTGCGCGCCAGCGACGAACCTTCCGGCATCTTCACGCCGCCAATCAGGTACAGTTTGTCCTGGGTGGGAATAAATCCGCCGGGAACGACTTTAAACATCACCCCTGCGGCGCAGAGCAGCAGCAGGTACACCACAAACACTGCGCCACGGCGACCGAGGGTTTTACTCACCAGCCCCTGATAGCCGTTCGAGCTGCGCAGGAAAAAGCGGTTAAACGGACGGAAAATCCAGCCAAACAGATGATCGATCAGCCGGGTAGGGAGGTCTTTCTTCGCGCCGTGCGGCTTTAACAGCAGGGCCGCCAGCGCCGGGGAGAGCGTCAGCGAGTTGATGGCCGAGATCACCGTGGAGATGGCGATGGTCACCGCAAACTGCTTGTAGAACTGACCGGTAACGCCTGAGAGAAACGCCATTGGCACGAACACCGCGCACAGCACCAGCGCAATAGCGATAATCGGCCCGGAGACCTCTCGCATCGCCTGATGCGCCGCGGCAAGCGGCGCAAGCCCCTCTTCGATATTGCGCTCGACGTTTTCCACCACCACGATGGCGTCATCCACCACGATACCAATCGCCAGTACCAGCCCGAACAGACTCAGGGTATTCAGCGAGAAGCCCAGCAGATAGAGAATGCTGAAGGTACCGACCACCGATACCGGCACCGCGATCAGCGGGATAATCGATGCGCGCCAGGTCTGCAGGAACAGGATCACCACCAGTACCACCAGCACGACCGCCTCCAGCAGCGTCTGCACCACCGCGCGGATGGAGTCGCGGACGAAAACCGTCGGGTCGTACGGCGCCGCCCACTTCATATCTTCCGGGAAGCGGGTGGCCAGCTCGGCCATTTTGGCACGCACGGCGTTCGACAAATCGATGGCGTTAGCCCCCGGGGACTGGAAGATACCGATCCCGACCGCATCCTTATTGTTGAGCTGGGAGCGCAGCGCATAGCTACCGGAACCCATCTCGATGCGCGCCACGTCGCGCAGGCGGACCAGCGAGCCGTCCTGCGCCGTTTTCAGAATGATATTGCCAAACTCTTCTTCGGTATGCAGACGGCCCTGGGCGTTAATCGAGATCAGGAAATCGCTCTCCTGCGGCAGCGGCTCGGCGCCAAGCTGACCGGCGGAGACCTGGACGTTCTGCTCCTGCATCGCCGTCACCACATCCGAGGCCGTCAGACCGCGGGCGGCCACCTTGTTGGGATCCAGCCAGACGCGCATCGCGTATTCGCCGGAGCCAAATATCTGGATCTGGCCGACGCCGGGCAGGCGCGCCAGCTCATCCTTCACCTTCAGCGTGGCGTAGTTGCGCATATACAGCGAGTCGTACTTACCGTTTGGCGAAAACAGATGTACCACCAGGGTCAGCGTCGGGGACTGTTTCTGGGTGGTGATCCCCAGACGGCGCACATCCTCCGGCAGACGCGCCTCGGCCTGCGCGACCCGGTTCTGCACCTGAACCTGCGCCTGATCCGGGTCGGTACCCGGGCGGAAGGTCACGGTGGTCACCAGCACGCCGTCGGAGCCGGCGACCGATTTCATGTACATCATGTTTTCAACGCCGTTGATCGCTTCCTCCAGCGGCGTCGCCACGGTCTCGGCGATCACTTTCGGGTTGGCGCCGGGATACTCCGCGCGCACCTGCACGCTGGGCGGCACGACGTCAGGATATTCGCTCACCGGCAGCAGCGGGATGGCGATTAACCCGGTGATAAAAATTAAAATCGACAGCACCGCGGCGAAAATGGGCCTGTCGATAAAAAAGCGGGAAAAGTCCATGTCTTGGATTCTCTGATAAGGGATCAGTTGAGGGCGGCGCTGGGGGTCATGGCAACGGTTTTGGCGTTAACCGCCATACCTGGCATAAACACTTTTTGTAAGCCGTCGACGATGACGCTATCCCCAGGCTTCAGACCCTGCTTCACGATGCGTAAACCATCGACCAGCCGCCCCGGCGTGATATCACGTCGCTGCGCTTTGCCATCTTTATCAACGATATAGACATATTTGCGGTCCTGATCGGTGAGCACCGCTTTGTCGTCGATAAGCGTAGCCTGGAACGCCGCGCTGCCCGGCAGACGCACGCGGGCAAACAGCCCCGGCGTGAACAGCCGCTGCGAGTTATCCAGCAGGGCGCGCATGCGGATGGTGCCGGTGCTCGGCGTTAACTGATTATCGAGAAAATCCACTTTGCCCTGATGGGGATAGCCCTCTTCGCCAACCAGGCCAATCTCCACCGGGAGCGCCTGATTATCGCTGGAGGCGCTTTGCCCGCGGCGGGCGAGATTCTGATAGTGCAGGTAGGTTGACTCGTCGACGTCAAAGTAGACGTACACCGTCTTCTGCGAGACCAGGGTGGTGAGCACGCTGGCGGTGTCGCCCGCCGTGACCAGGTTGCCGCTGGTGATCAGCGCCCGGCTGGCGCGGCCGTCGATAGGGGCAGTCACTTTGGTGAAGTCGAGGTTAAGCTGCGCGGCATCCACCGCCGCCTGCGCGGCGCGAATATCGGCCTGGGCCTGAACCGCGGCTGACCGGCGCTGCTCCCACTCTTCACGGGAGACGAGGTTGGTATGGACTAATTTATCGGTGCGGTTCGCCTCGCTTTGCGCCAGACTGGCCTGCGTTTTGGCTCTCGCCAGCGTCGCCTGCGCCTGTTCCAGCGCGGCGCGATAGGTTCTGTCGTCTATCGTGAACAGCACCTGGCCCTTTTTCACCTCCTGGCCGTCGGTATAATTCACTTTATCAATATATCCCGAGACGCGGGGGCGGAGCTGAACGCTCTCCACCGCTTCAATGCGACCGTTAAAACTATCCCACTGACTGATCGACTTCACCAACACCTTAGCGGCGCTGACGGCAGGCGCGGGCGGCGCGGCGTTTTGCGCGACGCTGTCGTCGCAGCCGACGAGCAGAAAGGAGAGCATCATCGCGCCGAGCGCGGTCAGGTGAATGTTTCCCCAGGTTTTTTGCAGGCTCATTATTTTTATTCCAGTCATTGTAGCCGCCGGGCAAGACGCAGCCTGAGAGGCTGCGCCACTTCCTTTGTCCGGGCTGGCTTAAGGCCATTTGTGTCGATCATCGCCACAAAACTGTAACAATTTCGAATACACTATCGCGGCGATTGTAGGAAGGCGCTTAACTAAGTGCAAGAATAATTGTTGCACTTTATGTGCGGTCCTGGCTGGAGACAAAAACCGCGATCCCGGCGTGGATTTAAGTGTAACAATAAAACTTGCATTTTGTGTAAAAACAGGCCACCTTTAAATGCAACTGACAAAGATGCTTTTAACCGGCCGCGAGGGGGTAACATGATGAACACTGGCGCCATCATTCAGGATCTGATCGACTGGATCGACAACCATCTTGATAGCCGTCTGGATATTGACACCGTTGCCCGACGAGCCGGCTATTCGAAGTGGCACCTGCAGCGGATCTTCAAAGAACATACCGGGCAGCCCCTCGGAGAATATATTCGGGCGCAAAAGCTGCAAAAGTCGGTCGAACGCTTAGCCCACAGCAACGAGCCGATCCTCAACGTGGCGATTGCCCTCGGCTTTGACTCCCAGCAGTCCTTCAACCGCAGCTTCAAGCGCCAGTATGGCCAGGCGCCCGGCGTCTGGCGCCGGAGTATCAGCCGCTCTGCAGGGCATGCATCTCGTCAGTGATCTTCATGACCGGGGAGGATCAGTCCTGACCCGGTCCATGATCGAATTTGCTGCCTTTGCCGATGGCATAGAACTGCCCGCCTGCGACATAGTGAACGGTCCGCAGCTCGTCCGGCGCATCATCAAAAATCCAGTGTCCGTTACGGAATACCCGATCATCGCTCCAGGCGGCGACGATATCGCCCAGAAACAGATTGTGCTGTTGCTGAATGTCCGGGTAGGGCATCACTTTGCACACCAGCCAGCCCGCGCAGCCTGCCACGAGGGGGATGTCGAACCCCGGCTGATAAATGAAGGGGATGGAGTCATTTTTATCCGGCGCGTCGGCATAGCTGCGTCCGCCAGCGTAAAGGACGGTTGCCATCTGGCTGACTACGGGGATCTGCACCACGAAATAGCCGCTCTTTTCCACCAGCTGACGTGTGAAGGCCTGGGGGCCGATATAGGCCACCACTTTTCGCTCGCCTGCCAGCCCAACCCAGGCGGCTGACATGACATTTTCGACGCCATCATATTTTGCGGAAATCATGGTGGTGGACCCGACCTGCAATAAACGATAGGCCTTACGTAATTCGACAGGCTGAACGGACATGGTTTTTCCTTTATGCGTGTTATTTAACGTTATGATTCTCTGGATATTTATTGAGGGCATGGCCATTTTTGGCCCCTCCTTCGTAATCCACCGTGCAACGATACGCCAGTCGATTAAGCGCAAAAAGGTGCGTAAATTGTTTTCATTATTCATAATTAACGAATAATCATGCTGTCTGTCGGTAAGTTGCTTGCTTCAGGAGAGAAAGAAGGTGGATCGTATCCAGGCTATGCAGATGTTTATGCGCGTCGCGGAGGCAGGGAGCTTCGTGCGTGCCGCGGAAACCCTTTCCCTGCCTGCCTCCACTGTCACCAGTACCATTAAAAACCTTGAGAAATACCTGAAGGTGCGGCTGCTGAACCGGACCACAAGGCGGGTGAGCCTTACCCCGGAAGGGATGCAGTATCTGGCGCAGTGCCGGGAAATTCTCGCCCTCATCGAACATAGTGAATCCACCCTGAGCGAGTCTGTCGCGCGGCCTCAGGGGCGCCTGCGGGTTGATATGCCCGCGGGCATCGCGCATTTCATCGTCATGCCGCATCTGCCGGACTTTTACCGGCGCTATCCCGATATCTACCTGATGATCGGCGTCAGCGATCGCCAGGTCGATCTCATTCAGGAAGGCGTCGACTGCGTGATACGAACGGGAGAGCTGAACAACTCCAGCCTGGTGGCCCGCCCTCTGGGCCGCTTTCGCTGGGTCACCTGCGCGTCACCGGACTATCTTCGGGAATATGGTGTGCCGCCGTCACCGGAGGCGCTCTCTCAGCACCGGGCTGTGCATTATTTCTCCGGTCAGGCGAGGCGGGCCGATGAGTTCCGCTTCGTTCGCCATGGCGAGACCTTTTCTGTACCCGTCAGCGGCAACGCCGCGGTGAATGAAACGGGGCTCTATATAAAAATGTGCCTGGCAGGATTTGGGCTGGCGCAGCTGGCGGAGAATATCGTTGCTGACCACCTGCAGGAGGGGAGACTGGTGGAAGTGCTGACGGACTGGCAGCCGCCCCCGGTACCCGTCACATTGCTCTATCCGCACCAGCGCTTTCTCTCTCCCGCCGTGCGGGCATTTGCTGAGTGGATGAGCGAGGTGGTTTGAGGGGAGTATTGCTTGCATTTAGCGCTTCGCGATGGAGGGTAGGGTTCCAGCAGAAATATCTGGTCTGCTGATGAATCACTCGATATTCTGTAATGCTTTGTCTTTTTTGTGAACAGGAAAAAGTATGCTTAATACGCTACCCGATTTACACAGAAGTTTTGCAGAGCAACTGAAGCTTAAATTACAGTCTGATTCGCGGATCCACTCCCTTCTCGCCGGCGGCTCGTTTATCCATGGCGGATTTGATCAATACTCCGATCTGGATTTCGTGGTGGTGATCGACCCTCTCTATTATGACGAAATCATGGCTCAGCGTATGGCGTTCGCCGGAACGCTCGGCCATCTGCTACATGCTTTCACCGGGGAACACGTCGGTGAGCCTCGCCTGCTGATCTGCCTGTTTGGCCCGGAACTTCTGCATGTCGATCTGAAATTTATCACCCTGGACATGCTCACTCAGCGCGTTGAGGAGCCTGCCGTGCTATTTACCCGTGATAACGATGCTCTCAAGCGACAGCTGGCAAAATTTAGCGCGCACTGGCCGAACATGACGCCGGAGTGGTTTGAGTCCCGGGCCTGGATCTGGCTGCATTATGCCGTGGTTAAACTGGGCAGGGGGGAACTCTTCGAAGCGCTGGGGATGCTGTCTTTCTTCCGGGAACAAGTGCTGGGACCGATGCTGTTTCGTCGCGCCAATCTACCGCAACGCGGCGTTCGTCGAATAGAAGCCCTCGGCATTGATCCCGATGGCCTGCTGACTTCCACCCTGGCAACGCACGATCGTCACTCCGTCGGGATTGCCATCCGAAGGGCTGCTGACGCTTATGTCAACCTGCGGGCTGATGCGCTGCCTGACAATATCGCAGACGATGCGGCGCGTCGGGCGGTCCTTGCCATGCTGGACGCGTATTCTCACAAGGGGTAAATCTATCCCTCCTGCCGCGGACGCGGCCGGAGTGTATAAGGGTTGCGCGAGATGTTGTGGGTGGTCTTATCCTGAGAGGGGGGGCGGGTAATTGGTAACGCTAAAACGACCCCTGGCCCGGTTTGTTCCGCACAGCCAGACGATCAGAGTTTATCCAGTTCATGCACCGTACCTTTTGGGACTTAATCTATGATGAGTTATCCAGCAGCCTAATTGCAGGAACCATACTGGCAGCTATAGTGGCGATGACTACCACCATCGCTGAAACTAAGAGTACATTGCTGCCCCCAAAATATATTGCTAGCGGTCCGGCGACCGTCTCACCGAAGGAAATAGCCACAAACGAACCCACTGCATCACAGGCCTATACGCGAGCCAATTTCTTCTATGGAATATGCGTATCTAGCGAATGAGCCCAGGACACGCCGAACAGGCCAAAAGCGACATCGGCAATAAAAAAGCGGCTGTAAGCCTCAATGCCGATGCAAGCTGGCTGAACAAAAAAATCGGCACTGCGCAAAGTGATATCAGCATGACGCCTAAAAGCGATCTCGCCGTGACGCCATCGCAGGGCAAGGAACGTTCTGCAATCAGGCCAGCACTTAACGTGGCAACGATAATCTCCCAATGAGTTAGTCCAAAAAGCTATCAGCAATTACTGACCCTGGTGTCTTTTCCACACTCTGTCTGGAAAAAACGCTATGACTGGCACCTGGTCGCCGGATACCGGGTAAGCAGCCATTACCAACCAGGGCCTGACTGTCTCTAAGCCCACGGCGATTTACCAGAACGACTTCATATTCAAAACACCCCTGGATATGCCCCACCATCAATCAAAATATTTTGCCCGGTTATATAGCCAGCATTCATGCTACAAAGAAAAGCACAGCAGGCTCCAAATTCATCTGGTATACCAAAACGTCCGGCAGGAATAAGTTTTTTGCGCTCAATCTCCATGCTCTCTGATGATTTTCCCCAGCGTTGTGCATCAGTTGCCAGGGTTTGCATTAATCGCGGTGTGGAAAATGCGCCAGGGAGGAGATTATTGATAGTCACATTTTGACTGGCAAGCTCACTACTTCTGGCAAGACCGGCAATATAAGTCGTTAAACCCCCACGTGACCCATTCGATAAACTTAATGTACCCCGCGGTGCTTTAACACTCCCGGACGTAATATTAACAATACGTCCAAAGCGACGGTTTCTCATTTCGCCGAGTACAGCCTGAATTAATGCAATGGGGGTGAGCATATTCGTTTCAATCGCCTGCAACCATATTTCACGGGGCCAGTCGTGACTGCCACCGACTGGCGGCCCCCCCGCATTGGTTACTAAAATATCCACGGTGGGTGTCGCTGTCAGTACGGCATTTTGTACCTCGGGACACGTGATATCGCCTGCAATGCCTTGTATTCGTACTGCTGAGTTGATGGTCCTCAGCAAGTGCACGGCTTCATTAAGTCTATCGCTTTGCCTTGCGTTAATCGTTACATTGACGCCTTCTGACACCAACGCAGCGGCACAGGCAAAGCCTAACCCGCTGCTTGCGGCACACACCACCGCTTGTCGTCCTGTAATGCCAAGGTCCATGTTTTGCTCCTGCTAATCTCTGTCGGGGGATGATTGCTGATGGACTGACTGTGCAGTCCAGAATTGTGCGAATGCGATCAGAACAAGGCAAATCAGAGAGAGTAAGAATAAGCCCGATAAGAGACCTGAGGCTGTGCCCGTCCGCCCGCTAGCAAAAAACCACAGCACCAATGCGGCGCCAGCCATTTTGAGAGCCCCTTGCAACGCGCTTCCTGTACCGGCCAATTCGGCATGGCCGTGTAAACTGATACCCAGCAGTAAAGGTGAGGAGAGACCACATCCCAGACCTACCGCAAAGCTGTAAATCACAATGAATCCGATGGATAGCACGTTGGTAAAGTGAACAGATAAAGAAGCCAGCAGCGTGAAAGCTACTAACAAGGGAAGCGAGACCATCAAAATTTTCTCCGGCGTTGCTCGTGACAAACATCGCTTAGTCAGCCAGGAGCCAATAACAATTCCGGCAGAATAAATCATGAATAAATAGCCATTTTGTGAAGAAGTGAGGTGAAATTGTGTCTGAAAAACAAAGGGACTAGCAGTAAAATACCCAATCGTAATGGCGAATAATACGGCTGAAACCACGCTATATATCATGAAGTTTAAATCACTGAATAAGATCCTAAATCCAGCAATACGCCCGCCAGGTAATGCTTTTCTGGGTGAGGTTTCAGGCAGTGTCATTTTGACGAATATAAAACCGGCAAGCATCATCAACGCTAAGGCAATGAAGTTATACTTCCATGGAAAATATTCCGTAATATATCCGCCAATCACTGGAGCAAAAGCGGGAGAGACTTGGGAGGCCATAGAGAAAACAGCCAAGGATTTTGACAGCTCTGATTTATCCCGAAATGTATCACTGAGAATGGCCCGACTGATTACCGGGCAGCCTCCGGCACCAATCCCGGTAAATAACCGGAAGAGAGATAACATCTGGTAGCTATCAGCCGTTGAGGTCAAATAGTTACCTACGGCAGAAAAGAGCAGTGATAATAATATTACCGGGACCCGGCCGTATTTATCGGAAAGAGGGCCATAAACCAGTTGTGATACTGCAAAACCGCCCAGATACCAGACGACCAGACTCTGGGCCTGTGCGTTACTGATATTGAGAGCCGCCTTAATCGTAGGCAATGCTGGGTTATACAGGTCAATAGAGAATAAACCCAGAATAAGTATAATACAGGAGTTGGTTATAATTAATCGAGAAGCCATTTCCTCATACCTTCTAAATAAGTGGATGCGCTTTAACACGACGGTTATATTCAGTATTAGGTGTTGCATGATAATTATCGCATTTTACTTCAATCAAAAAAGGGGTCTGCTTGCGCATAATGTCCGCAATCATTCCTTCTAACTCTTCTGGAGATTGAACAGAAATTGCCTCGATACCAAAACTTTTGGCTAAAAGACACCAATCATAATCAGGAATATCGGTAAGATCTGCCTGGTTTTCTTTGTTATTAAAATAACTGGCGGCATAGGAGGCGTTATTGAAGACGACAAAAAGTACATTTCGCTGATACTTCGCGGCCGTCGCTAGCTCCATTCCTTGCATTAACATGCACCCGTCCCCGGTAATAACCATGCATTTTCGGTCGGGAGCGGCAAAACTGGCCCCGATGCCTGCTGGAATACTCCATCCCATTGGTCCCAGCGTTGTGGCAGAAAGGTAAGCATCAGGAGTACGAGAAACCCAGTAATGTCCAAAAAAAGAACGATGTGCGCCAGAGTCAACGCTGACGATGCCATTGTCAGGAAAATGAGTCTGCAGAAGGCCAACATAAGAAGCTGGGTGGCGGCTTTCGTCACCGATCGGCATGCAGCGTGAGGTCGTCATAAGCCGTTGCACCCAAGGTTCACGGACGTTGCGACCCTCTGCCAAAATAGGATGGTAATATTCGCTCAGCGCATCAAGAAATGCGCTACTGTCAGCGACAACGCCGCAAGTCACATCCATGAATTTGCCAAGGTAGTCTGCGTTGATATCAACTTGAATCACTCCCCCTGGGGGCTGGAGGTCGGGTGACCAGATCATCGTGCTCCACTGTGTCATATCCATACCGAGTAAAATAACGCCATCGAGTTCACCATCTTTTAAGGCTTCAATGGCGCGAGGATGCCCCGAATAACCATATACCCCCAGTGCAAGCGGATGATCTTCAGGAAAAAGCCCTTTTGCGCTCAGCGTAGTCGCGACGGGAAAACCGTAAGCTTCGGCAAAATCTATCAGCGCTCTGCTGGTTTCAGGTGTCTTGCCTCTCAGGCCCGCGAGAATGATGCAGCGTTGATTATTGGCGAGAAAAGTTTCAAATGCCGAACTGCGCATTTTAATCAGATCCACTGGCTTTCTTTGCCAGCTATCACTGACGCTATCGGTAATCTCGCCGCGGCAGGCGTCAACGCTGGTGAGGACTTCTTTACTCACTCCAAGATAGACAGGGCCACGTTCCGCACCTTTCAACGCCCGTAACGACTCCCGAAGAAAGAGACTCAGCGGTTGCCCTTCTTTAACTTCGTAAGCAGCCCGGGTGACTGGCGCAAAAATATCACGTTGATTAATACCGGATTGTGTACTGTCCTGAAGAACGTTACGCATTTCCATCCCGGACGCAATTTGCCCGGCTAGCAGTAAAACTGGAAAATTATCCGTATAAGCTGAAGCGATACCGGTGAGGGTATTCGTGACCCCGGGACCACCGATGACCAGACAAACACCAAAAGCACTGGAGACGCGAGCATAGCCTTCAGCCATATATGCGGCTCCTGTTTCACATGCTGTCACGATAGGGACAGGGAATTCGTCAGATCCGGCCTGGACATCCCGTGGGTAACACCGCATAAAGGCGTTGATCAATTTACCCGGCACCATAAAAAGGTGTGAGGCATCGAGTTGTTTCAATTGACGTAAAATCCATGCCGCTCCTGTTTCGTTCCTTTTAGAAATATGATTTGCCATACGTTATAAACCTATAAAGTGAATGTTTTGCCGCGTCATGCGAGACAGAGAATCCTGATGAAATGAGGTAGGGAATACCACGTTGGGCATATCCGCAAAATAGGGTTTAGGGCTTTTTGGAAGGTAATCGGAAACATGCATACTTCGTTCTGCACGCGCTCGAAGGTATTCAAGATAAGGGCCGTTATGATCTTGAGAAGCGCTGACAGTCCATTGTAAAGCGAGTTTAGTGCTGTCCGGTGCCTTATCCGGATAGGTGCTTCTATGGGTAATACGATTATCCCAAAGCACTAAGTCTCCGGCTTTGCTCATAACAATTTTTTCGTATTCCTGCGAATCTTTCAGCATATTTTCAATGACATCTTTATCAAGTCGATGGCTGGAGGGTATTAACGTTATGCCACCTCCCAGTTCAGGATCATTATCTTGTAAGTAAATGGCACATTGCATGAATTGTAAGGGAGATTCTGCGTTAATCACTTCCTGAGGAAGAAAGTAGGCGTCATTATGCCAGGGAATATACACGCTCTCGCGAATAGTAAAATTTGGGAAAAGCGAGAAGTTACGCCCAAAGAGTTCGCGAATTGCTGAAGTTATGTTTTCTTTCAATAACACATTGAAAATAGCAGGTTGATTTAAAATGTCCGTAGGCAACAACGTCGATAACCCTGAGCTTTCGGAGAGATGTTTATAACAGTCACGAATTGTTTGGATTTCATCGCTTCCAATTGCCTGCGGAATGACAACATAGCCGTGCTGATGCATCTGCGCAATCATATTCATATTTTCCTCTCGACTAAGGGGGTCCCTCCCCGAACTAAATTAAATGGCTTCTTCTTTTTGCGGGATTTTTTCTTCAAATCTGACGCCCAATTGCTGGAATTCTTTAAAGAAGTCAGGGAAGGAGCAATGAACGTCTTCATACCCGTCCAGGCGATTAGCCTGCTTACAACGCAATGAGGCGACAAACAGTGACATGAATATGCGATGATCTCCCCAGCTGGAGAGTGAGCAATCACCGTTATAGTTGGCTGCACCCTGAATATCAAACCCATCATAAATGTCATTTTTATACAGAGGAGTGATATTTACTCCCAGCTTACTTAATTCACTCACCATCGCCTTAATACGTGGAGACTTATGCAGGCGAGTAATTGAACCACCTGTAATGCGGAAATTCCCATCGACAAAACTCCCGAGTGCAGCCAACGTCGGTACAATATTTGGGCAGTCACTCACATCGAACGCGAAGTTACCGCGTAAACGACCTGTCTTATTAATAAGACGTAATTCGTTTTGTTCATCATTTCGGATAACTTGCAGCCCCATTTTTTCGACAAAATTAAGGATTGCCTGCTCACCTTGTAAGCTGTGACTGTTGATATTTTTAAGTGTTAGGTCACACGGGAACAAGGTTGAAGCAGCCACTAAATAGGAACAAGAGGTATAGTCCCCGGTGATCGTATATTCAGCAGGACGATATTCACCGGGGAAAACTGTGATCTCGGAAAGGTCCGCATTATGTGAGAAATGAATTCCAGCAGCTTTTAGCGTTGCGAGTGTCTGACGGATATAAGACAGAGAAAGAATCTCGCCTGTGATACGTAGCGTGGTACTGTGTTGAGCCAGCGGAGCGGCGAACAGGATTGCAGTGATAAATTGTGAGCTGATATTGCCCGCGATTTCACATTCACCTCCTGCATAACCTCCCCAATTAACAAAGGGGGCTTTACCATTCATATTGATACTGGAAACATTTCCTCCCAGTATGTTAATGGCATCCAGCAATGGTTCCATCACACGCGTTCTAAGAATGGTGTCACCGGTAATAACAGCCGGTTTATTGCTAAAGCATGTCAGAGCAGTCAACACGCGGAATACCAAACCTGAGCCCAGTGCATCAATGACTTTTTCTTCCGGAGATATTTTACCACCGGTTCCATAAATAATAAGACGACCAGGCTCTTCGATAATTTTTGCACCGATACTTCGGCATGCATCTTTCATGGTACTGGTCTCCAGACAACGAAGATCGTTGTAGATTACAGACTTACCATTAGCCAATGTTGCAGCAAGTATTGCTCTCTGAGTCTCAGGTTTTGACGATGGTATCCAGGCTGAATGCAGAATATGGTTTGTCGGTTCCACCACCAGATAGTTAACTGACGACATGTTATCTCCTTGCATAGTAATATTGCTGACAAGCAAAATGCTCACCAGATTTTGTAAGATTAAGATAAGGACTGCGTCGATAGTGAATAGGGCTGTTTACTTACTCCTCTCTCATTTTTCAATGTCTATAGCATGCAGGCTTGTTGTTTAACCAGAGATTCGCTGTAAGCCTGCCCCAATGCATGTTTTTACCTGCCATTGATACTGGTATGAAAACATAACATCACTTTTTATATACTGTTTGGTATATCTGTGTAAATTTACATTTATTTAGCAATTTTTCTTTTAACTTGTTGATTTTAATGGTTGAATAATATGTGTTATTTTGTGTAAATTGTAAGTAAAATGTTAACGGCGATAAAAAGTATACTATAGAGTAAATGTATGAATGATCAGTTCATTGAGTATGATTTCATGGCTGCAGAAGGAGCCGAGACGGGGGAGTCATCGCCATTCTTATTCTGTTTGCACCCTGCAGGCGGGGTAGGCGTTGTGCTATATATGTGTCCTCCCCGTGAAAATGTCAGCAGTACCGGAACATATGTTTACTATTGAAATGATGACGTTGAAAATAGGAGGAAGAGTGTTAGTCCAGCTTGAAGAGTGGCATCACTGTGCGGGCCTGGCCCTTGCTTTACCTGTAAATTGGCATAGGTAACCTGTTTTCCTATATACTAATAATATCGCAATAATCACAGTAACCGTGCGGATATGCAGTAATGAAACCAAAATACCATGAAATTATTAATTTATCGTCTCAATTTTTTAATCGAGAAGGTTTCCTTAATCCTAGTATCGATCGTATTGCAGAAGCGGCTGGCATCTCAAAAATGACTTTTTATCGTTATTTTGAAGATAAAGAGGCACTGATTAAGGCTGTTCTCGAAGAGAAACATAATACGTTCATACTGGAGCTGAAATCTTTAATTGCGGAAAACGAAACAGCCAAAGATAAGCTATTCACAATATTTGATTTTTATCAAAATTGGTTTGCCAGAGAAAGTTTTCATGGTTGTATGTTCACTCGGGCAGTTGTTGAACTCGGTAATACAATGCCAGCCTTGAAGAGCATTACCTTTGATTTTAAGAGCGGTCTATATCGGCTAATACAGGAGATTTTACTGGATTATTTTAGCCCAATAAAATCTGAGAGAGTCGCTTTTGTCATTCTGATGTTGATTGATGGGGCGATATCCGTTAGTCAGACAATGGATAAAGAGATTCGCGAGTTCCCTCCGGCCATGTCTGCATGGGCAGCAGCCAAAACTATAATTGCTGCTGAAAAAGGGGATTAATAACAAAATGCTCCAGGTGGTATGCATACTTAAACGATGACTTATGGGCACAGCACAAGGATCCGTAGCGTAAGTTTATCCAAAAATTAACAATAATGATACTATCACGTAACATTTGTGTTGCGTGATGGAGGTAATGGCGATAGAGTGAAAATCCCATCACAACGAAGGTTTTGAAACGATGAGCCTGGATGAATATTTACCGACGATTAACAGCAAAGGTGCTGGACGAGAGGACAACGGTTGCCTCGATGAGCTTTTCTTTAGTCTGATTGAATCGACAGCGTTGCATCTGGATGTAGCAGGCAAAGAAGGACCATTTGAGCAGTTAGTTGCCTTAGCAAAAAAACGGTGCGATGAGGCGTTTATCTTCCGGTCAACTGAGGCATTACGTCAAATTCATCAGACGCTTTTTTACTCTTATCGGGCAAATTTGGCCGAGCCCCTCTCTAATCTTAGCCTGAATCAATACCATCCAGTATTGCTGCATGTACGTCACTTACTTGAATCACGTTGGCTTGATTCTGAAACAAAACGTTGCCCTCCATGTTTAAAAACTTTAACGCCTGATAATATCGGCGCTGAAATAAAAAACTTATGGAGCTGTCATAAGGTATCTGAACATCCTCTTTTTGATTTTCTTGAAAGTGAAGCGAATAATCAGCAGTTGTATTATTTTTTTAAAAGTGACAGTGCATTAAATCTTCTTTTTTTTGATTTAGTAGCGATGACTCTGGTTGGATCTGTTCCCGAAACGCGTGGTGAAATAAGTCAAAATTTGTGGGATGAAATTGGCCAGGGCAGTAATGACTTTACGCACGTCAATCTATATAAAGACCTCCTTAAAAGACGAGACATCGATTTACCTGAAGACCACTTCAGCCATCTCTATGACTGGCAAGGTTTGGCCGGACATAACCTCTTTATGATGGGAGGCGTCACTCGTCGTCATTATTATAAATTGGTTGGTATGATGGCTATGACAGAACTTCTCGACCCGTCACAATATAAAAAATTGGTCAATGGAAGTCACCGCCTGGGACTTTCTGAACGTGATGTCTATTATTACGCGGAACATATTAGAGTCGATATTGGTCATGCAGATGGCTGGCTTAATAAGGTCATCGAGCCTGTCGCTCGTCGTAACCCAGAGTCGCTCGAAGAAATCTACTTTGGCGCGCAGCTCCGTCTGCAAACGTGCCAGGATTACTACGATAATTTGCTGGATACGTTGCGCAGAATTTAAGTGCGTCTCTCCGGCAAGCTGCAGTATGCCGGAGTTAAATTTTCATACTCGTGATCTCCTCCGCCTTTAGCCTGTCGCGTAATGTGTTGATCTGCAATAGGTCGATGCTGCCAGGGGTTTCCATAGATCCAATTTCCTCAATTTGATACTGATGACGGTCATACATGTTACTGGTGAGTCCCTGATCTCTTTGCCATGTACACAGAAACGTCTGCCCAACGGGGGAATTGAAAGAACCGAAAACTGTACTTAGTGGTAAGATTTATGCTTTGTGATAGCGTGGATTGGCAGTTCATTTGGCATTAATTTTATCAGCAGTAACGATATTGCGTAAGGGTATTTGTTTATCCTATTGATTTTATTTGATATATTAATGTGTATTTTTGGTTAAAAAATTGTTGACCATTTGTTTTTGGTGGTGTAGGTTTTGTTACTAGTTGGTAACTTTTAGCTGTCGGATATACTGGTATTTTCCAATTGTTGGCTGAAGAGTAAAAGCTCAGTAATAGAAGTTGAGCGTTTACAAAAGAATTTATCTGCAATCAGCCTGGTTCAATGAAGGTTTAAACAAACAAATTTTAGCAAGGGGGAGTAGAATGATAGACGCTGCTGATATTAAATTTTACCATGACAATGGTTATATGCTGGTAAAAAAACTTTTTGGTCAAGATAAAATCACGAAGGGACTTATAGCAATTGATGAAATATTATTACGTAATGATGCCGATAAAAATTCTGAGAAAGAGCCAAAAGATAGCACCGTTGTGAGACGTATCTGGTCTCCGACACAAAAACATGAAACATTTGTGGAATTGGCAGAGGATAAACAGTTACTTGATGTCGTGCAGAGCTTAATTGGTGAAAATATCTTATTTCACTACAGCAAGCTGAATATGAAAGGCCCACGGGTTGGGAGTATAGTGGAATGGCACCAGGATTTTTCATATTACCCACACACCAATACTGACTTATTGACGGCCTTGATTTTTCTGGATGATGCAAATAAAGAGAACGGTTGCTTGCGGGTTATTCCTGGCTCTCATAGAAAAGGCCTTTTATCGCATAATATTGACGGGTTCTTTCGGGGAAAACTCTCTGATGTTGATGAAGAGGATGCAGTTTTTATAGAGGCGGAAGCGGGTGATGTGCTATTTCTTCACTGCCTCTGCATGCATGCCTCTGCGGTGAATAGCTCACCTGTTCCGCGGCGTACCTTTCTACCTGCATATCGTAGTGCTGATGCTTTTCCAATCTATTTCGGCCCCCACGCAGCACATAACGAGGCAGGAATAAAACTACTTCGTGGACAGGTATCGAGACAAGCTAGAGTTGATAGTGGCATTCACTACTTACCTATTGCCAAATCCGAATTTGGTTCTATTTACGAGGTGCAAGAAGGATCTCACGAAAGTAAATCTGTTGATGCAATGAAAAAATCAGGTTACGCCGTCTAACATGCAAAAAAACGCTGAGGTTACTTATAAATGGCGATTGTCATTAGTCGCCATTTCTATTGTTATCTGTATGGCGACAATAGATACCGCTATAGTCAATACGGCGCTTCCGGTTATTTCGCGGGAACTAGGTTCAAATCCTTCCAGCGCAGTATGGATTATTAATGCATATCAAATGATTATGATATCTATGCTACTGCCCTTAGCTTCGCTTGGCGAAGTTATTGGATATCGTAGAGTATATATAACTGGGCTTAGCGTCTTTCTTGTCTCATCATTAATGTGTGGCCTGTCAAATAGTCTGTTTTTTTTGATACTTTCACGTTCATTGCAAGGATTCGGCGCGGCAGCGATTATGAGTGTTAATACCGCACTTATTAAATTCATCTACCCCCCAAATAAACTGGGTCAAGGGTTAGGTTTTAATGCACTAATTGTTGCTGTTTCGTTCACTATCGCGCCATTGGTTTCTGCTGCGATTTTATCCATTGCTCGCTGGGAATGGCTGTTTTTTATTAATATCCCTGTTGGTTGTATGGCTCTGATACTCTCAGTCATTTATTTGCCTAAGGAGCAACACAACGACCATTTGCCAGTAACGAAATTTGATTGGTTCGCAGCAATGCTTTGCTTTCTGTTATTTTTATTCTTTATTCTGGGGTTTGGAGAGCTAACTCATCAAGGGTATTGGCCGGTGGTATTACTTGAGTGGTCAGTCACCCTTGTTTTTTCCATCCTACTCGCATACAAACAATCAACGCATCCCTCACCCATATTAGCTATCGACCTGCTGAAGTCTGCTAACCTTCTACTCTCTTCTCTTACTTCAATATGTGCTTTTACCGTCCAGGGATTAGCATTTGTTTCATTGCCATTTCTGTTTCTAACGGTATTACATAAAAATCAAATTGAGACAGGGTTACTTATCACCCCCTGGTCTGCGATGGTCGCGGTTATGGCACCAATTGCAGGGCGACTTTCTGACCGTTATAAAAGTGAAATTCTCAGCGGTGCCGGTCTACTTATTCTAATGGGAGGAATGGTCTCTCTCGCAATGGTATCAGACTCCTCCTTTATGTTTGGCACAGGAGTCAAAATGGCGATTTGTGGCATTGGATTCGGCTTGTTTCAGTCACCGAACCTGCGGGCTATAATGGGCTCCGTACCAGCCGCCAGAAGTGGAAGCGCAAGCGGTATTGTCGCTATATCCCGATTGCTTGGTCAAACGTTTGGCGCTGGGCTTGTCGCACTGTGCCTAAGTATATTTCCAGGCGAAAACATAACAATTGTACTCTGGATAGGCGGTGGTGTTGCAATGGGTGGGTTTATTATTTGTACTCTCCGCTGGGTGCTTAGCCTAAATCGTGAGGTGATAAAATAAAGCCAACAACTTTGATACTAAGCATGAAATTTTGGGGGGGCGGCATGAATTTTGTATTAATACCCGGGTTTATGACTGACCGGGCCTTATGGCGCGATATGGAAGAGAGTATTCGTTCTCTGGGAGAAATTATCTATGGTGATTTATCCTATGGACAGAGCCTACAAGAGATGGCGCTGAGTAATATTGCTGTATTACCAGATCGGTTTATTTTGGTTGGATTTTCTTTAGGCGGCTATGTTGCGCGCTGGATAGCATCGCTGGTCCCGGAAAGGATTGATGCAATGATATTGATTGCCTCTTCAAATAAACCCGATGACGTTAATCTCATGACTGCGAAACACCTAACAGCAAAAATGGTCAATACCGTATCTTTTGGCGGTCTGAGTACGGCGACGATACGCTCATCGCTGCATGATTCAAATAAAAAGAATACAACGCTAATTGAGTTTATACGTTCGATGAGCCTGCGATTAGGTCCGGATGTTTTTGTTCGACAATTGCAGTTACAGCGTAACAGCCCAGTCAGTTTGACAGGAACTGTTAATTTTCCCGTATTGATAGTGGCTTCTGCCAGTGACGAGCTCAGAACACTCTCTGAGGCTGAGGCGCTGCATTCTGACTATCCTGCATCAGTATTACATGTTATTGAGAATGCTGGCCATATGCTGCCTCTTGAGCAACCTGACAAACTAATGCAGGTAATAAAAGAGTGGCTTCACGATACGGGGATAATCTAACTGAGGCGTGCTTTGGATTTGCAGGAAAAATGCTGGACAAGTGGGGATATGAAAGGGGGGCCGTATAGACTTTCCCGGCCGGGATCTCCGACGGACAATGCCATAGTGGGGTCGTTCAATGGCAGGCTGCGACAGGAATGTCTGAACGAGAACGGGTTCATGTCTCTGGAGGAAGCACGGTGCAAAATCAAGGACTGGCGCATACACTATTATAACCAGAGGCGTCCCCATTCTGCACTGGGCTGGATGACGTCATCCGAATTCACTGAGAAGACTGCCGGTTAGCAGAATATACAGCCAACATGAAGCCGGTAATTCCTGATTACGACTGGATCATATTCGGGGTCAGGCTCATATGAAGACATAACTAATATCGATGTGCATTAATCAACGGGGTGCAGGTCAAAAAGGGTAAGCAGCGATACTTTGTTTAGTTCTCTGCTTTGTTAAAGGCCGATGATAACAAAACTGCCAGAGTTTGCTTCCACCGGACTTGATAAGCAACGTCAACCCTGCATCATCGTATATCTGGTAATCGGTATCTTTAGGTTTGGCGGCTTTGAACTCCGTATCGGTTAACGGCTTGGTTTATCTTGCCATGGGGAGTCTCCATGCGTTTAGGCCCAACGAAAACATTGGAGCTTTTCGTTGGGCCAATCAATAGGCCTAAAAGGTTCGGATTTAATGAGTTTTCTTCGGACTTCGCGGGACAAATTGCAGACACAAAAAAGCCCGCAGGGCTTACGCCGTGCGGGCTCTCAGGACTTCATCGGATGACTCTGGTAATCACCGATGGAGAATTTTGGTGGAGCTGGCGGGAGTTGAACCCGCGTCCGAAATTCCTACATCCTCGGCACTACATGCTTAGTCAGTCTTTACATTCGCTTGCCAGCTGCGGACAGACACGCCACTAACAAACTAGCCTGATTAGATTTAACGCTTCAACCCCAGGCAGGGCATCCACGCGATCTCTTTTGGGTTTGACCTCTCTTTGATCCCCGTCTTAAGAGCGGAAGCTAGGGAGAGAGGGCTCAGAGCAGGTTATTAAGCTGCTAAAGCGTAGTTTTCGTCGTTTGCGACTATTTTTTGCGGCTTTTTACGAGGCCAACCGCCCCTCGGCATGCACCTTGGGTTTCGCAAATCCCGTCGAATCCAGAATCAGCCCCAATGTGTAGGTCAAGTATAACAGATTTGTGAATGTCGTTACCAGCCCCATCACGCAGGATTATTTCAGCAGGGTGGACGAAAAATCAGCATCAACAAGGATATAGCGTAAGGGCCAGCGAGAGCTGGCCCTCGGGGAGGGGAAATTAACGTCCGGCGTGCTTCATAATACGCGCCTTATCCAGCGCCCATTCACGATCTTTCAGGTCGGTACGCTTGTCGTGCTGTTTCTTACCTTTGGCGACGCCGATTTTCACTTTGCACCAGGCGTTCTTCCAGTACAGCGACAGGGCGACGACGGTGTAACCTTCGCGGTTAATGCGGCCGTACAGCGTGTCCAGCTCACGCTGGTTGAGCAGCAGCTTACGGGTGCGCGTCGGGTCGCAGACATAGTGGGTGGAAGCCACGGCCATAGGCGTAAAGTTGGCGCCGAACAGGAAGGCTTCGCCATCCTTCAGGATGACATAGCTATCGCCGATGTTGGCTTTGCCTGCACGCAGGGATTTGACTTCCCAGCCCTGCAGGGCGAGACCAGCCTCGTATTCATCTTCGATAAAGTATTCGTGACGGGCGCGTTTATTCAGCGCAATGGTGGCTGATCCAGGTTTGTGGGCTTTTTTCTTAGTCATAATGTCCTGAAGTCATCGTCTTATACACAGTTACCTCGATCGCATCCTGCGAGGTGTACTGCGCATCTTAGCACGAGTTGCGGCACAGCGTTTTTTTTAGCAGCAGATAAATGATATTATTTGCACTGTGTTTAAATGTGGAATCTGCTATGCCTCAGATTAGCCGTACTGCGCTGGTGCCTTTCAGCGCGGAACAGATGTATCAACTGGTAAACGATGTGAAGTCCTATCCTGATTTTCTGCCAGGCTGCACCGGTAGCCGCGTGCTGGAATTGGGGCCGACGCAAATGACGGCGGCGGTTGATGTGTCCAAAGCCGGCATCAGTAAGACCTTCACCACACGCAATACACTGACCAGCAACCAGAGCATTTTGATGAGCCTGGTGGATGGCCCGTTCAAGAAGCTGATTGGCGGCTGGAAGTTTATTCCGCTGAGCCCCGAGGCCTGCAAAATAGAATTCCATCTCGATTTCGAGTTTACCAATAAACTGATTGAGATGGCTTTTGGCCGGATCTTCAAAGAGCTGGCCGCTAACATGGTGCAGGCGTTCACTTCGCGCGCCAAAGAGGTTTACAGTGCCGGCTAATATTCGTGTTGAAGTCGCCTACGCGCTGCCTGAAAAGCAGTATCTGCAGCGGGTCACCCTGGACGAGGGGGCGACGGTCGAGCAGGCGATTATCGCCAGCGGTCTGCTGGCGCTGCGTGATGACATTGATCTGGCGAAAAACAAGCTGGGTATCTACAGTCGTCCGGTAAAGCTGCATGACGAAGTTCACGACGGCGACCGGGTCGAAATCTATCGACCGCTGATCGCAGACCCGAAAGAGCTGCGTCGCCAGCGGGCAGAGAAAAGCGCCGCAAAGTAACCTGCAGCAGACCGGCTATCAGCCATAAAAAAAGCGCTCACCGAGCGCTTTTTGCTTTTCCGGGCCTTACTGACTGGTCAGCGCAGGCTTGTTATCAATGTTAGTCAACACACCGCCGCTGTTGAAGGTCAGGGTCAGGGTCTGCTGAGTCACTTTCTGGTGGCCCGGCTCCTGACGGAAGACATAGAACCAGGTATTGGTGCCGAACGGATCCGTCATCATTGGCGTCCCCAGAGCATAAGCTACCTGCTGTTGCGTCATACCGACACGAATTTTTGCTACATCGTTTGGTGCCAGATAGTTACCCTGGTTGATGTCAGGACGGTAAACCACTCGTTCCAGAGTGGAACAGCCTGCGGTCAACATAAGAAGAACCGCTGCGGCAGCAGTCAGCGTTTTACAGCGCATAGTGATTTGATTCCTTTTTGGGCCCGAGCAGTACGTGGCTCATCTGTAATATGCCGATAATAATAGACCTTCGCGCCGTTGGAAACCTCCGGCTGCAGGTCAGCAGGCAATTTGCTGTTCACTATGACCCTGTGAAAATCAAAAAGTTTACGCCGCAAGCAACTCTTTCGCGTTCGCCAGGGTGTTGCGCGTGACTTCGCTGCCGCCCAGCAGACGGGCCAGCTCCTGCAAGCGAGCCCGTTTATCCAGCGGCTGCATATGGGTTTCGGTCATCTCGCCATCGGTCTCTTTGCAGACAAAGAAATGATGGTGGCCGCAGCCTGCGACCTGCGGCAGGTGGGTCACGCACATCACCTGCGTGGACTCGCCCAGCTGGCGCAGCAGCTTGCCGACCACGGCGGCGGTCGGGCCGCTGATACCGACGTCCACTTCGTCGAAAATCAGCGCTGGGGTTTCCATTTTACGCGCGGTGATCACCTGAATCGCCAGCGCAATGCGCGACAGTTCGCCGCCGGAGGCCACTTTGGCGATTGGCTGCAGCGGCTGACCGGGGTTAGTGGTGACGCGGAACTCAATATGGTCGGCGCCGTCGGCGGTGAGATGGCGTTCATCGAACGCGACCTCAATCGCGAAGACCCCGTGCGGCATCGAAAGTGAGTGCATACTTTCGGTGATGAGCTGGGTCAGCTCGTCGGCGCTGGCCTGGCGCAGGGCATGCAGCTGGCGCGCGGTCTCCAGCGCCAGCTGATGATGTTCGACCACCTGCTGGCTGAGGGATTCCAGCGAGCCGGCGCTGTCGTCCAGCAGGCGCTGCTCTTCGAGCATCGCCTGATAAACTGCCGGCAGCTCTTCCGGCATCACCTGGTGTTTACGCGCCAGCGCGATTTGCCGGGAAATCCGCTGCTCAAGTTCGAACAGACGGTTAGGATCGAGGTCCAGACGGTCATGGTAGTGGCGCAGCTCGTCGCTGGCCTCGCTGAGCTGAATGGCCGCCTCTTCCAGCATATCCAGCACGCCGGAAAGCTTGCTGTCCATACCCACCAGCTCGCTGACCAGCTGCTTCGCGGTATAAAGCTGGCTCTGCAGATTGGCCTCTTCGCCGTCCGCCAGTACCGTCAGGGCATGCTGGCAGGTGCTGAGCAGCTGCCCGCTGTTGGCCAGGCGCTTGTACTCTTCGTCAATCTGCTCAAACTCTCCCGCCAGCGGGTTAAATTCGTTCAGCTCTTTAAGCTGGTACTGCAGCAGATCGGCGCGGGCGGCGCGCTCCTGGCTCTGCTGCTGATGCTGGGCCAGCTCGCGGCAGCTCTGGTGCCACTGGCGATAGTGCTCGGCCATACGCTGAGTGAGCGCATACTCACCGGTATAGCCGTCGAGCAGCGTTTTCTGGTGTTCGGGTTTGGTCAACAGCTGGTGCGCATGCTGGCCATGGATCTGGATCAGCAGCTGGCCCAGCTCGCGCAGCTGCGAGAGCGGGACGGCGGTGCCGTTGATGAAGCCGCGCGAGCGGCCGTCGGCGCTGATCACCCGGCGAAGTAAACACTCACGCCCGCTCTCCAGCTGGTTCTCTTCCAGCCAGCGCTGGGCGGCCGGGGTATCTTTCAGCGCGAAGCGCGCGCACAGGTCGGCACGGGTAGCGCCGCGACGCACCATGTCGGCTTCCGCTCTGCCGCCGAGGCACAGCCCCAGCGCGTCGATGGCAATAGATTTCCCGGCGCCGGTTTCCCCGGTGATGGCGGTCATGCCGCTGTGGAAATCAATTTCCAGTTCACGAACGATAGCAAAATTACTGATGGTGAGTTGCGCCAACATAGCTGCCTTCCTGTATGAAAAACCAATACTGTGTTTTCGTACAGTATAGACTGGTTTTTTATCCAGTAAAGAGGCAGCGATGTAAATCAGAACAATTTTTTCGACCAGCCGAGCTTGGTGCTTAATGTATTGAAATAGCTGTAGTCTTTGGGATGAATCAGATTGAGGTGGTAATCGCAGCGGCGGATGAGGACATCTTCGCCATCCTGGATCGGCAGGGCAATCTGACTGTCGCAGCTGATCTCCAGATCGCTGCAGCGGTGAGAGAAGCGCAGGCGGATGGTGCTGTCGCCGTTGATCACCAGCGGTCGCGCCGAGAGGGTGTGCGGGAACATCGGCACCAGGGTGATGGCGTCCAGCGACGGGGTGAGGATCGGGCCGCCGGCCGACAGCGAATAGGCTGTGGAGCCGGTCGGGGTGGAGATTATCAGGCCATCGGAGCGCTGGGAGAAGGCGAAGACTTCATCGATATAGACTTCGAACTCAATCATATGCGCCACTTTGCCGGGGTGCAGCACCACTTCGTTGATGGCGGTGCTGATGCGTTTCTGGCAATCCTGCTGGCACACCTGGGCCTCCAGCAGAAAGCGTTTCTCGGCGATGTAGTGGCCTTCCAGCACGTCGGCGAGCTGCTGCAGGGCGTTGTCCGGGTCAAGGTCGGTGAGAAAGCCGAGGTTGCCGCGGTTAATGCCGATGACGTTAATGTCGTAACGGGCCAGGGTCCGCGCCGCGCCGAGCATATTGCCGTCGCCGCCCACCACCACCGCGAGATCGGCCTGTTGGCCAATCTCCGCCAGCGTGCCGGTTTTCACGTTGCTGAGCTGAAGTTCATGGGCGATCTGCTGTTCAACCAGCACTTCATACCCTTTGCTGCACAGCCAGCGCCAGAGCATTTCATGTGTGGTCAGGGCGGTGGGGTGACGAGGATGTCCCACAATGCCGATACACTTGAAATGGTTCTTCATGATCTGGATGTCCTTGCGTTAAATGAAATAGTGACAATCTGTCCGCTTCCCTTGAAACCCGGAAACTGATCCCCATAATAAGCGAAGTTAGCGAGATGAATGCGAAAAAAACGCGGAGAAATTCATGAGTAGTAAAGAACAGAAAACGCCTGAGGGGCAAGCCCCGGAAGAAATTATCACGGAGCAGCACGACGACGTTGAGGCGGTAGAGCCTGAAGTTTCGGCTGAGCAGGTGGATCCGCGCGATGAAAAAATTGCGAATCTGGAAGCCCAGCTGGCTGAAGCGCAGAAACGTGAACGTGAAGTGATGCTGCGTGCCAAAGCCGACGAAGATAACCTGCGTCGTCGTACCGAGCAGGATATCGAGAAAGCGCACAAATTCGCGCTGGAAAAATTCGTCAATGAACTGCTGCCGGTAATCGACAGCCTGGACCGCGCGCTGGAAGTGGCTGACAAGGCTAACCCGGAGCTGGCGCCGATGGTGGAAGGGATCGAACTGACCCTGAAATCTATGCTGGACGTAGTGCGTAAGTTCGGCGTGGAAGTGATCGCCGACACCAACGTTCCGCTGGATCCGAACGTCCACCAGGCCATTGCGATGGTCGAGTCTGAAGATGTGGCGGCGGGCAACGTGCTGGCCGTGATGCAGAAAGGTTATACCCTGAACGGCCGTACTATTCGCGCCGCGATGGTGACGGTAGCGAAAGCGAAATAACGCTTGCTGCCTTGCTCAACGGCTGCCTGCGGGCGGCCGTTTTTTGTGTCATCGCTCCCGGCGCGAGATAAAAAAACGGCGGGCCGCAGCCCACCGTGAGGTTAATTCCTTCGCTCGCGCTACTCCGCAACGCTCTCGCGTAATGATTTCACCGGCATCACTTTCACCTGTTTGATCATGTTGTCCTGCACGTCGAGGATATCAATATCATACTGCTCAATGCGCACGCGGGTGCCCGGGACCGGGATCTCTTCCAGCGCTTCAAGGATGATACCGTTGATGGTGCGCGCTTCATCTTCCGGCAGGTGCCAGTTGAACGCTTTGTTGATTTCGCGAACGTTGGCGCTGCCGTCGATTATCACGGTGCCGTCGTTGAGCGGGGTCACTTCCTCCGCCAGGGTGGGTGACATGGAGGTGGTGAAGTCGCCGACAATCTCTTCAAGAATATCTTCTACGGTGACCAGCCCCTGAATATCGCCGTATTCATCGACAACCAGACCGACTTTCTTTTTATTACGCTGGAATTTCACCAGTTGGGTGCTGAGCGGCGTCCCTTCAGGAACAAAGTAGATCTCATCTGCCGCCCGCAGCATGATCTCTTTTGTGAACTCTTTCTTCTCCGTCATCAGCCGGTAGGCTTCGCGGACGCGCAGCATGCTGATGGCATCGTCCAGCGAATCGCGGTAGAGCACAATGCGGCCGTGTGGGGAGTGGGTCAGCTGGCGGACGATAGATTTCCAGTCGTCATTGATGTCGATGCCGACAATCTCATTGCGCGGCACCATAATGTCGTTAACGCTGACCTTCTCAAGGTCCAGCACCGACAGCAGCATATCCTGATTGCGTCGTGAGATTTGTGAACGGGATTCATTCACAATCGTGCGCAGTTCATCTTTGCTCAGGGCGCTGCTGATGACGGTATCGGTGCGGATGCCCATCATGCGCATCAGTATGCGGGTGATGGTATTCAGCAGCCACACCAGCGGCATCATCAGCACCTGCAGGGGCGCCAACAGGAAGCTGCTGGGGTAGGCAACTTTTTCCGGGTAGAGGGCGGCGATGGTTTTCGGCAGGACTTCGGCAAATACCAGCACCACAAAGGTGAGTACGCCGGTGGCGATCGCGACGCCGGCATCGCCGTACAGGCGCATGCCGACGATGGTGCCCAGCGCCGAGGCGAGAATGTTGACGAGGTTATTACCGATGAGCACAAGGCTAATCAGGCGGTCCGGCTTGCGCAGCAGCTTCTCCACGCGCTTGGCGGGGCGGTTGCCTTGTTTCGCCATATGACGCAGCCGGTAGCGGTTCAGCGTCATCATGCCGGTTTCGGAGCCGGAGAAATAGGCAGAGATAATCACCATGACGATCAGCGTTATGATCAGCGTGGTGGTGGAGATATGTTCCACGTAGGATTCCTTAAAAGACTTAGCTCACGAACTGTTGCAGCACGCGGCTACCAAAATAGGCCAGCGTCAGCAGACCGGCGCCAGCGACGCTGAACCAGACCACGCGACGTCCGCGCCACCCTTCATGATAGTGGCCCCACAGCAGGACGATATAGACGAACCACGCAATAATCGACAGCACCGCTTTATCAATGTTTTCGCTGCTGAACAGATTGTGCATATAGAACAGGCCGCTGCACAGCGTCAGAGTCAGCAGCACTACGCCGACCTGAGTGATGTGGAACATTTTGCGCTCAATGCTCATCAGCGGTGGCATTTCGCTGCTGAAGGCCAGCTTTTTGTTCTTTAACTGGTAGTCGATCCACGCCAGCTGTAGCGCATACAGCGCGGCAATGATCAGCGTGGCGTACGAGAAGAGCGACAGGCCGATATGCACCAGCATCCCCGGAGTGGTTTCCAGGTGGGTGATATATTCGTTAGGCACGAAGGTGGCGAAGGCCAGGTTGATCAGCGCGAAGGCATAGACGATAGGCAGCAGCAGCCAGCCGCGATTGCGCGAGGCCACGATAGTCATCACCGTACAGATCATCAGGCTCACCAGCGACCCGACGTTCAGTAAGCTGAGGTTTTGCCCGCTCTCGCCGCCGGGGAATATCCGTGCTTCCAGCGCAAAAGCATGGCAAATCAACGCGATAGTCGCAGATAAAATCGCCATTCGCCGCCAGCTGCTGTTTTTTTGCAGCAAGCCGGGGATAATCAGCGCGAGGCTGACGGAGTAGGCGACAAGGGCGAGTAGAGCAAAAACAGGCATAGGTGTCGGCTGTTGGCTAAATAAGAAAGAGAAGCAGTATAACGTCAGCAGGCCTCTGCTCCAACCGTTGCAGCACATTCAGATTGATGTCGTGTTATACTCCGCCACATTCGTTTTGTGTGTCGCTGCGGCGACCGACCGTTTCCACCTCAGGCGAGAGACAATGTTTGATAATTTAACCGATCGTTTGTCGCGTACGCTGCGCAACATTAGCGGCCGCGGACGCCTTACAGAAGACAATATTAAAGACACCCTGCGCGAAGTGCGCATGGCGCTGCTGGAAGCGGACGTTGCGCTTCCGGTGGTACGTGATTTCATCAGCCGCGTCAAAGAGAGCGCGGTCGGCCATGAAGTCAATAAAAGCCTGACCCCGGGTCAGGAGTTCGTCAAAATCGTCCGCAACGAGCTGGTGGCGGCGATGGGCGAAGAGAACCAGACCCTCGACCTGGCGGCGCAGCCGCCGGCGGTGGTGCTGATGGCGGGCCTGCAGGGGGCTGGTAAAACCACCAGCGTCGGTAAGCTGGGGAAATTCCTGCGCGAGAAGCACAAGAAGAAAGTGCTGGTGGTCTCCGCGGACGTTTACCGCCCGGCGGCGATCAAACAGCTGGAGACCCTGGCCGAGCAGGTCGGCGTCGACTTCTTCCCGTCCGACGTCGGGCAGAAGCCGGTTGATATCGTCAACGCGGCGCTGAAAGAAGCGAAGCTCAAATTCTACGACGTGCTGCTGGTGGATACCGCCGGTCGTCTGCACGTTGACGAAGCGATGATGGACGAAATTAAGCACGTCCACGCCGCCATTAATCCGGTTGAAACCCTGTTCGTCGTCGATGCGATGACCGGCCAGGATGCGGCGAATACCGCTAAAGCCTTTAACGAAGCGCTGCCGCTGACCGGCGTGGTGCTGACCAAAGTGGACGGTGACGCCCGCGGCGGCGCGGCGCTGTCGATTCGCCATATTACCGGTAAGCCGATTAAATTCCTCGGCGTCGGCGAGAAAACCGAAGCGCTGGAACCGTTCCATCCGGACCGCGTCGCCTCCCGCATCCTCGGCATGGGCGACGTGCTGTCGCTGATCGAAGATATCGAGAGTAAAGTCGACCGCGCACAGGCCGAGAAGCTGGCCTCCAAGCTGAAGAAAGGCGACGGCTTCGACCTCACCGACTTCCTGGAGCAGCTGCGCCAGATGAAAAACATGGGCGGCATGGCCAGCCTGATGGGCAAGCTGCCGGGTATGGGCCAGATCCCGGACAACGTCAAAGCGCAGATGGACGACAAAGTGCTGGTGCGTATGGAAGCGATCATCAACTCGATGACCCTGAAAGAGCGCGCTAAGCCGGAAATCATCAAAGGTTCACGTAAGCGCCGTATCGCCGCCGGCTGCGGGATGCAGGTGCAGGATGTGAACCGTCTGCTCAAGCAGTTCGACGACATGCAGCGCATGATGAAGAAGATGAAGTCGAAAGGCGGCATGATGAAGATGATGCGCGGGATGAAAGGGATGATGCCTCCAGGCTTCCCGGGCCGTTAAAAACAAGGGCATAAGGCTATCTTGTTTGTCATTTTAGCGCAGAGGTGTGTGCGCCATCCTCACGTACGACGTGTACGTTCCGGTGGCTGCGCGCACGCCGGCAGCTAACTGACTGCACCGCCGACGGCCTTTTACAGCAGACTTATCAACTGCTGATTGCATTTTCCCCAGAAATCAGTAAAATTTTCGGGCTTTTAATATGACACCGGGCTCCGTTCCTCGATGGGGCCCGGTTGTTTTATTCACACAAGAGGATGTTATGGTAACTATTCGTTTAGCACGTCACGGCGCTAAAAAGCGTCCGTTCTACCAGGTTGTTGTCACCGACAGCCGTAATGCACGCAACGGTCGTTTCATCGAGCGCGTTGGTTTCTTCAACCCGATCGCTAACGGTGCGGAAGAAGAAACTCGCCTGGATCTGGATCGTATCGCTCACTGGGTTGGCCAGGGCGCTACTGTTTCCGATCGCGTTGCCGCGCTGATCAAAGCCGCTAACAAAGCAGCTTAATCTGTCACGGTGGTCATGATGAGCAAGCAACACACCGCACAAGCACCTGTTGATCCGATCGTATTGGGGAAAATGGGTTCTTCCTACGGTATCCGTGGTTGGCTCAGAGTGTTTTCCTCCACCGAAGACGCCGAAAGCATTTTTGACTATCAGCCCTGGTTAATCCAGAAGGCGGGTCAGTGGCAGGTTGTTGAGCTGGAAAGCTGGCGCCACCACAATCAGGACATCATCATCAAGCTGAAAGGCGTTGACGATCGTGATGCCGCGAATCTACTGACTAATTGCGAAATTATCGTGGATTCATCGCAGTTGCCGGAGCTGGAAGAGGGTGACTACTACTGGAAAGACCTGATGGGCTGCCAGGTAGTGACGACGGAAGGCTATAGCCTCGGTAAAGTCATCGATATGATGGAAACCGGGTCTAATGACGTGCTCGTCATCAAGGCAAACCTGAAAGATGCATTTGGTATCAAGGAGCGGTTGGTTCCGTTCCTCGATGGGCAGGTTATCAAGAAAGTCGATCTCACTACGCGTACTATCGAAGTAGATTGGGATCCTGGTTTTTAAATTCTCCGGATAAACGGTAAAAGACGGCGCTATGTGGATTGGCATAATTAGCCTGTTTCCTGAAATGTTCCGCGCAATTACCGATTACGGGGTAACTGGCCGGGCAGTAAAAAATGGCCTGCTGAGCATCGAAAGCTGGAGTCCTCGCGACTTCACGCATGACCGGCACCGTACCGTGGACGATCGTCCTTACGGCGGCGGACCGGGGATGCTAATGATGGTGCAACCCTTACGGGATGCCATTCATGCAGCAAAAGCCGCGGCAGGTGAAGGCGCGAAGGTGATTTATCTGTCACCTCAGGGACGCAAGCTTGATCAAGCGGGCGTCAGCGAACTGGCAACGAATCAGAAACTGATTCTGGTGTGTGGTCGTTACGAAGGGATAGACGAGCGCGTAATCCAAACCGAAATTGACGAAGAATGGTCAATCGGCGATTACGTTCTCAGCGGTGGTGAGTTACCGGCAATGACGCTGATTGACTCCGTTTCCCGGTTCATTCCGGGAGTACTGGGCCATGAAGCATCGGCAACGGAAGATTCCTTTGCTGATGGGTTGCTGGATTGCCCCCACTATACCCGTCCTGAAGTGTTAGAAGAGATGGAAGTACCGCCAGTATTGCTGTCGGGAAACCATGCTGAGATACGTCGCTGGCGTCTGAAGCAGTCGCTGGGCCGCACCTGGCTTAGAAGACCTGAACTTCTGGAAAACCTGGCTCTGACTGAAGAGCAAGCAAAGCTGCTGGCGGAGTTCAAAACTGAACACGCGCAACAGCAGCATAAACATGATGGGCAGGCGTGAGCCCCCAATATCAGTTTACCCAGGATAAGAGATTAAATTATGAGCAACATTATTAAGCAACTTGAACAAGAACAGATGAAGCAGGACGTACCTTCCTTCCGTCCGGGTGATACCGTGGAAGTGAAAGTATGGGTTGTTGAAGGTTCCAAAAAACGTCTGCAGGCATTCGAGGGCGTGGTTATCGCTATTCGTAACCGCGGTCTGCACTCTGCATTCACTGTTCGCAAAATTTCCAACGGCGAAGGCGTTGAGCGTGTCTTCCAGACTCACTCTCCGGTAGTTGACAGCATTGCTGTTAAACGTCGTGGTGCTGTACGTAAAGCTAAACTGTACTACCTGCGTGAGCGCACTGGTAAGTCTGCTCGTATCAAAGAGCGTCTTAACTAAGATTCGCTTTCGCGACATCCTGACAAAAAGGGCTGGCCTCAGGGCAGGCCCTTTTTTTATCTTTGTTGTAACCATCGTGATGTAAATCATTTACAATACGCCCTCTATTCGGAGGGGCGGTGGTCAGTAACAGTTTTCAGCAAACGACACCTAAACGGCGAGCCGCCTGGCTGGCGCTGTTGGCGATCCTGCTGATCGTGGTGGCCCCCCTGATCTCCGTCTCCCTGCAAAAAGACCCTATGAGCGCCATGCCCGGCATGCACCACGCCATGATGATGGACAGCTCGCCAGCGAGTATGGCGCAGATGCCCGGCCACGATATGGCGATGATGCACAGCACAGACGGTGCTACGCCTACCGGACACGAACTGCCGCTGGACCATGCCGAAGCCTGTGGCTATTGCGTGCTGTTAGCCCATGTCCCAGGGCTGATTTTCGCGCTGGCGCTGTTCGTCGCCATGCTCCTGCGGCGCATTCGCCTGCCGGCTTCTCGCCCGGTATTAAAACACTGGCGCTACTTTCCCTGGCTCTACCCCGAAACCCGCGCCCCGCCGCGGCTGTCTGCTTTTTCCCTTTCATAAAAATCAATCTGCGCACCGCGCAACGACCTCTTTTGCTTTAAAAAAGGAAAAGTATGACAACCTGCACCTCGCGCGCGGCATGGCTGAACCTGCTGCGTCGCCTCCATTTCTATATCGGGCTGTTTATCGGACCGTTTATCTTTGTCGCAGCCCTGACCGGTACGCTTTATGTGGCGACGCCGCAACTGGAAAACTGGCTCTATCACGATGCGCTGTATGGCCTTCCCGAAGGCACCCCGCAGCCGCTCAGCGCCCAGATTGCGCTGGCAGAAGAAGCGACCCAGGGTAATCTGCGGCTGCTGGCGGTGCGTCCGGCCCCCGTGGTGGGCGAGACCACCCGCATTATGTTTGCCGATCCGCGTCTCGGGGAGTCGGAATCCCGGGCCATTTTTGTCGATCCGATCGCGCTGCGGGTGAAGGGCGATATGACGGTCTACGGCACCAGCGGCATCCTGCCGCTGCGTCAGTGGATTGACTATGCGCATCGTTCGCTGCTGTTGGGCGACATCGGGCGGCTCTACAGCGAACTGGCTGCCTCATGGATGTGGGTGGCCGCGCTGGGGGGCATTGCCCTGTGGGCGATGACGCGTCCAAAACGGCGGATCAATAACGCCCTGCAGAATCATCGTCGGCTGCACGTGACGCTGGGCTGGAGTTTACTGCTGGGCATGCTGCTCTTCTCCGCCACCGGCCTGACCTGGTCGCAATGGGCCGGCGGCAATGTTGATAAAATGCGGGCGGCTTTCGGCTGGTGGACGCCGCAGGTCAATACCCTGCTGCACGGTGAGGCACCGATGGCACACGATCCCCATGCCGGGCATCACAGGGAGGCGATGGCCATGACCCAGCATCAGCCCGCGCAGTTTGACCGGGCACTGGCGGTGGCCCGTCAGGCGGGGCTGAACGCCAGCCGGCTGGAGATCCGTCCCCCGGTATCAGACGGACGCGCCTGGACGGTGAATGAGATCGACCGCCGCTGGCCGACGCAGGTGGATGCGGTAGCGATCGATGGCGCCACGATGGAGGTGGTGGATCGCACCCATTTTGCCGACTTTCCTCTGATGGCGAAACTTACCCGCTGGGGCGTCGATTTCCATATGGGGATCCTCTTCGGTCTGGCGAATCAACTGCTGCTGGTGGGGTTTGGCTGTGCGCTGTGCGTAACCATCGCCGTGGGGTACCGGCTGTGGTGGATGCGCCGTCCGCCTCAGGCCGTCTGGGATCCGGCGCATTCGCTGCTGCGGGCGTGGCTGTCGCTCGCCTGGCCTGCCCGTGGGCTGGTGCTGGGGATAGCGTTAGCCCTGGGTCTGGCCATGCCGTTGATGGGCATCAGCCTGGTGTTGTTCATTGCCGTTGACTACCTGCGCTGGCGCGCGGCAACGGCAATGAGGATGGCGAAGTCCAGCGATTAAGCGGACGTTTACGGCGTGCTGATGACCACCGTAACCCGGCGGTTTTCAGCGCGCCCGGCCGCGGTGTCGTTGCTGGCGATCGGGTATTTTTTGCCAAGGCCGCGGGTGACTAAATTACTGCGCGGGATATGGGCGCCTTCCGCCCAGGCATCGGCTACGCTGTTGGCCCGCTTAAGCGACAGGGCTTCGTTATAGCTATCCTCACCATAATTATCGGTGTGGCCTTCAAGGCGGCTATGCGTTATCCCAGTTGTCGCCAGCCGCGAGGCCATTTGGGTGATCTGCTGGCGGCTGTCGGGACGTAGTCGGTAGTCATTCTTGTCAAACAGGATGCTATCGGATAAGCCCAGGGACCAATCGCCGTTGCTTTCAGTGAAGCCGTAAGATTTCATCGCCGCCACCTGCTCGGGGGTAAATTTTCCCTGAGGAGCCTGGCAACCTGTCAAAAGCGCCGCCGCCATCAGGGCGGGGGCGAAATATTTCGTGATCATAATGCGTCCTTTATTATTTCAGCGTCTGCTGGATACGTTGGTTTTTCATCCGATACATATTCTGATCGGCAAGTTCTTGCAGTGATTCCGCAGTGGCGTGCTCCCACGCCAGGGCATAACCGACGCTCAGCGAGAGCGTGGCGCTATGGCCATTGTGCAGATTGAATGGCGGAAGAAATTGTTCCGACAGCGCCTGGCACAGGGCCTGGACTTCTGCTTCCGAGCGCACCTCGCGCAGCAGAACGGCAAACTCATCGCCGCCGAGACGCCACGCCAGATGGCGTTTACCGGCGAAAGTCATCAGGCGGCTGGCGACTTCCATCAGCACTTTATCGCCCGTCGCATGTCCCCAGTTGTCGTTGATCAATTTGAAGTTATCGCCATCGAGAAACAGTAACGCTGAGGTCTGGTGATCCACTTCATTTTTCATCAGCTCGGCAAGCGCGTTGCGAAAGGCGGCGCGGTTAGCCAGGCCGGTCAACGGATCGTGTAACGAGCTGCGCAACAGCTGAGCATTTTTGGCCTGCAGCTGGCGCTGCCAGTCCTCCATCTCCCCCAGCAGACTGTTAAAGTCCTGGGCAAACAGATGGAACTCCTCGATACGCTCCTCCGGCACCCGCCGGGAGAAGTGGCGGTTTTCGCGAATATCATGCACGACCTCGGTGATGCTCTGCAGGGCGGCGACGATCCCCCGGTGCAGAGAGTGGGTCAGCAGCAGGCCGATAAACGAGGCGAGCAGAATGCTGCCTGTCAGTACCAGAATCGAGATGCCGAGAAAGTGGCTAATTAGTTCATCAAGCGCGGTTAGTCGCAGCTCGCCGATTTGTTTGCCCTGGTGCCAGATGGGCTGCACCGTGGGCTCCGGAAACAGCCATTTACTGATAAGGCCGCTCACTTGTTCTTTGTTGGCCAGCGGTTCGTGGCGCCATGCGGCGAAGGGCTGCTTCTGGCCGTTGAGCACGATTGCCTGGGAAATCTGCCCTTGCTTCCCCAGCGAAGCGAGGGTCTCCTCTGCTGCCGCGCTGTCGCCAAACACCAGGGCGGCTTCGAGACTGCGGCCCATGGTCGCGGCAGTGAGCTCAAGGTTTTTCTGCGCGTACTGCTTGAGCGTGAAGATAGAGGCCGTGCTCAGCAGCAGCCAGACCAGCGTCATGGAAATCACCACGCTTATCACGCTAATGCGACGCAGCGCGCGTTTGAACGTCGGGCGCGATGTCTGTGAAAAGTCCTTATTCATGTGGTTTCTTCCGGGCAAGCATCAGGACGTCCGGGTTAACCCGAACCCCGCTGTGCGTCAGAACGTCCAGATTAACGGAGAAGCGGACCCTGTCGTCGTTGATGATCAGGCAAAACGCGCTACCAATTGAGCAATCCGTATTTTGTTCTGCGATGAGTAACAGCGGCCTCGAGCCATAGCGGCGAGTTAATTCCGACTGTTGGGTCGGCGATTCGCTGCCAAAATAAAAACCATCGCAGGTTGTTTTTAACGCTTCTTCACTATTACGTACTATCACCGGTTGATAGGGCAATGCATCCGGATCTTCATGAGCCAGGCTATGGGTGAAGCGTGATGAGGCAAAAATGCACAGCTTCGGCGCCCCTGTTAATGACGGCCAACGGGTATAGGTCACGATCCCGGAAACAATCGCGCGAACATGTTCTGAAGGTCCGGCAGCAAAAACAGGAGATACCGCGATGAGAAAAAATACAGTCAATAAAAGACGGTGTAATACTGTCATTAACGCTTCCGTCAAATTCGCCCTGGCGCGGGAAAAGCCGCTGCCGATGCCCGGCGAAGAATATCACTGATAGCAAAACCCGTCATTAGATGCGCCCTTTGCTTTGGGACAAATCTCACCAGGATTTTTCGTAATGCCGATGGCTCTGATGAGCCATTTTGGCGCGATTTCGCTATGTGTAAATATTTTTGTACGTTTAACGCCGTGGTAAGTGCCAATTAATTTATTTGTGTAAAGTAAAATTTACGGAATATGGATTGAATTCTTTACTTTGTATGGTATCGTTACGTCATGCCCGCTGAGGCAACCCCTATCGCAAACGAGCTACACAGGATCGCAATCATGCAAAAAGACGCGCTGAATAACGTACATATTACCGACGAACATGTGTTAATGACCCCGGAGCAACTGAAGGCGGAATTCCCCCTGAGCGTTGAACAGGAAGCGCAGATCGCGCACGCCCGTGAAACCATCTCCGATATCATCGCCGGCCGCGATCCGCGCCTGCTGGTGGTTTGCGGTCCTTGCTCCATTCACGATCCGGAAGCTGCGATCGAATATGCTCGTCGGTTTAAAGCCCTTGCCGCAGAGGTCAGCGATAGCCTCTACCTGGTGATGCGCGTCTATTTTGAAAAACCCCGTACTACCGTCGGCTGGAAGGGGCTGATTAACGACCCGCATATGGATGGTTCGTTTGATGTTGAAGGCGGCCTGAAGATTGCGCGTCGTCTGCTGGTCGAGCTCGTGAATATGGGACTGCCGCTGGCGACGGAAGCGCTGGATCCCAACAGCCCGCAGTACCTTGGGGATCTGTTCAGCTGGTCCGCCATCGGCGCGCGAACCACGGAATCTCAGACGCACCGCGAAATGGCCTCTGGTCTTTCCATGCCGGTAGGCTTTAAAAATGGCACCGACGGCAGCCTGGCCACGGCCATCAACGCCATGCGCGCCGCGGCGATGCCGCACCGTTTCGTCGGTATCAACCAGGCCGGGCAGGTCTGCCTGCTGCAAACGCAGGGTAACCCGAACGGCCATGTGATCCTCCGCGGCGGTAAGGCGCCAAACTACGGTCCGGACGATGTGGTGAAATGCGAAAAAGAGATGGCGCAGGCGGGACTGAAGCCGTCGCTGATGGTAGATTGCAGTCATGGGAACTCCAATAAAGATTTCCGCCGCCAGCCGGCCGTGGCTGAATCCGTTGTCGCGCAGATTAAAGATGGCAATCGCTCCATTATCGGCCTGATGATTGAGAGTAATATCCACGAGGGCAATCAGTCCTCTGAACAGCCGCGTGAGGCGATGAAATACGGCGTTTCGGTAACGGATGCCTGCATCAGCTGGGAAACCACCGATGCGCTACTGCGTGAACTGGATAAGGATCTCCGCGGCCACCTGGCGGCCCGTTTGGTGTAAGAGGAAAGTATGGTTGCTGAACTGACCGCGTTACGCGATCAAATTGATGAAGTAGATAAAGCGTTGCTTAGCCTGCTGGCTAAGCGCCTGGAACTGGTGGCCGAAGTCGGCGAGGTGAAGAGCCAGTATGGCCTGCCGATTTACGTCCCGGAACGCGAGGCGGCGATGCTCGCCTCCCGGCGAGAAGAGGCGGCTGCGCTCGGCGTTCCGCCGGATCTGATCGAGGACGTTCTGCGTCGCGTGATGCGCGAATCCTATTCCAGCGAAAACGACAAAGGCTTCAAAACCCTTTACCCGAATCTGCGGCCGGTAGTGATCGTCGGCGGCGGCGGGCAGATGGGGCGTCTGTTTGAGAAGATGTTAACGCTGTCCGGCTACCAGGTGCGCATTCTGGAAAAAGAGGACTGGGCGCGGGCGACGGATATCGTCGCCGATGCCGGCATGGTCATTGTCAGCGTGCCGATTCACACCACCGTGGAGACGATCGCCAGGCTGCCGCCACTGCCGGCGGATTGCATTCTGGTCGACCTTGCCTCGGTTAAAGCAGAGCCGCTGCAGGCGATGCTGGCGGCGCATCAGGGCCCGGTACTCGGCCTGCACCCGATGTTCGGTCCGGACAGCGGCAGCCTTGCCAAGCAGGTGGTAGTCTACTGCGATGGCCGCCAGCCAGAGGCCTATCAGTGGTTCCTCGAGCAAATTCAGGTCTGGGGCGCGCGCCTGCATCGCATCAGCGCGGTGGAGCACGATCAGAACATGGCCTTTATTCAGGCGTTGCGCCACTTTGCCACCTTCGCCTATGGGCTGCATCTGGCGGAAGAGAATGTGCGCCTTGAGCAGTTGCTGGCACTCTCGTCACCCATTTACCGGCTGGAGCTGGCGATGGTGGGCCGTCTGTTTGCCCAGGATCCGCAGCTCTACGCCGACATTATTATGTCTTCGGAAAACAACCTGGCGCTGATTAAGCGCTACTACCAGCGGTTTGGCGAGGCGATCGGTCTGCTGGAGCAGGGCGATAAGCAGGCGTTTATCGATAGCTTCCGTAAAGTCGAACACTGGTTTGGCGATTACGCCCAGCGTTTCCAGAGCGAGAGCCGCACGCTGCTGCGTCAGGCGAACGATAATCGGCAGTAAAGCGAAAAAGGTGTATACAATAAAGCCAGCGACCGCTGGCTTTTTTTATAGGGATGACAACGATGGCTGAACCACAACCGCTGTTTGACTACACCGGATACCTGCCGGAATGCCCGACCTGGAGCGAGGCAGAGCAGGCCCTCTACTGGGCCGATATTATGGAATGTGAAATTCACCGCTACGATACCCGCAGCGGCGAACACCAGGTGCTGCAATTTCCGGAGGAGGTCGGCTGTTTTTCCTTGCGCGAGAAGGGCGGGTTTATCGTTGCATTGCGCAGCGGTATCTGGCTGACCGACGCCCACGGTCTGCTACGGCGTAAAGTCTGCGATAACCCGAGCAATCCGGAACTGGCGCGGTTTAACGATGGCGGGACCGATCGCGATGGGCGCTTTTATGCCGGCACCTTCTGGGGCCCGGGGGATTATAACGGCGCGCTGCTGATGCGGGTCGATAACGACCTGAAGCCGACGGTGATCCAGTGTGACATCCATGGCGCCAACGGTCTGGCGTTTAGCGCCGACCGGCGCTGGATGTATACCTCCGATACGCCGAACGCCGTGATCTACCGTACGCCGCTGGATGAGCAGGGTGAGCCTGGCCGGCGCGAAGTCTTTCGCCGTTTTCAGCCTGGCGAAGGGATACCGGACGGGGCGGCGATTGACGTGGAGGGGTGTTACTGGAGCGCAATGTTTGACGGCTGGCGGATCGCCCGTTTCTCTCCGCAGGGTGAGGAGCTGGAGTCCTACCCGATGCCGGTACGTTGCCCGACGATGGTCTGCTTTGGCGGGGCGGATATGCAAACGCTCTATATCACCACCACCCGGGAAAACATGGAGGACGATGAGCTGGCGCAGTATCCGCTGTCCGGCGCCATCTTCACCCTGCCGGTGGCGGTGGCAGGGATGAAGAAATTACCGTTCCGCGAACGTTAAACCGGATCCACCGGCACGACGTTTTCGCTGGGGTAGCAACCGAGAACCTTCATGGAGCGGGTGATCTCCGCCAGCTCCTTCAGCGCCTTGCGCATGGGCAGCGAGTCCAGGTTTGCCTGAATATCGAGATAAAACATCTCTTCCCACGGATTGCCATGGATGGGGCGAGATTCCAGTTTGGTCATGATCAGATTGTGATTGCGCAGCACCAGTAAGGCCTCCACCAGGGCACCCGCCTGCTGACCGGTCGCCATTAACAGCGTGGTCTTCGCCGGAACCTGATCGGAGACGTTCACCGCTTTGCGCGCCAGAACGAGGAAGCGCGTAATATTCTGCGTCTGGTTGGCCTGGCAGTGCTCCAGCACCTGCAGGCCGTACAGAGCGCCGCCCGCTTCGCTGCCCAGCGCCGCGACGGTCGGGGCGTTCGCCTGCGCGACTTTTTCCATCGCCGCTGAGGTGCTCTCGGTATATTCAATCTTCCAGTGCGGGTAGCGACTCAGATACTGGCTACACTGCTGGAACGGTTGCGGATGGCTGTAGACGGTCTGAATTTTATCGGCATCCGTCGAGGTGCTGACCAGTACGCAATGATCGATAGGGATCGTCAGCTCGCCTACGATCGACAGGCTGGTGTGCTGCAGCAGATCGTAGACATCGTTGATCCCGCCGGAGCTGGTGTTTTCAATCGGCACTACGGCGTAATCGGCCTGGCCGGTTTCCACCTGATTAAAAATATCGGCGAACTTCGCGCAGCCGCTTTCAATAAACTGCTCAAAGTGGCGAGCGGCGTACTGACGCGCCGCCAGATGTGAATAAGAGCCTTTGGGACCGAGGAACGCCACGCGAGCCGAATGCGGGTTAATTTTATTCAAATGCTGCTGCAGCAGGGTTTGCTGGGTCAGTACAGAGTCTTCGATAATCAGCTGGAACAGGCGGGTGATGTAATGAGCGTCCAGATTATGGCGCTTGCCGAGGGTCATCAGACGCTCCAGCAGATCGCGTTCGCGGTCAATATCACGCACCGGGCGATGGGAGGCCAGTTTGGCTTTACCAACCTCAACAGCCAGCCCGCGACGCTCCGCCAGCAGAGCAAGCAGTTTCTCATCCAGCGCGCTTATCTTGTCGCGCAGCGCCAGTAATGGGTTTTCCTCGGTCATAGATGTTGCCTTTGTTGTTATCCAATAAAAAAGGCCTCCCGGGTGGGAGGCCTTATTGTTCGTCTTCGCATTCTTTCTTATACGACGAATTGCCTCCCGGTCATGGGAAGGTAAAAAAGAATGCGAAGAAGAACGGGACGAGTTTCATGATGAATTCCTTTAAGTAGTGGGGATTACAGTACCTGTACTGTTTTCACTCTGTCAATAAAAAACGCGCCCGAAGGCGCGTGGCATGACACAACTTAAGTTAAGGATTACTCTTCTTCTTCCACAAAGCCTGCCTCTTTCACCGACGTCGCGGCGCGGCGGGCTTCCCCTTTGTGTTGCACTTTATTGAGCTGCCGTTCCAGCTTGTTGATCAATTCGTTAATGGCGGCGTACATATCTTCATGACGCGCACTGGCAACCAGATGGCCGTTTGGCGTGTTGATGGTTGCATCGGCGATAAAACCCTGCGGCTCCTTAGACAGAATGATGTGCGGGTTAATTAAATGAGTTTGCCACTTATCCAGTTTGGCGAGACGGTCTGCGACATGCTGGCGGATTGCCGGAGTAATTTCCATTTGTTTACTGGTAATGTTCATTGTCATAAATTTTACCTCTTGTCTTTCCCGTCTTGGTGAATCCAGCATACCTTTCCTAATGTCAAAATGTGTGATCTAAATCACGTTTTATTGTCACTTTTTGTCAACGAATTCATTTTGTGAGACAGGGCAGGAAGAAGTGAGATTTTACTTGTCGAACCTGCCAAAGCAGGCCATATTTGATGAGTTAACTCGACGCTAAACCGCTTCAGCTAACCAGGATAACGAATAAAAAAACGGCAGCCAGTGGCTGCCGTTTGCGATCCATGAGTCAGGCTCAGGTGTTCTTACTGTTCGCGGCGATAATCTTCGCGACTTTGTCCGCCTGAGCATTCATCTGCATTTGACGATAGGCATTTTCCATCTTCGGCAGGGCATCGCGGGTGGCCTGGGTATCCGGATAGTTACGCATCATACCTTCCACGCGGTTAACGACGGCAACCCATGCGCCGCGGTCGGTATAGTAATCCACCACCGACAGCTCATACTTCGCCAGGCGATCTTTCAGGAATACCATGCGCTTATAGGCGTCCGTGGCATACTGGCTGTTCGGGTAGCCACGTACCAGTTTGGAGAAGTCATTGAAGGCATCGCGCGCGTGCTGCGGATCGCGGTCGGAACGATCGACGCCGAAGAAGCCCTGCAGGGCGCTGTCATCCAGAGCCATGTTGGTCAGGCCGCGCATATAGATGACGTAGTCGATGTTCGGATGGGTGGGATTCAAGCGCATGAAGCGATCGATGGCCGCTTGAGCCAGCGGCAGATCGGCGTTTTTGTAATACGCATAAATCAGATCCAGCTGTACCTGTTGGGAATAAGGGCCGAATGGATAACGGTTATCCAACGCTTCCAGTTGCGTTATCGCCTGTTTCCAGTTACCGTCCTGCAGTTTTTGCTGGGCGGTCGCGTAGATTTCATTCGGCGGATTATCAGGCACCTCTTCCTTAGAGCCGGAGCAACCCACCAAAGCCAGGCTCAGTGTGGCGGCTGCCACCAGGTATTTCATGCGCGTCATGACGTTTTGACTTCCTCAAAATGTTTATGCGGGAGAATCTCTGTTCCTGCTCCCGATTAAGACCAGCTACAATAGCACACTATATTAAACGGCAAAGCCGTAAAACCCAACGTTAAACGAAGAAGCTGTATATGGCACAACGAGTACAACTCACCGCAACGGTGACCGAAAATCAACTCGGTCAACGCTTAGATCAGGCTTTGGCCGAATTGTTCCCTGATTATTCGCGATCGCGGATAAAAGAATGGATCCTCGACCAACGCGTATTAGTCAATGGCACCATTGGCGATAAACCGAAAGAAAAAGTGCTGGGGGGAGAACGCATCGCTATCGATGTGGAAATCGAAGAAGAGGCGCGCTTCCAGCCGCAGGATATTCCGCTCAATATCGTTTACGAAGATGATGACATCATCGTGATCAACAAACCGCGCGATCTGGTTGTACATCCTGGCGCGGGCAACCCTGACGGTACTGTGCTGAATGCGCTGCTGCACTACTATCCGCCTATTGCCGATGTGCCGCGTGCGGGGATCGTCCATCGTCTGGATAAAGACACCACCGGTCTGATGGTGGTGGCGAAAACCATTCCAGCGCAAACCCGGCTGGTGGAGTCGCTGCAGCTGCGCGAGATCACCCGTGAATACGAAGCGGTGGCGATCGGTCATATGACCGCCGGCGGTACGGTTGAAGAACCGATCAGCCGTCATCCGACCAAGCGTACCCATATGGCGGTGCACCCGATGGGCAAACCGGCGGTGACCCACTACCGCATTATGGAACATTTCCGCATCCATACCCGCCTGCGCCTGCGTCTGGAAACCGGTCGTACGCATCAGATCCGCGTGCATATGTCGCATATCACCCATCCGCTGGTAGGCGACCAGGTGTATGGCGGCCGCCCGCGTCCGCCGAAGGGCGCGTCGGAGGAGTTCATCACCGCGCTGCGTAAATTCGACCGCCAGGCGCTGCACGCCACCATGCTACGTCTGTACCACCCGATTACCGGCATTGAAATGGAGTGGCACGCGCCCATCCCACAAGATATGGTCGAGCTCATCGAGGCGATGCGCGCCGATTTTGAAGCCCATAAGGACGATATTGACTGGTTATGACTAAACTGATTGTACCGCAGTGGCCAATGCCCGGCAGCGTGGCGGCCTGTAGTTCTACCCGCATCGGCGGCGTGAGTCTGCCGCCCTATGACTCGCTCAACCTGGGCGCCCATTGCGGCGACAATCTGCAGCATGTCGAAGAAAACCGGCGGAGGATGTTTGCCGCCGGCGGCTTACCGTCTTATCCGGTTTGGCTTGAGCAGGTTCATGGTACCGATGTGCTCACGCTGGACGGCGGACCCTATCCGTCGAAACGCGCGGATGCCTCTTATAGCCGTACGCCAGGGACTGTCTGCGCGGTGATGACCGCTGACTGCCTGCCGGTCCTGTTCTGTAACCGCGCCGGTACCGAAGTCGCCGCGGCGCATGCGGGATGGCGCGGCTTATGCGAAGGGGTTCTGGAAGAGACGGTCGCCCGTTTCGCCGATAAAGCCGAAAACATTATGGCGTGGCTGGGACCCGCCATCGGTCCGCAGGCGTTTGAGGTGGGCCCAGAAGTTCGCGACGCTTTTATGGCTAAGGATGAGAATGCGCATCAGGCTTTTCGTCCGGCAGGCGAAAAATATTTTGCTGATATCTACCAGCTGGCTCGGCAGCGCCTGGCAAACGTCGGCGTTGAGCAGATTTTCGGCGGCGATCGCTGCACGCTAAGCGAAAAGGATGATTTTTTCTCTTACCGGCGCGACAAGACCACCGGTCGTATGGCAAGTTTCATTTGGCTGATATAACCTAGAGAATCAAGACGATCCAGAAGGCAAACTTATTTTTCGCATAGTTCAGGTCTTTAACCTTGAATAATTGAGGGATGACCTCATTTAATCTCCAGTAGCAAATTTGACCTGTTATGGGAGGAGTTATGCGTCTGGATCGTCTTACCAATAAATTCCAGCTTGCTCTTGCCGATGCCCAGTCGCTTGCACTCGGGCACGACAACCAATTCATCGAACCTCTTCATTTAATGAGCGCCTTGCTGAATCAGGAAGGGGGATCGGTACGTCCTTTATTAACCTCGGCGGGCGTGAATGCCGGGAAACTGCGCACTGACATCGAACAGGCTCTGAGCCGTTTACCGCAGGTGGAAGGCACCGGCGGCGATGTGCAACCTTCTCAGGATTTAGTGCGGATCCTGAACCTTTGCGACAAGCTGGCGCAAAAGAAAAAGGACAACTTTATATCGTCAGAACTGTTTGTTCTGGCGGCGCTTGAATCACGCGGTACGCTGACCGACCTTTTAAAATCCGCCGGAGCAACAACCGCCAACGTGACTCAGGCGATTGAACAAATGCGCGGAGGTGAAAGCGTGAACGATCAGGGTGCCGAAGACCAACGTCAGGCATTGAAGAAATTTACCGTCGATCTCACCGAGCGTGCCGAACAGGGCAAGCTGGACCCGGTTATCGGCCGTGATGAAGAGATCCGCCGTACCATTCAGGTACTGCAGCGCCGTACCAAAAACAATCCGGTGCTGATTGGTGAACCCGGGGTGGGTAAAACCGCTATCGTCGAAGGCCTGGCGCAGCGTATCGTCAACGGCGAAGTGCCGGAAGGGCTGAAAGGCCGCCGGGTGCTGGCGCTGGATATGGGCGCGCTGGTGGCCGGGGCGAAATACCGCGGTGAGTTTGAAGAGCGTCTGAAAGGCGTGCTGACCGACCTGTCGAAACAGGAAGGCAACGTCATTCTGTTTATCGACGAACTGCATACCATGGTTGGCGCTGGTAAAGCCGACGGCGCGATGGACGCGGGCAACATGCTGAAGCCGGCACTGGCGCGTGGTGAACTGCACTGCGTCGGGGCGACGACGCTCGACGAATACCGTCAGTACATTGAAAAAGACGCTGCGCTGGAGCGCCGCTTCCAGAAGGTGTTCGTCGCCGAGCCGTCGGTAGAAGATACCATCGCTATTCTGCGCGGTCTGAAAGAACGTTATGAACTGCACCACCATGTGCAGATCACCGACCCGGCTATCGTGGCGGCGGCGACCTTGTCGCATCGCTACATTGCCGACCGTCAGCTGCCGGATAAAGCCATCGACCTTATCGATGAGGCGGCGTCCAGCATCCGTATGCAGATCGACTCAAAGCCGGAAGAGCTGGACCGTCTCGATCGCCGTATCATCCAGTTGAAACTGGAGCAGCAGGCGCTGAAGAAAGAGTCTGATGAGGCGAGTCTGAAGCGTCTTGATATGCTCAACGAGGAGCTGGCGGATAAAGAACGGCAGTACTCGGTGCTGGAAGAAGAGTGGAAAGCGGAAAAAGCGTCCCTCTCCGGCACCCAGACCATCAAAGCCGAGCTGGAGCAGGCGAAAATCGCCATCGAACAGGCGCGTCGCGTCGGTGACCTGGCGCGGATGTCCGAGCTGCAGTACGGCAAAATTCCGGAACTGGAGAAACAGCTGGCGGCAGCCACTCAGTCCGAAGGAAAAACCATGCGTCTGCTGCGTAATAAAGTGACGGATGCTGAAATCGCCGAAGTGCTGGCCCGCTGGACCGGTATCCCGGTCTCCCGCATGATGGAAAGCGAGCGTGACAAACTGCTGCGTATGGAGCAGGAACTGCATCATCGGGTGATTGGTCAGGATGAGGCGGTTGAAGCAGTATCTAACGCTATTCGCCGTAGCCGTGCCGGGCTGTCCGATCCGAACCGGCCGATTGGTTCATTCCTGTTCCTCGGTCCGACCGGGGTCGGTAAAACCGAGCTGTGTAAAACGCTGGCTAACTTTATGTTCGACAGCGACGACGCAATGGTGCGTATCGATATGTCCGAGTTTATGGAGAAACACTCCGTCTCGCGTCTGGTCGGTGCGCCTCCGGGATACGTCGGTTATGAAGAGGGCGGTTACCTGACCGAGGCGGTGCGCCGTCGTCCTTATTCCGTCATCCTGCTGGATGAAGTGGAAAAAGCGCACCCGGATGTGTTCAACATTCTGCTGCAGGTACTCGACGACGGGCGCCTCACCGATGGCCAGGGGAGAACGGTCGACTTCCGTAACACGGTGGTCATCATGACCTCGAACCTCGGTTCCGATTTGATTCAGGAACGGTTCGGCGAGCTGGATTACGGACATATGAAGGACCTGGTGCTGGGGGTTGTCAGCCAGAACTTCCGTCCGGAGTTCATCAACCGTATCGATGAAGTGGTGGTCTTCCATCCGCTGGGTGAGAAACACATTGCTTCTATTGCCCAGATCCAGCTGCAGCGTCTGTATAAACGTCTGGAAGAGCGCGGATATGAAGTGCGGATGTCCGATGAGGCGCTGAAGTTGCTAAGCGCCAACGGATACGATCCGGTATACGGCGCGCGGCCACTGAAACGCGCTATTCAGCAGCAGATTGAGAACCCGTTGGCCCAGCAGATACTTTCCGGTGAGCTGATTCCGGGTAAAACCGTCGAGCTGGTAGTGAAAGACGACCGTATCGTGGCAGTGCAGTAAGTCACAAAACGACAAAAACGGGCCCAGCGGGCTCGTTTTTGTTTAAAAACCAGGCAAGAATTAAAGCTCAACACCTGATTTGGTTGAAAAGTGAGCGATTGAATTCTTTTTTTGAATTTATCCTTGTCACTTCAGAATTACCCCCTATAATGCGCCTCCACTGACACGGAACAACGGCAAGCAAGCCGCCGGGGCAGCAGGATTCAACGGCGAAAGATAACGTTGAAGCCGACAGAGAAAAGCAAAATAAGCGCTTGACTCTGAATGAGGAAAACGTATTATACGGGACCTCGCGACAGAGCGCTAAAGCGCGTCACAACTGCTCTTTAACAATTTATCAGACAATCTGTGTGGGCACTCAAAG
>NZ_JAGRRA010000005.1:0-301275 GCF_018223875.1 Klebsiella sp. 54
ACTCAACCCAACTCAACACAACCCAACACAACCCAACGTTCCCCATCCATCCCCGATATCCAATCCCTCAATATTCCCCCTAACCCCACCCAACGCCATTCCTATATATTCCAGAAAGTTTTAGCCAATACCTTTTTGTTATTCACTCGCCCCACAGTCAAATATCAATTTCATCAATATTTTTATAACTTTACATTAATGAAAAGTTTTCTTTTTGCCGTTTATTCCAGGATTTTCCTCAGGCGTGAAGGGTTCCGGTAAACACTATTTTTACTAGTCGCTGTACGAGTCTTGATGGACATATTCACTCGATGAATTAACTCAGGAGAATACTTGTGACGACGTTAAAACCTTTGCTGGCCCGCAACCGCAGCTGGGCGCTGCAGAAGTGTCAGCATGACCCGGACTATTTCGAAAAATGGGTCGACGGGCAGCGACCCCACTCGCTGTGGATCGGCTGCTCCGACAGCCGCGTTCCCGCCGAGGTGCTCACCGGCAGCCAGCCCGGCGAGCTCTTTGTCCACCGCAATATCGCCAACATGCTCGACCCCACCGACGACAACGTCATGAGCGTCCTGCAGTATGCCCTCCACTACCTTGAGGTGGAGCGGGTGGTGCTCTGCGGCCACTACGGCTGCGGCGGCGTGCAGGCGGCGCTTTCCCTGCCCACCCTGCCGCTGGCGCAGGAGTCCTCGGCGCTGGCTCGCCGCATCGGCCAGCTGCGCCACACCCTGCATCAAGAAATTGCGCAGATCGCCGATGGGTGTTGTGTTGCGGCCTCCCCCGGCGCCAGTGCCAGCGCCAGTTCCGACGCGGAGCCCTCTCGCCGTGCCCTTGACGCCCTGGTGGAAGCCAACGTTCGCGCCCAGTTCGCCCGTCTGCTGGAGAGTGAGCCGGTGCAGACGGTGCTCGCCAGCGGGCGGCCGCTCAGCCTGCACGGCTGCGTCTACGATCTGGCCTCCGGCCATTTAACCACCCTCGTCGAACACCTCTCACTGCAGGAGCACGCCCCATGAACACGCTTCGTCAGGACTCTCTCGCCGGCATCGTCGTCTTCCTTGTCGCCCTGCCGCTGTGCCTCGGCATCGCCCAGGCCAGCGGCTTACCACCCTTCGTCGGCCTGCTGACCGGCATCATCGGCGGCCTGGTCGTCACTGCCCTCAGCCCCTCCCGCTTCGCCGTCAGCGGCCCCGCCGCCGGACTGGTCACCATCGTCGTCGCCGCCATTGAATCCCTGGGTTCCTTCTCCCTCTTCCTGATGGCGCTGGTGCTGGCCGGCGTGCTGCAGCTGCTGTTCGGCATCCTGCGGGCCGGGCGCTTTATCTCGCTGGTTCCCGCCAGCGTCATCAAAGGCATGCTGGCGGCGATCGGCATCCTGCTGATTATGCAGCAGATCCCCGTCGCGCTCGGCACGGCGGAAGAGACCGGGCTTGCCGATGTGGTTCAGGGCAATGCCGCTTTCTCTGTCACTGCGATGGCCGTGGCCGCGGGCGGCCTGCTGGTACTCTGGCTGTGGGGCTCGCCGCTTATCCGCCGGGTGAAGAGCCTGCGCTGGATCCCCGGGCCGCTGATCGCCGTCCTGCTCGGCTGCGTGACCACCCTGCTGCTGACCCATTTTGCGCCGCAGCAGCTGGCCGCCCTGCCGCGCATTACCCTGCCAGCGTTCGGCAGCCTCGGCGATCTGCTGGGCGAGCTGGAGTCTCCGGCGTGGAGCGCGTGGCGCAATCCGTCGGTGTGGGTGGTGGCGGTAACCCTGGCGCTGGTCGCCAGCCTCGAAACCTTGCTCAGCCAGGAGGCGCTGAAAAAGCTGCGCCCGCAAAATCCGCCGCCTTCGCCGAACCGCGAAATGGTCGCTCAGGGCGTCGGCAACCTGCTCTCCGGCGTGCTGGGGGCGATGCCGATCACCGCGGTGATCGTCCGCAGCTCGGTGAACGTCAGCAACGGCGCGCAGAGCAAACTGTCGATCTTTATCCACGGTGTGCTGCTGTTGATCTGCGGCCTGTGGTTTAGCGGTCTGCTGACCCTGATCCCGCTCGCCAGCCTCGCCGCCGTGCTGTTGTATACCGGCTATAAGCTGGCGACGCCGCGGCTGTTCATCGAGCAGTTCCGCCAGGGGGCGGCGCAGTACGTCCCGTTCCTCGCCACCATCGGCGGGATTATTGCCTTCGGCATGCTGGCGGGGATCGGGATTGGTCTTGCCACCCAGATGGCGTTCAGCCTCTGGCGCAGCCATCGTCACTCGCTGCAGCTGGCGCGCTACGATGACCACTACGTGCTGCGCATCCAGCAGAATCTGACCTTTATGCACAATCCGCATCTGCTGGCCCTGCTGGCGAAAATTCCGGAAAAGAGCGTGGTGATCGTCGAGCACGACAGCGTCGGCTACCTCGACCCGGACGTGCGGGCGGTGCTGGATGATTTTGCCGAGAGCGCGCCGCAGCGCGGCATCCGCCTTAATCAGTGGCCGCTCGCCAGCCGCTGACCTTAACGGGCGGCTGGTCCGCCCGCTTCGCGACCCCTCCGATTGCCAAGCGCCGTGGAATGCCATGCTCTACACTTTCTGGGTTATCACGCCAACCCCAAGGAAATGAACATGAGCATCATTAAAAGCTACGCCGCCAAAGAAGCGGGCGCCGATCTGTCGCTGTGGGAGTACGATGCCGGCGAGCTGCAGCCGGAAGATGTCGAAGTTGAGGTAGAATACTGCGGGATCTGCCATTCGGACCTGTCGATGATCGACAACGAATGGGGGATGTCGAGCTACCCGCTGGTAGCCGGCCACGAGGTGATTGGCCGGGTGGCGGCGCTGGGCAGCGCGGCGCAGGATAAAGGCCTGAAGATTGGCCAGAAGGTCGGCATCGGCTGGACGGCGCGCAGCTGCGGCCATTGCGACGCCTGCATCAGCGGCAACCAGATCAACTGTCTGGAAGGCTCGGTGCCGACCATTCTCAACCGCGGCGGCTTCGCCAATAAGCTGCGTGCCGACTGGCAGTGGGTGATCCCCCTGCCAGAGAGCATCGATCTGGCGTCCGCCGGCCCGATGCTGTGCGGCGGCATCACCGTCTTTAAACCGCTGCTGACCCACCATGTCACCGCCACCAGCCGCGTCGGGGTGATCGGCATCGGCGGCCTCGGCCATATCGCTATTAAGCTGCTGCGGGCGATGGGCGCGGAAGTGACCGCCTTCAGCTCCAACCCGGCCAAAGAGCAGGAAGTGCTGGCGATGGGCGCCGATCGCGTGGTCAACAGCCGCGATCCGGAAGTCTTAAAAGCGCTGGCCGGCCAGTTTGACCTGATCATCAACACCGTGGCGGTGGATCTCGACTGGCAGCCGTACTTCGAAGCCCTGGCTTACGGCGGCAACTTCCATACCGTCGGCGCGGTGATGAAGCCGTTCCCGGTGCCGGCCTTTACCCTTATCGGCGGCGACCGCAGCATCTCCGGCTCGGCGACCGGCAACCCGTCCGAACTGCGCACGATGATGAAGTTCGCCGGGCGCAGCAAAGTGGCCCCGACCACCGAGCTGTTCCCGATGTCGCAGATTAACGAAGCGCTGAAGCACGTTCGCGAAGGCAAAGCCCGCTACCGCGCGGTGCTGAAAGCCGACTTCTGATGGTTCTCTCCCGCCGGGCGGCCCGCTCGCCCGGCGTTTTCCCCGTCGCTTCATCAAACCGTCATCTCCCCGCCATGCCTCTGTAGTCATTGCTTCCCACAATCCGGGCTTCGATAAATGGCTGAACGAGATGCGCGTCACCATGAGAAAGACCTGGCTTCCCTGGCTGATCCTGTCGCCTTCCCTGCTGTTTTTACTGCTGTTTACCTGGTTCCCGCTGGGGCGTTCGGTGTATGACAGCCTGTTTGATACCCGCATGGCCAGCGACGGCGCACAGTACGTCGGGCTGGATAACTTCGCCCGCCTGTTTGCCGATAACGTCTTCTGGCAGTCGCTGGGCAATAACCTGCTCTATATCCTGCTGACGGTGGTGCCCGGGGTGACCCTCGCCCTGCTGCTGGCGGTGGCGCTGAGCGAGAACCATCGCGTCAACCGCTGGCTGCGCACCGCCTTTTTCTTCCCGATGATTATCCCGATGGTCAGCGCCGCCGCACTGTGGCTGTTTATCTTTATGCCCGGCCTCGGCCTGCTCGACCACTATCTGGCGAAGCTGTTCGGGCCGATGAACAACAACTGGCTGGGGCGCAGCAACAGCGCGCTGCTGGCCCTGGCGCTGATCGGCGTATGGAAGTTCGCCGGCTACTACATGCTGTTTTTCCTCGCCGGGCTGCAGAGCATTCCGGCCTCGACGCGGGAAGCGGCGCTGATGGAGGGGGCTACCCGCACGCAGGTCTTTTTTAAGGTCACGCTGCCGCTGCTGCGCCCGACCCTGAGCTTTGTGATCACCACAGCGCTGATCTACTCCATCACCCAGATCGACCACGTGGCGGTGATGACCCGCGGCGGGCCGGACAACGCCACCACCGTGCTGCTCTATTACATCCAGAATCTCGCCTGGGATACCCACGACCTTGGCAAAGCCTCCGCCGCCACCTTCCTGACCCTGGCCGGGCTGTTCGCCTTCTCGCTGATTAACCTGAAACTGCTGGAGAAAGGAGCCCACTATGAGCGCTGACATCTCGCCGCTGCTGGTCCGCACACCCGCCGCTGCGCGTCCGCTGTGGCTGCGCCTGCGCCGCTCGTCGCCCTTTACGCTTACAGTATTAATGTGCTGCCTGGCGCTGCTGTGGATCAGCCCGTTTATCTGGATGCTGGCCACCTCGTTCAGCGCCACCACCTTCGGGGAAGACATGGCCTCGCTGCTGCCGCGCCTGCCGCTAACCCTCGATAACTTCCGCGACGCCTGGAACAGCGCCGACTGGCTGAGCCTGTACGCCAACACCCTTATCTTCACCTTCGGCACCTTCTGCGTGCAGCTGTTGACCATCACCACCGCCGGGTACGTCTTCGCCTGCCACGAGTTTCGCGGCAAGCAGACGCTGTTTCTCCTGTTCCTGGTGCAGCTGATGATCATGCCGGTGGTGATGATGGTGCCGAACATGCTGACCCTGAAAACCTTCGGCCTGCTCAATACCCTCACCGGGGTGATGATGCCCTACTTCACCTCGGCGTTCGGCGTGTTCCTGATGCGTCAGGCGTTCCTCGCCATCCCGAAAGAGCTGGAGGAGGCGGCGCTGATGGAGGGCTGCCGCTGGTGGCAGGTGTTGTTCCGCGTGCTGCTGCCGATGTCCTGGCCGTCGGTGCTGGCCTTCGCCACCGTCAGCATTACCTACCACTGGAACGAGTACCTGTGGCCGCTGATGATGCTCAACGATCCCGACAAGCAGGTGCTGACCGTCGGGCTGGTCTCCTTCGCCATGGGCGCCGAATCCGGCGGCCAGTGGGGCACCATCGGCGCCGGGACGCTGATGGTCTGCCTGCCGCTGATGCTGGCGTTCATCCTTTTTCAGAAACAGTTCCTGCGGAGCTTCGGCTTCTCCGGGATCAAATAAGGAGTGATTCATGCTGTTAGCGCACATTTCCGATACCCATTTCCGCAGCCGCGGCGAGAAGCTGTACGGCTTTATCGACGTCAACGCCGCCAACGCCGATGTGGTCTCGCAGCTTAACGCGCTGCGCGAGCGCCCGAACGCGGTGGTGGTGAGCGGGGATATCGTCAACTGCGGCCGCCCGGAGGAGTATCAGGTGGCCCGCCAGATCCTCGGCAGCCTGAACTATCCGCTGTATCTGATCCCCGGCAACCACGACGACAAAGCCCATTTTCTGGAGCATCTTCACCCGCTGTGCCCGCAGCTGGGCAACGATCCGCAAAATATGCGCTATGCGGTGGATGATTTCGCCACCCGCCTGCTGTTTATCGATTCCAGCCGCGCCGGCACCTCGAAGGGCTGGCTGACCGACGAGACCATCGGCTGGCTGGAAGCCCAGCTGTTCGAGGGCGGCGACAAACCGGCGACCATCTTTATGCACCACCCGCCTCTGCCGCTGGGCAATGCGCAGATGGACCCGATCGCCTGCGAAAACGGCCACCGTCTGCTGGCGCTGGTGGAGCGTTTCCCGTCGCTGACGCGCATCTTCTGCGGCCATAACCACAGCCTGACCATGACCCAGTATCGCCAGGCGCTGATCTCCACTATCCCTGGTACCGTCCATCAGGTGCCGTACTGCCACGAAGACACCCGGCCCTATTACGACCTCTCCCCGGCTTCATGCCTGATGCACCGCCAGGTCGGCGAGCAGTGGGTGAGCTACCAGCACTCGCTGGCCCACTACGCCGGGCCGTGGTTGTACGACGAAAACATCAGTTGCCCAACGGAAGAGCGCTAACCGCCATGCTCAGTCTGCAAAACATCAGTAAACGTTTCGACGGCAAGCCGGCGCTCAGCGCCCTGTCGCTGGATATTCACGAAGGCGAATTCGTGGTGCTGGTCGGCCCGTCGGGCTGCGGGAAAAGCACCCTGCTGCGCCTGCTTGCCGGGCTGGAGCCGGTTAGCGAAGGCCAAATCTGGCTGCATGATGAGAACATCACCGCCGCCACGCCACGCGAGCGCAACTTCGCGATGATCTTCCAGAACTATGCCCTGTTTCCGCATCTGTCGGTACGCGACAACATTACCTTCGGCATGCAGGTGCGCAAGGAAGAGAAAAGCAGCTGGCAGCCGCGGGTGGACAAAGTGGCGCAGATGCTGCAGCTGGAGGCGCTGCTTGACCGCAAACCGGCGAAGCTCTCCGGCGGCCAGCGCCAGCGGGTGGCGATGGCCCGGGCGATCGTGCGCAATCCGCGGCTGTTCCTGATGGACGAGCCGCTCTCCAACCTCGACGCCCGTCTGCGCAGCGAAGTGCGCGACAGCATTATGGCCCTCCACCAGCAGCTGAAAACCAGCACCATCTATGTGACCCACGACCAGACCGAGGCGATGTCGATGGCCGACCGCATCGTGGTGATGAACGGCGGCCACGTGCAGCAGGTCGGGCGCCCGGAGTATCTGTACGCCAACCCTGCCAACCTGTTCGTCGCCGGGTTTATCGGTTCGCCGGCGATGAACCTGCTGTCGCTACCCTGCGCCAACGGTGAAGTACTGTTGGGAGAACAGCGCCATCCGCTGCCGCCGCGCCACCGGGATCAGACTCGCGTCTGGCTGGGCGTTCGCCCGGAACATATTACCGACCGCGTGGAGGAGGGCCATCTGCGCCTGCCGGCCACCGTTCTGCAACGAGAACTGATGGGAGCCGACTACCTGCTCCACGTCAGCACCCCGATCGGCACCCTGCGCTTTAGCCGCCGCCACCGCGGCACGGTGCCGGAGAAAGGCGAGTCGCTACCGATCGGCTTTTCGCCTGCCGATGTGCATCTTTTTCATGCTGAGACCCAGCATAATTTACTGATGGAGACAGATCATGTTTAAACCTTTTACGGTAGTCGCGGTTGGCCTCAGTCTTGCCCTGAGCGGCGCGGCGCTGGCAAAAGAGAAAATAGACTTCATGTTCCCGGCGCCGGTGGACGGCAAGCTGACCATGGAGATGACCCGCGTCATTAAGCAATTCAACGACTCGCAGCAGGATGTCGAAGTACGCGGCATCTTCACCGGCAACTACGACACCACCAAGATCAAAGCCGAATCGGCGCAGAAGGCCGGCCAGCCGCCGGCGCTGGTGATCATGTCCGCCAACTTCACCACCGATCTGGCACTGAAGGATGAGATCCTGCCGATGGACGAGCTGTTTAAATATGGCGATCAGAAGGCCGGCGATTTTCTGCAAAAGGAATTCTGGCCCGCGATGCATAAGAACGCCCAGGTGATGGGCACCACCTATGCGATCCCGTTCCATAACTCGACGCCGATCCTCTACTACAACAAGACGATGTTCGATCGGGCCGGGATAAAACAGCCGCCGCAGACCTGGGCCGAGCTGCTGGCCGATGCCAAAAAGCTGACCGACGAGAGCACAGGCCAGTGGGGGATCATGCTGCCGTCGACCAATGACGACTACGGCGGCTGGATCTTCTCGGCACTGGTGCGCGCCAACGGCGGGAAATACTTTAACGAAGACTATCCGGGCGAGGTCTATTACAACTCGCCGACCGCCATCGGCGCCCTGCGCTTCTGGCAGGATCTGATTTACAAGGACAAGGTAATGCCGTCCGGGGTGCTGAACTCGAAGCAGATCAGCGCCGCGTTCTTCTCCGGTAAGCTCGGGATGGCGATGCTCAGCACTGGCGCGCTGGGCTTTATGCGCGAGAACAGCAAAGACTTTGAGCTTGGGGTGGCGATGCTGCCGGCCAAAGAGCAGCGCGCGGTGCCGATCGGCGGCGCCAGCCTGGTGAGCTTTAAAGGCATCAGCGATGCGCAGAAGAAAGCGGCGTATCAGTTCCTGACCTATCTGGTGAGCCCCGACGTGAACGGCGCATGGAGCCGCTTTACCGGCTACTTCTCGCCGCGCAAGGCGTCATACGATACGCCGGAGATGAAGGCCTATCTGCAGCAGGATCCGCGGGCGGCGATCGCCCTTGAGCAGCTGAAGTACGCCCATCCGTGGTACTCCACTTGGGAGACCGTTGCGGTACGTAAGGCGATGGAGAACCAGCTGGCGGCGGTGGTTAACGATGCCAAAGTGACGCCGGAAGCGGCGGTGCAGGCGGCGCAGAAGGAAGCCGACGCGCTGATGAAACCGTATGTGGATAAGACCGCGCTGGCGGAAGTGAAGTGACGCTTTACCCGTCATCCTCACCCTCACCCTGGCCCTCTCCCTGAGGGAGAGGGGACTGTCCGGCGCCGGGGTTGAGCCCTGGGGCCGGGAGAGGGGACGGTACGGCGCTGTGGTTAAGCCCTGGGCCCGGGAGAGGGAACTGCCCGGAGCCGTGGTTGAGCCCTGGGTCCGGTTGAGAAAGGAAAAAAGCAGGCCATACCCGGTATGGCCTGAAAATGTCACAACGATTAGATCCCTGCCGTTTCGCGGATATATTTGCGCGCTTTGACGGCGTATTCGAAAGGATTGGCCAGAGCAGGATCCTGCTCTGCTTCCACCACCATCCAGCCTTTATAGCCAAAGTCGTCCAGCAGCTTGAACACCGGACGGAAATCGATCACCCCGTCGCCCGGGACGGTGAAGGTGCCTTTTTTCACGCCGTCGAGGAACGACAGGCCGTCGCGGCGCACCTGGTCGATCACCGGCGGACGGACGTCTTTCAGGTGAACGTGGTTAATGCGCGGCAGATACTTTTTGAGGATCGCCAGCATCGGCGCTTCGCCGCCTTCGGAATACCAGGCGTGGCCGGTGTCGAACAGCAGGAAGACGCGCTCGTCCACCAGCGACATAAACTTGTCGATTTCCGCAGTGGTCTGGATGCCGGTGCCCATGTGGTGATGCAGGCAGACCTGCATCCCCTTCTCCGCCGCCAGGCGACCTAGGGTGTTATAGCCTTCCGCTACCCGCTGCCACTCCTCGTCGCTGAAGCACGGCTTCGCATCGCCGAGGATCGGTTTATCCAGCCCCTGGATGCTGCCGCTCTGCTCGGAGCAGCCAATCACTTTCGCGCCCATCGCATGAAGGAAGTTCATGTGATTGACGAATTCATCAATGGTTTTTTCCCGCTGGCCGTTGGCGAAAAAGGTGCTGAACCAGGCGTTGCAGATCTGAATGCCGCGGATGTCCAGCATCGGCTTGAGGACCGCCGGGTCGCGCGGATATTTGCTGCCGACTTCGCTGCCGGTAAAGCCGGCCAGCGCCATTTCGCTGACGATCTGCTGGAAGGTGTTTTCGCTGCCGAGCTCCGGCATATCATCGTTAGTCCAGCCGATCGGGGCGATAGCCAGTTTGACGTTATCTTTGTTCATAGTAGGGCTCCTGCCGCTGCGCCTTAGCGGCGCAGCAATTCACGTTCAATGAGTTCACGGGTTTCCACTGCCTGGTATTTCATTTTTTCCGGGTAGCCAAACAGCGAGGTGGCGACAATCGGCTCCCCGCCGACCTTGAAGGTCTGCTCGGCGAATTTCATTTCGCGCAAGGTGCGGAACAGCGCGTCGAAATCCACATCCCCTTCCCCGACGCCTACGTGCTGGTGCACCACGGCATCCACGCCCGGCGGGTTAACGATATAGCGGCAATGTTTCGTATGATTGCGGGTATCCGCAATCAGGACATGGGAGAGATCGCTCCCGGCATAGCGCAGCATGCTCGCCACGTCGCCGACGCCTTTGTCGTAGAAAAAGGTGTGCGGCACGCTGTAGACGTACTTCACGTTATCGCTGCGGAACGACTTCACAATATCGACGGTTTCATTGTTCTCTTCGCAGAAATCCCAGGGATGCGCCTGGATCTCCACGCGGATGCCTTCCCGCTCAAAAATCGGCAACAGCTCTTCCATCGAGCGATAGAACATTTCATCGCAGATCTCAGGCTGATTCGGATCGCCGGAGAACTCGGTGTTGATCACCTGAACGCCCATCTCCACCGCAATTTCCACCAGCCGTTTCCAGTTTTTCACCGCTGCCTGACGGCGCAGTTCGTCCGGGCCAGACCAGCGGTAGACACAGATAAACGACGACAGCTCAAGGCCGGTATCGCGCAGCGCCTGCTTGTACTCCGCCATGATCTCCCGGCTGGCGCGCGGGTGCTTGTAGAACGGGTTAATCTGCGGGTGCGGCGACTGTTCAATGTACTTGTAGCCCCACTCCGCTACCTGATGGACCATGCGGGTGATCCCGAGGTCCTTAATCACATCCACATCAAAGGCAATTTTCATCGTCGTTACCTGTGCAAAGAAGTTCCGTCAGCAAAACGTGCTTAACGTTTATAGAATGCCGGGCACTCAGGCAGCGTCACTTCAACCGGCTCGCTGGTTCCCTGCGCTTTAATGCAGGCGTCCGCCGCCACCGACGCCGCGTAGCCGTCCCAGGCCGACGGGCCGTGCAGCTGGCCGGCTTTGACGTCGTTGATAAAGGCCTGCAGCTCGACGTCGTAGGCTTTGATAAAGCGGTCTTTCCAGTCGGTGAGAATGGCGGTCGACAGGCTGGCGGACTTGCGCATCTGGACGGCAGACGGCTCCGGCAGACGGGCAATCCCGGTCTCGCCGACCACTTCGCACTGGATGTCATACCCGTACTGGCAGTTCACGAACACTTCGACGTCGATCAGGGTGCCTTTTTTGGTTTCAAAGGAGACGATCTGCGGATCTTTCAGGCGCGCATGGGTGTGCGAGGTGGAGCGCGGGAAGCGCACCTGCACGGAACGGTAGTCATCGTTCAGCAGCCAGCGCAGCACGTCCAGCTCGTGGATCAGGGTGTTGGTGATCGCCATATCGGTGGTGTAGTTCTCGCCGACCGACTGGTTGCGGTGGGCGCAGCGCAGCATCAGCGGCGCGCCGATATCGCCATCGTCGATCACTTTTTTCAGCGCCAGATAGCCTTCGTCGTACGGGCGCATAAAACCTACCTGCACCAGGCGACGGCCGGCCTTCATTTCAGCATCGACGATGCGGCGGCAGCCTTCCGCGGTCATCGCCAGCGGTTTTTCGCAGAACACCGGCTTACCGGCGGCGATGGCGGCCAGGGTGTACTCTTCGTGGGTCGGGTCCCAGGAGGTGACCAGGATGGCGTCGACATCGCTGGCGTTAATCACGTCGTGGCCGTCGGCGTAGACTTCCGCCTGCACGCCCGGCAGCGCGACCGCCGCACGGGCGTTGTCGGCATTGATATCAGACACCGCCACAACGGTGGCGCCCTGCAGAACCTGGGTGCAGCGACGGATGTGTTCTTTACCGATAGCGCCAGCGCCGATGACACCTAATTTGAGCGACATAATGGTTTTCTCCGTAAGTCTGTAGGATTCAGAGTGGATGTTCGTTTTAGTAATCACGCGCCTGGGCGCGCTTTTCATTAATCATTTGCGCAACTTTGCGGATCCGCTCAGAGAGCGCCGTCTGGGCGACGCCTACGTTCCACCAGCTGCCGTATTTGTGCACCATGGTCTTCGGCAGCACTTTAATATCAATCAGGGTGCTGACCGTTTCGCGACGGGCGGCGTCCAGCGCGTTGCGCAGTTCGTCCAGGGTGGTGACGCGCCAGGTTTTGCAACCGTAGCCGGCGGCGATGGTGGCGAAGTCCACCGGCACCAGGCCGCCCTGCAGCTGGCCGGTTTCCGGCTGGCGGTAGCGGAACTCGGTGCCGAAGCTGTCCATCCCGTGCTCCATCTGCAGGTTGTTGATGCAGCCGTTGGCCATGTTGTCGAACAGCACGACGTTGATCTTCGCCCGCTCCTGCAGAGAGGTGACCAGTTCAGAGTGAAGCATCATGAACGAGCCATCGCCGACCAGGGAGTAGACTTCGCTCTGCGGCTGCGCCAGCTTTACGCCCAGTGCGGCGTTGACCTCATATCCCATGCAGGAGTAGCCGTACTCCACGTGGTAGGTGTTTTCCGCGCGGTTGCGCCAGACGCGCTGCAGATCGCCGGGCAGGCTGCCCGCCGCCGCGACGATCACCGCCTCGGCCGGCAGCGTTTCATTCAGTACCCCAAGGACGCTGCTCTGGGTCAGGGTGGAGTCGGTGATCTGGCGGAATTCGCGATACACTGATTCGCGATCGAGATGATCGTCGATCTCCGGGACAAAGGATTTCTCCTGCCACACCGCCTGGTAGACGCGCTGGGTCTCTTTTAACTGACGGCTCTGCACGCTCTCGATCTGCGCGCCCCAGCCGGCCTGCCAGCCGCTGTCCGCCAGCGCCGCGTCGAGGGCGGTCATCGCTTCCCGGGCGTCCGCCAGCATGGCAATGCCGTCCAGCTTCCAGGCGTCGAAGTTGCTGACGTTAATATTCAGGAAACGCACCTCCGGGTGCTGGAAAATCCATTTCGAGGCGGTGGTAAAATCGCTGAAGCGGGTGCCGACGCCGATCACCAGGTCGGCCTCTTTCGCCAGCAGGTTCGCCGCCAGACAGCCCGTCTCGCCGACGCCGCCGACGTTCAGGGGGTGAGAAGAGACCACCGTCCCCTTCCCGGCCTGGGTTTCGGCGAAGGGCACCCCGTAGCGCTCGGCGAAACGGGACAGCGCTTCGCCCGCGCCGGAGTATTTCACCCCACCGCCGCAGACGATCAGCGGTTTACGGCTGGCTTTGATGGCCGCCACGGCGTCCGCCAGCTGCGCGGCGCTGGCCGGGCGGCGGTCAAGACGGTGCACCCGGCGCGCAAAGAAGGATTCCGGGTAGTCCCAGGCTTCGCCCTGCACGTCCTGCGGCAGGCACAGCGTCACCGCGCCGGTTTCCGCCGGGTCGGTCAGGACGCGCATGGCGTTGATGCAGGCGCTCATTAGCTGTTCCGGACGGGTAATGCGGTCCCAGTATTTGCTGACCGCGCGGAAGGCGTCATTGGTGCTGATGCTGAGATCGTAGCTCTGTTCAATCTGCTGGAGCACCGGGTCCGGCTGGCGGGTGGCGAAGACATCGCCCGGCAGCAGCAGCAGCGGAATGCGGTTGGCGCTGGCGGTGCCGGCGGCGGTGATCATGTTGGCCGCCCCCGGACCGATGGAGGAGGTGCAGGCGATAATCTGCCGGCGCAAGGCCTGGCGGGCAAAACCGGTGGCCACGTGGGCCATCCCCTGCTCGTTGCGCCCCTGATAGACGCGCATGTCGCCGCTGTCCTGCTCCAGCGCCTGCCCCAGCCCCAGGACGTTGCCATGGCCGAATATCGCGAAAATGCCTTTCACGAACTTCAGCTCTACACCATCCACTTCCAGGTACTGGTTATCGAGGAACTTAACCAGCGCCTGCGCCGTTGTCAGTCTCAGTTTGCCCATGATGCACAATCCTTATTGTTCAGTATTTGTGTGTGGCGTCGCGCCGATGCCGCCGGGGCCGTCGTTCACGTCACTGGAATACCTGTGGATTATAGGCAAACATTTTTTTCATTAAATACAAATACAGAAGAAATATTTCATTTTGCGAGAAGGATCAAACTCTCTACCCATTTCATACGTTTCACTTACATTCCTGACACGTTTTCGGGCCCTTTTTTGCCGCAGCACACGACAATATCCCCTTAAAAATCATAGGTAAATGGCTGTCGTGTGGCGTTTCATTTTCTCCCGGGTCAACAGTGGGGACGATCCGCGCTCGCGCGAGGCTCAGTGCGGCAGAGTGGTAGATCCCTCACACTTTTGGTTTTTTAATTTCGAACGAGTTTGCAAATGAAATATTTATTTCTCAAACTAAGGGTAACCAATAACCCTCAGGCTGTTCACGGAGTCAACGTCGGGATCCCGACCCTTCCAGGCAGCAGACACCAAAAAGGAAATCCTAGCTATGAATGCAGCAGTAAAGCGGCTCGACGTCATCTGTATAGGTCGGGTGGCCGTCGACCTCTATGCCCAGCAGATCGGTTCGCGGCTAGAAGACGTTGCCAGTTTCGCGAAATATCTGGGCGGCTCCTCCGGCAACGTGGCCTTTGGCACCGCGATTCAGGGGCTGAAATCGGCCATGCTGGCGCGCGTTGGCGATGAACACAACGGCCGTTTCCTGCGTGAAACGCTCAACCGCGCCGGGGTGGATACTGAGTATCTGATTACCGACAAATCTCGCCTGACCGCGCTGGTGATGCTGGGGATAAAGGATCAGGAGACTTTCCCTCTGATTTTCTACCGCGATAACTGCGCCGATATGGCCTTAACGCCTGACGACATCAGCGAGGAGTATATTGCCTCCTCCCGGGCGCTGGCGGTGACCGGCACCCATCTGTCGCACGCCAACACCCGCGCCGCGGTGCTGAAGGCGCTGGAGTACGCCCGCCGTCACGGCCTGCGTACCGCGCTGGATATCGATTACCGTCCGGTGCTGTGGGGACTCACCTCGCTCGGCGATGGCGAAACCCGTTTCATTGAGTCCGGGCCGGTCACCAGCCAGCTGCAGGAAGTGCTGCATCTGTTCGATTTGGTGGTGGGAACCGAAGAAGAGTTTCATATTGCCGGGGGCAGCACCGATACCCTGACCGCGCTCAAAAATGTGCGCCATGCCACCAAAGCCACCCTCGTCTGCAAGCGCGGGCCGATGGGCTGCGTGGTGCTGGAAGGCGACATCCCGGACAGCTGGGACCAGGTGCCGCTGCAGCAGGGCGTGCGCGTGGAGGTGCTCAACGTGCTGGGCGCCGGAGATGCCTTTATGTCTGGCCTGCTGCGCGGCTGGCTTAACGACGAGGGCTGGGAGCAGGCTTGCCGTTATGCCAATGCCTGCGGGGCGCTGGTGGTCTCCCGCCACGGCTGTGCGCCGGCGATGCCGACCAAAGTCGAACTCGATGACTATCTGCAGCGCGCCGAATCGGTGCCGCGCCCGGACGTCGACGAGCGCCTCAACCACCTGCACCGGGTGACCAGCCGCCGCCAGCAGTGGCCGGAGCTGTGCATTTTCGCCTTCGACCATCGCAAACAGCTGGCCGATCTGGCGCGGGGGGCCGGGCGCGATGAAGCCTGCATTCCGCAGCTCAAGCTGCTGTTGTTGGCCGCGGCCGAAGCGGCGGCGCAGGAGGCGGGCCTTGACCAGCGCAGCGGTATTCTGGCCGACGGCACCTACGGCCAGCGTGCGCTGAACGCCATTACCGGCAAGGGCTGGTGGATCGGGCGCCCTATCGAACTGCCCAGCTCGCGACCGCTGCGTCTGGAGCATGGCAACATCGGCTCGCAGCTGATCGACTGGCCGCTGGAGCATGTCGTCAAATGTCTGGTTTTCTATCACCCGGATGACCCGGCGGCGCTGCGTGCAGAGCAGGACGCCCTGCTGCTCGAGGTGTGGCAGGCCTGTAACAAGTCAGGCCATGAATTGCTGCTGGAGGTGATCCTGCCGGAAAATGGCCCGGACAAAGACGAGCGCCATTACCACACCATGCTGGAACACTTCTATCAGCTGGGGATCAAGCCGGACTGGTGGAAGCTGCCGCCGCTCTCCAGCGCCAGCTGGCAGCAGATCACCGCCCTTATCGAGCGCGAAGATCCGTGGAGCCGCGGGATCCTGATCCTCGGCCTCGACGCGCCTTCCGACAAACTGCGCGCCGGTTTCACCGAAGCGGCCGCACACCCGATGATCAAAGGTTTCGCCGTCGGGCGCACCATCTTTGGCCAGCCGTCTCGGCGCTGGATGCAGGGTGAGCTCAGCGATGAGGCGCTGATAGAGGAAGTGAAACGCAACTACCTGACGCTTATTGGCTACTGGCGCGAAGCCCGCCGCTGATCCCCCGACGCCCGTCTCCGTCACCTTGCGGAGCGGGCGTTTTTCTGTTTCTTCGTGAAATGAATCGCGTATTTCGTCGCAATAAATGAAAAATTCGCTTCATTTGGTACACTGGAAGCCATATTCCTTCCATTTTCTCAGAGCGCACTCTATGGCCAATAACCCAACACAGCTGACCATCCTGCAGGATGAAATCAGGCGTCGCTACGATACGTTAAGCAAACGCCTGAAACAGGTCGCCCGCTATATCCTTGATAACAGCAATAGCGTGGCTTTCGATACAGTGGCCTCCATTGCGCAACAGGCGGACGTTCCCCCTTCCACGTTGATTCGTTTTGCCAACGCCTTCGGCTTCAGCGGCTTTAACGAAATGAAACAGATGTTCAAGCAGCATTTGATGGAAGAGACCGCCAACTATACCGAGCGCGCCCGTCTGTTCCGCCAGACCACCAGCGATGAGTCCAGCCCGCCGGAAACGCCGACGGAAATCCTTAATATGTTCACGATGGTGAACAACCAGGCGCTGCAGCAGCTGGCGATGCAGACCTCCAGCGATGAGCTGGAGCGCGCGGTGGCCCTGCTGGGCGAGGCGGAAAATATCTACGTCATTGGCCTGCGCCGGTCGTTCAGCGTCGCCTCCTATCTGACCTATGCGCTGCGCCACCTCGATCGCAAAGCCTTTCTGATCGACGGCCTCGGCGGCATGTTCACCGAGCAGCTGAGTCTGGTCGGCCCGAAAGACGTGGTGGTGGCGGTGAGCTTCTCGCCGTACGCCCGGGAAGTGGTCGAGCTGGTGGAGCTGGGCGCGCAGCGCAAAGCGCGGCAGATCGCCATTACCGACAGCCAGGTCAGCCCGCTGGCGGCCTTCAGCGATGTCTGCTTTGTGGTGCGGGAAGCGCAGGTGGATGGCTTCCGCTCGCAGGTTGCTTCGCTGTGCCTGGCCCAGACGCTGGCGGTCTCGCTGGCGCTGAACAGCAGTCAGGAGTCTGAGGCCAAGCAGAAGGCGTGAGACAGACCGCCTGGCGTCGGTTGCCTGGCGGAGTGGCATAAGCCTGCGGGAGGATCCCGTAGGCCGGATAAGGCGAAGCCGCCATCCGGCACAAAGGCAGGTATGGCGCCGGAGGTGTCCTGCCCGGCGGCGCTGCGCTTGCCGGGCCTGGGATATGTGCACCTGCGGGTCGCCGTTGAGACTGTTATCGGTTTGCAACTTTCCCGGCCAGACAATGCGTTTATCACGTGTAACTTCAGCGAAATTTGCGCTCCCGGTTAATCGTCTGCGTTATGCCTGGCATGGCGCAGGGAGCGCACAGGGGGCGGCCAGTCGCCGCCGCCCCCTGTACCCCCGGGCTCCGGCCAGCAAAATCGCCGCTGCGCGGTCCCTTCGACTTATCCCTGCAGGCTTCGGGTCGGGCCGAGGCAGCGTCCCTGCAAAACACGGACCTCAGCCCGCATCCATGCGGGCTGCCCCGGCCTTCCGGGAACGTCTCAGCGATTTTGAGGCCGTCAGCACCGGCAGTTTCAGTCGCGCAAGTGGGTAAATCAAGGACAGGTCGCACGAACCCTGTAGGCCGGATAAGCGTAGCGCCATCCGGCACAGTCACGGGTACGGTGCCTGACGGCCCGGCAACGCTGCGCTTGCCGGGCCAGGGAGTGGGATTCCGCGGAGCCTTTCGCTAAAAAACACCCGCAGCCTCAAACAACAAGGCCGGTTAGCATCGCTAACCGGCCTTTTTTATCGGCGTCTGCGCGTCACGTTAGTCGTGACGCGGATACTCCGGCGTGTTGATCCAGGCGTGGTCATCTTCCCAGGTGAACAGCCATTTCCGGTCCGGCCCGGCCATGACGTTCAGATAGTAGCTGTCGTAACCGGCAATCGCCGCCACCGGATGGTAACCGCGCGGCACCATCACCACATCGTGGTTATAGGGCGCCATACAGGCGTCCAGGCTGCGGTCGTCGGTGTAGACCCGCTGGAAGGCAAAGCCCTGCGGCGGATCGAAGCGGTGATAGTAGGTCTCTTCCAGCTGCGTTTCTTTGCCCGGCAGGGCGGTATCGTGCTTATGCGACGGCCACGAGCTGGTGGCCCCTTCGTCGGTGTAGACTTCCACCACCAGCAGGCAATCCGCCTCGGCGCTGTCCGGCAGAATATTATGCACCCGACGCTGGTTGCGCCCTTTCCCACGATGCTCGACGCCGACGTCTTCCGGCCGAATAAGGCGTGCCGGGAAGCTGCCTTTGCCCGGCGCGCTACACACCGCCAGCTCCAGATCGGAATCGGCGGTCACCTCGACCCGATCCTGCGGTGGCACGTACACCGACCACGGCGGGGTGCGTTCAAACGGCGACATCCGTTTACCGAGATTCGGGAAATCGGCCTGCTGCGTTTTCACCGACGCCAGGCCGGCGACCAGCACCAGGCACAGCTCGCGGTCGCCGCTCTCCAGCGTCACGGTCTGCCCTTTTTTCAACATCCAGACATCAAAGCCGATATAGCGCCAACCGGCGCTTTGCGGCGTAATATGCTGGATCTGTCCCTCTTTTCGCGATTTAGCCAGTAACGACATGGCGCTCTCCTTCGCCGATTAACCTAACGTCGGCATGCTGAATTCAGATACGGTCTGCTGCCCTGCCGGCCAGCGTACGGTGGCGGTCTTCATGCGCGTGTAGAAGCGCACGCCGTCCGGCCCGTGAACGTTCAGCGCCCCGAACACTGAGCGCTTCCAGCCGCCGAAGCTGTGGAACGCCATCGGCACCGGGACCGGCACGTTCACCCCGACCATCCCCGCCTGCACGTCGTGGACGAATTCACGCGCGGTGTGGCCGTTGCTGGTGAAGACGGCGCTGCCGTTGCCAAACTCGTGGCTGTTGACCAGTTCGAGGGCGCTGTCATAGTCCGCCGCGCGCACAATCCCCAGCACCGGGCCAAAGATCTCTTCGCGCCAGATGGTCATCTCCGGGGTGACGTGATCGAACAGGGTGCCGCCGACATAATAGCCCGCGTCGTAACCCGGCACGCGCAGTTTGCGGCCATCGACCACCAGTTTTGCCCCTTCGCTTTCGCCTTTATCAATATAGCCGAGGACTTTTTTCTGGTGAGTATCAGAAACCACCGGCCCCATCTCGTTCTCTTCCTGGCCGCGCATGCAGCCCGGGCCCACTTTCAGCGCCTCCACCAACGGCTTCAGGCGGGCGATCAGTTTGTCGGCGGTTTCATCTCCCACCGCGACCACCACCGGCAGCGCCATGCAGCGCTCGCCTGCGGAACCGAAGGCGCCGCCCATAATGGCGTTAACGGTGGCGTCAAGATCGGCATCCGGCATCACTATCGCGTGGTTTTTGGCGGCGCCAAAGGCTTGCACGCGCTTGCCGTGGGCGCTGGCGGTCTTATAGATATACTCCGCCACGCCGGAGGAGCCAACGAAGCTCACTGCCGCAATGCGCGGGTCAGTGTACAGCTGCTCGGCATCTTCATTGCTGCAGTGCACGACGTTAAACACGCCGTCCGGCAGACCAGCCTCTTTCAGCAGCTCTGCCAGACGCACGGCGGCCGTCGGCGCCAGCGCCGGCGGTTTGAGGACGAAGCTGTTGCCGCAGGCCAGCGCCAGCGGGAACATCCACATCGGCACCATCGCCGGGAAGTTGAACGGGGTGATCCCGGCCACCACGCCCAGCGGCTGCATCAGCGAATAGCTGTCGACGCCGGTGCCGACGTCAGAAGAGTATTCACCTTTAATCAGGTGCGGGATCCCGCAGGCGAATTCGACCACTTCCATGCCGCGGGTCAGCTCGCCCAGCGCATCCGACCACACTTTGCCGTGCTCGCTGACGATGATCCCCGCCAGCTCTTCCACGTGCTGCTCCAGCAGCATTTTGAAGTTGAACAGCACGCGGGCGCGGCGCAGCGGCGTGGTACGGGACCAGCTGTCAAACGCATCGCGAGCAACCTGAATCGCCTCAGAGACTTCCTGCGCGGTCGATACCGTGACTTCGCGCACCGCTTTGCCCGTCGCCGGATCGTACACCGGCATCGTTTCGTTGCTGCTGCTGATAACGGTTTTCCCGCCAATAAAGTTTCCTGTGATCGTCATGTTCTCGCCTCATAGTGAAGAGGGCCAGCGCACACCGGCCCGTCGCTGATTCTGCTGTGCTATAACCGTAGTAAAATGAAATTTATATTTCAACATTGTTGTGAAATGAAATTTCATTTTGGTGATAACAGTCGCATTTTGCGCTCACGCATCGCTTACACGCTTCCCCCATCGAGCCGCGCCGCCTCGTGATGCCAGGCTCCCCGTCCCGGTCGCTCCCGCCGCGGCGGCCGGGAATATTTTGCGAGGCAGCTCAAACAATCATCATTTTCATTCTTGCTTATTTTGGAATAAACGTTTTGACTGTTAGCCAATTGAACGAACCTAACCCTCTTCCGTCAGGAGTGTCCTATGGCCATCGCAATGCAACGTTTTTGTATTAACCGCAAAATCGCGCCAGCGCTCAGCATTGAAGCGTTTTTCCGTCTGGTGAACCGTCTGGGCCTGAATAAAGTCGAGCTGCGCAACGATTTACCCAGCGGGAAGGTGACCGACGATTTAAGCCATCAGCAGGTGCGCGAGCTGGCGGCGCGTTATCACATCGAGATCCTGACGATTAACGCGGTCTATCCCTTTAACCGCCGTAGCGAAGAGGTGCGGCAGCTGACCGAGTCGCTGCTGAAAGAGGCTCAGGCCATCGGCGCCAAATCGCTGGTGCTCTGCCCGCTCAACGACGGCAGCGAGGTGCCGGCCAGCGACACCCTGGGCGCCCTGCGCGACCTGGCCCCGCTGTTCGCCTTCTACGGCATCCACGGCCTGGTGGAGCCGCTGGGCTTCCCGCAAAGCTCGCTGCGATCGGCGCACCAGGCGCAGACGCTGATCCATGACGCGCGCGTGCCGTTTAAGCTGCTGATCGACACCTTCCATCACCATCTCTACCCGCAGGCGGCGGACGAGTTCAGTCAGGTGGAGGTAGCGGACATCGGGCTGGTCCACCTTTCCGGAGTGGACGATACCCGTCCGCGCGAGCAGCTCACCGATGCCGAGCGCATCATGCTGACGCCGCAGGATCGTCTCGGCACCTGCGAGCAGGTTAAGGCCCTGGAAGCCCGCGGCTATCAGGGGATATACGCTTTTGAACCCTTCGCTCCCGAGCTGGCGCAGTGGAGCGAAGCGGATATCGAGCGCGAAATTGAGCAGAGCATCGCGCTTATCCAACGCCACTGCGCCTGAGGCCTCTCGCGACAGCGTGCGCGGCGCGTGACGATTTCCCCAACGCCGGACGACGAGGTTGCCTATAATCGTCGCAGGATAAATGGAGGAATCGATCATGAGCTCACCCCTGTTGATTGCGCGCACGCTGGATAACGCGCTCTATTTGCTGCCCGCCATGGCCAACCGCCATGGGCTGATCACCGGTGCGACCGGCACCGGTAAAACCGTCACCCTGCAAAAGCTGGCTGAGTCGTTTTCGGAGATTGGCGTGCCGGTATTTATGGCGGACGTCAAGGGCGACCTGACCGGCATTGCCGCCGCGGGCCAGAGCTCAGAGAAACTGCAGGCGCGGCTGGAGAAGATCGGCGTCAGCGACTGGGAGGCGCACGCCAACCCGGTGGTGCTCTGGGATATCTTTGGCGAAAAGGGCCACCCGGTGCGGGCGACGGTCTCCGATCTTGGCCCCCTGCTGCTGGCGCGCCTGCTCAATCTCAATGAGGTGCAGAGCGGCGTGCTGAACATTATTTTCCGCATCGCGGACGACCGCGGCCTGCTGCTGCTCGACTTCAAAGATCTCCGCGCCATCACCCAGTTTATCGGCGACAACGCCAAATCTTTCCAGAATCAGTACGGCAATATCAGCAGCGCCTCGGTCGGCGCCATCCAGCGCGGGCTGTTGACCCTGGAGCAACAGGGCGCCGGGCACTTCTTCGGCGAGCCGATGCTGGATATTGCCGACTGGATGCGCGTCGATGCCAGTGGCAAAGGGGTGATCAATATCCTCAGCGCTGAAAAGCTCTACCAGATGCCGAAGCTCTACGCCGCCAGCCTGCTGTGGATGCTCTCCGAGCTGTACGAGCGCCTACCGGAGGCGGGCGATCTCGACAAGCCCAAACTGGTGTTCTTCTTCGATGAGGCGCATCTGCTGTTCAACGATGCGCCGCAGGTGCTGCTGGATAAAATCGAACAGGTGATCCGTCTTATCCGCTCCAAGGGCGTCGGCGTCTATTTTGTCTCGCAGAACCCGGCGGATATTCCCGACGTTGTGCTCGGCCAGTTGGGCAACCGTGTGCAGCACGCGCTGCGCGCCTTTACGCCGAAGGATCAGAAAGCGGTGAAAACCGCCGCCCAGACCATGCGCGCCAACCCGGCCTTCAGTACCGAACAGGCGATCCAGGAGCTGGGCACCGGCGAGGCGCTGATCTCCTTCCTCGATGAGAAAGGCAGTCCGTCGGTGGTCGAGCGGGCGATGGTTATCGCCCCCTGCTCGCGGATGGGGCCAGTCAGCGATGACGAGCGCAATGGCCTGCTGAATCACTCGCCGCTGTACGGCAAGTATGAAGAGGAGGTGGACCGCGAGTCGGCCTTCGAGATGCTGCAGCAAGGGGTGCAGGTCACTACCGAGCAGCAGTCGGCTCCGCCGGCGAAGGGTCAGCAGAGCGGAGAAGACGACGGGCTGCTCGGCGGCCTGAAAGATATCCTGTTCGGCAGCACCGGCCCGCGCGGCGGCAAACGCGACGGTATCGTGCAGACCGCGGCGAAAAGCGCAGTTCGCCAGGTCACCAATCAGATCGTCCGCGGCATGCTGGGCAGCCTGCTGGGCGGACGCAAGCGCTAAAAAAAAAGCCCCCTCATCAATGAGGGGGCTTAGGTTTCAGGCTTACCCGCTAGGCCTTACGCATCATCAGCCAGAGGCTTATCAGGAAGAAGCTGGCGCTTGGCAACAGCGCGCCGATGATCGGCGGTATGCCGTACACCAGGGTCAGCGGGCCGAAAATCTGATCCAGCACGTAGAAGATAAAGCCGAAGCTAATCCCCGTCACTACCCGGACGCCCATCGGCACGCTACGCAGCGGGCCAAAGATAAACGACAGCGCCATCAGCATCATCACCGCCACCGACAGCGGCTGGAAGATTTTGCTCCACATATTGAGCTGGTAGCGTCCCGGATCCTGACCGCTGGATTTCAGGTATTTCACATAGTTGTGCAGCCCGCTGATCGACAGCGCATCCGGATCCAGGGCAACCACGCCGAGCTTGTCCGGCGTCAGGTTGGTTTTCCAGGTACCGCTCACCATCTGCGACCCGGTCACCTGCTTCGGATCGGTCAGATCGGATTCATCCACCTGCGACAGGCGCCACACTTTATTCTCGCTATCGAATTTTGCCGAGGCGGCATAGCGCACCGACTGTAAACGACGCTCCGGGTTGAAGGCATAAATGCTGACGCCCCCCAGCTCATCGTTACCTTTCACCCGTTCGATATAGACAAAGTTATGGCCATCTTTCGCCCACAGCCCCTGCTGGGTGGAAAGTAGCGAACCGCCGTACATCTGCTGGGCGCGGTAGTTGCGCGCCATCTGTTCGCCCTGCGGCGCCACCCACTCGCCGATCGCCATGGTCAGCAGCACCAGCGGGATCGCAGTTTTCATCACCGCCAGCGCCACCTGCAGCCGGGTAAAACCGGACGCCTGCATCACCACCAGCTCGCTGCGCTGGGCCAGCATCCCCAGCCCCAGCAGCGCGCCAAGCAGCGCCGCCATTGGGAAGAAGATCTGGATGTCTTTCGGCACGCTGAGGATGGTATAGAGGCCGGCGCCCAGCGCGTCGTAACTGCCCTGCCCGGACTTTTTCAGCTGATCGACAAACTTGATAATGCCGGAGAGCGACACCAGCATGAACAGCGTCATCATGATGGTGTTGAAAATCGTCTTACCGATATAACGGTCAAGTACGCCAAACGCCTGCATCAGGCCGCTCCTTTATTAAAACGGGCGCGGAAGCGGCGCATCGGCACCGTGTCCCACAGGTTTAACAGCACCGCCAGCGCAAAATAGAGCAGGTTGATCGCCCACATCCAGATAGCCGGGTCCATTTTGCCTTTGCCGCCGTTCGACTTAATCGAGGTCTGCAGCAGGAAGAACACCAGGTAGAGCAGCATCGCCGGCAGCATCGACAGCACGCGGCCCTGGCGCGGGTTCACCACGCTGAGGGGCACCACCATCAGCGCCATAATGAAGACCGTCGCCACCAGCGTGAAGCGCCAGTGCAGTTCGGCGCGCGCGCGGTCGGTGTGGGTCTGCCACAGAGTGCGCATATCCATCTGTTCGGTGTCGTCCGGATCGGAGGTCACCGCCTGGTGGCCGATAATGGCCTGATAGTTATTGAAATCGGTAATGCGGAAATCGCGCAGCATCGCGGTGCCTTCAAAGCGGGTGCCCTTGTTGAGGGTCACCACCTGCGAACCGTCTTTCTGCTGCGACAGCTCGCCGGAATCCGCCACCACCACGGAAGGTCGCGCGTTGCCTTTCGGACGCAGCTGGGCAAGGAAGACGTCATGGAAGCGGTTGCCGTTGACGCTCTCGATAAACATCACCGCGTTACCATCGCTGGCCTGCTGGAACTGGCCCTGGGCCAGAGCGGCCATGCCGGGGTTAGCCTTGGCTTCCGCCAGCACTTCATCCTGATGGCGCGACGACCACGGCCCCGCCCACATCACGTTGACCGCCGCCACCGCGCCGGTGAACAGCGCGAGGATCATCGCCGCCTTGATCAGCACGGCTTTACTCAGGCCGCAGGCGTGCATCACCGTAATTTCGCTTTCGGTGTACAGCTTGCCGAGGGTCATCAGCAGGCCAAGGAACAGACTTAACGGCAGGATAAGCTGCGCCATCTCCGGGATGCCGAGCCCCAACAGCGAGAGCACCAGATTGGTTGGGATATCGCCATCCACCGCAGCGCCGAGGATCCTGACTAATTTCTGACAAAAGAAAATCAGTAACAGGATGAATAGGATCGCCAACTGGCTTTTCAGCGTCTCACGAACCAGATATCTTATGATTATCACTATAAATACGCCCGTAAAAACCCGTTTTAGTGCAGGAAAATTGCTTGTTTCATGGCTTAAACGTCATTTATTCTCTTTGGTCGTCGAAAACGTCGCTAAGATTAAATGACTCATCGGTTCTGCATGTCAGGATCTTTTCTGACGAACCCAGGCCTTAATAACGTTAAGATTAACACGAAGTCACCGCAACAGCGGATATGAGTTACGAAAGCTTGCAATTATATACTCAATGGATTTCGAGTTGTAAGAAGGCAGCAGGGCTGTGGCCCCTGGCGCGCACAATGTGCCACGTCAGGGTAAGCAGGCGCAGCCGGCGCATCTGCAACTTGAAAGGCGACGAGTATAGCCGTAGCCACCACTGTTGTCTTTAAGATTCAGGAGCATAGTGCATGGAGTTCAGTGTAAAAAGCGGTAGCCCGGAGAAGCAGCGGAGCGCCTGTATCGTGGTCGGCGTCTTTGAACCACGTCGCCTCTCCCCCATCGCCGAACAACTCGATAAAATCAGCGACGGCTACATCAGCGCCCTGCTGCGTCGCGGCGAGCTGGAAGGCAAACCTGGCCAGACGTTATTGCTGCACCATGTGCCAAACATTCTGTCTGAGCGCATTCTGCTGATTGGCTGCGGCAAAGAGCGCGAACTGGATGAGCGTCAGTACAAGCAGGTCATCCAGAAAACCATCAATACCCTGAATGATACCGGTTCAATGGAGGCGGTCTGCTTCCTGACCGAGCTGCACGTCAAGGGCCGTAACAACTACTGGAAAGTTCGCCAGGCCGTTGAAACCGCCAAAGAGACGCTGTACAGCTTCGACCAGCTGAAGACCAACAAAAGCGAGCCGCGTCGCCCGCTGCGTAAAATGGTCTTTAACGTGCCGACCCGTCGCGAGCTGACCAGCGGCGAACGCGCCATTCAGCACGGGCTGGCGATCGCCGCCGGCATCAAAGCGGCGAAAGATCTCGGCAACATGCCGCCGAACATCTGTAACGCCGCCTATCTGGCCTCCCAGGCACGCCAGCTGGCCGATACCTATAGCAAAAACGTTATCACCCGGGTGATCGGCGAACAGCAGATGCGCGAGCTGGGAATGAACGCCTACCTCGCCGTCGGCAACGGTTCGCAGAACGAGTCGCTGATGTCGGTCATCGAGTATAAAGGCAACCCGTCGGAAGACGCGCGCCCTATCGTGCTGGTCGGTAAAGGCCTGACCTTCGACTCCGGCGGCATCTCCATCAAGCCGGCTGAAGGCATGGACGAGATGAAGTACGACATGTGCGGCGCCGCGGCGGTGTACGGGGTGATGCGGATGGTTGCTGAGCTGCAGCTGCCGCTGAACGTGATCGGCGTGCTGGCGGGCTGTGAAAACATGCCTGGCGGTCGTGCTTATCGCCCGGGCGATGTTCTGACCACCATGTCCGGCCAGACGGTGGAAGTGCTCAACACCGACGCCGAAGGCCGCCTGGTGCTGTGCGACGTGCTGACCTACGTTGAGCGCTTCGAGCCGGAAGCGGTTATCGATGTCGCGACGCTGACCGGCGCCTGCGTGATTGCCCTCGGCCATCACATCACCGGCCTGATGTCGAACCATAACCCGCTGGCCCATGAGCTGATCGGCGCCTCCGAACTGGCCGGCGACCGCGCATGGCGTCTGCCGCTGGCCGATGAGTTCCAGGACCAGCTGGAATCCAACTTTGCCGATATGGCGAATATCGGCGGCCGTCCTGGCGGCGCGATCACCGCCGGCTGCTTCCTGTCGCGCTTCACCCGCAAGTACAACTGGGCGCACCTCGACATCGCCGGCACCGCCTGGCGTTCCGGCAAAGCCAAAGGCGCCACCGGTCGTCCGGTCGCTCTGCTGTCGCAGTTCCTGCTCAATCGCGCGGGTTTTAACGGCGAAGAGTGATTGCCGTCTGATGCCCGGTGGCGCTACGCTTACCGGGCCTACGGAAAGATGCCGTTTGTAGGCCGGGTAAGCGTAGCGCCACCCGGCTTTGCATTTAAATCCACGACAAGAAGCCCCATATATGAAGAATGCAACGTTCTACCTTCTGGACAACGAAGACACCGTCGACGGCCTGAGCGCCGTCGAGCAGCTGGTGTGTGACATTGCCGCAGAACGTTGGCGCAACGGCAAGCGCGTCCTGATCGCCTGTGAAGATGAGCAGCAGGCGATTCGTCTCGATGAGGCGCTGTGGTCGCGGCCGCCGGAGAGCTTTGTGCCGCACAATCTGGCGGGCGAAGGCCCGCGAGGCGGCGCGCCGGTGGAGATTGCCTGGCCGCAAAAGCGCAACAGCAGCCCGCGGGATATTCTGATCAGCCTGCGGCTTAACTTTGCAGATTTTGCCACCGCTTTCACAGAAGTGATAGACTTTGTCCCTTACGAAGAAAATCTGAAACAACTGGCGCGCGAACGCTATAAGGCGTACCGCATGGCTGGTTTCAACCTGAACACGGCAACCTGGAAATAATGGAAAAGACATACAACCCACAAGATATCGAACAGCCGCTTTACGAGCACTGGGAAAAGCAGGGCTATTTCAAACCGAATGGTGATGAAAGCCAGGAGAGCTTCTGCATCATGATCCCGCCGCCGAACGTCACCGGCAGTTTGCATATGGGTCATGCCTTCCAGCAAACCATCATGGATACCATGATTCGCTACCAGCGCATGCAGGGCAAAAACACCCTGTGGCAGGCGGGGACCGACCACGCGGGTATCGCTACCCAGATGGTGGTTGAGCGTAAGATTGCCGCTGAAGAAGGGAAAACCCGCCACGACTACGGCCGCGACGCCTTCATCGACAAAATCTGGCAGTGGAAAGCGGAATCCGGCGGCACCATTACCCGTCAGATGCGCCGTCTCGGCAACTCCGTGGACTGGGAGCGCGAGCGCTTCACCATGGACGAGGGGCTTTCCAATGCCGTGAAAGAAGTCTTTGTTCGCCTGTACAAAGAAGATCTGATCTACCGCGGTAAACGCCTGGTTAACTGGGACCCGAAACTGCGCACCGCCATTTCCGACCTCGAAGTGGAAAACCGCGAATCGAAAGGTTCGATGTGGCACATCCGCTACCCGCTGGCCGATGGCGCGAAAACCGCTGACGGTAAAGACTACCTGGTGGTCGCCACTACCCGTCCGGAAACCCTGCTGGGCGATACCGGCGTGGCCGTTAACCCGGAAGATCCGCGCTACAAAGATCTGATTGGCAAATTCGTGATGCTGCCGCTGGTAAACCGCCGCATCCCGATCGTGGGCGACGAACACGCCGACATGGAGAAAGGCACCGGCTGCGTGAAGATCACCCCGGCGCACGACTTTAACGACTACGAAGTGGGTCGTCGTCACCAGCTGCCGATGATCAACATCCTGACCTTTGACGGCGACATCCGCGAAAGCGCGGAAGTGTACGACACCAAAGGCAATGAATCTGACGTCTACTCCAGCGAGATCCCGGCGGAGTTCCAGAAACTGGAACGCTTCGCGGCGCGTAAAGCCGTCGTTGCGGCGGTTGACGCCCTCGGCCTGCTGGAAGAGATCAAACCGCACGACCTGACCGTCCCTTACGGCGACCGCGGCGGCGTGGTTATCGAACCGATGCTGACCGACCAGTGGTACGTGCGCGCGGACGTGCTGGCCAAGCCGGCGGTGGAAGCCGTTGAAAACGGCGACATCCAGTTCGTGCCGAAGCAGTACGAAAACATGTACTTCTCCTGGATGCGCGATATTCAGGACTGGTGTATCTCCCGTCAGCTGTGGTGGGGTCACCGCATTCCGGCATGGTATGACAACGACGGCAACGTCTACGTGGGCCGTAGCGAAGACGAAGTGCGTCAGGAAAACAACCTGAGCGCCGACGTTGCGCTGCGTCAGGACGAAGACGTTCTCGATACCTGGTTCTCCTCCGCGCTGTGGACCTTCTCCACCCTCGGCTGGCCGGAAAACACCGACGCCCTGCGTCAGTTCCACCCAACCAGCGTGATGGTGTCCGGCTTCGACATCATCTTCTTCTGGATCGCCCGCATGATCATGATGACCATGCACTTCATCAAAGATGAAAACGGTAAACCGCAGGTTCCGTTTAAGACCGTCTACATGACCGGTCTGATCCGCGATGACGAAGGCCAGAAGATGTCCAAATCCAAGGGTAACGTTATTGACCCGCTGGATATGGTTGACGGCATCACCCTGCCGGAGCTGCTGGAGAAACGTACCGGCAACATGATGCAGCCGCAGCTGGCGGAGAAAATCCGTAAGCGCACCGAGAAACAGTTCCCGAACGGCATCGAGCCGCACGGCACCGACGCCCTGCGCTTCACCCTGGCGGCGCTGGCCTCTACCGGCCGCGACATCAACTGGGATATGAAGCGTCTGGAAGGTTACCGTAACTTCTGTAACAAGCTGTGGAACGCCAGCCGCTTTGTGCTGATGAACACCGAAGATCAGGATTGCGGCTTCAACGGCGGCGAGATGGTGCTCTCCCTGGCCGACCGCTGGATCCTTGCGGAATTCAACCACACCGTCAAAGCGTATCGCGAAGCGCTGGATAACTTCCGCTTCGATATCGCCGCCGGCATCCTGTATGAGTTCACCTGGAACCAGTTCTGCGACTGGTACCTGGAACTGACCAAGCCGGTCATGAACGGCGGCAGCGAAGCGGAGCTGCGCGGCACTCGCCATACGCTGGTGACTGTGCTGGAAGGTCTGCTGCGCCTGGCGCATCCGATCATTCCGTTCATCACCGAGACCATCTGGCAGCGCGTGAAAGTCATCTGCGGGATCACCGCCGACACCATCATGCTGCAGCCGTTCCCGCAGTACGATGCCTCTCAGGTGGACGACGCGGCGCTGGCCGACACCGAATGGCTGAAGCAGGCGATCGTCGCCGTGCGTAACATCCGTGCGGAAATGAACATCGCTCCGGGCAAACCGCTGGAACTGCTGCTGCGCGGCTGCAGCAAAGAGGCCGAGCGTCGCGTGAACGACAACCGCAGCTTCCTGCTGAATCTGGCGCGTCTGGAAAGCATTACCGTGCTGCCTGCCGAGGATAAAGGTCCGGTCTCGGTGACCAAGATCGTCGACGGCGCCGAACTGCTGATCCCGATGGCGGGCCTCATCAACAAAGAAGATGAGCTGGCGCGTCTGGCGAAAGAAGTGGCCAAAATCGAAGGTGAAATTGGCCGCATCGAAAGCAAGCTGGCCAACGAAGGCTTTGTCGCCCGAGCGCCGGAAGCGGTGATCGCCAAAGAGCGCGAGAAGCTGGAAGGCTACGCGGAAGCGAAAGCGAAGCTGATTGAACAGCAGGCGGTGATCGCCGCGCTGTAACCCTCCCGCCCCTTGCCACCCGGCAAGGGGCGTTTTTATGAAACATCCTCGCTTGCGCTCTCCCCTGCCGCGATGTTATTAACATCATCATTCGTCTTTTTTGGGTAATGAGTCATTGTATGAATACGAGCGTCCCCGCGGCGACGTTGCTGCGTCGCATTACGGCGGCAGACAATCCCGCCATCGCCAGGGTCATCCGTCAGGTCTCCGCTGAATACGGCCTGACCGCCGATAAAGGCTATACGGTCGCCGACCCGAATCTCGATGAGCTGTATGAGCTGTACAGCCAGCCGGGCTCCGCCTACTGGGTGGTGGAGAAAGAGGGAGAAGTGGTGGGCGGCGGCGGCGTCGCGCCGCTCGCCTGCAGCGAGCCGGATATCTGCGAGCTGCAGAAAATGTATTTTATGACCAGCGCCCGCGGCCAGGGGCTGGCGAAGAAGCTGGCGCTGTTGGCGCTGGACTACGCCCGCGAGCAGGGCTTTAAACGCTGCTATCTGGAAACCACCGCCTTCCTGACGGAGGCGATCGGCTTATATGAGCATCTTGGCTTCGAACATATTGACGGTCCGCTGGGCTGCACCGGCCACGTGGACTGCGAAGTGCGGATGTTGAAAACGCTGTAGCGCCTCGATATCGCAGGCGTCCCCGGTAGCGCTACGCTTATCGGGGCTACAGTTCGGTAGCCCGGCTAAGCGCAGCGCGAGCCGGGGTATGTCCCGGATGGCACTGCTGGCACCTTACCCGTGCTCGCGGTGCCGTTTTTTTGTCGGGTGGCGGCTAACGCCTTACCCAACCTACGGCCCGTACTATTGCGAGCTGAAGCTCTCAACGCTATCTCTCCCCCATGGCTACTGAGACTGCCGGCGTGAGTGGCTACCGGGGCTACAGGGGCCGAATAGCGTGGGCTACGCCGCCGCCGGCACGCCGCTGTGAAAGCGGAACTCGGCCTCCGGACGGAGGATCAGCGCCGCTTCCGCCTCGCCGAGCTGGCGTACCCGCTCGCTGATATCTTCTCCGGCAATCTTCTGCGCCAGATCCAGGTAGTCCTGATAGTGACGCGCTTCCGAGCGCAGCAGCGACAGATAGAACTTCTGCAGATCGTCGTCCAGCCACGGCGCCAGCGCCGCAAAGCGCTCGCAGGAGCGGGCCTCGATATAGGCGCCACAGATGAGCTTGTCGATCAACATCACCGGCTCATGTGAGCGTACCTCCCGTCGCATGCCGCGGGCATAGTTGCTGGCGGTGATTTTGACGTAGGGGATATCGCGCGCCAGCATCATCTCCCGCACTTGCCAGAAGTGATGCAGCTCCTCTTTAATCAGCAAAATCATGCTGTCCAGCAGCTGACGGCCCCATGGGTCGTCGGTCTGCGGCATGGCGCTTTTGTTGATCCGCTTATGCAGAGCGACAAAATCCGGCTCCGGCCCCCGGCGGTAGGTGAAGTCTTCATACGGCTTCAGGCAGTCCAGAAGCTCATCGGCGTCGGCTTTATCCGCGACGTAGCGACGCACCAGCAGCATGGCGTTCTGCGCCGCTTTCAGTTCGCACACCATATGGTCGGTCAGCAGCAGCGGCAGGTTTTCCGGCTTGCGGGCTTCGTCAATCCACGCCTGCGGCGTCGGGCAGTGCAGGAAGTTGATAATCGGGGAGAGTATCTGCGGGTAATCCATGGAAGTTCCTTGCTATACGGCGGCTGGCGCCGCCGTATCCATCTACAACATCTGCGACTTAGTGACGAACGCCATCGTCGTCTTCATCGACAAAATCTTCGTCATCATCGCCGTCTTCTTCGCCGTTGGGGTCCTCATAGTAGGTGCCCCAACCGTCATACTCGACGTCAAATTTTTCTGCCAGCGTCATCAGCTGTTCCACCTGGGCATCGATCAGTTCTGCGTTCAGGGCGCATTCGCTCAGAATATCGCAGCAGATGACCACTTCACCCTCTTCCACTTCCAGCTCTTCGGGCTCGGTTACTTCGTAGCCCAGCTTAAAGGCTTCCACCGCCACTTTCTCCAGGGTTTCGAAATCGTCTGCAGAGAGGTGATGCTCAATCGTGTACAGTGCGTCCGGATCGCTGCCATCCTCCAGCAGCTCTTCGATAATCAGACGCGTCTCTTCACGCTGTTCTTCCAGGTGTTCCGGGTTTGCCATGGCTCGTTCCTCATAATGTGCGGCAGTTATCCCTATTGTCACATACCGCCGTCATTGCCTCCACTTCTCAGTGAAAGATTTCGATCACAGACTTGCAAATGAATATTCATACATATAAATTGAATTTTAATTCAATTAGTGGCCTATACCAGGTGAGGGAACCATGTCTGCGTTTTACCAGAAGCATTTTTTAAAGTTACTCGATTTTACGCCTGCAGAAATCACCGCCCTGCTCGAGCTGGCGGCAAAGCTGAAAGCCGATAAGAAAAACGGTATCGAAGTCCAGAAACTGGCAGGGAAAAACATCGCGCTCATCTTCGAAAAAGACTCAACCCGTACACGATGCTCTTTCGAAGTTGCCGCATACGATCAGGGCGCCCGCGTGACCTACCTGGGGCCCAGCGGCAGCCAGATTGGCCATAAAGAGTCGATCAAGGACACCGCCCGCGTGCTCGGACGGATGTACGACGGCATTCAGTATCGCGGCCACGGCCAGGAAGTGGTGGAGACCCTGGCGCAATATGCCGGCGTGCCGGTATGGAACGGCCTCACCAACGAGTACCACCCTACCCAGCTGCTGGCGGACCTGCTGACCATGAAAGAGCACCTGCCGGGCAAAGCCTTTAACCAGATGACGCTGGTCTACGCCGGCGACGCGCGCAACAACATGGGCAATTCGATGCTGGAAGCCGCCGCGTTGACCGGTCTGGATCTGCGCCTGGTGGCGCCATCGGCCTGCTGGCCGGAGGCCGCGCTGGTGGAAACCTGTACCGCGTTGGCGAAACAGCAGGGCGGCAACATCACCCTGACGGAAGATATCGCCGCGGGGGTGAAAGGCGCCGATTTTATCTATACCGACGTCTGGGTCTCAATGGGCGAGGCGAAGGAAAAATGGGCCGAACGTATCGCCCTGCTGCGCGACTATCAGGTTAACAGCGCGATGCTGGCGCTGACCGGCAATCCGCAGGTCAAGTTCCTCCACTGCCTGCCGGCGTTCCATGACGACCAGACCACGCTGGGCAAACAGATGGCGGCCGATTACGGCCTGCACGGCGGCATGGAAGTGACTGACGAGGTGTTTGAGTCGGCGGCAAGCGTGGTCTTTGACCAGGCGGAAAACCGGATGCACACCATCAAAGCGGTGATGGTGGCGACGCTGAGCAAATAGTCCTTCGCTCGCCGTCAAATCCCGGATCGCTCGGCGCGTATCCGGGATACCGCCCGTCAGGGCGCTGCGTTACGCCATCAGCATCTTCACCACCGCTTTGCGCACCTTCGCCGGCGCGCCCACGGCGCACAGCGGTTTATGCACTTCCCCGGGATAAAACACCACAAAGTCCCCTTCGTTAAGGATCACCGTTTGCTCCTGCGTCCCCTCCGCCAGGAAAGCGATGTCTTTCTCCGCCAGCCAGTCGGTCTGCGGCTCTCCTGCCGGCAAGGTGCTGAAGGTCATCCCCTCGCTGCCGCGGAGCACAATCTGGATATCGAGATAGCGGGTATGATATTCCGCGCGGCGTGCGGCCTGCGGCTCGGTGGTGTCTTCGGAAATCAGATAAAACAGGTTGTCGCCGTCGATATCGTGTTTACCCAGCGGCGTCGCCTCGCTGACATGGGCGATAACGTGTTCGATAGCCTCGCGCAGCGCGGCCGGCAGCCACGGCTGCAGATGGTGGATATTGCCAATAATCATCGCTTACCTCAAATATAAAACAACATTTCATTTTTGCGTTTTATACCCCCATCGCCACTGCCATACCAGTACAGTTTCATGGTTCTTTGCGCTGGCGCACTTTTCTGCAGGCAAACGATTACCTGATTGTGAATGAATCGCTTGATCGTCATAACGGTCTGCGTATAATGCCAGTCGTTTTGCCGGGAGGAAGCATGGCCAATTGCGTACGACATTCTGTCTTAGCGCGTCTCAATGCAGACGCTGGCCTGCCGTTTTTCTTTCCGTTGCTCATTGGATTCCCGAAGCCCCTTATTTAAGGGGCTTTTTTTTTGCCCAGGCGTCAGGAGATAAGCATGGCTAACCCGCTATATCAAAAACATATCATTTCCATAAACGATCTCAGCCGCGAAGACCTCGAACTGGTGCTGGCGACGGCGGCAAAGCTGAAAGCCAATCCACAACCCGAGCTGCTGAAGCATAAGGTTATCGCCAGCTGTTTCTTTGAAGCCTCGACCCGCACCCGCCTCTCTTTTGAAACCTCGATGCACCGCCTGGGGGCCAGCGTGGTCGGCTTTTCCGACAGCGCCAACACTTCGCTGGGCAAAAAAGGGGAAACGCTGGCGGATACCATCTCCGTCATCAGCACCTACGTTGATGCCATCGTGATGCGTCATCCGCAGGAGGGCGCGGCCCGTCTGGCGACCGAATTCTCCGGCGGCGTGCCGGTACTGAACGCCGGCGACGGCGCTAACCAGCACCCGACCCAAACCCTGCTCGACCTGTTCACCATTCAGGAGACCCAGGGCCGCCTCGAAAACCTCAACGTGGCGATGGTCGGCGATCTGAAGTATGGCCGTACCGTCCACTCCCTGACCCAGGCGCTGGCCAAGTTCAGCGGCAACCGCTTCTACTTCATCGCCCCGGACGCGCTGGCCATGCCGCAATACATCCTCGATATGCTGGATGAAAAAGGTATCGCCTGGAGCCTGCATAGCGCCATCGACGACGTAATGGCGGAAGTGGATATTCTGTACATGACCCGCGTGCAGAAAGAACGTCTGGATCCGTCGGAATATGCCAACGTCAAAGCGCAGTTCGTCCTGCGCGCCGCCGACCTTGAAGGGGCGCGCGCTAACATGAAGGTGCTGCACCCGCTGCCGCGCATTGACGAAATCACCACCGATGTCGATAAAACGCCGCACGCCTGGTACTTCCAGCAGGCCGGTAACGGCATCTTCGCCCGCCAGGCGTTACTGGCACTGGTACTGAATAGCGAGCTGGCTCTGTAAGGGGGAAATGAGAGATGACACACGACAATAAACTGCAGGTAGAAGCGATCAAACGCGGCACCGTGATCGACCACATCCCGGCGCAGGTCGGCTTTAAGCTGCTCACCCTGTTCAAACTGACCGAAACCGACCAGCGCATCACCATCGGCCTGAACCTGCCCTCCGGCGAGATGGGCCGCAAAGACTTGATTAAAATCGAGAACACCTTCCTGACCGACGAGCAGGTTAACCAGCTGTCGTTATACGCCCCGCAGGCGACGGTAAACCGCATTGATGATTACGAAGTGGTGGGCAAATCCCGCCCGAGCCTGCCGGATCGTATCGACAGCGTGCTGGTCTGCCCGAACAGCAACTGTATCAGCCACGCCGAACCGGTTTCTTCCAGTTTTGCAGTGAAAAAGCGCGCTGATGACATCGCACTCAAATGTAAATACTGCGAAAAAGAGTTTTCTCATTATGTGGTGCTGGCCAACTAAATGCGGTTGGTATTGGTGGTAGGCCTCCCTATAATGGCTACCACCCTACGCTTCGTCCTTCAGGCGGCGTCTGCGCCGGCGATACAGCGCTTATCGCCTGGCGGCAACCTGAATGATTTTGCGTAACATTACTCAGTTCATCTGGAGATAACATGAGCAAAACTATTGCGACGGAAAATGCACCAGCAGCGATTGGCCCATACGTTCAGGGCGTTGACCTCGGCAGCATGATCATCACCTCTGGCCAAATCCCGGTCGACCCGAAAACCGGCAGCGTTCCGGAAGACGTGTCCGCACAGGCGCGCCAGTCGCTGAACAACGTGAAAGCGATCGTTGAAGCCGCTGGCCTCACCGTCGGCGATATCGTCAAGACCACCGTTTTCGTCAAAGACCTCAACGATTTCGCTACCGTTAACGCCACTTACGAAGCATTCTTCACCGAGCACAACGCCACCTTCCCGGCGCGCTCCTGCGTTGAAGTGGCGCGTCTGCCGAAAGATGTGAAGATCGAGATCGAAGCCATCGCCGTGCGTCGCTGATCGCTAACCTCGGCATGAAAAAAGGCAGCCCGCAGGCTGCCTTTTTTACGTGGGTCATCCGTAAACCTTCCCCTCATTGCCAGCCGTAGCGGCGGCTGTAGAAGCCTTTGACGGTTTGGGTCAGCACCATATAGCCCGCCAGGATCGCCACCAGCCACGGGAAGTAGCTCAGCGGCAGAGCCTGCAGCTGCAGATAGCCCGCCAGCGGCGAGAACGGCAGCGCGATCCCCACCGCCATCACCACCAGGGTCATGGCGAACAGCGGCCAGGCGGCGCGGCTCTGGACGAACGGAATGCGCCGGGTGCGGATCATGTGCACAATCAGCGTTTGCGACAGCAGCCCCTCGATAAACCAGCCGGACTGGAACAGGGTCTGCATCTCCACGGTATTGGCGTGGAACACCCACCACATCAGGCCGAAGGTGAGGATATCGAAAATCGAGCTGATCGGGCCGAAGAAGACCATAAAGCGCCCGAGATCGGCCGGGTTCCAGCGCTGCGGTTTGCGGATCTGTTCATCATCGACGTTATCGAACGGGATCGCCACCTGGGAGACATCGTACAGCAGGTTTTGAATCAACAGGTGCAGCGGCAGCATCGGCAGAAACGGCAGGAAGGCGCTGGCCACCAGCACGCTGAAGACGTTGCCGAAGTTGGAGCTGGCGGTCATTTTGATGTACTTAAGCATGTTGGCGAAGGTGCGGCGTCCTTCGATCACCCCCTCCTCCAGTACCATCAGGCTCTTCTCCAGCAGAATGATATCCGCCGCCTCGCGGGCAATATCCACCGCGCCGTCGACCGAGATGCCGATGTCCGCCGCGCGCAGCGCCGGGGCGTCGTTGATGCCGTCGCCCATAAAGCCCACCACGTGGCCTTCGCGTTTCAGCAGCGTCACGATACGCTCCTTATGCAGCGGCGCCAGGCGGGCGAAGAGCGTGGTGCGTTTCGCCAGCGCCGCCAGCTCGTCGTCGCTCATCGCTTCAATCTGGCTGCCAATCACCACTTCGCCGGCATCCAGCCCCACTTCATGGCACACCTTGGCCGCCACCAGCTCGCTGTCGCCGGTGAGGATCTTCACCGTGATGCCGCTGGCTTTTAACGCTTTCAGCGCCGGAGCGGTGGTCTCTTTCGGCGGATCGAGGAAGGCGATGTAGCCTTCCAGGATCAGGTCCGACTCATCGGCGCGCTGGTAGTCGCCTTCGCGGGCCGGCAGATATTTGGTCGCCACCGCCACCACCCGCAGCCCCTGCCGGTTGAGGGTGTCGGTCACCCGGCGAATGCGGCGCAGCATGGTGTCGTCCAGCGGCACGATATCGCCGTTGTAGCGCACCTGGGTTGAGACGTTGAGGATCTCCTGCAGCGCCCCTTTGCAGATCAGCTGATGCGCGTCGTCCTGCTCTTTCACCACCACCGACATGCGGCGGCGTTCGAAGTCGAAGGGGATCTCATCTACCTTCTGCCAGCGCGCCGCCAGCCCGCGGGCGGCTTCCAGCTCAACGCCCTCCAGCACCGCGGTGTCGAGCAGGTTTTTCAGGCCGGTCTGGTAGTGGCTGTTGAGCCAGGCGGCATGCAGTACCCGCTCGCTGACCTTGCCGGAGACGTCGGTATGGTTCTCCAGCACGATTTTATCCTGGGTCAGGGTGCCGGTTTTATCGGTGCAGAGGATGTCCATCGCGCCAAAATTCTGAATGGCGTCGAGGTGCTTCACGATCACCTTTTGCTTCGACAGCTTCACCGCCCCGCGCGCCAGCGTCGAGGTGACGATCATCGGCAGCATCTCCGGCGTCAGGCCAACCGCCACCGACAGCGCGAACAGCGCCGCCTCCCACCAGTCGCCTTTGGTGTAGCCATTGATCAGCAACACCACCGGGGCCATCACCAGCATAAAGCGGATCAGCAACATGCTCACCCGACTGATGCCTTTCTGGAAGGCGTTCGGTTCGCTCTCCTGCTCGCTGACGCGGCCGGCCAGTTGACCAAACCAGGTGTGGCCGCCGGTGGCGAAAACGATGGCCTGCGCCGAGCCGCTCACCACGTTGGTGCCCATAAAGCACAGGGTGTCGCACTCCAGCGGGTTCTGCTGCAGCGGATCGCGGCTGCGGGCCACTTTCTCCACCGGCAGCGATTCGCCGGTCAGCGAGGCCTGGGCGACGAACAGATCCCGCGCCTGCAGGATACGCAGGTCGGCCGGGATCATGTCTCCCGCCGACAGCCTGATGATGTCGCCCGGCACCAGCTGGTCGATAGGCAGTTCCAGCCAGCGGCTCTCCCCCTGCTCGTTGACCACCCGCAGCACGGTGGCGGTATTGCTCACCATCGCCTTCAGCGCATCCGCCGCTTTGGTCGAGCGCGCCTCCTGGATGAAGTTGAGCAGCGTCGAGATCCCCACCATCAGGGCGATAACCCCGGCGGCGAACAGATCCTCGGTGGAATAGGAGACGATGCCGAGCACCGTCAACAGCAAATTGAACGGGTTGCGGTAGCAGGTCCACAGATGCACCCACCACGGCGAGGGCTTCTGCGCCGGGATCTGGTTGTCACCGTGTTTGAGGATTTTCGCCGCCACTTCGCCTTCATTGAGCCCTTCTGGGTGGCTGTCAAAGGCGCGCCAGATCTCCTGGTCGTCCATCGCCGCCACGTCCAGACACTGTTTGCCCAGCGACTCAGGAATGGGGCCGCTCGCCAGATGACGGGCGTCCGGCAGCGGATCGCGCTGGACTAAACGGCGTGGCAGATGGCGGCTAAGCTGTGCGAACAGCTGCCGGGTATAATTTTTCAGCATAAACAGTCCCTCCGCGCTCGCGTAAGCGAACGCAGCGTTGCCGACGGGCGTAGCAAAACCTACCTGTCAGGCATGTTATTTTTATGGCAGGGACATCAAGGACGTCACTGCTTTACGCTTTCCGGTAAAGCAGTGTTAAACAGGCTTACCGGAAAGAAAGGTTGCTCCATCGAGGATGAGGAGTGGGATCGGGGTCCATAACTATCTCCGGTAAGTGAATATAAACGGCGCGGATTATAGCGCCCTCGTTAAGGATTGTGTGGCAATAATGGCGATGATAAACCCGCGCAACTAAACCGAACGTAAACCAGACTTTGCTCATTGCGGTTTGGTTGAGTAGCATTATGCTCACTTCTACCCCCTGACGAGAATTCCGCATGCAGAACCGGCTGACCATCAAAGATATCGCGCGCTTAAGCGGCGTAGGGAAATCAACGGTATCCCGCGTCCTCAACAACGAGAGCGGGGTCAGCGAACGGACCCGCGAGCGCGTCGAAGCGGTGATGCAGCAGCACGGTTTCTCGCCCTCCCGCTCCGCCCGCGCCATGCGCGGCCAGAGCGATAAAGTGGTGGCGATTATCGTCACCCGTCTCGATTCGCTGTCGGAAAACCTCGCCGTGCAGACCATGCTGCCCGCCTTTTATGAGCAGGGTTACGACCCGATTATGATGGAGAGTCAGTTCTCCCCGGGGCTGGTGGAGGAGCATCTCGGCATGCTCGCCCGGCGTAATATTGACGGCGTGGTACTGTTCGGTTTTACCGGCATCGACGAAGCGATGCTCGCCCCCTGGCGCGACACTCTGGTGCTGATGGCCCGCGACGCCCCCGGCTTCGCCTCGGTGTGCTATGACGACGAGGGGGCCATCACACTGCTGATGCAGCGGCTCTACGATCGCGGACATCGCCACATCAGCTTCCTTGGCGTACCGCACAGCGACGTCACCACCGGCGAACGCCGCCATCTCGCCTACCTCGCCTTCTGTAAAAAGCATCGTCTGACGCCCACCGCCGCCCTGCCGGGGCTGGGCATGAAGCAGGGGTATGACACCGTCGCCAGCGTGTTGACGGCCGAGACCAGCGCCCTGGTCTGCGCCACCGATACCCTCGCCCTCGGCGCCAGCAAGTACCTCCAGCAGCAGGGTCGCGATGCGCTGCAGCTCGCCAGCGTCGGCAGCACGCCGCTGATGAAGTTTCTCCACCCGGAAATCTTGACCGTCGATCCGGGCTATGCCGAGTCCGGACGCCGGGCCGCCCGGCAGTTGATCGAGCAGATCGCCGGCAGCGTCGATCCCCGCCAGATCGTAATTCCCGCCGCCCTGAATTAATCTCGTTCGGGCGATTTATGTGATCGTCGCCGGGTTTCGGGAACGTTCCCATTTTGCAAATCAAGCGGAACGGTTAGGATGCCCTCAAGGTAAAAACGGCATCTCTCCCCCTCTGTTTTTGAGGCTTCATCATGAGCAAAGTAAACCAGCAGGACATCGATAAACTGATCGAACTGGTGGGCGGGCGCGGCAATATCGCCACCGTCAGCCACTGTATTACCCGTTTGCGCTTTGTGCTGAACGACCCGGCCATCGCCAGACCAAAAGAGATTGAGCAGCTGCGCATGGTGAAGGGATGCTTCACTAACGCCGGCCAGTTCCAGGTGGTCATCGGCACCGAGGTGGGCGATTACTACAAAGCCCTGCTGGCGACCACCGGCCAGACTTCCGCCGATAAAGAGCAGGTCAAACAGGCCGCGCGGCAAAATATGAAGTGGCATGAACAGCTGATCTCGCACTTCGCCGAGATCTTCTTCCCACTGCTGCCGGCGCTGATCAGCGGCGGTCTGATCCTCGGTTTCCGCAACGTCATCGGCGACTTACCCATGAGCAACGGCCAGACGCTGGCCCAGATGCACCCGTCGCTGAAAACCATCTATGACTTCCTGTGGCTGATTGGCGAGGCGATCTTCTTCTATCTGCCGGTGGGGATCTGCTGGTCGGCGGTGAAGAAGATGGGCGGTACGCCGATCCTCGGGATCGTCCTTGGCGTGACCCTGGTGTCCCCGCAGCTGATGAATGCCTATCTCCTCGGCCAGCAGGTGCCGGAGGTGTGGAACTTCGGCCTGTTTACCATTGCTAAAGTCGGCTACCAGGCGCAGGTGATCCCGGCCCTGCTGGCTGGCCTGGCCTTAGGCTTTATCGAGACGCGCCTCAAGCGCATCGTGCCTGACTACCTCTACCTGGTCATTGTCCCGGTCTGCTCGCTGATCCTCGCGGTGTTCCTCGCGCACGCCATTATCGGTCCGTTCGGCCGCCTGATCGGCGACGGCGTGGCCTTCGCGGTACGCCATCTGTTAACCGGCAGCTTCGCGCCGATCGGCGCCGCGCTGTTCGGCTTCCTCTACGCGCCGCTGGTGATTACCGGTGTCCACCAGACCACCCTCGCCATCGATATGCAGATGATCCAGAGCATGGGCGGTACCCCGGTGTGGCCGCTGATTGCGCTGTCCAACATTGCCCAGGCGTCGGCGGTGGTCGGCATCATCATCGCCAGCCGCAAGCAGAATGAACGTGAAATCTCGGTGCCGGCGGCGATCTCCGCCTATCTCGGGGTCACCGAGCCGGCAATGTACGGTATCAACCTGAAGTACCGCTTCCCGATGCTGTGCGCGATGATCGGCTCCGGCCTCGCCGGCCTGCTGTGCGGCCTGAACGGCGTGCTGGCGAACGGCATCGGCGTCGGCGGCCTGCCGGGGATCCTCTCCATCCAGCCTACCTACTGGCAGGTGTACGCCATGGCGATGGCCATCGCGGTGGTGGTGCCGATTATCCTCACCACCGTGGTGTATCAGCGCAAGTACCGTCAGGGCACCTTGCAGATTGTCTAACTTCTTCTTTCGGGGCGCCTTTGGCGCCCCTCGTTGCAGCAGGAAAGTACTATGAATCAACTCCCCCACTGGTGGCAAAACGGCGTTATTTATCAAATCTATCCGAAGAGTTTTCAGGATACCACCGGCAGCGGTACCGGCGACCTGCGCGGCGTCACCTCCCGCCTCGACTATCTGCAAAAGCTTGGGGTAGACGCCATCTGGCTGACGCCGTTCTACGTCTCTCCGCAGGTGGATAACGGCTACGACGTGGCGAACTACACCGCCATCGATCCCTCCTACGGCACGATGGCCGACTTTGACGCCCTGGTGGCGGAGGCGAAGGCCCGCGGGATCCGCATCGTGCTGGATATGGTGCTGAACCATACCTCGACCGAACACGAATGGTTCCGTCAGTCGCTGAATAAGGAAAGCCCCTACCGTCAGTTCTATATCTGGCGCGATGGCGAACCGGACGCCCTGCCGAACAACTGGCGCTCCAAGTTTGGCGGCAACGCCTGGCAGTGGCACGCCGACAGCGGCCAGTATTATCTGCACCTGTTCGCCATTGAGCAGGCGGATCTCAACTGGGAGAATCCGGCGGTGCGCGCCGAGCTGAAAAAGGTCTGCGAATTCTGGGCCGACCGCGGCGTCGACGGTCTGCGCCTCGACGTGGTCAACCTGATCTCGAAAGATCAGACCTTTCCCTGCGATGCGGAAGGGGATGGCCGCCGCTTCTACACTGACGGCCCGCGGGTGCATGAGTTCCTGCAGGAGATGAGCCGCGATGTCTTCACCCCGCGTAACCTGATGACCGTCGGCGAGATGTCTTCCACCTCGCTGGAACACTGCCAGCAGTACGCCGCGCTGGACGGCCGCGAGCTGTCGATGACCTTTAACTTCCACCATTTAAAAGTCGATTATCCCGGCGGGGAGAAGTGGACCCTCGCCCGCCCGGACTATGTGGCGCTGAAGGCGCTGTTCCGCCACTGGCAGCAGGGGATGCACAACCGGGCATGGAACGCGCTGTTCTGGTGTAACCACGATCAGCCGCGCATCGTCTCGCGCTTTGGCGACGAAGGCGCGTACCGGGTGCCGGCGGCGAAGATGCTGGCGATGGTGCTGCACGGCATGCAGGGCACGCCCTATATTTATCAGGGCGAAGAGATCGGTATGACCAATCCGCACTTCAACAGCATCAGCGATTATCGCGACGTCGAGAGCCACAATATGTTTATCGAACGTGCGGCGCAGGGGCAAAGCCCGGACGAACTGCTGGCAATTCTTGCCAGCAAATCGCGCGACAACAGCCGCACGCCGATGCCGTGGCATAGTGGCGAGAACGGTGGCTTTAGCGACGGTGAGCCGTGGATCGGCCTTGGCGATAACTACCGGGAGATCAACGTCGAGGCGGCGCTGGCGGACCCCGATTCGGTGTTTTATGCCTATCAGCAGCTGATTACGCTGCGTAAAACCCTGCCGCTGCTGACCTGGGGCGATTATCAGGATCTCCTGCCTGACCATCCGTCGCTGTGGTGTTATCGCCGTCAGTGGCGGGGACAAACGCTGGTGGTCGCCGCCAACCTGAGCCGCGACCTGCAGACCTGGCAGCCAGAGGAGGCCCCAGGCGACTGGAAGATGATTATCAGCAACTATGCCGAGACCACGCCCCGCCCGACCGGGCTGACGCTGCGGCCGTTCGAAGCGGTATGGTGGCTACAGGCGTAAGGTATCCCCTGCCCTCCCGAAATGAGAAGGTCATGCCTGGCGCAGGTGGCGAACGCCAGGCATTTTTGCTTATTTTCCAGCCAGATAAATTTACATTTATCGCCAGCGCCCATCATCCGTACTCTCACCTTTTTACCTTGTTCTGGGTCAATAAAATCGCAAACATCTTTGATGCAAATCACTACATATAGAACTTAAAATGCGTCCCGGCCCTACATGTTGTATTAATCGTCTATTATGTCACCATATCTTGTCGATGTCTGGCGGTGATGAGATGTGGATAAAACGGGCCGGATCTGAAGGCAAACAGCACGAGCCGTAGCGCGCAGCGCCTTCGGGATAACCTCCGCCTCTGTGGATAACCTGTTCTATATATGGAGTGATCATGACACCGCATGTGATGAAACGTGATGGCTGTAAAGTGCCGTTCAAGTCAGAGCGCATTCAGGAAGCAATTCTGCGTGCAGCTAAAGCAGCGGGAGTCGATGACGCAGACTATTGCGCCACCGTCGCAGAAGTCGTTAGCCAACAAATGCAGGGCCGCGCCCAGGTCGACATCAATGAGATCCAGACCGCGGTGGAAAACCAGCTGATGTCCGGCCCCTATAAGCAGCTGGCGCGCGCCTACATTGAGTATCGCCATGACCGCGATAGCCAGCGTGAGAAGCGCGGCCGCCTCAATCAGGAGATCCGCGGTCTCGTCGAGCAGACCAACTCCGCGCTGCTCAACGAAAACGCCAACAAGGACAGTAAAGTCATCCCGACCCAGCGCGACCTGCTGGCCGGTATCGTCGCCAAGCACTACGCCCGGCAGCACCTGCTGCCTCACGATGTGGTGATGGCCCACGAACGCGGCATGATCCACTATCATGATCTCGATTACTCGCCCTTTTTCCCGATGTTTAACTGCATGCTGATCGACCTGAAAGGCATGCTGACCCAGGGCTTTAAGATGGGCAACGCGGAGATCGAGCCGCCGAAGTCTATCTCTACCGCCACCGCGGTGACAGCGCAGATCATCGCCCAGGTCGCCAGCCATATTTACGGCGGCACCACCATTAACCGCATCGATGAAGTGCTGGCGCCGTTCGTCAGCGAAAGCTTTAACAAGCATCGCAAAATCGCCGAAGAGTGGCAGATCCCGGATGCCGAAGGCTATGCCCGCGCCCGTACCGAAAAAGAGTGCTACGACGCCTTCCAGTCGCTGGAGTATGAGGTTAACACGCTGCATACCGCCAACGGCCAGACGCCGTTCGTCACCTTCGGGTTCGGCCTCGGCACCAGCTGGGAATCGCGGTTGATCCAGCAGTCGATTCTGCGTAACCGCATTGCCGGCCTCGGTAAAAACCGTAAGACCGCTGTGTTCCCGAAACTGGTGTTCGCGATCCGTGACGGCCTGAACCATAAGTTCGGCGATCCGAACTACGACATCAAACAGCTGGCGCTGGAGTGCGCCAGCAAGCGCATGTACCCGGATATCCTCAACTACGACCAGGTGGTGAAGGTTACCGGGTCGTTTAAAACGCCGATGGGCTGCCGCAGCTTCCTCGGGGTGTGGGAAAACGAGAACGGCGAGCAGGTGCACGATGGGCGCAATAACCTCGGCGTTATCAGCCTCAACCTGCCGCGCATCGCCCTGGAAGCGAAAGGCGACGAAGCCGCTTTCTGGGCGCTGCTGGACGAGCGCCTGCAGCTGGCGCGCAAAGCGCTGATGACCCGTATTGCCCGCCTGGAAGGGGTAAAAGCGCGCGTGGCGCCGATCCTCTATATGGAAGGGGCCTGCGGCGTGCGACTGAAAGCCAACGACGACGTCTCCGAGATTTTCAAAAACGGCCGGGCGTCGATTTCGCTGGGCTATATCGGTATCCATGAAACTATCAATGCGCTGTACGGCAACCAGCATATGTACGACAGCGAGGCGCTGCGCGAGAAGGGTGTGGCCATCGTCCAGCGCCTGCGCGACGCCGTCGATTTGTGGAAGGAAGAGACCGGCTACGGCTTTAGCCTGTACAGCACGCCGAGCGAAAACCTGTGCGATCGCTTCTGCCGTCTCGATACCGCCGAGTTTGGCGTGGTGGAAGGGGTAACCGACAAAGGTTACTACACCAACAGCTTCCACCTCGACGTGGAGAAGAAGGTCAACCCGTACGATAAGATCGATTTTGAAGCGCCGTATCCGCCGCTGGCCAACGGGGGCTTCATTTGCTACGGCGAATACCCGAACATCCAGCACAACCTGAAGGCGCTGGAGGACGTGTGGGATTACAGCTATCAGCATGTGCCGTATTACGGAACCAATACGCCGATCGATGAGTGCTACGAATGTGGTTTCACCGGCGAGTTCGAGTGCACCAGCAAGGGTTTTACCTGCCCGAAATGCGGTAACCACGACGCCTCCCGCGTTTCCGTTACCCGCCGGGTGTGCGGCTACCTCGGTAGCCCGGACGCGCGTCCGTTCAACGCCGGCAAGCAGGAAGAAGTGAAGCGCCGCGTGAAGCACCTGGGCAATGGGCAGATCGGTTAAAGAGCAATGTGCTTTTCCCGGATAGCGGCGCGCAGCGCCTTATCCGGGCTACCACTACCACTGTCGTAGCCCGGCCGAGCGCAGCGACGCCGGGAAATGGCCGCACTCCTCCGTTTTCGCAAAGCAATTAGCGTCAGAGCAAGGCGGCAAACGAGGGAATCCCCGGGAGCGTACATTCAGTACGTGACTGGGGCGAGCGAGCGCAGCCAACGCCGCTATGGCGTTAATTGAGAAGCGAAAAATGAATTACCATCAGTACTACCCGGTAGATATTGTCAACGGCCCCGGCACCCGCTGCACCCTGTTTGTCTCCGGCTGCGTCCACGAGTGCCCAGGCTGCTACAACAAAAGCACCTGGCGGGTGAATTCCGGCATGCCCTTCACGACCGAGATGGCCGACCGCATCATCGCCGACCTCAACGACACCCGCATCAAGCGCCAGGGGATTTCGCTCTCCGGCGGCGATCCGCTGCATCCGCAAAACATCGCGGAGATCTTAAAGCTGGTTCAGCGCGTGCGCGCCGAATGCCCCGGCAAAGATATCTGGGTCTGGACCGGCTATAAGCTGGAAGAGCTGAATGAGGCGCAGATGCAGGTGGTGAACCTGATCAACGTGCTGGTCGACGGTAAGTTTGTGCAGGATTTAAAAGACCCGGCGCTGATCTGGCGCGGCAGCAGCAACCAGGTCGTGCATCATTTGCGATAGCGTTTAGAGCCGTTTATTCGCCTGATGATAAACGGCCGCTTTCTCTCTTTTGCCAATGGCAATAACGTAAACCACCACCACCCTATCTCGTACTTGATACACCAGCCGATAACCTGACGCCTTAAGCTTGATTTTGTAGCAATCCGGCAAATCGCTCAGCCTGGCCGACTCAATTCGCGGATTCTGCACAATCTGCTGGAGCTTATTTTTGAACTGTTTTTTGACCGTCTCGCCAAGCTGCCATTCGCGCCAGGCTCGTGGATCAAACTCCAGTTCATAGGTCATCCAGACTCACCTTAACCCCCGGCCGTGGGTTTTCCAGCCGCTCGCGAACGGTGCGTAACAACGCCGCTTCGCCATCGCTGATGGTCATACTTTTCACCGGCATGCGGCCATTTTCCGCAATGTATTGAAACAGCAGGCGTACCGCCTCCGTTGGCGTCATATCGAGTTTCTCCAGCACGGCATAAGCCTCTTTTTTGAGTTTATCATCCAGCCGAACGTTGAGCGTGGCCATTATGCCTCCAGAAAGGGATATTTTGTAATGCATTATAGCATTACATTTGAATTACACTCGAATCTGGAAAACGCCTCTCAAAACCGGCTGACGCATTCCATCGCCACCGTTTTAAACTCATCGAAGCTGCGGGTCGTGGCGAGGCGGCTCATGGCGCGCTCGCGCAGGAAAGTCACGAAAATATCGTAGATCGCCATCGCCTCTTCATACTCGCGCTTGCTGATGGCGAGCAGGAAGATGATATGGGCGGTTTCGTCCCCCCAGGCGATGCCCTGCGGAGCGATAACGGTATAGACCACCGTCTTTTTCGCCAGCAGACCCAGGGAGTGCGGTAGCGCAATACCGTCGCCGAGCATGGTGCTGACGATCGCTTCACGCTCCACCACCGAAGCATGAAACTCCGCATCGACGAAGCCTTCCTCCAGCAGCTGCTGACACAGTTCGGCGAATAGCGTTTGCTGATCCATCGGCGTGTCGATCACCCGGAAATGGGCGGCATCGAAGTACTTATTCAGCATCCACGGACGGGTGCGGTCCACCAGCACCAGCTTGCCGATCTGATCCAGTTGATAGTCAGTGGGGAACGGCGCGATGGTCACTACCGGCTTGTCTTTTTCGCTGATCCGCACCGTGGAGATAACAAAATCCGCCTCGATCGCGTCCCGCTGTTCGTACTCGCGCTGGGAAATAGTGGCGGCGATCTCCAGCTGCGGATATTTGCGCTGCAGGATCGCCTCAATCATCCGCACCATCGCATTGCTGGTATCGCACACCAGCAGCACCTGCGGCTGACGCTGGTAGCCGATGTTGTAGTGGCGCTCCAGCCCGACGCCGATATGCAGCACCAGAAAACCGATTTCGTTTTCGCTAATGGTATAAGGCGTGTATTTGCCCCAGCTGGAGACCGCGGCGAGGGTCATATCCCAGGCCATCGGGTAGTGCTGTTTGATGTTATCCAGCAGCGGATTGGGGATCATGATCTGGTAGCGTACGCGGGTGATCATGGTCTTTATGTGGGTCAGCAGATCGGCGTGCAGCTGGGCATCGTCCAGCAGATTGTAGTTATACTGGCTGTTGATGTAGCGCAGGATGTAGTTGACCAGCGCTTCGTCATCGTCGGCGCTGATGGTTTCCGGGTCCACGTCCTGTACCTGACGGGCGGCGATATGCACGCACAGCCACTCTTCTTCCGCGGGCGATAAAGGTTTACCGGCCAGCCGCTGCAGTTCGCCCGCCAGATCGCGCGCGGCATCACGGACGTTCTGCGCCACATCTTCAGCACTGAAATCCGCCAGCGGGTAGCCTTCGCTGACGCGGCGCACCACCACCGCCCCGTACAGGCAGATAAAGCGCTCGCCGACGTCGGTGAGGCGAATATGGTGCCGGGTGAGCGTCTCCTGCAGCACGGGCTCCAGCAGCGCTGGCACCTCCGCGGCAAAGGCCTCGGCGCCGATCGGCGGCGCGATACCGCCCTGCTGGGCCAGCTCCCACAGCAGGTCGGTGAGGCAGGCGCGAACCGATACCTCGCTGCCAAACAGCTTCATACCGTGGCGCGGGCGGGTTTCAAGGGTGAGCTGATAGCGCTGGAAGCGCTCGCGCACCTCGACCATATCGTTCTGCAGCGTGGCGCGGCTGACGAACCACTCATCCGCCAGGTCTTCCAGCTTGATGGAGAACGCCGATGTCAGAAAACGCACCAGCAGAAACGTGATGCGATCCTGGGCGGTACGCGGGACATGCTGCGCCTTCGGCGACGTCTCCTCCAGTGTCTGAAAGCTCGCCGGGTTATCAATTTTCAGCTGATAACCACTGCCGCGGTTAAGGATAAACTGCGCGCCATACTGCGCCAGTAGCGCATTCAGGGCGGTAATATCGGCGCGCACGGTACGGGTGGAAACCGACAGGCGTTGCGCCAGCTCATCCTGCGGCAGCGTTTCATTCCGCAGCAGGGTGAAGAGTTGCGCTAAGCGTTGGTTGGGAAATCGCATGTCAGTTCCTTGTGGTTACGGCTCAGGGTTGGGCGGATATCACCATCTGCGATGGGCTGCCGACCGGCGTGTAGTCTGAGACAAAGGTCAATTTGCCATCCTTCGGCGCCACGCTGAAGCGGGTAATATTATCGCTACGCTGGTTCATGACGTACAGCCACTGCCCCTGAGTATCCAGGGTCAGCGTGCGGGGGTAATCTCCGCGCGTCCAGATATCCTCCTGGTGGCTCAGGCGGCCATCGGCCTGCACCGTAAAGTGGGCGATGCTGTTATGCAGACGGTTGGCGACGTACAGCTGTTTGCCGTCGTTGCTCAGCGCCAGACCGGCGGCAAAGCTGGTGCCCTTATACTCTTTCGGCAGCGCGGAGACGGTTTTGCCTTCGCGCAGCAGACCGCTTTGCTGATCCAGATGATAGAAGGTCAGCGTCGACGCTTCTTCGTTAATCAGCCACAGGCCGTCGCCCTTTGGCGTAAAGACGAAGTGGCGCGGGCCGGCGCCCGGCGACGAAGCGGCGATAAATGGCGGATCGTTCGGCGTCAGCTTGCCGCTGGCGCTATCCAGCCGGTACTGATAGATCCGATCCAGCCCCAGATCGGTAGAGTAAACGTATTTTCCGCTGGGATCGGCGGCGATCATATGGGCGTGCGGGCCATTGTGATCGCTGATGGCGAAGCTGCCCTCGACGGCCGCCGCCGGGCGTTCGGCCCCTGCCGGGCCTTCATCCTGATGCCTGTCCACCGCCTCACCCAGGCTACCATCTTCTTTGACCGGTAGCACGGCGATGCTGCCGCTGACGTAGTTGGCCACCAGCAGCTGTTTACCGTTTGGCGTCAGGGAGAGATAAACCGGCCCGGCGCCGCCGGAGGCGACCTGATTGAGTGCGGTCAGCTCACCGTTCCTCTCAATGCGCCACGCCTGCACCACGCCTTTCTCCACCTCGCTGGCGGCATACAGCGTTTTGCCATCGCGCGAGACGGTCAGCTGCGCGACGTTCGCCAGCGAGCTCACCAGCGCCTTGTCCCGCAGCGCGCCGGTTTGGCCATCAACGGTAAAGCGGTACAGACCTTCGCCATTGGGATTATAGGTGCCAATCCAGGCGTAGTGGGTTTGCGCGGCGGCGCCGGCGGCAAGCAAAGACAGTGAAGCAACAAGCAGGTGACGAGCGGTTGGCATGGTAACTCCTTGATGGTTCGGTGGGATCAGTTGCCCCTCACCCTTTGAGGGTGAGGGGCAAGGGCACTACTTCACTAACTGTTTGGTCATCTCCAGCAGCTGGCGAACATCGGCCGGGCGGGTGTTGCCGCTGGCTTTATCGATAATCGAGCTGTAGATATGCGGGATGATTTTGCTTACCCCGGCATCAAGGGCGATTTTCAGGATCTCGCTGTAGTTTTCCAGATCGATACCGCCGGTCGGCTCCAGCCAGAAATCGTGCGCGGCGCAGGCTTTGGCCACTGCTTCGAACTCGTCGCGGTGCTTCAGGCCGCCCATCGGGAAGTATTTGATAGAGCTGCCGCCCATATCTTTTAACAGCGCGATGGCGGTTTCCAGCGGCACAATCCCATCCGCCGCGCCGCTGCTCAGCGGGCCGGTGGAGATCTTCACCATCCCCGGGGTGCCGGTGGGCGAGACCAGGCCGTTGACCACCGTTTCGTTCTGCCCGAGCAGCGCGCGGCTGGTGGCCACGCCGGTGAAGACCTGGTTGACGTGCTGCGGCTGCACCTGGCGAGAAATCTCGCTCACCATCGCCGACTGATTCGGATCCCCCGCGCCCAGCCCGACGGAGAGGGCGTTATCAATCAGCTTCGCGTAGTCGCGCATATCGGCCACCGCGCTGGCGACGTCCGGGTAATTTTTGGAGAGCACGCCGACCAGGACACGACCTTCCGCCGCGTCGTAGATTTCCCGAGCGTTGTCTTTGCTGCCCGCCAGGACGTTCAGGCACACGCGGTCACGGTAAAAGTTTGGGGTCAGTTTCATGCTTGTTTCTCCTTGTGCAGAACTTCCGCGATGCGACGGGCGACCACCGCCAGCTGCTGTGCGTTAACGCTGCGGACATCGGCTTCGATAATGCCTTCATTCGCTTTATAGCCGCGGAAGTAGATGGCGTATTCGCCTTGCTTCAGCGCGTTAACCAGATCGCCGGTCTTCACGCCGGTCACCGCTTCGTCGAATTTGATTTCGGCGCGGGCGATATCGCGGCCGGCGCTGTCCCATACCACACGGGCAGTGACGCCGTCGAGGGTGTTGAGCTGTTCGATAAACGGCGTCATCTTCGTCACCATCTCCTCACCGCTCTCTTTGCTCGCCGTCAGGTAGTGTTCAATGGCGCAGGTCAGGCCGAGGATCCCCTCTTTCCCCACTTTCATCGCCCGGCCAATGCCCATCGACTGGCGTTTAACCCACTCAACGTACTGCGTTTTGCCGATCACCAGCCCGCTGGTCGGCCCTTCAATCGCTTTCGCGCCGCTGTAGATAACCAGGTCGGCGCCCATGCGGTAGTAGCACTGCAGATCTTCCTCCGCCGCCGCGTCGACGATCAGCGGTAAATGATGCTGACGCGCTACTTCCGCGGCCTGCGCGACGTTGAGCATGCTTTTCTGCACGCAGTGGTGGGATTTGATGTAGAGGATCGCCGCGGTGCGCGGGGTGATCGCCGCCGCCAGCTGTTCGGCAGAGCATTCGTTGGCGTAGCCCGCTTCCACCAGCTTACCTCCGCCCAGCGCCACCATGGTGCCGACCGGCGCGCCGAAGTTGACGTTGTGGCCCTTCGGCAGGACGATTTCGTTATTCTCTATCGGCGTAACGTGCAGGTTCTCCAGCAGCCAGTCGCTGTCTTTCACCAGCACCGCCGCCACCGACTGGGCAATCCCTGCCGACGCGCAGGAGACCACGGTCGCCCCTTCCACGTCCAGCAGCCTGGCGATGTACTCGCCGGTCTTATTCACCAGGTCTTTCATTTCAAAGTACTGGTTCATACCGGCCATCGCGGCTTCCACCACTTCCGGGCGCGGCGTGGAGACGCCCAGCGCCGTCATCCGGCCGGAAGTGTTAATAACTTGTTTTAAATGGTATTTTTCAAAAATCGAAGGCATGTTCCGCGCTCCCTTGTTCGGTCAGATAGCCTTTGCCCGCGCGGATCGCGGCCAGCGGCACCAGAATGTTGTCTGCCTGGAGGCTCTCTTTTTCGGCATCCACCAGCAGCGTAGGCTGGCGCTCCAGGCGAAATAGCGTTAGATCGGCGTCGAAACCCACTTCCAGCCGCCCTTTACGCGACAGGCGCAGCCCCTCGGCGGCGCTGACGGTCACGCAGTCAATCACCTGCGGCAGGGTCATGCCGATAGCGAGGAATTTCGACATCACCAGCGCCAGCGAACGTACCGGGCCGTCGATGCGGTTGCGGCAGTAAATATCCGAGCTGATGGTGTGCGGCAGAATGCCCAGCGCAATCGCCCGGCGCGCCACTTCAAAGCTGAAGCTGGCGGTACCGTGGCCGACGTCAAGGCGCACGCCGCGGTGCAGGGCGCGGGTAATCGAACTGCGCAGTTCGCCGGCAGGATTCAGAATGCGGTTCGGCTTGCCGTTATAGCAGTGGGTAACGATGTCGCCGCGACTCAACAGCTCGGCAATTTCATCGAGGTTCGGCGGATTATTGCCGATGTGTACCATCAGCGGCAGATCGCCGTTTTCCTGCTGCATAGTCTTGGCGCGCGCCAGCGGCGTAATGCCGTTTTCCCCCACCACGCTGCTGCTCATCCGCGCTTTCAGGCCGACGATAAAGTCGGGATGGCGCTGCACCGCCTGCTTCACCGCCTCGGCGTCGATATTGGCCATATTGGCCAGTTCGTTCTGGGCAATCAGCCCGACGCGGGAGATATTGAGCAGGGCATAGACTTCCGTCACCGCTTTGCGGGTTAACTGGTAGAAGTCGTCCACATCGTCGGCGCCGGTGCTGCCAGCATCAATCACGGTGGTGACGCCGGTGGCGATGCCAACGCTGTCCGGCTCATCGTGATATATCGGCGAATTTGGGTAGCAGTGAACGTGGGAGTCAATCCAGCCGGCGCTGACGTAGCTGTTGCCCTGCAGATCGATGGTTTTACGGGAGGGCGCGCTAATCTCGCCCAGCGCCGCGATTTTCCCGTCCTGAATGGCGATATCAGTCAGGGTATCGTCGACGAGGCGCGCGCGGCGCAGGAGTAAATCAAACATAGCTATCTCCTGATGAAAGAGTGAATCTGTTGCCGGATGGCGGCGTACCGCCTTATCCGGCCTACACATCGCGCTGACCTGTAGGCCCGATAAGCGCAGCGCCATCTAGCGATTAGCTAATCGCCACCGGGAAGATCGAGCCGAGGATCATCGCGCCGAGGATGGCGCCACCGGTGATCGGTTTCTGCCAGATATAGAACAGCAGTGCGCCAACCAGCGAGCCGATCCCGATAGGAATCGAGGCGGTCATTGCGCTGAGGATAATCAACGGCCCCAGGAAGCGGCCGGAGGCGTTACCTGCGCCCATCATCACGTCGGCGCCGTAGGTGGAGTCGCTCTGGTTGATGGTGAACTTACGCGCCAGAATGATGATGTAGCCCACCGCCAGGCCGAGGATCAGGCCGGTTGCCAGCGAGGCGGCGAAGTTCGCCACCGGGAAGACAAAGCCCGCGCCGAGCAGCAGCGCCGGGACGCCAAGACCGATCCCGGTCTGAATAGCGCCGCCGATATCGAGGATCCCCACCAGCGACCCTTCGATGATGCGGGCGAACAGGAAGCTGGCGCCAAACGCCGCCACCGCGCCGTAAACGCCGGTATCAATCCCCGACTTCAGCATCGCCACGAAGGCGACTTCGTTAAAGGCGCCGATGCCGTACAGGTAGTACATGTGGGTCCCGGCGAAGACGCCGGAGGAGAGCAGGCCAACGAAGATCGGGAACGACCAGTCGGCATACCAAAAACCTTTATTCTGTTCCATTATCAGGCTCCCGTTATTTGCCGCTGAGTGAGTTGTGGATCATGTCCAGCCAGTTCGGCACGGTCAGATGGAAGGATTCGATCATCTTCATGTCGAAGCCGCGGAAGAAGCCGCTGAGGACGAACAGGGCGACAATGGCCACCATCATCACTTTGGTGACCCGGTTCCAGCCGCTCTCTTCAACGCCTTTGCCGATCAGAATACCCAGCACCAGCCCCGGTACGGCGTTGCCCATAATCAGCTGCGCCGCGCCGCCGAAGATGGTCGCCCAGAAGCCTGATTTTTTACCGGCGTCGATCGCCGCCAGCCAGAAGATCACCGGCATCACGGTGTTCACCAGCAGGTTTGCCGCCGGTACCAGTACCTTAACCGCGGTCACCTGCAGCGCTTCCGGTACGGACGAGGCGGTAAGGTTGAGGAAGGCGACGACAATCATGCCGATGATGCCGCAGGAGATGGCCATTTTTTTCGGATCGTGCAGCGTTTCGCCGACGTTACGATTTTTCAGCATCAGCGCCGCCGCGCCCCAGTTGGGGATAATGCGGTGGTCAACATCCTGGGTGAAGGAGCCTGCTGCAACGGAAGAGGCCCAGGCGTTAAAGAAGAAACCGAGGCCAAAGGAGAAGTGGGAAGCCGGATCGCCCTCACAGGAGTTCAGCTCGCCCAGGGTTCGAAACGCCCCCATCCCCTGGGTGGTAGGGGCATGAAACATGCGTGCCGCTCCGGCGCCCACGCCGACGCCGACCAGGCCGCCGATGATAAGCGATTTTATTAAAATTATCAGGAACATAGTCAGACCCTTTGCTAACAATCAGGTTTGCGTGACGAAATCCACTTTATCGAGATCGATGGCGGTCACGTTGACGGTGACGTCCAGCTCCACGCTGTAGGTCCGTCGTTCACGGCGCAAAAAGAAAAACAGGAAGGCCTCTTTTCGTACCGCTTCGCGCGCATGAACAACCGTCACGTCCTGTGGCTCAATACGCAGCAGAATGTGCGATGAGGTTTTCATCACCGCAGCCTGCACATGGTTCAGGGCATCGGCGAAGGCCCGTGATTTGCTTTCGCCTTTGCCGGCAACCCTCACCGTGGTGGTGAATTGCTCTTTCATACTTATGCGCCGTATTTCTTTTTCCAGGCTTCTACCAGGCGCTCGCCCAGCTCTTCTTTATCCATAAAGCCGAAGCCCAGCACGTTGCAGCCTTCGTTGATGGCGGTGACGCCCTCTTCAACAGAACGCATGCCGTATTTCGCTTTGTAGCCGTATTTGGTCTGGGCGGTGATGGCGCCGGCGCCGCCGCTGCCGCAGAAGGAGATGCCGAAGGTGGCGTTTTCCGCTTTCATCATGTCGCCAAGCTTCATGTCGGCAGCAACGCCAGGGACGACCACTGCGCGTGCGCCGGCTTTCTCTGCGCCTGCGGCGACCTTTTGGCCTTTACCCAGACGGTCGCCAATAACTACGGTGATTTGTTCCATGTTTTGCTCCTTACAGGTTTTCTTTTGCGACTTCGAAGTGGACGGAGAGCAGCCAGGCCTCTTCATCAGGCAGGTTGCCGAACTGCGCGACCACTTCGCGGGCCAACGTCATTGAATCTGGTGAAATCTCTTCGAACAGGCTGGCATCCACTTCCGGCAGCGGTTCGCCGCTGATTGACCGGTGGGCCATCGCCCGCACGTGGGAAGTCAGCATTTGCTCCTGAACGTCGTTAGGGACGATGCCGTGACGGCTTAACAGGGCAAAAACCTGCTGCAGCATCTTGTCAGCCAGGCGTTCGGTCTGCGCTGCCTGCTCCCCTACGTCGTGTATTACCGCTCCGTTATTCACTTCTGATACCCCGCTGATGTCTCTGGGAATCAAAGTAGCGCCGGGGGATGGGAGTTTGTAGCGAGTTGTTTTCCACTTCGAAGTGGAAAGGGAGACGGCAGGCGTGATCGACACCACATATTCACTGGAAAAATGAAAAAACAGCAATTATGGCGTGAGACGTATCACAACAATGCGCGCGAATGAGCCGCCCGCGGCTGCGGAAAGGCCGGAAAAAGAAAAGGGAAAAATGTGATACAGGTAGGTTTTCAGGCGGGAGACATCGGCTGATGCCTCCCGAAAAGAACAGTTAGCGGTACTTCTTATGGTAGGTGTTGCGGGTGGTTTTAAACTCCTCCGCGGCGGCCTGCGCCTCTTTCACCTTGCCTTCATTCGCCAGCTTCAGCGCGCCGTCGATCTGGCCGATCAGAATATCCAGACCGTGACGGTAATCTTTCATCTCAGCGCTGTCGGCCGCTTTGCCTTCCAGCTTCGGCGGGGTCTCTTTCTGGGCATCAACCGCGGCGGTACGCATCTTATTCAGCGCCGCTTTCAGCTCGCCGGCGTCAGAGGTTTTCTGTACCACTTGCAGGTTTTCTGCCAGAGTGTCCATGTCTTCGCCCAGGTCGGCGAAGGCCGACGCTGAACCGAGCGCAAAAGCAGAGACAGCCAGCATCGCTAACAGTTTTTTACGCATTGCTCACTTCCTTTTTATTATTTAAGCAAACAGGTGTTATTGTCCGGCGATTTTCATCTCCGGCAGCAGCACAGAACCACACTGAATGTTGCTGCGCGTTTCAATATCATCGCCAATGGTCACGATATTACGCCACATTTCTTTCAGATTTCCTGCAATAGTGATCTCACTGACAGGATATTGAATTTCGCCATTTTCTACCCAGAAGCCGGATGCGCCGCGTGAGTAGTCTCCGGTGACGCCACTGACACCCTGCCCCATCAGTTCGGTAACCACAAGACCGGTGCCCATCTCTTTAAGCATCTTTGCAAAACTCAGGCCGCGGCCGTTAATGCGCCAGTTATGGATGCCGCCGGCGTGGCCGGTGCTTTTCATCCCCAGCTTGCGGGCGGAGTAGTTGGTCAGCAGCCACTGGGTCAGCACGCCGTCTTTGACGATATCGCGACGCTCGGTGCGCACGCCTTCGCTGTCGAAAGGCGTGGAGGCCAGCCCTTTCAGCAGGTGCGGATGCTCTTCAATGGTCAGCCACTCCGGCAAAATTTGTTTGCCCAGCGAATCGAGCAGGAAGGTGGATTTGCGGTATACCGAACCACCGGCAATCGCTCCGACCAGGTGGCCAAACAGCCCGGTCGCCACTTCGTTGGCGAAAATCACCGGCGCCTTCATGGTCGACAGCTTACGCGGCGCCAGGCGCGACAGGGTGCGGCGGGCGCACTCTTCCCCGACCCATTCCGGGGATTGCAGATCCTCGATTGCCCGGCCAATGGTGTAGGCGTAGTCGCGTTCCATATCGCCGTCATCTTCCGCAATGACGCAGCTGGAGAGCGAATGGCGAGTCGAGCAGTAGCTTTGCAGCATGCCATGGCTGTTGCCGAACACTTTGATGCCATAGTGGCTGTTAAAGCTGCCGCCTTCGGTGTTGGCGATGCGTTTATCGGCCTTCAGCGCCGCTTGCTCCGCGCGGGCGGCCAGTTCAATGGCGTCGTCCGGGGAGACCTCCGCCGGGTGGAACAGGTCCAGATCCGGGGCGTCAAAGGCCAGCAGCTCTTTATCGGCCACGCCGGCAAACGGGTCCGGGGAGGTATAGCGCGCGATATCCAGCGCCGCCTGCACGGTACGGGCGATGGCGTCCGGGCTGAGATCGGTGGAAGAGGCGCTGCCCTTGCGGTTCTGGTGGTAAACCGTGATGCCTAACGCCCCATCGCTATTGAATTCTACATTCTCCACTTCGCCATAGCGGGTGCTGACGCCGATGCCTGTCGTTTTGCTGACGGAGACTTCTGCGCCATCGGATTTACCTGCCGCCAGTTCCAGCGCCGTGGTCACGGCCTCTTCCAGCGTCTTACGTTGCTGGGCAACTTGAGAGATCACTTTCATTGCTAATGCCATAATGTAAGAAGGAGTTAACTGAAGTCTAACAGAGAACCGTTTTTCAGTGCGCGCCTTAACTGGTAACATTAGCCTCTTTTTTTAAGGAGCCTGAGATGACAAAGCAGCCCGAAGACTGGCTCGACGACGTTCCCGGTGATGATATCGAGGATGAAGACGATGAAATTATCTGGGTCAGTAAGAGTGAAATTAAGCGCGACGCGGAAGAACTGAAGCGTCTTGGCGCTGAACTCGTTGACCTGGGGAAAAACGCGCTGGATAAAATTCCGCTGGATACTGACCTGCGCGACGCCATCGAACTCGCCCAGCGAATCAAAAAAGAGGGTCGCCGCCGCCAGCTGCAGCTTATCGGTAAGATGCTGCGCAATCGCGATGTCGATCCGATTCGTCAGGCGCTGGATAAGCTAAAAAACCGCCACAACCAGCAGGTTGCGCTGTTCCACAAGCTGGAGCAGATTCGTGACCGCCTGATTGACGACGGGGATGACGCCGTAGCTGAAGTGCTGAACCTGTGGCCAGATGCTGACCGTCAGCAGCTGCGTTCCCTGATCCGCAATGCGAAGAAAGAGAAAGAAGGCAACAAACCGCCGAAATCCGCGCGCCTGATCTTCCAGTATCTGCGCGAACTGGCGGAAAACGAAGGCTAATCCCCGCCGCTTTTGCCGCACAAGTCACCCGGATGGCGGCGCGCTGCGCCTTATCCGGGCTACTCCGCTGTTTCCGGCGTTGTGCCGGATGGCGGCTACGCCTTATCCGGCCTACCTTCCCCAGCTACAACGCCAACATCGCGGCAGCAGGGGGTTCCCGCTGCATCTCCTGAGTCCCCCTAATCCGCACAACGATACTTTTGTTAATTGCCTCACCACAGCTGAATCGTTAAAGCTAAAAGCAATGCAGATCACATCTTGTGGTGATAATTAATCAAGTCTTAGCACAATAATACGACACTTATCGCATTTAACATCTTCAAAACGGCCACTTTCTCACCAGGTGAGGCGCTTCACATTTTAATCACCCCCATGCCGGTAGATTTCACACGTCAATGACACAATCGATTCAGCAAAAGGGAATAAAAATGAAAAAGACATTGGTTCTGACGGCTATCGCTCTGCTGGTTTCTGGCTCCGCCGCGGCAAAAACATGGGTGCTGACGAGTGCTGAAGAGGGCATGGATAAAGGAAACTGGCAGATCAGCAGCGATCAGCTGAAGGTGAAAGACCATACGTTCAGCATTGAGCAGAAAGTCCTGCACGGCGGCAAGCAGGAAGGCAGCAAAATCCTCACCATTCGCAGTAAAGACGGCCTGACTATCACCCTCAGCCCGACGCGGGGCATGAACTTGCTGCGAGTGGAAGGCTTCGGCAGCCGGATGGGCTGGGATTCGCCGGTCAAAGAGGTTGTTAACCCGGCGTTTATCAACCTGGAGAGCCGCAACGGACTCGGCTGGCTGGAAGGGTTCAACGAGATGATGGTCCGCTGCGGCTATGAGTGGACCGGCCATCCGGTCACCGCGGACGGGCAAATTTATACCCTGCACGGCAAAGCCGGCAACACGCCGGCCTCCCTGGTGGAGGTTGAGGTGGCCGACAGCGCGCCGTATGAAATTCGCGTCCGCGGGCTGGTGAAAGAGAGCACCTTCAAAAAAGCCGATCTGCAGACCATGACCGAGCTGCGCTATATCCCGGGCAGCAACAGCTTCAGCCTGCACGATGTCTTAACCAATCACGCCGACTATCCGCATGATTACCAGATCATCTACCACAGCAACTTCGGCACCCCGATCCTCGAAGAAGGCGCGCGTTTCCTCGCCCCGATGTCCAGCATCAGCCCGTTCAATGATTACGCCAAGAGCGGATTAAAAACCTGGCAAACCTATCAGGGGCCGACCAAAGACTTTGACGAGATGGTGTTTAATATTCAGCCGCTGGCCGATGAAAATCACCAGACGCTGGCCGCCGTGGTCAACAAAGCGGGCGATAAAGGAGCCTCCATTCAGTTCGACACCCGCCAGCTGCCGGTCCTGACGCTGTGGAAAAACACCGACACCGTCAAACAGGGTTACGTCACCGGTATCGAGCCGGGGACCAGCTACGCCTATCCGGTGACCATTGAACGCGAGCAAAAACGCGTGAAGCAGCTACAGCCGGGCGCCAGCGCGCAGTTTGATCTGACCTACACCCTGCTGCACGACAGCGCCCAGGTGGCCGCCGTCGAGCAGAAGATCGCGCAGATTCAGGGCGACAATAAAGTGGTGGAGAACGAAACGCCGATCGCCAAAGAGTAAAAATACCCCCAGCCGAACGCCCGGAGCGGTACGCCGCGCCGGGCTACTCCCGCCCCATCACCTCGTGCCCGAGATCCCGGGCAAACTGCTGGTACTGTCGCTCATCGATCGGCTGCGGATAGCTCAGCACCAGCAGCTCATGATCCGCGATGCCCTGATGATAGGTGGGATGACGATGCGCCCAGGGGTTAGCGTGAAATCCCATCGACTGATAAAAGCGCAGTCGTTTATGGGCGATCTCGCTGGTGAGCGGATCGATTTCCAGAATAGTCAGCGGGGCGCGCGTCAGGATCTGCGCCAGCAGCTGTTTACCATAGCCACGGGAGCGCAGCGTATCGTCGATCGCCAGATGTTCGACATAACCGTAGCCGGCAAACAGCCAGCAGCCGCTGAGGCCGATAAATACGTTCTCATCGAACCACGCCTCCAGCGCGTAGTGCGGGTGGCTCAGCGCCTGAAGTTTGGCCTCGCTTTCGCGCTGCTCGTGCCACGGAAAGGCGCGTGCGTAGAGCGCGTCCAGCATGGCGAAATGGGGCGAGTCGGTAGTTAGTACGCTTTCGCAGGTCAGCATCACACCCTCCCTGTTGGTAAAAACAAAACTGCCCTCACGCGGAGGGCAGTGACCGGAGGCGCTCGGGCTTACTCTGCCGCGGCCGCTTTTTGCGCCAGCTTATCCAGCAGCTTTTGATGAATGCCGCCGAAGCCGCCGTTGCTCATCACCAGGATATGGTCGCCAGGATGGGCGGTTTTGACCACCATCTCCGCCAGGGTATCGACGTCGGCGCTCCAGTGGGCCGGCTGGACGCAGGCTTCCGCCACTTCCGCCACCTGCCACGGGATATGCTGCGGCTGCAGGAGGAACACTTCATCGGCGCGGCCAAGGGACGGCGCCAGATCGTCCTTGCAGACGCCCATTTTCATGGTATTAGAGCGCGGCTCCAGCACGGCGAGAATGCGCGCGGTGCCGCCCACTTTGCCGCGCAGCGCCTGCAGCGTGGCGAGGATCGCCGTCGGATGATGAGCGAAATCGTCATACACGGTGACGCCGTTGGCTTCGCCGCGCAGCTCCAGGCGACGGCGGGCGTTGATAAAGCTGCCCAGCGCGTTCGCGGCATCCGCCGGCAGTACCCCGACGTGACGCGCCGCGGCAATGGCCATCAGGCCGTTATGCATATTATGTTCGCCGACCAGCGCCCACTTCACCTCGCCGACCTTTTCGCCGTCAAACAGCACTTCCCACTGCGAGGCGTCGGCGTTCAGCTTCTTCGCCTGCCAGTGGCCCTGCTCGCCCACCAGCTCCTGCTCGCTCCAGCAGCCCATCGCCATCACCTGCTTCAGGTTGATGTCGTTCTCCGGCAGGATAATTTTGCCTTTGCCCGGCACGATGCGCACCAGATGGTGGAACTGCTTCTGAATCGCCTTCAGGTCGTCAAAGATATCCGCGTGGTCGAACTCAAGGTTGTTAAGGATCAGCGTCCGCGGGCAGTAGTGAACAAATTTGGAGCGCTTGTCGAAGAAGGCGCAGTCGTATTCATCCGCTTCAATGACGAAGAACGGGCTGTCGCCCAGGCGCGCAGAGACGTCGAAATTGCCCGGAACGCCGCCAATAACGAAGCCCGGCTGGTAACCGCAGGCTTCAAGGATCCAGGTCGCCATGCCGGCGGTGGTGGTTTTGCCGTGGGTCCCGGCGACGGCCAGCACCCAGCGATCGCGCAGCACGAAGTCGTGCAGCCACTGCGGGCCGGACATATAGGGAATATTGTTTTCCAGCACCGCTTCAACGCACGGGTTGCCGCGAGTCATGGCGTTACCGATGATCACCAGGTCCGGCCGGGGCTCCAGCTGGCTGGGGTCATAGCCCTGAATTAAATCAATCCCCTGGTTTTCCAGCAGGGTGCTCATCGGCGGATAGACGTTAGCATCCGACCCCGTTACCTCATGACCGAGGGAGCGCGCCAGCATGGCCAGGCCCCCCATAAACGTGCCACAGATTCCTAAAATATGAATGCGCATTCGTCATTTCCTTCTCTTATCCGGGGCACATTTTACCCATATCCCGGGCCCTGGCGAAATGCATTTCAGGCGAATCTGTATTTTGCTGGCGCGATTCACCAGTGCGCACTTTTTTGATTCTTTGTTAAGATTGTTGCGTTCGTTTTACTCAACATAAAAATGCAGGGAACGAGTTATGAAAACGTTAGGTGAGTTTATTGTTGAAAAGCAGCACGAGTTCTCCCACGCCACCGGTGAGCTGACTGCTTTGTTGTCAGCAATAAAGCTGGGCGCCAAGATCATCCACCGCGATATCAACAAGGCCGGTCTGGTCGATATCCTGGGTGCCAGCGGTGCTGAAAACGTTCAGGGCGAGGTTCAGCAAAAACTCGATCTGTTCGCTAATGAAAAATTAAAAGCCGCACTGCGAGCACGCGATATTGTTGCCGGGATCGCCTCTGAAGAAGAAGATGAGATTGTCGTCTTCGAAGGGTGTGAACACGCCAAATACGTGGTGCTGATGGACCCTCTGGATGGCTCCTCTAACATCGACGTTAACGTCTCTGTCGGTACGATCTTCTCTATCTATCGCCGTGTGACGCCTGTTGGCACGCCGGTGACAGAAGAAGATTTCCTGCAGCCGGGAAACAAGCAGGTGGCAGCGGGCTATGTGGTCTATGGCTCTTCGACAATGCTGGTGTATACCACCGGCTGCGGCGTCCACGCCTTCACCTATGACCCGTCCCTCGGCGTCTTCTGTCTGTGCCAGGAGCGCATGCGCTTCCCGGAGAAGGGCAATACCTACTCCATTAACGAAGGCAACTACATCAAATTCCCGCAGGGCGTGAAGAAGTACATTAAGTACTGCCAGGAAGAGGACAAAGCGACTCAGCGTCCTTATACCTCACGCTATATCGGCTCTCTGGTGGCGGACTTCCACCGCAACCTGCTGAAAGGCGGCATCTACCTCTATCCAAGCACCGCCAGCCACCCGGACGGTAAGCTGCGCCTGCTGTATGAATGCAACCCGATGGCCTTCCTTGCCGAACAGGCGGGCGGTAAGGCCAGCGATGGCAAAGAGCGTATTCTGGATATTGTTCCGGAAAGCCTGCACCAGCGCCGCTCCTTCTTCGTCGGCAACAACCACATGGTGGAAGACGTCGAGAACTTTATTAAGTCGTTCCCGGACGCCTAAACGCCCTGCCCGCTCCTCCCGCGCCTGCGGGAGGAGCCTCTCGCTTAGCGACTCCCCGCCCCGCTCACCCGCGTCACCGCCGCATTCTGCCGGTTTTCCCACAGCACGGTCAGCCCACGCTGCAGCGCGATAAAGATAAACAGCAAAATGCCGATGGCGATTTTCGTCCACCATGAGCTGAGGGTGCCGTCGAAGTTGATGTAGGTCTGAATCAGCCCCTGGATCGCCACCCCGAACAGGGTTCCCAGCACGGTGCCAACGCCGCCGCTGAGCAGCGTGCCGCCGATCACCACCGAGGCAATGGCGTCCAGCTCCACGCCGACGCCCGCCAGCGCATAGCCCGCCTGGGTATAAATGGAAAAGACGATCCCGGCCAGCGTCGCCAGCCCGGTGGAGAGCATATAGATACGGATTGTGGCGCTGCGGGTGGAAATCCCCATCAGATTCGCCGACGTCGCGTTGCCGCCGATGGCATACACCTGGTTGCCGAAGCGGGTGCGGTGGGCGACAAAAATACCGGCCACCACCACCAGCAGCATCAGCAGCCCCATGGCGCTGAGGCGTCCGCCGCCGGGAATGGTCCATGCCAGCCCGGACAGGGTGTCATACACCGGGTGGTTAATCGGAATCGACTCCTCTGACACCAGATAGCTCACGCCGCGCAGGAAGAACATGCCGGCGAGGGTGATGATAAAGGCCGGGATCTTCAGGGCGTCAATCAGCAGCCCCATAAACGCGCCGAAGGCGCAGCCCATCACCAGCACCAGCGGAAACGCCACCAGCGGTGATATTCCCCAAAAGCCAATCGCTTTGGCGAGAAAGACGCCGGTAAAGGCGATCACCGACCCGACAGACAGATCGATCCCGCCGGAGAGGATCACGAAGGTCATGCCCACGGCGATGATCCCGAGGAAGGCGTTATCCGTCAGGATATTGCAGATCACCCGCGTCGAGGCAAAGCCGGGGAATTGCGTCAGGCAGTAGAGATAGCCCAGCACAAACACCGCGAGGGTGATCATCAACGGTAAATTACGTTTTATCATGGCCGCGTACCCCTTTCAGTAAACCGATAAAGCGCGGCGACTGGACAATCAGTACGCACAGCACCACCACCGCTTTCACCACCTGGTTGAGCTCCGGCGGGAAGCCGGAGAGCAAAATCCCGGTGTTCATGCCCTGGATAATCAGCGCCCCCACCACCGACAGCAGCAGGTTGAATCGCCCGCCCATCAGCGAAGCGCCGCCGATGACCACCGCCAGAATGGCGTCCAGCTCCAGCCATAGCCCGGCGTTATTGGCATCCGCGCCGCGAATGTCCGCCGCCACGATGATCCCGGCGATCGCCGCGCAGACGCCGCTCAGGACATAGGCCAGCATCACCACGATGCGGGTATTAACGCCGGCGTTTTTCGCCGCGCGGATATTGATCCCCACCGCTTCGATAAACATGCCCAGCGCCGTTTTACGGGTAAACAGCCAGAACAGCAGCAGCGTAGCAGCGGCGACGATCACTGGCGTCGGAAACAGCAGAAACGATCCGCTGCCAAGCCACGCCAGCGCAGGGGAATCAAAGGTGACGATCTGCCCGGCAGTGATCAACTGCGCTACCCCGCGTCCGGCCACCATCAGGATCAACGTCGCCACAAAGGGCTGGATCTTAAGGACCGCCACGAGGATGCCGTTCCACAGCCCGGCCAGCGCGCCCGCCGCCAGCGAGGCCAGCAGCACCACCGCCAGGCTGTGTCCGGCGACGGTCATCGAGGCGGCCGTCGCGCCGGCAATCGCCATCACCGCCCCCACCGACAGGTCGATTCCGCCGGTGGCGATCACCAGCGTCATGCCGATGGCCAGCAGCGCCACCGGAGCGGCGCGGTTGAGAATATCGATTGGGCTGCCAAACAAGCGGCCATCCTGGAGCACCACCTGATAAAAATGGGGCGCCACCAGGCTGTCGACCAGCAGAACCAGCAGCAGAGCAATGATCTGCGGGGTGCCCTTCGGCCAGGTGAAGCGTCGCTTCTCCGGGCCGGTTTGCGAAAGAGATCGAGGCATCATGAGTTACTCCTTATGCCGCAATAGCGTTCATGATCGCCGGTACAGAGAGCTCGGCGAGCGGGATCTCGGCCACCTGCCGGCGATCGCGCATGATAATGACCCGATCGGCGTAACCCACCAGCTCCTCCAGTTCAGAGGAGATGACCAGCAGCGCCAGACCATCGGCGCAGAGGGTTTCAATCAGGCGAATAATTTCCGCGTGGGCGCCGACGTCAATGCCGCGGGTCGGTTCATCGAGGATCAGGAACTGCGGTTTGGTCAGCAGCCAGCGGGAAAGTAATACCTTCTGCTGGTTGCCGCCGGAGAGAAACTCGATCGGCTGCTCCGCGCTGGGGGTACGGATCCCCAGCTGGCGAATAAAGCGCTCGGCGATCTCGTTCTGTTCACGCCGGGGTATCGGCCGCAGCCAGCCGCGCTGCGCCTGCAGGGCAAGGACGATATTTTCCCGCACCGAAGCGGCGGCGATAATGCCGTCGGTTTTGCGATCCTCCGGACAGAAGCCGATCCCGAGGCAGGAGGCCTGATGCGGAGAGCGCAGGGTTTGCGGTTTGCCTTTGATCCATGCCTTCCCGCTGTCCGCCGTTTTAATGCCGAAGATCACTTCGGCGGTTTCAGTGCGTCCGGAACCCAACAGGCCGGCGAGGCCGACAATTTCGCCCGGACGGACCTGCAGGTCGAACGGGGCGATGGTGCCTTTCTTGCCGTAGCCTTCGAACGCCGCCACCGGCTTATCGCTCAGCAGGGTTCGGCCCGCCCGCTGCAGGGCGTTGTGGTCCAGTTCGCGGCCCAGCATCATTTTCACCAGCTCAATCTGCGGCAGCTCGCGGGTTTCGCGGCAGCCGACGAAGCTGCCGTTGCGCAGCACGGTAATGCGGTCGCTGACCGCATAGACCTGGTCGAGAAAATGGGTGACGAAGATCAGGCTGACGCCGTTATCCCTGAGCTGGCGCATCAGGGTAAACAGCATCTCCACCTCCTGAGTATCGAGGCTGGCGGTGGGCTCGTCGAGGATCAATACCTTGGCCGACAGGTCGATAGCCCGACAGATAGCGACGATCTGCTGCATCGCTACTGAAAAGCGGTTCAGCGGCTCGCGCACATCGAGGGAAAAGCCATAGGAGGCCATCAGCGCCGTCGCCCTGGCCTCCATCTCTTTACGCCGCAGCAGGCCAAACCGCCGCGGCTCACGGCCGATAAACAGGTTGTCCGCCACCGACATATTCGGCAGCAGGTTCACTTCCTGATAAACGGTGCCGATCCCCAGCTGCTGGGCATGGGCGGTATTTTTCGGGGAAATGGCCTGGCCTTCCAGCCAGATGGTGCCGCGATCGGCATGGTAAACGCCGGTAAGCGCTTTGATCAGCGTCGATTTTCCGGCGCCGTTTTCGCCCAACAGGGCCATGATTTCGCCGCGCCGCAGGCTAAAGTTGACGTTATCCAGCGCCTTAACGCCGGGGAAGAATTTACTGAGTCCTTCGGTGCGAAGGATCTCCTGGTGTGCCTCGGCGCTCATAATCGATATCACCTTCAAATGATGTCAGGTTGCCCCGGTTCGCGCTCTGCTTGCCGGGGTTACTGGAACGCTGCCTGTTACCCTCTCCGCTTGCGGAGAGGGCCGGGATGAGGGGCTAGCCACTCAGTAGCCCATATTTTTCTTCTTCTCTAACTCTTCTTTAGCCGTATCCGGCAGATACAGCGTCGATTTAGTAATGGTCAGCTTCTCCGGCAGGGTGCCGTCTTTTTTGTATTTCTCCAGCGCATCAAACGCCGGGCCGGCCATATTCGGCGTCAGCTCGACGCTGGCGTTGGCTTCGCCGGCGATCATCGCTTTATAGATATCCGGCACGCCGTCGATGGAGCCGGTCAGAATATCTTTGCCCGGCTTCAGACCGGCTTCTTTAATGGCCTGGATGGCGCCGATGGCCATATCGTCGTTATGAGCGAATACCATGCAGATGTTTTTGCCGTTATTCTCCGCCTTGATAAAGCTCTCCATGACCTCTTTCCCTTTGCTGCGGGTGAAGTCGCCGGACTGAGAGCGGATAATTTTGATATTCGACGCTTTGGCGATAGCGTCGGCGAAGCCTTTCTTACGGTCGATGGCCACGCTGGCCCCGACGGTGCCCTGCAGTTCAACGACGTTACACGGCTTACCGTCGACGGTTTTCACCAGCCAGTCGCCAATCAGCTGGCCTTCCAGCACGTTGTTGGCGGTCACGGTGGTCATGTAGAGATCTTTATCTTTCACATCAATGGAACGGTCGAGGAGGAAGACCGGTATCTTGGCCTCTTTCGCCTCTTTCAGCACCGGCTCCCAGCCGGTGGCCACCACCGGCGCAATGAAGATCGCGTCAACCCCCTGGGCGATAAAGGAGCGCACCGCTTTGATCTGGTTTTCCTGTTTTTGCTGACCATCAGCGATCTTCAGCGTAATACCGCGCTTGGCGGCTTCCTCTTTCGCGACGCTGGTTTCCGCCGCACGCCAGCCGGATTCAGAACCGACCTGCGAAAAACCTACGGTTAGCGGGGCAGCTATCGCCATAGACGACATAGCTGCGGAAACTGCTGTGACAAGAAGTAAGCGCTTCCACATAAGGGTATCCTCGTAGGGTTATTGTTGGTTAAAGTCTCACCTGCGGACAAACTATAGACAATCGGTGATGTAACTGAATGCGTTACATCACACTTCAAAAAAGTAAATGAGATGTTAATGACAGCCCCATTGCCCAGCGGAGAGCGGATAAGGCTTCGCGGGGAGCGCGGCAGCGGCGGTTTGTGACGTTTTTTTAAGCAGTTTGATAAATCAATCACATGCAATGAAAACGGTTACATAAATTTATTCATGATGTGGCTATGTTTATGGATTTTCATGTCATTATGGCGTGCAAAATTCAGAGCACTCCGCGGCGAGATCGGGAAAAAGAAGCGAAGACATTCGATGTGAGTTGGCTATAATACCGAGCACTTGTTTGCCATACATTTTAAAGGAAACAGACATGAGCTTACTCAACGTACCTGCGGGCAAAGATCTGCCGGAAGACATCTACGTCGTGATCGAGATCCCGGCGAACGCAGATCCTATCAAATACGAAGTCGACAAAGAGAGCGGTGCACTGTTCGTTGACCGTTTCATGTCCACAGCGATGTTCTATCCGTGCAACTACGGCTACATCAACCACACCCTGTCCCTGGACGGCGACCCGGTTGACGTGCTGGTCCCGACTCCGTACCCGCTGCAGCCGGGCTCCGTGATCCGCTGCCGTCCGGTTGGCGTTCTGAAGATGACCGACGAATCCGGTGAAGATGCGAAACTGGTTGCCGTACCGCACACCAAGCTGAGCAAAGAATACGATCACATCAATGATGTGAACGACCTGCCGGAACTGCTGAAAGCCCAGATCACTCACTTCTTTGAGCACTACAAAGATCTGGAAAAAGGCAAATGGGTTAAAGTCGACGGTTGGGACAACGCGGAAGCGGCGAAAGCCGAAATCGTTGCCTCTTTCGAGCGCGCTAAGCAGAAGTAATTCTGTCTCAGGCAGGGTCATCCCCTGCCTGATTGCGGCACGGATTGCCGCGATAACACCATGGAGGGTGTCCCGTGAAAAGCGTTCGCTATTTCACTCTTAACTTTTCTGGCTTCACGACCGCCGCCTCTGAAAAACAGGGGTATCTGCGCCTTATCGCCGGCGAGCATGTCTTTTATACCGATAAACGCTATTTTAACGACCCCGCACTTTTTGACCGTCTGAAGATCAATCAGCCCCTGCATCTTGGCGCCCGCCGCCTGGACAACGGCAGTTACTGGATCCACTGGCTCAGCGATGGCGAAACGCTCCTTGAGCCCAGTCAATACGTAAAGCGCTGGGCCCGGCCACTGCTGTTTATCAGCCTGCTGACGCTCATCATCACCCTTATCCCGCTCATGGTGAGCGCCTCAGAATGGGGAAAGTTCGGCTGCGGCATTATCGCGATACTGGCCTTCATCGCGCTGTTAACCGGGCTCTACGAGCTTCTGTTCCACCCGGCGCTAAAACGGCACCCCGCCATGCGCGATCTGCTGGCGAAGATGGCGCTGGCCCGCCGACGCGACGTCTCCTTTTGCCAGTCGCTACCCGCCACGACGCAAGCCCTCCGCCAGTCGGCAATGCCTTTTACGCAAGCCCTGCCGGAACGCTATGCCGCTCAGGCAGACATCATCATCGACGCCCACTTTAAGAAGTGGTATGCAGGCAATCCAACCCGCGAATATCACGGCCTCGGGATACAATGCGGTTCCCTGCCGCTGGCCTTCTGGTGGCAGGCAGGCTGCGCTAATTTCGCGCTGCATCCGGTGTTTTACCGTTGTCAGCCGCCGTTTCTTGCCACCGGCGATCGCATCCTCGCCGTATACGAGCGCGACAGCCGGGCGATCCATGCGCTATACAATGCCAGCGACGGCGCGGCTTATATAAAAAACCATCCGCTCTATCCTGGACGCCGACAGCTGTCGCTGCTCTATTACCTGTTTTACGGCCTCGCGCTGGTGATGTATCTGTTATTTCTCGGAGTAGAACTCGTCAGCGCCCTTCAGTCAGGCCGGCGCGTCTGGTGGCAGGTTCAGGATTCGCTGGACATGCTGTCCTTATTGTTACTCTGTTTTGGTGGGGTACTGGCGGTGCTGGAGCTGATAGGCCCAACGGCCTGGTTATTGTCACGCCGGGTGGCTGACTGGCTGAAGCTGCGATCGGCGATGCGGCGTTACCTGCGGGGGGCTGCCCCTCCTACCACGCTCGAGGAGGTCATGTAATGTTTAGCACCCCAACACGACGATTATTATTCCTCGCGCTGACGACGCTGGCTTCCACAGCGTGGCTGGCGAAGGATTATCTTCCGCTCTGGTAAGAGGCGGGCGCAGAAAAAAACAACGCCACCCGAAGGTGGCGCTGTCATGGTTAATACTGGTCGCGATCCAACCAGTTGCCGTTCGCTATCAACGTACAACCCTCAACGGAACGTTGATAGACATACATCCATGCGCTGCCGTAAGGCGTCTGAATCAGGTGGCGCGCATACTCGCCCCCCTTGGTGCGCAGCGCATCCAGTTCGGCCAGCGTCGATGCATCAATACGATAAACTTCACCATGTACTGTGCCTTCGCCGGGCACCGCGCCTGGATAGTGGCCCAGGCTGTACAGCTGATAATCGTCGACACTATGAGCGCCCAGCCACTGGGCGTTGGTCATCCAGTGGCTGTTGCCTTGTTTGCGTCGTAAACTGCCGTAAACAAATATTCGCATTGCTAAAACTCAAACTGATAGAGCAAATCGAGCGCCTGGTCGATGCCAGACACCGCTTCCACATATAGCTTAGGCATCAGGCGATAACGTAAAGTCAGCGTCGCCAGGGAATCGAAGATACCGACCCCGTATTTTACCTGCAGACCCGGCAGTACATAGCCGCTGACCACCACCTGGGAAGAGTCGCCTACCCCTTCGGTGTCCAACGCCAAATTGCTTACGCCAAACGTCTCGCCGATTTTACCCACAACCTGACCACTTTGTGCAACCCCCATACCAATAAGCATTGAGGTCATCGCGGCGCTATCGCTCTGTCCGCTGCTCAAACCCTGGCCGCGCAGCAGATAAGACAGCGCTTCCTGCTGGGACATAACCGGGTCAGAGAAGATCTCCGCTTTCGGCTGATCGGCGGAGCCGGTGACGCGAACGCCGGCGATCACGTCGTCTTCGGTGGCATCCGGGTTACGAATTGCTTCGATATTCAGCAATGGCTGATCCGGCGGACCGGAGAACAGCAGTTCCCCTTTGCGCACAATCAAATCCTGGCCATAGGCGTGGAAGCGGCCGTCCGGAATATTGATCTGCCCGTTGAGTCCCAGCCCCTGCTTGTCCTGCGCCACTTTCAGATCGCCGGTCAGACGCGCTTTCAGACCGAAGGCTTCCAGACGAACGTTGTTGCCGACGTGGATCGTCAGGTTGCTGTTGATCGGGATCCCGGCGCTCTGCTGATTAATCGGCTTGAGGTTTTTGTCGAGCATCACTTCATCAGAAGACACGCCAACCGCGCTCTCCGGCACCTCGTTGACCACGATCCGCGCCCAGGGCACATCCACCTTGCCATCGAGGTTGAACAGGCTTGGCGTGGCGGTAAACACCACGTCCGGCGATACATCGAGACGGACCATCGGCGGCACCGTGATCCGCACCCGGCTGCCTTTCGCCGCAATTTGCGCCCGCCAGTTATCGATCTGCGTCCAGTCGGCGTTGCCGCTGAGGGCGATTTGCCCCTGACGGGTGTTCACCGTCCCCTGCAGGGTCGAGCGCGTGCCGTTGAAGTTCATCGCCAGCTGGCTCGGCTGCATATCAAACGGCATAAAGTTGCCGTCGATATCCACCCCGCTTAACTGCATCTGGCCGAACAGCTGCGGACTCTTCACGTTGCCGCCCAGGCGCAGACGGGCGTTGAGCCTTCCCTCCGCCTTTTCACCGCGGGCGAAAATCGGGTTGATCATCGCCAGCGAGAAGTTGCTGATATTGACGTTGCCGCCGAGGTTACGCCGCCCCTGCGGGTCGGTGACCTGCACCTGCCCATCCAGCTGGCCATTGTTGGTCAGGCGGATAAGCCAGCCCAGCTCCGCGCGATTGTTATGCAGGTCGGCGCTGAGGTTCAGCGTATCGAATGCCACCGGCAGCGGGGCGTCATTGACCACCTGGGTCACTTTGACGTTGCGCCCGCTGAGGGTCACTTTACCCTGCGGCAGCCCCTCTTTGGTGGTGTCCCAGCTGACATCGGCATTACCGGTAAAGACGCCGCTGGCCTGGGTCGCCTCCGGCATAAACGGCTTGAGCATCGCCAGGTCGAAGCGGTTGAGATTCACCCGCGCCCTCCCGCTGGCGCCTGCGTCAATGGTCTCAGGCACGCAGAGCTCGGCGTTCGGGTTGGTCCAGCAGTGTGGCCCGATGCTGATTTTCTGCTCCTGGTTGCGGTAGTCCAGCGCGATACTGCGCGTTAGCGCCACCGGACCCACCGGCGTCTGGAAGCGGGTATCGCTTAGCGCGCCTCTCCAGCGCTCGGCCTGACGATCGAAGCTGCCCGCCAGCGCCAGCTGGCCGGAAACCGGATCGCCTTGCACCCGCAGCCGCAGCTCATGCTGCTTCTCAGTGCCTTTGGCATTGAGCTGCACCAGGCTGATATTCACCCCCGGCTGGCTGATGCGATCCACCCGTACGTCCAGGTTGCCGCCAATCTGATCGGTGGATTTCACATCCCCTTTGACGTTGACCTGGGCGATGGTCAGCTCCTGCCAGCGCAGCGCCCGGGCGGTGATGTCCGCCAGCAGCTGCGGCGCATCGACAGTGCCGCGCACTTTCACCAGCCCCTTCGCCGTCCCGCCGAGCCCCGGCAGCGCATTATCCAGGTGCGGCGCATCGATGGTGGCGTCGAGATTCAGATCCTTCACCCCCAGCTCGCCTTTGATATCGGCGCTGTTCGGGCCTAACGCCAGATGCAGCCCCGGGATTTTCCACTGCAGATAGCTGTTGCCCTGCAGCGAGCCCGAAACATCCACCTTGTTCTGTTTCACGTTGCCGGTAATTTTCAGCTCCGGCACCGACATCTGCCAGCTGCCGCCGTACAGGCTGCCCTGGGTCTTGATCCTGCCATTGAGCTTCGATGGCCAGTCCGGCACCTCTTTGGCGGTGTTGATGCCGTCGAGGGTCAGCTCGCCGCGCCAGCTGATCGCCTGCTGCCAGTCGAGGAGCGCTTTCAGCTCGGTTTTCCCTTCCAGGGCATTGACCGTCAGCTTGTCGAGATTGATCTGCCGCTCATTGCCTTTGGCGTTGAGGGCGATTTTCGCCGGCGGCAGCGACTGGCCTTTCACCGCGGTGGAGAAGGCCAGCGCGTAGTCGGTCATTTTGCCGCTGAACTTCAGCTGGACGTCGTCGGCCTGGAACTGCTTCTCGCCGCTGAACGGCCAGGCGAGCTGCTTACTTTTCAGCTCCATATTGAGCGGCAGCCCGGCCTCCGCCAGCTGCGCGTCCGCCCGCAGCGTGGCCGCGACCGGCCCGCTTAAGTCCACTCCGACCTTAAGCGTTTTACGTATCTCGCCGCCCACCTTCAGCTGCACCTTCTCCCCTTTCATCGGTTCGACGTTCAGCGTTCCGGCGAGGGTGATGTCTACCGGCCAGTTATCCTGTAGCTGGGCGCTGCCCGAAGCGCTGACCTTGCCCTGATCGGAGTCGATGTCGAGGGCGTCGAGCTTCATCTGCCCGTCGATACTGCTGACTTTCAGCAGCAGGTTGTACACGGTGATATCGGTATCGCCGGTGAGGCGCAGCTGCTCGCCGCGGAACGCCTGAATGTTGAGGTTCAGCGGCAGGTGCACATCGGTCATTGCCGGCAGTACCGGCTGCGAGAAGAGGTCGGTCATCGTCTCGCCGAGCGGTTTCTCCTGCGGTCGCGGGTTGTCGATTTTCGGTTCGACCACCTGCTCCTGCGCCACTTTCGCCACCTTCGGCAGAGCGATCAGCAGCCCCTGCAGCGAGGTCGGCGTCAGGGTCAGGTTTTTCTCCTGCCAGTTCAGGCCGGTGGAAAAATCGCGCACGGAGACCGCGGTATTGTCGATTTTGACGTTGACGTTATGCAGCGCGACGCGGCTGAGGGCGATCGGATAAGGGGTGGAGAGATTCAGCGGCCCGCTGTCCTCTTCCTCGACCGGCGCAGAGGGCGGCATCTTCTTCGTATCGACGGCGACGTAAATATCGCGCAGCGAGATGTCGTTTACGCACAGACTGCTGTCCCACAGACAGCGCAGCCTGACGCTGAGATGAAACTGGCCGGCGGTCACCGCCACGCCGGGCTGCTCATAGCGGACATTATCGAGGGTTAAATCACGCCAGCCGCCGGTCACTTTGCCGATTTCCAGCCCCGGCACCCAGCGATCCGCCGCTTTGAACACCAGATGCAAGCCGGTGGTGGTGCCCACCAGGAACCCGACGGTGCCCAGCAGGAGAACCAACACGATTAATACGCCGAGGCTTATCTTCTTCCATAAACTCATAATTCAGGCCCCAGACCGATGTAAAACTGTAAACCATGCTCTTCTTTGTCGCCGATTGGCCGGGCGATATCCAGCTTGATCGGCCCCACCGGCGACTGCCAGCGCACGCCTACCCCGGCGCCGGTTTTGAAATCACTCTCGCGAATATCGCTGACCGCTTCGCCGCTATCGACAAACACGGCGCCCCACCACTTGCCACTGACGTTGTACTGATATTCCAGCGAGCCGGTGGCCAGCTTCGAGGCCCCGATCAGCTTGCCGTCATCGTCCTTCGGCGAGATGGATTTGTATTTATAGCCGCGAATACTGCGATCGCCCCCGGCGAAAAAACGCAGGTCCGGCGGCACCTTGTCAAAGTTGTCCGCTTCGATCCAGCCCAGGTTGCCACGCACCACAAAGCGGTGGCGGTCATAGAGGGTACGGATCCAGACGTCCTGAGCCTGCATCACGATAAAGTTGATGTCCGAGCCCCACATGGTGTTGGAGTAGTCCACCGAGTAGCGCTGCGAATCGCCCCAGGTAGGCATCAGGCCGCCGCGGGAGCGAGTGCGGTTCACCGAGACCCCCGGGTAAATCAGCATGGTGGTGTTGGTGACGTTCGCCTGGGTAAAGTGGTCCAGGCTCCAGCGCAGGTTAATCGCCCGCTGCCAGCCGCTCGACATCTCCCAGAAACGCGAGACCCCCAGGGTGGTGGAGTCGGCCTGGGTGTCATTGAGATCGGTACGCTTAAAGCCGCCCTGCATCAGATAGTACTGCTCGAGCGGGCTCTTGAGCAGCGGGACTTTATAGGTGAAGTCAAACTGCTGCTCCGGGGCGGAGAGGCTGACGCTGGAGGTCAGGCTGTGGCCATAGGAGTTCATCCACGGTTTTTTCCACGTGGCTTTCACCCGCGGACCGACGTCTGTGGAGTACCCTACCCCGGTTTCCACGGTGTTCTCTTTGCGTGGCGAGACAACGCCCTGCAGAGGCAGCACCTTGGTTTTTCGTGACTTAGCAAAATCAGGCGCCACCACCACCGAACTGAACCACCCGGTCGCCGCCAGGCGGCGGTTTAGCTCGGCCAGGTCCTGCGAGGTGTAGTAGTCGCCCTCTTTAAACGGCACGAGGTTTTGCAGGTATTCATCGCGAATTTGCGATCCGGAGAAGGTGACGCGGCCAAAGCGATAGCGTTCTCCGCTGTCGTAATCGATATCCCAGAACGCCTGATGACGGTCGAGGGAGACCCCAAGCTGGCTTTTATTGAACTCGCTGTCAAAGTAGCCTTTGCGCAGGGCGACACGGGTCAATGAGCTCTTGAAACCGTCGTAATCGCCGTGGTTGAGCACCGTCCCGATGGCCGGGCGGGTTTTCAACAGCGCCAGATAGTCGCTGTCGGTGCGGGCGCCGCCGCGCAGAATCACCTCGGTTCCGCCAATGCGTACCGGCTCACCCGGGGTCACTTTGGCGATCAGCACCTGACGGCCCCTTTTCGGCGGCGGACGCAGATCAAATTCAATCGTCGGCTCGTAATATCCCAGCGCTTTCAGACCTTCGCGAATGGCGTCATCGACGCGCGCGCGAAAGCGACGATCCGGCGTGACCTCATCACTCTGGATGGTGGAAAGCTGGGCGCGAACGTTTTTCTCCAGCTCTCCGGATAATCCCTCAACCTGCAAACGCACATTCGCTGCGCTGGCGACCCCGCTGACCAGCAAAAGGCTGGTGACACATAACTGGCGGATTTTTAGCACATTTTCTCCTGAATATCCCTGTTTCCCCCTACAGGAAACACTGGCGCCGCTCCACGGCTTAACAAAACCCTAACAACTTAGGGTTGAAAAAGTGGCAATAACCCAAATAATTCTTATGTATTAATCTAGACGTATTACGCGTATTTATTGTGTTAAAAGACACGCTTCGTTACAACCTTAACGACGATTTCTGTATTGAGAGGCCCACCGTGAGTCTATTTGATAAAACGCATCTTGTCGCCCAGGCGGATGCGCTGCCTGGACGCAATACCCCGATGCCAGTGGCGACGCTCCACGCAGTTAACGGCCACTCGATGACCAACGTCCCGGCGGGGATGGAAGTGGCACTGTTCGCCATGGGCTGCTTCTGGGGAGTTGAACGTCTGTTCTGGCAATTGCCGGGGGTTTACAGCACCGCCGCCGGCTACACTGGCGGCTATACGCCCAATCCGACCTATCGCGAAGTGTGCAGCGGCCAGACCGGTCACGCGGAAGCGGTGCGCGTGGTCTACGATCCGCAGGTCATCAGCTATGAGCAGTTATTGCAGGTGTTCTGGGAAAATCACGACCCCGCGCAGGGCATGCGACAGGGTAACGACCTCGGCACCCAGTACCGTTCGGCGATCTATCCGTTGACGCCGGAACAGACGGCAGCGGCAAAGGCCAGCCTCGCGCGCTTCCAGGCGGCGATGAAAGACGCGCACGATACCCGTCACATCACCACCGAGATCGCCACCGCCAAACCGTTCTACTATGCCGAGGACGATCACCAGCAGTATCTGTATAAGAACCCGCACGGCTATTGCGGCATTGGCGGCATTGGCGTCTGCCTGCCGCCTCAGGCGTAATTCTGATTTCCGCCTCAACAGCGAGGCGGTTAATGAACGCTCTGGCGGCTTTACATTCCCTTACGCTATACTACCCAGTGTGACAGCCGGTCCAGCGCCTTCGGACCGGTTTTTTATGTATTCCACATTTAAGTTATCAACTTCCCTTCCGAGGATCTGACCTCAACGGTCAGAAAAGATATGTTAAACAGTATTTTAGTAATACTCTGTCTGATAGCCGTCAGTGCGTTTTTTTCGATATCGGAAATCTCACTGGCCGCCTCACGTAAAATCAAACTGAAACTGCTGGCCGATGAAGGCAACGTCAACGCACAGCGGGTGCTGAAGATGCAGGAGAACCCGGGCACCTTCTTTACCGTCGTGCAGATTGGCCTCAACGCCGTCGCCATTCTTGGCGGTATTGTGGGCGACGCGGCTTTCTCACCGGCGTTTCATAGCCTGCTCAGCGGGTATTTGTCACCGGAGCTCTCCGAGCAACTGAGCTTCATCATCTCTTTTACCCTGGTCACCAGCTTGTTCATCCTGTTTGCTGACCTGACTCCGAAACGCATCGGTATGATTGCGCCCGAAACTGTGGCCCTGCGCATCATCAACCCGATGCGCTTCTGCCTGTTAGTCTTCCGCCCGCTGGTGTGGTTGTTTAACGGCATGGCCAACATGATCTTCCGCATCTTTAAACTGCCGATGGTGCGGAAAGACGATATCACCTCCGACGATATCTATGCCGTGGTCGAAGCCGGCGCGCTGGCCGGGGTGCTGCGCAAGCAGGAGCATGAGCTGATTGAGAACGTGTTCGAGCTGGAGTCCCGCACCGTTCCTTCCTCCATGACCCCGCGTGAAAGCGTCATTTGGTTTGATTTGCATGAAGACGAGCAGAGCCTGAAGAATAAAGTGGCCGAACACCCGCACTCGAAGTTCCTCGTCTGTAATGAAGATATCGACCACATTATCGGCTACGTCGATTCAAAAGATCTGCTGAACCGCGTGCTGGCGAACCAGAGCCTGGTGCTGACCGGCGGCGTGCAGATCCGCAACACGCTGATCGTCCCGGATACCCTGACCCTGTCCGAAGCGCTGGAAAGCTTCAAAACCGCCGGGGAAGACTTTGCGGTGATCATGAATGAATATGCGCTGGTGGTCGGGATCATCACCCTTAACGACGTGATGACAACTCTGATGGGCGACCTCGTCGGCCAGGGGCTGGAAGAGCAGATCGTCGCCCGCGATGAAAACTCGTGGTTAATCGATGGCGGTACGCCGATTGATGACGTGATGCGCGTGCTGGATATCGACGAGTTTCCGCAGTCCGGGAACTACGAGACCATCGGCGGCTTTATGATGTTTATGCTGCGTAAAATCCCCAAACGCACCGACGCGGTGAAGTTCTCCGGCTATAAGTTCGAGGTCGTGGATATCGATAACTACCGTATCGACCAGTTGCTGGTGACCCGCATCGATAACAAGCCCACGGTGCTGGTGCCCAAGCAGGCGGAAGCGGCGGAAAGCCAGAACGCCTGAGCGTAATCCTTTCTCTCTCTTAAGGGCGGATGATCATCCGCCCTTTTTATTGCCCGAATGTGAAGCGGCTCACGCCCCTCTGCCGATAGCAGATTATTACTGCTCGATAGCGAAACGTTTATGACTCCCCCGTGCGCAAAAAGGTAACGTTGCTCGCGTCTATACGATCATATTCCTGAATAAAGGAAGCGAGGGTTACCATGATAACGTCGAATAAAAATTACTTTATCAGCTGTCTGTTTTTCCTGTTTTTCTTTATAGGCTGGGGATGCTGCTACCCCTATTTATCACTGTGGTTAACGGAAACCATCGGTATTAACTACACGGACGTCGGTCTGGTTTATTCTTTCACTGCCATTGTGGCCGTCTGCGTTCAGCCATTATTCGGTTTTATATCGGATAAGCTGGTGTATCGTAAGAATCTGATGTGGATGCTGGCGATCATTATCACCTTATTCGCTCCATACTGGATCTATGTCTTCGCGCCTCTGTTAAAAATAAATGTGTTCCTCGGCGCGCTGGCTGGCGGCCTCTATATTGGCATGGCCTACGGCGCAGGCTGCGGGATTTGCGAAGCCTACATCGATAAGGTCAGCCGCGCCTCCGGCTTCGAATTTGGTCGGGCGCGGATGTTCGGCGGCATCGGCGCCGCGATCGGCACCTTTGCGGCAGGAAAGCTCTACGGCATCGATCAGAACATGATTTTCTGGCTGGCCAGCGCAGCAGGCGTCTGCCTGCTGGTGATTGTCTGGAAAATGCAGATCAGCACCCATCAAAAGCAGGGGCTGCTGTCCGGCAAAACGTCGCCGGTTACCCTCCGCGATGCCGTCTCGTTGTTAAAAATTAAAAAATTCTGGTTCTTCGCCCTCTATGTCATTGGCGTCGGGGCGGTCTATGAAACCTATGACCAGCAGTTCGCTATCTACTACAGCCATTTCTTTGAGAGTAAAGCCCGGGGTGCAGAAGTCTTCGGTTATTTAACCACGGGTCAGATTTTCCTTGATGCCATCGTGATGTTCTTTGCGCCATGGTTTGTGAATAAAATCGGCCCGAAAAATGCGCTGTTATACTGCGGGCTGATTATGAGCTTGCGCATTATCGGTTCCGCGTGGGCTATTGGCCCGGTATCCATCAGCCTGATTAAACTACTCCATGGATTTGAAAGCTCGGTGTTACTCGTCGCGGCGCTTAAATATATTACCGCTAACTTTAACCCCCTGCTTTCCGCGACGGTTTACTTAATTGGCTTCCAGTTTTCAAAAAGCTTTAGCTCTATTTTTCTCTCCACCGGCATCGGCCATATGTACCAGAGCATGGGCTTTACCAGCAGCTATATCGTGCTCGGTAGTATCGCCCTGTGCTTCACGCTCATTTCGTTTATCACGCTGGATAAAGCACGCGTGTTCTCTTCACAACCTGTGCCCGCGAATTAATGTCAGGAGGTAGTCTGCATGTCTCAGTTATTTTATGGCGTGGCGTATTACGATGAATATATGCCGGAAGATCGGCTGGCCAGCGATATCGCCTTAATGCGCGAAACCGGCATTAACGTGGTGCGTATCGCCGAGTCCACATGGAGTACACTGGAGCCCGAAGAGGGCCAGTACAATTTCTACCATATCGACCGGGTGCTCGAGGCGATGCATGAGGCCGGCATTGCGGTCATCGTCGGGACGCCCACCTACGCGGTCCCGGCCTGGCTGGCGGCGAAACATCCCGATATTCTGGTCACCACCGTCGCGGGGCAGCAAAAATATGGTCCGCGGCAGATCATGGATATCGTCAACCCGACCTTTCGCCGCTATGCCGAAAAAATTATCCGCACGCTGATGGCCCATGTGCAACACCATCCGGCGATTATCGGCTGGCAACTGGATAACGAAACCAAGCATTACGACAATATTGGCCGCTATATGCAGGAGGGCTTCGTGCGCAGCCTGCAGGAGAAATATCCAGACCTCCGACAACTGAATCACGATTTCGGTCTGGATTACTGGAGCAACCGCATTGACCGCTGGCAGGATTTTCCGCCGGTGGAAAACACCATCAACGCCAGCCTCGCCTGCGCCTTCTCCCGCTATCAGCGCCAGCAGGTCACCGAGTATCTGGCCTGGCAGGCGGAGATTGTGCGCGAGTACGCCCAACCGCACCAGTTCGTCACCCACAACTTCGATTTTGAATGGCGCGGTTACTCTTACGGCGTGCAGCCGCGGGTCGACCATTTTGCGGCGGCGCAGGCGCTGGATATCGCCGGCGTCGATATCTATCACCCGAGCCAGGCACACCTGACCGGGCGGGAAATCGCCTTTGGCGGCGCCATCACCCGCTCGCTTAAGCCGGGCCAGAACTACTTCGTGCTGGAAACCCAGGCGCAGGGCTTCGCCCAGTGGACTCCCTACCCGGGCCAGCTGCGCCTGCAGGCGTTCAGCCATATCGCCTCCGGCGCCGCCATGGTCTCCTACTGGCACTGGCATTCGATTCATAACGCCTTCGAAACCTACTGGAAGGGGCTGCTCAGCCACGACTTCTCGCGTAACCCGACCTGGCAGGAGGCCACCACTATCGGGGCTGACTTTGCCCGCCTGTCGCCGCAGCTGGCGGAGCTGAAGGCCGAAAACGACGTTGCGCTGCTGATAAGCAATGAGGCAATGGACGCCCTCAATCACTTCCGTCCTGGCGATGCCGAGGGCAACATTTATAACAATATCTTTCGCCGCTTCCACGATGCGCTGTATGACCACAATATCAGCCTCGACATCATCCACGATGTAAACGAGGAAACCTCGCGCTACCGAGTGCTGATCGTTCCCGGCCTGTACGCTGCCGATGATGGCCTGCTGGCACGGATCAATCACTATATCGCCGAGGGCGGCAGAGCGCTTATCGGCTTTAAATCGGGCTTTAGCGATGAAAACGTCAAGGTACGCCGCAGCGCGCAGCCTGGGATCCTGCGGCAGAGCTGCGGCGTCAGCTACAGCCAGTTCACCCTGCCGGAAGGGACGACGGTAAGCTCTTGCTGTGCAGAGATTGATTGCCGCAATGACAATCAGGCTGAGCTGTGGATGGAATTGCTGACACCCGATGATGGGACCCGCACCTTGCTGCGCTATCAGCATCCGGCATGGGGCGAATACGCCGCCGCCACCGAAGCGGATTATGGCCGGGGACGAGCGATGTATGTTGGCTTCCTGCCGCAGAAGGGATTGATTAGCCAGCTGTTTGATGTACTAACCGCCGAGATCGCATTGCGCTCGCGCACTTCCGCCTATCGCTTCCCATTAGTGGTCAAAAAAATGCGTAATCGCGCCGGGAAAACCATCCACTTCCTGTTCAATTACTCCGGCGAGACGCTGGAATTTGTCAGCGAGAACGCGGGTAGCGCGCTGCTGAACGGGGAGACAGTATACGTCGGCCAGCCGTTGCGCCTCAGGGCCTGGGAATTTACTATCATCGAAAGCTAACGACGCGGCGGCGCTCAGGTGGGAGAGAGAATGGAACTGGATATCAATGAGCTACTCAATTTCTCTCCATTGATGAAGACCTTTACCTTCAATGCCTGGGTCGTCGCAGGCTTCACGCCGATTACCCGCGGCTCCACGCTGGACTACTACATTAACCGCCCGCAGGGGATGAAAGGTTACATCATTAATCTGACCCTGCGCGGCCAGGCGCGGGCGAAGGCGGGCGATGGCTTCCTTCTGTGCCGGGAAAACGATCTGCTGCTGTTTCCTCCCGGGGTGCCCCATCACTACGGCAGGGACGAGCACAGCGAGTATTGGGACCATCTGTGGATCTACTTTATCCCCCGCCCCTACTGGATAGACTGGCTAAAGTGGGACCAAACTACTCACGGTATCGGCAAAACAACCATTAACGATCCCGAACAGCTCCAGCAGCTGCGCGATCTGTTCTACGAAGTGATACGCCATCACTCGGCATCCGCGCCGCTGTCGGAAGCGCTGGCGATGAACGCCCTGGAAAGATTGATCCTTCACTGTTTTCAGCGACAGCCCATCAGCAACCGTCACGCCCACGACCCACGGATTAACGCCGTCTGCGACTACCTCAACGCCCATATTGCGCAGGAGGTAAAAATCGAGACCCTGGCGGCGATGGTATTTATCTCCCCTTCACGTCTGGCGCACCTTTTCAAAAATGAACTGGGGCAAACGGTTTATGCATGGCGGGAAACGCAACGCATCAACCGCGCCAGGTGGCTTATTCAGAGCACCTCGCTCCCGCTTAACAAAATTGCTTTATCGGTAGGCTACAGCGATCCGGTCTATTTCACCCGCTTGTTTCGTAAACATAACGGTATTCCACCGGGCGAATATCGCAAACGCTATGCGGAAATGAAGGGCTAAAAACATCAACGGCTCCCATCGGGAGCCGTCTTTTACCTACTACGTACTGCTACGTTTCAGGTTATGCCATCTCAGTTTGCAGACGCAACACCTGACGATTGACTTCGGACATCACTGACAGATGCAGCTTGTCCTTGACCTTCGGGATAAGGATTTTGCCCTTATCAAATTCAAATGCGCCAACGTCCTTGATGTACAACCGTCCACGAAACAGGATCTTCACGTACTTCGCCACTTGCAGCGGATTGTAGCGTTGGAAAATTTTCATTCTTCTCTCCTGCCAGGGTTACGCTCCTGTGGTGCCACAGTTAGCCCACGTATCGGGAGCGCAAATTTTAATGCCCTAAAACTATAGTCCAGAATCTCAGAGGGACCCAGTATGTATAAGTTTATTTACCCTTTGATGACATTAATTCAGAATTTTCGTTTCAGACATACGATGAAGTAAGTATAAGTCGCCGTTTTTCGACTAATTTGTGCGTCAACACGCAAACTGGCATCCTCATTGCGGGTAATCACCACCAATCGCACTTATGATTAAACGAGACCAAGTGGTCGGATCACCTGCACAAAAAATGATTAAGGAAACCGTATGACCCTACGTAGCATACTGGCCGCCTCGTTACTCCTCGTGCCGCTGCTGGCCTCAGCGCATAACTTTGTCGATGGCCAGCGCGTGGCGCCGGTCGGCGTCGCGGATCGGGGCGAATTAATTCTGGATAATGATAAGTTTAGCTATAAAAACTGGAATAGCTCGCAGCTGGCGGGAAAAGTGCGCGTCGTCCAGCACATCGCCGGACGCTCGTCAGCAAAAGAGAAAAATGCCAATCTGATCGAGGCGATTAAAGCGGCGGGCTTCCCGCACGATCGCTATCAGACCACCACCATCGTCAATACCGACGATGCCATCCCGGGCACCGGTATGTTTGTGCGCAACAGTATCGAAAGCAATAAAAAGCTCTTCCCATGGTCGCAATTTATCGTCGACAGCAATGGATTGGTGCGAAAAGCCTGGCAGCTGGACGAGAAGAGCTCGGCGATTGTGGTGCTGGATAAGAGCGGGCGCATCCAGTGGGCCAAAGACGGCGCGCTCACTCAGCAAGAGGTGCAGCAGGTGATCGACCTGCTGCATAAATTGCTTAATAAATAGAGACCCGGAAGCCGGGATTGAGGAAGGATTCACGCGGCGTGTAGTCGAGGGTTTTGCCCTGCCAGTCGTGAACATGCGCCCCGGCGGCGACCGCGACGGCATGGCCGGCGGCAGTGTCCCAGGTGCTGGTCGGCCCGAAGCGCGGATAGAGCTGGGCCTGGCCTTCCGCCACCAGGCAGAACTTCAGCGAGGAGCCGATGGAAGTGGTCTGGTGCTCGCCCAGCTGCTCAAGGTACTCCTGCAGCTCCGGATCGTTGCCATGGGAGCGGCTGATCACCACCAGCGGTGGACGGGCATCGCGGACCTGGATCTGCTTGCGCACGCCGCACTCTTCTTTCCAGGCTTTGCCTTTTTCCGCGCAGTACATCACCTTCATCACCGGCGCATAGACCACGCCCAGCGTCGGCTTGCCGTTTTCAATCAGCGCGATATTAACGGTGAACTCGCCGTTACGCTTAATAAATTCTTTGGTGCCGTCCAGCGGGTCGACCAGCCAGTAGCGCTGCCAGTGCTGGCGCACTTCCCAGGCCGGCGGGTCCTCTTCCGACAGAATGGGAATGGTGGCATCCAGCGCCTGCAGGCCGCTGACAATGACTTTATGCGCCGCGAGATCCGCCGCCGTGACCGGAGAATCATCTTTCTTGCTGGCGACGTTGATCGGCTGGTTTCCATCGTAAACTTCCATGATGGCATCGCCCGCGTTCCGTGCAAGCTGACATACTTGTTCTAACATTCTCCACCTCGTCTGGTTACAGTGGCGTTAACTTGTTGTTTTATTTATATCGCATCACCGCAAGTTCCGCTATCTGTGATAACGATGGCGGTTTCTCTGCCCGCTTTTCTGGCAAGATTCACATTTCTGTAAGCAACAGAATATAAATACATTTTCTTCTGTGCTATCGCTCATAAAAAAGGACGCCTCTGATGATTAAGTTTAGCGCAACGCTCCTGGCCACGCTGATCGCCGCCAGCGTCAACGCCGCAACGGTCGACCTGCGGATCATGGAAACCACCGATCTGCACAGCAATATGATGGACTTTGACTATTACAAAGATGCCGCCACGGAAAAATTCGGCCTGGTGCGTACCGCCACCCTGATTGAACAGGCGCGGGCAGAAGCGAAAAACAGCGTACTGGTGGATAACGGGGATGTCATCCAGGGGAGCCCGCTGGGCGACTACATGGCCGCCAAGGGACTGAAAGAGGGCGATGTTCATCCGGTGTATAAGGCGATGAATACCCTGAATTATGCCGTCGGCAACCTGGGCAACCATGAATTCAACTATGGCCTCGACTTCCTGCACAAGGCGCTAGCCGGGGCGAAATTCCCCTACGTGAACGCCAATATCATCGATGCCAAAACCGGCAAACCGCTGTTCACCCCGTACCTGATCAAGGATACCCCGGTTCAGGACAGCGAAGGTCAATCCCACACCCTGCGCATCGGCTATATCGGCTTTGTGCCGCCGCAGATCATGACCTGGGATAAAGCCAATCTTAGCGGCAAAGTGACGGTCAACGACATTACCGAAACCGCGCGCAAATATATCCCGGAGATGCGGGCGAAAGGGGCTGATGTGGTGGTAGTGGTCGCTCACTCCGGCCTCTCCGCCGACCCGTATCAGGCGATGGCCGAGAACTCAGTCTACTACTTAAGCCAGGTGCCCGGCGTTGACGCCATCATGTTCGGCCACGCCCACGCGGTATTCCCAGGCAAAGACTTCGCCAACATTAAAGGCGCGGATATCGCCAGAGGGACGCTGAACGGCGTACCGGCGGTGATGCCGGGAATGTGGGGCGATCATCTCGGGGTGGTCGATCTGGTGCTGAACAACGACAGCGGCAAATGGCAGGTGACTCAGAGTAAAGCGGAAGCACGGCCAATCTACGACGCGGTGGCGAAGAAATCGCTGGCGGACGAAGACGGTAAGCTGGTGGCGGTGCTGAAAGCCGATCACGACGCTACTCGCGAGTTCGTCAGTAAGCCGATCGGCAAGTCCGCCGACAACATGTACAGCTATCTGGCGCTGGTGCAGGACGACCCGACGGTGCAGGTGGTCAACATGGCGCAGAAAGCCTACGTTGAACACTACATTCAGGGCGACCCGGATCTGGCGAAACTACCGGTACTCTCCGCTGCCGCGCCGTTTAAAGTCGGCGGGCGTAAAAACGATCCGGCGAGCTTCGTGGAAGTGGAAAAAGGCCAGCTTACCTTCCGCAACGCCGCCGACCTCTATCTCTACCCGAACACCCTGGTGGTGATGAAGGTCAGCGGGAAGGAGGTCAAGGAGTGGCTGGAGTGCTCCGCCGGGCAGTTTAACCAGATCGATCCCGCCAGCAGCAAGCCGCAGTCGCTGATCAACTGGGACGGCTTCCGCACCTATAACTTCGACGTGATTGACGGGGTGAACTACCAGATCGACGTCACTCAGCCGGCCCGCTACGACGGCGAATGTCAGATGATCCATCCGCAGGCAGAGCGTATTAAGCACCTGACCTTCAACGGCAAACCGGTCGATCCGCAGGCCACTTTCCTGGTCGCCACCAATAACTATCGCGCGTACGGCGGTAAATTCGCTGGCACCGGCGAAAGCCATATCGCCTTCGCCTCACCGGATGAAAACCGTTCAGTGCTGGCGGCGTGGATTGGCGCGCAATCGAAGAAGGATGGCGCGATCCATCCGGCGGCGGATAACAACTGGCGTCTGGCGCCGATCCACAGTAAGACGCCGCTGGATATCCGTTTTGAGACCTCGCCTGGCGACAAAGCCGCGGCGTTTATCAAAGAGAAAGCCCAGTATCCGATGCGTCAGGTGGCCACCGATGATATCGGCTTCGCCATTTATCAGCTGGATTTGAGTCAGTAATCCCTGTTCCCCGGTGGCGCTGCGCTTACCGGGGTTACAAACCGGAGCTGACGAGTAGCCCGGATAAGGCGCCAGCCGCTATCCGGAAATATCTCCCCGGTGGCGCTGCGCTTACCGGGGCTACAAACCGGAGCTGATGGGTAGCCCGGATAAGGCGCCAGCCGCTATCCGGGAACATCTCCCCGGTGGCGCTGCGCTTACCGGGGCTACAGGGAGTGATACATTTTCACTCCTCGTGGCTAGCCAGCACCGCCGGCAGATTAACCTCGATCCAGTCCGCCAGGGCCGCCACCTTCTCGCTCACCTGCAGGCCGAGCGGCGTCAGGCTATATTCAACGTGCGGCGGCACCACCGGATAAGAGACGCGGTCGATAAAACCATCCTGCTCCAGGGCCTGCAGCGACTGCGCCAGCATCTTTTCGCTGACCCCGCCCATTTTGCGCCGCAGATCGCTGAAGCGATGGGTTCCTTCGCGCAGCGCCACCAGAATCAACACGCCCCAGCGGCTGGTGACATGTTTAAGCACATCGCGCGACGGGCACTGTTCCGCAAACAAATTGCCATTGCGCAGTTTCTCGCTCAGCGTCGGTTCGGCCATTTTCACACTTACCTTTTTGTACGTACTTACTAAAAGTTAGTTAAGGTGTTAGCTTACCACAACTGCCACTAAACACGAAGGAGAAGACTAATGATCGCTCTTACCGGTGCCACCGGCCAGCTTGGCCACTACGTTCTGCAAGATCTGCTTAAAACCGTCCCTGCCGGCCAGATTGTGGCGATTGTCCGCAACCCGGCCAAAGCCCAGACTCTCAGCCAGCAGGGCGTTGTCGTCCGCCAGGCCGACTATAGCGACGAAGCGGCGCTGACCGCCGCGCTGCAGGGCGTGGATAAACTGCTGTTAATCTCCTCCAGCGAAGTCGGCCAGCGCGCCGTACAGCACCGCAACGTCATCAACGCCGCCAAAGCCGCTGGGGTGAAGTTCATCGCCTACACCAGCCTGCTGCACGCCGACACTTCGCCGCTGGGCCTGGCCGCAGAGCATATTGCAACTGAGCAGATGCTGGCCGACTCGGGTATCGCTTACGCCCTGCTGCGTAACGGCTGGTATAATGAAAACTATCTGGCCAGCGCGCCGCCGGCGCTGGAGCACGGCGTGTTTATCGGCGCCGCCGGCGAAGGTAAAATTGCCTCCGCTACCCGCGCAGATTATGCCGCCGCGGCCGCCCGCGTTATCGCCGGTGAAGGCCATGCAGGGAAAGTTTATGAACTGGCGGGTGATAACGCCTGGACGCTGAGCGACCTGGCTGCTGAGCTGAGCAAGCAAAGCGGTAAAAACGTGGTCTACCAAAATCTCAGCGAAGCCGACTTCGCCGCCGCGCTGAAAAGCGTCGGCCTGCCGGCGGGTCTGGCCGATATGCTGGCAGACTCCGACGTCGGCGCCTCGAAAGGCGGGCTGTTTGACGACAGCCGCACCCTGAGTACGTTGATCGGCCGTCCGACCACCTCCCTTGCCGAAAGCGTGAAAGGCATTCTGTAACCGCCCCTCTCAGCTTTTGCGGTTGCGTCCCGGCGGTTCCTCTCTCATATTGAAGAGATTAATCGTCGGGAGGCAGGCATGCAGGGCGTACCACCCCAATTTAGTGATGAAAAAGATCGCGCGCGCTTTCGCCATCTCGAACAGCTGCCCGGGGTAGAGCTTTACCACGCCCATATCTCCCGCTACGCCTTTGAACCCCATACCCACGAAGCTTTCGGCATTGGCGTGATTGAGCAGGGCGCCGAGCGCTTTCGCTACCGCGGCAGTCAGCACATCGCCGCCGCCAATGCCATTGTCACCATGAATCCCGACGAGCTGCACACCGGCGAAGCGGAAACCGCCGACGGCTGGCGCTACCGGATGATTTATCTGGAGCCCGACCGTCTGGAAGCCATCACCGGGGTGCGCGACTGGTGGTTCAGCGAGGTGGTTCGCGAGGATCCCCTGCGGTCCCGGCGGATTGGCCAGCTGATTTACGGTCTGTGGCACAGCGAAGATGCGCTGGCCCAGCAGGGAATGCTGCTCGACCTCATCGACGCCTTCCGCCCTCTGGCCCACCATGCCTCGGCGCAGGGTGAGGCCGGGCATCGCTTCGACCGCGTGCGCGACTACCTGCATGATAACTATATGCGCCCCATCACCCTCGACGAGCTGGCGCAGGTGGCGGCGCTGAGCCCGTACCACTTTCAGCGCCAGTTTAAAGCCCACTATCACGTAACGCCCCATCAGATGCTGATGGCCATCCGCCTGTGGCGCGCCAAAGCATTTCTCACCCACGGCATGCCCGCCGCCGAAGTGGCGATAGCCGTCGGCCTCACCGACCAGTCTCACCTGACCCGCACCTTCACCCAGCGTTACGGCATTACGCCGGTACGCTATCAGAAGCAGGTCGCCAGGCGCTGATGCGCAATCTCATACAATATTCCCGCCCGGCCTCCTTCTACACTGCAGACAACCGTGATGACAATGGATGCAATGATGATTAGTGGTGTGTTGTACGCCCTGCTGGCGGGGCTGATGTGGGGTTTAATTTTCGTCGGGCCTTTGCTGGTGCCAGAGTATCCGGCGATGCTGCAGTCGATGGGACGCTATCTGGCGCTGGGTCTGATCGCCCTGCCGCTGGCATGGCTCGGGCGCGCGCGTTTGCGCCAGCTGAGCCGGAACGACTGGTGGACCGCGCTGGGTCTGACGATGATGGGAAATCTTATCTATTACGTCTGCCTGGCCAGCGCCATTCAGCGTACCGGGGCGCCGGTCTCCACCATGATTATCGGCACGCTGCCGGTGGTATTGCCGGTCTTCGCCAATCTGCTCTACAGCCAGCGCGACGGAAAGCTGCCATGGCGGCGCCTGTTTCCGGCGCTGGTCTGCATCGCCGTCGGCCTGATCTGCGTTAACGTCGCGGAACTGCGCCAGGGGCTGCCTGATTTTAGCCCGTGGCGCTACGGCTCCGGCATTGCGCTGGCGCTGGGGTCGGTGGTCTGCTGGGCCTGGTATGCCCTGCGCAACGCCCGCTGGCTTCGGGAGAACCCGCATCAACCGCCGATGATGTGGGCTACCGCTCAGGCGCTGGTGACGCTTCCGGTTTCGCTGGCCGGCTATCTCGCCGCCTGCGCCTGGCTGCACGGTCAGCAGGCCGGGTTCCCCCTGCCCTTCGGCCCGCGCCCGGCGGTGTTTATTACGCTGATGCTGGCCATCGCGGTGCTCTGCTCATGGGTCGGCGCGCTGTGCTGGAATATTGCCAGTCAACGATTACCGACGGTGATCCTCGGGCCGCTTATCGTTTTCGAAACCCTGGCCGGGCTTCTGTATACCTTTCTGTTGCGGCAAAGTTTACCGCCGCTGCTGACCCTGAGCGGTATCCTGCTGCTGGTGCTCGGCGTGGTCTCCGCCGTCCGCGCCAGGCCGGAAAAAACAACGTTGCAACCGCTGACGAACGAAAAAAAGTAGCCGGGCCCTATTAAGGGGTATTCCCTCGCCAAAAAGATGTATTTAAAATACATCTTATATTCCTGATGACGAGGTAACTGCTATGGCTTTCCGTGACCAACCTTTAGGCGAGCTGGCGCTGACCATCCCGCGCGCCTCCGCCCTGTTCCGTCAATACGATATGGATTACTGCTGCGGCGGCAAACAGACGCTGGCGCGCGCCGCATCGCGCAAAGCGCTGGATGTCGCGGTGATTGAGGCCGAGCTGGAGAAACTGGCCGGGGAGCCTATCACCCGCGACTGGCGCGCGGCGCCTCTGGCGGAGATCATCGACCATATCATCGTTCGCTATCATGACCGGCACCGCGAACAGCTGCCGGAGCTGATCCTGCAAGCCACCAAGGTTGAACGGGTCCACGCCGATAAACCGAATGTGCCGAAAGGGCTGACGAAGTACCTGACCATGCTGCAGCAGGAGCTCTCCAGCCACATGATGAAAGAGGAGCAGATCCTGTTTCCGATGATCAAACAGGGGATGGGCGCCCAGGCCGGGGGCCCGATCGGCGTAATGGAAAGCGAGCATGATGAAGCGGGCGAACTGCTCGAGGTAATCAAACATATCACCCATAACGTGACGCCGCCGCCGGAAGCCTGCACCACCTGGAAGGCAATGTATAACGGTATCAACGAGATGATCGACGATCTGATGGAGCACATCAGTCTGGAAAATAACGTGCTGTTCCCGCGTGCGCTCGCCGGTCAGTAAAGAAAAAGGCGCCCGCAGGCGCCCTCGACATTGTCCGTCTTATTTGGCCACTTTGAGTGGCCTTTTTTATGACGATCCGTTGCAAGCAACGTTAAAATTTTCGTTTATTTCGCCAGACGTTTTTTGCCGGCAAACAGCCAGCCCGCACCCAGCAGAACAAACCACAGCGGGGTGACCATCAGCGCTTCACGGGTATCATCTTCGAGGGTCAACAGCACCAGTACGAAGACGAAGAAGGCCATGCACACCCAGCACATTAATTTGCCCAGCGGCATCTTATACTTGGACTTCTCGTGCAGCTGCGGACGCTTTTTACGATAGACCAGGTAAGAGCAAAGGATAATCGTCCAGACGAACATGAACAGGATCGCCGACACCGTGGTGATCATGGTGAACGCGGCGATCACGCTCGGGTTGACCATCAGCATCACCACACCGCCCAGCAGGCACATGCAGGAGAAGGTTAAGCCCTTCGCCGGCACCGCACGCTTCGACAGCTTGGCGAACATCTTCGGCGCCTGACCATCCTGCGCCAGACCGAACAGCATACGGCTGGTGGAGAAGACGCCGCTGTTGGCTGAGGAGGCTGCGGAAGTCAGCACCACGAAGTTAATCAGGCTCGCCGCCGCCGGCAGACCGACCAGCACGAACAGCTCAACGAACGGGCTCTTGCTCGGCACCACGGAGCTCCACGGCGTCACCGACATAATCACAATCAATGCGAAGACGTAGAACATAATGATACGCAGCGGGATGGAGTTAATCGCCCGCGGCAGGGATTTTTCCGGGTCTTTGGTCTCAGCCGCAGTGGTACCGACCAGCTCAATCCCCACGAAGGCGAATACCGCAATCTGGAAGCCGGCGAAGAAGCCGCTCAGCCCTTTAGGGAACCAGCCGCCGTCATTCCACAGATGCGCGAAAGAGGCTTCGACGCCGGTCGGCGATTTAAAATGCATCATGACCATCACCAGGCCGACCACGATCAGCGCCACGATGGCGACGATTTTGATCATCGCGAACCAGAACTCCATTTCGCCAAACATTTTGACGGTGGCAAGGTTCAGGCCCAGCAGCAGCAGGATCACCGCCAGCGACGCGACCCAGTCGGAGAGTCCGGGAAACCAGAACTGCGCGTAGGCGGTGATCGCCACCACGTCCGCCATCCCCGTCACCACCCAGCAGAACCAATAGGTCCAGCCGGTAAAGTAGCCCGCCCAGGGGCCCAGCAGATCGGCCGCGAAGTCGCTGAAGGATTTATATTCGAGGTTCGACAGCAGTAATTCGCCCATGGCTCGCATAACGAAAAACAGCATAAAACCGATAATCATATAAACAAAAATAATGGATGGCCCGGCAAGGCTGATGGTTTTGCCAGAACCCATAAATAATCCAGTGCCGATCGCCCCGCCAATTGCAATCAGCTGAATATGTCGGTTTGTGAGATTTCGCCGTAGCGATTGTTCAGTCGGCTCCTGCTCGATAGCAGCGACTTTAACCTGATCTACCATGTGATTTCTTCCTGTTGTACCTGTCTGTGTTGTTCAGGCTCTGATGGCCTGTCGTCTGTCATTAACCCCAGCAAGGGCTAGTCGATATTAGGTAAGAATCGGAGGGATGAATACTATGATTTAGATATAATGTTAATTTTATGTTTAAAGTGAGTGTTATATCACTCATCTAACGCGAAATAGCTCACAAAAATACACCCATATGCGATGAATGCAAAACATAATTCCAATTAATTTTTAACTTAAGGATTTTACGCTATTTTTGTGGCTTCCCCCGCCGCTGGGGAAGAGGAAGCCTCTGCTGTTTAGATAATATCCAGCAGTTCAACTTCGAAGATCAGGGTGCTGAACGGAGGGATCGACGCGCCAGCGCCGCGCTCGCCGTAGGCCAGGTTGTGTGGGATGGTCAGTTCCCATTTGGAACCTACCGGCATCAGGGTCAGCGCTTCAATCCAGCCGCCGATTACGCCGGTCACCGGGAACTCTGCCGGTTCGCCGCGGGCGACGGAGCTGTCGAAGACGGTGCCGTCGATCAGTTTGCCGGTGTAGTGCACGCGTACGCGGTCGGTACGGGCCGGGATCGGGCCTTCGCCCTGGGTCAGCACGCGGAACTGCAGGCCGGACTCGGTGCTGTTCACACCCTCTTTCTCGCGGTTTTCATCAAGGTACTTCTGGCCGTCAGCGGCCATCGCCTGGAAACGCTCGCGACGCACGGCGTCGGCGCGCTCGTGGATTTCACGCAGCGCACGGTGGACGGCTTCTACCGGCACCTGCGGCTGGTTACCTTCCAGCGCATCGGCGATACCCGCCACCAACGCTTCCGGCAGCAGCCCCTGCAGGCCGGATTCGCTCAGCTGTTGTCCAACCTGCAAGCCGATACCGTAACTTGCCTGCGCTTCGATAGTGTCAAAAGTTGGGGTTGCCATCTTTGTTCCTTTTTTGGGTGATAAACATCAAGAGAAAAGCGTCCGGAAGCATAACAGCCATAGCGAAATGGGTAAAACTTTGTCGGCGGATGATGACAAATCTCAGCGAAAAAGAAACAATAGGCGGCATCAGGTTAACTTCACTTTGTTCCGGTCATCAGGACGTTAGCCATCTATACTCATATGCAGGATAAAAATATGCGGAGCAGGAGGAAAGCCATGCCCGGGCGCTTTGAACTGACATCTACCCTGGCGAAAATCTGGCACGCCCCGGATCATTTTCGCCTCCTGGACCCACTGCCCCCGATGCACCGCCGGGGAATTATTGCTGGCTTCCTGTTGGTTATCATCGGCATTCTGCTTCCCTCTGACGATAGCCAAAACCCGGCGACCACCAGCCGTGAAGCAAACCTGAATCTGCAGTCGCAGTCCCAGCCGCAAGCTGGCGGCAATCAGGCTGTTCCCCTGCCGCCGATCACCAATACGCCTACCGTGAGCGATGCCGACCAGATGGCACCGGTCGCCCCGGAGCCGATTCAGGATGAGCAACCGGACCAGGCGCAAACGCAGCAGCCCGCCGCCTCCCAGCCCTATCAATCCTCATCGCAGCAGTCCGCGCCGGGCATTGAGCAACAGTGGCGAACCTATCGCATCGAGTCAGGCAAAACCCTGGCCCAGCTGTTCCGCGATCATGGGCTGCCGGCCACCGACGTCTACGCCATGGCGCAGGTTGAAGGCGCTGGTAAACCATTAAGTACGTTGCAGAGCGGACAGACGGTGCAGATTCGGCAGAACGCCAACGGCGTGGTCACCGGGCTCACTATTGATACCGGCAATGGTCAGCAGGTGCTGTTTACCCGCCAGTCGAATGGCAGTTTTGTGCGTGCGCGCTAGCAGAGAAGACGACAGCGAGCGTTACGCCGCCGCAAAATGAAGGGCTCTGGAAAGCAAAACGCCGGCACAAGGCCGGCGGTTTGTTGTTACCAGAACGTCAGATGCCGATTACTCAGCAACCACGTTGATGATAACTTTAGCGAATACTTCGCTGTGAACCTGGAAGTCCACTTCGTGCTCGCCAACGTTACGCAGAACGCCGTTCGGCAGGCGAACTTCGCTCTTAGCAACTTTAACGCCTGCTGCAGTGACAGCGTCGGCGATGTCGCGAGTACCGATGGAACCGAACAGTTTACCTTCGTCGCCAGCTTTAGACGCGATGGTTACGGATTCCAGGGCGTTGATCTGCGCAGCACGAGCTTCAGCAGCTGCCAGAACGTCAGCCAGTTTGGCTTCCAGTTCAGCGCGACGCGCTTCGAAGAATTCAACGTTTTTCTTGGTAGCAGGAACAGCTTTACCCTGCGGGACCAGGAAGTTACGAGCATAGCCCGCTTTAACGTTAACCTGATCACCCAGGCTACCCAGGTTTGCTACTTTATCAAGCAGAATAACTTGCATTACCTTATCCTCTCAAAGTCGTATTAATGGACCGTGACCGATTACTGATGACGATCAGTGTACGGCAGCAGGGACAGGTAGCGAGCGCGTTTGATAGCGCGTGCCAGCTGACGCTGATATTTTGCACGGGTACCGGTGATACGGCTCGGGACAATCTTACCGCTTTCGGTGATGTAGTTTTTCAGCGTAGCGATATCTTTATAGTCGATCTCTTGAACGCCTTCCGCGGTGAAACGGCAGAACTTGCGACGACGGAAATAACGTGCCATATGGCTAGTCTCCAGAATCTATCAATTCAATCTGCTCGGCATGCAGAACCATTTTGCTCAAGCCGTTCTTTGCCTTATGGCAAGAGATGAACCCTCGAACGGTTACTGCGCTACCGACCGTTATACTGTGAGTAATGGCCTGGTTCTCGTGACCGCTAATAATAACGGGCATCTGACACCATGCCTGCCGGTGAAAACCGGCTTCCTCCTGCACTGAACGATGCTCAAGCACGAACTGGCAGTGAGGAATTCCTGACGGGCTGACCTTACGAAGTGGAGTCCTGCAAATAATGCCGGACAGCTCCAGACGGTTGGTCATCAGGATTACTCTTCAGAATCCCCAGCTTCAGAATCATCTGCGGTTTCGTTGGCGAAATCTTCGCGACGCTCACGGCGCTCGTCTTTCGCTTTAACCATCGGAGATGCTTCGGTAACAGCGTGCTTAGTACGCATTACCATGCTGCGGATAACGGCGTCGTTGAAGCGGAAGTTAGTTTCCAGCTCATCGATCGCTTCCTGCGGCGCTTCAACGTTCATCAGAACGTAGTGAGCTTTGTGCAGTTTGTTGATCGGATAAGCCAGCTGACGGCGGCCCCAGTCTTCCAGACGGTGGATCGTACCTGCTGCTGCAGTGATTGCACCAGTGTAACGTTCGATCATGCCCGGAACCTGTTCGCTCTGGTCAGGATGGACCATAAAAACGATTTCGTAATGACGCATCGAATTGCTCCTTACGGATTATTCAGCCTCCTGTCTGGGTCAGCCGCGGCCCATGGAGGCAAGGAACGTGTTAAAGGGCGGCTGAAAAATTGACGCGTCATTCTAATGGCGGCCCCCCAGGAACACAAGCGCATTTGCACAAATAATTCGCACTATGCGTCAAGTTGCGCTAAGTGGGTGATTTAAAATTAACCAGCAAAGGAAGCGGCATTTTTTTGAACAACTGCATCAGAAAAGGTCGCCATGCGACGAACGCGCAGCGATTACACTTATATCAAAGCCCAACGACCACAGGAGAGCCCCCGAGTCAGCGTCAGGACTGTCAGTCAGGAGCGTAGTATATGAAACTGAAAATCATCGCCATGATGGCTGCGCTTTTCTTCAGCGCCAACGCGCTGGCAGCTATCCAAATCACCGAACGACAGGCCCGCAACATGGACGACGTGCAGAGCCTCGGCGTTATCTATATCAATCATAATATGGCCACTGAGCACGAGGCTGAACAGGCCCTTAGCCAGCTGAGCGATGCGCAGGGGGCGAAATACTTCCAGCCCATCCTGATGCATGAACCAGAAACCAACGGCCCGCTTCGCGCCAGCGCGGTGATATACCGCTAACGCCGGGCCCATTCTTCGCCTCTCCTCGCGAGGGGCGAAGCGAAACCCTCACCTAAATGCAATTGAGAATTATTTTATAAACCGACTTATCAGCGTCATTGCAACCTGATTTAATCATCAGTCTGTTTTTTGATAATCAGGAGTAATGGATGGTTCCGCGTTTCGCCACCTTAGGCCGCATCCCCAAAGGCGTTTGGGTGCTCGGCGGCGTCAGCCTGCTGATGGATGTGTCGTCCGAGATGATCCACAGTCTCTTACCGCTGTTTATGGCCACCACCCTCGGCGCCAGCGTGATCATTATCGGTCTTATCGAGGGGCTGGCGGAAGCCACCGCCCTGATCCTGAAAGTCTTCTCCGGCGCGATCAGCGACTACGTCGGCAAGCGCAAAGGGCTGGCGCTGCTGGGCTACGGCCTGGGCGCGCTCAGCAAGCCGCTGTTTGCCATCGCCCCGACCGCCGGCGTGGTGTTTAGCGCCCGCATGATAGACCGCGTAGGCAAAGGCATTCGCGGCGCGCCGCGAGACGCGCTGGTCGCCGACGTCACCCCACCGGAGATCCGCGGCGCCGCCTACGGGCTGCGTCAGGCGCTGGATACCATTGGCGCCTTTCTCGGCCCGCTGCTGGCTGTGCTGCTGATGTTTATCTGGGCCAACGATTTTCACGCCATATTCTGGGTGGCGGTTATTCCCGCCGTGCTCTCCATTCTCCTGCTGGGTTTTGGTCTGCAGGAGCCAAAATCCGCCATCGGTCATAAACGCAGTAATCCGCTGAAGCGCGAAAATCTGCAAAAGCTCTCCGCCGCCTACTGGTGGGTGGTCGCCATCGGTAGCATCTTCACCCTTGCCCGCTTCAGCGAAGCCTTTCTGGTGCTGCGCGCCCAGCAGATGGAGATCCCGCTGTTTACTATTCCGCTGGTGATGGTGGCGATGAACCTCGTCTACAGCGTTACGGCCTACCCGTTCGGCAAGCTCTCTGACAGCATGAGCCACAGCAAACTGCTGCAGTGGGGACTGCTGGTGCTGATCCTCGCCGATATCGTGCTGGCCCTCAGCGGCCACTGGAGCACGCTGCTGGTCGGAGTCGCGCTATGGGGAATTCACATGGGGATGACCCAAGGGCTGTTGGCGGCGATGGTCGCCCATACGGCGCCGCCGGAGCTACGCGGCACGGCGTTCGGTATGTTCAACCTGATGAGCGGCCTGGCGCTGTTGCTGGCCAGTACCTGCGCCGGAGTGCTGTGGGAAACCTTCGGCGCCGCTTCGACGTTTTACGCTGGCGCGATAATTTGCGTGGTCACGCTCATCGGCATGCGCGCTATGCCCTCAGCTTATCGTCAGGGCTAAAAAACGGCTCCGGGGCCAGACCAGTTGTTTCACCGTGACGGTGAAAGCCCCGGAGCGCGTCGTTTACTTCTGCCCGTAGTAGGCGTTCGGCCCGTGCTTACGCAGAAAATGTTTTTCCATCAGCCAGCTATCAATCGGCTGCAGCTGCGGATTAATGCCGCGGGCAATCCACGCCATGCGCGCCACCTCTTCCATCACTACCGCGTTGTGCACCGCCTCGTGGGCGTCTTTCCCCCAGGAGAACGGCCCGTGCTGATAGACGACGATCCCCGGCGTATGCAACGGGTTTGCCTCGCCCAGCGTTTCGATAATCACCTTTCCGGTGTTCAGCTCGTAGGCCTCATCCACCTCCTGCGCGCTAAGCGCCCGGGTGCAAGGGATATCGCCGAAGAAATAGTCCGCATGAGTGGTGCCGAGCGCCGGGATCGCCAGCCCCGCCTGCGCCCAGGCGGTAGCGTGCGTCGAGTGGGTATGCACCACTCCGCCAAGGCCGGGATAACGGCGATAGAGCGCCAGATGGGTAGCGGTATCAGAGGAGGGACGCCAGCGTCCTTCCACCACGTTGCCCTGCAGATCGACCACCGTCATGTCATCGACGGTCATGGCGTCGTAGGCCACGCCGCTGGGTTTGATCGCCACCAGCCCGCGCTGCCGGTCAATCGCGCTGACATTGCCCCAGGTGAAGGTCACCAGGCCGTAGCGCGGCAGATCCATATTGGCCTCGAACACCTGCTGTTTCAGTTGTTGCATTACGCCGCCTCCATCAGCCCGGCGCGGGCCATCCGCGCTTTCACCCAGTCGCGCGCCTTCGCCACTTCCGCTAGCGGATCCGCGCTGCTTTCACTCCACATCTCAATCAGATACGGGCCGCAGTAGCCGGTCTGTTTGAGGGTTGCGAAGCAGCGTTCAAAATCGACGACCCCTTCGCCGAACGGCACGTTTTTAAAGACGCCGGGCCGGGTATCTTTGACGTGCACCGCCACGATGTGCCCCATGCCGGCCTGCAGCTCCATCTGGACGTCGTTATCCCACGCCGACAGATTGCCGATATCGGGATAAAGCTGGAACCACGGATTATTCAGGTAATGGGCGTAGCCCAGCGCTTTGCTGATCGAGTTCATCAACGGGTAGTCCATAATCTCCATCGCCAGGGTTACCTGGGCCCGGCTGGCCATCTCGACGCTCTCTTTCAGGCCATCGCGAAAGCGGCGCCGCGTCTCATCGTTCGCCTGCTGGTAATAGACGTCGTAACCTGCCAGCTGGATCACCCGGATCCCGACATCCTGCGCTAGCTGGATGGCTTTGCGCATGATTTCCAGCCCCTGAAGACGCACCGCGTCATCTTCGCTGCCCAGTGGAAAACGGCGATGGGCGCTCAGGCACATCGATGGCACCCGGACGCCGGTTTCGGCCACCGCCTTGACCAGCGCCAGACGCTGCTCCGGGCTCCAGTCCAGCCGCGCAAGGCGAGCGTCCGTTTCATCGAGGGACATTTCCACAAAATCAAAGCCCAGCGCTTTCGCCAGCTTTAGCCGCTCCAGCCAGCACTCCCCGGCGGGGAGCGCTTTTTCATAGATGCCGAGCGGAATTTGTTTCGCCAACATAGCCGCTCCTTAACCCCACAGCTGGGCGATAGAGCGTTTAAACTGGCGCGCCGCTTCCACCGGCGAAGCGGCATCGCGGATGCTGCGCCCGGCAATAAAGACGTGGATGGGGATGCCAGCGAACAGCGGCAGGTCCTCCAGCGCCAGGCCGCCGGTGACGGTCACTTTGAAGCCCATATCGGACAGACGCTTAATTGCGCTGATATCCGCCTCGCTCCACGCCACGCCCGCCGCCTGCGCGTCGCGGCTGCGGTGATAAACCACCTGCTGGATGCCCGCCTCGCGCCATGCCTGCGCCTGCTCCCAGGTCCAGAAGCCGGTTAGCTCGATCTGAACGTCGCCGTTGAACTCTTTGGCGACATCCAGCGCCCCTTTGGCGGTATTGATATCGGCGCAGCAGATCACCGTGACCCAGTCGGCGTTGGCTTCAAAGCACATTCGCGACAAAATCTTGCCGGCGTCGGCGATTTTGGCGTCCGCCAGCACAATTTTATGCGGGTACAGCGCTTTCAGATCGCGCACCGCACGCACCCCTTCGCCGACGCAAAGGATGGTGCCGACTTCAATGATATCCACCTCTTCGGCGATCAGGCGGGTGGTCTCGTAGGCGCTGGCCAGCGTTTGGTTGTCCAGTGCGACCTGTAACATAGGTAATGACATGATAGTGTTCCTTTTAAACAGCCGCTGCGGTGGCGTTTTTAATTAAATCCAGCACTTCCTGCTCGCTGCGACAGGCGCGTAAACGGTCGAAATTGGCTTCATCATCAAACAGGTTAACGATCTGCATGATGCCCACTTCCTGGTGGGTGGTGGCGTCAACCGCCGCCATGGTGATCAGGATGTCGACCGGGTCGTTATCTTCGTGGTTGAAAATTAGCGGTTTCTTTAGCGTGACCAGCGCAAAGCCGGTTTTTTTGACGCCCTCTTCCGGCCGCCCGTGCGGCATGGCTAATCCCGGAGCGATCACAAAATAGGGGCCGTGCTGCGCGACGCCGTCGAGGATTGCCTGGTAGTAGCGCGGTTCCACGACGTCGGCGGCCACCAGCAGATCGACGCCGATTTTTACCGCCTCCTGCCAGGTTTCCGCTTCCGCCTGCAGGCGGATGGAGTGGTTCTGCGCCAGCGATTCATGAAGTTTCATGGCCGCTCCTTATTTCACGTCCTGCGGGAAGTGAGCTTTAATCACCTCCAGCAGCTTGGGACCGAAATCCGCTGGCGAAAGCATGTTACGCACGCCCACCACATGTTTATTACCGGAGACGGTAATCTCCCCCGCGATATGGGTTGAAGCGATGATGATATCCGCGCCGTTCAGCTCGCTTTTGTATTCACCTACCGCGCAGCTGTTTACCGTGTGGTCGATGTTGGATTGCGTCAGAAACTGGTCCACCTTCATTTTCATGATCATGGAACTGCCTTGCCCGTTACCACACACAGCCAGAATACGTACGGTCATAATCAGAACTCCTTATTGGGCAGAGGCCTCTGCCAGTTGTTTTTCCGCGTCCTCCTCGGCGCGCAGCGCGCGGCCGGCGAAGAACATATAAGCCAGTGCAATCAGGATGATGACGGCCATAAACGCCAGCCCGACGGAGGCGAAGCCCTGCATCATCGGCGGCGCCAGAATCGACCAGTCCGCCATCCCCATCCAGGCGCTCATGCCGGTGAGTTTCACCGCCCATACGCAACCGAATATTTCAATCATGCCCATCACCAGGCAGATTTTGAGCGCCGCGCGCCAGCCGCCAAAGTGGTTGGCAAAAACGCCAATCGTCGCGTTGGAGAAGAACATAGGGATAAAACCTGGAATAATCAGAATCGGGGAGCCGACGCCGACCAGAATGCCGACGGCAATCAGCTGACCGATGGTGCCCCACATAAAGCCCCAGACCACCGCATTCGGCGCGAAGCTATAGATGGCGGCGCAGTCGATCGCCAGCACCGCCCCGGGGATCAGACGCTGCGAGATACCGTTGAAGGCTTCGGACAGCTCGGCGACGAACATCCGCACGCCCTGAGTGATGATGAAAATCGCCACCGCGAAGGAGAAACCGGTCTGCAGGATATAGACCGTCCAGTGGGTTTTACCCGCCATCGCCTGCACCACGTCAATGCCGAAAGAGAGCAGGATCGCACCGAAGAAGATAGTCATCACAATCGCGGTGGAAACGATGTTGTCGTGGAAGATGTTCAGCCAGCCGGGCAGCTTGAGGTCTTCGACGCTCTCCTCTTTTTTCCCCAGCCAGGGCGCCACTTTGTAGGCAATCCACGAGGCGAACTGCTGCTGGTGCCCGATAGAAAAACCGCAGCCGTCGGTGACCAGCTGAGTAGGCTTGTACATCATATTGGAGGTAATGCCCCAGTAGAGTGACACCAACACCGCGGTGCAGATGATGGTGGTCCACATGGAGTAGCCGAAAATAAAGAACGAGACCGCAATCAGCCCCGCCTGCTGAAACATGATATGGCCCGTCAGCATGATGGTGCGGATGCCGGTAATCCGGCGCAGCAGGACGTAACAGATATTCAGCGCCAGCGCCAGCAGCACCGCGTAGCCCACCCAGCTATAGGCCTCGCCCATCCGGTCGATGGTCGCCATCATCGAGGCATAGGTGTCAGAGATGGCGCCGTTAATGCCGTACACCTCTGACATTTTCGCCACCACCGGTTTAAAGGTGCTGGTGAGGATGCCGGAGCCGGCTTGTAACAGCATGAAACCGATAATGGTTTTGATGGTGCCTTTGATAATCACGCTGACGCTTTTACGCAGCAGGATATAGCCCAGGCAGGTCACGATACCCAACAGCAGCGGGGCATTAGTCATCACCTGATTAAAGAAAACGGTAAAGATGTTGTAGAGGATTGCCATAACACACTCCCGATGGTGAAGGCGCTGAACGCGCCTTACGCTCAGCATTTCTCGTTGCTCACTCTAATAATCAAAAATAATCACAACAAGATTAAATTTGATTAAATGTGACGCACACCGCAATAATCCTTTCCTTCACTCAGGTTATTTCCATTCATTTATAATGAAACATAAATAAACATTTTAAATCATATAGATAAAACAAAAACCAAGGCACGTAAGCTGTGAAAAAGACGGGAGATCATACGTATCAGATCGCAAAAGGGATGGAAAACATGATTGCAATCCTGGAAGCACAGTGACAACATAATCAAAACCAATCAAATAATGATTACTTTTGAAAATACACGAGGAAGACCGCGATGAGTAAAGTACAGACCATCACCCGTGAATCATGGATCCTGAACACCTTTCCGGAATGGGGTAGCTGGCTGAATGAAGAGATTGAGCAGGAGCAGGTTGCGCCCGGCACCTTCGCCATGTGGTGGCTGGGCTGTACCGGCATCTGGTTGAAATCCGAAGGCGGCGCCAACGTCTGCGTCGATTTCTGGTGCGGCACCGGCAAGCAGAGCCACGGCAATCCACTGATGAAAACCGGCCATCAGATGCAGCGGATGGCAGGGGTGAAGAAGCTCCAGCCCAATCTGCGCACCACCCCGTTCGTGCTCGATCCATTCGCCATTCGCCAGATTGACGCGGTCCTCGCGACCCACGATCACAACGATCATATTGACGTCAACGTCGCCGCCGCCGTCATGCAGAACTGCCCGGCCGATGTGCCGTTTATCGGCCCGAAAACCTGCGTCGATATGTGGATCGGCTGGGGCGTGCCGAAAGCGCGCTGTATCGTCATGAAGCCCGGCGATGTCGTGAAGATTAAGGACATTGAGATCCACGCGCTCGACGCGTTCGACCGTACCGCGCTGATCACCCTCCCGGCGGATCAAAAAGCCGCCGGCGTGCTGCCGGACGGGATGGACCAGCGCGCGGTCAACTATCTGTTTAAAACACCGGGCGGCAACCTGTACCACAGCGGCGATTCCCACTACTCCAACTATTACGCGAAGCATGGCAACGAGCATCAGATTGACGTCGCCCTCGGCTCGTATGGCGAGAACCCGCGCGGGATCACCGACAAAATGACCAGCGCCGATATCCTGCGCATGGCAGAGTCGCTCAACGCGAAGGTGGTGATCCCGTTCCACCATGATATCTGGTCGAACTTTCAGGCCGATCCGCAGGAGATCCGCGTCCTGTGGGAGATGAAAAAAGATCGTCTGAAGTACGGCTTCAAGCCGTTTATCTGGCAGGTCGGCGGCAAATTTACCTGGCCGCTGGATAAAGACAATTTCGAATATCACTACCCGCGCGGCTTCGATGACTGCTTTACCATTGAGCCGGACCTGCCGTTCAAATCCTTCCTGTAAGCCGCCTCCGGCAGGCCCTGCCTGCCGGAAATACCCCGCCGCAGGGTTAGTATTTTCACATGATTTCAAATATCATCTTTGCCGTTCACTTTTAATCGGATTCGCTCATGACGGAAGCGCAAAGGCACCAAATTCTGCTGGATCTGCTCGCCCAAACGGGGTTTGTTACCGTAGAGCAGGTGATGTCGCGGCTCGGGATCTCACCCGCAACGGCCCGACGTGATATCAACAAGCTGGATGAAAGCGGCAAACTGAAAAAGGTACGCAATGGCGCGGAAGCCATTAGCGAGCAGCGCCCCCGCTGGACGCCGATGAATATCCACCAGGCGCAGAATCTGGATGAAAAAGTGCGTATTGCGCGCGCCGCTTCGCAGCTGATCGCGCCGGGTGAGAGCATCGTCATCAACTGCGGCTCCACCGCCTTTCTGCTGGGGCGTGAACTGTGCGGCAAACCGGTGCAGATCATCACTAACTATCTGCCGCTGGCCAACTACCTGATCGACCAGGAACACGACAGCGTGATTATCATGGGCGGGCAGTACAACCGCAGCCACGCCATCACCCTCAGCCCCCACGGCAGTGAAAACAGCCTCTATGCCGGGCACTGGATGTTCACCAGCGGCAAAGGGTTAACCGCCGAGGGGTTATACAAAACAGATATGTTGACCGCCATGGCCGAGCAGAAAATGCTCAGCGTGGTCGGCAAGCTGGCGGTGCTGGTCGACAGCAGCAAGATCGGCGAGCGCGCCGGAATGCTATTCAGCCAGGCCGGGCAAATTGACGTGGTGATCACCGGCAAACAGGCCGATGCCGCGATCCTCAAGCAGCTTGAGGACCAGGGCGTCAGCGTGATCCGCGTTTAAAGATGCTGCTGAAAAAAGGCGACCGTCGTGGCCAGCGCCTCCGGGGTGATGCGATGGCGGACGCCTTTCTGCCAGACACAGGTCAGCCTGGCGGCAAGGTCGCTCTGCCTGAGCGCTTGCTCAAGACGGAAGGTCTCTTCCGGCGGCACCACGTCGTCGGCATCGCCATGCCAGAGCAACAGCGGCCGCCGGGCGAGCGACGCCAGCTGATGGCTGACATCCCATTCGCTGAGGCTGTCGCCATCAAAGCCAGGCGAGGGAAACAGGGTTTGCGACAGCGAACGAAAATAGCCTGATCCCATCAGGCAGGCGACGCTGTTCAGCTCGGGATGGTGCGTCATGATACCCAGGGCCGTCATTCCCCCCATCGACGCCCCCGCCACCGCCAGTCGCTCTCCTTCCAGCCAGCCTTCGGCGATAATCGCCTCGCGCAGCGCGGGAAACTCGCTGAAATTCTGCTGCAAGATCGGCCAGAAGCGCTGCATCCGCCCGGTCTCATCACCGTGATAGCGCGCGCCATGCTCCGGCGCGTCCGGCATAATCACCCGGAAACCCGCCTGGGCCAGCGCCACCGCAAAGTAGCTGTAAACCAGTTTCGACGAGGTAAAGCCATGATAAAAGACGATACAGGGCAGTGGTTTGTCCAGACTCTCCTGCGGGCAGGCATGCAAAATTTCGCCACCGCCGAGGTTGCGCATTTCTAGTGCAATCATTTATCGTCTCCCTTCTCTATTGTGGTTAGGCGGCATGGGAAAATGCATTCACCAGGCAACCCAGTTTGCTACGATTCATAATGTTGAGAACCCGGTTACGCTTTCACAACATTTTCATTCGAAAATCGCGTCAGAGATAACAGTTCGGGAACATTCCCCGGAAATCCTGTTAAGGCTACCACTACACTATCACTATCAGGAAACGAGATATGGTTATGCGCAGGTTGTCTCCGTGGTTACTGGCTATCGTCCTCAGCGGGTGTAGTGCTCTGCAGGGAACGCCGGAAGCCCCGCCGCCCGCCACCGACCATCCGCAGGAGATCCAGCGCAACCAGACGGCTGGCCTGCAGAAAATGGCCACGGTGAGCGTACTGATGTACGGTTCGCCGATGGATGTCGAAGCGGCGCTGAAGGCCAAAGCAGAAGCGGCCAAAGCCGATTACTACGTCATCATCATGATCGATGACACCATGGTACCCGGCCAGTGGTATTCGCAGGCGATCCTCTATCGTCGATGACGAGGCGGTGTCTTTAAATCTGCTTTACATAGCTTTGCGTCCATTCACGTTCTCCTGTGCATAATAACGTTCGGCCAGCCACCTGGCAGGACGTTAGCAACGGACTGCCCTTGGGACTACGTGAAATGGAGCTGACGATGAAACGATCTTTTACCCTATCCAGCCTGCTGTTAACCACTGCGACGGCCAACACGTCCGCGCAGTCAGCCGAATTCGCCAGCGCGGATTGCGTTACCGGCCTGAATGAAATCGGTCTGATCTCCGTCGCTAATCTTTCCGGCAGCCAACAGGATGTGGAGCACGCCATTGCCCGCAAAGCGGACGAGCAAGGCGCCTCCTGGTATCGCATTATTCAGATGTACGAGGAACAACAGCCGGACAGCTGGCGCGTGCAGGCCATTCTCTACGCCTGAGGCGCCTGGCGCCCCCGCCCCATGGCCCGCAGCAGCAGGTCGTCGAGGGTCGGCGCGTCAAGACGTATGCCGCCGCGCGTGTCGAGCATCATCCGGCACCAGGCTTCGGCCAGCGGCGGCGAAGCGAAACGCAGCATCTGCGCCCCCGCCCCCAGACGATAGACCAGCCGGGCAATCTCTCTGCCCTGCTCTTCGGCGGGTCGTTTCAGCAATTGCTGCAGCTGACGCCATGCGCGGTCGAGATGGCGGTTCTGTCCTTTCACCTCCGCACACTCCGCGGCCAACAGCTCCATCGCCGCCGGCTGCTTGCTCAGCACCCGCATCACATCGAGGCACATAATATTGCCGGAGCCTTCCCAGATGCTATTGACCGGCATCTCGCGATACAACCGCGGCAACTCACTCTCCTCGCAATAGCCGATCCCTCCCAGGACTTCCATCGCCTCAGCGACAAACGGGATACCGGCCTTGCAGATGGCAAACTTGGCCGCAGGCGTAAACAGACGCGCCCAGGCGCTTTCCCGGGCATCATCCCGACGGTCCCAGGCTCGCGCCAGACGAAACAGAAACGCGGTCTGTCCTTCAAGACGGAGCGCCATTTGCCCCAGCAGCTGGCGCATCATCGGCTGATCGACCAGATTTTTACCGAACGCCTGACGCTGTAGCGCATGATACAGCGCTACCGAGAAGGCCCGGCGCATCAGGGCATGGCTGCCCAGCGCGCAGTCAAAGCGGGTGAGACCGCCCATCCTGAGGATCTGCCGCACGCCGTCGCCCTCGTCACCCACCAGCCAGCCGCAGGCGTCATAAAACTCCACTTCGCTACTGGCGTTGGAGCGGTTGCCGAGCTTCTCTTTTAAGCGCTCCAGACGCACCCCGTTGCGCTGCCCGTCGGGCAGCAGGCGCGGCACAAAGAAGCACGACAGACCCGCAGGCGCCTGGGCCAGCACCAGGTGCGCATCGCTCTGCGGCACCGAGAAAAACCATTTGTGTCCCACCAGCCGGTAAAACCCTTCCGCTGTTTTCTCCGCGCGGGTGGTATTGCTCAGCACATCGGAACCCCCTTGCTTCTCGGTCATCCCCATGCCAATCAGCAGACCGCGCTTCTGGTCGCCCGGCGCGAGGTGGGGATCGTAACGGTCGCTCAGCAGCGGCGACAGCCAGTCGCCAAAAGGCGCGGGCAGGGCGCGCTGCAGCAGGGGCGTCGCGGCGAAAGTCATGGTAATCGGGCACAGCGTTCCGGCCTCTACCTGGGCGTGAAGCAGAAAGCGAGCGGCGCGCGCGACAAACGCGCCTTCACGGGCATCCTCCTGCCAGGCGAGATTATGCACCCGGTTCGCGCACAGCCCCTGCATCAGCAGGTGCCAGGCGGGGTGGAAGCGAACGTCGTCCAGTCGGGCGCCGGTGGCGTCATAGCGCAGCAGCTCCGGCGGGTTGCTGTTGGCCAGGCGTCCCAGCTCCAGCGATTCTGCGGTCCCCAGCTGCTGGCCAATGCTGGCGAGCAGATCGCCATCCCAGCCGGCGCCTTCGCGGACCACCGCTTCACGTAGGGCGGTATCGGACAGGAACAGATTGCTGTTATTCAGCGGGGTCGGTTGATTAAAAACGGTGTGGGTTTGCCAGTGCATCGTGTCTCCCTCCATCAATGGCGATAAGCCTAAGTATGGTTATCCGGGAGGATACTCGCCCGCGAGAGCGGTCACAAAAAAGCCATCCCGAAGGATGGCTTTTCAGTTTCGTCAGCGGGTCAGCTTAGCTGCGCTGGCGTACCGCCTCAAACAGGCAGATGCCGGTGGCCACCGAGACGTTCAGCGAGGAGACGCTGCCCGCCATCGGAATGCTGATCAGCTCATCGCAGTGCTCGCGGGTCAGGCGGCGCATGCCTTCGCCTTCCGCGCCCATCACCAGCGCCATCGGCCCGGTCATTTTGCTCTGGAACAGCGTATGGTCGGCTTCACCTGCGGTTCCAACGATCCAGACGTTCTCCTCCTGCAACAGACGCATGGTGCGCGCCAGGTTGGTGACTCGGATCAGCGGGACGTTCTCCGCCGCGCCGCAGGCCACTTTCTTCGCCGTCGCATTCAGCTGCGCGGAACGATCTTTTGGCACAATCACCGCGTGCACGCCGGCAGCATCGGCGCTGCGCAGGCAGGCGCCGAGGTTATGCGGATCGGTCACACCGTCAAGGATCAACAGGAACGGCTGATCGAGCTGCGCCAGCAGATCCGGCAGATCGTTCTCCTGATACTGACGCCCCGGCTTCACGCGGGCAATGATCCCCTGGTGTACCGCGCCTTCGCTCTTCTCATCGAGAAACTGGCGGTTGGCCAGCTGAATCACCACGCCCTGCGCTTCCAGAGCGTGGATCAGCGGCAGCAGGCGCTTATCCTCACGGCCTTTCAGAATATAAACTTCCTGAAAACGCTCAGGTGCGCGCTCCAGCAGTGCCTGCACCGCATGGATGCCGTAAATCATTTCACTCATTGATGTACTCGTTTTAGGTTCTGTTATCCGCCCTTCACCCCGTCCTGCGTCAGCAGACTTCAGGATGAAGGGTGGTCAATCACTCGGCGCTCTTCTTCTTTGCCGCGCGCTTGGCTTTGGTGGCGGCGGCGATTTTCTGCGTTTTCGCCGACGGTTTTTTCGCTTTCTTCTCGCCTTTCGGCTTCGCTTTCGCCTGGTCTTTTTCTTTGCGGAACGCGCTGTCTGGCTCGAAGTTCACCTGCTTACCGACCTGACGACGACGGCCGCCCGGTTTGCCGGAGGTGCTCTTTTTCGCTTTCTCACGGGCGGTTTTGCCGACATTACGCGGCGCGCGCTCGCTGGAGATTAGGGTAAAGTCGATTTTACGCTCGTCCATGTTGACCGCTTCCACACGGACTTCCACGCGGTCGCCCAGGCGATAAGTCTGCCCGCCGGACTCGCCGATCAGACGCTGCCCCACCTGGTCGAAACGATAGTAGTCGTTATCCAGAGAGGAAACATGCACCAGGCCGTCGATAAACAGATCGTTGAGACGGACGAAGAAGCCAAAGCCGGTCACGCTGGCGATAACCCCGGAGAAGATGTTGCCTACCTGATCCTGCATGAAGTCGCACTTCAGCCAGTCGGAGACTTCGCGCGTCGCTTCATCAGCGCGGCGTTCGGTCATCGAGCAGTGCTCGCCCAGCTGCAGCATCTCTTCCATGCTGTAGTGCCAGCCGCCGGTCTCCGTGCTGTTGCCTTTATGCCCCTGCTCTTTGGCCAGCAGATATTTGATGGCGCGGTGCAGCGACAGATCCGGGTAACGACGGATCGGCGAGGTGAAGTGGGCATAGGACTGCAGCGCGAGGCCAAAGTGGCCGCGGTTTTCCGGATCGTAGACCGCCTGCTTCATCGACCGCAGGAGCATCGTCTGAAGCATCTCCGCATCCGGGCGATCGGCGATGGAGGTCAGCAGTTCGGCGTAATCGCGCGGCTCCGGCTTGTTGCCGCCAGGCAGTTCCAGCCCCAGCTCCGCCAGCACGCTGCGGAACGCGGTAATCGCCTCGGTGCTCGGCTTATCGTGAATACGGAACAGCGCCGGCTCCTGCGCCTTCTCAACGAAGCGCGCGGCGGAGATGTTCGCCAGGATCATGCACTCTTCAATCAGCTTGTGCGCATCGTTCCGCTGGGTCTGTTCGATACGCTCGATACGGCGCTCGGCGTTGAAGATGAATTTAGCTTCTTCACTTTCAAATGAGATACCGCCGCGCTCTTCGCGGGCGCCATCCAGCACCTTGTAGAGGTTATGCAGTTCTTCAATATGCTTCACCAGCGGCGCGTAGTGCTCGCGCAGCTCCTGGTCGCCCTGCAGTATATGCCACACCTTGGTATAGGTCAGGCGAGCATGTGAACTCATCACCGCTTCATAGAATTTATAACCGGTCAGACGGCCTTTTGACGAAATCGTCATCTCGCATACCATGCACAGGCGATCGACCTGCGGGTTCAGCGAGCACAGACCGTTAGACAACACTTCCGGCAGCATCGGTACCACCTGCGACGGGAAGTAGACCGAGGTTCCACGGCTGCGCGCTTCCGCGTCCAGCGGCGTCCCCGGACGCACGTAGTAGCTGACGTCGGCAATGGCTACCCACAGGCGCCAGCCGCCGCCGCGTTTCTTCTCGCAGTACACCGCGTCATCGAAGTCGCGGGCATCTTCACCGTCAATAGTGACCAGCGGCAGGGAGCGCAGATCGACGCGCCCGGCTTTCGCCTCTTCCGGCACCTGCTCTTTCAGGCCGGAAACCTGATTTTCCACCGCCGGCGGCCAAACGTACGGAATTTCATGGGTACGCAGCGCCATATCGACAGCCATGCCGGTACCCATGTTGTCGCCCAGCACTTCGACGATTTTCCCCACGGCTTTGGTGCGGCGGGTCGGGCGCTGGGTCAGCTCGACCACCACCACGTAGCCCATCCGCGCGCCCATAATCTCTTCCGGCGGGATCAGGATATCGAAGCTCAGGCGACTGTCGTCCGGGACAACGAAACCGACGCCAGCGTCGGTAAAGTAGCGGCCAACAATCTGGCTGGTTTTCGGCACCAGAACGCGGACGATGCGCGCTTCGCGGCGGCCCTTGCGGTCCGCGCCCAGCGGTTGGGCCAGCACCTGATCGCCATGAATACAGGTTTTCATCTGCTCTGACGACAGATACAGATCGTCTTTGCGCCCTTCAACACGCAGGAAACCATAGCCATCACGGTGACCAATAACGGTTCCTTTGAGGAGATCAAGGCGCTCCGGCAGCGCATAGCACTGACGGCGGGTGAAGACCAGCTGACCGTCGCGTTCCATCGCGCGCAGGCGGCGGCGCAGCGCTTCGGTTTGCTCTTCGCCCTCAATATTTAACTCGATGGCCAGCTCATCGCGGCTGGCGGGCTTTTCCCGTTTGGTTAAATGTTCGAGGATAAATTCCCGGCTCGGGATTGGGTTCGCGTACTTCTCAGCTTCGCGTTCCTGGAATGGATCTTGTGACATATCGGTTCCTCCGTTGTCATCTCCGGCAGAGTGGCGTCACTCCACCAGCAATAATTTATAAAGCGGTTGATTCTTCTCAACCAAATCAGCCAGCGTATAGTTATCCAGTTCCTTGAGAAAACTCTGCGCGGCTTCAGCTAGTGCCTGTTTCAGACGACAGGCTGGTGTAATGTGGCAAAACTCGCTGCTGCAGTTGACCAGCGATAAGGGTTCCAGGTCGCGTACCACGTCACCGACGCGGATCTGTCCAGCTGGTTTGCCGAGGCGAATGCCCCCGTTCTTCCCCCGCACGGCAGTTACGTAGCCCATGCGACTTAACTGATTGATTATTTTAACCATATGATTACGGGAGACGCCATAGACCTCGGTCACTTCCGAGATACTGGTCATCCGTCCTTCCGGCAGCGACGCCATATAAATCAGCGCCCGTAGTCCGTAATCGGTGAAACTCGTTAACTGCACATAAACCTCAGGGAAAAGAAAACAGGGTATGTCGAGCGACATCATTATTATTGATGATAAACCAGCCAGCGCTCAGGCCGCTAATTTATTTAAAATGGGGCGGGCGAACAGCAAAAACAAGGGCGCCCGAACGGCGCCCCTTGCGAGTGATTATGCGTCGAACGGGTCGCGCAGAATCATGGTCTCGGAACGGTCTGGACCAGTAGAGATGATATCAACCGGTACGCCGGTCAGCTCTTCAATACGCTGGATGTAGTTCAGCGCTGCCTGCGGCAGGCCGCTGCGCTCTTTCACGCCGAAGGTGGTTTCAGACCAGCCCGGCATGGTTTCGTAGATAGGCTCGATACCTTCCCAGTTGTCGGCTGCCAGCGGAGTGGTGGTCACTTCGCGGCCATCCGGCATACGGTAGCCGACGCAGATTTTCACTTCTTTCAGGCCGTCGAGGACGTCCAGTTTAGTCAGGCAGAAGCCGGACAGGGAGTTAATCTGCACCGCGCGACGAACCGCGACAGCGTCCAGCCAGCCGGTACGACGACGACGACCGGTGGTGGCGCCGAATTCGTTACCCTGCTTGCAGAGGAACTCGCCGGTCTCATCAAACAGCTCAGTCGGGAACGGACCCGCGCCGACGCGAGTCGAGTAAGCTTTGATGATACCCAGAACGTAATCCACATAACGCGGGCCCAGGCCGGAGCCGGTCGCCACGCCACCCGCGGTGGTATTGGAAGAGGTTACGTACGGATAGGTACCGTGGTCGATATCCAGCAGCGTGCCCTGTGCGCCTTCGAACATTACGAAGTCGCCACGTTTACGCGCCTGATCCAGCAGGTCGGAAACGTCTACCACCATGCCGGTCAGGATGTCGGCAATCGCCATCACATCGTCCAGCACTTTCTGGTAGTCAACCGCTTCTGCTTTGTAGAAGTTCACCAGCTGGAAGTTGTGATATTCCATCACTTCTTTCAGTTTATCGGCGAAGGTTGCTTTATCGAACAGATCGCCAACGCGCAGACCGCGACGAGCGACTTTATCTTCGTAAGCCGGGCCGATGCCGCGACCGGTGGTGCCGATCGCCTTCGCGCCGCGCGCTTTTTCACGCGCCACGTCCAGCGCCACGTGATAGTCAAGGATAAGCGGGCAGGCTTCAGAGAGCAGCAGACGCTCGCGAACCGGGATACCACGGTCTTCCAGGCCCTTCATCTCTTTCATCAGCGCAGCCGGAGACAGCACGACGCCGTTACCGATGATGCTGGTGACGTTTTCACGCAGAATGCCTGATGGAATAAGATGGAGAACGGTTTTTTCACCGTTGATTACGAGAGTATGGCCGGCGTTGTGACCACCCTGGTAGCGCACAACATATTTAGCCCGTTCTGTCAGGAGATCGACGATCTTCCCTTTACCTTCGTCACCCCATTGGGTGCCCAGTACGACGACGTTGTTACCCATTTTTCAAAATCACCGTTTGCTTAAAAATGGATTCTACCATCGCTTTTTCAGAGTTACAGCACTTTTTGCATCCAAAATAAGGCAAATCCGACCACTTTTTGATCAGCCAATCGATTTCCTCAACATGTAGTAGATCACAATCCCGGCAACCACAAGTCCGCCGCCAAAGCGCCGCAATAAATTATCCGGAAGCTGGCTCAGGCTGGCGACCATCTTGCGCCAGGCTCGCGGATAAAGTAGCGGGCCAAGCCCTTCGAGTACTAAAACCAGCGCCAGCGCCAGCCAAATGGTGGAGTTCATCGTCAACCCTAATTGAAAAGTATCATCGCCGCCTTCGCAGGCGTCATCGGCCAGCATAGTGAATGCATTCACTCAATTCACATTGTCCCGTATTTCCTCTTCATTATGAACCGGAAAGGTGAAACAAAATTCATAACCAGTTGTATTGCTGTCTATTTTTTAAATTGCAACTATGCCGTCGCGTACTACAACCCGGTACGTCTACATAATCAGGAAGATTATCATGAGAGAATTAACCGCATTTGAAATCGAAAATGTGAGCGGCGCAGGCTGGTTACAGGATGGCCTGGCAACCTTAGGCAGTAAGGTTGGTGCCGCCGTATGGACGATGGGCACCGATGCCCTGAGCATCAACCTGCCGCTGATTGGCACCATTAATCTGGCCGATCTGGCGCCGGACCTGGGCAAAACCCTGGGCGAAAGCGTTGGCTCATCTATCGGCGGCACCATCGAGAGTACGCTGGCGAGCCTGCCGGTGATCGGTGGCCTGCTAAACAAGCTGCTCGGCAACTAATTCACGCCGTCGTAGCATAAAAAAAGGCGCCTGTCTCAGGCGCCTTTTTGCATTAACCACTGTAGGTTACTGTCATCTTCGACTTATTTACGCACCGAATCCGGTGAACGCATATAGCGGAAGAAATCGCTATCCGGGCTCAGGACCATGACATCCTGATTGCTCTGGAAGCTCTTCTCATAGGCGCGCAGGCTACGAATAAAGGAATAGAAGCCTGGATCCTGACTGAACGCGTCGGCAAACAGTTTTGCCGATTCCGCATCGCCTTCACCACGCAGGATACGACCCTGCCGCTCGGCTTCCGCCAGCGTCTTGGTGACTTCATAGTCCGCGGTCGCGCGCAGTTTTTCTGCCTCTTCCTGGCCCTGTGAACGGTGACGACGGGCAACCGCTTCACGCTCCGCGCGCATACGGTTATAGATCGCTTCCGACACTTCCGCCGGCAGGTTGATCTGTTTGATACGCACGTCGACCACTTCAATACCCAGCGCCGCCATACTGTTCGGGTTGATCACCTGAACTTTGCCGTTGGTTTCCGCTTCCACGCGCTCTGCCGCTTTGGCAATCGCGTCGTCAGCTGCCGGCGTGCTAACCTCGTCTTCCGTACCGGCCGATCCTGAGTTCAGCGCATCACGCACTTCCAGCGTCAGGCGGCCACGGGAATCGGTGACGATGTCTTTCACATCCAGACGACCAATTTCAGAACGCAGACGGTCCGAGAATTTACGCTTCAGCAGCACCTCGGCCTGGGAGACGTCGCCGCCGCCGGTGGCCAGGTAGTAACGGCTGAAGTCGCTGATACGCCATTTGATGTAGGAGTCGACGATCAGGTCTTTCTTCTCTTTGGTGACGAAACGGTCAGCCTGGTTGTCCATGGTCTGAATACGCGCATCCAGCATCTTCACCGATTCGATAAACGGGATCTTGAAGTGCAGGCCTGGCGCATACACCAGCGGCTTATTTTCGTCGTCGCGCAGAACTTTACCGAAACGCAGCGTGATACCGCGCTCGCCTTCCTTTACGACAAAGACAGACATGTAGAGCACTACCAGCACGATGACAATGATCGCGATAACAGATTTACGCATCGTTATTCCCCCTGACGCTGGTAGTCGTTACGCTGCGCGTTAGCGCGGCGTTGGTCCATAATGCTACCCCCGGTTGAGCTCGAGGTTGATGAGGTGCTGGCGCTGCCAGTGCTGGATGCAGGCGGCAGGCGCAGCAGATCGCTGGCGTCACTGCTATCGCTCTTTGCTGCCGGCGCAGCGGCGCCTTTCAGCATCTGATCCAGCGGCAGAACCATCAGATTGCCGTTTTTGCTGTCATTGACCAGCACTTTACGGGTGTGGCTCAGCACTTTTTCCATGGTTTCGATATACAGACGCTCGCGGGTAATCTCCGGCGCGGCTTTGTATTCCGGCAGGATCTTGGCAAAGCGAGCCACTTCACCCTGGGCTTCCAGAACGGTCTGGGTCTTATAGGCGCGTGCCTCTTCGAGGATACGCTGCGCCTGACCATTCGCCCGCGGCTGGACTTCGTTGGTATACGCTTCCGCTTCACGAATGTACTGCTGCTCGTTCTCACGCGCGGCAATGGCATCGTCAAACGCGGCCTTCACCTCTTCCGGCGGACGCGCCGTCTGGAAGTTGACGTCCAGCAGAGTGATACCCATGTTGTACGGGCGAATCGTCTCTTCCAGCTCACGCTGGGTATCGCTACGGATCACGGTACGGCCTTCGGTCAGAATGCGATCCATGGTGTATTTACCGATCACCCCGCGCAGCGCGCTGTCGGTAGCCTGACGCAGGCTGTCATCCGCGCTGGTGACGCTAAACAGGTAGCGCTCCGGATCGGTGACGCGGTACTGCACGTTCATCTCAACGCGTACCACGTTTTCGTCAGAGGTCAGCATGACGCCGGACGCCGCCAGTTCGCGTACTGACTCCACGTTCACCGCCTGCACGTTATCGATAAAGGTCGGCTTCCAGTTCAGGCCCGGCTCAACCAGATGGCTGAACTTACCAAAGCGGGTGACCACGCCACGTTCAGCTTCTTTAATGGTATAGAAACCGCTGGCCGCCCAGATAATCACGGCTGCCGCGGCAACGATGCCGACAATACGCCCGCCCATCGGTCCGCGAGGTCCCTGCGCGCTATTGCCGCCGCCCAGTCCGCCCTTGCCGCCGCCGAGCCCGCCAAGTTTTTTACTTAACTTGCGGAAGATATCATCCAGATCCGGCGGCCCCTGCTCGCGACCGCCTTTATTGCCATTTCCCTCAGAGTTGCCGCCAGGTTTGCTGCTCCCCCACGGGTCGCGGTCCTGTCCGTTATTACCGGGCTGATTCCACGCCATGTATATGCTCCATATTTGTTTTTGATATCCCCACAGGGGTCAATATCTTCAGGCAAGCTGCAAGGTCAAACCACATAGTCAACAAGCGTTGGCTCTTGCTTACAGAGGCGCCGCCAGTCAACGATCGGCATGCGCACCTGCAGACTCACGCTGCCGTCATCCTCCATCCACTCTTTTTCTATCGCCTGAAGCTGATAGAAACGGCTTCTCAGTCGCCCTTCTTTCGGCGGTAAGCGCAGCGTATGCTGGGCCACTTCACCGGAAAGGCGCTCCGTTAACGCCTGGAAAAGCAGTGGTACGCCAACCCCGGTCTGAGCGGAAAGCCAGACCCGAATCGGTTTATTTTCATCGTCGCGATCGATGCGCGGTTCAAAATCGTCCAGCATGTCGATTTTGTTCATCACCAGCAGCGCCGGGATCTCATCGGCCTCAATTTCAGCGAGAACCGTATTTACCGCATCAATGTTTTCCTGCACGCGGACATCCGCAGCGTCAATCACATGCAGCAGCAGCGTCGCCTGACGCGTCTCCTGCAACGTCGCTTTAAACGCGGCCACCAGATCGTGCGGCAGGTGGCGAATAAAGCCGACGGTATCGGCCAGCACCGTTTCGCCGACGTCAGGGACGTCAATGCGGCGCAGCGTCGGGTCCAGGGTCGCGAACAGCTGGTTCGCGGCATAGACCTCGGCGGCGGTGATCTGGTTAAAGAGCGTTGATTTTCCGGCGTTGGTGTAGCCCACCAGCGACACGGTTGGAATATCGGCTTTCGCGCGCGACCGCCGCCCCTGCTCACGCTGTTTTTCGACTTTTTCCAGCCGCGACAGGATCTGCATGATGCGGTTACGCAATAAACGACGGTCAGTTTCGAGCTGGGTTTCACCCGGGCCACGCAAACCGATCCCGCCCTTTTGTCTTTCAAGGTGGGTCCAGCCGCGGACAAGGCGGGTCGCCATATGGCGCAGCTGCGCCAGCTCGACCTGCAGTTTCCCTTCATGGGTGCGCGCGCGCTGAGCGAAAATATCTAAAATAAGACCGGTACGATCGATAACCCGGCATTCGCACAGGCGTTCCAGGTTGCGTTCTTGCGCCGGACTCAGGGCATGATCGAAGAGCACGACCGAAGCGCCGGTCGCTTTAACGGCTTCCGCAATTTCGACTGCCTTACCTTCACCAACAAAATACTTCGGGTGCGGTGCTTTACGGCTACCGGTAATCACCTGCATTGCTTCGACACCGGCGGAAGAGGCCAGAGTTTCAAACTCCTGGAGGTCTTCCATATCTTTGTCTTGCGAAAAATAGATGTGTACCAGTACCGCCTGCTCACCGGCGTCATAACGGTCAAACAAGCGTAAACCCCTTATAAAATACCAGCGGGGAACGCAGAAAACCTGGCTCCCCGGCGTGGAAAAACAGCACTAGCCTTATTCGGCGTCGTCGCTGTCTTGTTGTGGCGCAGAAGAGCCCTGCGCGCTACCACCGTGGTGATAGTTACTGGAACCGCCGCCAGCATTGTTGCTGTGGTGAGACACCGGGCGAGACGGGACAACAGTAGAAATTGCGTGCTTATAGACCATCTGGCTGACCGTGTTCTTCAACAGGATCACGAACTGATCGAAAGACTCAATTTGCCCTTGCAGCTTGATACCATTCACCAAATAAATAGAAACCGGAACGCGTTCCCGACGCAAAGCGTTCAGGAACGGATCTTGTAAAGATTGCCCCTTAGCCATTCTCTCTTTTCCTTATATGTATGCTTGTTTTGTACTCAGAACCTTACGATTCTCAAAAAAAATTACGCACGATACCGTTTAATTGTACACGTTCAGTTCTGGCTCGCACCAACAACCTGTAATACTTTGTTGAGCGCTTGTTCAGGTTGTTCACTGTCTAACCAATGCACACCTTCCCAACCGCGCAGCCAGGTGACCTGACGTTTGGCTAACTGTCTCGTGGCGCAAACACCTCGATAAACCATCTCATCATATGGGATCTCGCCATTGAGATATGACCACATCTGGCGGTATCCGACACAACGGATGGAAGGCATATCCGTATGCAAATCTCCGCGGGCAAAAAGCGCCCGTACTTCTGCTTCAAAACCTGAAGCTAACATCTGATGAAAACGCTGTTCTATGCGTTGATGGAGCAGTTCACGGCTCGCCGGGGCGATGGCGAACTGATGCACCTGATATGGCAGAGCGTCTCCTGACGTTTGCGTCAGTTCCGTTAAAGTTTTACCCGAAATGAAAAAAACTTCCAGTGCCCGGGAAAGCCTTTGCGGATCATTTGGATGAATACGCGCAGCCGCTACGGGATCGATCTCCTGTAACTGCTGATGTAACGCGTTCCACCCCTGCTCTGCGGCCTGTTGCTCAATCCGCGCTCTGACCTCTGGGTCAGCGGACGGTAAGGGCGACAATCCTTCCAGCAACGCTTTGAAATACAACATCGTCCCGCCGACTAACAGCGGAATTCGCCCGGCGGCGACAATTTCCGCCATCGCCGCCAGCGCATCGCGGCGAAAATCCGCCGCGGAATAGGCCTCTGCAGGATCCAAAATATCCAGCAGCCGGTGCGGTGCGGCGCTCAGCTCTGCGGCATCCGGTTTGGCGGTGCCAATATCCATTCCCCGATAAATGAGGGCGGAATCAACACTAATCAACTCTACTGGCAAAACTTTACGTAAGGCTATCGCCAGCGCGGTTTTGCCGGAGGCCGTCGGGCCCATTAAAAAAATTGCCTTGGGCAGGCTCGCCTCGGTTACATCATTCATCTTTCAGGGCATTCATCGCCGAATGGAGATCTACAGGTTGTAACAGGCCACCCGGCGGCGTTCTCACCAGCTGCGGGCAAAGACGCTCAACGTCCGCCAGCAGCGCAATCGCCTGCGCCATATTCCATGACGTCTGTTCGCTCGTCAGATTACGCGCCATCCATTGGGCGATATTGCCGACGTCGAATGCGTTTTGCTGCGCCAGGTAGCCTATCAGTTCAGGAATCAAGATTTGTAAATTTTGTTGTCTTAAGGGTAAAGGGACCGCGCGCACCGTCACGTGCAGGGCATCGGTATGCATATCGATCCCCAGCTGCGTCAGCGCCGGATGCGCGGCGGCCAGCGCCTGTTTTTCCCCTTCCGTCACTTTTAACCGCAGGGGGATCAGCAGCGGCTGGGCACAGACGGCCTCTGCTCCCGGGGTCAACTGCGCCTGGCGCAGCCAGCGCTCGGCAACGGTCAACGACAGCAGCGCCAGGCCGCCCTCGCGCTCGAGCAGCGCGCAGTCGCGGCTCACAATCGTCAGCACTCTGCCAAAGCTCTGGCTGTGACCGGCCAGTTCCGCCGTGGCCGGAGTCTGTAACGCGGGCTTTGGCGCCGTTGGCGTGTCGAGCAACTGACGATAAAGCGCCCCTTGCTGCTTCTGGTAACCCGGCTGCGCGTGCGGCCAGCTCGCGCCGCCCGGCCTGCCGCTGGAGGCCGCAGACTCACGCGATGGCGTGATGCTGAAACGGGTTGCCGGTTCACGCGCTTCCGACGGCCGCGCAAACTGGTTGCCGCCCGCCGCGATCCGGTTCTCCGGCATCGCACGGGGCGCCGGCGGGTCGTCTTTTTCCGCCAGCGGCGCGTCAAGCTGCTGCTGCAGCACGCTCAGTACGCCCTGGTAGATAAAGTCATGCACCAGGCGCGACTGATGGAAACGCACCTCATGCTTGGCCGGGTGGACGTTCACATCCACCTGATGGGGATCGATCTCCAGATACAGCACAAACGCCGGCTGCTGATCGGCCCCCAGTTTGTCTTCACAGGCCTGGCGGATAGCGTGGTTGATCAGCCGGTCGCGCATCATCCGCCCGTTAACGTAGCAATACTGAATTTCCGCCAGCGCAGGGGTGGTATGCAGCGGATCGGCGACCCAGCCGCGCAGGGTCAGATCGCCATGCTGCCACTCGATCGCCAGGGCATGTTCAAGAAAGGCGGCGCCACAGATGGTTCCCAACCGCCGCTCCCGCTGGCCATCCTGAGCGACTGCCCGATACTGGCGCATCACCTTGCCGTTATGGCTGAGGTTGATGGTGACGTCGAATCGCGCCAGCGCAATGCGGCGCACCACCTCGTCAATGTGGCCGAACTCGGTCTTTTCGGTGCGCATAAATTTGCGCCGCGCCGGGGTGTTGTAGAACAGATCGAGGACTTCAAGGGTAGTGCCGACCGGGTGCGCCGCCGGCTTCACCGTCACCGCCTGATCGCGGCCTTCGGCATACGCCTGCCAGGCTTCCTGCTGTTCCGCCGTCCGCGAAGTGAGCGTCAGGCGCGCCACCGAACTGATACTGGCCAGCGCTTCGCCGCGAAAACCGAGGCTGATAATGGCTTCGAGATCGTCGAGCGAGGCGATCTTGCTGGTCGCGTGGCGAGCCAGGGCCAGCGCCAGCTCGTCTTTTTTGATGCCGCAGCCGTTATCGCGAATGCGAATAAGCTTCGCGCCGCCGCGTTCGATATCAATATCAATCCGCGTGGCGCCTGCATCAAGGCTGTTTTCAACCAGCTCTTTCACCACCGACGCGGGCCGTTCCACCACCTCGCCGGCGGCAATCTGGTTGGCGAGCTGCGGCGGCAGAACCTGAATCGGCATCCCCTGCTCCTTAGTTAATCAACATCCCGCCCGGCGAGGCGGCGCTGGCGGTCTGCGCCGCCTCGCCGCGAGGCGCCGACTGCAGCGGATGCTGCATAAAGTAGTTGCGCAGACCGTTATAAATCGCCTCCGCAATCTGCTCCTGGTAATCATCGCTGCCCAGCAGCCGTTCTTCCCCGTTGTTACTGATGAAGCCCGTTTCCACGAGGATCGACGGAATGTCCGGCGAGCGCAGTACGCCGAGGCTGGCATGCTCCGGACGGCGTTTATGCAGATTGCCAATCCGCTGCAGCTGGCTGAGCACGTTGGTCGCCACATCGTAGCCGACGCGTTGGGAGTGACCGAACTGCAGATCCAACACCGCCTGGCTCAGGTAGGGATCGGCCTGGCTGTTCGCCAGCACATCGCCCGCGCCGCCGAGCAGTTCAGACTGTTTCTCATGCTGTTCCAGCCAGCCGGCCATTTCACTGTTGGCGCGACGGTTAGAAAGTACCCATACCGAGGCGCCGGTGGCGTCGCGGTTTGGCGCGGCGTCGGCATGGATTGAGACGAGGAAGTTGGCATTTTGCTTACGCGCCACATCCGAGCGTCCCATTACCGAAATAAAGTAATCCCCGTCACGGGTCAGCACCGGTTTAAACTGCGGATCGGCGTTCAGCAGCGCCCGCAGCTTGCGCGCGATGGCGATAGTCACGTTCTTCTCTTTGGTGCCGTTCGGGCCAATCGCGCCAGGATCCTGACCGCCGTGCCCGGCATCGATGGCGATAATCACTTTATCCTGCGCCGACACGGTGCGGGCCGCCGGACGGGTCACGGTTTGATTGTTGGTCATCGCCGGCTGAGAGGGGGTCATCACCGTCTGCCGATCGTGGCCCGACGAGCTGAACGGATTGCGTCCCGCCGTCACCGTCCGGGAAGGCATCACCGGCGGCGGGTCGGCCCGTTTCACCACCACAGGAGGTGGCGGCGGCGGAGGCGCGTCGGCGTTGATGGTAAAGACCACCGTGTAATTCGCCCCGTTCTGTTGCTTCACCGCCCGGGTTTTGCCATCTTCCGTCAGATCCACCAGCAGACGCAGCGTCTGCGAATCCTGCGGCGTACCGGCACGAATGCTCTTCACCAGGTTGCTGCCGCTAAATTTCAGCGGCAGTCCCTGCAATACGCCGGTCTGTTTGATATCCAGCGCCACCAGTCGTTTGCCCTGGGGGGTAAAAGAGTACTCCGGTTCACCGACAAAGCTAAGAGTAATACGGGCCTGCTGGTCTCCGTTGGAGACCTGGATATCGGATAAACTCGCCGCAGTGGCGTGAAGACTCGACAGCATCAGCGCAGCGGCAAGCCAGGTGGTTATGCGATACTTCATCCCGTCATCCTTCAGGCTAAATGGCTAAACGTGCCAGTAAAGACTCACCCCGTGAGGAGATCGCGGTAATGCGCGCCTCACGCCCTTGTGCCTGGTAATCAAGGTGAATTTCAACGTCCGGGTCAGGCAGGACACCTGCGCCTTGCTGCGGCCATTCCACCAGGCAGATGGCATCGTCGGCAAAATAATCGCGGATCCCCATAAATTCCAGCTCCTCAGGATCCGCCAGGCGGTAGAGATCGAAGTGATACACCATCAGCTTGTCGAGGGTATACGGTTCCACCAGGGTATAAGTTGGGCTTTTGACATTGCCGCGGTGACCGAGCGCCTGTAAAAAGCCGCGGCTAAAGGTGGTTTTTCCCGCGCCTAAGTCACCATAAAGGTAAATCACGGTGGCGCCGGTACAGGCCTGCGCAATACGGTCGCCCAGGGCCAGCGTGGCCTGCTCATCGGGTAAAGGAATCACTCGGTTAATCATGGTCTACGTCAATCACATCCGGGTTAACAACACGCCTGAGCGTGGAAAAGAGATCGGTCGCCAGCATGCCGCGGGTGCCCTCGCGGGCGGCCAGTCGGTCGGCGGCATCGCCATGAGCGACGCACCCGGCACAGGCAGCATCATACGGCGTCAGGTGCTGTCCTAACAATGCGGCGATGATGCCAGTGAGCACATCGCCCATGCCGCCGCTGGCCATCCCGGCATTGCCGGCGTCGATAATGCCCATCGCCCCGCGTTCACTGGCCACCACCGTGCCCGCGCCTTTCAGCACGACCACGCCGCCATACCGTTTTACCAGACGCTGCGCAGAAAGTAAGCGATCGCTTTCAATTTCTGCCACGCTGACATTCAGCAGACGGGCCGCTTCGCCGGGGTGCGGCGTCAGCACGCGATTGTGACGTTTATCGGGATTGAATGCCAGCAGGTTCAGCGCATCGGCGTCCCAGACCATCGGTTTGTTAACCCTTTCCACCATGCGCAGGGCGCTGCGTCCCCACTCGTTCTGCCCCAGACCTGGGCCAATCGCCACCACCTCCGCCCACTCCAGCGCGGCTTTCAGGGTCTGCGGCGTCAGCTCATCCACCATTAATTCCGGCCGGGCGGTGATAATAGGCGCCACGTTCTCCGGGTGAGTAAGTACTCGCACCAGCCCTGCGCCGGCGCGTAAAGCCGCTTCACCGCACATGCGAATCGCGCCTGCCGTGCCGCGATCGCCGCCGACGATCGCCAGCTTGCCGTGATCGCCCTTATGGGAGGTGGCCCGGCGCGGCGGCAGCCAGTCGGCAAGGTGGGCGGCGCAAAACCGCGTCAGGGGGGTACTTTGCCCGGCGAGCCAGCGCTCAAGCCCCAGCGCATGATGGTGGAGCTGCCCGACGACATCCCGCGCCTTGCCGGTCAGCAGCCCCGGTTTGAGTGCGATAAACGTCAGCGTATGGTCGGCCTGAATGACCGCCCCCGGCGTCGCGCCGGTCTGCGCGTTCAGGCCGGAAGGGATATCCAGAGCCAGCACCGGCGCAGGATGGTGGTTCGCCTGGTGAATGAGCACCGCGACGGATTCACGCGGCGCACTGCGCAACCCGGTGCCGAGCAGGCCATCAATAATCAGTGAGATATCGTCTGGCCAGGGGACAGTGGCCGCATGGATCACGCCGCCGGCGTTAAGCCATGCCTCCCGCGCCGCCTGCGCCTCTTCCGGCAGCGGGCTGTCACTCTCTACCGCCAGCAGCGTCACCCTCCGCCCGGCGGCCTGGGCCAGACGCGCGACGACATATCCGTCACCGCCGTTGTTGCCATGCCCGCAGAGGATCAGCCAGTGCGCGCTGTCAGGAAAAGCGCGGCTGGCCAGTTGGAACGCCGCCTCGCCCGCGCGCTGCATCAGTTCAAACAGCGTCAGTCCCAGGCTGTCCGCCGCCTCTCGTTCGGCCAGGCGCAGCGCCTCCGCAGGCCAAATGTTGTATGGTATACTGTCAGGGTTTTTCGTCATTGTATGGTCCATCATGTCACAGCCCCTCGATCTCGTTCAGTTAGCGCAACAAATCAAACAATGGGGCACAGAGCTCGGGTTCCAGCAGGTCGGTATCGCCGATACCGACCTCAGCGCCAGTGAACCCAAACTGCAGGCATGGCTGGATAAACAATACCACGGCGAAATGGAGTGGATGGCCCGTCACGGTATGATGCGCGCCCGCCCCCACGAACTGCTGCCCGGTACGTTACGCGTCATCAGCGTGCGGATGAATTATCTGCCCGCCAACGCCGCCTTTGCCCGCACCCTGAAAGATCCCGCGCTGGGTTACGTCAGCCGTTATGCCCTCGGGCGTGATTATCATAAGCTGCTACGTAATCGCCTGAAAAAACTGGGTGAGAAGATTCAGGAACAGTGTGCTTCGCTCAATTTTAGACCTTTTGTCGATTCCGCGCCTATCCTGGAACGGCCCATTGCAGAAAAAGCGGGCCTTGGCTGGACAGGTAAGCACTCACTTATCTTAAGCCGCGACGCCGGATCATTCTTTTTTCTCGGCGAACTGCTGATTGACCTGCCCCTGCCGGTCGACAGCCCGGTCGCGGAGGAGTGTGGACGCTGTGTCGCCTGCATGACTATCTGCCCCACCGGGGCCATCGTTGAGCCCTATACCGTCGACGCCCGCCGCTGCATCTCCTATCTCACCATCGAACTGGAAGGCGCTATTCCGGAGGAGTTCCGTCCACTCATCGGCAACCGGATCTATGGCTGCGACGACTGCCAGCTTATCTGCCCGTGGAACCGTTTCTCACAGCTCACCGATGAAGAGGATTTCAGCCCGCGCCAGGCGCTGCATGCCCCGCCGCTGGTGGAGCTGTTCGCCTGGAGCGAAGCGTGGTTTCTGAAGGTGACCGAAGGGTCGGCGATTCGTCGCATTGGTCATCTGCGCTGGCTGCGTAATATCGCCGTCGCGCTGGGCAATGCGCCCTGGGATGAAGCCCATCTTCGCGCACTGGAGAGTCGCCTGGGCGAGCACCCGCTTCTCGACGAGCACATTGAGTGGGCGATTGCCCAGCAACTGAAAAAGCGCAGCGTCGACGCCGTCGAAGTACAGCTGCCGAAAAAATTACGTCTGGTCAGGGTGGTAGAGAAAGGCCTGCCGCGCGACGCCTGATTCATTCACAGGCTGTGAATAAAATCTAAAACACATTGAGTTTCAAGGCGCAGACCGAGGTCAAGTGATCGGATTAACATTTCGAAATGAAATTTAATTGTTAAATTTCAATTAGATATAAAGATATTATTTACAAAGCGAAGCATTTACGCCGTCAGAAGCGAAACGACAACCTGTGGATAACTCTGTTTACAGTATTTCTGCAGACCAAACGAAAATCATCCCCGGCGCTGGATTGCACTGTGGATAAATAAGAGATGGAAGAAAATTTGGAGCGGGAAACGAGACTCGAACNNCTACCAACTGAGCTATTCCCGCTTAATCATCGTCATTCAAGCTACCGTGTAGCAACCTGAAAACTGCGACTGGTGTGGTGTGTCATTCAAATTTTGGAGCGGGAAACGAGACTCGAACTCGCGACCCCGACCTTGGCAAGGTCGTGCTCTACCAACTGAGCTATTCCCGCTTAATCTTCGGCTTTCGCCCCGCATCTGCGAGATGAAATCCTTTGATCAGGATGGTGCTTTCAAATTTTGGAGCGGGAAACGAGACTCGAACTCGCGACCCCGACCTTGGCAAGGTCGTGCTCTACCAACTGAGCTATTCCCGCGTTACTGCATTTTTTGCCATATTTCGATGGCGTCGTAATTTGCATTTCTGCGTCGTTACGGGAGGCGCATTATACGAGAATTCGATGCCCCTGCAACCCCCTGTTCATCACTTTTTTGCGTTTTTTGTTTAAATGGATATTTTCTCGCCACCCACGCCGCTGAATTGTATAAATAAGCGTCATTTCGGGCAAAATCGCTTTTTCCGCCCGCCTGAATGACGCAAAATCGCTCGCATCATACAGCGGTGGCGCGACGTAAAACGAGGCCACCACGCCGCCAAACAGGGAATTAGCATGAGAAAAGTCCTCACCGTCCTGCTGCTGAGCACGCTGGCCATCGGAACCGCGTCAGCCGAGACGCTCCATTTTGGCACCAGCACGGCCAATCCGCCGTTTGTCACCGCCAACGGCAAAAATCAGCCTGTCGGCTTCGATATCGATCTTGCCCAGGCCCTGTGCCAGCAGATGCAGGCGCAGTGCCAGTTCACGGCGCAGCGTTTCGATACGCTGATCCCGGCTTTACGCTTCAAGAAATTTGACGCGGTGATTGCCGGCATGGAAGTGATCCCGATGCGTGAGAAGCAGGTCGCCTTCAGCCGTCCCTATCGCCAGGCGCTCTCCGGGGTGGTGATCGTCAACAAAGATGTCGCCCATACCTTTGCCGACCTGAAAGCCAAAAAAGTCGGCGTGGTGAAAGGCACACTGCATCAACACTATCTGCGTGATAAACAGAAAGCCGTACAGGCTGTTCCTTACGACGACGTCGCCAGCGCCCTGGCCGCGCTGAAGGCCGGGCAAATAACCGGCGTCATGGGCGACTTCGCCACCCTCGACGCCTGGCAGCAGGAGAACCCTGACTACGCCATCATGGATGAACGTGCCACCGACCCGACTTATTACGGTAAGCAGTATGCGATTGCGGTGCGCAAAGACGATCCGGAGCTGCTGAATGCGATCAACGATGCCCTGACCGCGGTCATGGCGACACCTGACTTCCAGCAGATGCAGCAGAAGTGGTTTAAATAACGCAGAAAGGTGTACCGGGCCGCGCACAGGGCCCGGTCGCGGTTTACAGCTTAATGAAATGCTCGCGGTAGTAAGCCAGCTCGGCGACTGACTCGCGGATATCGTCCATTGCCTGATGGGTACCCTGCTTTTTAAAGCCGTCGAGAATTTCCGGCTTCCAGCGACGCGCCAGCTCTTTCAGCGTGCTAACGTCCAGATAGCGATAGTGGAAATAGGCTTCCAGTTGCGGCATGTACTTAAACAGGAAGCGACGATCCTGGCCGATGCTGTTGCCACAGATCGGCGACTTGCCCGCCGGCACCCACTGCTTAAGAAACTCAATGGTCGCCAGTTCGGCGTCGTGCTCGCTGACGGCGCTGGCCTTCACGCGATCCACCAGCCCGCTGCCGGTATGCGTCCGCACATTCCACTCGTCCATCAGCGCCAGCTGGGCATCTGATTGATGCACCGCGATGGTCGGCCCCTCGGCCAGAATGTTCAGGTTGGCATCGGTCACCAGGGTGGCGATTTCGATAATGCGATCGCGCTCCGGATCCAGCCCTGTCATCTCAAGATCGATCCAAATGAGGTTGTTTTCATTTGCACTCATGCTATTTTCCACCCTTCTTGCGTGACTATATTCATCTAAAATAGCGTGTATCATAGAGGTTTTGCCCCATCAGGGCGACCAGGAGCCAGTTCGATTGAGTAAAAATAAACTCTCCAAAGGCCAGCAGCGCCGCGTCAAAGCCAACCACCAGCGCCGTCTGAAAACCACTGCGGAGAAGGCCGACTACGATGACAACCTGTTTGGCGACCCGTCGGAAGGCATTGTCATTAGTCGCTTTGGCATGCATGCCGACGTCGAATCCGCTGACGGCAGCGTGCATCGCTGCAATATCCGCCGGACGATCCGTTCGCTGGTCACCGGCGACCGCGTGGTCTGGCGGCCGGGTAAAGACGCTGCCGACGGCGTAAGCGTCAAAGGGATCGTCGAAGCGGTTCACGATCGCGCCTCCGTCCTGACGCGTCCGGATTTTTACGACGGCGTGAAGCCTATCGCCGCCAATATCGACCAGATCGTGGTGGTTTCCGCGATCCTGCCTGAGCTATCGCTGAATATTATCGATCGCTATCTGGTGGCCTGCGAGGCGCAGGATATCGAGCCGTTAATCGTCCTGAACAAAATCGATCTGCTGGATGACGATGGCCTGCGCTTCGTCAATGAACAAATGGACATCTACCGCCACATCGGTTACCGCGTGCTGCTGGTCTCCAGCCGTACTCAGGACGGCCTCAAGCCGCTGGAAGCGGCCCTGACCGACCGCATCAGCATCTTTGCCGGGCAGTCCGGGGTGGGTAAATCGAGCCTGCTGAACGCCCTGCTGGGGCTGAATGAGGATCAGATCCTCACTAATGATGTCTCGGACGTTTCCGGCTTAGGCCAGCACACCACCACCGCGGCGCGCCTCTACCACTTCCCGCACGGCGGTGATGTGATTGATTCACCGGGAGTACGTGAGTTCGGCCTGTGGCATCTGGAAGCGGAACAAATCACCAACGGCTTTGTCGAATTCCATGATTATTTAGGCCGCTGCAAATATCGCGACTGTAAACACGATACCGATCCTGGCTGTGCGCTTCGTGAAGCGGTAGAGAACGGCAAGATCGCCGAGAGCCGTTTCGAGAACTACCACCGCATCCTGGAAAGCATGGCGCAGGTACAGGTAAAAACGCGTAAAAACTTTTCCTCGTCCGATGACTGACCATTAAGCTGAGCGTCACGTCAGGCGCTGCCGGGCAGCGGTGATGACGCAGCTTACGCGGATGCCATTTAGCGAGTTTTACGTATAGAATCGTCCCCCTTTTTTCAGGTCCCCGCCCGCGGGCGGGGTCAGGAACGACATATCATGGCCTGGAGGCTACTTTGTTAAACGATCTTAAACTTTCACTGCAATACATTCTGCCTAAACTGTGGCTCACCCGCCTCGCAGGCTGGGGTGCGAGCAAACGCGCAGGTTGGCTGACGAAGCTGGTCATCGATCTGTTCGTGAAATACTACAAGGTCGATATGAAAGAGGCGCAGAAGCCGGATACCGCGGCCTATCGCACCTTCAACGATTTCTTTGTACGCCCGCTGCGCGACGACGTTCGCCCGCTGAATACCGATCCTAACGTGCTGGTGATGCCGGCCGACGGCGTGATCAGCCAGCTTGGCGCGATTGAAGACGACAAAATTCTGCAGGCCAAGGGCCACAACTACAGCCTGGAAGCCCTGCTGGCCGGCAACTATCAGATGGCCGACCTGTTCCGTAACGGCAGCTTCGCCACCACCTATCTGTCGCCGCGCGACTATCACCGCGTGCACATGCCGTGCAACGGCATCCTGCGCGAAATGATCTACGTTCCTGGCGACCTGTTCTCCGTTAACCATCTGACGGCGCAGAACGTGCCGAACCTGTTCGCCCGTAACGAGCGCGTCATCTGCCTGTTTGATACTGAGTTTGGCCCGATGGCGCAAATTCTGGTGGGCGCGACTATCGTCGGCAGCATCGAGACCGTGTGGTCCGGCACCGTAACCCCGCCGCGCGAAGGCATTATTAAACGCTGGACCTGGCCCGCTGGCGACAGCGAAGGCTCCGTCGCCCTGCTGAAAGGCCAGGAGATGGGCCGCTTCAAACTGGGCTCCACCGTGATCAACCTGTTTGCCCCGGGCCAGGTGAAGCTGGTCGACACGCTGCAAAGCCTGTCCGTGACTAAAATCGGCCAACCGCTGGCGACAACGGTGGAAGCAACCACCGCCGCTGAACCGGCGCCGTTACCGGAAGAAGAGATCCGCGCCGAACATCGCGCCAGCCCGCTGGTTGACGATAAACAAGACCAAGGTTAATTCTTCAGCAAAAGGGTTATGCCGTGCGCCTGATATACACTTTCCTGTTGGCCTTGAGCCTCAGTTTCGGGGCGTACGCTGCGACAGCCCCGGATGCTAAACAGATAACCCAGGAACTGGAACAGGCGAAGGCGGCAAAGCCCGCCCAGCCTGAAACCGTTGAAGTTCTGCAGTCCGCCCTGAACGCGCTTGAGGAGCGAAAATCGTCTCTCGAGCGCGCCCGTCAGTATCAGGACGTTATCGACAATTTCCCCAAACTGTTTCAAAGCCTGCGCGCCCAGCTCAACAATCTGAGCGAAGAGCCGCGCCAGGTGCCAGTCGGCCTGACCGCCGATGCGCTGAACCAGGAGATCCTCCAGGTCAGCAGCCAGCTGCTGGAGTCAAGCCGTCAGGCGCAACAGGAGCAGGATCGCGCGCGTGAAATCGCCGACTCCCTGAACCAGCTGCCGCAGCAGCAAACCGACGCCCGGCGTCAGCTCAATGAGGTTGAGCGCCGCATCGGCACGCAAACCGGCAACAATGCTCTCGCCCAGGCGCAAAATCTTGCCCTGCAGGCGGAATCGGCGCGCCTGAAGGCGCTGGTGGATGAACTCGACCTCGCCCAGCTCTCCGCCAATAACCGCCAGGAGCTGTCGCGCGCCCGTTCTGAACTGGCGCAAAAGCAGAGCGAGCAGCTGGATGCCTATCTGCAGGCGCTGCGTAATCTGCAGAACAACCAGCGCCAGCGTGAGGCGGAAAAAGCACTGGAGAGTACCGAACTGCTGGCGGAGAACAGTGAAAACCTGCCGCCGGACATAACCGCCCAGTTTAAAGTCAACCGCGAACTCTCCCAGGCGCTGAACCAGCAGGCGCAGCGTATGGATCTGGTGGCGTCCCAGCAGCGGCAGGCGACGAATCAAACGCTGCAGGTGCGCCAGGCGTTAAACACCCTGCGCGAGCAGTCGCAGTGGCTGGGCTCCTCTAATCTGCTGGGCGAAGCCCTGCGCGCCCAGGTGGCGCGGCTGCCGGAGCGCCCTCGCCCGCAGCAGCTGGATACGGAGATGGCGCAGCTGCGCGTGCAGCGTCTGCGCTTTGAGGATTTACTCAGTAAGCAGCCGCAGCTGCGGCAGATCCGCCAGGCCGACGGCGAACCGCTGACCAGCGAGCAGAACAAGATCCTGCAGGCGCAGCTGCGCACGCAGAACGAGCTGTTGAACTCGCTGCTGCGCGGCGGCGATACCCTGATGCTGGAGCTCACTAAGCTGAAGGTCGCCAACGGCCAGCTGGAAGACGCGCTGAAGGAGATCAACGAAGCCACCCACCGCTATCTGTTCTGGACTTCGGACGTCAGCCCCATCGGCTTCTCCTGGCCGCTGGAAATCGTCCAGGATCTGCGGCGCCTGATCTCCCTGGATACCATCAGCGAACTGGGTAAAGCCAGCGCGATGATGCTCACCAGCAAAGAGACCCTGCTACCGCTGTTTGCCGCCCTGCTGCTGGTTGGCTTCAGCATCAGCTCGCGGCGCCATTTCACCCGCTTCCTTGAGCGCTCCAGCGCTCGGGTGGGGAAAGTCACCCAGGATCACTTCTGGCTGACGCTGCGTACGGTCTTCTGGTCGATACTGGTGGCTTCGCCGCTGCCGGTGCTATGGATGACGCTCGGCTATGGTCTGCAGTCCGCCTGGCCATTCCCGCTGGCGGTGGCGATTGGCGATGGGGTCACCGCGACGGTGCCTCTGTTGTGGGTGGTGATGATCTGCGCCACCTTCGCCCGGCCAAACGGACTGTTTATCGCCCACTTCGGCTGGCCGCGTAGCCGAGTGGCGAAAGCGATGCGCTACTACCTGATGAGCATCGGGCTGATTGTGCCGCTGATTATGGCGCTGATCATGTTCGATAATCTTAACGACCGCGAGTTCTCCGCTTCGCTGGGCCGCCTGTGCTTCCTGCTGATCTGCGGCGCGCTGGCGGTGGTCACTCTGAGTCTTAAGCACGCCGGTATCCCGCTCTATCTGGATAAAGAGGGGAATGGCGACAATATGGTGAACCGCCTGCTGTGGAACCTGATGCTTGGCGCGCCGCTGGTGGCCATGCTGGCGGCGGCCGTCGGTTATCTCGCCACCGCCCAGGCGCTGCTGGCGCGTCTGGAAACTTCCGTCGCCATCTGGTTCCTGCTGCTGGTGGTCTATCACATCATCCGCCGCTGGATGCTGATCCAGCGCCGCCGGCTGGCCTTCGACCGGGCCCGCCATCGTCGCGCGGAAATTCTCGCCCAGCGCGCCCGCGGCGAAGATGAGCCTGTTCACGTCAGCAGCCCGGAAGGGTCGGTGGAGACGGAGGTCAGCGAGGTCGATCTCGATGCCATCAGTACCCAGTCGCTGCGCCTTGTGCGTTCCCTGCTGATGCTGATCGCGCTGCTGTCGGTCATCGTGCTGTGGTCGGAAATTCACTCGGCGTTTGGCTTCCTTGAGAATATCTCGCTGTGGGACGTTACCTCAACGGTACAAGGAGTGGAAAGCCTCGAGCCCATCACCCTTGGCGCGGTGCTGATTGCCATTCTGGTGCTGATCATCACCACTCAGCTGGTGCGCAACCTGCCGGCGCTGCTGGAGCTGGCGATCCTCCAGCACCTCGATTTAACGCCCGGCACCGGCTACGCCATCACCACCATCACCAAGTATCTGCTGATGCTGGTCGGTGGACTGGTGGGCTTCTCGATGATCGGCATTGAGTGGTCGAAGCTGCAGTGGCTGGTCGCCGCGCTGGGTGTGGGTCTCGGGTTTGGCCTGCAGGAGATCTTCGCTAACTTTATCTCCGGCCTGATTATTCTGTTTGAGAAACCGATCCGCATCGGCGATACGGTCACCATCCGCGATCTGACGGGCAGCGTCACCCGCATCAATACCCGCGCCACCACCATCAGCGACTGGGACCGGAAAGAGATTATCGTGCCGAACAAGGCGTTCATCACCGAGCAGTTTATCAACTGGTCGCTATCGGACTCGGTCACCCGCGTGGTGCTGACGGTGCCGGCTCCGGTGGACGCCGATACCGAAGAGGTCACGAAAATTCTCATCGCCGCGGCGCATCGCTGCTCGCTGGTCATCGATACCCCGGCGCCGGAGGCGTTTCTCGTCGACCTGCAGCAGGGGATCCAGATTTTCGAGCTGCGTATTTTTGCCGCCGAGATGGGGCACCGCATGCCGCTGCGCCATGAGATGCATCAGCTGATCCTGGCGGGCTTCCGCGAGCATGGCATTGATATGCCGTTCCCTCCGTTCCAGATGCGTCTGGAAAGTATTGACGGCAGGCAAAGCAGTAAAACCATGACCTCGGCCGGAAAAACCAGCCGACGTACGGCTGGCAGCCTTTAAGCCATAGCCTGCCCGGCGGCACTGCCGGGCAGGTTCTTTAACTCTCCATCACCAGCGCGCCGGACGCCAGGCGCCGACGGTAGCTTTCGTAAATTCCCCACGCCAGCAGCGAGAAGAAGATCGGCCCGCCGACCATCCACAGCGTGCTGCTCCAGTCCCCGCTGTCGATGACCGGCTGAATGATGGTGAAGATATTGGCGAAGGTCACCATCAGCAACACCACGCCGGTCGCCAACAGCGTCGCCTGGCCTCATAAAACGAGCGCGGATAGTAGCAAAAGCACCGAAGGAGATTGTGGATATTCGGGCGAAAGCCGGGATAGCATGAGGGAGGGGGGATCAGGGCAGACCTGTCACCTCCCCCGCCCACAGGCGGCAGGAGGTGACAGCGCCATCAGGCGCGGTCGACCGTAAAGGCGATCACCTCACCGATGCTTTCAGCGCCCAGCGCCAGCATCACCACGCGATCAACGCCCAGTGCCACGCCGGAGCAGTCCGGCAGCCCCGCCTCCAGCGCCGCCAGCAGGTTGTTATCGATGGGCTGCTGCGGGAGACCGCGCGCGGCACGCTTGCGATTGTCCTGCTCAAAGCGCAGGCGCTGCTCATGGGCGTCGGTCAGCTCGTGGAAACCATTCGCCAGCTCAATTCCTTTGTAATAGACCTCGAAGCGCTCAGCGACCCGATGATCTTCCGGGCTGATCTGCGCTAAAGAGGCCTGAGTCGCCGGGAAATGATAAATGAACGTCGGCCGATCTTTGCCGATGTGCGGCTCCACGCCCATGGTGAACAGCAGTTGCAGCAGCGTGTCGCGATCTTCTTCAGTATCGGCGATATTGCTCAGATCCAGCTTCGCCGCGACTTCGCGCAGCTGCGCTTTATCGGCAGAGAGCGGGTCAATATCCAGATGACGCTGGAACGCCTGCTGATAGGAGAGGCTTTCCGCCGGCTGGCACTCCAGCACCTGCTGCAGCAGATCGTCCACCTCGTTGATCAGACGATACATGTCATAGCACGGACGATACCACTCCAGCATGGTGAATTCCGGATTGTGATGCCGCCCCATCTCTTCATTACGGAAGCTGCGGCACAGCTGGAAAACCGGGCCGCAGCCCGCCGCCAGCAGGCGCTTCATATGGTATTCCGGACTGGTCATCAGGTACAGATTGAGTCCCTGTGAGTGGCCCGGGCCGACGAAACGGGTTTCAAACGGGAACAAATGGATATCCGTTACCGTCGCCTGACTCATGCAAGGCGTCTCCACCTCCAGCACGCCGCGATCGGTAAAGAACCGGCGGATTTCCGCCATCACCGCCGCGCGTTTCAACAGATTGGGAATGGGTGCGCTCGGCTGCCAGGTTGCCGTCTCGCTCATGGTACTTTCTCCGATTGCAAACAAGGGCACGAAGTCTACTCGCAACCGGCGAGTGAAACAAATTTTGTGCAATCCCCGGCAGATTACATGCCATTAATCTATCGTTAACCTAAATGCATAAATATCACTGATAAATAACCGCACATATCGATAAAAAAATCGAACACGTCAATTTTCCATACTGACCCTACGGCTATACTCCTGTACCTATAAAGGAGCAGTGATACTTTTTCGCCAGCCCGGCGGCGAAATACACTAAAACTGGAGGAATGTCGTGCACACTTTTCAAGCCGATCTCGCCGTAATTGGCGCCGGCGGGGCAGGCCTTCGCGCCGCTATCGCCGCCGCCCAGGCCAACCCCAATGCCAAAATCGCCCTGATTTCTAAAGTCTATCCGATGCGCAGCCATACGGTCGCTGCAGAAGGGGGGTCCGCAGCCGTTGCCCAGGATCACGATAGCTTTGAGTACCATTTTCACGACACCGTCGCCGGAGGCGACTGGCTGTGCGAGCAGGATGTCGTCGACTATTTCGTTCACCACTGCCCGACGGAAATGACCCAACTGGAACAGTGGGGATGCCCGTGGAGCCGCCGCCCTGACGGCAGCGTTAACGTCCGGCGCTTCGGTGGCATGAAGATCGAACGTACCTGGTTTGCCGCCGATAAAACCGGCTTCCACATGCTGCATACCCTCTTCCAGACCTCCCTTCAGTTTCCCCAAATTCAACGCTTTGATGAACATTTCGTCCTTGATCTGCTGGTCGATGACGGCCAGGCCCGCGGCCTGGTGGCGATGAATATGATGGAAGGCACGCTGGTGCAGATCCGCGCCAACGCGGTGGTGCTGGCCACCGGCGGCGCCGGACGCGTCTATCGCTACAACACCAACGGCGGCATCGTTACCGGTGACGGGATGGGTATGGCGCTGGGCCACGGCGTGCCGCTGCGCGATATGGAGTTCGTTCAGTATCACCCGACCGGTCTGCCGGGTTCCGGGATCCTGATGACCGAAGGCTGCCGCGGTGAAGGCGGGATTCTGGTCAACAAAAACGGCTATCGCTATCTGCAGGATTACGGCATGGGCCCGGAAACCCCGCTCGGCGAACCGAAGAACAAATATATGGAGCTGGGCCCGCGCGACAAAGTGTCCCAGGCCTTCTGGCACGAATGGCGGAAAGGGAACACCATTCCCACGCCGCGCGGCGACGTGGTCTACCTCGATCTGCGCCACCTCGGCGAGAAAAAGCTGCTGGAGCGCCTGCCGTTTATCTGTGAGCTGGCGAAAGCCTACGTCGGCGTCGACCCGGTGAAAGAACCGATTCCGGTACGCCCGACCGCGCACTACACCATGGGCGGCATCGAAACCGATCAACAGTGCGAAACCCGCATCAAAGGGCTGTTTGCCGTGGGCGAATGCTCGTCCGTTGGTCTGCACGGCGCCAACCGCCTGGGCTCCAACTCGCTGGCCGAGCTGGTGGTCTTCGGCCGCCTGGCCGGGGAACAGGCCATGCGGCGCGCCGCACAAGCGGGCGAAATGAACGGCTCCGCCCTCGATGCGCAAGCTGCCGATGTGGAGCGTCGTCTGAAAGATCTCGTCAACCAGGAGGGTAACGAAAACTGGGCGAAAATCCGCGACGAAATGGGGCTCTCGATGGAGGAAGGCTGCGGCATCTACCGGACGCCAGAGCTGATGCAGAAAACTATCGACAAGCTGGCTGAGCTGCAGGAGCGCTTTAAGCGCGTGCGCATTACCGACAACTCCAGCGTATTCAACACCGATCTGCTTTACACCATTGAGCTGGGACACGGTTTAAACGTTGCCGAATGTATGGCGCACTCGGCCATCGCCCGTAAAGAATCGCGCGGTGCGCACCAGCGTCTGGATGAAGGCTGTACCGAACGCGACGACGTCAACTTCCTCAAACATACGCTCGCCTTCCGCGAGGCTGATGGCACCACCCGCCTGGAATATGGCGATGTGAAGATCACCACGCTGCCGCCGGCGAAACGTGTTTATGGCGCTGAGGCGGAAGCGGCTGAGAAGAAGGAGACCACCCATGGCTGAGATGAAAAACCTGAAAGTCGAAGTGGTGCGTTACAACCCGGAGGTCGACACGGCACCGCACAGCGCGTTCTATGACGTGCCTTACGATGAGCAGACCTCGCTGCTGGACGCGCTGGGCTACATTAAAGACAACCTGGCGCCCGACCTGAGCTACCGCTGGTCCTGCCGGATGGCGATCTGCGGCTCCTGCGGCATGATGGTCAATAAGGTACCGAAGCTGGCCTGTAAAACCTTCCTGCGGGATTACACCAAAGGCATCAAGGTTGAAGCGCTGGCCAACTTCCCGATCGAGCGCGATCTGGTGGTGGATATGACCCACTTTATCGAAAGTCTGGAGGCCATTAAGCCGTACATCATCGGCAATAACCGCACCCCGGACCAGGGACCAAACAAGCAGACGCCGGCCCAGATGGCCAAATACCATCAGTTCTCCGGCTGTATCAACTGCGGACTGTGCTATGCCGCCTGTCCGCAGTTCGGCCTGAATCCGGAGTTTATCGGCCCGGCGGCGATCACCCTCGCCCACCGCTATAACGAAGACAGCCGCGACCACGGCAAAAAGGAACGCATGGCGCAGCTTAACGGCCAGAACGGCGTCTGGACCTGTACTTTCGTGGGCTACTGCTCGGAAGTGTGTCCGAAGCACGTCGACCCGGCGGCCGCGATCCAGCAGGGCAAGGTGGAAAGTTCGAAAGACTTTCTTATCGCCACCCTGAAACCACGCTAAGGAGTGCATTATGACGACGAAACGCAAACCCTACGTGCGGCCGATGACCTCCACCTGGTGGAAAAAGCTGCCGTTTTATCGCTTCTACATGGTGCGGGAAGGCACGGCGGTACCGACGGTCTGGTTTAGCATTGTGCTGATTTACGGGCTGTTTGCCCTCAAGCACGGCGCCGAAAGCTGGGCGGGATATATCGGATTCCTGCAAAATCCAGTGGTGGTGATCCTCAATCTGATCACCCTGGCGGCGGCGCTGCTGCACACCAAAACCTGGTTCGAGCTGGCGCCGAAAGCCGCCAACGTCATCATCAAAGGCGAAAAAATGGGGCCAGAGCCGGTGATTAAAGGTCTCTGGGTGGTGACGGCGGTGGTCACCGTGGTGATCCTGTTTGTCGCCCTGTTCTGGTAAGGAGGCTGAGATGATTAATCCCAATCCGAAACGTTCCGATGAACCCGTTTTCTGGGGGCTGTTTGGCGCTGGCGGCATGTGGGGCGCGATTGTCGCGCCGGTGATGGTGCTGCTGGTGGGCATTTTGCTGCCGCTGGGGCTCGCCCCCGCCGACGCCTTCAGCTATGAGCGCGTGCTGGCCTTTGCCCAAAGCTTTATCGGCCGCGCGTTCATCTTTCTGATGATTGTCCTGCCGCTGTGGTGTGGGCTGCATCGTATTCACCACGCCATGCACGACCTGAAAATCCATGTGCCAAACGGCAAATGGGTCTTCTACGGTCTGGCGGCGATCCTCAGCGTCATTACTCTGGTTGGCGTACTGTTTATCTGATCCTGCAAGAGCCCGGCAGCAATTCTGCTACCGGGCTCGCTTCATAGAAAAATCTTGCCGCCTTTGCCCTGCCGGACTCTACACTTAGCTTAAAAGCCAGCAAGGAGCATACCATGCGTATCCTGCCGATAATCACCGCGGTCGCCGTCTCGTTCCTGTCTGTCGCCTGCAGCACCCCTGCCCCGCCGCCAGGCGTCACCGTGGTCACCCCCTTCGACGTTCAGCGCTATCTGGGTACCTGGTACGAAATCGCCCGCTTCGACCATCCTTTTGAAAGCGGGCTTGAAAAGGTCACGATCGCCTGGCAGCCGCGCGATGACGGCGGTCTGGACGTGGTCAATAAAGGCTATAACCCCGACCGCGGCATGTGGCAGAAAACGGACGGGGTGGCGTATTTTACCGGCGAACCCAGCCGCGCCGCGCTGAAGATCTCCTTCTTCGGCCCCTTCTATGGCAGCTATAACGTCATTGCGCTGGATAAGGAGTATCGGTACGCGCTGGTCTGCGGCCCCGACCGCGACTATCTCTGGCTACTGGCGCGAGCCCCCACCATCGCCCCGGAAGTCAGGCAGCAGATGCTGGATATTGCCACCCGGCAGGGTTTTGATATCAGCAAACTGGTCTGGGTCAATCAGCGCTACAACTAGTGCGCGCTGATCTTCAGGCCAATGATGCCGACCACGATGCAGACAAGACTGGCGATACGCATAGCGCTGGCGGATTCACCTAACAGTACGATACCGGTCACAGCGGCGCCCACGGCGCCGATCCCCGTCCAGACGGCGTAAGCGGTACCCACCGGCAGGGTTTTCATCGCCCATGAAAGCAGCGCCATGCTGACGACCATCGCGACGATGGTGATGACGCTGGGAACCAGGCGGCTAAAGCCATGGGTATATTTCAGGCCGACGGCCCACACCACTTCCAGCAGGCCAGCGATAAATAAGACTATCCAGGACATAAGGCTCCTTTGCTGGGGCCGTCCCCGGATGAGAAACGCTTACGGGTCGTCCCGTAAGGTGGATGAAAAGTCGTAGTGAGTATATCCAACAGAATGGGGGAAGTGAAGAACGGTACGGCGCAAAACCGTACCGTCGAAGGCTGTTATTGCTGAGCTTTGGTTGCTGCGCCAGAGATTGCGCTGCCGCCCTCTGAAATATCCTGACCCACACCGCGCGTGGTGTTACAAGCGGTCAGTGCTGAAGAGAGGACCAAAACCGTAAAGAACGCTGCAATCGTTTTTTTCACCATAATGTCATCCTTAGTGTCAGTTTTGTTTTCATGCCCTATAAGCATAGACAAACCGTCCACAGATGAAGGGATCTTTGCGTTTTTTAAGAGAAAAGGAGTATTCGTGAAGGAAGCAGGCGCACCGGAAGGCGAGCGCGGCAGGCGAAACGGAAGGAAGTCAGCTTACAGCGCGAGAGATGGCGTGGCCCAGGCCCTGAATATCTTCACCGAAACCGCGGGCGGTATTGCAGCCAGACAGCAGTGCGCTGCTCAGAAACAGTAACGCCAGGAGTTTTACGCTGCGCTTCATGTGTCGTGCTCGTCGTGCCAGTACAGAAAGAGCGGCGCAGCACAGAGGCTGCGCCAGTCATCATGACGTGAAATTACTTCACGCGGGATACGTATTCGCCAGAGCGAGTATCCACTTTGATCACTTCGCCAATCTGGACGAACAGCGGCACTTTAACCACAGCGCCAGTAGACAGGGTCGCTGGTTTACCACCGGTACCCGCGGTGTCGCCTTTCAGACCTGGGTCGGTTTCAACGATTTCCAGCTCAACGAAGTTCGGCGGGGTGACCGCGATCGGCTGGCCGTTCCACAGGGTCACGATGCACTCAGCCTGATCCAGCAGCCATTTGGCATTGTCACCGATCGCTTTCGCGTCAGCAGACAGCTGTTCGAAGGTTTCGTTGTTCATGAAGTGCCAGAACTCACCGTCGTTATACAGGTAAGTCAGGTTCATATCGACAACGTCCGCGCCTTCTGCAGAATCAGTAGATTTGAAGGTTTTCTCAACGCGGGTGCCGGTCAGCAGACGGCGCAGCTTAACGCGCGCAAACGCCTGACCTTTACCTGGTTTAACGAATTCGCTGGCTTCTACCGCATAAGGTTCGCCATCTAACATGATTTTAAGACCAGCACGAAAATCGTTGCTATAGTAAGTCGCCATAAGGCCCTCTGAAATTGTTTAACTGGTAGCTAAGCCACAAAATGGCGCATATTGTAACCCTAAATACCCCATCCAGAGAAGATTGGATAACGCAACTTGCCAATGTTGTGACCAGTCCTGATGAACTGCTGCGTCTTTTAAATGTAGACGCTGATGAAAAACTGCTGGCCGGACATGAGGCCAGACGCCTGTTCCCGCTGCGAGTCCCGCGCGCGTTTATTGCCCGAATGGAGAAAGGCAACCCTGACGATCCGCTGCTTCGTCAGGTACTTACCGCCGAAGAGGAGTTTATCGTCGCCCCCGGCTACTCCACCGATCCGCTGGAAGAACAGCACAGCGTCGTGCCCGGCCTGTTGCACAAATATCGCAACCGGGCCCTGCTGTTGGTGAAAGGCGGTTGCGCGGTCAATTGCCGTTACTGCTTCCGCCGCCACTTCCCTTATGCCGAAAATCAGGGCACCAGGCGCAACTGGCAGACGGCAATGAACTATATCGCTGAGCATCCGCAGCTTGATGAAATCATCTTCTCCGGCGGCGACCCGTTGATGGCGAAGGACCATGAGCTTGACTGGCTAATGACCCAGCTGGAAGCCATTCCGCACGTTAAGCGTCTGCGTATTCACAGCCGCTTGCCGATCGTGATCCCGGCGCGCATCACCGAGATGCTGGCCAGCCGCTTCCACCGTTCGTCGCTGCAGGTGATCCTGGTTAACCACGTCAACCACGCTAATGAAATTGACGGCGAGTTTCGCGCGGCGATGGCCATGCTGCGTCAGGCGGGCGTCACGCTGCTTAACCAGAGCGTGCTGCTGCGCGGGGTGAACGATAACGCGCAAACCCTGGCCGATCTCAGCAATGCGCTGTTCAATGCCGGGGTAATGCCCTACTACCTGCACGTGCTGGACCGGGTACAAGGGGCGGCACACTTTATGGTCAGCGATGATGAAGCCCGTGAAATCATGCGTGAACTGTTGACCCTCATCTCCGGCTATATGGTGCCGAAGCTGGCGCGAGAGATCGGCGGCGAACCCAGCAAGACGCCGCTGGATTTAGGACTGAAGCAGCGTTAGCTCCCCTCCCTTGTCTGCCAGGTCGTGCTGGCAGACATCTTAATATGAATACACAGCCAGGTTGGGACTAACATACTCGGCAATCCACTTTACCGTTACCTTCTCGATATAAACCCCAGCGGCGGCGTATTATCGATGTAACACGATCAGTACGATAACATTGATAACTATCATCACGACAATCAGCGCGATTAACCAGGTGGGAACTTTAAAGGTTATATGTAATCGTTCCGATACTTTCTCTGCCACCTTCACGCTATTTTCCCGCCTATCATTCTCCTGGATTGCTAAATTCACTGGTAGTGGAAGACTTAATTTATGGTCAATTTTCCCCGTATCATTGAAAATGACATCAGCAGTTTTACTACTGTGAAAATGCGTTAATCTTTCCCGATTCATATTCTCGCACTCTTCATCCGAGAGCGGGATAACTAAAGTATCCGGGGCGACGCTAAAGCCTTTTTGTCTGACGGTGATAATGATATCCTCAGATAGTCCGGCTTTGAGCAGCGATTTTCTCAACAAAGAGATATTTTGATAAAATGTATTTTGCGAAACTACCACTCCCCGTGTTTCCCATACAGCCGCCAGAAATTCATCCCGAGAAATCACTTTGCCGCAATTCTGCAATAGCAGCAGCAAGCATCTGGCGGTAGGCGCATTGAGGCTGATGCTCTCCCCATTCCCGGCAAGCGGTCGCAGCTCATTCATATTGGCATTAAATATAATTTCCTGATTAATTATACAGCCATTAAATAATGCAATATCATCCATATCCTTGCCCCACGCAACCCTATTATCCATAACAAAAATAAATAATCCCAGCCAAACCATGGCGTGAACATTATCGCTTCAGACAGAAGCGGGGTCAGTTCACATTGAACTTCAGCTTTGAGGATACCGCATAAAAAATGACAAGCGATAGTTATCTTGTTTAAAAGCCACATTTTCAGATTAAATTTATCTCAACCTAACTCAATATCTCATTAGAAAAGGTCATTATTAAATTCACGTGTGCTTCATCAAGAATTCACAAGCATTTTTTGCACCAGACTTTTAAATTACCCCCGCTTCTCCATGGTTCGCTATGGCAAGTGATATTGTAGCGTCGTTCACAGGAGGGTAGGTTTCAGCACTATATAAGGAATGCTGGCGCTTATTTTCAATATCAATAGGAATGCATATTCCATTCCCATGATAACTGTTATCGATTCTACACAGGACTAAGTATCTATATATGGATTAATTAAATGAAAAAGACAATCGTAGCTGTAATGGTCGCTGCTTCTGCAGTTCTGAGTGCTCAGGTAATGGCAACCAACACCGCTCAGGTAACTGTACTGGGTGAAGTCTCTGATGCAGCTAACTCTTGCGTCGTGACTCCGACGGGTACCCTGAACAACGGTATCGTTCAGCTGATGACCGTGACCACTACCGAAGCGAATGCTGAAGCGGCTGGTGCTCTGTTTAAAACTCAGGACTTCGGTTTTGACGTGAAAGACTGCGCACAGGGTAGCGCCACTCCGGTTACTGCTGTAACCGTCAATGTGACCGGTGCCTCCAGCAACGCTAACATCCTGGACAACACCGCACCTGGCGGCGCTACCGGCATTGGTATCGGTATCCAGCGCGTACGTGATGCACACCGCGTAGGTTTCGACGGTTCTGACCTCATGACCGAAAGCTACACTGCAGCTGGCGGCACTCAGCTGAAGTACACCACTGGTTATGTGAAAGTGAACTCCGCGACTCCGGTTACCGAAGGTCCGGTTAAAGGTGTTGCGACCTTTACTATCGATTATACCCTCTAATTTTTCCCCGAAGGGCTCCGCTTCACGGCGGGCCCTTTTTCGCATTCAGAGAAAAACCATGTTCAGGAACTTATTAAATATCACCGCATCCTGTGCATTACTCCTCAGTAGTATTGCCCATGCTGGTATTGTGATTGAGTCCACCCGCTACCTCTATAAAGAAGGTGCGCGTGAAATCACCGCGCAAATCGAAAATAAAGATGACATCCCTTATCTGATTAAATCCTGGGTTGAAGCGCCGGCAGGGAAAACGCCCTCTTTTATGGCTACACCTCCGTTATTCCGCCTTGAGGGTAAGCAGCAGAATACCGTGCGTCTATTTTCTACCGGAAACGTCAATGCCCCGAACGACCGGGAATCCATATACTATTTTAACGTGATGGCCATCCCGCCGGCGGACGATGAGAAAGCCAACGCCAATACTATTCAACTGGCGGTCCGCCACCGCATGCGTCTGGTCTATCGTCCAAAAGCACTTTTCGACCTTTCTCCAAACATTGAAGCCAAAAAACTCGAATGGCGGAAATCAGGCACAAAACTGACGATTAAAAATCCAACACCGTTTTTCTTCTATTTCCATAGTGTTCAGATTGGTAGCAAAGAAGTGAAGCCGGAAGTCAACTCGGTCGCTCCAATGACGACCAAAGAAGTGACATTAAAAGAAAATATCAATGCCTCCAGCGTCAACTGGAAAGTAGTTAATGATTATGGCGGAGCAGGATCGCTCTATTCCTCATCGCTGTAATAAGAATTTTATTTTATCATTATAGGGATGTGTCTATGCCAAATAAGAATAATGGATTATTCAAACTATCCGCGGTCTTCCTCGCAATGCTTCCGGCATTGCTTTCTGGTTTGAATAATAAAGCGCAAGCACGTGACTTTTTCGATCCCTCATTCATTAGCTCATTGAATGGTAGCGATCCATCAACCACTCCCGACTTATCTATTTTCCAGACGCAGAACGCACAGGCGCCAGGGGATTATCGGGTAGATATCATGTTTAATGGTCGCTATCTGGATACCAGGACAATGAAGTTTGTTGCGAATAGCCGTGCCACTGGGAATAATCGAGAGCCCGCCCTGGTGCCCTGTTTGAGCCTGAAAACATTGGCAGAGTATGGCGTACGGGTTAAAGCCTTTCCCGAACTGGTCGAGGATAAAAACGGCTGCGCCAATCTTTCAGTCATCCCGGATACCAAAGCGGATTTTGACTTTACCGTCCAGCGCTTGAATATATCCATTCCGCAGGCGGCACTATCTACCACCGCGCAGGGATATATTCCACCGGATCAGTTTGATGACGGCATCAACGCCCTGCTGGTGAACTATCAGTTCAGCGGCTCAAACGACATGCAGGCCAATGACGAATACTACAGCCTGAACCTGCAGTCTGGCCTCAACGTTGGCCCATGGCGTATCCGTAACCTCAGCACCTGGAATAAAAACAACGGCGATGCGGGTGATTGGGACTCAGCCTATCTCTACATGCAGCGCAGCATTCGTCCCATCAACAGTAACCTGGTGATGGGTGAGAGCTCGTCACTCTCAGGCATCTTTGACAGTGTACCGTTTACCGGTATTCAACTGGCCACCGATACATCAATGTTGCCCGAAAGTATGCGCGGCTATGCGCCGATTATCCGTGGTATCGCCAAAACCAACGCCCGTGTCTTCATTAAACAAAACGGCTACCAGGTATACCAGACCTACGTGGCGCCTGGCGCGTTTGAAATCACCGATATGTACCCGAGCGGCGGTAGCGGCGACCTTTACGTCACCGTGGAAGAGTCCGACGGTTCTAAGCAGGAGTTCGTCGTACCGTTCGCTACGCTGCCGGTGATGGTCCGTGAAGATCAGCTGGAATATGAAATTACGTCTGGTAAATATCGTCCTTACGACGGCGGGGTCGATGAAACGCCCTTTACGCAAGCTACCGCGACCTACGGTGTCTCCAGCAGCCTGACGCTTTATGGCGGGGTGCAGGCCGCATCGCGCTATCAGGCCCTGTCAACAGGCCTCGGCTATAACCTCGGCGAGCTTGGCGCCGCCTCGGCAGACGTCACCCAGGCCTGGTCAAAAATGAAAGACGACGAAAAGACCTCTGGGCAGTCATGGCGTGTCCGTTACGGGAAAAATATTATCGAAACCGGTACAAACGTGACTATCGCTGGCTACCGCTATTCCACCCGCGGATTTAATACCCTCTCTGAAGTGTTAGATAGCTATTCTAATGATGGCAAGTATACTCCTCGCTCGCTGCGCAACCGCACCAATCTGACGCTGAATCAAAGCCTGGGTAAAGGCCTCGGCAGTCTGTCTATCAGTGGATTGATTGAAGATTACTGGGACGATAAGCGCACCAACAAGTCGATCAGCGTGGGGTACAACGGTGGCTTCCGCAATGTAAACTATTACCTCGGGTACAGCTATAACCGCTATACCTGGAGCGGGAATAACTCCGGGAAAGACGCCCAGGACGATCAGCGTATCTCGCTGACCGTCACGCTGCCGCTGAGCAACTGGCTACCGGGCACCTATACCAGTTATCAGTTAACCAACAGTAATCCGGGGTCTACCGATCAGTCGGTCTCCATCGGTGGTAACGCGCTGGATAACGACAGCCTGGAGTGGAGCCTGCAGCAAGGATACAGCAACCGGGAATACTACAGCGGCGATATGCGCGCAACCTATAACGGTGCTCGCGGCAGCGTCAATGCCGGTTACAGCTACGATCGCGGTAGCGAGCGTATAGACTATGGCGCCAACGGCAGCATTGTCGCTCATGCCGATGGGGTCACGCTTGGTCAGGACATCACCGATGCCGCCGTACTGGTTAAGGCCCCAGGTTTGGATAACGTCAAGCTGGCCAACGATAACACCATCACCACCGACTATCGTGGTTACGCCATCGTACCTTATGTCACGCCTTATCGTCGCACCGATATCACCCTCGATAGTACTTCGCTTGGCGAAGATATGGAGCTTCCGGAAACCACGCAGAGCGTCGTTCCGACACGCGGCGCCATCGTGCGGGCCAATTATGCCGGTAATATCGGCCAGCGCGCATTTGTCCATCTGAAAACGGCCAGCGGCCAGGACGTACCTTATGGTGCGATGGTGTTACTCGCCGGGAGCAGCCAGGCACAGCCAGGCATCGTCAGCGACGCCGGGATGGTCTATATGTCCGGCCTGCAGCAAACCGGAATACTTAACGTGCAATGGGGCAAAAGCGCGGCGCAGCAGTGCAATGCTTCCTTTACTTTACCGGCCAGGGAAGGCAAAGCGGCTGGCATCAGTCAAATCGAAACAATTTGTCGCTAATATTGACCAAGGACAATAAAGAATGAGAAAAACACTGATTTTTCTATCTATATTATTATGTTGTTGTGAAGCAGCTGCCAAATGCGATTATGATGGTTCCGATGGGCAAGCAGTATTTAACTTAAGTCCTAAAATCGCAACGGATCCAACAATACCCGTTGGTACAGTTTTGTATACCAAAAAAGTTGGTACCGGACACTATAAAACCTTTGAATGCAGCAAGATAATGGGTGATCAGTATATCATTACCTCATCCGCACCCGAGGTCTCTGGTGTCACGGGTATAATGGGAAAACCGGTCTATGAAACGGGGATTGATGGTATTGGTTTTCAGTTTTCAGATATTCTGGACAGCAAGCATGGTTCAATTAAACCCGCAGTGGCACAATCTACGATTGTGCCAATTTTAAAGTCGAATGATGACTACAGATTTATGACAGTATGGTTAATAAAAACAAAACCTGTCATTGATACATCCGGCGTCAGTACCAATCCGGTATTTAAATTCTCAGCGGGTAACTTAAGCACCAACCCCAGGGCGTCAGATCGTCTGTTAATGACTGCGTCTCTGAAATTCAAGAGTATTTCTTATAAGGCGACCTCCTGTGATATTTCTGTGTCTGGACCGAGCCAAATCACCTTAAATACAATTGAAAAAAATACATTAATGTCAATCCCTCGGGGTGGCACAACCCCATCACAGAAAACTATCACAATGGACGTTTCATGCCCAGCGGGTTCAATTGGTAATAAACTTTACTATTGGTTTAACCCAGTTAGTGGCACCAGTCCTGCGGGGAATGGCATCATCGATAATCTGCTAACAGGAGGCGGAGCAGCAAGCAACGTTGGCATTATCTTCAAAAAAGACAATAGTCCCGTTATATTTTATGACGCAGAGACCTACAGTATTGCCAGCGCTCAAGCATCGCAAAAAATTAACTTTACCGCCGATTATTACCGAATGAGCGACAACAGCGCTGAAGTCTCGGCCGGGCATGTAAAAGCGATGCTTGAGGTGGTTATTCAGGAAGAATAAAGGAAATTACAATCGCATAAAAGGTGGATAATGATATCCACCTTTTTTATTCCCTTGTGAATAACCAAATGCACTGTAATATGTAAATGTGTAAAAATAAGGCGACATCATCGGGAGCACATCAATAATAACAGAGTGATTTCACATTCTAAAATGAATTGCTAAGTCGTGAAGCTAAAAGTATTGAGAATTAATCGAGCATAAATTTTAAATTTCATCAGAAATTCACATTAAGTTGAGTTGATTCATACTACAGCAACGACTATCTTCTCTGCGGACCAACTTCCGGTCTGGAATGAACATATAATTTTAATTTTAGTTAAAGGACTAATCATGCATCAATTAACTGTATTTGAAATGGAAGAGATTTCTGGCGGCGCGCTGACTGATACTCTTACCGATATTATGACCTGGGCTGCTAAAGAAGTAGGCGCCATCGCTCTGGGCGCCTCTCTGGGGGCGATTTTTGGTACAGGTTACGCTGGACGTTGGGGCGGCGTAAGCGGCGGTATCTTTGGTATCGGCTCGATTGGCCAGGGTGTAGGAATGATTGCCGGGGTTATTCTCGGTGGCGTCTGCTTTGGTATTGCTGCGGGTATCGTTGGCTGGGATATGACGCTGCATTATGCAACAGGTGTAATGGATGCCGTTTATGATGGCACATTAAACTTCTGGAGCAATTAATTTACGCCTCAGCTGTTTGCTCAACGTTTTGTTGACATTCTTTACTAAGTAAATAGGGCCTGAAATATCGGGCCTTTTCATTTCATTATGTAAGTGATAATTATGTTAAGAAAAATCTATCGCAAGGAAGCGATCGAATACAAAAAGCATCACTGGAAAGGAAAGGCGTTGCTGCTAGCAGGGCTTCCGGCATGGCTTATTGCATTACTTTCTTTTGCCTTTTTAGCCATTCTAATAACCACCACAATATTTTGTACCTTTACCCAACGCATTGATGTTCGCGGGGAAGTTATTACTTTACCTCATTCTGTCAATGTTTATGCGCCACAGCAAGGGTTTGTTATTTCCCAATATGCAAAAGTCGGTGACCTTGTCGCCAAAGGACAGTCTTTATATGAAATTGACATCTCCCGAAATACAACAACAGGCAACGTCAGTACGGCGCAAATAGAAGTCATTAATGAAAAGATTGCGAACGCTGAAGATATCATCACCAAACTTTCTCATAATAAAGAAGAAACCCGATTATCTTTAGATAAACAGCTAAAAACCATCAATGATTCGTTAAAAGAAACTAACCGCATGCTGGTTAATGCGCAGACTGGTTTAAAGAAAATGCATGATAATCTTTCCAGTTACGATAAATATCTTCGTGATGGCCTTATCACTAAAGATCAGTATAACTATCAGCATTCATTATACTTTCAACAACAGAGCACCTATCAGTCTTTGGTCAGTCAGAAAATGCAACTGGAATCCCAGGTAACCCAGTTAAATAGCGATAAAATCACAAAAACGGCAGATTTTGACAACCAAATATCATCTCAGGATAACCAGATTAATGATTACAAAAACCAGTTGGTTGAATCAAATGCCAATGGTAATGTCATTATTAAAGCAACCACAGAAGGACGCATTGAATCGCTGGCTGTAACAAAAGGACAAATGGTCGACAAAGGCAGCAGTTTAGCACAAATCAAACCCACTGGTGATATAGAATATTATCTTATTTTATGGTTACCTAATAATAGCATACCTTATGTCAAACCGGGTGATGTCATTAACATCCGCTATGATGCTTTCCCATCCGATAAATTTGGGCAATTCCCGGGGAAAATACTTTCAATATCTTCGGTCCCGACATCCCGACAGGAACTGTCTGAATACACTAATGTTAATAATGGAACGAACCAGCAGGAACTGGCACTCTATAAAACCATTGTCAAAATTGAAAACAAAACCTTTAATTACAATGGTAAAACGCTTTCGCTTTCGAATGGACTGAAGGCTCAAGCCGTTGTATTTCTCGAAGAGCGCCCACTTTATATGTGGATGTTTACCCCTGTGTATAAGATAACTCAAAGCATTACTGGGCCAATCCATGACTAACGAATTGTTCAAAACCATTGTTGCAAAACTAAATTTTTCTCTGGTTAACAAAACGCCTGTTATTCTACAGTCAGAATCATCGGAATGTGGAGTTGCCTGTCTGGCGATGGTCTGTGGTTATTATGGGTTAAATATCGATTTATTTAATTTTCGTCAACGATTCGGTAGCCCCTCACAGGGCTCCTCACTGCTGTCTCTAAGCAAAACAGCCGAGCAGGCTGGTTTAAAAAACCGTGCGCTAGCGCTCGACCTCGATGAAATAAAACAGCTTAAGCTTCCCTGCATCATCCACTGGGGAATGAACCACTATGTAGTCCTTACAAAAGTAAAGAAAAACAGATTTGTGATTCACGATCCCGCGCTGGGTAAACGAATCATTGGCATCAGTGAGATGTCAAATAATTTTACCGGCGTTGCGCTTGAACTCTGGCCTGACCATAACTTCCAACAAGAGGAGGCGAAATCCCGTTTACGACTCCTGGATTTAATGCATAAAATTGTTGGTTTAAAATCGGCGCTGATTAAGATCTTTGCTTTCTCTGTTGTGGTAGAAGCGATTGGCCTCCTGTTGCCTATTGGTACACAGTTAGTAACTGACCATGTCATTATGGCGCACGATGAAAGTTTACTCTCTGTTATTTGTATTGGTTTAATATTTTTTACGCTATTCCGCACGTTTATTAGCATGCTCCGAGCATGGACGTCGTTAACGTTGAATACATTGACAAACATTCAATGGAAAACAACGCTATTCGATCACTTGGCAAGTTTGCCATTATCTTTTTTCGAGAAAAGACACTTAGGTGATATCCAGTCTCGTTTCTCGTCTCTGGATACCATTCGTTCAATTTTTACCAACAGTATCGTCACTGGCATCATCGATTCGATAATGACGATCGGTTTGTTAGTCATGCTGACATTATATGGCGGCTGGTTAGTCTGGGTCGTCATTGGCTTTACCGTCTGCTATGCGATTATGCGCTTCGCTACCTATAGTTTTTATCGGCGCGTAACGGAAGAGCAGGTCGTTAAAGGGGCGCGTGCTAACTCTCACTTTATGGAATCACTTTATGGCATTTCCACGATCAAAGCATTAAATTTAAAAGAACGTCGCTCGCAGCATTGGCTGAATCTTAACGTTGATGCCAGTAACGCAGGTATTAAGCAAACTCGCTTTGATATGATGTTTGGTGGGATTAATACCTTTATCACCTCTATCGATCAGGTGGTGGTACTGTGGTTGGGTGCCATTATGGTAATTGATAATGAGATGACGCTCGGTATGTTTATGGCATTTAATGCTTATCGAGGCCAGTTTTCTCAACGTGCATCGAATCTCATTGATTTGGTGATGCAGCTTCGTATGCTCTCGCTTCATAATGAACGTCTATCTGAAATCGCCTTTAGCGAACCGGAAAAAGAACTTCCATCCCGACGTGTGTTTACAGCAAACACCGGCGTGAAACTTGAAGTCAGGAACCTGAGTTATCAATACGATCCTTTTTCACAACCCATTTTTACCAATCTGAATATAACGGTTGCCCCAGGCGAGTCTGTCGCGCTAATTGGCCCATCTGGCGTTGGTAAAACCACGCTGTTGAAAGTCATGTGCGGTTTGCTTTCACCTGACTCCGGCGAAATACTGGCGGATAATCTGGAGATTCAAAAAATTGGTTTAAATAACTATCGTCTCGGTATCGCCTGCGTACTTCAGGAGGATCGTCTCTTTTCAGGTTCACTTATCGATAATATCAGTGGTTTTGATGATAACCCCGATTTGGAATTCGTAATGGAATGTGCCAAACATTGCAACATCCATGATGAAATCATGAAGATGGCGATGGGATACGAAACCATTGTCGGCGAACTGGGGCTGGGCATTTCCGGCGGTCAAAAGCAGCGTATCCTGATCGCTCGTGCTTTGTACCGTAAACCGAGTATTCTGTTTATGGATGAGGCAACTAGTCACCTGGATCTCAGAAATGAGTCGGTCATCAATCAGTCGATTTCAGCGTTAAGTATCACCCGAATTATTGTCGCGCACCGGCCATCAACCATTGCATCAGCCGATCGCGTTATTGACCTCTCACAATCGAAGTCGATGGCTACCGCTTAATAAAGGAGAAGATTATGCAAGGAACGTTTATTGGTTTTAATACTGCAGGAATTACTTTTGAAGAGCGTTTCCTGGCGCTGTTACTTAAGGTCAAGAAAGCGAATGATACCTGTGAGATTTTCTATCTTCAGGCACCCGTATTATCCGACCTGCTTCTGATATTGCAAAGTAGAATGGCCTTAATTTTTCAGCGACTTGAAAATAAAGGCGAGGCTTACAAAGATGAGATTATCGCTTATAACGAAACACTCGTAACCCATATCCCCACGGTAGAAATGGCTGAAATACAACAGCCTTCTCCTGAGCGGCGTATAATGTCTATTACGCTTAAACCTGGCGAAACGCAGTCAACGCTGATCCTGGTATTTCAGGATGAGCAAATTAAGACGTTAACTATTGATGACCGACAGGTTGAAGCCCTGATAATCGGTATTCAACAGGCATTAAAAACAGTCGGCGATCAGGAACTTATCCAGTATTTAAGTTCAAATATGGATTTTTTAATGTGCTACAGCGTCGACTTAACTACTCAGCCGAATATTGATTACCAGCAGTATCCCCAGGAAGAATGGAAGCTAAACCTGTTTTCCCATTATCTGGGCGTGCTCTATTGCTGCGAGACGGACGAAGGCAAGAAAATTGTCTCCGGAGCGGTGGTAAAAACCAGTGCGCCACATTTATCTGAAATGGAAAACAGCGTGGTAGTACGCCTTATTGAGAAAAGCCCCAAGCTTAAGGCGATGCACACGGCGCTGGCGCCATGCCAAATCTTCAGTACCATTATTCCTTCCCAGCCAGGAAGAATGCTCAGCCTGGAAGAGTGTCTGCGTCCCCTGCATGCCTTCTATCTGGAGAAGAAAGCGGAGCTTAACGCCTGACCCTCTTCTACCGGTCACGCCTCTCTCTACGCTCGCAGAGAGAGGCATCGCGCATCAGTTCGGGCACTTATATACCTGGCCGTTCATCTCGCTGTCGGTGGGCACAAAGCTCGACAACAGATTTTGCGTCGGGCTGCTGACGCCATAAATCACGTTGCCGCCCATGGCTGCCGCCTGGTTACGCAGGGCGTTAGCCGCACCGCGCATGGAGCCACCCTCATCGCCATTCTGGCCGGAGAGCCAGTTACTCTGTTTACCCGTCGCGGTCCCTAACAGCTGACACTCTGCGCCCGGCTTCTCCTGTACAAAACGCACATTCTGGCCGGCAGAGGTTAATTCATTGCTGGAACTGCAACCTGCTAACAGTAAGGCTGCGCCGGCAATCCCTGCTAAATATTTTACCTGCATGTTATTCCCCATGATCGATGAGCTGGACGCACTGGCCCGGATGTAAACCTGTCATCCTTCAAACTGCGTCGGCATGAGCCGCTTTCATTCCTTACCCGGTCGCGCTTGTCAGTCGCTTCCGATACGAAGGTGCTTGCCGCTCTGATACAGCTTAAATGATTTTATGTATAAGCCTTATACTAAAAAGCGCACCAAAAGAAAAACCCCCAGCCATTGCTGGCCAGGGGTTTCTGCTTTTTTATGCTGTATAGCGCACGATTACATCATGCCGCCCATACCGCCCATGCCGCCCATGCCGCCAGCAGCACCTAAATCAGGCGCGTCGCCTTTCGGCAGGTCGGTCACCATGCACTCGGTGGTGATCATTAGGCCAGCCACGGAAGCCGCGTACTGCAGTGCAGAACGGGTTACTTTGGTTGGGTCCAGGATACCGAAGTCGATCATGTTGCCGTATTCTTCAGTTGCCGCGTTGTAACCGTAGTTACCGTCGCCTGCTTTCACGTTGTTCGCGACAACAGACGGCTCTTCACCGGCGTTGGACACGATCTGACGCAGCGGCGCTTCCATTGCGCGCAGCGCAACTTTGATACCGACGTTCTGATCTTCGTTCTGACCGGTCAGGCCAGCGAGTTTCGCAGCAACGCGAACCAGCGCTACGCCGCCGCCAGCCACCACGCCTTCTTCAACCGCAGCACGGGTTGCGTGCAGGGCGTCGTCGACGCGTGCTTTTTTCTCTTTCATTTCAACTTCGGTAGCTGCACCGACTTTGATTACTGCCACGCCGCCAGCCAGTTTAGCGACACGTTCCTGCAGTTTTTCACGGTCATAGTCGGAGGTTGCTTCTTCGATCTGCTTACGGATCTGAGCAACACGGCCCTGGATTGCGGACTCTTCGCCAACGCCATCGATGATGGTGGTGGTGTCTTTATTGATAACCACGCGTTTCGCCTGGCCCAGGTCTTCCAGAGTTGCTTTTTCCAGCTCCATACCGATCTCTTCAGAGATAACGGTACCTCCGGTCAGAGTAGCGATATCCTGCAGCATGGCTTTACGACGGTCGCCGAAGCCCGGCGCTTTCACCGCAGCCACTTTAACGATGCCGCGCATGGTGTTAACCACCAGGGTCGCCAGCGCTTCGCCTTCAACGTCTTCAGCGATGATAACCAGCGGTTTGCCCGCTTTCGCTACAGCTTCCAGAACCGGCAGCATTTCGCGGATGTTGGAGATTTTTTTGTCAGCCAGCAGGATGAACGGGCTTTCCAGCTCAACGGCGCCGGTGTCCGGCTTGTTGATGAAGTACGGGGACAGGTAGCCACGGTCGAACTGCATACCTTCAACCACGTCCAGTTCGTCTTCCAGGCCAGTACCGTCTTCAACGGTGATCACGCCTTCTTTACCGACTTTGTCCATCGCTTCCGCGATCAGTTTACCTACGGTTTCGTCAGAGTTAGCGGAGATGGTACCTACCTGAGCGATAGCTTTGGAGTCAGAGCACGGAACAGACAGCGCTTTCAGCTCTTCTACTGCAGCCAGTACCGCTTTATCGATACCGCGTTTCAGATCCATCGGGTTCATGCCTGCAGCAACAGCTTTCAGGCCTTCGTTCACAATGGCCTGCGCCAGTACGGTTGCGGTGGTGGTACCGTCGCCTGCCGCGTCGTTCGCTTTAGAGGCAACTTCTTTCACCATCTGCGCGCCCATGTTTTCAAACTTGTCTTCCAGTTCGATTTCACGAGCAACGGAAACGCCATCTTTGGTGATGGTCGGCGCGCCGAAGGATTTGTCCAGAACCACGTTACGGCCTTTCGGGCCCAAGGTCACTTTAACTGCATCTGCCAGTACGTTTACGCCGCGCAGCATTTTTACACGAGCGTCGTTACCGAATTTTACGTCTTTTGCTGCCATTTCTTATATTCCTCAAATTCGTTCAGGGTCGTGCGAATTAAGCTTCAACAATTGCCAGGATGTCGCTTTCGGACATGATCAGTACTTCTTCGTTGTCGATCTTTTCAGTCTTCACGCCGTAGCCATCGTTGAAAATCACGATGTCACCAACTTTAACGTCCAGCGGCTGCACGGTCCCGTTTTCCAGGATGCGGCCTTTACCGACAGCGATGATTTCGCCACGCGTTGACTTAGCTGCTGCAGAACCGGTCAGAACGATGCCGCCCGCAGATTTGGTTTCAACTTCTTTACGTTTGACGATCACACGATCATGTAACGGACGAATACTCATTGATAGCTCTCCTTCGAGAAAGTCATTATCAGTTATGGGTGACGCCGGGCCGAACGCGGTTTACCGGCTAGTGCAGAGAGAGATGGGGATGGCCATTTCCGGCTTCAAGGGCAAAATTAAAAAAAAATTTTTACCTTTGCGCTGGCACGCAAAAAGCGGCGTCACCGGGCAACCGGTCATAAGGAAAAGCGATTGTGATACTCTCTTTCTTTTTACTGGCGCAGGATGGAATCATGAGTGGTTTAAAACAGGAGTTAGGGCTGGGACAGGGAGTCGGGTTGCTTTCCACCTCACTGCTGGGCACTGGCGTTTTCGCCGTCCCGGCGCTTGCGGCGCTGGTCGCTGGCGATAACAGCCTGTGGGCATGGCCGTTGCTCATCCTCCTTGTTTTTCCGATTGCCATCGTCTTCGCCCTGCTGGGCCGCCATTTCCCCAGCGCGGGCGGCGTGGCCCACTTTGTCGATATGGCCTTTGGCCCACGTCTGGCTAGCGTCACCGGCTGGTTATTTTTATCGGTTATCCCGGTCGGGCTCCCCGCCGCGCTGCACATCGCCACTGGCTTCGGCCAGGCGCTGTTCGGCTGGCATGATGCGCAGCTGTTGCTGGCGGAGCTAGGTACCCTGGCTATCGTCTGGTGGGTCGGTTCACGCGGCGCCAGCTCCAGCGCCAACCTGCAGACCCTGGTTGCCGTGCTGATTGTCGCGCTGATCGTCGCCGTCTGGTGGCGCGGCGGAATAAGCCCGGCGCAAATCCCCTTCCCCGCCCCGGCGGCGATCGACCGCGGCCAGCTCTTCTCCGCGCTGTCGGTGATGTTCTGGTGCTTTGTCGGGCTGGAAGCCTTTGCCCATCTCGCCTCGGAGTTTAAACATCCCGAGCGCGATTTTCCCCGCGCGCTGATGATAGGCCTGCTGCTTGCCGGCTCGGTCTACTGGGCCTGTACCGTGCTGGTGTTGCACTTCCACGCGTTTGGCGAGGAGATGGCGGCGGCCGCGTCTTTACCGAATATCGTGGTCCGCCTGTTCGGCGTCGAAGCGCTGTGGGTGGCCTGCGTCATCGGCTATCTCGCCTGTTTCGCCAGCCTTAACATCTATATTCAGAGCTTCGCCCGCCTGGTCTGGTCGCAGGCGCAGCATAAGCCGCAGAGCTACCTCGCGAGGCTGTCGCCGCGGCAGATCCCGCGCAACGCCCTCAACGCCGTGCTGGGCTCCTGCGTGGTCAGCACCTTGTGTATCTATTTTCTCGATATCAATCTGGACGCGCTGATCGTCTATGCCAACGGCATTTTCATCATGATCTATCTGCTGTGCATGCTGGCGGGCTGTCGTTTGCTGCGCGGGCGCTATCAGCTGCTGGCGGCGGTGGGCAGCATTCTCTGTCTGCTGCTGCTGGCGATGGTCGGCTGGAAGAGTTTGTACGCGCTGGTGATGCTGGCGGCGCTGTGGTTGTTTTTACCGAGACGCAAGCTGGCGACAGGCAGCGTATAGGCGCAATAAGAAAGCGGCCCGGTCGCGTCTGCTGACCGGGCCGATAAAAGTTAATCGCGGCGATCGTCCTTATGGTCCAGACGGTCGCGCTGTTCGTCCTTGCGCTGGAATTCCCCTTCGAAGGTCTCTCCACCGCCAGTCCCGGCGCTGAAGCCGCCGCCCGGCATCCGGCTGAAGCGCAAATGCGGCATCAGCTTCATCGTCAGGTGCTTCTGCACCGGGGGCAAAAGCAGCAGCAGGCCGAGGAAATCGGTAAAGAACCCCGGGATCAACAGCAGCAGGCCAGCGATAATGAGCGAGACGCTTTTGATCATCTCCGCCGCCGGGCTCTCGCCCGCGGCCATCTTCTGCTGCATCAGCAGGAAGTTTTTGAAGCCCTGGTTACGCACCAGCGACATCCCCACCACCGAGCTAAAGATCACCAGGATCAGCGTCATAAAGACGCCCAGCACGTGCGCGACCTGGATAAAGATCGATATCTCAATGTACACGTAAAGAAAAAAGGCAATAAACGGAATCCAACGCACCGGCGTCTCCTTCATCGACAGGCACCGAGTTCGGCCCCCGTAGTTATCAATTTGCTGATTGCATCCCACTAAGATGGGGATGCTGAGCGGCTTTTCAATCAGCGGAAATGCTTATTTTTTCCAGGAATAGGAAAGCGGTGACCCATTTCACAGATTAATAAATCTTCTCACACCCGCGATGTAATAAGTGATCAAGCTTACTGATATTCGCTATCATCAGCATATGATCTTGGGCACCGGGCCGGTTAAGGAAATAATCGTCGGCCAGAAAATATACTGAATACTGGATATTCTGTGTATTTGGTGAATTCATTGGCAGCTTGAAAAGAAGGTTCACATGTTAAACAACATTCGTATCGAAGAAGATCTGTTGGGCACCAGGGAAGTTCCCGCGGACGCTTACTACGGCGTTCATACTCTGCGAGCGATTGAAAACTTCTACATTAGCAACAGCAAAATCAGCGACATACCAGAATTCGTGCGCGGCATGGTAATGGTGAAGAAAGCCGCGGCGCTGGCAAACAAGGAGCTGCAGACCATTCCCAAAAGCGCGGCAAATGCGATTATCGCCGCCTGTGACGAAATCCTGAATAACGGCAAATGCATGGACCAGTTCCCGGTCGATGTCTTCCAGGGCGGGGCCGGCACTTCCGTAAACATGAACACCAACGAAGTCCTGGCGAACATCGGCCTCGAGCTGATGGGTCACCAGAAAGGTGAATACCAGTATCTGAACCCAAACGATCACGTTAACAAATGTCAGTCCACCAACGATGCCTACCCGACCGGGTTCCGCATCGCGGTGTATGCCTCCATCCTCAAACTAATCGATGCGATTAAGCAACTGGGCGAAGGTTTCCAGGCGAAAGCCGTAGAATTCCAGGACATCCTCAAGATGGGCCGCACTCAGCTGCAGGACGCGGTGCCGATGACCCTCGGCCAGGAGTTCCATGCCTTCAATGTGCTGCTCAATGAAGAGACCAAAAGCATTCTGCGCACCGCGGAGCTGCTGCTGGAGGTGAACCTTGGCGCAACCGCCATCGGCACCCGCCTCAACACCCCGGACGGTTATCAACAGCTGGCGGTACAGAAGCTGGCGGAAGTGAGCAACCTCCCGGTCGTTCCGGCGGAAGACTTGATTGAAGCCACCTCGGACTGCGGGGCGTACGTCATGGTCCACAGCTCGCTGAAACGCCTGGCGGTGAAACTGTCCAAGATCTGTAACGACCTGCGCCTGCTCTCTTCCGGACCGCGCGCGGGCCTCAACGAAATTAACCTGCCTGAGCTGCAGGCTGGTTCTTCTATTATGCCGGCGAAGGTTAACCCTGTGGTGCCGGAGGTGGTCAACCAGGTCTGCTTTAAAGTGATCGGCAACGACACCACAGTAACCATGGCCTCCGAAGCCGGGCAGCTGCAGCTGAACGTAATGGAGCCAGTGATCGGCCAGGCGATGTTCGAATCTATCCATATTCTGACCAACGCCTGCTACAACCTGCTGGAGAAATGCGTCAACGGCATTACCGCCAACAAAGCGGTGTGCGAAGGTTACGTCTATAACTCCATCGGTATCGTTACTTACCTCAACCCGTTTATCGGCCACCACAATGGCGATATCGTCGGCAAGATCTGCGCCGAAACCGGGAAGAGCGTGCGGGAAGTGGTGCTGGAGCGTGGGCTGCTGACGGCGGCGGAGCTGGATGACATTTTCTCCGCGCAAAACCTGATGCATCCTGCTTATAAAGCGAAGCGTTATACCGATGAAAGCGAACAGTAATCTTTCCGGATAGTCATTCAAAGGCATGTCAGCGATGACATGCCTTTTTGCTTTTTAGTTTTACTAAAATACAACAATCCAATATCAACTTGTTAAAAAACAAGGAAGGCATATATGTTTGGTGCAGAACTGGTTATTGTCCTGCTGGCGATTTATCTCGGCGCCCGGCTCGGCGGCATCGGTATCGGCTTTGCTGGTGGCCTTGGCGTCCTTGTCCTGACGCTTATTTTTCAAATTAAACCGGGTGCGATCCCCTTCGACGTTATTGAAATCATTATGGCGGTGATTGCCGCTATCGCCGCCATGCAGGTCGCAGGCGGGATGGATTACCTCGTCAGCCTCGCCGAACGGATGCTGCGTCGCCACCCGAAATATATTACCTTCCTTGCCCCGCTGGTGACCTGGTTTATGACCGTGCTCGCCGGCACTGGCCATACCGCCTTCTCCACGCTGCCGGTGATCACCGAAGTGGCCAAAGAGCAAGGCATCCGTCCGTCCCGTCCGCTGTCGATTGCGGTGGTGGCCTCCCAGATAGCGATCACCGCTTCGCCTATCTCCGCCGCGGTGGTGTTCTTTGCCGGGATCCTGGAGCCGCTGGGCGTTAGCTACCTGATGCTGTTGGCCATCTGTATTCCGGTCACCCTGCTGGCGGTAATGCTCACCGCTATCGTCTGCAACTTCCTCGGCTGCGAGCTGAAAGACGATCCTGTTTACCAGGAGCGGCTGGCCAAGGGTGAAGTCAGTCTACGCGGCAGCCAGGTATTTGAACTGAAGCCGCACGCCAAACGTTCCGTTCTGCTGTTTCTGATCGGCATCGTGGCGGTGATGTTCTACGCTACGGCCATCAGCGATACCGTCGGCCTGATCAAAAACCCTGTACTACCGCGTAACGAGGCGATCGTGGTGTTTATGCTGACCATCGCCACCCTGATCAGCATCACCTGCAAAATCGACACCGGCGAAGTGCTCAATGCCAGTACCTTTAAGTCCGGGATGAGCGCTTGCGTCTGCGTGCTCGGCGTCGCCTGGCTGGGGGATACCTTCGTTAAAGCGCATATCAGCGACATCCAGGCCGTGGCCGGCGACTTGCTGCAAAACTACCCGTGGCTGCTGGCGGTGGTGCTGTTCTTCGCCGCCACGCTGCTCTACTCGCAGGCGGCCACCACCAAAGCGCTGATGCCCGCCGCGCTGCTGCTGGGCGTCAGCCCGCTGACGGCGATTGCCTCCTTTGCCGCGGTCTCGGCGCTGTTCGTCCTGCCCACCTACCCGACCCTGCTGGCGGCGGTGGAGATGGACGACACCGGCTCAACCCGCATTGGTAAATATGTCTTTAACCACGCCTTCCTGATCCCCGGCGTTATCGCTATCACCCTGTGCGTGATCCTGGGTTTCATCTTCGGCGGGATTATGCTGTAAATGCCGTCGGCAGCGGGCCCCGCGCGGGCCCGCTGCCCGTTTCCCTCCCATTCCCCGCTCGTGACGCTAATATCCCCGCATCTTGCATGCTATAGTGCCTCTTTTCGCTGATACGAGGTTCATGATGACTACGCCTGATGCTGTTGTTGTGCTCTGTACCGCGCCGGATGAAGCAACCGCCCAGGATCTGGCGGCGAAAGCGCTGGCGGAAAAGCTGGCCGCCTGCGCCACGCTCCTGCCGGGGGCCACCTCGCTCTATTACTGGGAAGGGAAGCTGGAGCAGGAGTATGAAGTTCAGATGCTGCTCAAAACCGATCTTGCCCATCAGCAGGCGCTGCTGGACTGCCTGAAGTCTCACCACCCGTATCAAACCCCTGAACTGCTGGTTCTGCCCGTCACGTATGGAGACAACGATTACCTCTCATGGCTTACCGCATCATTACGCTGATCCTGCTGCTGTGCAGCGCGTCAGCCACCGCCGGGTTATTCGACGCACCGGGGCGCTCGAACTTCGTGCCTGCTGACCAGGCCTTCGCCTTTGACTTTCAGCAGCAACAGCATGACCTCAACCTGAGCTGGCAAATCAAGGATGGTTATTATCTTTATCGTCAACAGTTTACCTTCCGCGCCGCCGGGGCGACTCTCGACGAACCGGCACTGCCGGCGGGCGAGTGGCACGAGGATGAGTTTTACGGCAAAAGCGAGATCTTTCGCCAGCGCCTGACCGTTCCGGTCACGGTGAAGCAGGCGGACAAAGACGCCACTCTCACCGTCACCTGGCAGGGCTGCGCCGATGCCGGATTCTGTTATCCGCCGGAGACCAAAGTGATCCCGCTGAGCGCCGTGCTGGCGGCTTCGGCAGATGGCCAGGCGTCCACCATTGACCCTGCGCCGCCGCCGAGCAGTCGTCCGGTGTTCAACCCGCCGCTGCCGGTTGAGCCGCGTCCGTCCCCGGAGATCGCCACTTCACCTGCGCCTGCCTCTGCGCCGCCAGCTGACGCCCCCGCCCGCCTGCCTTTCACCGCCCTGTGGGCGCTGCTGATAGGCATTGGTATCGCCTTCACCCCCTGCGTGCTGCCGATGTACCCGCTGATTTCCGGCATCGTGCTGGGCGGCAAACAGCGGCTTTCCACCGCGCGCGCCCTGCTGCTGGCCTTTATTTATGTCCAGGGGATGGCCTTAACCTACACCGCGCTGGGGCTGGTGGTGGCCGCCGCCGGGCTGCAGTTCCAGGCGGCCCTGCAGCACCCGTATGTGCTGGTGGGTCTGTCGGCGGTGTTTATACTGTTGGCCCTCTCCATGTTCGGCCTGTTTACGCTGCAGCTGCCCTCCTCGCTGCAGACGCGGCTGGCGCTGCTCAGCAATAAACGCCAGGGCGGATCGCCCGGCGGAGTCTTTGCGATGGGCGCTATTGCCGGGCTGATCTGCTCCCCCTGCACCACCGCGCCGCTGAGCGCCATCCTGTTATATATCGCCCAGAGCGGTAATCTGTGGCTGGGCGGCGGCACGTTGTACCTCTACGCGCTGGGCATGGGCCTGCCGTTGATCCTCGTCACCGTGTTTGGCAACCGTCTGCTGCCGAAGAGCGGGCCATGGATGGGCCATGTGAAGACCGCCTTCGGGTTCGTGATCCTGGCTCTGCCCGTTTTCCTGCTGGAGCGCATACTCGGCGACCAGTGGGGATTACGTCTGTGGTCAATGCTCGGTATCGCCTTCTTCAGCTGGGCGTTTATCACCTCGCTGGGCGCCACCCGGCCGTGGATGCGGCTGGTGCAAATCATTCTTCTTGCCGCCGCGCTGGTCAGCGCCCGTCCCCTGCAGGACTGGGCGTTTGGCGCCCCGGCGCTCGAGCAGCAGGCGCACCTGGCCTTCACCCGCGTCAGCTCGGTGGCCGAGCTTGACCGGGCGCTGGCGCAGGCAAAAGGTCAGCCGGTGATGCTCGATCTCTACGCCGACTGGTGCGTGGCCTGCAAAGAGTTTGAAAAATACACCTTTAGCTCACCTGACGTGCAGCAGGCGCTGAAAGGCGTCGTGTTATTACAGGTTGATGTGACGAAGAACAGTCCGCAAGACGCCGCGCTGCTGAAGCGCCTGCAGGTGCTCGGTCTGCCGACGATCCTGTTCTTCAACGCGCAGGGTCAGGAACAGCCCGACCGGCGAGTCACCGGTTTTATGGATGCTGCGGCATTCAGCGCCCATTTGCGCGATTGGCAAGCGTGAGCGACACTTTAGGAGGAAAGATGGAGGAGAACACCGTGCTGCGTGAAGACGTCCTGGCAGAAGCCATTAAAATTCTTGAAATTGAAGGTATCGCCAACACGTCGCTGGAGATGGTCGCTGAGCGCGTGTCCTGTCCGACGAGCGACCTGAAACGCTTCTGGCCCGATCGTGAAGCGCTGCTGTATGACGCGCTTCGCTATCTGAGCCAACAGGTGGATGCCTGGCGCCGTCAGCTGCTGCTGGACGACACCTTAAGCGCAGAGCAAAAGCTGCTAGCACGCTATAGCGCACTCACCACCTGCGTCAGCAATCAGCGTTACCCCGGCTGTTTGTTTATCGCCGCCTGCACCTTCTATCCGGATGCCCAGCACCCGATTCACCAGCTGGCGGAACAGCAGAAGCAGGCTTCGCTGGCCTACACCCATGAGCTGCTGACCCAGCTGGAGGTGGATGATCCGGAAATGGTCGCCAAGCAGATGGAGCTGATTGTCGAGGGCTGTCTGAGCCGTCTGCTGATCAAACGTAGCCAGACGGATGTCGATACGGCGCGGCGGCTGGCAGAAGATATTCTGCGCTTCGCCCAGTGCCGTATGGGCGGGGCATTAACCTGATTCTGATATCCTAACCGCCATGTCGCGCCTATAATTTCCCCCTCACTGATTGCTGACAGGGATTGATATGCGCGCGTTCTTCTGGGCTGTCTGGCTGGGGCTGTGTTCTACGCCCCTGCTGGCGGCTCCCCTGCAAGGTTTTTCCTTTGCGCAAAAAGACTGGGAGCTCGCCTGCGATAACACCGGCACCTGCCGGGCGGCGGGTTACGGCGACCGCATGGGCGAGGTTAGCGTGCTGTTGACCCGCAACGCGGGCAGCGAACAGCATCCCACCGCCACGGTCACCTTCGCGCAGATCGAACACGATATCCCCGCCGACTCCACCGCCAGCCTGCTGATCGACGACCGGGACCTCGGCTCGCTGGATGCCGTGGATGACAGCCACTTCCGTCTGGACAGCGATCAGACATCCGCCGTGCTGCAGGCCCTGGCGAACCAGCGTAAAATCGAATTCGCCCTTAACGGCCAGCACATGCTGCTTTCCAGCGCTGGCAGCCGCGAAGTGCTGCGTAAAATGGATGCGTTTCAGCGACGAACCGGCACCGCCGATGCGCTGCTGGATAAAAGCGATGCGGGCGACGACGCCATTTTGCCCGCCGCCCCCGCCCCGGAAATCATCGCCGCGCCGGTGATCCACAACGCGCAGCCTGTACCGCTAAACATGCTCCAGCGCCAGAAGCTATTGCCCTCCCTGACGCCGCTGCTGAATCAGCGCTGTGAAGACTGGCAGAACCCGGCCATTCCGGCGGCAGAGCGCCAGATTACCCTCACCGCGCTGGATAAAACCCATTCGCTGGCGCAGGCGCTCTGCTGGCGAGCGCCCTATAACGATGGCTATGCCCTGTGGCTGGTCGATAACGCCCAGTTGAGCAAACCGCGGCTGCTCACTACCGAGGCCTCCAGCTACGCCAACGGCACGCTGGTCTTCCTGCATAAAGAGCGGGGCATGGCCGACTGCGTAACCGGCGAGACGCGGGTCTGGGAGGGTAAGACCTTCGTTCCCAGCCTGAAGTACAGCACCGGTATGTGCCGGGAAATCACCCCGGGCGGTACCTGGATGCTGCCGACCTTTGTCAGCCAGGTGATCCCGAAGCAGCAGAAAGAGGCGGATAACCTGGCCCTGCGAACGCTGTATAACGCGGTGCTGAAGGCGCAAAAAAGCGATCCGGAACTGGCGCTGAACCGGGTCGCCGAGCAGTTTCCGTTAACCGGCCATATTACCGACTTCACGCTCACTTACGCCGATGACAGCCTGGTGACGACCAGCAAACCGTCCCCGGATATCAGCGATGACGAGTGGCAGGCGTTTCTGCGCTCCGCAATTAGCGCAGATTCAGAAAACGGCAAAGTCAGCTTTACGCTTATCGACCTCGACGGCGACGGCAAACGCGATCTGATCATCGACAGCTACGTGGGCGGCACCGGGCTCTTCAGCTACACCGGGGTGCTCCGGCGCGGCGAGGATAATTTTGCCGCCGTCAACGATAGCGACAGTGATAACGGCGATGATTTCGATGCCGGGGTGCCCGGCGCCCTCTTTTCGATCAATGGCCGCGGGGCTAACCAGTGGAACCACTGGGTCAAAATCAACGGCCAGGTGTATGCCCTGTGGTACAACGGCCAGTTTGGCGAAGATAATCTCTACCTGCTGCGCCCGTTCAGCACCGCCAGCCAGACGCCCGCGGTGACGGTTCGCTATCGCTATACGCTGAACAGCATCCGCTCCCCGGAGAAAGACCAACCGCTGACCCCCAGCCTGAGCGACGGCGATAAAGCGGATCTGCTGCGCTCGCTGGAGGTTATGCAGGGCAACCTGCTGAAAGATAAGCCCGCCAGCGACAACGATGCGCCGATCTGCCCCATTCCGCCCGGCACCTCCGCCGACGAGGCGGACAACTACTACAGCGGCGTTGCCGTCAACTATATCTATGAGACGGTGGCCTATATTCCGGTGTGGCTGAACGGAAAATGTTATATCGGCACCATTTTCAGCCATCATGGCGCCTATCGTCACGGCGTGGATGCGGAAATCACGCTGAGCTCGCCGCGGGAAGATGAAGAGGTGATTGGTGATTACCTGATTTCCGGGTTGCGTCACGTTATCTCCGTCACCAGCGGCTGGAAAAGCCGTCAAGGCGATAACGGCATGCAGTGATATTGAGTCAAAATGCGCCTTTGAACGCGGAATTGCCGCAAAGATAAGCAATCGACAAGTAATTTAAGAAATTTGGTTGACGGGGTGGGCGGATTACGGTTTAATGCGCCCCGTTGCCCGGATAGCTCAGTCGGTAGAGCAGGGGATTGAAAATCCCCGTGTCCTTGGTTCGATTCCGAGTCCGGGCACCACTTATTCAGAGAACCCAGCCTATGGCTGGGTTTTTGCTTTTCTGTAGCCGGACTCTTCATCGAACTGCGTTCGATTATTCGCCGCACAGCGGCTCACCCCTTCGGGGCCAGCGCGACACGCGCGCTGTTCAACGCCTGCGGCGTTAGTCCGAGTACGGGCACCACTATTTAAAGAACCCGCCCACAAGGCGGGTTTTTGCTTTTCTACATCCGGACTTTTTCATCGAACTCCACTCTATGATCCCTGCCCGGCGGCGCTGCGCTTGCGCGGGCCTACGCTGTTTGAGCCTGCGGGAGGACCCGTAGGCCAGATAAGGCATTTATGCCGCCATCCGGCACAATCGCGGGTACGGCATCTGATGTATATCGCCAGGCGCTGTGCTTGCGTGGGCCTACGCTGTTTGAGCCTGCGGGAGGACCCGTAGGCCGGATAAGGCATTTATGCCGCCATCCGGCACAACCGCGGGTACGGCATCTGATGTATATCGCCAGGCGGCGCTGCGCTTGCGTGGGCCTACGGACAATGAAACGCCTGCGCAAACGCAGGCCGTCAGGCAAACGCAATAAAGAAAGGTATTATTCGGCGGCGGTTTTTCCTTTGCCGGGTAGTCTGAACGCTTCGCCATAAGGCTTAGCAATGCCCATGCGATATTGCGTCTCTTTAGCCGCCTGGTGGAGATCGGCAAACTCCTCTTTCGGCGCCGGCGGACGTTGCGCCTTTTTCAGACACTGATTGCGATGGTGACGGATCCACTCTCGGTCCTCATCGTCCAGACAACGCTGCATCACCTCAATCCATCTGGATGCCGCCCGACGGTAGAGCCCGCAGGCTTCTAACCGCTCCGCAATACTGTCCCTTATTCTCATCCACCTCGCTCCTCTGATGCTTTCACGATATCTCATGGTATTCCGACGCGTGAGCCGGAATACCATGGTAAAGTTAATTTATGACAAAACTATTCCTCTGCGGCGCAAGGAATATATTCATTATAATAATCGCTGTGCATAGCAAACCGCCATGGCGGTAATTACTTCCAAAGAGCTCCGGAATTATATGCCGGGCGCCCCCCTGGATACCGACCGGTATCGACGGTTGTACCTATCAATATCTATTTAATTTATTACATTTCCATCATTACATACCTTGCGATATCACCCATTTCCTGTACAACCAGCCCTCATGGCGATCGACCGGACTGGTCCAGCAGTTTATTTTTGAAGATAAATAAGCAGGCTTCATTAAAATTATCTAACCCCAGTCGTTCATAAAGCGCGGTCCGCTTGCGGTAAAGGCTTTTTAGCGAAGTATTAAGATTCAACGCCACCTCCTCCATTGTCATCCCCGCCCCAAGAAAACGCAGCATCAGCTGCTCTGTCATACTTAAGCGCAGATTGTCGAACCACTCTTTGGTCAGCCGATTACTCTTCATCTCCAGGAAAAGCCCAAATAAGGTCGCCATATCGGCGGGTGATAATGACATGTTTAAAAACGATTTCAGGCTGAGTAAATGCTCTTCCCGATGGCGCATATCGAGGACAATACAGCATATTCGCTTTCTGGATTGTGCCGCCTCCATCACCAGATAATCGTAATGACAAAGCGGCGAACGGCTATCAACCAGCAGAGAGAGTTCATCAACCTCATTATCTAAAATCGCTTTTCCGCTAGAATCTAACTGAATGATATCAGGGAAGAAATTCTTAACACCTTGAAAAAGATAGTGATCCTGGGTAACTAATATCATTGAATTTGCCACAAGTCGTCCCTTTAACATTTAATCAACAAATTCTCGTCAACCAGACATTATCCTTGCCCCTGTGGATCGCTCCGCATGGCGGTAAAAATAACGAGATCTGTGATTTATCATTAGCGCGGCATCTGAATCTGGCTGTGAAAAACCTCCCTGGGTTCGGACATAAAATAAACGGATTAATTATAAATAAAAAAATCCCACAGAAAAGATGCTTTTTTTGCTATTAAGAATTTTTGTCAGAAATCATCTTAAATATCCATATAAAACCTTTCCCCTCACAGCAATATAAGCCACCAGGAAAATTTGAAACAAAATTCCAGCCAGCTTCATTTTTTATTTATTTCAGTAAGTTAAAGACATTGACTTCAACATGGCGATTCGAATTAAACCATTTTTACAGATTTATCTTAAAACTCAGCTCGTCATTTAACCATATTTATCCGCCGCGGTATCGGGTATAAATTATCCATTCAATTATCCACAGGAGATAGGTTTATTAGTTTGCAATAAGTCATTCACCCGCAGTGCCAGTCAGCTAAATGGGACCAGCCTCATCCTTTCACTCACCGTCAAAGGACGGTCGTGTTGTGCAATGGATTCTTGATGAACATATGGCAAATAGAAATGGAAAGATCACCTTATTCAAATACGTTATTGTTTAATCGCAACACGAAACTCTCGCTATCAATCGGCGTGCTTTTGCTCTTCCCGACGCTGGTTCAGGGAGCGGACTCGCTCTATGACCAGCAGATCCTGCAAGCGCGTCAGGGCCAGTACGCCCCCTTTCTCTCATATCTTCAGCAGTACCAGCTACGGCATGCGTTAACCCCTTCTCAGGTAGCCGACTGGCTGCAGGTAGCCCTCTGGGCCGGCCAGGACGATGAGGTCGTGAAAATCTGGCGACGCTATCAGGTCTATATGCCGCTTCCCGCACGGGGCACCGCCGCCGCCGCGCAGGCTTTGCGCAACCAGAAACAGTGGCAAGCCTCGCTCCTCCTCTGGCAGCAGGCTCTCAGCCAGTCCCCTGACAGTGACGACTATCGTATCGGCTATATCAAGACGCTGGCCGATGCCCGCAAGGACGGCGAGGCGCTCAGCGAAGCGCGTCGCCTGGTGGCGGAGCAGGCGAGCGTGGCTCACCTGCAGACCCTCTCTTATGTCTACCTGCGGCTTGGCAAAAGCTGGGACCAGCTGCTGGTGGACACGCAGATCCTCGATCGCGAACCGCAGAACAAAGCCGCGCTGGCCAGCCTGATGGCGACCCTGACCCGCAACCGGATCGACTCCCCCGCCCTCGGCCTCGCGAATAGCGTCGAACTGACGCCCGCGGAAAAGCGCAACCTGCAGCTGAACGCCGCCGCCGAGCTGGTGCGCCTTGCCGATACGCCTTCCCGTGAAGAAAATGCGCGTTACGCGCTGGCCCGCACGGCACTGGCGCAATACGACGCGATGATCGCCGCCTGGCGTCCCGATCCGCAGGCCGCCCCGGACATCACCCGGGCGCGCATTGACCGTCTGGGCGCGCTGTACGCCAACGCAGACTACGCGCAGATCATCCGCGAATACCAAAGCCTGCTCGCGCAGCAGCAGGTGGTTCCCGACTGGGCCATCGGCTGGGTCATCTCCTCTTATATCGCCCTTAAGCAGATTGAGCCTGCGTTGACGCTCATTCATCAGCATCCCTCGTGGTTGACGAGCCAACAGAATGAAGAACATGAGCTTTTCTACGCCCTGCTGGACACAGGTCAGTATCCGGCAGCGCAACGGTATGTCGCCCGCCTCACCCGGAATGCGCCCTACATCCGTCATCTCTACGGCTCGCCGACGCCCCAGCCGAACGACGACTGGCTCACCGCGCAGACGCTTAACGTGCACTATCTTTCCGCCACCAACGCCCTGCCGCAGGCCGAAGCCCGCATGCAGCGCCTGGCGGCGACGGCCCCCGGCAACCAGGGGCTGCAGATCGACTATGCCGCCGTGCTGCAGGACAGAGGGCTGCCGCGGGCTGCCGAACGCCAGTTGAAAGCGGCGGAAACCCTGGAGCCCGCCAGCCTGCAGCTGGAGCGCCAGCAGGCCTGGGTCGCTCTCGATCTGCAGGAGTGGCGGCAGATGGATCTGCTGACCGACGACGTTATCGCCCGCTCGCCACGGGATCTGAATACCCAACGCCTGGCCAAAGCCCGCGAAATCCATCATTTCTCCGAGCTGCGCCTGAGCGTCGGCAAAGGGCTGCATTCCGACAACCCGGTGAGCGGTACCCACGACCTCAGTTTTGAGACGGCGATCTACAGCCCGCCGATAGCCGACAGCTGGCGGTTGTTTGGCGGCCACCGCTTTGCCAAAGGCAATTTTGAAGAGGGGAAAGGCAGCCGTCGCCAGCTGTTCGCCGGTATTGAATGGCGCCCGCGCGACGCCTGGGGAGAACTTGAACTCTCCAGCGTCAATTTTCACGGCGAGAATAAGCCCGGCGTCCGCCTTTCCGCCGCGCACGACGTCAACGATCGCTGGCAGCTGGGCGGCGAACTGGAGCGGATTTCGCAGCAGACGCCGCTGCGCGCGTTACGCAACGGCGTCAGCGCCAACCGCGGCGAAGGCTGGCTGCGATGGTATCAAAACGAGCGCCGGGAGTACCGCGTCAGCGTGGCCGCCAGCCGCTTTACCGACCACAACCGTCGTCAGGAGTACACCCTCTCTGGTAAAGAGCGCCTCTGGCAGACGCCGTGGTTAACGCTGGATCTGCAGCCCGGTCTGGCGGCCAGCGCCAATAGCCGCACTGACACCGCGTATTACAGTCCGGCCCGCGACCTCGCGGCCACCGCAGCGCTGACCGTCGATCACACGCTTTACCAGCGGTATGACACCGTCTGGAGTCAGCAGCTGCTCGCCGGCGGCGGCAGCTACTGGCAAAAAAATCACGCCGCCGGCGCGATAACGACGCTGGGCTACGGCCAGCGTCTGCGCTGGAACAACCTCGTCGATGCCGGGGTGATGCTGAACTGGGACAAACGCCCCTACGACGGTAAACGTGAAAACAACCTCGCCATCACTGTTGATGCAAACATACGGTTTTAAGGATGACCATGCTGAACACGACCCTGCGCAACGGCCTGATGCTTCTCGGCTGGCTGTGCCTTATCTTCAGCGTGCGTGCTGAGGAGGTCCCCTTCCTCGCCCCGCAGCAACGACCCCAGCTGGAGGCCAATAAACCCTGGCCGGCGGATCGCTTTCTGGTGCTGGCCTATCATGACGTCGAAGACGACGCCGCCGACCAGCGTTATCTTTCGGTGCGGACCAGCGCGCTTAATGAGCAGATCGCCTGGCTGCTGCATCATGGCTACCATGCCGTGAGCGTTCAGGACATTCTGGACGCGCATCATGGCCTTAAGTCGCTTCCGCCTAAGGCTTTTCTTCTCAGCTTCGACGATGGCTATAGCAGTTTTTATACCCGCGTCTGGCCGCTGCTTAAAGCCTGGAACGTTCCGGCGCTGTGGGCGCCGGTGGGCAGCTGGGTGGACACCCCCGCCAACCAGCCCGTTAATTTTGGTGGCCTGATGACGCCGCGCGATCGCTTCGCCACCTGGGAGATGGTGCGCGAGCTCAGCCGCTCGCCGCTGGTGGAGATCGGCGCGCACACCTGGGCCTCGCATTACGGCCTGCCGGCCAATCCGCAAGGCAGCCGCGAGCCCGCCGCCGCCAACCGAGGCTGGGATAAAACCACCGGCCGCTATGAAAGCGACGCGCAGTTTACCCGGCGAATGACCGATGACGTGCAGAAAGTAACGGCGAAAATCCACGACGTCGCCGGGAAAGCGCCGCGCGCCTGGGTGTGGCCCTACGGCGCCGCCAGCGGCAGCACTCTGGCCATCGCCAAACAGCAGGGGTATCAGCTGGCGTTTACGCTGAACGACGGCCTGGGCAACGTGAAGGATCTGGACAATATTCCGCGCATGCTGATCGCCGGTAACCCGTCGATCAAGGCCTTTGCCAACGCAGTGACGCAGATTCAGGAAGCCGATCCTGTTCGGGTGATGCATGTCGATCTGGACTATGTCTATGACCCCAATCCCGTCCAGCAGGCAAAGAATATCGATAAGCTGATACAGCGCGTCTATGACATGAAAATCAGCCACGTCTTTCTGCAGGCCTTCTCCGACCCGCAGGGCGACGGCACGGTCAAGTCGCTCTATTTCCCCAACCGCTGGCTGCCGATGCGCGCCGACCTGTTTAACTTCGTCTCCTGGCAGCTGCAGACCCGCGGCGGGGTGAAGGTTTATGCCTGGATGCCGGTGCTGGCCTTCGATCTCTCGTCCGATCTGCCGCGCGTTCAGCGCTGGGATCCGCAAACCGGGAAGGCGTTGCTTGCCCGTCAGCCCTATGTTCGCCTGTCGCCCTGGGATCCGCGGGTTCGCCAGCAGATCACCGACATCTATGAGGATCTGGCCCGACACGCCAGCTTCAGCGGGATTCTGTTCCACGACGACGCCGTGCTGACCGATTTTGAAGACGTGAGCCCGGAGGCGGTCGCCGCCTGGCGGCAGAGTGGCCTGGCGCGCGATGCCGGCCCGGTGCCCCAGCGTCCGCAGGAGCGTGAAGCATGGATGCGTTTCAAAAGCCAAACCCTGACCCGCTTCACTCTGCAGCTGCGCCAGGCGGTGCAGGCCATCCGCGGCCCGCAGGTAAAAACGGCGCGTAATCTCTTCGCCCTGCCGATCCTGGAGCCGCAGAGCGAAGCCTGGTTTGCGCAAAATCTGGATGACTTCCTTGCCGCCTATGACTGGACGGTGCCCATGGCGATGCCGCTGATGGAGTCCGTGCCGATTGACGCCAGCCAGGCCTGGCTGACGCGGCTGGTGCAGGCCGTCGCCCGCCGCCCGGGCGCGCTGAAGAAAACCATCTTTGAGCTACAGGCCAGAGACTGGAACCGACGCCAACGCAACGCCATTCCCGACCAACAGCTGGCGGACTGGATGCATTTGCTGCGGCTAAACGGCGTCAAAAACTACGGCTACTACCCAGACGATTTCATTAACAATCAGCCAGATATCTCTCGTATCAGACCGCAATTCTCTTCCTGGTGGTACCCTGACCATGACTGATCGCATTATCGCATTGTGCATTTTATGCCTCGTATTCGGGCTGCCGTTAGGCGTCGCAGCGGCGTTTACCGGCGAGCTTATCCTCGACTTTGTCTTTTTCTGGCCGCTGTTTATGTCGGTGCTATGGATCACCGGGGGTCTGTACTTCTGGTTCCAGCTGGAGCGCCACTGGCCGTGGGGAGAGGATACCCCGCCGCCGTCGCTACCGGGCAATCCGCTGATCTCGATCCTGATCCCCTGCTTTAACGAGGAGAAAAACGCCCGGGAGACCATCAGCGCGGCGCTGGCCCAGCGTTACGCCAACCTCGAAGTGATCGCGATTAACGACGGCTCTTCGGACAACACCGCCCAGGTGCTCCAGCAATTGGCGCAGGAGGAGCCAAGGCTGCGGGTGATCCACCTGGCCGCCAATCAGGGAAAAGCGGTGGCGCTCAAAGCGGGCGCCGCCGCCGCGCGCGGCGATCTGCTGGTCTGCATCGATGGCGACGCCCTGCTGGACCGGGATACCGCGGCCTGGCTGGTCGCCCCGCTGATCCACTACCCGCACGTCGGGGCGGTCACCGGCAATCCGCGGATCCGCACCCGATCCACGCTGATCGGCCGCATTCAGGTAGGGGAGTTCTCGTCGATCATTGGCCTTATCAAGCGGACGCAGCGGATCTATGGCCGGGTCTTTACCGTCTCCGGCGTGATCGCCGCCTTCCGGCGCCAGGCCCTGGCGGAAGTCGGCTACTGGAGCCCGGATATGATCACCGAAGATATTGATATCAGCTGGAAGCTTCAGCTCCGCCACTGGGACATCTTTTTCGAGCCGCGGGCGCTGTGCTGGATCCTGATGCCTGAGACCCTCAAAGGGTTATGGAAGCAGCGTCTGCGCTGGGCCCAGGGCGGGGCCGAAGTCTTTCTGGTCAACCTGCGCCGCCTGTTTCACTGGCAGCATCATCGGATGTGGCCGCTGTTTCTGGAGTATGCCTGCTCCACGCTGTGGGCCTTTGCCTACGCGGTCACCATCCTGCTGTTTATCCTCAGCCGCCTGATGCCATTGCCGGACAACCTGACAGTGCACAGCCTGTTTCCGCCTGAGTTCACCGGCATGCTGCTCGGCCTGATGTGCCTGCTGCAGTTCGTCGCCAGCCTGTATATCGAACGGCGCTATGAGAAAAAGGTGGCCAAATCCCTGTTCTGGGTGATCTGGTTCCCGATGGTTTACTGGATGATCGGCCTGCTGACCACGCTGGTCGCTTTTCCGAAAGTGATGTTGAAACGTCAACGTTCCCGCGCGCGCTGGGTGAGCCCGGACCGGGGAAAAGGAAGCCTGCGATGAATGAAAATACGCTCATCTTAACCGAACACCGCGTGCTGCCCCGGCTGGTGGACGCCGGCTTAACGCTGCTGGCCTGGCTCGGTTTTCTGTTCTTTCTCTACGCCAATTTGCTGATGCAGTTTATCGCGCCGCCCTCCCCGCGCTGGTCGTCGCTGATGGACTCCCTGAATACGGCGCTGGTGTATTTATTGCTTGCCGCGCTGAACGGCTGGTTGCTGATCCTCTGGTACCACTATAACCGACGCCGCGCCCATACCCGGCGTCACACCGCGGTGCTTACCCTGCGGGATGAGGAGCTGGCCAGCAGCTTTAACGTCGCCCCGCAGATCATCTCCGAGATGAGTCGCTATAATTTGCTGACCGTTTACCACGATCACATTGGCCAGATTATTGATTTAAAAAGCCACGCGCTGCCGCCGCCGAACGAGGAAAGGGATCATGAATGATAGCAGAGCCGCCCTCGGCGGCCCTGACCGGGTAACGACGCCGCCGATCAGCCGCCGGCTTTTTTAATCGCGGCTTCGAGCGAGGCTTTATCCGCCAGTCCCGGGAAGACGGTGATGCTGGCTTCCGTGGCGCCGGTGGTCGGCATCACGATCACGCCCGGCGTGCCGCTAAGACCAATCTCCTGCGCCAGGTCGTTAATGCTCTGCAGTACCGGTTCGACGTCGCTGGCCTTCTTCGCATCAAAGCCGGCTTTCTTCGCCTGCTGCTGGATATCCGCCGTCGTCAGCTTGCCTTCGTTATGTCCGGTGGCGTAGATCCCGTTATGGTAGGTCAGATAGGCATCCGCCCCTTTCTGCTGATAGATCTGCAGGCCGGTTTTCGCTGCTTCCAGCGAGCTTTCCCAGCGGCCGCCAAAGATAGGCCACTCTTTAAAAGCGAAGCGGGTCTGCGGATGCGCTTTAATCACCTGTTCCATCACCGGCGCCAGCCGGCTGCAGTAGACGCACTGGTAGTCAAAGAACTCAATCACCGTGACTTTGCCGTTGGCCGGGCCGTAAGTCGGGGTATTTTTATCCTGGGTCAGCAAGGCGGCATTCTTCAGCACCGCCTGGGTGGCCGCGCTGGCCTGTTGCTCAGCCTGAATTTGCTGCAGTTTCTGGCTTGCCTGCAGGAGAACTTCCGGGTGGGCGACCAGGTAATCGGCGGCGATTTTGCCGATTTGCGCCTCCTGTTCCGGGGTGAAGGTCGCCGGCGCGTCAGCGGCAGAGGCCATCGCCGGCAGTAAAACAGCGCTCAGCAGGGCGACAGAGAGGTATTTCTTGTGGCCAGACATAGTGGGGATCCTTGCGATAAGTGAACGGCAGGTGTGTCTGTATGACAAAATATCACCCTTTTTCGCCGAAGCCTTGCCCGACGGCGCGTTGATTCGTAACTTTATTTTTCAGGCTCAGGTTTCCCGCGCGTCGGCGCGGGCCGGCGCCAGCGGTCAACGCTCACCGGGCGGAGTCCCCTGCGCAGCGGCTTTTCGTGGTATTTATTTCAGGTGGTTTCTCTCAATATGTATGCGTTTCTTCAACAATGGGACATGGCGGTGATTATGCTGCAGATTGTCGCCATCGACTTACTGCTGGGCGGCGATAACGCCGTGGTGATCGCCATGGCCTGTCGCAAACTGCCGCCGCAAAAACGCACCAAAGCGATCGTCATCGGCACCGTAGGAGCCATTCTGGCGCGCATCCTGCTGCTGGCGATCGCCCTGTATCTCCTGTCGCTGCCGTGGCTGAAAATAGTCGGCGCGCTGCTCCTGCTGTGGATTGGAATCAAGCTGGTCAGTGATGAGGAGGACGAGAGCGAGGTTGCCAGCTCAGGCAGCCTGTGGCGCACCGCAATCACCATCACCGTAGCGGATGTGATCATGTCGCTGGATAACGTGCTGGCGGTGGCTGCCGCAGGCAAAGGACACATTGCGCTGGTCGCCCTCGGCGTGGCGATCAGCATCCCGGTTATCGTCGCCGGCAGCAAACTGGTGCTGGCCCTGCTCACCCGCTTTCCCGCGGTGGTGCTGCTGGGCGGGATGCTCATCGGCTGGATTGCCGGCTCAATGCTGGTCAGCGACCCTACCCTCCGCCAGCTGTTTCCCACTGCCGGCGAGGGCATGGCGCGCCTGGCCGGCGCCATCGGCGCGCTGCTGGTGCTGTTCGCAGGCTGGCGCCGTCGTCAGCGGCCGCAGGCGAAAGACTAGCCTTGCCCAAGACGCCGTTGACCCCGACGGCGTCAAGTTTCCGCCACTTTTCTTCCCCTTCAGGGCGCATTTGCCCTACGCTTTATACAGACGCCTGATCCAGGGAATATGTAACCACCGCACTGAGCATAGATGAGATAACAGCATGGAATTGAAGGATTATTATGCCATTCTCGGGGTGCAACCAACCGACGATCTGAAAACCATCAAGACCGCCTACCGCCGCCTGGCGCGCAAGTACCACCCCGACGTCAGTAAAGAAAATGATGCTGAAGCCAAATTTAAGGATCTCGCCGAAGCCTGGGAAGTCCTGAAAGATGAGCAACGGCGCGCGGAATACGATCAGCTCTGGCAGCATCGCAACGATCCCGGGTTCGGTCGCCAGCAGCAGACCCACGAGCAGAGCTACAGCCAGCAGGATTTCGACGACATCTTCTCCTCCATGTTTGGCCAGCAGGCGCATCAGCGTCGCCGCCAGCACGCGGCGCGCGGCCACGACCTGGAGATCGAGGTCGCAGTGTTCCTTGAAGAGACGCTGGCCGAGCAAACCCGCACCATCAGCTATAACCTGCCGGTGTATAACGTGTTCGGCATGATCGAAAGCGAAACGCCGAAGACGCTGAATGTGAAGATCCCCGCCGGGGTAGTCGATGGTCAGCGTATCCGCCTGAAAGGCCAGGGGACGCCGGGCGAAAACGGCGGCCCGAACGGCGATCTGTGGCTGGTGATCCACATCGCCCCGCACCCGCTGTTCGACATCGTGGGACATAACCTGGAGATCGTCCTGCCGCTGGCGCCGTGGGAGGCCGCGCTGGGCGCCAAAGTCACGGTGCCCACCCTGAAAGAGAGCATTCTGCTGACGGTACCGCCGGGTAGCCAGGCAGGGCAGCGCCTGCGTATCAAGGGCAAAGGGCTGGTGAGCAAAACCCACACCGGCGATTTGTTCGCCGTTATTAAAATTGTGATGCCGCCAAAACCAGATGAAAAAGCGCGTGAGCTCTGGCAACAGCTGGCCACCGCCGAAGCCAGCTTCGATCCGCGTAAGACATGGGGGAAAGCCTGATGGCTACAGTAACAGTGACGTTTACCATTACCGAATTGTGCCTGCGTACCGGGGTGTCGGAAGAGGAGCTGACGGAGATTGTCGGCTTAGGCATGATTGAACCGCACCAGCCGCAGGCGGACACCTGGCTGTTCGACGACAGCGCGGTGACGATTGTCCATCGCGCGGTGCGCCTGCGTAACGAGCTGGAGCTGGACTGGCCGGGGATCGCGGTAGCGCTGACCCTGCTGGATGAGAACGCGCGGCTGACCCGCGAAAATCGCCTGCTGCAGCAGCGCCTGGCCCGCTTTCTCGCCCACGGATAGGGGCGACATCCCGGGTGGCGGCGTACCGTCTTACTGCCGGGTGGCGGCTACGCCTGACCCGGCCTACAAACTAAGCACAGCGCAAGCCGGGGAATTTCCCAGTCGCGGCGTTCCGCCTTACCCGGGCTACCGGACAGTGTAAACAGTAGCCCGGCTAAGCGCAGCGCAAGCCGGGGAGTTTCCCGGATAGCGCAAACCGCGAATAGCGCTTAGTCCGGCAGCGAACCGGCGAGGTTGCGCGCCGAAACGCTCTCGCTGACCGGCGCGGGCGGCTCCGGCGCCTTAGCCGAGGCGGCCGCTGGTGCGGCTGTCGGGGCGGAAGAGGCCGGCTGGATCTCAAGGAACGAGGCCAGCATCTTGCGCAGCGTTTCCGGTTTCGTGTCTTCCGCCAGCAGCGCCGCCAGCATCGACGGCAAGCGGCTATCGACTTCCCCTAACGCCAGCCCCGCCAGCAGCGCCGTGCGCGACATATCGCCGCGGTCGCCGCGGTGGTGGGCCTCAATTTTTGCGTCCGCGAAGCGCTCGCTGGCGCTGATATCCGGGCGCAGGTAAATCAGCACTTTTCTGCGATCCAGAGTCATAGACGCTCCTTAGCCAATAATTTTCAGACCACGCACCAGGGCGAACTGCGGCTCTTCAGCCACCACGAAACGGTCCTCACGCAGGCCCATACGTTCACGAATGGCATCGGCCACCAGCGGCGCACCGCCGCCAATCACGATGGCATGCGAGTAGCCTTTAAAGCTATCGATAGCCGTCAGGACGCGGGTGGTCAGACGTTCGATGCTGTTATTGATTACCTTCTTCACCTCAGAAACCGCATCCGGATCGTTAATGTTATCGGTTAGATACTCTTCGTCATGGCGATTGATAATGATCTGATCGACGTTATAGCTTGAGGTATCGGTGTTAGCCCGCGCCAGCGCCAGCTTAACGGCGTCGGTCACCAGCGATACGCCCAGCTTCGGATCGCCGTAAATGCGCGAAACCGAGGTCATCTGCCCGGCTACCATCGAGATATCGAGCGTGGTGCCGCCGAGGTCGATAATCAACACCGAATGGGAGGGCTTGAGTTCATCACACAGGCTAATGCCCGCTGGAATCGATTCCGGGCGCACGGTGACTTTGGTGATGTTGAAGACCACGCCTTTATTCAGCTTAACGTCGCGCAGCAAGCTCTTTTTCTTGCGCTCAATGTTGTCGAGGCGATATTGCGCATCCTCGTCATAAAATTCAGTCAGCGGCAGCGTCACGACGATTTCGACGTCCTGCGGCTCAAGACCGCTGGTCAGCAGCGCGTGATGGACAGCGATGGAGTTCAACGGGCTGTACTGCCAGTCAATATTATTGGTCGGGAGCGCATCGGGGGTGATCAGGTCGAATGAGTACTTTTCATCATCCACGGTGTAGTTAAAAGGCTTCCCGGAACCGAAGGTGGCAGACCAGCCGCGTTTAAAACTGTTGGGGCTGATATGGGTGAAAGTTTCGCCATCTTGCTCCCACAGCATTTTGATATTGGTTGAACCATCATCGATAAAAATGCGCATCGCATTGCTCCATCACTGAGACAAATAAGAGAAAAATGTAACACCCAACAAGCGTAGCAAGAGTTAAAAAGCAGCGCAAGAGCACGAAAAAGAGACAATTCTGAGTTTTATTTGAGAACAAATGGAGCTAATGGCAACTCCGTGCGCATAAAAAGAGACTATTTTGAGATAAATTAGAGAAATACGTTTTTCTCTTTTTGCCCGTTTCGACGCTCATTTTTGTCCAAAAAGAGGGCATCCCTCCCCTCTTTCGTCAGCGGTTTTTGAACGCTTTTTACACCTGGTTGGGTACCACAATGGGCCGTTCCGGCTCAGCCACATTTTCCGGTACCCGGCGATATTTATCCAGCAGGTGAATCTGAATGCGACGCAGCATATCGCCGTTGAGCTTGTAATAGCGGAAATAGAGCAACAGCGTCAGGGCAAAAAAGAGCGTCGGCAGCGCTATCATAATCGCTTGCATCCCCAGCAGCGTCTGGGACGACTGGGCCACATTCGGCACATAACCGATGATACCGAGCACGATGGCGATAAACCAGGCCGCGAACGCCGAGCCCGCTTTCACCACCAGCGTCTGCACCGAATAGGCGATACTTTCGCAGCGGATGTTCATCGTATATTCGCCGTAGTCGACGGTATCGGCCACCATAATAACCTGCAGCACCCAGAACAGCGCGGTACCGATATTCAACAGCACCCCAGCCAGCGAAATCAGCGCGACGTTGTAGACCCCGCTCAGCGCCATCAGCAACAGCACGCCGCAGCCCAGCACCGGCATGATCGAAGCGCCCGCCCACAGAATGCGCCGCGACAGCCCTTTCACCAGCCGCGGAAACAGCACTAAGGTCAGCAGGTTCGCCGCGCCGGCGTAGGACATGTAATACGGGAACATCTCCGCGCTGCCAATCACGTAGGTAAAGTAGTAAATCGCAAAGCCAGCGATAATATTCGCCGCCGTGTTATAGGCCAGCGCCATGCCCAACAGGCAGGCCAGCTGATCGTTTTTATAGATCAGCGCCACCATCTGGCGCAGTGAGAGATGGCTGGCATCCTCGCTCACGCCGCTATCCGAGGAGTAAACCTCGTGGACGTTGCGCAGCGTGACGAGGGTGGAAACCACGAAGAAGGCGATCAACACCAGGGTGAACATCTGGAAACCGAAACCGCGGTCGGCGCCGCCCACGGCGCTGACAAACGGCAGCGTGACGCCGGCAGTGACGAATCCCGCCAGGCTGGCGAAAAAGCGTGGATAGGGCACCAACTGTTCACGTTCGCGCTTATCGAGGGTAATAGTCGGCACCAGCGACCAGAACGGCACATCCATGATGGTGTAGGTGAACCCCCACAGCAGGTAGGTTAGCCACACCCATGCCAGTAACGCCCCGCCGGAGAAGTGATGGGCGCTGAACAGCATATACAGCACCACCGAGTTGGTTATCGTGCCGATCAGGATCCACGGTTTGAATTTTCCCCATCGCGATCGCGTACAATTCACGATCCACCCCATGATCGGATCGGCTATCGCATCGAGGATCCGCGCCACCAGAAACAGGGTGCCGACCACCCCAACCGACAGTCCAACAATATCGGTGTAGTAATACATCAGGTACATGTAGACGATACCGATAGCGAAATCTTTACCAAAGGCACCAAATCCGTAGCTGAGCTTTGTTGTCATTGAAATACTCATAGGGTACAGGTCGCTGTCGCCAGCGCCTCCTTCAGTGTTTGATAGAGCATGCAGGGCGCCGCCGGGATCGTTGCCCCCGGCGGCATGAGAAGATTAACGATGCAGCCAGGCCGGCAGCCAGTCGCCGTGGCTGGCGATCAGATCGTCCACCAGCGCGTAGATCTCTTCGATCCCCAACACCGCGGCGGTGTGCGGATCCATCATCGTGGCGTAATAGACGTAATCGCGATTTTCGGTGAGGATCGCCTCCGTAAGCAGCGTCTGCACGTTGATGTTGGTCTGCATCAGCGCCGCCAGATGCGCCGGCAGCGCACCCATTTTAGTCGGCTGAATGCCGTTGGCGTCCACCAGGCAAGCCACTTCCACGCAGCAGCCCTGCGGCAGGTTGTCGATAAGGCCGTCATTGCGTACGTTGCCATACACCACGCTTGGCTCGCCGGTCCAGATGGCGTTCATGATGGTGCTGGCATACTCGCGGGATGGCTTCACCTCGATGCGCTCGCCGCGCTGATAGCTCTCCAGCTCCTGATGCCAGTTGGCCAGTTGCTCGACGCAGCGTTTCGGGTATTCATCCAGCGGCACTTTATAGCGGGCGATAAGGTCCTCGCGGCCCGGCTTGATAAACCATGGCGTGTATTCGGCAAAATGCTCCGACGACTCGGTCACAAAGTAGCCGAGCTTTTTGAACATCTCATAGCGGACGATGTTTTCGCAGCGCGGGTTGCCGTGCAGGTTAGGCTTCGGCGCCCGCCCGTCAGCGTAGGCCTGCAGCAGGTCGGGATAAAGGTTGACATAGCTGCCGTCGGCGAGCTTTTTCTCCAGCGAGAGATAGAACGCCATATGGTTAATCCCGGCGCAGCGGTAGCGTAAATCCGCCGGGTTGAGGTCAAGATCGCGCGCCAGTTCTTCCGCCGTTCCCTGCACCGAGTGGCACAGGCCAACCTGTTTAATATGCGGGTAGCGGGCGTAGATGGCCCAGGTGTTCATCGCCATTGGGTTGACGTAGTTAAGCAGGGTGGCGTCCGGGCAGACCTCGGTCATGTCGTCGCAGATAGCCCATAGATGAGGTATGGTGCGCAGGGCGCGCATAATGCCCCCCGGACCCAGCGTATCGGCGATGGTCTGCTCCAGGCCATGGCGTTTACAGACCTCAAAATCAGTGACGGTACAGGGCTCATAGCCGCCAATCTGGAAGGCGACCACAACGAAATCAGCGCCCTGCAGGGCGGTTTTGCGATCGCGATGGCAGCTGATTTCGCCCTTCGCGCCGACGGAATCCATCAGCTTGCGCACCACGGTATGCGACTCTTCCAGCCGGGTGTCATCGATATCCATCAGCGCGACATGCGCCGATTTCAGCGCCGGGCGCTGGAAAACATCACCGAGAATATTTTTAACGAACACCGTCGAACCGGCGCCGATAAAGGTAATTTTTGGGGCGGTCATTACGCTCTCTCCATCAGGTCATTGAACCCTTGCAGAGTGGCACGCCGTTCAGCGTTGCGCTGCCCTGTTCCCACCGGAGCATTCCCGAAAGCTCAGATCGGCCATTAAGCGCCACAAAATCTGAGTTTTCGGGAACAGATTGCGCAAAAAGGAGAGAAAATGGGCCGATTCTTCCGCTAAGCTGTCGTCAGTTCTGGCGAAAAATGCAGCCACTCTGACAATTCAGGAATACGCTAACGATGGAATACCGCTTCACCTCCCTGCCCCCCGATCCCTTTATGTGCAGCAGCGATGAAAAGCAGAGCCGCAGCCCGCTGGCGCTCTACTCTGAGTATCAGCGTATGGATATCGAGCTGCGCCCGCCGCACGCCATGCCTACCAGCCACTGGCATGGCCAGGTGGAGGTCAACGTGCCGTTCGATGGCGACGTGGAATATTTGATTAATAACGAAGTGGTGCGCATAGAGAAAGGCTATATCACTCTGTTCTGGGCCTGTACGCCGCATCAGTTGACCCGCCCGGGGGATTGCCAGCAGATGGCGATCTTTAACCTGCCGATGCATCTGTTTCTCTCATGGCCGCTGGACCGGGAGCTGATCAACCACGTCACTCACGGGATGGTGATTAAATCCCTCGCCGCCCAGCAGCTGAGCGCCTTCGAGGTGCGCCGCTGGCAGCAGGAGCTGAACCACGACAATGAACAGATTCGCCAGCTGGCGATCGATGAAATCGCCCTGATGCTGAAGCGGCTGAGCCTCGCCGGCTGGCAGCCGATTCTGGTCAACAAAACCTCGCGCACCCATAAGAACAGCGTCTCGCGCCATGCGCAGTTTTATGTCAGCCAGATGCTGGAATTTATCGCCGCCCACTACGACCAGGCGCTGACCGTCAATGCCGTCGCCGAGCACGTTAAGCTCAACCCGAACTATGCGATGGGGGTATTCCAGAGAGTGATGCAGCAAACCATGAAGCAGTACATTACCGCCATGCGTATCAATCACGTGCGGGCGCTGCTGAGCGATACCGACAAGACCATCCTGGATATCGCCCTCACCGCCGGTTTCCGCTCCAGCAGCCGTTTTTACAGCACCTTTACCCGCTACGTGGGGATGCCGCCGCAGCAGTACCGTAAACTTAGCCAACAGCGTCGTCACGGTCTGGCCTTGCCGGAGGCATAAAAAATGCCGCCGGGGTTTCCCCAGGCGGCATGATTAGCAGTGAAAACAGTTAGTCGTTGATACGCGGATGCTGCTGCACCAGACGCGACCGTTTTGCCTGCAGATCGGCGATCTCCTGATCGATATCTTCGATTTTTTGTTCGATGTTATCGTAGTGCTCGCCAAGGATTTCTTTCGCTTCCTGAATATCCGACGCCGCCGGGGTCGCCCCTTTCAGCGGACGGTTAGCCGTCTCTTTCATCGACAGGCCCGTCGCCATACCCACCACCGCGATCACCATCAGGTAGTATGCCGGCATCATCAGGTTCTGGGTGGTCTCCACCAGCCACGCCGCCAGGGTTGGCGTCAGACCGGCAATCAGCACCGAGATGTTAAAGGCGCTGGCCAGAGCGCTGAAGCGGATGTGGGTCGGGAACATCGCCGGCAGCGATGAGGCCATCACGCCGATAAAGCAGTTCAGCACCACCGCCAGCAGCAGCAGACCGGCGAAGATCAGGCTCGTCACGTTGCTGTTGATCATAATGAAGGCCGGGATCGACAGGGCAAACAGCGCCACGCTACCAATCAGGATAAACGGACGGCGGCCGAAGCGGTCGCTGAGCATGCCGATAACCGGCTGCACAAACAGCATCCCGACCATGATGGCGATGATGATCAGCACCCCATGGTCTTCCGAGTAGTGCAGGTTATGCGACAGGTAGCTCGGCATGTAGGTCAGCAGCATGTAATAGGTCACGTTAGTGGAAATCACCAGACCGATACAGGTCAGCAGGCTGCGCCAGTGCTTAGTGGCAATCTCTTTAAAGGAGACCTTCGGCCCGTCCTGCAGACCTTCACGGTCGCCCTGCTCCATGGTGTCCACATGCTGCTGGAACGCCGGGGTTTCTTCCAGCGCATGGCGCAGATAGAGCCCGATGATGCCTAACGGCAGCGCCAGGAAGAACGGGATACGCCAACCCCACTCAAGGAAGTTCTGTTCCCCCACTACGCTGGAGATCAGGACCACCACGCCAGCCCCCATCACAAACCCGGCGATGGAGCCAAAGTCCAGCCAGCTGCCCATAAACCCGCGTTTACGGTCAGGGGAGTATTCCGCGACGAAGATCGATGCCCCGGTATATTCACCACCGACCGAGAAGCCCTGCGCCATTTTACACAGCAGCAGCAGGATCGGCGCCCAGATACCTATCGTGGCATACGAAGGAATAAGGCCGATACAGAAAGTACTTATCGACATGATCACGATAGTTATCGCGAGAATTTTCTGCCGACCATATTTATCGCCCAGCATCCCGAAGAACAGGCCGCCTAACGGACGAATTAAAAATGGAACGGAAAAGGTGCCGAGTGCGGCAATCATCTGCACGCTTGGGTTGGCATCGGGGAAGAAGACTTTACCTAAGGCGTAGGCCACAAAGCCGTAGACGCCGAAATCGAACCACTCCATCGCGTTGCCCAGGGAGGCCGCGGTGATCGCCTTTTTCAGTTTACCATCGTCGATGATGGTCACATCCTTAAGGGTGATGGGCTTTATTTTTTTCCTTTTAAGCATATTTTTCCTCTGCTACTCCGCCTTGAGTGCACGCCTCTTCGCCGAATGGCAAAGCCATTCGCATCGTGCGTCAGGAGCGGTGAATTGCTGTGCTCCTCATTTCAAGCGTAGCAGGTTTGCCTGCACTGTCTGCTGACAGAATGTACAACCGAACCTGTTGACGCCTGCTCTGGCTACTGGTGAATAAATAGAGCGGCTCATCGTGATAATTGATGAAATTGACCTGCTCCCCTTTTTTACCCTAACAGTGTTTATATCTGCGATCAACTTCACATAAATTTACCGCCTAATTACAGAGTGCCGGAAAATAAATAAGTTCATTTCCTGCCGATCGCCCGGAAATTATTTCGTCGATTTTGCTCCACCTCGGGCGGTTAATTTCAGCGTTTATTCGCTTCTTCCCGGAATAACACCACGGCTATTTTTTAGCAAAAAAACACCCGACAAAAGTGGGTGATTGCGCTATAATCACACCCACTTTCGGCTCTCAGCCGCTGTTTAAAGGACCAACGTCCTGTTTTTCGACGACATCACGAGGAACGTCATGCAACTGCCACACTGCCCAAAATGCGATTCGACTTACACTTATGAAGACAACGGCATGTACATCTGCCCGGAATGCGCCCATGAGTGGAACCCTGCCGAAGCCACGGAAGAAACCGACGTTCTGATCGTTAAAGATGCCAACGGCAATTTACTGGCCGATGGCGACAGCGTCACGGTAGTGAAGGATCTGAAGGTTAAAGGCAGCTCTTCAATGCTGAAAATCGGCACCAAAGTGAAGAATATCCGCCTGGTCGAAGGCGATCACAATATTGACTGCAAAATTGACGGTTTTGGCCCGATGAAGCTGAAATCTGAATTCGTCAAAAAGAACTGATTTATTTCCGGGCAGGCGACGCGATTATTTTCCCCTATCGCCGTCGCCGCTCCCGATATCCTGACGGTCCCTCGCCTCCCTGCGTATCCGGTTATTTATCCGGCCAGCCGCCGCTATTTATGCAGCCCCCTGCAGCGGTATTCCCACCCCATTTTCGCGCTGCCGTCTGGCTCAATCCCGCTGCGGGCGACTACGCTTTACGGGTTACGGTCACTGAGGTATTCACCATGTCCTTAAGTCCCTACCTTGCCTTTGCGGGCAACTGCGCCGAGGCGATCGCTTTCTATCAGCAGACGCTGGGCGCGGAGCTGATGTTTAAAATGACCTTTGGCGAAATGCCGCCTTCGGCGCAGGAAGCCTCTGACGGCTGCCCGTCTGGCCAGAAGATGGCGAATGACGCCATCGCCCACGCCAGCCTGCGCATCGGCAACGGCGAGCTGATGCTAAGCGACAGCGCCTTCGGGCCCGATGTACACTACGCCGGCTTCACCCTCGTCCTCGATCCCAGGGATGTCGCTGAAGGTCAGCGCTGGTTCGAAGCGCTGGCGGTCGGCGGACGCATTGAGATGGCCTGGCAGGAAACCTTCTGGGCCCACGGCTTCGGCAAAGTCGTGGATCGCTTTGGCGTTCCCTGGATGATCAACGTGGTCAAACAAGGCTGACCCCGCCAGGGCGGCCTGGCCGCCCTGTCATCCGTCTGGCATTAACTCTTCATCCTTTAGTCATCATCACTTAACCGAACTGCAACATAAACCGGTCAGGATCGGCTCACAACGCGAGGAAGCTCCTCGCCTATGCTGTGTGAGGCTTGATGACCATGCACCTGTCCAGACATCCGACCAGTTATCCCACGCGCTATCAGGAAATCGCCGCCCGGCTTGAGCAGGAGTTGCGCCACCACTATCGCTGCGGTGACTATCTGCCCGCCGAGCAGCAGCTGGCGACGCGCTTCGACGTTAACCGCCACACCCTGCGCCGGGCGATCGACCAGCTGGTTGAGCGCGGCTGGGTACAACGCCGTCAGGGCGTGGGCGTGCTGGTGCTGATGCGGCCGATCGATTACCCGCTCAACGCCCAGGCGCGTTTCAGCCAAAACCTGCTGGAACAAGGCAGCGATCCCACCAGCGAAAAACTGCTGTCGGTACTGCGCCCCGCCAGCGCGCACGTTGCCGAAGCCTTTGGTATTAGCGAGGGCGAGAACGTCATTCATCTGCGCACCCTGCGCCGGGTCAATAGCGTCGCCCTGTGCCTGATTGACCACTACTTCGCCGACCTGCGCTTCTGGCCGGTGTTACAGACCTTCAGCCACGGCTCGCTGCACGACCTGCTGCGCGATCGGCTTGACGTCGAACTGACCCGGGTGCGCACCAAAATCAGCGCCCGTCGCGCACAGGCGAAAGAGAGCAAACTGCTGGAGATCCCCAATATGGCGCCGCTGCTCTGCGTCCGCACCCTCAACAGCCGCCAGGGCGAGCAGGCCGCCACCGAATACTCCGTCAGCCTCACCCGCGCCGACATGATTGAATTCACCATGGAGCACTGAATGCACTTCGATACCGCCACCCGCCAGCGCTGGATGTCCGTGCTGGCCCACAGTGAACCGCAAGATCTTCTGGCGCGCATGCACTCCCTGCAGCTGGCGCCGGAGTATGAACTGATCCGCACTCCCGAGACTGGCCTGGTGCAGCTTCAGGCCCGGATGGGCGGTATCGGCGACCGTTTCTTCGCCGGCGACGCCACGCTCACCCGCGCCGCGGTACGTCTGGCCGACGGAACGCTCGGCTACAGCTGGATCTTAGGCCGCGACCGCCCGCACGCCGAACGCTGCGCGGCCATCGACGCCCTGCTGCAGTCACCCCGCCATTTTCACAATTTAATGGAAACCCTGATAACCCCGCTGGAAGCGCTACGCAGCGCGCGCATTGAAGCCCGACGCGCCGAAGTCAACGCCAGCCGGGTCGACTTCTTTACCCTGGTTCGCGGAGATAACGCATGACCTTACAACCCGCTTTTTCCCTGGCTGTGCAGGATGCCCAACACAGTTTTCGTCGCCTGCTGAAAGCGATGAGCGAGCCGGGGGTGATTGTCTCCCTGCAGCAGTTACAGCACGGCTGGCAGCCGCTGAACGTCGCTTCCACCAGCCTGCTATTGACCCTTGCCGATCACGAAACGCCGGTCTGGCTCGCCAGCGCTCTGCATAACGATCTGGTGGGACAGAATCTGCGCTTTCATACCGGCGCGCCGCTGGTGGACCAGCCGCAGCAGGCGGTCTTTGCCGTCGCCAATGACGGCATCAGCGCCGAGCAGCTCAACGTCCTCTCCGCTGGCACCGTCACCGCCCCGGAGACCGGCGTCACGCTGATCGTTCAGCTCGCCAGCCTTAGCGGCGGACGCATGCTGCGCCTGACCGGGGCGGGCATTGCCGAAGAGCGAATGATCGCCCCTCAGCTGCCGGACTGCATCATTGACGAACTGACGGAGCGCCCACACCCGTTCCCGCTGGGCATTGATCTGATCCTCACCTGCGGCGAGCGCCTGCTGGCGATCCCGCGCACCACTCACGTGGAGGTTTGCTAAATGTACGTTGCCGTCAAGGGCGGCGAGAAGGCGATCCGCGCCGCTCACGCCTTACAGGAACAGAAACGACGGGGCGATGGACGGCTTCCCGAACTGAGCGTTGACCAGATAGGCGAACAGCTCAATCTGGCGGTGGACCGGGTGATGACCGAGGGCGGCATCGCCGACCGCGAACTGGCGGCGCTGGCGCTCAAACAGGCCAGCGGCGATAACGTCGAAGCGATCTTCCTGCTGCGCGCCTACCGCACCACCCTGCCGCGGCTGGCGGTTAGCGAACCGATCGACACCGCCAAAATGCGTCTCGAACGCCGCATCTCGGCAGTGTACAAAGATATCCCCGGCGGCCAGCTGCTGGGCCCCACTTACGACTACACCCACCGCCTGCTCGATTTTACCCTGCTGGCAAACGGCGAAGCGCCTTCTGTGCAGCAAGCCGAGTGCGACACGCAGCCGACGCCGCACGTCTTTAGCCTGCTCACGCAGCAGGGTCTGGCGAAGGCCGAGGAAGATCGCGGCACACCGCCCGACGATATCACCCGCACCCCGCCGGTCTACCCCTGCTCACGTTCTTCGCGCCTGCAGCAGCTAATGCGCGGCGATGAAGGCTACCTGCTGGCGCTGGCCTATTCGACTCAGCGCGGCTATGGCCGCAACCATCCGTTTGCCGGCGAGATCCGCAGCGGCTACGTGCAGGTGGAGATTGTCCCGGAAGAGCTGGGCTTTAGCGTCAATATTGGCGAGCTGCTGCTCACCGAATGCGAAATGGTCAACGGCTTCGTCGCCCCGCAGGATGAGCCGCCGCACTTCACCCGCGGCTACGGTCTGACCTTCGGCATGAGCGAGCGCAAAGCGATGGCCATGGCCCTCGTCGACCGCGCACTGCAGGCGGCGGACTATGACGAAGAGATTGCCGGTCCCGCCCAGGATGAAGAGTTTGTGCTGGCCCACGCCGATAACGTTGAAGCCGCCGGCTTCGTCTCGCATCTGAAGCTGCCGCACTATGTCGATTTCCAGGCCGAACTGGCGCTGCTGAAACGCCTGCAACGGGAGAACGAACGTGGCTAACCCACTGACTGGCTATAACTTTGCTTATCTCGACGAGCAAACCAAGCGCATGATCCGCCGGGCTATTCTCAAAGCGGTAGCCATTCCCGGCTACCAGGTGCCGTTCGGCGGTCGCGAAATGCCGATGCCCTACGGCTGGGGCACTGGCGGCATCCAGTTGACCGCCAGCGTCATCGGCGAGAACGACGTGCTGAAGGTGATTGACCAGGGCGCCGATGACACCACCAACGCGGTGTCGATTCGTCAGTTCTTTAAGCGTGTTACCGGCGTCGCCACCACCGAGCGTACCGAAGACGCCACACTGATCCAGACCCGCCATCGCATCCCGGAGACGCCGCTGGTGGAGGATCAGATCCTGATCTACCAGGTGCCGATCCCGGAGCCGCTGCGCTTTATCGAGCCGCGTGAAACCGAAACCCGCACCATGCACGCCCTGGAAGAGTACGGCGTGATGCAGGTGAAACTGTATGAAGATATCGCCCGCTTCGGCCATATCGCCACCACCTACGCCTACCCGGTGAAGGTCAATGGCCGCTACGTGATGGATCCCTCGCCGATCCCGAAATTCGATAACCCGAAAATGCATATGATGCCGGCGCTGCAGCTGTTCGGCGCCGGGCGCGAAAAGCGGATCTACGCCGTGCCGCCCTATACCCCGGTGGAGAGTCTCGATTTCGACGACCACCCATTTACCGTCCAGGAGTGGGATGAACCCTGCGCCATCTGCGGCTCGCGCCACAGCTACCTCGACGAAGTGGTGCTGGATGACAGCGGCCAGCGGATGTTTGTCTGCTCCGATACCGACTATTGCCGCCAGCAGAGCGAGGGGCAGAAAAAATGAACCAGCCATTACTTGCTGTGAATAACCTGACCCATCTCTACGCCCCGGATAAAGGTTTTCGCGATGTCTCCTTCGAGCTGTGGCCGGGAGAAGTGCTCGGCATCGTCGGCGAGTCCGGCTCCGGTAAAACCACCCTGCTGAAGGCAATCTCCGCCCGCCTGACGCCGCAGCGGGGCGAGGTGCTGTACCAGCAGCGCTCGCTGTACGCCATGAGCGAAGCCGAACGCCGCCGCCTGCTGCGCACCGAATGGGGGGTGGTGCATCAGCACCCAATGGACGGTCTGCGTCGCCAGGTCTCCGCCGGGGGCAACATCGGCGAACGGCTGATGGCCACCGGCGCCCGCCACTACGGCAACATTCGCGCCACCGCTGAAAAGTGGCTGCAGGAGGTGGAGATCCCGCCCTCGCGCATCGACGACCTGCCCACCACCTTCTCCGGCGGCATGCAGCAGCGTCTGCAGATTGCCCGCAATCTGGTCACCCAGCCGAAGCTGGTGTTTATGGATGAACCCACCGGCGGGCTGGATGTGTCCGTGCAGGCGCGGCTGCTTGATCTGCTGCGTGGCCTGGCGGTAGAGCTGAATCTGGCGGTAGTGATTGTTACCCACGATCTCGGCGTCGCCCGCCTGCTGGCGAACCGACTGCTGGTAATGAAGCAGGGCCAGGTGGTGGAAAGTGGCTTAACCGACCGGGTGCTCGACGATCCGCACCATCCTTATACCCAGCTGCTGGTGTCGTCGGTGTTGCAGAATTAATGCTGTTTTGCCGGGTGGCGGCTGCGCCTTACCCGGCCCACAGGTGCGTTATTCGTAGGCCGGGTAAGCGAAGCGCCACCCGGCAACCCAACCTCGTGAGAGCTAACATGATCCGCGTTGAAAACGTCCATAAAACCTTTGTTCTGCACCAGCAGCACGGCGTGCGTCTGCCGGTGCTGGCCGACGCCTCGCTGACCGTTAACGCCGGGGAGTGCGTGGTGCTCCACGGTCACTCCGGCAGCGGCAAATCGACCCTGCTGCGTTCGCTGTACGCCAACTATCTGCCGGACAGCGGCCATATTCATATCCGCCACGGCGACGAATGGGTGGACCTGGTCACCGCCACGCCGCGCAAGGTGCTGGAAGTGCGCAAAACCACTATCGGCTGGGTCAGCCAGTTTCTACGGGTGATCCCGCGTATTTCGGCGCTGGAGGTGGTGATGCAGCCGCTGCTCGATCTCGGGACGCCGCGTGAAGCGAGCGCCGCCAAAGCCGCCCAGCTGCTGACCCGCCTCAACGTTCCGCAACGTCTGTGGCACCTTGCGCCGTCGACCTTTTCCGGCGGCGAACAGCAACGGGTCAATATCGCCCGCGGTTTTGCGGTCGACTATCCGATCCTGCTCCTCGATGAACCCACCGCCTCACTGGATGGCAAAAACAGTGCTGCCGTGGTCGACCTGATCCACGATGCCAAAGCGCGCGGCGCGGCCATCGTCGGGATTTTCCATGACGAAGGGGTACGCCGTCAGGTCGCCGACCGGCTGCACCCCATGGGAATAACAGCATGATTATCAATAACGTAAAACTGGTTCTCGACGATGACGTGGTCCACGGTTCGCTGGAAGTCCAGGACGGTCGCATTCTCGCCTTCGCTGAAAGCCAGAGCCGGCTGCCGCAGGCGCTGGATGGGGAAGGCGGCTGGCTGCTGCCGGGCCTTATCGAGCTGCATACCGATAACCTCGACAAGTTCTTTACCCCGCGGCCGAAGGTAGACTGGCCGGCCCACTCGGCGATGAGCAGCCACGACGCAATGATGGTCGCCAGCGGCATCACCACCGTGCTGGACGCCGTGGCGATTGGCGACGTGCGCGATGGCGGCGATCGTCTTGAGAATCTGGAGAAGATGGTCAATGCGGTGGAAGAGACGCAAAAGCGCGGTCTTAACCGCGCAGAGCACCGTCTGCACCTGCGCTGCGAGCTGCCGCATCACACCACGCTGCCGCTGTTTGAAAAGCTGATCGACCGCGAGTCGGTGAGCATGGTCTCTCTGATGGACCACTCGCCCGGCCAGCGTCAGTACGCCGATCGCAGCAAGTACCGCGATTACTATCAGGGAAAATATCATCTGACGCATGACGAAATGGACCGTTTTGAAGCCGAGCAGATGGCTCTGGCCGCCACCTGGTCGCAGCCCAATCGCCAGACCATCGCCGCCATGTGCCGCGCCCGCCGTATCGCCCTCGCCAGCCACGACGACGCCACCGAGGCGCATGTGGCTGAATCCCACCAGCTGGGTAGCGTCATCGCCGAGTTTCCCACCACCCTGGCCGCGGCGCAGGCTTCACGTCAGCACGGGATGCACGTCCTGATGGGGGCGCCGAATATCGTGCGCGGCGGTTCCCACTCCGGCAACGTCGCCGCCCACCTGCTGGCGAACCACGGTTTGCTCGACATTCTCTCTTCCGACTACTATCCCGCCAGCCTGCTGGATGCCGCATTCCGCATCGCCGACGCCGAGGATAACGCCTTCACCCTGGCGCAGGCGATCCGTCTGGTCAGCAAACATCCGGCGCAGGCGCTGGGCCTTGACGATCGCGGCGTCATCGCCGAGGGGAAACGCGCCGACCTGGTGCTGGCGCACCGTCGCGGCGAGCATGTCCACATCGACCATGTCTGGCGCCAGGGAAGGAGGGTCTTTTAATGCCGGGAAAACTGATCTGGCTGGTGGGCCCCTCCGGCTCCGGGAAAGACAGCCTGCTGGCGGCGCTGCGCCAGCGCGAGCACCCGCAGCTGCTGGTGGCGCATCGTTACATTACCCGGCCCTTTAACGCCGGTAACGAAAACCATATCGCCCTCAGCGAACATGAATTTTTTACCCGCGCCGAGCAGCATCTCTTTGCCCTCAGCTGGCACGCCAACCATACTTACTATGGCATTGGCGTGGAGATCGACCTGTGGCTGCACGCCGGCTTCGACGTGGTGGCCAATGGCTCCCGCGCCCATCTGGCGCTGGCGCGGGAACGCTACGGCGAGGTGCTGGTGCCGATCTGTCTCGCCGTCTCGCCGCCGGTGCTGCGCCAGCGGCTGGAGCAGCGCGGCCGGGAAAATGCGGTGGATATCGCCCAGCGTCTGGACCGCGCCGCGCGCTATAAGCCGGACGATTGCCTGACGCTGAATAACGACGGCAGTCTCCGACAATCGGTCGATGAATTTTTCCGCCTGCTGCGCAGCCACGCGGTGCGCGAAGCGGATCCGCTGGTATAAACCAAAGGTGACACGATGAGCCTGACCCTCCGCTTAACCGGCACCGGCGGCGCTCAGCTGGTGCCGGCCTTTGGCTGCGATTGCGCGGCCTGCCGCCGCGCCCGCCGCGAGGAAAGCCATCGCCGACGCCCCTGTAGCGGGGTGGTGACGTTCAACAGCGCAGTGACGCTGCTGGACGCCGGCAGACCGGATCTGATGGAACATCATCCCGCCGGCAGCTTTCAGCAGGTGCTGCTAACCCACTATCACCTGGATCATGTGCAGGGGCTGTTTCCGCTGCGCTGGGGCGTGGGCGCGCCGATCCCGGTCTACGGCCCGCCGGACGACGCCGGCTGCGACGATCTGCTCAAGCACCCCGGCCTGCTCGACTTCAGCCATACCGTCACGCCGTTTGTGGTGTTTGAGCTGCAGGGCCTGCGGGTAACGCCCCTGCCGCTCAACCATTCGAAGCTCACCTTCGGTTATCTGCTGGAGTCGGCCCACAGTCGGGTAGCCTGGCTCTCGGATACCGCCGGGCTGCCGGACAAGACGCTGAAGTTTTTACTCAGCAACCGCCCGCAGGCGATGATCATCGACTGCAGCCATGAGCCGCGGGCGCAGACCCCGCGTAACCATAACGATTTCAATACCGTTCGCGCCCTTAACCAGGCGATAGGCTGTCCGCGGGTGATCCTCACCCATATCAGCCATCAGTTTGACGTCTGGATGATGGATAACCCGCTACCGGAAGGTTTCGAAGCGGGTTATGACGGGATGGAAATCGTGCTGGATTAGGCGTCGGTCTGCTGCGGGGCGATCAATAGTCATCGTCCAGACGACGCTGATCGCTTTCTAACTGGCGGCGATCGCGATCGAGCTGGCGCTGGCGTTCATCCAGCTGACGGCGGCGATCGTCCAGCTGGCGTTGCCGATCGTCATGCTGACGCTGGCTGTCACGGCTCTGCTGGCGACTTCCCTGATAGCGCCCGTCATCATACCGGCCATCGTCATCGTATCTGTCGTCGTCATCAGAGCGACTGCTACCCGGGTTATAGGCGTCGTTAATGGCTTGCTGAATATTGCCGATCGCGTCATCGATAATATCGGCGCGGGCGGCCAGGCTGGTCAGCGACAGAGTGCAAAAGAGCAGTGCGATTGCGTAACGTTTCATCGGGGCCAATCTCATCAGAGTCCTGACGCTACCTTAATCATCGGCATGCCGCCCGGGTAGCGGAGGAATCTCAAATCCTCGCGTACGCTGCACTCAGCGCCTGCGCCAGTTGAGCGCGGGTAAAGGGCTTACGCAGCCACTCCACCTCCGGCAGGGCCGGGTTCTGCGCCGGGCGCAAATCCTGACCGCTGATCAGCAGCACCGGCAGCGCCGGAAAGCGGCGGCGCGCGGTATGGATCACATCGGCGCCGCTCAGCCCGCCGGGCAGCATCAGATCGCTAATCAACAGGGCAATATCCGGCGAGGCCTCCAGCAGCTGCAGCGCCTCTTCCCCGCTGGCGGTTTCCAGCGTCAGCCAGCCCAGCTGATGCAGCTGTTCGCACAGCGTCTGGCGAACATCCTCTTCATCTTCCAGCACCAGCGCCAGCCGTTCTCCCGCCGGGATTGGTTCGTCTTCCACCGGCGCCACCGCCTTCTCTACCTCGGTCATCGCCCGCGGCAGCTGCAGCCGCACCGTCGTCCCCTGCCCCGGCGCGCTCTCCAGCGCCACCCGGCCGCCCGACTGGCGCACAAAGCCATACACCATCGACAGCCCCAGGCCGCTGCCGCTGCCGGTGGCTTTAGTGGTAAAGAAGGGTTCAAACACCCGGGCTTTCACCGCCTGCGACATGCCGCAGCCGTGATCGATCACCTCCAGAGCCACCATATCCTGCCGCTGGCCGCTGCTGCGGGTGACCCGCTGATTCCAGGTACGAATTTTAATGACGCCCGCGCGCCCGGCCATGGCGTCGCGGGCGTTCATCACCAGGTTAATCAGGGCGTTTTCCAGCTGGCCGACGTCTATCCATGCCGGCCACGCCGGCGACTGCGCCTCAATCTCCAGGCTCAAGGTCGCCGGCAGGGAGTGACGCATTAGCTCGCTGAGGTTCTCCAGCAACGGCGCCATCGCCACCGCCTGGGGATGCAGCGCCTGCTTACGCGAAAAGGCCAGCAGCCGCTGGGTCAGAAGCGCCCCGCGTTCCGCCGCCTTCAGCGCCCTGGTGAGGCGTGGCGCATCCTGCGCATTCGGCTCCACCAGCTCAAGGCTGCCGATGATCACCGCTAGCAGGTTGTTAAAATCATGCGCCAGGCCTCCGGTCAGTTGGCCGACGGCCTTCATCTTCTGGCTGTGCAACAGCGCCTCCTCCAGCTCCTGACGCTTAATCCTATCGATCTCCATCTGGGTGGTCTTCTCTTTCAGCAGCCGGGTGGTGTGCTCCAGCGACGCCGTATTGCGCGCGAAAACGTTAAAGGCGCGCGCCAGTTCGCCCAGCTCGTCGCGCCGCTGCAGGGCCGGCACCGAGACGTTCGGCTCTCCCTGAGCCAGCCGCGACATCGCCCGCGAGATAGCGGTCAGGTTAGAGCCCAGGTTACGGTAGATGTACCACCCGGCGCAGCCGGTGATCGCCAGCGCCAGCAGCGCGGAAAGCAGAATAAACATGCTGATGGAGCGCAGCTCCCGATGGCTCTGCGCCGCCCGCTGTTCGGAGGCTTCCGCCACCCGGGTCACGTACTGATTGATGTCGTCGTTAAGCAGCGCGACCAGCGCTTTGATGTGGTACATGTACCAGCTGATCGTCAGGTCGCTCTCCTCCAGCTGGGCCGACAGCGGGGCCAGCTTCGCCAGCTCCCGGGTGACGTCGGGGAGAACAAACGCCAGCGCGGGATCGGCGCTATGGGCCGGCAGGTCGCCGCGCAGCTGGTCGAGCTGCAGGACGATCGACCGCGGCGTGACGGTATGGATCGCGGCGACGATCAGCCGGTCCATCTCGGCCAGCCGGCGAGGATCGATCGCCCGCTCCCCGCCGCGATCGTTAAGATCGGCGAGATGGCGCAGGTTGCTCTGATTCTGGTAAAGCGAACTCAGCAGCGCATTGCGCTGCAGATGGCGGCGCTGGCCGCGCTCCAGCATCTCCGCCACGCTCTGCTGCAGCGCGTTGCTGCGGCGAATAATACTGGCCACCAGCGCCTGCTCCTGCTGCGCCAGCGGGGCCGCCGCCAGCTGGGCCAGCGAGTGCTTCAGCGCCTGCTGCGTCGCCAGCAGCCGTTCCGCTTCGCTTTTGTACTCCAGCGCGCCCACCACCTGCGACAGGCGCACCGCGGCCGTGGCGACATTCGCCGTGTCCCGCGCCAGATCCATACTGCCGCGCATATCGTTGAGGGTCTGGCGCTGCACCTGCTCCTGCAGCTGGCTGGCGTGGTGAAAGCCGAACACCGCCACGCCGCTCACCAGCAGGGTGACGACCACCATCAGCAGATTAAAGGAGAGCAGGCGGCCACGGGCGCTGGTGAAAAACGGGTGTCGGCGAGCGGTCATAGCAACTCCGGTGAAGGAACGGTCGGCATATAGGCGTGACGGTGCAGAAAATGACGCCGCGTAACTGTGATCGCGGTTAACTATTTATCACTATGACAAATATGAATGGATTCTGACATCCTGCATTTATTTTCCGGTGGTGGACTGCTGCTATTGTTCTCGCAGACAGGAGCGCCGTGATGACCGCCACCCCGGTACTGGAAATGCGCCATATCGCCAAAGCTTTTGGCAAATTCTACGCGCTAAAGGGCGTCGACCTGACGGTCTGGCCCGGCGAGATCCACGCCCTGATGGGGGAGAACGGCGCCGGAAAAAGCACGCTGATGAAGATCCTCGCCGGCGCCTATACCGCCACCAGCGGCGAGATCCTGATCGACGGAAAACCGCAAACGATCCGCGGCCCCAAGGACGCGCTGGCCGCCGGGATCACGTTGATCTACCAGGAGATGCAGCTGGCGCCGAACCTGACCGTCGCGGAAAACATTTTCCTCGGCAGCGAGCTGGCACGTGGTGGCCTGGTGCAGCGCAAAGCCATGCTCAGCCAGGCGCAGGCGGTGATCGACCGTCTCGGCGCCCAGTTCAGGGCCAGCGACCGGGTGATGACCCTGACCATCGCCGAGCAGCAGCAAGTGGAGATCGCCCGCGCCCTGCACCGTCAAAGCCGCATTCTGGTGATGGATGAACCCACCGCCGCCCTCTCCTCGCGGGAAACCCAGCGCCTGTTCGACCTCATCCTGCGCCTGCGCGATGAGGGGATGGCGATTATCTATATCAGCCACCGCATGGCGGAAGTGTATGAGCTCTCCGACCGGGTCAGCGTCCTGCGCGACGGGCAGTATGTCGGCAGCCTGGTGCGCGACAAGCTCAACGCACCGGAGCTGGTGCGCATGATGGTCGGCCGTCCGCTCAGCGATCTGTTCAATAAAGAGCGCGATATTCCCCGCGGCCAGCCGCGCCTGCGGGTCGAGGATCTGACCGATGGCGGTAAGGTTAAGCCCAGCAGCCTGGTGGTGCATGCCGGCGAAATCGTCGGCCTCGCCGGGCTGGTCGGCGCCGGACGCTCCGAACTGGCGCAGCTGATCTTTGGCGTGCGCAAAGCCACCGGCGGGGTGATCGAGATCGACGGCGAGCCGGTGGTGATCCACTCGCCGCGCGAAGCCATCGACCATGGCATCGGCTTTCTGACCGAAAACCGCAAAGAGCAGGGCCTGTTTCTCGAACTGGCGGCCCAGGAAAACATCACCATGGCGACGCTGGAGCGCGACGCGACCTGGGGAATGCTCAACCGCCGGAAGGCGCAAACCATCTCCGATGATGCCATCCAGCTGCTGAACATCCGCGTACCGCACGCCCAGGTGCGCGCCGGCGGGCTGTCCGGCGGCAACCAGCAGAAATTATTGATTTCACGCTGGGTGGCGATTGGCCCGCGCATTCTGATCCTTGATGAACCCACCCGCGGCGTCGACGTCGGCGCGAAAAGCGAGATTTACCGCATCATGAACGACATGGCGCGCCAGGGCGTCGCCATTCTGATGATCTCCAGCGAACTGCCCGAAGTGGTGGGCATGAGCGACCGGGTCTATGTGATGCGCGAAGGGACTATCGCCGGCGAGCTGCAGTCCGGCGATATCAGCCAGGAACAGATCATGACGCTGGCCACCGGCGTGAACGATTCTCACCTTAAGGCAGGGCAACTATGAGCATACCGAAAGAGACCTCCGCGCCGGTCGCGAAATCCGCTTCGGCGAAAAAAATGCTGATGGGCGACCTGATGCAGACCGTCGGCATTCTGCCGATCCTCATCCTGATCGTCGCCGTCTTCGGCTTTATCGCCCCCAACTTCTTCACGGAAAGCAATCTGCTGAATATCACCCGCCAGGCCTCGATCAACATTGTGCTGGCGGCGGGAATGACCTTCATCATCCTCACCGGCGGCATTGACCTTTCCGTCGGCTCCATTCTCGGCACCACCGCGGTGGCGGCAATGGTGGTCTCGCTGATCCCGGAGCTGGCGTTGCTGTCGATTCCGGCGGCGCTGATGCTCGGCCTGCTGCTCGGCCTGTTCAACGGCGCGCTGGTGGCCTTCGCCGGGCTACCGCCGTTTATCGTCACTCTCGGCACCTATACGGCGCTGCGCGGCGCCGCCTATCTGCTGGCCGACGGCACCACGGTGATCAACTCCGATATCAGCTTCGAGTGGATCGGCAATGACTACCTCGGCCCGGTGCCGTGGCTGGTGGTCATCGCCCTGGCGGTTATCGCGGTGTGCTGGTTTATCCTGCGCCGAACCACCCTTGGGGTGCATATCTACGCGGTGGGCGGCAACATGCAGGCGGCGCGGCTGACCGGCATTAAAGTCTGGCTGGTGCTGTTGTTTGTCTATGGCATGAGCGGCCTGCTCTCCGGCCTTGGCGGAGTGATGAGCGCCTCCCGGCTGTACAGCGCCAACGGTAACCTCGGGGTCGGCTACGAGCTGGACGCCATCGCCGCGGTCATTCTTGGCGGCACCAGCTTCGTCGGCGGGATCGGCACCATCACCGGTACGCTGGTGGGGGCGCTGATTATCGCCACCCTCAATAACGGTATGACCCTGATGGGGGTCTCCTACTTCTGGCAACTGGTGATCAAAGGGGCGGTGATCATCATTGCGGTGCTGATCGACAAATACCGTACCCGACATCATCAAAGTGCATAACAACACCATCTTACCTGCGAGGAAAAGCGAATGCGTTTAAAACCGATAGTCACCGCGCTGTGTGCTGGCGCGCTGCTGGCCGCCTCCCCTTTTGCGTCGGCCAAAGAGCTGAAAGCGATTGGCGTGACGGTGGGCGACCTTGCCAACCCGTTCTTTGTGCAGATCACCAAGGGCGCGGAGCTGGAGGCCCGCAAGCTGGCGGGGGATAACGTCAAAGTGACGCTGGTCTCCAGCGGCTACGATCTGGGCCAGCAGGTGGCGCAGATCGATAACTTTATCGCCGCCAAAGTCGATATGATTATCCTCAACGCCGCCGATTCGAAAGGCATTGGCCCGGCGGTGAAACGGGCCAAAGAGGCCGGGATCGTGGTGGTGGCGGTTGACGTTGCCGCCGAAGGGGCCGACGCCACCATCACCTCCGATAACACCCAGGCGGGCGAGCTGGCCTGTAAATACATTAGCGATCGTCTGAACAACAAAGGCAACGTGGTGATCATCAACGGGCCGCCGGTCTCCGCCGTACAAAACCGCGTCGAAGGCTGCGAAACGGAGTTCAAAAAACACCCGGATATAAAAATTCTGTCCTCCAACCAGAACGCCAAAGGCAGCCGGGAAGGCGGACTGGAGGTGATGACCTCCCTGCTGGCGGCCAATCCGAAGATTGACGGCGTGTTCGCGATCAACGATCCGACAGCGATTGGCGCCGATCTGGCAGCGAAACAGGCGCAGCGCAGCGAGTTCTTCATCGTCGGCGTCGACGGCAGCCCGGACGGCGAAGAGGCGCTGAAGCGTAAGAACTCCTTGTTTGTCGCAACGCCGGCGCAGGATCCCCAGGTGATGGCGGCGAAGGCGGTGGAAATTGGCTACAACATCCTGCAGGGCAAACCGGCCCCAACCGCGCCGGTGCTGATCCCGGTGACCATGATCGACAAAAACAACGTCAGCTCTTACAAAGGCTGGACCGTGAAATAAGCGCAACCGGGCGCACGATCGTTCCGCCGATTGTGCGCTACGCTTAACAAGTATGACGGCGCGGAGTAGCGATCATGGAACGTAAAGGCATTATTGCCGCAGGCAACATGCTGGTCGATCATGTCCACCAGATCAGACAGTGGCCGGAGCGCGGCTGGCTGGTGGAGATTATGCATAGCGAACGCGCCACCGGCGGCGCGCCGCTGAACGTCCTGCTGACCCTGGCCAAAATGCACGCCGGCCTGCCGCTGCAGGCGGTCGGCCTGATTGGCGAGGATAACGATGGCGACTACATTACCGCCATGCTCGATCAGTACCATATCAATCGCCAGCTCGTGCAGCGCACCAGCTCTGCCCCCACCTCGATGACTCAGGTGATGACCGACGCTGACGGTCAGCGTACCTTTTTTCACTCCCCCGGCGCCAACCGCCTGCTTGACCTTCCGGCCTTTGAGCCGCTGGATGCGCCGCTGAAAATTTTCCATCTCGGCTATCTGCTGCTGCTTGAGAGTCTCGATCGCCCCGACGAAGTGTACGGCACCCGCAGCGCGCGACTGCTGGCGCAGATGCGCGAGCGAGGCTATGAGGTTTCCCTCGATCTGGTGTCGCGCAAGGGCGACCCGCGCTACCGCCCGCTGGTCCTGCCGGCGCTGGCGCATCTTGACTACCTGACCATCAATGAACTGGAAGCCAGCGAGTTTAGCGGGCTGGAGATTCGGCTACCCAACGGCGAGCCGCACGTCGCCAATATCGCCAGCGCCGCCAGCGCATTGCTTGACGCCGGCGTGCGCCAACGGGTGGTGATCCACTGCCCGGAGGGGGCATGGGGCGTCTCACGTACCGAAGCCGGGCGCTGGGTGCCGTCATGGCGGCTGCCGCCGGAGGAGATTGTCGGCAGCGTCGGCGCCGGGGACGCCTTCTGCGCCGGCCTGCTGTACGGCAGCCACGAACGCTGGCCGTTAACCGACAGTCTGCAGCTGGCCCACGCCTGCGCCCGCGCCAGCCTGCAGGCTGCCAATGCGATCGACGGCGCCAAAACGCTCACTGAGCTACAGACGTTTATTCAGTTGCAAAATAATTAGAAGGGTTGACTCCCCCAGCAATGGCCAGGCCGGTTAGACAGCTTCCCGCACTATGCCGCCTTCTCACTGTGGGTCACGTCGGCGGAAAAGACATAGCCCAGGCCGCGCAGCGTTTTAATCAGCGTCGGCTGATGCGGGTTCAGCTCGATTTTGCGCCGCAGGCGCATGATCAGCACATCGATGGTGCGGTCGAACACCTCGGTGCTTTCGGTATGGGTCAGCGCCAGCAACTGTTCGCGGTTCAGTACCCGGCGGGCGTTCTGCGCCAGCGCCAGCAGCAAACCGTATTCTCCCTGGGTCAGCGGGATCGCCTGCTGCTGCGGGTTATACAGCTCACAGCGGGTGGTATCCAGCCGCCAGCCGTTGAACGTCAGGCCGGCGGCGACGCCCGGCGCCTCGCTGGCCAGCGCCCCGCTGCGCCGCAGCACCGCCTTCACCCGGGCGACCACCACCCGCGAACTGAACGGTTTGGCGATGTAATCATCGGCGCCCATCTCCAGGCCCACCACCACATCGGACTCACTGCCCAGGCCGGAGAGCATCACCACCGGCAGCTCCGGCCGGGTGCGCTGCAGCTGCTGAAGCACCTGCAGGCCATTGGTATCCGGCAGGATCATATCCAGCAAAACCAGCGCGATGTCCGCCCGCTGCGCCACCGTCGCCAGCGCGTCGCCGCCGGTCTGGCAGACCAGCACCTCAAACGCGTGCGCGCCGAGCACATCTCTGAGCAGCTCGCCCATCGCTATGTCGTCATCGACCACTAAAATGACCGGTTTCATCTTTGCCTCTGCCCGCGGGGAGTTAGTGTCAGTCTGATCGATTCTGCAAGGCTGCGCCGACAAATTCCTCTCCCGGTGACATTTTTTCAAGCGCCGTCACATCTCCAGGGTATCGACACGTCAAATCTGTCGACAGGCTGTTTTTCGTCAGCATTTCGCCCAAAAAAGCCGCGTATCATCAAGGAATACCCACAATGAAAATATGGCATAGAAGATGCATAGTGACGGCGCGATAGCGCAAACGCGCCCATTGAATAACTGGAGCAAGACCGATGAAAAAAGTCGTCACGGTTTGCCCGTATTGCGCATCAGGTTGCAAAATCAATCTGGTGGTCGATAACGGCAAAATCGTTCGGGCTGAAGCGGCGCAGGGGAAAACCAACCAGGGAACCCTGTGCCTGAAAGGCTATTATGGCTGGGACTTTATTAACGATACCCAGATCCTGACGCCGCGCCTGAAAACCCCCATGATCCGTCGTCAACGCGGCGGCAAGCTGGAAGCTGTCTCCTGGGATGAGGCGCTGGATTACGTCGCCACTCGCCTCAGCGCCATTAAAGCCAAATATGGCCCGGATGCGATCCAAACCACCGGCTCCTCCCGCGGCACCGGTAATGAAACCAACTATGTGATGCAAAAATTCGCGCGCGCCGTTATTGGTACCAATAACGTCGACTGCTGCGCTCGCGTCTGACACGGCCCTTCGGTTGCAGGTCTGCACCAGTCGGTCGGTAACGGCGCCATGAGTAATGCCATCACAGAGATTGATAACACCGATCTGGTGTTTATCTTCGGCTACAACCCGGCGGATTCCCACCCTATCGTGGCGAATCACGTCATTAACGCTAAACGCAACGGGGCGAAAATTATCGTCTGCGACCCGCGCAAAATTGAAACCGCGCGCATCGCCGATATGCACATTGCGCTGAAGAACGGCTCGAATATCGCGCTGCTCAACGCGATTGGCCACGTGATTATTGAAGAGGATCTGTACGATAAATCCTTCGTCGCCAGCCGTTCCGAAGGCTTCGAGGAGTATCGCAAAATCGTTGAAGGCTACACGCCGGAGTCGGTGGAGGAGATCACCGGGGTCAGCGCCCAGGAGATCCGCGCCTGCGCCCGGATGTACGCCAGCGCCAAATCCGCCGCCATTCTGTGGGGCATGGGCGTTACCCAGTTCTACCAGGGCGTGGAGACCGTGCGTTCCCTGACCAGCCTGGCGATCCTCACCGGCAACCTCGGCAAACCGAGCGTCGGCGTCAACCCGGTGCGTGGCCAGAACAACGTCCAGGGCGCCTGCGATATGGGTGCGCTGCCGGATACCTATCCAGGCTACCAGTACGTTAAGTTCCCGGAAAACCGCGAGAAGTTCGCCAAAGCCTGGGGCGTCGACAGCCTGCCGGCGCATACCGGCTATCGCATCAGCGAGCTGCCGCACCGCGCGGCGCACGGTGAAGTGCGGGCGGCGTACATTATGGGTGAAGATCCGCTGCAGACCGATGCTGAACTGTCAGCGGTGCGCAAAGCGTTCGACGATCTGGAACTGGTGATCGTCCAGGACATTTTCATGACCAAAACCGCCTCCGCGGCCGACGTCATCCTGCCGTCCACGTCGTGGGGCGAGCACGAAGGCGTGTACACCGCAGCGGACCGCGGCTTCCAGCGCTTCTTTAAAGCCGTGGAGCCGAAGTGGGATCTGAAAACCGACTGGCAGATCATCAGCGAAATCGCTACCCGGATGGGTTATCCGATGCACTACAACAACACCCAGGAGATCTGGGACGAGTTGCGGCATTTGTGCCCGGACTTCTACGGCGCCACCTACGAGAAAATGGGTGAGCTCGGCTATGTGATGTGGCCGTGCCGCGATGAGTCCGACGCCGATCAGGGGACGTCGTATCTGTTTAAAGAGAAGTTCGATACCCCGAACGGGCTGGCGCAGTTCTTCACCTGCGACTGGGTCGCGCCGATCGATAAGCTCACCGACGAGTACCCGATGGTGCTGTCGACGGTGCGCGAAGTCGGCCACTACTCGTGCCGTTCAATGACCGGTAACTGCGCGGCGCTGGCGGCGCTGGCGGATGAGCCTGGCTATGCGCAAATCAACACCGCCGACGCCGAACGGTTAGGCATTGAGGATGAAGCGCTGGTGTGGGTGAATTCGCGCAAGGGTCGGATCATCACCCGCGCGCAGGTCAGCGACCGGCCGAATAAAGGCGCGGTGTATATGACCTACCAGTGGTGGATTGGCGCCTGTAACGAGCTGGTGTCGGAGAACCTGAGCCCAATAACCAAAACGCCGGAGTACAAGTACTGCGCGGTCAACGTTGAGCGGATTGCCGATCAGCGCGCGGCGGAACAGTACGTGATCGACGAGTACAACAAGCTGAAATCCCGCCTGCGCGAAAGCGCGATGGGTTAAGGTTCGACGGCCATACCCGATATCCGGGAACCCTCCCCGGTGGCGCTTACGCTTACCGGGGCTACCAACCGAATACCGAACCGTAGCCCGGATAAGGCGCTACGCGCCGCTATCCGGGTATTCACCCCGCTAATTCCCGCCATTTTCTTCTTTTTCGCCTCCCTTTATACTGCGCGCTATGTTCCTTGCTGATAATAAATACAAATGAAATACCTCTTTTTATTTTTACTGGTTTTCACCAGCGGCGCAGCGGTGGCCACCGAACCCGGCAGTCAGTATCAACAGCAGGCGGAAGCCGGCGATCGTCGCGCGCAATATTACCTTGCGGATACCTGGGTCAGCTCCGGCGATTATCAGAAAGCCGAATTCTGGGCCCAGAAAGCAGCGGCGCAAGGCGATGGTGACGCGCTGGCCCTGCTGGCGCAGCTCAAAATTCGCAATCCGCAGCAGGCGGACTATCCGCAGGCCCGCCAGCTGGCGGAAAAAGCCGTTAAGGCCGGCAGTAAATCCGGGGAAATCGTCCTCGCGCGGGTGCTGGTGAACCGTCAGGCCGGTCCCACCGACGTGGCGCACGCCATCACGCTCCTGCAGGATGCCGCCCAGGACAGCGAAAGCGATGCGGCGGTAGACGCCCAGATGCTGCTCGGGCTGATCTACGCCAGCGGTGTGCACGGCCCGGAAGATGATGTGAAAGCGAGCGAATACTTCAAAGGCAGCTCAGCGCTCTCGCGGACCGGCTATGCCGAATACTGGGCCGGGATGATGTTCCAGCAGGGGGAGAAAGGCTTTATCGAACCGAATAAGCAGAAGGCGCTGCACTGGCTGAACGTTAGCTGTCTTGAGGGGTTTGATACCGGCTGCGAAGAGTTTGACAGGATCAGTAAAGGATAAGAAAAAGCCCGGCGCTCGCGCCGGGCTTTGTGTTTTATTGGGCGGTTTTATCAAACTTGCCCAGCACTTCGCGTTCATACGCCAGCGCTTTTTTACGGTCGAACTTATGCTCCCACTTGGCGATAACCAGCACCGCCAGCGCATTGCCCACCACGTTCAGCGCGGTACGCGCCATGTCGAGGATACGGTCAACGCCGGCGATAAAGGCGAGGCCTTCCAGCGGGATCCCGACGCTGCCCAGGGTGGCCAGCAGCACGACAAAGGAGACGCCCGGCACGCCGGCGATCCCCTTCGAGGTCACCATCAGGGTCAGCACCAGGGTGATCTCCTGCCAGATGGAGAGGTCGATGCCGTAGAGCTGGGCGATAAAGATCGCCGCAATGCTCTGATACAGCGTTGAGCCATCGAGGTTAAAGGAGTAGCCGGTCGGCACCACGAAGCTGGTGATCGACGCCGGCGCGCCATAGGCTTCCATTTTCTCGATAATTCGCGGCAGCACGCTCTCGGAGCTGGCGGTGGAGTAAGCCAGAATCAGCTCATCTTTTAGGATGCGGATCAGGATCCAGATGCTCAGGCCGCACAGGCGGGCGACAATCCCCAACACCACCAGCGCGAAAAACAGGATCGCGAAGTAAACCAGCAGCACCAGCTTGGCCAGCGGCCACAGCGAGGCGAACCCGAAGGTGGCGACGGTCACTGAAATCAGGGCGAACACCCCGATCGGCGCATAGCGCATCACCATATGGGTGACTTTGAACATGGTTTCGGAGATGGAGCGGAAGACCGTCACCAGCGGTTCACGGTGCGTCGCCGGCAGCGAGGAGAGCCCCAGACCAAACAGCACCGAGAAGAAAATAATCGGCAGCATATCGCCTTTCGCCATCGATGCCACGATGTTGGTTGGCACCAGCGACAGGATGGTGCCCATCAGGCCATGCGCATGGCTCTGCACCTCAGCGGTGGTATTCTGGTATTTCGAAATATCAACCGCCGCCAGCTGCGACATATCAATGCCCGTTCCCGGCTGAAAGACGTTGGCCAGGGTGATACCCAGCACGATCGCCACCGTGGTGATCACTTCGAAATAGATAATCGTTTTGGCGCCGATCCGGCCTAACTGTTTGGCATCGCCCACGCCGGCAATCCCGACCACCAGGGTCGAAATAACAATCGGGACCACGATCATTTTAATCAGATGGATAAAGATATCGCCCGCCGGTGTCAGCAAATTGCTAATCAACCAATCGCGACTTTCGGCGTGGTAATGCAGATAACTGCCCAGAAGGATACCCAGCACCAGGGCTAGCAAAATTTGCCAGGCCAGACTGACTTTTTTTGTTTTCTTCACTACTGACTTCCTCAATGAAAGGCACCATTCCTTTTCGTCATGGTACCCACTGCAGGGGGTATGAATTGTGTTGCGTTGCTTTGTGGGGTTATTTAACGCGCAATATCAGTATCATTTGCACGGCATGCTGCGCAAGCCTTTAAGAACAGGGCTTTCCTCTGCTTTTCTGCATAAAGCAGCGAATTTCCCCCAGTTACCTTGCATAAGTATTTGTAATAAAAAATATTTCACACCATCCATTTCTATAAATTCATTTGCGTAATTATTTCACTTCAAAGTTTCATTTGACGAAATTTCACTCAGTTGAATCATTGCGTGATCTGCCCCCCAATTAACAAACAAAGCTGTCAAAACCCCTACTCTTAACGTTTGTTTGACATATATTTAACAAGTTCAAAGGAGAAAAAAAGCCATGAGCCAAATACACAAACACCCTATTCCCGCTAACATTGCGGAACGTTGCCTGATTAACCCGGATCAGTACAAGGCGCAGTATCAACAATCCATAACCGACCCTGATACATTCTGGGGCGAGCAGGGGAAAATCCTTGACTGGATGCGCCCCTACACCCGCGTGAAGAATACCTCCTTCGCGCCAGGTAACATTTCCATCAAATGGTATGAAGACGGCACCCTGAACCTCGCCGCCAACTGCCTCGACCGCCACCTCGCCGAGCGCGGCGATCAAACCGCCATCATCTGGGAAGGCGACGACGCCAGCCAGAGCAAGCACATCACCTACCGTGAACTGCATGCGGACGTGTGCCGCTTCGCCAATGTGCTGCTCGGCCTCGGGATTAAAAAAGGCGACGTGGTCGCCATCTATATGCCGATGGTGCCGGAAGCCGCGGTGGCGATGCTGGCCTGCGCCCGCATCGGCGCCATCCACTCGGTGATTTTCGGTGGCTTCTCGCCGGAGGCAGTGGCCGGACGCATTATCGACTCCAGCTCGCGCCTGGTGATCACCGCGGATGAAGGGCTGCGCGCCGGTCGCGCCATCCCGCTGAAGAAAAACGTCGATGACGCGCTGAAAAACCCGAACGTAAACAGCATTGAACACGTCGTGGTCCTGAAACGTACCGGCGGTAAAATCGACTGGCAGGAAGGCCGCGATCTGTGGTGGAGCGATCTGATGGTGAACGCCAGCGCCGAACACCGCCCCGTCGAGATGAACGCCGAAGATCCGCTGTTCATCCTCTATACCTCTGGCTCCACCGGTAAACCGAAAGGGGTGTTGCACACCACCGGCGGCTATCTGGTCTACGCGGCCACCACCTTTAAATACGTTTTCGATTACCACCCGGGCGATATTTACTGGTGCACCGCCGATGTCGGCTGGGTCACCGGCCACAGCTATCTGCTGTACGGCCCGCTGGCCTGCGGCGCCACCACTCTGATGTTCGAAGGGGTGCCGAACTGGCCAACCCCGGCGCGTATGTGCCAGGTCGTCGATAAGCATAAGGTCAGCATTCTGTATACCGCTCCGACGGCGATCCGTGCCCTGATGGCGGAAGGCGACAAGGCTATCGAAGGCACAGACCGCTCCTCGCTGCGCATTCTCGGCTCGGTCGGCGAACCCATTAACCCGGAAGTCTGGGAGTGGTACTGGAAGAAGATCGGTAACGAGAAGTGCCCGGTGATGGACACCTGGTGGCAGACCGAAACCGGCGGCTTTATGATCACCCCGCTACCGGGGGCGATTGAGCTGAAGGCTGGCTCCGCTACCCGCCCGTTCTTCGGCGTTCAGCCGGTGCTGGTGGATAACGAAGGGCTGCCGCTGGATGGCGCCACCGAGGGCAATCTTGCCATCGCCGACTCCTGGCCCGGCCAGGCGCGTACCCTGTTCGGGGATCATGAGCGCTTTGAGCAAACCTACTTCTCCACCTTCAAAAATATGTACTTTAGCGGCGACGGCGCGCGCCGAGATGAAGATGGCTATTACTGGATCACCGGCCGCGTGGATGACGTACTGAACGTCTCCGGCCACCGTCTGGGTACTGCCGAGATCGAATCGGCGCTGGTGTCGCACCCGAAAATCGCCGAAGCGGCAGTGGTCGGTATTCCGCACAACATCAAGGGCCAGGCTATCTACGCCTACGTGACGCTCAATCACGGTGAAGAACCGACGCCGGAGCTGTATGCGGAAGTACGTAACTGGGTGCGTAAAGAGATTGGCCCGCTGGCGACGCCGGATGTTCTGCACTGGACCGATTCGTTGCCAAAAACCCGCTCGGGCAAAATCATGCGCCGCATTCTGCGCAAGATCGCCGCGGGCGACACCAGCAACCTCGGCGATACCTCGACTCTCGCCGATCCTGGCGTAGTGGAAAAACTGCTCGAAGAGAAGCAGGCCATTACCATGCCTTCTTAAGTAAGGACCGATTCCCTACACCCTCTCCCCCACCGGGGAGAGGATAAAAATAAGTCCCTCCCCCAGGATTTCACTCGCAGGAACGCCGTCAGCGAACCGTATCCCGGCCTTTAACGCCGGAGGGGTTGCTGTCGCCAGCGTCCGCTGCGTGGATGACGAAAGGGAGACCTCTGGAGACGCTAAGATGAATGAACAACTTTGTCAGCGGATAGAAAATAGTGCGCATTTCAGGGAGCTGGTAGCATCACGGCAACGGTTTGCCGCCATTCTGTCAGTGATTATGTTAGTGATCTATGTGGGCTTTATTCTGCTTATCGCCTTCGCGCCAGGCTGGCTCGGCACGCCGCTGCACGCCGGGACCAGCGTCACCCGCGGGATCCCGCTGGGCATCGGGGTGATCGTCATTTCGTTTGTTCTCACCGGTATTTATGTCTGGCGGGCCAACGGTGAATTTGACCGTTTGACCAAGAGCGTTCTCAACGAGGTAAAAGCATGATCAAGAGAGTCCTGACGGCGCTCGCCGCCACGCTGCTGCCCCTCGGCGTTCAGGCCGCAGACGCCATTACCGGCGCGGTACAGCGCCAGCCGACCAACTGGCAAGCGATTGTCATGTTCCTGATTTTCGTCGCCCTGACCCTGTACATCACTTACTGGGCGTCAAAACGGGTGCGTTCGCGCAGCGATTACTACACCGCCGGCGGCAATATCACCGGTTTCCAGAACGGGCTGGCGATTGCCGGCGACTTTATGTCGGCAGCGTCGTTCCTCGGTATCTCCGCGCTGGTGTATACCTCCGGTTACGACGGTCTGATCTACTCGCTGGGCTTCCTTGTCGGCTGGCCGATTATCCTGTTTCTGATTGCCGAACGTCTGCGCAACCTTGGCCGCTACACCTTTGCCGACGTGGCGTCCTATCGTCTCAAACAGGGACCGATCCGCACCCTCTCCGCCTGCGGCTCGCTGGTGGTGGTGGCCCTCTATCTGATCGCCCAAATGGTTGGCGCCGGCAAGCTGATCCAGCTGCTGTTCGGCCTTAACTATCACGTTGCGGTGGTGCTGGTGGGCGTCCTGATGGTGCTCTATGTCCTGTTCGGCGGCATGCTGGCGACCACCTGGGTGCAGATTATCAAAGCGGTTCTGCTGCTGTTCGGCGCCAGCTTTATGGCCTTTATGGTGATGAAGCACGTCGGCTTCAGCTTCAATAATCTGTTTACCGAAGCGATGGCCGTCCACCCGAAAGGCGCGGCGATTATGAGCCCAGGCGGGCTGGTGAAAGATCCGATATCCGCGCTCTCCCTTGGCCTCGGTCTGATGTTTGGTACCGCCGGCCTGCCGCATATCCTGATGCGTTTCTTTACCGTGAGCGACGCCAAAGAAGCGCGTAAAAGCGTGTTCTACGCCACCGGTTTTATGGGCTACTTCTATATTCTGACCTTTATCATCGGCTTCGGCGCCATCATGCTGGTCGGCGCGAACCCAGTGTTCAAAGACGCGGCCGGGCAGCTTATCGGCGGCAATAATATGGCGGCGGTGCATCTGGCGGATGCGGTGGGCGGCAACCTGTTCCTCGGCTTTATCTCCGCGGTCGCCTTCGCCACTATTCTGGCGGTGGTCGCTGGCTTGACGCTGGCGGGCGCCTCGGCGGTGTCGCACGACCTGTACGCCAACGTCTTCCGTAAAGGGGCGACCGAGCGTCAGGAGCTGAAGGTCTCCAAGATCACCGTGCTGATCCTTGGGGTGGTGGCCATTCTGCTGGGTATTCTGTTTGAAAATCAGAATATTGCTTTCATGGTCGGCCTGGCCTTCTCCATCGCCGCCAGCTGTAACTTCCCGATTATTCTGCTGTCGATGTACTGGTCGAAGCTGACCACCCGCGGCGCGATGGTCGGCGGCTGGCTGGGCCTGCTGACTGCGGTCATTCTGATGATCCTCGGCCCTACCATTTGGGTGCAGATCCTCGGCCATGAGAAAGCGCTGTTCCCGTATGAATATCCGGCGCTGTTCTCCATTGCCATCGCGTTCATTGGCATCTGGGTCTTCTCCGCCACCGATAACTCACCGGAAGGGATGCGCGAGCGCGAGCAGTTCCGCGCCCAGTTTATCCGTTCACAAACCGGGATCGGTATCGAACGCGGCCAGGCGCATTAATTGTCCTCTCCCTTCCCCGGCATCGTTCGGGGAAGGGATTCTCCCCCTCAGTTATAAGTAAAGGTGATCACCCCGGTGGCGTTGGCTGTCCCCGCGGTCACCGCGCTCCCCGTCCTGTAATAGTTAGTGGATAAGGCGAGCGTCTGCATGGCCGCTGCGCCTCCGGGGCTGTCGGGGTTGGTGAAATAGCTGTAGCTGGCATCCGCGCCGCTGTTGGTCACCGTCGCGCGGCTCGAAGTATAGAGGCTGATATCGGTATTTAACGGCAGTGCTTTGCCATTCAAATTTAACTGCACTCCCACGCCAGTGGCGGCATTCTGTTCCGCCGTGAGGGCCATCACCGTATTGTCAGGGTTATCCCCGCTTGCAGAAGCAGCCGCCACACGCATCGAAACGTTAGTTCCCGGCTCGCAGGAGAGGCTCAGAGACTGCCGCGCGCTACCCACCTTCGTCGCGGTATTAAACTCACTGGCATTGATGCTGCCCATGGAAAAACTGAGATTATTGCTACCGACAATACACCCCATCGGGATTAGCTGGATGCTGGTGGTGCCGCTGATGTGCAGTTGTGAAATAGCGATGGTCCCCTTTTTATCCTTGGCCGATACCGTGGCCACCGGGTCGCTGAACGATAATTGACTCTTGCTGGCGATGGCGCCGCCGGTGGCCACCAGCTGCAGCTGATACGCTGGGGTATAATGAGTCGACGCGAAAGAGTCGAAAAGACCTGTCGGCTTTCCGAGGTAATAATTCACATCACCAATATAATGCACCTGCGAGTCGGGGCTGAAATCATCGGTGTCATCGCCATATTCACCGCTGATATTGAGCCACACCTTGACGCGGATACCGATCCCCTGCACCGAGGTGGCATAGATATTATCCCCTATCAGTGCCCCGGCATTGTTCGAGGACCAGGCAAAAACCGCGTAGGTGCTCCCCTCACAGTTAAGCAATTCCGTTTGCGAGCGCGTAATCTTCCCCGAGTCATACAGTACCGTCCCTGCGGTATAGCTCCCGGCATTGACCAGGATCTTTTCCGGCAGGTTGGTCATCGAGACATCGCCATAGTTGGTTCCCGTGCAGGCCGCCCAGCTATAGACGGGACACAGTGCCAATATGAGCAATAAGATCAGTTTTTTCATACCCATCCCTGTCGAAACGTTATTTGTAGGCCACATCGAACGTGGCGGTAAACCCGACCATCCCGGACCTTACCTGGCCATAAGGCGAAAACATACGTGCCACCATATTAAAGGTATGGATATCCGCATCGTCCCCAAAGGTATAGAGATACTGGTCGCCGGGGCCAAGGGGCTGCTGGTCGGCCATGCTCTGCAGCTGCAAACCGACGCCGCTGGCACCGTTGCTGCCAGTCTGGAAGTTTTTATAGATTGAAGCGTGGGTGCTATCGAAGCTGGTGCCGCTAAACGCGATGGTCACCGCCGACGCATCGGCGGAACAGCTGGAAAAGACCAGCTTAACCGGCACGCTGGCGCCGCTCGCCCCGGCATGTCCGGAGAACGTCTGCGAGGAGACGGTGCCTAAATCGATACTGTTCGACGGCTCCACGGCCACCTCACAGGAAGGCGCTTCGATGGTGCCCGTGACGTTAAAATTGACCGTGCTGCTGCCCTCATAAGCCAGCGCCGGAAGGGAGAGCAGCAAAATGGCCACCAGGAGGCCCCTTGTGCTGCCGTCTCGCATATTCATATCAGCCCCTCTTCCATGTTGAAAACCTGCATCCATTACCGACATTCGGCCTGATAGAACAGAATATCGTCGCCAAGGGCCATGCCGGAGAAGTCATAATGAACGGTGCACTGCTCACTGCTTTTCTCCCCCCAGCGCGCTAACAGCTGGCCTTTTTTCTGCAGCCCCGTTAGATACACCTGCCCCTCATCGCCAACGATATTGCTGCGCGACGCGCTACCGTGATCATTATCGAGGGTCACCAGCGCGCCGAAAGGCACCACGCCATTGCGGGTACGCAGGGTGAGCATCGCCTTATAGCCAATTCGCGTGTCGTACTTCACTTTGACGATCGCATTGCGCGTCGGAACCACCGTTCTGGCGACGTTATCCACTTCAGCGCCAGGTATTTCCTGTTCATCCAGCGCCAGGCTGTTACGATGGTACGGACGGACGTAAGGCACCACCGCATATCCGGCGGCATCCGTCGTCACGTTTGTCTGACCGCGCACTGTCACATCGCTGACGCCAGGCGTTTCGACCAGCGCAGAACTCTCGCCCAGAAAGCGTGATAGCGTGAGTCCGCCCGCATGGGCGACCATGCCCCCGCGCAGCGAATAGTTGTAGTGATTGCTGTAGCGGTCGTAGCCATAGCCGCCAGCTACATCCCCTTTCGAGCCCTGGTAGTTGACGCTGAGGTTGCCGGAGGTGCTTTTATCCTGCGTGTTGTACCCTTCCAGTACGCTCCAGTTCAGGGAACGATCCTCAAACGCCGAGCCGTTGAGCCCCACGCTGTGCGTGGTATCGTTATGTCGACCATGGTTCATGGTGTAATTTGCCGAGAGCGTCTCGCCAAGCGGAATACTTAACGTCAGGGAGATGACGGTATCGCTGGCCGGCCGGTTATTGTCGCTGTCATCGATGCTTTGCACATTGCGGTTATAGGAATAGTTAATAAAGTAGGAGGCCTTGCCAATCGACCCGCTATAGCCCACGCCCACCGATTCCATACGCGAACTGTCCCAGTAGGTCTCATTGACCAACGAAAGCGAGAGCGAACCATAGCCAAACAGCGTCTGCGACAACGATGCGTCAAACCGGCCTTTCGTTCTGCCGCTCTGCGTACAGCAGTCGCGCTGTGTGGAAGAGTTATCGACAAAGTCCTGAAACGAATAATATCCCGAGGTGGAGTAGCGATAACCGGCCACGGAAAAGCTGGTGCCCGTCTGCAGAAAGCTTTTACTGAAGCGGACGCGATACGATTGCCCTTGCTCTTTACTGGTTGACGAGGCCGTATCGCTGGTTTTCACGTCGGCCCACGACTGAGAGCCATCAAACGACAGCGCACCGATAGTACCGAGGTTAAAGCCAGCGCCTAACAACAGGTTGGTGTATTTATCTTCCGCCTGCTGGAAACCAGTATAAAAAGTGATGTTGCTGGTGGCGCCATAGGCCAGGGAAGACTGAATAAAGTTATATTCTTTATCGTCGGAGCTACCCGATCGCGTCCTGCCGCTGCTCAGCGCATAGTCCAGCTGGCCCTCACGTTGCAGGATCGCCAGCGACGCGAAAGGCACCACAAAGTTTTGCTCGCTGCCGTCAGACTCTTTAATGTTGACGTACAGGTCGCCGGCGCTGCCGGTGGCGTACAGATCGTTAATTTCAAAGGCGCCGGGAGCGACGGTGGTTTTATAAATGCTGTAACCATTCTGATAAACCGAGACCTCCGCGGTGGTGCGCGCGATCCCTCGAATCGTCGGCGCAAAGCCATGCAGGCTATCCGGCAGCATCTCTTTGTCCGAACTGAGTTGCAGACCGGTAAAACTCAAACTGTCGAAAATGCCGGAAGAGGTATACGTATTACCGACCACCAGCTGGCTGCGTAGGGTGTGAATATCGCGGGCAAGATAGGAGTAAACCGACTCCCAGCGGCTGTTGTTATCGCTGTGGCTATAGGTGCTGTAGTTGCGCAGGCGCCATGGTCCCAGATTCAGCCCTGGCTGCAGGCTGACGAACTGACTGTCGATAGTGGCGCCGTTATGCCGCGGCGCATTACGCTGCCCGGTGACGCTATAGTTGAGAAGACCGGCATTGATCCCCTGTTGCCACTGGCTCTCGGGAATATAGTCTCTGGGGCGATTCAGCATGGCGGCCTGCGGCACGGTAAAATCAATCCGCTGCTGGGCAAGAGATACCGAGAACGTCATCCCGGGGATCGCCGACAGCCGGGCGCAGGTTTCCCCTGCCTCGAACAACTGCGGATAGGCGGTGGTATTAATCAACCATGAATTCAGATACTCCGCGGACAGGCAGGGAGAAGCAGTCGCGCCTGCGTCATGGCTAATTTCCTGAAAAGTCAGCGAGTCTGAACTGACGTACTTATCGTTGATGTAAACATCCAGGTGATAGGTGCCCGGCGGTATGCCATCTTGCGAAAAATAGGATAGATCAACCGAAGCCGCAGGACTCTCGGCGACTTCGAGTAAATTTGGGTTGAAATATTCGCCGGCCTCCGCGCGAGAGGGCAGAGTACTTAGGCACAGAATAATAGCGACGCAGATACTTTTAGTTGAAAATAGCAGCTCAACGCTACTGAATGATAGCGGTATATTTCTTCCCTGACATACCATAATCATTAATCACGCTCCATGTGATCTCTTTTTTTCCTGTCGCCGACAGGCTACTCTTCACGGGTATTTTTAAAGTGGAAAACGGGGCAGCAAACCATGCGCCAGAAATATTTTTACCGTTAAGGCTAACCTGTGAGAAATTCATATACAGCGGTGAGTTATTTTTTACCGTCACCGACGTCCCCTCTTTCCCCCACTGTAATTTTTCAGCGTACGCTTCCGGTGTATTACCTTTTAACGCAGCGGGTCGATAAATCAATTTTATTTTCGAATTAATCGCAAACTGTACGACATTCTTATCAGGTACATACTCTGTTGCCGGGATCCCTTTAATATTGAGCCAAAACATCGACTCGCGATCGTCGGGTAATTTCTTTCCTGATCGAACTACGCGGACAAATCCTTTCTCCCCGGCTTTGAGACGAAACAGCGGCGGCGTAATAATAAATGCGTCTTTGGCGGGTGAGGCTGCATCAACCACCGAGAGCCAGGACTGAACGATATTGCTGTTCTGATCTTTATTTTCAACCGTTATTACAGCGTTATTTTTCGTACCATCAAAAACCAGACGCGTACCGCCAACGACCACGCTGGCCTGCGCGAAGGAAGAAGACAGCAATAAACCGATCGCAAAAAAAGGATATCTCATATGTTTAATTTAAGGGGAATAGCAGGCGATTCCCCTTTCTCCATTCAACAAGAAGCCGAATTAATGATAGGTCACGTTATAAGTCACGGTTGTCTGAACGGTACCTTTCGTCGGATCGGCATCACCCGATTTCACCATTTTAACGGTGAACGGAATGGTTGCTGCACCCGAAGAGATATCAACATCAGAACCCTCTTCGTTATTCTTCATCACATTGCCCGCTTCGTCGAAAAGGGCCACAGCGACGCCGGTTGCCGGCTCATCAGTTGCCTGGTTTTTAAAATAATCGCTGTTCGCGGTATCGGAAACACCGCCAAAAGTGACGCGGGCGATACTGTTGCCACCTTCTTCCGCGGTCGGGCAATCAGCTAAGCTAAAGGAGAAGTTCTTGGCAGCGCCGAAGGTATACGCTTTCAGATCCGCCACTGAGGTGGTGCCCATATCAATAGCCGTTACACCGCCATCAATGGTCGCCGTACAGGTGGTATCGGAAACAATACCATTAAAGGTAATGGTGTTATCAGCCTGCGCAACGGTAGACAGCGCGCTGCAGGCAGAGAAAATCAGGGCACCCGCCAGAAATTTTTTACTCATCTTCATATTTATTCCCATATCCATTATAAACGACAATCAGTCCGTCAATTGCTTTATGCAGCGATATTAGAGAATGAAATTCAAGCAGCGCGGCGTCATGCATGTATTTACATGACATATGGTTTATGACAATTAATATTATTCATAAATAAACGACCAGCATTTGAATCCATTCAATAATACAAGCTCGCGTAAAAATAATAACTAGCATGAGGTAAGAACTCAATTATTAATGTAAAAATTGATTTTTTGCGACATAACATCGCAACGCATGAGTGGCCATACTCAAAACCATAAAAATCAAATAGTTATAAAGTTATAAAATTCGCAAAGATAATTGGATATTTATATAATATTTACCCCATAATTAAATACGGGCATGCAGAGAAACATTTAGTTACAAAGTCAGTGCTGATATAAGAATTGGCTTAATCTTTTATGATGAACCGTTAAATACATCAATAACAAAAACAGGGAATAGCCGATAGCTATTCCTCTCCTCAATATTTATTAACATTCACTCTGGCGATAATGTTAAAACAGCAGCCAGCGGACGACCGGCGCAGCCAGCACCACCACTACGCCTGACAGCATCATCACCAGGCTGGCCACCACGCCCTCCTGCTGGCCCAGCTCATACGAGCGCGCCGTTCCCGCACCATGGGAAGCCGCGCCGAACCCGGCTCCTTTCGCCATCCCCTCCCGGATAGCAAGACGTAAGAACAGCATATCTCCCACCGCCATGCCAAACACGCCGGTGATCACCACAAACAGCGCCACCAGATCGGGTTGACCGCCGAGCGGTTTCGCCGCCGCCAGCGCAAAGGGCGTGGTCACCGAGCGCACCGCCAGGCTACGCTGAATTTCATCAGACAACATAAACCCGCGCGCCAGCCATACGGAACTGGTGACAGCCACCACTACCGCCGTCACCACCCCGGCGCTGAGCGACATCCAGTGGCGTTTAATCACCGCGACATTTTCATACACCGGAACGGCAAAGGCGATGGTCGCCGGGCCCAGCAGCCACAGCAGCCAGTGGGTCTCTCCCATATAGCTCTGATAAGAGATATGGCCTACCACCAGAATCAGCACCAGCAGGATCGGCGTGAACACCAGCGGCATCAGAGGGAGTTTATGAAAACGTCGATACAGTTTTTTGTTGGCGTAATAGAGGACCAGCGTCGCCACCAGGCACAGGATACTCAGCACGGCATCGCTCATTTTTTTAACCTGCCCACTTCGTAACGATAGACCTTGTCAACGACCCAGGCGGTGGCGCCGAGCACCATCAGCGTGCTTAAGGCAATCACCAGAAATATCCGCCAACCATCGACCATCAACAGCTGGGCGTAGTTCACCACCGCGACCACCGCCGGGACGAAAAACAGCAGCATCTCCGCCAGCAGCCAGCGGGCGCCGGCGCGCACCCAGCTTACCGGTATCACCCGGCAGACGATCAGCAGCAGGAGCATCACCATGCCGACCAGGTTAGCCGGCAGCGGTACCTGCCACCTGTTCACCAGATATTGTGCGAAGATGAATAACCCGACGTAGAGAAGTACCTGTACCGGGATCTGAAGTCGTTGCGCCACGGCGGGGGCAACGCGAGCTGGCGCGAAGGCCATGTGCGATAGTCCTGAAAAAAAGAAGTCAGGCGAGCAGTATAGAGAGCCGCCGAAGCGGACAGAAATGAATTAAAATCATCGCAGGTATAGTCTCAGGGAATAATTATGGATATCCGAACGCTGCGCTATTTCGTTGAAGTGGTTCGTCAGCAGAGTTTTACTCGCGCGGCGGAAAAGCTGTTTGTCACACAGCCCACCATCAGCAAGATGCTCAAGAATCTCGAAGATGAGCTGAACTGCACGCTGTTGATCCGCGACGGCCGCAAACTACTGCTCACCGATACCGGGCGCGTCGTTTTTGAACGCGGCCAGGCGATCTTGGGCGAGTTCAGCCAGCTGGAGTCAGAGCTGAGCGATATCAACCACCTGCATAAAGGGGTGCTGCGGCTTGGCATTCCGCCGATGGTCGGGATGCTGATGGCCGAGCCGATCAGTCGCTTCCGCCAGCGCTATCCAGGCGTCGAGCTGAAGATCGCCGAGTTTGGCGGCCTGACGGTCCAGCAGGCGGTCAGCAATGGCGAACTTGATATGGCGATGACCGCCCTGCCTGTCGAGGAGGATAGCAGCCTCACCATTCTGCCGTTGTTCAATCACCCGCTGTGCGTCCTGACGCCAAGAACCGCGGAGTGGGAAGGTAAAACCTCGCTCTCGCCGGCCGAGCTGGCGTCGCATCCGCTGGTTATCTACAACGAGGAATTTGCCCTTAGCCAGCAGCTGATGCGGCTGTTTGCCGAGCATGACGTGAAGCCACGTATCGCGGTGCGCAGCGGCCAGTGGGATTTTCTCGCCGCCATGGTGCAGGCGGGCATTGGCGTAGCGATCCTGCCGGAACCGATTTGCCAGCGTCTCGACCGGCAGAATTTTTGCTGGATCCCGTTGCAAAGCGAGCTGCGCTGGGAGCTGGGGATGATTTGGCGGGAAGGCGTATATATGTCGCGCAGCGCTGAGGCCTGGCTGGCGTGCAGCAAAGCGTTCTGGCTGGAATAATTCCCTGGTGACAACGCGTTCCGCAAGGGAAGGGGTAGCCCGGGTCAGGCGCTTGCGCCGCTGCCCGGGTTTCCCCCGGTCGCGCTAACGCTTACCGGGGCTACACATTTACTGCAGTCTCGCCAGTTAAGCGTCGCGCTATCCGGATGACAGGTTATTGATCTTCGATTAACAGCGCTTCCAGCAGGTCGAGATCGTGGAGCAGCTTCTGCAGCGTCTCGTTACTGATCTGCCGGGTGGCGCGCAGATGATACAGCTCGCCGCGCTCAGAGCGCAGCGCCGCCAGGCGGAAGCGGCGTTCCAGACTCTCTTCGAGCATAGAGGTTTCCACGTCGTTACGCCCATCGGCGCGCCGGCGCAGGTTACCGATCACCCGCGAACTGACTTCGGTCAGCAGCTGGTTATCGATATTCTCTTTGGTATCCGCCGCCAGCCGCTCTTCCATCTTCTGGATCGCCACAATCGCCACGTCCGCCGTCGCCGCCCGCGCCAGACGCTCCTCTTTCCGCTGCTGCACATTATCGCTCGATTCAATGTGACGCAGCAGGATCGGCAGCGCAATCACCCCAACGAACAACGAGAACAGGATCACCCCGGCGGCGAGGAAAATCAGCTCATAGCGCGCCGGAAAGACATTCCCGTCCGGCAGCAGCAGAGGAATGGAGAGCACACCGGCGAGGGTAATCGCCCCGCGCACCCCGGCAACGGAGGAGATCAGCAGCTCGCGCGTGGTCCAGGAGCCAAACTCCATCGGCTTCTTCTTCAGGAAGCGCTGACTGAGCTTACGCATCGACCACAGCCAGCCAAAACGCACCAGCATCAGCGCGGCATAGATCAGGATAATGTCGGTAAACAGCATCCAGGTCTCAACGTTGGGGTCGGCCTCCGCCGCTACCAGCGAACTGGAGAGGATATCCGGCAGCTGCAGGCCCAACAACAGGAAGACCATGCCGTTGAAGACAAACTCCAACATTGCCCAGGTGCTGTTGGCGCGCAGGCGCATGGCCAAGGGCGCGGTGCGCATCACGCCGGAACGGGTGATGGTCATCCCCGCCGCTACCGCCGCCAGGATGCCGGAGACACCGATATGTTCGGCAATCAGATAGGAGGCAAACGGCAGCAGGAACAGCAGGACAATCTGCGTGGCGGGTTCATCCCCGCCCCAGCGGCTGAGGAAGCGCATCGAGCGGCCATACGACCAGCTCACCACAAACCCGGCCAGCACGCCGCCAATCGCCACCTTCAGAAACTCAACGGTGGCGCCGCCGACGGTAAAGACCATGGTGCCCATCGCCACCGCGACGGCAAACTTGAGCGAGACCAGGCCGGAGGCGTCGTTCATTAGCGCCTCACCCTGCAGAATGCCCATGATTTTTTTCGGTATCCGCCCTTCCCCGACGATACCCGAGAGCGCCACGGCATCGGTCGGCGACAGTACGGCCGCCAGCGCGAACGCCGGGATAAGCGGAATGCCCGGCACAATCCAGTAGATCAGAAAGCCGATGCCGACCACCGTCACGACCACCAGCGCCAGCGCCAGGCCAAGGATCTCGCGCCCGTGCTCAATGAATTCGCGGGTCGGCGTTTTCCAGCCGTCGGCGAACAGCAGCGGCGGGATAAACAGGACCAGAAACAGCTCTGGATCAAATTCAACGTGCAAACCAAAGGTCGGCCACGCCAGAAGCGCGCCAATGGCGATTTGCATCAGTGGGAGTGGAACCTGAAAGGGCAGTACGCGCGTCACTACCCCGGAGAGTGAGACCACAAGGGTCATGATGAGGATGGTAAAGAATATTTCCATGTGTTCCCTGTTTGCTGCGTTTTCTTTTATACCTGTGAGGCGTCTTGCCTGTGAATCATACGCTACCCAGATTAACGCAAATGGAAACAGGATGTGGCTTAAAAATAAAACGGGCGGCCTGAGCCGCCCGTGAGGAGCACAAAGGGTTTAAATCGCCCATCCGCCGGCGTAGAAGACCACCAGCGCCACCGCGATAATCACCGTGCCGAGGTTCAGCTTACGCCACTCGCCGGAGACCAGGCGGCCGATCACCAGGGTCGCGAAACCGATCATAATGCCGGTCACGATGTTACAGGTCAGCACGATAAACACCGCGGTGATCAGGCCAGCCATCGCGTCAACGAAGTCATTGAAATCGATTTTCGCCACGTTGCTCAGCATCAGCAGGCCGACGTACATCAGCGCCGGTGCCGTCGCGTAAGGTGGTACCAGATACGAGAGCGGAGAGAGGAACAGGATCAGCAGGAACAGGACACCGACCGTCACCGCGGTCAGCCCGGTTTTACCGCCGGCCGCGGTACCCGCCGCCGATTCGATATACACCGCCGCTGGCGCCGCCCCGACTAAACCGGAGAAGACGCTGCTCAGGGAGTCGGTGGTCAGCGCTTTACCGCCGTTAATGATCTGCCCATCTTTGTCCAGCAGGTTTGCCTGGCCGGCCACCGCGCGGATAGTACCGGTGGCGTCAAAGACCGCCGTCATCACCAGCGCCAGCACGCTGGGCAGCACGACCGGGTTCAGCGCGCCGATGATGTCGAGGCTGCCGATCAGCGAGTTGCCTTTATCATCGCTCAGGGATGGCATGGCGAAAATCCCGGAGAAATGGACGTTCGGATCGAAAATCAGGCCGACAATCGACACGCCGATAATGGTCAGCAGAATACCGCCTGGTACTTTCATTTTTTCCAGACCGATGATCACCGCGAGGCCAATCAGCGACATCACCACCGGGAAGCTGGCAAATTTGCCCAGCGCCACCGGCAGACCATCCAGCGGGTTTTTGATCACCAGACCAACGCCGTTGGCAGCGATCAGCAGCAGAAACAGGCCAATCCCGATCCCGGTACCGTGTGCCACACCCTGCGGCAGGTTGCGCAAGATCCAGCTGCGGATGCCGGTTGCCGAAATCACCGTAAACAGGACACCCATCAGGAATACTGCGCCGAGGGCCACCGGAATACTAATGTGCTGCCCCAGCACCAGGCTGAAGGCGGTGAAGGCGGTCAGCGAGATAGCGCAGCCAATGGCCATTGGCAGATTCGCCCATAGCCCCATCGCCAGCGAGCCAACGCCCGCCACCAGACAGGTGGAAACAAATACCGCGGCCGGCGGGAAGCCCGCTTTACCGAGCATTACCGGCACTACGATGACGGAGTACACCATCGCCAGAAAGGTAGTGAGACCTGCAACAATCTCCTGACGCACGGTGCTGCCGCGCGCCGAAATTTTAAACCAGGCGTCTAATGAACCGCCGGTACGCGCTGAAGGCGTAGACATAGAAAACTTCCCCTGAAAATTTTTATTGTTCGTTGGTATGCGTGGTGGACCCTCCACTGCCAGTTAAACGCGATCTCCTTGTACCGAATCGCAGCGCCAGGGGGGCTGCAAAAAAGCAAACGTTTAACTCCACGCATACACTACGGTGTGTCAACCTTGTCTCCTCCCCCTGGATAGCAGATAAAAGAGGGAGCAAAACAGAAAGGCAAACGATTATCCGGCCTTTAGATAACCCTTTTCAACCGATGTTTATCGTATTTCACTAAATTTCGCTTATGACGAACAGAAAATAACCAGCTGATGCGCAAACGTTATCGTCCATGCGCAATCCGCTAACAATTTTTTAGTCAGTTGCTTTCATTTAGCCGCGTCATCGGATCCGCTGATACCTCAGGCGCCGGGTAAGGTGAAGGGGCCGCCGCGCTCGATGGCCCGCTGCCAGGCCGGGCGCTGCTCCACCCGCTGTCGCCAGGCCTCGATATGGCGAAGATCATCCATGCCGCCGCGGGACAACAGCGCCATCACCGGGAAGCTCATCTGGATATCGGCCATGCTCAGCTGCTCGCCGGCAAACCATGGCCGCGTGGCCAGATGGTTGTCAATGAACCGCGCATGGGTGGCCAGTTGGGGATCGAGCCACGCTTTCTGGATACCTTTGCCCAGCAGCGAGCCCAGCGAGCGGACGCCAAAGGGCACCGGAGGTCTGCCGAGGCTGGCGAACACCAGCTTCATTAACAGCAGCGGCATCAGCGAACCTTCGGCATAGTGCAGCCAGAAGCGGTACTGCAGTTTGTCATCTGTGCCCTGCGGCTTCAGCAGCCCATCGCTGTCCCAACTCTCCTGCAAATACTCAAGGATCGCTCCGGACTCCGCCAGCACATAGCCGTTGTCTTCCAGCACGGGCGATTTACCCAGCGGGTGGATTTTCTTCAATGCCGCTGGCGCCAGCATCGACTTTTCCCGCTGATAGCGGACTATCTGATAAGGCAGCTGTAGCTCCTCCAGCGCCCACAGTACGCGTTGCGATCGTGACTGATTAAGATGGTGTACCGTCAGCATGGGCCTCTCCCGTCGTTTGTTCAAATTAACTATAGGAACAGGCGCTGATTGCCGGGAAAATTTCGGCAAAATAGTGAGGAAAAAACGGCGGCAGATGCCATAGTTAAAGTGTCGACGCAAACCGGAACCTCCATCAACAGATTGCGCAATACTGAGGGACGTCGACGTCGGGGGAAACCCTCTCGTGAACCAACGAGATAATGCGAAAGACCAAGACCGGAAAACAACTAAAGCGCCCAGTTGTGGCGCTTTAGTTTTATCACTCCTCTTCCAGCAGCCGAGCGCCGGTCCCCTCTTCCCCCAGCTTATCGCCCGGGTTGCGTAGCGGGCAATCGCGCCGCGATAAACAGCCGCAGCCAATGCAGCCGTCGAGCTGGTCGCGCAGCGCCGTCAGGGTGTGGATACGCCGGTCAAGCTCCTCGCGCCACTGTGATGACAGCATTTTCCACTCTTTTGCGCTGAGATTGTGCCCTTCCGGCAGCACGCCAAACGCGTCGCCGATGGTGGCCAGCGGGATGCCGATACGTTGCGCAATTTTGATAATCGCCACCGCGCGCAGGACATCGCGCCGGTAGCGCCGCTGATTGCCGGCATTCCGCTGGCTATGGATCAGCCCTTTACTCTCATAAAAATGGAGGGCCGAGACCGCCACGCCGGTTCGTTTTGCCACTTCCCCGGGCGTCAGCAGCATTTTGATGCGGGGTGATTTCTTTTCCATAAAGCGCTTTACCTCAAGTTAACTTGAGGAATTATACTCGCCCGCAGACAAAACGACGAATCGAGAATTGAGAGAGGCCGCTTTATGTCCCATCAGGATATTATTCAAACACTGATTGAATGGATTGATGAACATATCGATCAACCACTTAACATTGATGTAGTCGCCAGAAAGTCAGGATACTCGAAGTGGTACCTGCAGCGGATGTTCCGCACCGTGATGCATCAGACGCTGGGGGATTATATTCGTCAGCGCCGCCTGCTGCTGGCGGCGGAGGCGTTGCGAACCACCCAGCGGCCGATCTTTGATATCGCTATGGATCTGGGCTATGTCTCGCAGCAAACCTTCTCGCGGGTATTCCGCCGGGAGTTTGACCGCACCCCCAGCGACTACCGCCATCAGATCTCCGCGTGACGCGGCGGCTGAGGCACGTTCACGGGCGCGGGCGCATTGGCTAACCACTGCATAAACTCCCGCGCCGGCATCGCTTTCGCAAACAGCCAGCCCTGGCAATACTGCACGCCGCGCTTGTAGAGCCAGCTTACCTGCTCAGGCGTCTCCACGCCTTCCGCGATAGTCTTTAGACGTAACCCGCGCGCCATCTCGATGATGTGTTCGGCAATCAGGTGGCTGGTGTTGTTGGTGGTCAGCGTATCAACGAAGGTTTTATCGATTTTAAGGATATCGACGTTCAGGGCGTGCAGATTATGCAGATTCGAATAGCCGGTACCGAAATCATCGATGGCAATTTCATAGCCCGCTTCGCGGAACGCCTGAATCACCGGCGTGGTCTTCGGTACGTCGATAAACCCCCGCTCGGTTACTTCGATTTTGATCTGCCCGATACAGACCGCATAGCTGCGCGCTTTCTCACTGATCTGTGAAATCAGCCGCGCCGAGTGGAAGTCCGACGCAGAGAGATTGATCGCCACGTACAGCTGCGGATGGCTGGCAAGAAACTCGCCCATTTCGTAAAACAGCTCATCCACCACGTAGTCCGTCACCTGGGCAATCATGCCTTCATTTTCCGCCAGCGGTATAAACTCCGCCGGGTTCATCACCGGGCCGTCAAACCCTGGCCAGCGCAGCAGCGCTTCCGCCCCGACGCAGCGGTTATTTTTAATATCGATAATCGGCTGGTAGTGCAGGCGCAGCTGGCGGCAGCTCAGAGCCCGCTGCAGCATATTGCGCGGCGAGTGATACTGACGGCGGGTGCGCGACCACACCAGCACCAGTAAAATACTGCAGATGATCCCCAGCGGCAGCGTCAGGCTGGCCTGGTCACAAAAGTTGTGATAATAGCTGGCCCGCGAGGTGGACATAATGACGGCGATCGGCCGGATAGCGGAGCGGGCTATCGTATACACCCGGCCATTCTGATTAAAAAAGGTATCGCCTTCGCGAATTAACGCATGGAGCTCCGCGGGCTCGACATTGTTACTCACCGAGAAAAAGAGGTTGGTTTTGGTATCGAACACGCCATAGGCTAAATCGCGATCGCTGGCGATTACCGAGCTGTACGAGAAGGGATTGACCACCACCACATAGGGCCCCTTCTGCATATAATTCATGGCAAAGCCCGGATAAAACGGCGTGTCCCGGTAATAGTAAATCGCGACATCCGGCTTTTTGGTGTAATTGGCCGCCGGCATCCGCCAGCCGGTTTGCTGATGAACGGACGTTGAACAGATAAAGCGCTGGCCGTTAGCGTAGATCAGATCTTCCACATACAGCAGGCCACGAACGATATGCAATAAATAACGCTGATGGTCCGCTGAGCATAGCTCCCCGCGATACTGGCTGGCTTTCGCCCGGGCCTGATCCGCTTCGCGGATGACCATTTCCGTTTTTTGCAGCGCCAGCTGCGAAAATGAGTGTAATTGATCAATGGTTTCGGCTTTCGCCCGCAGCTGGGCAAACCACAATGCCAGTACCACTGGCAATAAAATAACCAAACCCGTTCCGATGAGCCTTAGCGCCTTATGCGGCGCACTGTCACCCATTTACGCTTACATCCATGCGATATGCCTTAATTAAGGTAGACCAAACACGTTAGCAATCGCGACTGCGATAGACATCAGCAGATTTTCTGCCAGCCCTCACGGGCGTCAGCTTTACCCCTGATGGTGAAGAATAATACTTATTTATCAGGTATTCGGAAGATATTCCGCCAAGATTAAGAATAGACGCGTATCTGACTCGGTTTCTCCGTGTAATAAACAAGAACAGGTAATAAAACCCGCAGAATAATAATCATTAGCAAGGCAATGAAAATAAGATCAGCGGGGGTTGCTCACTAATATCCACACAAATAACATTGCTATTAAACGCAGCGAAAGCTCATTTTTTGACTGGTGAAGAAAGCGCCAAGTGTGATATAGTTCACACAAGTTGATGAAACAGAAATGGCGTTTCATCACTCTCTAGTACGCCAGTTGAGACCAGAGCGCTATGCCATCGTCAGTCGCGCCAGGTCGTCCATGGCTCCCCGACTTTCTTTGAGGATAGGTTAATGGCTTCCATTACTACCAGTGTCGTGTTGTTGCGCTGGCCCCTGGTGAGCGCAGTACTCATGTTTCTCGCCAGCTCACTGAATATTCAGCTTCGCAAAAGCGATTACGCCGGTCTGGCGGTGATCTGCAGCTGCCTCGGCCTTGCCGCCGCCTGCTGGTTCGCCACCGGTTTGCTCGGCATCACCCTGCTCGATATTGCCAAAATCTGGGGCAATATCAAAGATGTGATGATTGAAGTCATGAGTCAGACGCCGCCAGAATGGCCAATGATGATGACCTGAGGTTAAAAAGCTTCCCGACGGGAAGCTTTTTCGTTTTCTGCAGCTCTTATTTCCCCAATTTCGCCATCATCTCCGGACGCATAAATTTATGGATCACCACCATAAAGAGCAGCGATGGCACCAGCAAAATCAGCGCGGTAATCGACGAGACCTGATAGTTACCCGACATGCTGGCGTTATAGAGCAGCAGCGGCAGCGTAGTGATATCCGGCGCCCCGACGAAGAAGGTGCCGGTAAACTCATCCAACGACTCCAGAAAAACAAAGATGCAGGCGGCAACGATCCCTGGCGCCGCCTGCGGCAGCACGATGTGCCAGAAGGTATACACCGGTCCGGCGCCCAGGTTACGCGATGCCCGCGCCAGCAGCGGGTCGATGGCTGAAAACGCGGCCACACAGATCCACACCGAGTACATCAGACCATGGACGCTATGCACCAGCACCACCCCCGCGATAGTTCCGTTCAAGCCCCACTGGTAAAACAGACGAGCAATATTCATGTATACCGTCAGGTTGGGAAAGGCCTGCGGGAGGAGAAACAGCAGCATAAACAGCACCCGCAGCGGCATTTTCCGCCGGGAAAGCGCATAGCCGGCGGGAACGGAAATCAGCAAACAGACCCCCACCGACAGCAGGGCGATCAGTATGCTGGTTAACAGCGAGCTGGAGACATCGCTGTACGGATTGAAAACCTGATACCAGTACTTCAGGCCCCACTGGCTGGGCAGCGAATGGGGAAAATACCAGCTTTCCGCTACGGTCCAGATCAACAGGTTCAGAAGCGGGCCAAACATCGCCAGCAGCATAAACAGCAGCAGCAGGCTCTGCAGCACCGGGCTGGCGTTCACTTTACGGCGTCCTCTTACCCACCATGACGGAGAGGAAGCAAGATTCAGCGCTTTCATCATTCACCGCCTTTTTGCTGCAGGCTATGGCGCAGGTAAAACCACGACAGCGCGCCGCAGATCGCCAGCGACACCACGCCAAGCGCATTCGCCACCGCGTAATCACCATAGGAATTGACGCGAAACGCCATATCCACGGTCAGCATCGTCGGTGTCCCCACGCCGATCATCAGCGGTACCGACAGCACCGACATCATGGTTACCGTCGACAGCACCAGCGCCACGCCGATGGTCGGCAGGACCTGCGGCAGCATAATATCGAACAGCAGCCGCGGCCGGGAGGCGCCAAGGTTACGTGCGGCGAGGATCTGCGACGGCTCCAGCGCCGCCATCGCTCCGCAGATCAACAGCGTAGCAAAGGCCAGCTGCTTCCAGACAAAGGTAATGACAATTCCCTTCCATCCCAGCCAGGAGAGGGTCTCCAGCGGCCTGACCAGATCGGCCGCCACCAGCGCATTGTTCATCAGGCCATTTTTGGCGAGAAAAGTGCGCATCATCTGAGCGACGACGATAAAAGGAATAAACAGCGGCAGGCGATACAAAAAACCCAGCAGGCGAACAACGGGCCGGCAAGGCGACAGCGCAATCACTGCCGACAGGGTAATGGCGATCAGCGCTAACAACGCCACCGAGATCAGCACGATAAGCAGCGAAAAGAGCACATCGTTGGCGTAAAGCGCGTAGACCTTGCGAAAATGATCGAGGGTGAACGGCTGTCCCGGCGCGGTAAACGCCGAGACCAGCGAAAACCCCAGCGGATACAAAAACAGGATCGCGACCATCAGCGCGGCCGGGGCAACCAGCAGCAAATATTTTAATGAACTGGACATAAAGAACCTGGCGTTGGCACAAGCAAGCGCCCGGGTCGGCGACCCGGGCTGGAAAAAGGGTTAATTGGCCACCTGGCTTTCGTAACCCTCTTTGATATCGTCAAAGTAGGGGGCGATCGGGAAGCTTTTGCCATACTTCGCCAACGCTTCTGGCGAGATTTCGGCAAACAGCTTTTGCCAGGTCGCTGCATCCAGCTTCGGCTTCACCTGCCCGGCGTCGATGCCCGGATACCAGTTGAACTGCTTAACGATCCCCTGCGCCTGCACTTCCGGGCTGGTGGCCAGCGCGATAAAGTCGCGCGCCAGCTGCGGATTCGCCGCTTTCGCCGGAATGACGTAATACATCGGCTGACCCGGCATGCCCGGGGCCAGTAAAGCGAGCTTAATCGATGGCGGCAGCTTGCCCTGATCTTTCCAGCTATAGAACATGTCGACCCATACCGGGCCCATGGCAATCTCTCCCCGACTTAGCATGTCGAGCGTTCCAGCGTTGCCCGGAGTGAAAGTGACATTTTTATTGAACGCCTTCAGTTTCTCATAGGCTTGCTGCCAGCCCTTTTCAACGCTTTTATCATAAGGCGCGGAGGAGAGGCGCTCGGCGTCGGTCCCGTAGGCGTAGATCCAGCCCACCACAAAGCTAACGCCGGACATGCCGTTCTTGATGCCGTTATAGCCAAAAGCCTGAGGATGTTTCTGCGTCCAGGCCACCAGCTCGTCATACGACGCCGGTGGCGTATTGACGAGATCGCTGTTCCACGCGATAGCGGTCTGGCTTAAGAACATCGGCATGACGTATCCGTCGACGTTAACGCCCAGCGCCTGGGTGACGCTCGGCGAGCTCACCATGCCGCCGGTCTGAATATCCTGACGATATTTTTGCAGCAATCCCTTTTCCACCTGCTCCCCGCCCGCCTTCTGATGCACCACGGCGACGTCGATATCCCATTGCTGCGCGCCGCTCTCCTGCTGGGCGCTCAGCTTCTCGCTAATTTTATTCGACCCGGCGTCGCCTGGGCCGGTACCGATCACCCGCACCTTGACGCCGGGATGAGCGGCTTCAAATTTTGGCCCCAGCCAGGTTTTCACGTAATCCACCATATTCTGATCGCCCGCGGTGGCGACGTTAAGAAAGGTGTCGGCCTGGGCGCTAACGCTCAGGCAGAGGGTCGTTAAGATCGCTGCTTTCGTCTTAGTAAACATGGATTGTCCCCAGAATGAACACGCTGATATCACTGTGATGGTGGTAAAGGAAAAATATGGAGGGCCGGCATGGGCACATGGAGCCTGACGCGGCTTTTCGTCGGCCAGCACTGAGCGGAGTCGGCCTGCAGCAGGCGGTCATGGCAGCGCACGCTGTGGCGATACAGATTGCCCAGAAACGCGCTCTGCTCCACCATCCCCTCCAGGGCGAGCCCCTCCTGCGGCGCGGGCTGCGTTAATTCAGCGAGCGTGGCATCGGCGCTGCGAAAATAAATGACTTTTTCACCCTGCTGAGCAGCCGATAAACCGGATATTGCGGCAGCGGATATTTCATCAGAGGTTATTTTATTATCGGCGCCCATAAAATCAGCGACGAAGGGTGTCGCGGGTCGCTGATATATTTGTTCCGGCGTGCCGGTTTGCTCAATTCGCCCCTGGTTTAATACCGCAATTCGGTCCGCCATCACTAATGCCTCCTGCTGATCGTGGGTGACAATTAATGACGTAAAGCCGAGTTTCTTTTGCAGAGATTTAATTTCATGGCGCACATTGAGCCGCACTTTGGCATCCAGATTAGATAACGGCTCATCCAGCACCAGCACCTGAGGCTCTATCGCCAGCGCCCTCGCCAGTGCCACCCGCTGCCGCTGGCCGCCCGAGAGTTCGGTCACCTTCACGTCAGCCAGCCCGTCGAGATTGACGATCCGTAGCAGCTCCGCCACTCGCCGTGTGATATCCGCCCCGCGCCATTTGCGCAGCTTCAGGCCATAGCCAATATTGCGCGCCACCGTCAGGTGCGGCCACAGGGCGTAGCTTTGAAACACCATGGTGATATTGCGCTGCTCCGGCGCCTGATGGGTGATCGATCGGCTGGCGATGGCGATCTCCCCGCTTTCCACCGGAATAAAACCGCAGAGGGCATTCAGCAGGGTGGTTTTTCCACATCCCGAAGGGCCGAGCAGGGCGATCATCTCCCCCTGCTCGACCGCCAGATCGATATTATGTAAAACCACTTTATCGCCATAACTAATTTTAAGGCCAGAGATCTTTAAATAACTCATATTCGCTACCTGAAAGCGCTGTTGCGGGCATTTTTTATTGGTATGAACACGTGTTCATTTAGCTGTAAAAAAAATGCAACGTTGACTCGACATGATGTGAGCCTACTTTGTCGGGTATTTATGACAATTTAATTAAGCGGCAAAAATTTTTGGCGAGGGTAAATGAAAATAGATGTGCTTGGCTGCGGGAGCGCCTTTTCCTGCACGCAAAATACTTCCGCGTTGCGGGTAATCGACGCGGACAACAAACAGTGGTTAATCGACTGCGGCCCCACCGTTCCCCGCGCGCTCTGGCAGCGCGGCGGCGGGGTCAACGATATCGACGCGATCTACTTCACCCACGTTCATCCGGACCACTGCACCGGTCTGACGGCGCTGCTGAATTACTGGAAAAGCGGCTCCCGCCAGAAGCCGTTGATTATCTACTGCCAGCCGGCGCAGCAGCCGGTGCTCAAGCAGCTGGCCGCGCTGGCGAACTGGCCGCAGGCGGAGCTTGGCTTCACCCTCGACTGGCAAGCGTGTCGCGACGCCTGGACGTGGCAGGACTGGCAGATCCGTACTGCCCCCACCCAGCATGAGCTGAGTAATCGCGCCATCCGTATCACCATTGCCGGGCAGACGCTGTTTTACAGCGGCGATGGCCGGCCGACCGCCGACTCGATGGCCCTGATGGCCGGCGCCGGGCTGGCGTTTCAGGAGTGTGCCTCGGTGGCGGCTCTGGACGATGACGCCTCTCATGGCGATTTCCCCTCTTGCCTGATGCTGTTCAGAACGCTGCAGCTCCCGGCGCTGGGGCTCTATCACTGCGAGGACGCTTCCCTGCCGGCGCTGAAGCAGGCCTGCCAGCCGTGGCCGGGTTTATTCGTTTCCCGGGATGGGCTCGCCTTAACGTTGCCGCGTCCCACGTTTAACGACGAGGCGCATATCCTATGAGCCCTGCACCCCGTAAACCCAGCGTCACTGCCCAGGACGTTGCCCGGCGAGCGGGCGTCTCCCGGGCGGTGGTGTCCCGGGCGTTGAGCAGCAACGGCAGCATCTCTCCCGATGCCCGGGCGCGGGTGTTGCGCGCCGCCGAAGAGCTGGGGTATCAGGTTAATTTCCTCGCCCAGGGGCTGAACCGCCAGCGCAGCCACTTAATCGGCGTGATCGTCTCGCGCATCAGCGATCCTTTTCGCAGCGCCCTGCTTGATGCCCTGCTCAACGAGATCCAACGCCAGGGCTTTCAGGCGCTGGTGAGCGAGATCCATAGCGAGCAGGATCTGGCGCACACCCTGCGCCGTTTCGCTCAGTTTCGCGTCTCCGGAGTTATCGTTACCTCCGGCCAGCCGCCGGAAGCGCTGGTGAACGAGTGCGTTCACCAGCATATTCCGGTGGTGGGCATTAACCGTCAACCGACGATCCCCGGGGTGGATTATGTCTGCTCTGATAACGCCGCTGGCGCCGAGCTGGCCGCCGACCAGCTGTTGCGCAGCGGCTGTCGGCGCTTCGGCTGGCTCAATACTCACCCTTCCACCTGGGCCGGACGCATGCGCGGGGAAGCGTTCAGCCGGGCGCTACAGACGCGCGGAGTGAACATCGAACGCGACCTGGCGCACCTCGCCTGTCCGGAAGAGGGCTACGTCGGCGGTGAGCAGGCCGCGGCGCTCGCTGGCGAGGTGCCTGAGGGGATCTTTTGCGCCAATGCCCAGCTTGCCTGTGGCTTTCTCGATGGAATGCGCCAGCGCGGCAAACAGGCGCCTGAGGATTACCAGCTGATTGGTTTTGATAACACGCCGCCGACCGCGCAATATAGCTACCAGCTCACCACCCTACATCAGGATGTGGCGGCGATTTCCCGCCAGGCGCTTACCCGGCTGCAGGAGCGCGCCGCCGACCCTTTACAACCTTCACGCACCACCTGGGTGGAGGTGACGTTAATTCACCGGCGCACGTCGCCCTTTGTTATCTGAGAGCAGGACTATGACGGAAGCACAACGAGAATCATTATGCGACTTGATTCGCCAGGCTGGCGCCCACGCCCAGGCGCTGCGCGATGCGGGATTACAGGTCGATAAAAAATCGCGCCAGGACTTTGTGTCGCAGGCGGATCTCGCGGTAGAACAACAGATTAAAGGCTGGCTGCAGGCCCATTTTCCCCAGGAGGGTTTCCTCGGCGAGGAGAGCGGTTTTGCTGGCGATGAACAGACCGTCTGGGTGCTCGACCCTGTCGATGGCACCACCAACTTTATCCTCGGTATGGATTACTGGTGTATCTCGCTGGCGCGAGTATGCCAGGGCGAGCTGACGCTTGGCATTATCTACGCTCCCGATCGCGATGAGTTTTTCTTCGCTGGCCGCGGCGAAGGCGCGTATCTCAACGACCAGCGTCTGACGCTACGCGAACCGGATCCGGATGCGGTGGTGGTGGGTATGGGCCGTTCCAGCCGCGCCCCGGCCAGCGACTACGCCCGGGCCATCGCGACCCTGCTCGACGTCGGCCTGGAATATCGCCGCTTCGGCGCGGGGGCCCTGATGCTGGCGCATGTCGCCGCCGGCCAGCTCCATGCCTATTATGAAGCGCATATGAACAGCTGGGACGCGCTGGCAGGCATGCTGTTGATTGAGGAGGCGGGTGGAAAGTGCAATGCGTTTCTCGCCAATGAGGGTCTGCGGAGAGGCAACCTCGTGCTGGCGGGCTGCGCAAGCGTCCAGCCGCGGCTGGCGGCCCTGCTGGCGAAATAACGCCACGCCGCCGGCGGCTGGCCGGCGGCGTGGACTAACTACCGCCAGGGTTCGCTGCGGGGAATATTATTCGGACAGCGCTTAATTGCGCAAAAGGACTGGTAAAAACAGGAGTCAGACCGCTCGCCGCCGGCATGGTATGGGCAAGATGGCCGCTCACGTAATTTTTCCCATTGCGCCTCATCGTACACCGTAATATTGTAGATTTTTAATGAATGATACTGGTCATTAATTAAAACTCTCGAGGAATAGAGCTTCATCGACTCGCCGGGCAGCAGGATCACATCGGCCTCGTACCACATGATAAATTTTAAGAAACGCAGACTGGATATTGCCGAAAAGGCGATGCCGGATTGCGGGCAGATCAGAGTATTAAGAATAGTCCATTTCATATTCCTTCCTTATACAGATGCTACAAATTGTTACCGTATATAGTGATAGCATTCATTATTATAAACCGCAAGCGTCCCTGACAATTATGTGACTTAAGACAATTCCTAACAACACAACCCATTATTAGTAACGTTTCATTTCCCTCTCGAAATTTATGATTAGGCTTGATAAAAAACAGCCAAATTAACCTTAAAAAAGAAAATATAATAAAAAATAAGATAATATAAACTTAATTGACAATACGTCTTAGTCCCTCTGGATGAGGCCTCAGTCATTGGTATTAGATGATGCAGCACTGAGCATTACCCGCGGTTGGCAAGAAAAGAGGACCGTAGCAGGCAGCTATTTATTGCGCGGTTACCTCGTCGTACGTCACCAGCTCCGCGAGGCCCTCAGACCGCGCTCGGGTAAATGTCGCGGGAGTCCCGCCAGATCGCATTCCTTAGCGCTATGTCGGAAGACAGTCCACAGAATATTGCCACGCCGGTTTAACAAGCCCCGCTGAGGCCCTACCAGGTTTTGCCGATATTAAACTGAAACTGTTCTGCTTTATCACCATCGTACTTTTTAAACGGCTCTGCCCAGGAGAAGACCAGTGGACCAAGGGGAGACATCCACTGCACGGCAATCCCCGCGGAGAGACGAATATGACTCGGATCGCCGTAGTCAGGGATACCTGCCGCCAGCGTCTGCGTGGTGTTGTGCCAGGAGGTGCTCCAGACCGTCCCCGCGTCAACAAACAGCGAGGTTCGCAGACTATCGGCGTATTTGTCATTCACAAAGGGGGTTGGAATGATAAATTCGCTGTTCAGCACCGCCATGGCATTCCCGCCGACCGCATCAGACGAGGCGTCCAGCGGGCAGGCGCTATAGCTGCTTTCGCTACCATTGCAGCGGTAATAGGCCGCTTTAGGCCCAATGGTGTTAGAAGAGAAGCCGCGCACCGACGACGAACCGCCAGCGTAAAAGTTATCGTAGAACGGCACACTTTTGCCGTCTAACCCGCCAGCATAGCCTGCGCGCAGGCGTTCCATCCAGACCCAGCGCTTGTTTTCGCTCAGCGGCAGATACTGGGCGGTGTCAAAAGAGAGTTTGTAGTAGCTATTATCCGAACCAGGGAGCGTCACTTTACCGCTCAGGCTGCTCTTGTTTCCCGCACGCGGGAAGAAGCCGCGATCGAGATCGTTGTAGCCCCATCCAAGACTCAAAAAATAATCGTTGGCGCTATATTTTGCGCCACTGTCGCCATCTTTCGTCACCACGCTGGGCTCGATTCCCCGAGAGCTGAGGTAGCGCCAGGTCGTCAGCTCCGGATCCATATTGGTCAGGCGATTATGGACATAATCCAGCCCCAGGTTCAGGGAGTTATTTTCGCTAATGGGAAACCCTAGCGTACTGCCTAAGCCATAGCTCTGCTGGTTATAGCTCCCGGCATCCGCATCGGAAGCATCATAGCTGTTATAAAAAATCTTTCCGCCCAGGCTGATGCCATCAACGGTAAACCACGGGTTCGTCGCCCCCAGTTCAAGATAAGACTGATAGCTGTTGCGCGTCCCATTGAAGCTCACGCTATTGCCCGTACCCAGCCAGTTATCCTGCGTCACGCCAAGCTGATAGCTCACGCCGCTATCCGTACCAAATCCCAGGCCCACGTTGAATGAGCCGGTGTTGCGCTCCTTCACCTTGTAGACCACATCGACCTGATCTGCCGTTCCATTGACCGGAACGATCTGCTGTTCAACGTTCTCAAAAAAACCCGTTCGATCAAGACGTACTTTCCCTTGCTCGACTTTTTCGTTGTTGAGCCACGCCCCTTCCATTTGGCGCATTTCACGACGTAACACCGCGTCCCGGGAGGTGTCGTTACCGGAAAAGCGGATCTGGCGTACCGAGTAACGGCGGCCGGCGTTGACCTGAATATGCAGCGTCACACGATGATGCGCGTCATCGATTTCCGGCGTGGTCGTCACCTGCGGCCAGGCATAACCATACTTACCAAAACGCTTTTTGATCTCATTTTCAACCGTGGTGACTTGCGCCCCGCTATACCATGCCCCCGCCAGCGGCTGGGCAAGGGCCTCGATCTCCGGTCCATGCTGCGCCAGGTCGCCTGTCACCTGAGTTCGGTCGACCCGATAACGTTCGCCTTCATTGAGGGTGATGGTGATATACAGGGATTTTTTATCTGGCGTCATACTGACCTGCGTGGACTGGATCGCAAAGCGCGCATAGCCGCGATCGAGATAAAAACTGCGCAGCGTTTCCAGATCGGCTTCCAGCTTCTGTTTCTGATATTTTTTATCCGCTACCACATTCCACCACGGCACATTATCGCGTAGCTGAAGCTGGTCCAGGAGCGTCTCTTCCCGAAACGCCTGATTACCGATAATGTTTATTTGTGCGATTTTCGCCGATACGCCTTCCTGAAAGACGAACGTTAAGTCAACGCGATTACGCGGTAACGGTGTCACCACAGCGTGAACCTGCGCGCTGTATTTCCCCGCGCTGTAATAGAAATCCTGCAACCCCTTTTCTATTTCGCTAAGCGAATTTCGATCCAGTGCGCTACCTGCTGAAATACCTGTCGCGGTGAGATTTTCCTTTAACGCATCATCCTTCACCGACTTATTCCCGGAAAAACTGATGCTGGCAATAGTGGGCCTCTCCTTAACCTGCACCACCAGCGTTTTCCCATCGCGCAGGATCTGCACATTCTCGAAATTGCCGCTCGCATACAGCGCGCGCACTGCCTCGCTGACTTCCTCTGCCGTCACCGCTTCTCCCGCGTGCAACGGCATACTTAATAGCGCCGCCCCGACGGTCACGCGCTGCAGCCCTTCAAAACGGATATCATCAACTTGATATGAGGTTGCGGCGTACAACGTTAAAGGGGTAATCAATAATCCGCTGATGATATGAGTCTTTTTTAACATGAATGTGTCGTCTACGAGATAATGAGCAATAGCAGTTATCTGCTGGCGTTGAGCTTATTTGTTCAGGATGCGTATCTAAGATATGCGACAGAAATAACCTGAGCGAGGCGCAGAATTACATGCAATTATGGCGACAAAATGGAGAAAAAAAGGATGTTAAATCATCTTTAAAAATATATTTAATGATGGAACTTTTCCTGAACGCCGTGGTTCTAATGGCCAACACCAGAGCTATATTTAGATTTTTCTGAACGGTCTTTATTGAAAAAGCCCCCTTTCTTGCTAATGGAAAGGGGGAAGGATCTCGTTAGGAATGTTGTTCTCTGGAATCACCAGGAACAGGCACAATCATATTCTTAAAGCCAGCAAATATAATGAAGAGAAATTGAATAAATTATGCAATCGACATCACAACATTCTATCTTGTATTCACCGCCAGACGCCGATGGCGAACATCTCCATATTTTCCTCAAAATAGCAGAATACAGTAGGGACGCCTTATCAAGGCATCAAGGAAAATCTATCGTTATCTACAATAGCCAAGCAGTGGCGCCTCGCCAGGGAAGGTGAGGCATAGGCTTCACCATCCTGCCGCCTCCCATCATCAATCACAGGGAATCGCGTATGACACGCTTACTTAAAACGATGTTACCTATCATTCTCTGCACCCTCGTTGGGTTATCGTTCGCTTCACCCACGCAGGCGGCCTCCAGTCTGCCGATTGTTCTCCCCGCGCTAACATGCGATGCGCTAAGCGCTACCGACTTCAGCGCCGCCGTTGGCGCAAAGGTCACGATCAACCACACTGAAATGCAGACCTCCGCGCAGGGAAGCTGGTGCAAGGTGAGCGCCACTATCGCCCCCCAGATTGGCGTGCAGATTGCCCTGCCGACCCAGCGCTGGAGTCAACGTTTCTTGCAGGTCGGCTGCGGCGGACTGTGCGGGAGTATTAACCTGAGTCTGTCGAATGCCAGCGGCTGCCTGCCGGCAATGAACGGCGAGTTTGTGGTGGCAGCAACCGATATGGGGCACCATGGCAGTATGATGGATGCGTCATGGGCCGAAGATCCGCAAAAGCGCATCGATTTTGCCTGGCGCGCCAACCACCTGACCGCAGTGTTGGCTAAAGCGGTGATGCAGACGCTTTACCGCCAGCCGCCAAAGTACGCGTACTTTATGGGCTGCTCAGACGGCGGTCGCGAAGCATTGATGGAAGCGCAGCGCTTTCCGCAGGATTTTGACGGTATCAGCGCTGGCGCGCCAGCGGCCTTTTTCCAGTTTCAGAACTCCTTCTTCCACGGCTGGAATGTGGCCGCCAATCAGCGTCCGGACGGTACCGCTATCTTGTTGAAAGATCGCTTACCTTTGATTCACCAGGCCATACTGGCTCATTGCCCGACGCTTTCCGGCGTGCAGGACGGCATCCTGCAAAACCCCTATGCCTGTCAGTTCTCTGAGACTTGGCTCCCCCGCTGTCCTGCCAACGCTCAGGACCGTTCCGCCTGCCTGACACAGGAAGAGATTGAGGTAGTGAAAAAGCTCTACCGCGGCGCTTACGACAGCCACGGCGCCCAGTTCGTCGCTGGCGGTCTTCCGCTGGGCTCCGAGCTACGCTGGCCGGTGCCGGAGACGCCGACCGGCCACTCAATGTCGGAAATGATGGTACTACCGGCTCTGCAATCCGTGCTCCTGCCGGGAGGAAAACAGAAGATCCAATCGATGCGGGATTTCCCACTTAATCAGCAGAATTTTGACGCCGTCGCTCAACTGGCACCGCTCTATAATGCGGTAAATACCAATCTTCATGCCTATCAGCAGCGCGGCGGCAAGCTTATCCTCTGGCACGGTCTGGCCGATGACTCCGTCAGCCCAGCCTTTTCTATCGCCTATTACCGCGGCGTAGAAGCAGAGATGGGCCATGCCGCAACGGATTCCTTCCTGCGGTTATTCCTGCTGCCTGGGGTAGCACATTGCGGTAATGGCGAAGGTTACGATCAAATTGATCTCCTTACCCCGCTGATGCGCTGGACCGAGGAAGGCATCGCGCCGCAAGAGATTATGGCCGGCAAACGGGCGCCAGCCGCCGCCAGGCTGCCGCCGATGACAGAAAAACCAGATGCCCAAACGCAGTTTCACGGCGTGCAGAAAGTCAGTCAGCCTTACGCTGACGCCGCTCCAGCCGTTATCGCAACGCGTCCGGTGTATCCTTTCCCGGCCATTGCCCGTTATAACGGGCACGGCAACGTGAATGACGGCGAAAATTATCATGCAGAGCAATCAACCGCGTTTGGTCATCTGCAGGTGGCAAAACCCGCCAGCGACTATATTGGCCCTGATAACCAAAAAAATTATCAGGTTCGCCACGGCGAGCTCACCGTTCAATAAATCCAGGGCTCCTCATTGAGGAGCCCTTCGTTTTTGGGATTGGCCTCAATCATGCATAGCAAAACGCTCCAGCAATCGGTATTAAGCGACCTGCTCTTGTGGATCGATAATAATCTGGATAAGAAACTGACCGTCGACGATCTGAGCGATATCTCTGGTTATTCCCCCTGGCATTTGTTTCGGCTCTTCCGTCATTATTTTGATCGATCGCCGATGGAATATATCCGCCAGCAGCGCATGTCGCTCTGTCGCCGTTTATTGCTGACGACGCCTGGTTACCGTATTGTCGATATTTGTATTATGGTTGGTTATGACGATCTCAGTGCGTTTAATCGTACCTTCAAAAAATATCATGCGCTCACCCCCACTCAATATCGTCATCAGGTCACCCGGCAAAAATAAGGAAGGTCCCCCTCCTCCGCATCGCTGCGGTTGGGAATGGAAGGGGGACAGGGGGTATCGCAGAAGGGAAATAGCAGGATGCTATTATCGAGCCCGGTCGGGATCAACGACCTTGCGCGACGGAAATCAGTATAAAAGGATATTTTGAGCTAATAATGTAGAGGGCGTGAAGATTTTGTCACCATTTATAATTGTCTCCACCGCTCTCATCTGAAATAAAAAAACCGGGCCGCGCTGCACCCGGTTTCATTCTCACCAGCACCATCAGAAGTGAGTATTTACGCTCACAAAGAAGGTCCGCCCCGATTCGTTATAGGTCTCGGCACCCGCGCCATACAGATAAGCTCCCGTCGTCGCGTTGCCGGTCGTTTGCGCATTCCCTGCCCGATAGTGGCGGATATCAAACAGGTTATCTATCCCGCTGGTGAAGCTCAGGTTTTTGTTCACATCCCAGGTCGCACTGAGACCGACAATACTGTATGGGCTGACTTCGTTTAATTCGCTGCCGCTGACCGCCTCGCCCTTATAATTAAAGCGTTTTGGTTTCTGTCGGCCATACCAGGTAAAGGTGCTCTGCAGAGAGAGATCTTCACGGACCTGCCAGCTCAAAGTCGAGTTCAGGGTAAACTGCGGGATCACTGACAGTCGGTCGCCTGTCGTCTTATTCTTGCTCTGCAGCATCCATGTCAGGTTATTGCTCCAGTTAACCGTCTCCCCCATCGGAAGATTCAACGTTCCTTCCAGGCCTTCCACTAACGCCTTTGGTACGTTTTCCCACTGATAGATATTGGTGGTGCCGTTGCTGGCAGTGCCCACCGCCGCGTACCCTGACTCAATCTTGTTGTGATAGTCGTTACGGAACCAGGTGATTCCCGCCTGATAGCCCTCATGCTTATACTCAAGACCAATCTCTTTATTAACGCTGGTCTCCGCTTTCAGGTCGCTATTCCCCATCAGATAGCAGGCGGAACTACTGGCGTAACAGCCTTGACCGTTGCTGTAGAGAATATAGTTCGGGTTCAACTGGTAGAGGTTAGGCGCCTTGTAAGCGCGGGCAATGCCCAGCTTCAGCGTCCAGTCGTCCGTCAGCTCCTGGGACAGGTTCAGCGAGGGGCTCCAGTTATTGCCGACGATGCTGTGGTGGTCGAAGCGCAGAGCGGGTGTCAGCATGGTGCTGTCCGTTAGCGCCATATTATCTTCGGTAAACAGCGAGAAGATCTCGGCGCTGGAGTACGGGCTACGACCAGTAGCCGATACGCCATCGATAGTTCCGTAAGAGAGCGCCTGGGTTGTCGATACGCCATCTTTCATCCGCTGCTGATTCCATTCTGTCCCCAGCGTCAGATTCTGATCGACCCCCAGCGTAAACGGAATATTCACTTCGCTATGTAGCAGAACATCGGCCAGATCGATATCTGAAAACTCGCTACTGGAGAAGATCCCTTCCGTCCCCCCCGCCAGCCCTTCATTCATTCGCGAGTTGCGGGTGTGTTCGTACTGAGCATAGCTGTTGCTGGTCACGCCATTATCCCAGCCGCCGGTCCATGTCACGCCATAAGTTTGCCGGTAGAGACGGTTAGTCTCTTTCCCGTACATGCTCTTCACCAGCGTACTGGTATTGGTGTTTTGTGTGTCGCCGGCATAGAGGTTGCCCTGTCGGCTGTAGCCGGCCTCAAACTCCAGGGCCTGCATCGGGGCGAACTCCCAGCGCAGCTTACTGTGAATATCTTTGTTCACCACCCCTTCACGTCCGGCAGGATAAGAGCCCGCGTAGGAGCCTGTACGCTCGGCTTCATGCCCGGCGTTAATGTCCTGAGCATCGGCCTGGGTTTTACTCAGATTACCCCAGAGATTGAAGCTGACACTGTCTGACAGCGGACCATTGAGGCTAAAGTTGGTACGTTTCGTCGACCCTTCTTTACGATGCTGCGGAGCATTCATATAGGTATTCCACGACCCATGCCATTCAGGCGTGGTCGGTTTGGTCACGATGTTGACGACCCCGCCCATCGCGCCATTACCATAGCGCGCCGCCGCCGGGCCGCGGATCACATCGATATGATCGATCATCTCTGCCGGCACCCAGTTGGTATCGCCACGGGAATCACGATCGCCGCGCCAGCCATACCGCACCGAGTTACGGCTGGTGACCGGTTTTCCATCGACCAGCACCAGAGTGTTCTCTGGTCCCATCCCACGGATATCAATTTGCCGGTTGTTGCCTCGCTGACCGCTGGTGGAGTTACCGGTCAGATTGACTCCGGGTTGCGTGCGAATTAACTCCGACACATCGCGGGCGGGGGGATGTTTGCGAATCTCGTCCGCAGTAATGGTCGACACGCCCGGCGCCTGCAGGTTCTGCCTGGCGGCAGTCACCACCATCGTTTCCTCGTGATTTTCAGCAGTGGGGGTGCTCTCGTCAGACGTCGATGGTTCGATAACGCTCTCTGTCGCCTGCAGCGGCACGCTACAGGCAAACAGAGGAATGGCGATCCCCAGCGGGAAGAGAGACGTGTATTTCATAGAATATGCCCTGTTTTCTGTTGCTGTCGGGCATAACGCCTTCCCCAATTGAAAAAACAATGGGATAAAATACTTGCCTCAGCGCCTCGCCAGATTTTGGCGCAGGCCAGCGCCTTCCCGGCATTAATGGGAATAAGAAGACAGCGTGAGGCATAATAAAATTAAGTGCCCTGTTTCATCATTAGAGAAAAAGCGCTGCGCGCTATTCTTTGATAGCGTAATCCAGACAGCGTGTCATTAGAGTAATGTGCCGTGTTACGGTAATAAAAATGAGATTCATTATCAAGATGATAATAATCAATATCAGAGAAAAATAAAATAACATTTACCAATCAGCTGGTTACCAAAAAACAAACGGAAGAGAATAAAGTAAAAATAAAATCATCACTTTCTATTCATCATTAAAAAAACATATTTTTATCATATTATCTCCATAGTTAAATTAAAGACAAAAGCACATTAATAGTAAGTAATACTATTTGCGAAAGACTCTTTGTCGGTATCGTTACACCTTTTCCCCCATGTCCTACCCAGCTAACGGCGGCCGTTCTGCTAAAATAAACACATCCCCCTGCGGAGTGCTCCTCCATGAACGCCAATTCGCTATCACGCCTGTTTATCGCCTGGCTTACCTGCCTCGCGACGCTGTTATTCGCCCCTTTTCTGCCGGCGGCGGAGGCGGAAATCGCGCCGCCGGTGGCAACCGAAGACAACACGCTGTCGATCCATATCGACGATATGCTGCAGCCGTGGAAAGGCGATCTGCCTGGCATGCTCGATCGGCGCACCATCCGGGTATTAACCACCTACAGCAAGACCTTCTTTTTTATTGATAAAGGCACCCAGCGCGGGGCAACGCACGACATTTTTATCGCGCTGGAAAACGATCTGAATAAACAGCTGGCGAAAGATAAAAAGCTAAAACAGCGCCACCTGAAGCTGCACATCGTTTTTGTGCCGGTCAGTCGGGATAATCTCTTTACCGCGCTTAATGAAGGTAAAGGGGATATCGCCGCCGCCAACCTGACTATCACGCCCTCGCGGGAAGCCCAGGTCGATTTCGCCCAACCGCTCTACAGCAACGTGAAAGAATTACTGATCTCCGGCCCGGCATCGCCGAAGGTCGACAGTCTGGAGCAGCTCTCCGGTCAAACGGTCTTTGTTCGCCGCTCCTCCAGCTATTACGAAAGTCTGCAAGCGCTGAACGCCCGATTTGCCAGCGAGTCACGACCGCCGGTTACCCTGGAAGCGGCGCCGGAAGCGCTGGAGGATGAAGATCTGCTGGAAATGCTCAACGCCGGGCTGGTGCCGTTGATCGTCGTCGATCAGCATAAAGCGGTTTTCTGGAAACAGGTATTTCCGAAAATCCAGGTCCATGACAACGTGGTGCTGCGCGACGGCGGCAACATTGCGTGGGCGGTACGCCAGGACAGCCCGCAGCTGCTGGCGCTGCTGAACAACTTCGTGAAAAAGAATCGTCAGGGCACCACGCTGGGTAATACCCTGATGCTGCGTTACCTGAAAAATGCCCAATATGTTAAAAATGCCGCAGCGAGTAAGGAACGGCGCAAGTTCCTCGCCATGGTGGACGTCTTCCGTAAATATGGCGATCGCTATGATGTCGACTGGCTGCTGATGGCGGCCCAGGGATACCAGGAGTCGCGGCTGAACCAGTCGGTTCGAAGCCACGTTGGCGCCGTCGGAGTGATGCAGGTGATGCCCCGCACCGGAAAAGAGCTGAAGGTGGGCGATATTAAACAGCTGGATCCCAATATTCATGCTGGCGTGAAATATATGCGCTGGATGATAGATCGTTACTATGCTGATGAGCCCATGACCCGGCTGGATAAAGCGCTATTTGCCTTTGCCTCCTACAACGCCGGTCCGGCGCGTATCGCCCGCCTGCGCACCATGACCAAACAGCGCGGGTTTGATCCAAACGTCTGGTTCGGTAACGTCGAAAATCTGGCGGCAGAAAAAATCGGCGCGGAAACGGTGACCTACGTCAGCAATATCTATAAGTATTACATCGCCTATCGGCTGATCGTCGATGACATGGCCCGCAAACAGAAAGCGACGGCGGCGCCGCGGCAGGAGCCGGTGGCGCCGCCAGCCAAACCGCAGCCCAGCGTGGCGATGCCCGCGACCGCTCAGGTGCCCACGGCCTGAAGCGCTTGCGGCCAGCGGTCAAAACCACTTCTGAGGCGGTGGTGAAATAATCATAAAAAAAGCCCCGGCGAAACCGGGGCTTTCTGTGTTAACTACGCGGATATCGCGTTTAAGGCAGGCCTTAGAACGGGATATCGTCGTCGAAGTCCATCGGCGGTTCGTTGGAAGGCGCTGCCGGAGCCTGCTGCTGCGGACGGGACTGCGCGCCGCCGCTGAACTGGTTGCCGCCCTGCGGCTGTTGAGGCTGACCCCAACCGCCCTGCTGCTGTCCGCCGCCTGCCGGTGCGCCGCCGCCCTGACGGCCGCCCAGCATCTGCATGGTGCCGCCAACGTTTACCACCACTTCAGTGGTGTATTTGTCCTGACCGGATTGATCGGTCCACTTGCGGGTACGCAGTTGGCCTTCAATGTACACCTGAGAGCCTTTACGCAGATACTCACCAGCGACTTCAGCCAGTTTGCCGAACAGCACAACGCGGTGCCATTCAGTCTGCTCTTTCATTTCGCCGGTCTGCTTGTCACGCCAGGATTCGGAAGTTGCCAGCGTGAAGTTGGCGACTGCGCCGCCACTTGGCATGTAGCGTACTTCCGGGTCCTGCCCCAGATTACCGACGAGAATCACCTTGTTTACGCCTCTGCTGGCCATGTTCGTGTCTCCTGAATACGTTTCTTAATAGTGTAAACGCGCGAGTGTACCATTTCCACGTAGCATTTTAATAGCTGCGAGGCTGATTCCAGAGATAGTACCCGGCTACGACATTGTTGCACACTCGACCTGAATTTGCATTCCGATACTGTATATTCATTCAGGTTAAATTGTGTCATAATTAGCCGTTTCTGCCGTTTGTCCTTCAAGCAAACCAGGCAATCCGTGTATCTACCTACCGGGAAAGGTGAATGGATAAGATCGAAGTTCGGGGCGCCCGCACCCATAATCTCAAAAACATCAACCTCGTTATCCCGCGCGACAAACTCATTGTCGTCACCGGGCTTTCCGGGTCTGGCAAATCTTCACTGGCTTTCGACACCCTGTATGCCGAAGGCCAGCGTCGCTACGTCGAATCGCTCTCCGCCTATGCGCGACAGTTCCTGTCGCTGATGGAGAAGCCGGACGTCGACCATATCGAAGGGCTGTCGCCGGCGATTTCCATCGAACAGAAATCAACCTCTCACAACCCCCGCTCGACGGTGGGTACTATTACCGAAATTCACGACTACCTGCGTCTGCTGTACGCCCGCGTCGGCGAGCCGCGCTGTCCGGACCACGACGTGCCGCTGGCGGCGCAGACCGTCAGCCAGATGGTCGATAACGTCCTCGCCCAGCCGGAAGGCCTGCGTCTGATGCTGCTGGCGCCCATTATTAAAGAGCGTAAAGGCGAGCACACCAAAACCCTGGAAAACCTCGCCAGCCAGGGCTATATCCGCGCACGGATCGACGGCGAAGTCTGCGATCTCTCGGATCCGCCGAAGCTGGAGCTGCAGAAGAAACACACCATCGAGGTGGTCATCGACCGCTTCAAGGTCCGCGACGATCTGGCGCAACGTCTGGCCGAGTCGTTTGAAACCGCGCTGGAGCTCTCCGGCGGTACCGCCATCGTGGCCAATATGGATGATGAGAAAGCGGAAGAGCTGCTGTTTTCCGCCAACTTCGCCTGCCCGATCTGCGGCTACAGCATGCGCGAGCTGGAGCCGCGCCTGTTCTCCTTCAACAACCCGGCGGGTGCCTGCCCGACCTGCGACGGTCTCGGCGTGCAGCAATATTTCGACCCCGATCGCGTGGTGCAAAATCCGGAGCTGTCGCTGGCGGGCGGCGCCATCCGCGGCTGGGATCGGCGTAACTTCTACTACTTCCAGATGCTGAAGTCGCTGGCGGAGCACTATAAGTTTGACGTTGAAGCGCCGTGGGGCACCCTCAGCGCCAGCGTGCAGAAAGTGGTCCTGTACGGTTCCGGTAAAGAGAATATTGAATTCAAATACATGAACGACCGCGGCGACACCTCGGTGCGCCGCCATCCGTTCGAAGGCGTGCTGCATAACATGGAGCGCCGCTACAAAGAGACGGAATCCAGCGCGGTGCGCGAAGAGCTGGCGAAGTTCATCAGCAATCGCCCGTGCGCCAGCTGCGACGGTACGCGTCTGCGCCGTGAGGCGCGCCACGTGTTTGTGGAAAACACCCCGCTGCCGACCATTTCCGATATGAGCATCGGCCACGCGATGGACTTCTTTAACAATCTGAAGCTCTCCGGCCAGCGGGCAAAAATCGCCGAAAAAGTGCTGAAAGAGATTGGCGATCGCCTGAAGTTCCTCGTCAACGTCGGCCTCAACTACCTGACGCTCTCCCGCTCGGCGGAAACGCTCTCCGGCGGCGAGGCCCAGCGTATCCGTCTGGCGAGCCAGATTGGCGCCGGACTGGTTGGCGTGATGTACGTCCTGGATGAGCCCTCCATCGGCCTGCACCAGCGCGATAACGAGCGCCTGCTCGGGACCCTGATCCACCTGCGTAATTTAGGCAACACGGTGATCGTGGTTGAGCATGACGAAGACGCCATTCGCGCCGCCGACCATGTGATCGATATCGGCCCCGGGGCCGGGGTCCACGGCGGCCAGGTGGTGGCGGAAGGGCCGCTGGAGGCCATTATGGCGGTACCGGAATCCCTGACCGGCCAGTTCATGAGCGGTAAGCGCAAAATTGAAGTGCCGAAGCAGCGCGTGCCCGCCGATCCGGAGAAAGTCCTCAAGCTAACCGGCGCGCGCGGCAACAACCTGAAAGACGTGACGCTGACCCTGCCGGTGGGCCTGTTTACCTGCATCACCGGCGTCTCCGGCTCGGGTAAATCCACGCTGATCAACGACACCCTGTTCCCCATTGCCCAGCGTCAGCTTAACGGCGCGACCATCGCCGAACCGGCGCCGTATCGCGATATTCAGGGGCTGGAGCACTTCGATAAAGTCATCGATATCGACCAGAGCCCGATCGGCCGCACGCCGCGCTCCAACCCCGCGACCTATACCGGGGTGTTTACGCCGGTGCGCGAGCTGTTCGCCGGGGTGCCGGAATCACGTTCCCGCGGCTATACGCCGGGCCGTTTCAGTTTTAACGTCCGCGGCGGTCGCTGCGAAGCCTGCCAGGGCGACGGGGTGATCAAGGTCGAAATGCACTTCCTGCCGGATATCTACGTACCGTGCGACCAGTGCAAAGGTAAGCGCTATAACCGCGAAACGCTGGAGATTAAGTACAAAGGCAAAACCATCCACGAAGTGCTGGATATGACTATCGAAGAAGCGCGCGAGTTCTTTGATGCCGTACCGGCGCTGGCGCGTAAACTGCAAACCCTGATGGACGTGGGTCTGACCTATATCCGTCTCGGCCAGTCGGCGACGACCCTGTCCGGCGGCGAGGCGCAGCGCGTCAAGCTGGCGCGCGAGCTGTCCAAGCGCGGTACCGGCCAGACGCTGTATATCCTCGATGAGCCGACCACCGGTCTGCACTTCGCCGATATCCAGCAGCTGCTGGAAGTGCTGCACCAGCTGCGCGATCAGGGCAATACCATCGTGGTGATTGAGCACAATCTCGACGTGATAAAAACGGCCGACTGGATTGTCGATCTCGGCCCGGAAGGCGGCAGCGGCGGCGGCGAAATTCTGGTTTCCGGTACCCCGGAAACCGTCGCCGAGTGCGAAGCCTCGCACACCGCGCGCTTCCTGAAGCCGATGCTAAAATAATTAGCGAGAAAGCTGCTGCCGGACCGGCTCCGGCAGCATTTTCACCGCCTGCTGATAAGACGCATCGACCAGATAGTAGATTTGCGAATCCGGCAGCGAGCCATCCAGAAAGACGGTGCTCCAGTGCGCTTTATTGAGATGCTGGCTGGGCCGGACGTCGCGATGCTGCTGCCGTAACAGCTCCGCCAGCTCCGGGCTCGCCTTCAGCGCAACCGCCGGCCGCTGGTCTTCGACCTCCTTCACCATGGCAAACAGCACGTCCGAGACCTTAATCTGCGTGGCTTCCCAGTCGCTGTGGACGCTCTGCTCTGCTCCCGGCTTCGCCATGCAGTACTGCAATAACTCCGAAATTGTCATCTTTTATTCCCCCATGAGCGTCGCAACGATGTGCCGCGAACCGCCGTGTATCCGATGCTCCCCCAGCCAGATGCCCTGCCAGGTCCCCAGCCTGACGCGTCCGTCCTCAACCGGCAGCATCAGCGACACGCCAAGCATCGATGATTTGATGTGCGACGGCATATCGTCAGGGCCTTCATAATCATGTTCGTACGGCGCATTGTCCGGCACGGCGTTAAGAAAATACTGCTCCATGTCATACCGGACGGTGGGATCGCAGTTTTCGTTGAGCGTCAGGGAAGCGGAAGTATGCTGGAGCAGGAGGTGTAGCAGGCCGACCTTCACCCCGGACAGCCCGCGGATCTGGCCGAGGATTTCGTCGGTGACCAGATGAAAACCACGGGATTTAGGCCCAAGCGTCAGGGTTTGCTGATACCACATCATCGACTCCTTTTTGCGAATGAATCCCTCTAAGTGTGCAGCAATACGTGAAAAGGTAAAACCTTCCACCACGGATTTTGCATAAAAAAACGGCAGCGTCACCGCTGCCGTTTATCACGTTCTGACGCCTGTCAGTATTCGGAATTGACGATCACTTCTTCGCCCAGCGCGCCGGCCATCGGCAGCGGCTTATAGGAGGAGTTGGCGGCACGCAGCACGCGGATCCCGCGGGCGCCCGCCTCGCGGGCGGCGGTAATATCGTTATCCGAGTCGCCATAGAAAACCTTTATCTGCTTCGTCTGCAGCCACTGGGTCTTGGTATTCTGACCCGGCTTATCGCCAGCGAAAATCACCGGGTTCATATTGGCGGCGGGGATAAGAAAATCATCCTGCAGGGTTTTAGAAACGGTTTCTGTTTTGGTCTGGCTGCGGCCGGTGACGAACCAGATGCTGTCGCCACGCTTCACATGCATGGCAATCAGCTGGCGCGCCACCTCTTTTGGCATGCTGAATTCGTCCCAGCCGTTGTTCATTTTTTCCCAGAACTGCGGGTTTTTCAGGTAATCCTCACTGCCGGGAGAGAAGGTTTTTTGCCCGCGCCAGAAACCAGGACTGGAGAAGAGAACGGTGTCATCGATATCAAAGCCGACGGCCATCGGCGGACGCCCCAGCAGGCTGTTCTCAATTTGCGCCACCGAAACCCAGTGGATCGGCGCCTGCTCGGCCAACTGGGCCACGTTGGTGCCGACCCACAGCGGCTGTGGCGTGGAGGCGCGCGCTACTACGGCGCTGTTCAGCGTGAACAGGAGAGAAGCCGCCGCAAGGGCGAGAGTAAGTTTGCGCATATTTATCCCTAAATCTATCAATCATTATTGTTTTCAATAATGTGCATGCTTAGTAACGCCCCGACCTTACCCGCAGGCGACAGGGATGAAAAGCCTTTTTCGCGTAGATGTCATAGAAAAAGAGGATGATCACAATCAGAGGGGGTTGCCCCTGCCCGTTGACCGGCAGAGACAACCTGCTGGAGAGCGGCTTACATTACCGCGGCAAAGGCTTTCGCGACCTGCTGAACATTACGTGAGTTTAACCCCGCCACGCACATGCGTCCGCTGGCAATCAGGTAGACGCCAAACTCGTCGCGCAGGCGATCCACCTGCGCCGCACTGAAGCCGGTGTAGCTGAACATCCCGCGCTGCTTGAGCAGGTAATCCACATCGCTGCCCGGGGCAACCTGCTGCAGCGCGTCGACCAGCGCCTGACGCATAGTCAGGATATGCGCGCGCATGGCGTCCACTTCCGCCTGCCAGGTGGATTTCAGCCCGGCATCGTTCAGCACCGTCGCCACCACCTGCGCGCCAAAGCTCGGCGGGCTGGAGTAGTTGCGGCGCACGGTGGCCTTCAGTTGGCCAAGCACGCGGCCTGCGGTTTCACTGTCTTCACAGACCACCGACAGGCCGCCGACGCGCTCCCCGTACAGGGAGAAAATTTTGGAGAACGAGTTGCTGACCAGCATCGGCATCCCGGCGCTGGCGATGGCGCGAATGGCGTAGGCATCCTCTTCCAGCCCTGCGCCAAAGCCCTGGTAGGCGATGTCGAGGAACGGGATCAGCTGACGCGCTTTCAGGATCTCCACCACACGATCCCACTGTTCCGGCGTCAGGTCGGCGCCGGTCGGGTTGTGGCAGCAGGGGTGCAGCAGCACAATGTCGCGCGCCGGCAGCGTTTGCAGCGTCGCCAGCAGCGCTTCAAAGCGCACGCCGTTGGTGGCTTTATCAAACCAGGGGTAAGTACTTACTTCGAAGCCAGCCCCTTCAAATATGGCAATGTGGTTTTCCCAGGTCGGGTCGCTGACCCAGACATGAGACTCAGGAAAGTAGCGTTTGAGGAAGTCGGCCCCGACCTTCAGCGCGCCCGAACCGCCGACCGTCTGAATGGAGGCGATGCGGTTTTGCTTAAGCGCGCTATGCTCCGCGCCAAACAGCAGCGGCGCAATTGCCTGGCGGTAGCCGCTCAGCCCTTCCATCGGCAGATACAGCGAGGCGCCGTGCGGCTCGGCGTTCAGGCGCGCTTCCGCTTCCGCCACCGCCTGCAGCTGCGGGATAATGCCGTCATCGTTGTAATACAGCCCGATACTCAGGTTGACTTTGTCGCTTCGCGGGTCTTCTTTGAAGCGTTCCATCAGAGAAAGAATAGGGTCGCCGGCGTAGGCGTCAACTTTTTGAAACACGCGATGTATCTCCAGGTTTACATGGGGCAGGTTCTTACACAATAAACCGGATATGACGGCAGGTCGAGAGGATGTTGAGGGGAAAGTGACCGCGCAGCGGTATAAACCGCTTTTTTGTCCGCGGCTATACCGATAGCGTACCGGATAAGTGTCTGAGCTATCCGGTACGAACAAGGCTTAGTCGAGGTATTTCATGGCGACGCGGGAGGTCAGTCGCGTAATAAGTTCGTAAGCACTCACTTTCGTGATCTCGGCGATGCGCTCTACCGGGAGTCCCTCTCCCCACAGCACCACCGCGTCGCCGGCTTTATCCTGGGCCTGCGGGCCGAGGTCAACGCAGATCATATCCATCGCCACCCGGCCGACAATCGGCACTTCGCGGCCATTGACCAGCACCGGGGTGCCCGACGGCGCGGCGCGCGGATAACCGTCGCCATAGCCCATCGCGACCACGCCGAGACGCGTGTCGCGTTCGCTGACCCAGGTGCCGCCGTAGCCGACGGGCTCCCCTGCTTTATGCTCGCGCACGGCAATCAGGCTGGACGTCAGGGTCATCACCGGCTGACAGCCAAAATCTTTCCCGGTGGAGCGATCGTCCAGCGGCGACACGCCATACAGGATAATGCCCGGACGCACCCAGTCATAATGCGACTGCGGCCACAGCAGGATACCGCCCGAAGCGGCGATAGAGCGCAATCCCGGCTTGCCTTCGGTAAAGGTGGTGAAGATATCCAGCTGGCGTTCGGTGGCGCCGCAGGTCGGCTCATCGGCGCGGGCGAAGTGGCTCACCACGTTAACCGGCTGGCGGACGTTTTTGCACTGGCTCAGACGCTGATAAAACGCCTCGGCTTCCTCCGGGCGCACCCCTAAGCGATGCATGCCGGTATCCAGCTTCATCCACACGGTCACCGGCTCGGGGAGATCGGCTTGCTCCAGGGCCGCCAGCTGTTCGGGGCTATGCACCGCGGTATGCAGACGCTGAGCGGCGATCACCGCCAGGTCTTCCGCCGCAAAAAAGCCTTCCAGCAGGAGGATCGGCTGCGCGATCCCCCCCGCTCGCAGGCGCAGCGCCTCTTCCAGGCGGGCGACGCCAAAAGCGTCGGCGTCGGTCAGCGTTCGCGCGGTCTCAAGAAGACCGTGTCCGTAGGCGTTCGCTTTCACCACCGCAACCAGTTTGCTGGCAGGCGCCAGTTCACGCAGACGTTGCAGGTTGTGTCGCAGAGCGCGGCGGTTGATAACTACAGTTGCCGCTTGCATTTGAATTCCTTAATAAAAGAAGGAGGAAGGGTTACTCATCATCATACTGAGGACCGGCATAATTATCGAAACGCGACCACTGACCGTTGAAGGTCAGTCGCACGGTGCCGATCGGGCCGTTACGTTGTTTACCAATGATAATTTCCGCGATGCCCTTAAGATCGCTGTTCTCGTGATAGACCTCATCACGGTAAATGAACATGATTAAGTCGGCATCCTGTTCGATAGAGCCGGACTCACGCAGGTCGGAGTTGACCGGACGTTTATCGGCACGTTGTTCCAGTGAGCGGTTCAGCTGCGACAGCGCCACCACCGGCACCTGTAGCTCTTTGGCCAGCGCCTTCAGCGAGCGGGAGATTTCGGCGATCTCCAGGGTACGGTTGTCAGAGAGCGACGGCACGCGCATCAGCTGCAGGTAGTCGATCATAATCAGCCCGATGCCGCCATGCTCGCGGGCGATACGCCGCGCGCGGGAACGCACTTCCGTCGGCGTCAGGCCGGAGGAGTCATCGATATAGATGTTACGTTTTTCCAGCAGAATGCCCATGGTGCCGGAGATCCGCGCCCAGTCTTCATCGTCCAGCTGACCGGTACGAATGCGGGTCTGATCGACGCGCGACAGCGAGGCCAGAGAACGCATCATGATCTGCTCGGAGGGCATCTCGAGACTGAAGATGAGTACCGGTTTGTCCTGCAGCATCGCTGCGTTTTCCACGAGGTTCATCGCGAAGGTCGTTTTACCCATCGACGGACGGGCGGCGACGATAATCAGATCCGACGGCTGCAGGCCGGCGGTCTTTTTGTTGAGGTCGTCGTAGCCGGTGTTGACCCCGGTAACGCCGTCATGCGGCTGCTGGAACAGCTGTTCGATACGGGCGACGGTGGCGTCGAGGACATCGGCGATGTTTTTCGGCCCTTCGTCTTTATTGGCCCGGCTTTCAGCGATTTTAAAGACGCGGGACTCGGCGAGATCGAGCAGATCTTCGCTGGTTCGCCCCTGCGGGTCGAAGCCGGCCTCGGCGATCTCATTGGCCACCGAGATCATCTCGCGCACGACCGCGCGTTCGCGCACGATGTCGGCATAGGCGCTGATGTTCGCCGCGCTGGGGGTATTTTTGGACAGTTCCGCCAGATAGGCAAAGCCGCCGACGCTGTCCAGCTGTCCCTGACGCTCCAGCGACTCCGCAAGGGTGATCAGGTCAATCGGGCTGCCCGACTCCTGCAGGCGCGCCATCTCGGTAAAAATATGACGATGCGGACGGGTATAAAAGTCGTCGGCAACGACGCGTTCGGCAACGTCGTCCCAGCGCTCGTTATCCAGCATTAAACCGCCCAACACCGACTGCTCCGCTTCAATCGAGTGCGGCGGGACTTTCAGCCCGGCGAGCTGCGGATCGCGTTCGCGGGTTTCTGTCTGTGGTTTGTTGAAGGGTTTATTTCCTGCCATAGCCTAACATTTCACCGATACGGAAAAGAGCGTGACAGTATAGCGAGAAAGCCATTGCCGCTAAAGAACCCATTAAGCGTGGCTGGCCTGAGGCGGGTAAGAAAATCCGTCGCTGCCGCCGCAGGCTGTTAAGCTTACTGGATAATCTCAGAACAACACAGGAGCGAACATGGCAACACGCATCGAATTTTCAAAACACGGGGGGCCGGAGGTGCTTCAGGCGGTTGAGTTTACCCCTCGCGATCCTGCGGAGCATGAAATTCAGGTCGAAAACAAAGCTATCGGTATCAATTATATCGACACCTATGTTCGCAGCGGCCTCTATCCGCCGCCGTCGCTGCCGAGCGGTCTGGGCACCGAGGCGGCCGGCATCGTCAGTAAAGTCGGCCATGGGGTGACGCACATTAAGGCAGGCGATCGGGTGGTGTACGCCCAGTCGGCGCTCGGCGCCTACAGCACGGTGCACAATGTGCTGGCCGATAAAGCGGCGGTCCTGCCGGACGCCATCTCTTTCGAACAGGCCGCCGCGTCGTTCCTCAAAGGATTAACGGTCTGGTATCTGTTGCGTAAAACTTACGAAATTAAGCCTGATGAGATGTTCCTGTTTCATGCCGCCGCCGGCGGCGTGGGGCTGATTGCCTGTCAGTGGGCGAAAGCGCTGGGGGCGAAACTTATCGGCACCGTCGGCAGCGCGCAGAAGGCGCAGCGCGCCAAAGCGGCGGGCGCCTGGCAGGTGATTAACTATCGCGAAGAACCTATCGCGGAGCGGCTCAAAGCGCTCACCGACGGTAAGAAAGTCGCCGTAGTCTATGACTCGGTAGGGAAAGATACCTGGGAAGCCTCTCTGGACTGTCTGCAGCGCCGCGGCCTGATGGTCAGCTTTGGCAACTCCTCCGGCCCGGTGACCGGCGTTAATCTGGGGATCCTGAATCAGAAAGGTTCTCTGTACGTCACCCGCCCATCGCTGCAGGGCTATATCACCAACCGGGAAGAGCTGGCTGAAGCCTGCAGTGAGCTGTTTTCGCTGATCGCCAGTGGAGTAATCAAAGTGGACGTGCCCGAGAGTCAGACCTATCCGCTGACCGAAGCGCGACAGGCGCATGAAGTTCTGGAGAGCCGGGTGACACAGGGGTCGAGTCTGCTGCTGCCGTAAGCGGACAAAAGTTTAGGGCTTCCACCTGGGAAGCCCTTACTTTTTTTTAGTTCGGCTGTATGTAGGGTACAGCGCGATGAATTCGTTAACGCGCTAATAGTGACAGATTTGCGTAGCGATGCCTACGCGGTTCTGTGCAAAATTGTTCAGGTTGTGACACACCCCTCAATACCTTAGTAACGCCAACGGTTATTGTCGCGAAAAGCGTTTCCCTCCGGGGTTTTCAGCGCCCGAATAACCCACACCACCACCACCGCCAACAGCAGCCACGGCAGCAATTTGATCATTAAAGCAAACAAACCGCCGACGAACATCAGCGCCGTAGCCACCACGATGGCGGCGATAATCCCCAACAGCGATACGCCGGTGACCAGCAGCATGACAAAAAATCCGATGACAAATAACAGTTCCAGCATGGCTCTCTCCCCACAGTCATTAATATGTCGCTCTGCAGGTATTACAAAAAACATGCCAACAATAACCATCTGAATTTAATAGAAAACGCCCCGTGCTGGCGCGCGAGGCGTGGTCAATTTCACCAGGTTTTGGTGAGAAACTAACGCTTATCGGCCACCAGCTTCAGGGCCTGCTCCAGCACCGCAATGTCGGCGCCGGCTTTATGCGCATTTTCGCTCAGGTAGCGACGCCACTGGCGGGCGCCTGGGATACCCTGAAACAGTCCCAGCATATGACGGGTGATATGGCCCAGATAGGTGCCCTTGCTGAGCTCGCGCTCAATATACGGGTACATGGCCCGCACGACGGCCACCGGATCGGCATCCGCGCCGGCGACGCCGAAAATCTCCCGGTCGACCGAAGCCAGAATACCCGGATTCTGATAGGCCTCACGCCCGACCATCACCCCATCCATATGCTCAAGCTGCATTCTGGCTTCATCCAGCGATTTGATACCGCCGTTAATCGCCATCGTCAGGTGGGGGAAGTCACGCTTCAGCTGCCAGACGCGGGGGTAATCCAGCGGCGGGATCTCGCGGTTCTCTTTCGGGCTCAGACCGGAGAGCCAGGCTTTGCGGGCGTGAATAATAAACATCTCACATTCGCCCTTGCCGGAGACCGTCTCAATGAAATCACAGAGGAATTCATAGCTATCCTGGTCGTCGATGCCGATACGGGTCTTCACCGTGACCGGGATCGACACCACATCGCGCATCGCTTTGATACAGTCGGCCACCAGCGGCGCGTTACCCATCAGGCAGGCGCCAAACATCCCGTTCTGCACGCGATCGGAGGGGCAGCCGACGTTGAGATTGATCTCGTCATAGCCGCGCGCCTCGGCCAGCTTCGCGCACTGCGCCAGGGCCTGCGGGTCGCTGCCGCCGAGCTGCAGAGCGACCGGGTGCTCTTCTTCGCTATACGCCAGGTAGTCGCCTTTGCCATGAATAATCGCCCCGGTGGTCACCATTTCGGTATACAGCAGCGTATGCCGCGACAGCAGCCGCAGGAAGTAGCGGCAATGTCGGTCAGTCCAGTCGAGCATCGGCGCGATGGAGAAGCGATGAGCAGGGAAAACAGGTGACGTTGATTCAGGCATCATGGCGAATAAATAAGCATCCGGGTAAAAAGGGGCGCTACTATAGCATAAAGATAAATCACAGGCGCGTAGTGCGCCGCGCTTCGCCCCTTCCCGGTGTCGATTACTTTATCCGCGGTTTGCCGTCATGTGGGCCAAAGAACTGCGGCGGATGGTCAACCCAGCGATCCTGGCGCGTCGCGGCATAGCCAGGATTGAGCGGGTAGTAAATTCGGTTGTACTTTTTGTTGGCCTCACCCACCACCAACAGACGAACCTCCTGCTCGGTGTTATTGAGAAAAGTGTGGCAGATGCCGGTACCAGCGGGAAAACCCACGCTGTCCCCCGGCTCCAGTTTCCAGAGATAGCCGTTTATCCACACTTCCGGATAGCCCTCCAGCACATAGATGAACTCTTCCTCATCGCTCTCCGCGTGCGGGTAAGAGGTGCGCCGCCCGGGCGGCAGTCTCTCGTGGTGGATCCCCAGCCGGTTGAGGCGTAAACCGCGCCCCAGCGGCGCGCCAATGGAAAAACGCTCCGGGCTGTCGGGATAAGTGGCATCGTCGGGCCCTTCCAGTTCGCGCCAGTGGCGAATGCAATCAGGTCGTTTCATCGTTTTCTCCCGAAAATGAGACACTTCAGATATAGCATACCTGGGTCAGGCGTGTTGCGATTAAATCGGGCATGACGGTTTTAGCGGCCGGCTAAGGCGCAGCCTCCACGAGCGTCAGCGGCCAGCCCCCGGAACTGGCGCAGGCACCGACAATCTGAAGTATGACCCGCATCACCCGTCGGGTCTCGGCGTTTTCCGCGGAACGTGATAAAGTAACAGATTCAATTTCACGCAACCTGAGGATGCTCATGGATAAGACCCCTTCGCAAGAGATGTTAGCGCATGCTGAAAAGCTGTGTGCGCAACGCGGCGTACGCCTGACCCCACAGCGTCTGGAAGTGTTGCGCCTGATGAGCCTGCAGCAAGGGGCAATCAGCGCCTACGACCTGCTGGATCTGCTGCGCGAGAAAGAGCCGCAGGCGAAGCCGCCGACGGTCTACCGCGCGCTGGAGTTCTTACTCGAGCAGGGTTTTGTCCACAAGGTGGAATCGACCAACAGCTATGTGCTGTGTCATCTTTTTGACCAGCCGACCCACAGCTCGGCCATGTTTATCTGCGACCGCTGCGGCGTGGTGAAGGAAGAGGCGGCTGAAGGGGTGGAAGATATCATGCATACGCTGGCGGCCAGAATGGGCTTCGCCCTGCGCCACAACGTGATTGAAGCCCACGGCCTCTGCGCGAGCTGCGTGGAAGTAGAAGCCTGCAGCACGCCGGGACACTGCCACCACGATCATACTATTCAGCTCAAAAAGAAAGCCCGCTGAGCGGCAGCCGCAGCGGGAAAAAGGGTTAACGGCGCGTCCCTGCGCCATTCAGACAGGCACTAACACAAATGCTTCTTTCTTCGGATCAAGGAACGCTACCAGCGATAGTCGTTCTTATGCTCCCAGTCTGAGACTTCTTTCTCAGCCTCATCTTTCGCATAGCCGTAACGCTCCTGAATTTTGCCGACCAGCTGGTCGCGCTTCCCTTCGATTACGGTCATATCATCATCGGTAAGTTTGCCCCACTGTTCCTTGGCTTTACCTTTCAACTGTTTCCAGTTACCGCCGATTTCGTCTTTATTCATGATAACGTCCTCATCATTCGGTGGGTTTACAGCCCGTTTTGTGCCGGACATGGTATTAACTATAGATGAGAATGCTGGCGCCGATTCGTTATTCGGAATTTTTAACCACCATACCGATGGATAAGGCTGAGGAGATTTCCCCGGCTTGCGCTACGCTGAGCCGGGCTACTGAGTTGCCCCGGTAAGCGGCGCGCAACCGCGGGAATTCATGGATAGCCGTTATGAACGGCAATAACTAGCTAAACCAGGTGCCGCGTCGCCAGTGGCGGCGCCAGATCAGCGCCAGCGACAGGCCGCGCAGGGCGAGAAACACGGCCAGCGCCAGCCACAGGCCGTGATTGCCGAGCACCGGGACCGTAAGCAGCGTCACGGCGAAGCCGGCCGCGGCGACCGCCATGCTGTTCCGCATCTCCGCGCCGCGCGTCGCGCCGATAAACATGCCGTCCAGCAGATAGCACCAGACCCCGACCACCGGCAGGATCGTCTGCCAGATCAGATAGCGATCGGCCAGCTGCTGCAGGGAAGGCAGCGAGGTTAACAGCGCGATGATGTGCCCCCCCGCCAGGCTGTAAACCAGGGCAAACGCCAGCGCCACCATACCGGACTGCCGGCAGGCCGCCCGCCACACCTCCAGCAGCTGGCTGCCGTCGCGCGCGCCGTAGGCCTGGCCGGAGTGGGCCTCCACGGCATAGGCAAAGCCATCCAGCGCGTAGGCGGTAAAAGTCAGCATGGTCATCAGTACGGCGTTGACCGCCACGATATCGCTGCCCAGCCGGGCGCCGAAGACGGTCAGCGCGCCAAAGCACAGCTGCAGCAGGAGGGAGCGCAGCATGATGTCGCGATTCAACGCCAGCAGACGGCGCATGTCTCCGCGCCAGGCGTTTTTCAGCATCGCCAGCGACACGCCGCGCAGCGTCAGCACCCGCTTCGCCATCATCAGGCCGATAATCAGGGTCGCGTACTCCGCGGTGACCGTGGCCAGCGCCGCCCCCTGGACGTTCATCCGCAGGCCCATCACCAGCCACAGGTCGAGCACAATATTCAACAGATTACCGACCACCAGCAAAATCACCGGCGCCCGGGCGTACTGGACCCCCAGCAGCCAGCCGAGCAGCACCAGGTTGGCCAGCGAGGCGGGCGCGCTGAGCCAGCGGATTTCGAGAAACCGTCTCGCCTGCTCGAGAACCGCCTCGCTGCCGCCGACGATATGCAGGGCGAGGTTAATCAGCGGCAGGCGAAACAGGATAATCACCACCCCGGCGCCCAGCGCCAGGACCAGCGGCTGCACCAGCGCCCGCGCCAGTCGCAGCGGATCTTTGGCCCCCCAGGCCTGAGCGGTCAGCCCGGTGGTGCTCATGCGCAGAAACAGCAGCAGCATAAACAGGAAACTGGTGGCCGTTGCTCCAACCGCGACGCCGCCGAGGTATACCGGGCTGTCAAGGTGGCCGATCACTGCGGTATCCACCAGCCCCAGCAGCGGGACGGTGATATTGGAGAAAATCATGGGGAGTGCAAGGCGCCACAGCGCTTTATCGGCAGCGTTGAGCAGCATGTTCAGGGACCTGATTGAGGACAAACGTCGCAGCGCCATGCATCAGATGACGCTGCGCAGGGGCAGGCGTTACAGCCATTCTCCATTACGGATCACGCCAACGGCCAGACCCTCAATGGTAAAACTCTGCTGACGCAGATCGACAACGATAGGGGTAAACTCGCTGTTTTCCGGCAGCAGTTCGACGACGTTGCCCTGCTTTTTCAGGCGCTTGACCGTCACTTCATCGTCAATGCGCGCTACCACCACCTGGCCATTGCGCACATCCTGGGTTTTGTGGACCGCCAGCAGATCGCCATCCAGAATACCGATGTCTTTCATCGACATCCCGCTGACGCGCAGCAGAAAATCGGCGTTGGGCTTGAACATCGACGGGTCGACCTGATAGTGGCCTTCAATATGCTGCTGCGCCAGCAGCGGCTCACCGGCGGCGACGCGGCCGATCAGCGGCAGGCCGTGCTCTTCTTCCGTCAGCAGGCGGATACCGCGCGAGGCGCCGGAGACGATCTCGATTGCGCCTTTACGCGCCAGCGCTTTCAGGTGTTCTTCCGCCGCGTTTGGGGAACGGAACCCCAAGCGCTGAGCAATCTCCGCACGCGTCGGCGGCATGCCCGTCTGGCTGATATGATCCCGAATGAGATCAAACACCTCTTGCTGCCTGGTCGTTAACGCTTTCATTCCGCCCCCTGGGTGTATATACAGTTATGCTGTGAGTATATACAGCTAACGGTGATTTTGGAACCACATGGCACACAAAAATCGGCAGATTGTTTATATTTTGCGAGGGTTAGCGAAGAACGTTAGTGATAATGGCTCCACAGCAGCGTTCCCCAGGTGATCAGCGCGATGATAATCGCCAGCAGGACAGCCGCCGACCCCATGTCTTTGGCGCGCCCTGAAAGCTCATGATAATCCGAGCCAATACGGTCCACGACCGCCTCAATCGCGCTGTTGAGAATTTCGACTATCATCACTAGCAGGACCGAGCCAATCAGCAATACGCGGGTGATGGCGTCGACGTCCAGCCAGCAGGCTATTGCGACGGCCACAATGGCGGCGACGCCTTCCTGACGAAACGCGGCCTCGTTGATCCACGCCGCGCGAAATCCTTTCCAGGAGTAACCTGCCGCCTTAATGATTCGGGTTAACCCGGTGGTATTATTGGCCATCACAAAACCTTTTTTATGTAAATGACGTCGATGAGTGTACGCGTTTGCCGCGCGGTAACGGAAATTTTGCCCGCTTTCTGTTATTCTTGCCGCGCATTTGCATGATTAACCAGAGGCTTCACATCGTTTATGTCCGGCTGGCAACGAATTTACTATAAATTACTGAATTTACCATTACGGGTGCTGGTAAAAAGCAAGTCTATTCCGGCAGAGCCTGCTCAGGAATTAGGACTCGATACCTCGCGTCCGGTCATGTACGTCCTGCCCTATAACTCCAAGGCGGACCTGCTGACGCTGCGCGCCCAATGCCTGGCGCATGATTTACCTGACCCGCTAGAACCGCTGGAAATCGACGGCGCCCTGCTGCCGCGCTACGTATTCATCCACGGCGGGCCGCGCGTATTCACCTATTACACGCCAAAAGAAGAGTCCATCAAGCTGTTCCACGACTACCTCGATCTGCACCGCAACCATCCGGATCTCGATGTGCAAATGGTGCCGGTGTCGGTGATGTTCGGCCGCTCGCCGGGTCGTGAGAAAGGGGAAGTCAATCCGCCGCTGCGGATGCTTAACGGCATTCAGAAATTTTTCGCCGTCTCCTGGCTCGGCCGCGACAGCTTCGTGCGCTTCTCGCCTTCCGTATCGCTGCGTCGCATGGCCGATGAGCACGGTACTGATAAGATCATCGCCCAGAAACTGGCTCGCGTCGCGCGGATGCATTTTGCCCGCCAGCGCCTGGCCGCCGTCGGCCCGCGTCTGCCGGCCCGCCAGGATCTGTTTAACAAGCTGCTGGCGTCGAAGGCCATTGCCCGTGCGGTGGAAGACGAAGCGCGCAGCAAGAAAATTTCCCACGAGAAGGCCCAGCAGAACGCGATTGCACTGATGGAAGAGATTGCCGCGAACTTCTCTTACGAGATGATCCGCCTGACCGACCGCATTCTCGGCTTCACCTGGAACCGCCTGTATCAGGGCATCAACGTGCATAACGCCGAGCGCGTACGCCAGCTGGCGCACGACGGCCATGAGATTGTCTATGTCCCCTGCCACCGCAGCCACATGGACTATCTGCTGCTCTCTTACGTCCTGTATCACCAGGGGCTGGTGCCACCGCACATCGCGGCGGGTATCAACCTTAACTTCTGGCCGGCCGGGCCAATCTTCCGCCGCCTCGGCGCGTTCTTTATTCGCCGCACCTTTAAGGGCAACAAGCTCTACTCCACGGTGTTCCGCGAGTACCTTGGTGAACTGTTCAGCCGCGGCTATTCCGTGGAGTATTTCGTCGAAGGCGGCCGCTCCCGTACCGGCCGTCTGCTCGATCCGAAGACCGGTACGCTGTCGATGACCATCCAGGCGATGCTGCGCGGCGGCACCCGGCCGATCACTCTGGTGCCGATCTATATCGGCTACGAGCACGTGATGGAGGTGGGGACCTATGCCAAAGAGCTGCGCGGCGCCACCAAAGAGAAAGAGAGTCTGCCGCAGATGCTGCGCGGCTTAAGCAAGCTGCGCAACCTTGGCCAGGGCTACGTTAACTTCGGCGAACCGCTGCCGCTGATGACCTACCTGAACCACCATGTGCCAGAGTGGCGGGAAGCAATTGACCCAATCGAAGCGGTCCGCCCCTCCTGGCTGACGCCGACGGTGAATAACATCGCCGCTGACCTGATGGTACGCATCAACAACGCCGGCGCGGCCAACGCCATGAACCTGTGCTGTACGGCGCTGCTGGCCTCCCGCCAGCGTTCGCTGACCCGTGAGCAGCTCACCCAGCAGCTGGAGTGTTACCTCGCGCTGCTGCGCAATGTGCCCTATTCGCCGGATGCCACCGCGCCGTCCGCTTCGGCCAGCGAGCTCATCGATCATGCACTGCAGATGAATAAGTTCGAAGTTGAAAAGGACACCATTGGCGACATCATCATTCTGCCGCGCGAGCAGGCGGTGCTGATGACCTACTATCGCAACAACATCGCCCATATGCTGGTGATGCCGTCGCTGTTAGCCGCCCTGGTGACTCAGCATCGTCATCTCAGCCGCGCCGAAGTGCTGCGCCATGTGGAAACGCTCTACCCGTTCCTCAAAGCCGAGCTGTTCCTGCGCTGGGAGAAAGCGGAGCTGGCCGGAGTAATGGATGCGCTGATTGCCGAGATGCTGCGTCAGGAGCTGATCGTCATCGATGGCGATGTGATGAGCCTTAACCCGTCGCACTCTCGCTCCCTGCAGCTGTTGGCCGCAGGCGCCCGCGAGACGCTGCAGCGCTACGCCATCACCTTCTGGCTGCTGAGCGCTAACCCGTCGATCAACCGCAGCTCGCTGGAGAAAGAGAGCCGTACCGTGGCGCAGCGCCTGTCGGTGCTGCATGGCATCAACGCGCCGGAGTTCTTCGACAAAGCAGTGTTCAGTACCCTGGTGTTGACCCTGCGCGATGAAGGCTATATCAGCGATACGGGCGATGCCGAGCCGGAAGAGACCCTGAAGGTCTACCGGATGCTGGCGGATTTGATTACGTCGGATGTACGTCTGACGATCGAAAGCGTCACGCAGGACGACGCGTAACGCGGCGTTTGCCGTTCTCACCGCCCCCCGGTAAACCGGGGGGATGGGGACAGGGGTTTTACAGGTAGCTCATCGCCAGGCCGAGGAACAGCACCAGCCCGACGTAGTTGTTGTTCATAAACGCTTTAAAGCAGTTATCGCGGTCGCGATTGAAGATAAGCTTCTGCTGCCAGCCAAACAGACCCGCCGCCACGAACAGCGACCAGTAGTATTCCCAGCCCAGCCCATTCAGCCAGCCCACCGCGCCCATCAGCGCCAGCACGGCCACCTGCAGGATACCGATAATCAGACGATCGTTTTCGCCGAACAGGATCGCCGTCGATTTAATGCCGATCTTGACGTCGTCATCGCGATCCACCATCGCATACTGGGTATCGTAGGCCACCGCCCACAGAATGTTGGCGAGGAACATCAGCCAGCAGCTCAGCGGCAGCGATTCACTGACGGCCGAGAAGGCCATCGGGATCGACCAGCCAAAGGCCGCCCCCAGCACCACCTGCGGCAGATGGGTGTAGCGCTTCATAAACGGATAGACCCACGCCAGCGCCAGCGCCGCCACCGACAGCAAAATCGTCATGGTGTTGAGGGTAAGCACCAGCAGGAAGGAGAGCAGCACCAGAACGATAAACAGCGTTCGCGCCTCTTTCTCGGTGACGTCGCCGCTCGGCAGCGGACGGCGGGCGGTACGCTTTACGTGACCATCAAATTTTCGATCGGCATAGTCATTCACCACGCAGCCGGCGGCGCGCATCAGCCAGACGCCGGCGACAAACACCGCCAGGATCCACAGCGGCGGGACGCCCGGCGAGGCCACCCATAGCGCCCACAGCGTCGGCCACAGCAGCAGCAAGGCGCCGATCGGTTTGTCAGTGCGCATCAGGCGATGAAACGCCAACAGCTTATTCTGCGACAGACTCCACTCCATTTTTTCTTCCTCTTAGTACAACGGCGACGCAGGCAAAAACAGCTCGGTCAGCAGCAGGGGTTTGCCGCTCAGCCGCAGGCGGGAACGACGCCCCCACAGCGCTGCATCGCGACCAATTTCAATAAAATCGCGGGTTAACGTCGACGACGTGAACAGGTATCGCCCCAGCGGGGTCTGCCCGAGCTGCTGTAGCGCCAGCTCCGGCCCACACAACGTCGACTCCGGCACCACCGTGCGCCCGGCCAGCCAGGGCTCACCGTCGGCATTGAGTATAATCTCCCGCAGCCAGTAGCGCGGCTCGTCGGGCAACAGCGCCGCTTCGTCAGCCAGCGCCTCACGCCCGATATACCCTTCGTTAACCAGGGTGACGGTGACCTGCTTTCCTTGTTGCTCAAAACGCTGGGTCATTGAGTCCTCCAGCAGCAGCCAGTCACTCAGAGGCGGCGCCAGGGGCGGCATAACGGCAAAATAGCGCAGCGCACGCAGTCGCGTAAGCGCAGGATGGGACATGCCTGATTCTCCGGTACATAACGTGCAAGCATTGTATCGCAGAATAGGCGGTTGGTGGCGGGCAAACGTCAATATACGATCATTCACGCAACAGCCATGCAACAGACCGCCGCGCGTGCAAAAAAAGGTGCATCCCGGAGGATGCACCTAAAGGCTGTGCCTAAACATCAGCATTGTGGGGAGACGATTACCCCTTGCCTTTTACACTGCTGATAAAGGTGGAACGAGCGGATTTCGAGCCGAGGCGCTCAGCTTCGTTCATCAATTTCAGGGCTTTGTCGATGTCACCTTGTTTCACCGCCTGCTTAATACCGTTATTGAAGTAGGTTTCGGTATCGCTGAGCATCGGTTCGCTTTTAGCGGCCGGCGCCGTAGCGGCTGCGGCGGCTGGCGCGGCTACCGGCGCCGCGGTGTTACCGACGGTGACCGGGCCCGGGCCGGAGGAGCCGAACAGCGGCCCCACCAGCACGCTGGAGGTGCTGTTGGTTTTCACTTTCAGCTTCAGCACGCCATCGGTGGTATGTTTGGCAATGGGATCCGGAATGTCCGGCGCCGCATTGCCTGCGCCTTTGGCATAGGCTTTCGCCGGATCCAGCAGGGTGGTGGTCTGCTGGAGATCTTTTTCAGTGGTAAATACCAGCACATAGAGCTTCTGCTGGCCCAGCGCCGGGGTCAGGCGCATCACGCCGCCCAGGCGATCGGCAGTCATCACGCCCGGCTGCTGATAGGTGAAGTAGTTGCTGGGGAAGAACGCCGCTGGCGTCATGTTCTGGTCGAGAATCAGCACGTTCGGCGCAAAAATCTGCTTATGTTTGTTCAGCTCGCTGTCGAGGGTCAGGGTCAGCTCACCGATATTGGCCGGCACGCTCCAGGCGGCGACCGGTCCGACGATCCCCGGTACATCCAGGCGTTGACCGCCGGTGGTTAAATCTACGCTCTGCGTCTTCGATTGATCGGCAGGCGTCCAGATCAGCTGCTGCAGCGCACTGGCTGGAATAGACGGCGCGGCGCTGGTGTTCTGGGGTACAAAGTTAACATCGGCAAGGCTCATCCCCGGCACGCATGCCAACATCCCTGCGGATAAACACAGAGCGACGAGAGTTTTCTTCATTTTCATTCTTCTCACCTTGGATAGCATCGGTTTAGCGGTAGCCAGGCAATAGCGCGCTAACCCTGAATAGTCAGGAGGGGCCGATGCCCCTCCCAGGTTACACCCGTCCTGCGGACGGTATTACCACCACACTTCCATCTGGGCACCGAAGGTAACTTCGCTGTCGTCACCGCGGCTGGAGGTGAAAGCGCCGCTTCCGCTGCTGTCTTTCGTCTGCAGACCGGAGGTGTTGCTGTAGCCCCAGTTTTCATCCCACTTCGCGTAGGTTGCGAAGATACGGATAGCCGGACGAGACCAGACGCTGTTCCCTGCCTGCCATTGCTGAGCCAGAGTAATTTTGTACTGGTTGTTGTTTTCGCTGGTACGCTGGGATTTCACGTTGTCGTAACCGATTTCCAGCTGGGTGCTCATGATCGGCGTCCATTTGTACATCGGACGAACACCCACGGTGTACCAGGTGGAGCCGTTTTTGCTGTCCAGATCCACGTCCTGGTACATCGCAACGTACATCAGGCCCCAGTCATCGTTGAAGTCCATCGCGCCGTGATCCAGAACGCGGATCATGCTGCCGTTGTTATCGATGCTGGTCCCTTGAGAGTGGCCGCTGTTCCAGGAGGTCATTGCGTCAGTGGCGTACTGAACGACAAACTTGTTGAAGCCGCCCCAGATGGACTGAGTATGTTCACCGGTCCACATCCAGCCGTCTTTCGACGCGCCGTCTTCCAGACGGTAGTCATCCTGCGGGTTAGCACGGCCGTAATCGACGCCTAACTCCAGCACGCCGCCTGGGTTGGTTTCCAGGCCCGCCAGACGGATGTCAAAGACGTCGTTGGCAGTTTTCGCAGCATATTTTTTGGTGTCATCGCTGGAGAAAGTATAAGAGCCGCCGCTTTCTGAGTTACGAGTAGCGGCCAGAGAGAGCTTACCGAAGCCAAGGTCAACGTTTTCCAGACCTGCACCCGGGCCGGAGATATCCCAGTAGTAGAAGTCGATCATGTGAACGTCATGACGCTGATAGAAGCGTTTACCCGCCCACAGCGTGGAGCCCGGCAGCCAGTCGATCAGGTTTTTACCCTGGATGTTGGCTTCACGGAACGCCGGAGAGGTGCTTTCCCAGTCATCTTCCTGATTCACGGAATAGGCAACGTTAGTATCGAAATAAAAACTCTTATCCCCTTCCTTCCACAGCTCCTGGCCCAGCTTCAGTTCCGCATAGGTTTCACATTCGTTACCAAGACGGTATTTACTTTGAGCGCCGGTCGCTTTGAAGCACTGTTGCTCGCCGCCGCTGCCGGTCCAGCCAATGCCGGAACGCGCGTAGCCATGGAAATCGACAGCCAGCGCCTGAGCAGACATAACGCCTGCCGCGACGGCGACCGCCAGTGGAAGTTTGCGCAGAGTAATCATCATTCTATCTCCTGAGATCATTGCTTTTCTTTGCACGCTTCGCCGGTGTACCGCCAGCCGGGTTCGCGCCTTTTTTTAATGGGAAGCCTTACACGCCCGGCTCTTTATGCAGCCGACGACAAGCGGTGCCATCCTCACGGAATAAATGGCAACGTTCTGGCGGCAAACCGATGGCGAATGTGGCTCCCTCTTCTACCAACACCACGTCGTTCTGGCGGTAAACCAGGTTCTGACGGATGGCGGGGATCTGGATATGAATTTGCGTTTCGTGACCTAACTGCTCGACGACCTGAACCTCGCCTTCGAGGGTCACATCGGCGATATCGCTGGGCAGTAAATGCTCCGGGCGGATACCTAAGGACATGTTGGCGCCCGCCTGAACGTTGGCGCTGTCCACCGGCAGCCAGATTTGCTGACGGTTCGGCAGTTCAACCTGCACCTGATCGATAGCCGTCGCGGTGACTTTAACCGGCAGGAAGTTCATCTTCGGTGAACCGATAAAGCCGGCGACGAAGCGGTCAGCCGGATAGTGATAGAGTTCCAGCGGTTTCCCGACCTGCGCCACCCGGCCAGCGTCGAGGACCACGATCTTGTCCGCGAGGGTCATCGCTTCCACCTGATCGTGGGTGACATAGATCATGGTGCGGCCCAGTCGCTTATGCAGACGGGAGATTTCAATACGCATCTGGACGCGCAGGGCGGCATCGAGGTTGGAAAGCGGCTCATCCAGCAGGAAGACGCTCGGCTCAGCCACCAGGGTACGACCAATCGCCACGCGCTGGCGCTGACCGCCGGAGAGGGCTTTCGGTTTACGCTCCAGCAGATGGGCCAGCTGCAGCACTTCCGCAACCTGGGTCACCCGCTGGTTAATCAGATCTTTTTTCGCGCCGGCCAGCTTCAGGCCAAACGACATATTTTCCGCAACGGAAAGGTGGGGATAGAGCGCATAAGACTGGAATACCATCCCAACGCCGCGTTCTGCCGGTGGGATCTCGTTCATGCGGGTGTCCCCGATAAACAGGTCCCCGCTGGTAATAGTTTCTAACCCGGCAATCATACGCAGCAGGGTAGATTTGCCGCAGCCCGATGGCCCGACAAACACGACGAATTCCCCTTCGTGGATATCGAGATTGATATCTTTCGATACCACCACGTCACCCCAGGCTTTCGTTACATTTCGCAGCTGTACGCTCGCCATGCCCTTCTCCCTTCGTTACAACCTGTCACTAACAGTCACATTCAAGATGGGTCGACTATGCGGCATTCATTAGCCGGGCAAATCCTCCACCCCCCGGCTTTTTTATGGGGGAGGAGATGGGAGGATGAGAGATTGGCTCTCGCCGCGGGGGATGGCGGGCGGCGCGTGATTTCGTGATGGAGGCGACAAAATTGGGCGCTTTTTTCTGTGCTCCAGGACGCAATACGGCCGTTTTTGCAATGGAGATCACACAACCAGCGGGTGGGGCGTAGACCTGGGGAGGATGGAAAGGGGTTGTTAAAAAAGGAAACTCATCATCGTTAAGCCACCGAAGTGTATCCACGAGTACAACACCAAAAAGGACGGGTATATGAAAATCAAAACTGGCGCTCGCATCCTCGCGCTGTCGGCACTGACCACGATGATGTTTTCCGCCTCTGCCCTCGCGAAAATTGAAGAAGGTAAGCTGGTTATCTGGATTAACGGCGACAAAGGCTACAACGGCCTCGCTGAAGTGGGTAAAAAGTTTGAAAAAGACACCGGCATTAAAGTTTCCGTAGAACACCCGGATAAGCTGGAAGAGAAATTCCCGCAGGTTGCGGCGACCGGCGACGGCCCGGACATCATCTTCTGGGCGCATGACCGTTTCGGCGGCTACGCGCAGTCCGGCCTGCTGGCGGAAATCGCCCCGGACAAAGCGTTCCAGGACAAACTCTATCCGTTCACCTGGGATGCCGTTCGCTATAACGGCAAACTGATCGCCTACCCGATCGCGGTGGAAGCGCTGTCCCTGATTTACAACAAAGACCTGGTGCCGAACCCGCCGAAGACCTGGGAAGAGATCCCGGCGCTGGATAAAGAACTGAAAGCGAAAGGTAAGAGCGCGCTGATGTTCAACCTGCAGGAACCGTACTTCACCTGGCCGCTGATCGCTGCCGACGGCGGATACGCGTTCAAGTTTGAAAACGGCAAGTACGATGTGAAAGACGTCGGCGTGGACAGCGCAGGCGCGAAAGCGGGCCTGACCTTCCTGGTTGACCTGATCAAGAACAAGCACATGAATGCCGATACCGATTACTCCATCGCGGAAGCGGCCTTCAACAAAGGTGAAACCGCGATGACCATCAACGGTCCGTGGGCGTGGTCTAACATCGATAAGAGCAAGGTTAACTACGGCGTGACCCTGCTGCCGACCTTTAAAGGCAAACCATCGAAACCGTTCGTTGGCGTGCTGAGCGCGGGGATCAACGCCGCCAGCCCGAATAAAGAGCTGGCGAAAGAGTTCCTCGAAAACTACCTGATGACCGATCAGGGTCTGGAATCGGTTAACAACGACAAACCGCTGGGTGCCGTGGCGCTGAAATCCTTCCAGGAAAAACTGGAAAAAGATCCGCGCATCGCCGCCACCATGGCGAACGCCCAGAAAGGCGAAATCATGCCTAACATCCCACAGATGTCTGCCTTCTGGTATGCCGTTCGTACCGCGGTTATCAACGCCGCCAGCGGTCGTCAGACTGTCGATGCTGCGCTGAAGGATGCCCAGAGCCGTATCACCAAGTAAGAAAACGGCGGGTGGCGCTTGCGCTTACCCGCCCTACCACTACGGCTCGGACCGTAGGTCAGGTAAGCGAAGCGCCACCTGACAAATAAGCTTTCACCGCTGTAGAGGATGATCCCCATGGATGCCGTTAAAAAGAAACACTGGTGGCAAAGTCCGCAACTCACATGGTCTGTGATTGGCTTACTGTGCCTGCTGGTGGGTTACCTTGTTGTTTTGATGTACGCCCAGGGGGAGTACCTGTTCGCCATCATGACGCTGATTTTAAGCTCAGTTGGCCTGTATATTTTCGCTAACCGCAAGGCTTATGCCTGGCGCTATGTCTATCCCGGCCTCGCCGGCATGGGCCTGTTTGTCCTGTTTCCGCTGATCTGTACTATCGCTATCGCGTTCACCAACTACAGCAGCACCAACCAGCTGACCTTTGAGCGCGCGCAGCAGGTGCTGATGGATCGCTCCTTCCAGGCCGGCAAAGCCTATAACTTCACGCTGATCCCGGCAGGCGACGAGTGGAAGCTGGCCCTGACCGACGGTGAGAGCGGTAAAAACTACCTTTCCGACGCCTTTAAATTCGGCGGCGAGCAGAAGCTGGCGTTAAAAGAAACCGACGCCCTGCCGGAAGGCGAGCGCGCCAACCTGCGCGTCATTACCCAGAACCGCACCGCGCTGAACCAGCTGACCGCCGTGCTGCCTGACGACAGCAAAGTGATCATGAGCTCGCTGCGCCAGTTCTCCGGCACCCAACCGCTGTATACGCTTGGCGAAAACGGCGTGCTGACCAACAATCAAACCCACGTCAAATACCGCCCGAACAACGACGTTGGTTTCTACCAGGCCATCAACGCCGACGGTAGCTGGGGCACAGAAAAGCTGAGCCCGGGCTACACCGTGACTATCGGCTGGGACAACTTTACCCGCGTCTTCCACGATGAAGGCATCCAGAAACCGTTCTTCGCGATCTTCGTCTGGACGGTGGTGTTCTCGGTGCTGACCGTGGTGCTGACCGTCGCGGTGGGGATGATCCTTGCCTGCCTGGTGCAGTGGGAAGCACTGAAAGGCAAAGCGATTTACCGCGTCCTGCTGATTCTGCCGTATGCCGTACCGTCATTTATTTCGATTCTGATTTTCAAAGGTCTGTTCAACCAGAGCTTTGGTGAAATCAACATGATGCTCAGCACGCTGTTCGGCATTAAGCCGGCGTGGTTTAGCGACCCGACCACCGCGCGCACCATGATCATCATCGTCAACACCTGGCTGGGCTACCCGTACATGATGATCCTGTGCATGGGGCTGCTGAAGGCGATTCCGGACGATCTGTACGAAGCGTCGGCAATGGATGGCGCCGGCCCGTTCCAGAACTTCTTTAAAATTACCTTCCCGCTGCTGATTAAGCCGCTGACGCCGCTGATGATCGCCAGCTTCGCCTTTAACTTTAACAACTTCGTCCTGATTCAACTGTTGACCAACGGCGGTCCGGACCGTCTCGGCACCACCACCCCGGCCGGTTATACCGACCTGCTGGTGAGCTACACCTACCGTATCGCCTTTGAAGGCGGCGGCGGTCAGGACTTCGGCCTGGCGGCGGCTATCGCAACGCTTATCTTCCTGCTGGTTGGCGCGTTAGCGATTGTGAACCTGAAAGCCACACGCATGAAGTTTGATTAATTGGAATAACCAGGCGTTATTGGCGCGGGCAGTTTGGACTCGGCCAGCGCGGAAGAACCGGAGCGTACACGTAGTACGTGAGGATTCTGAGCACTGCCCGAGTTCAAAATGGCAAGCAAAATAGCCTGGTGCGAAGTCAAGGGGAGTAAAATTACAATGGCTATGGTCCAACCCAAATCGCAGAAGCTACGTTTATTTACCACGCATCTCCTGCTACTGATTTTTATCGCGGCGATTATGTTTCCGCTGCTGATGGTTATCGCCATCTCGCTGCGCGAGGGTAACTTCGCCACCGGCAGCCTGATCCCGGATACCATCTCCTGGGAGCACTGGCGTCTGGCGTTAGGCTTCAGCGTCGAACACGCGGATGGCCGCGTCACGCCGCCGCCGTTCCCGGTCCTTCTGTGGCTGTGGAACTCGATTAAGGTCGCCGGGATCACCGCGATCGGTATCGTCGCCCTCTCCACCACCTGCGCCTACGCTTTTGCCCGTATGCGCTTCCCGGGGAAAGCGACACTGCTGAAAGGGATGTTGATTTTCCAGATGTTCCCGGCGGTGCTGTCGCTGGTGGCGCTGTACGCGTTGTTTGACCGCCTGGGCCAGTACATCCCGTTCGTCGGCCTCAACACCCACGGCGGCGTGATCTTTGCCTACATGGGCGGTATCGCCCTGCACGTCTGGACCATCAAAGGCTACTTCGAAACCATCGATGGCTCGCTGGAAGAAGCGGCGGCGCTGGATGGCGCGACCCCATGGCAGGCGTTCCGCCTCGTACTGCTGCCGCTGTCGGTGCCGATTCTGGCGGTGGTCTTTATTCTGTCGTTCATCGCGGCTATCACCGAAGTGCCGGTCGCCTCGCTGCTGCTGCGCGATGTGAACAGCTATACCCTGGCGGTAGGTATGCAACAGTATCTCAACCCGCAGAACTATCTGTGGGGCGACTTTGCCGCCGCGGCGGTACTCTCCGCCATCCCGATTACGGTCGTGTTCCTGCTGGCGCAGCGCTGGCTGGTGAACGGCCTGACGGCGGGCGGGGTGAAAGGTTAAGTTTTTTGTAACACCGGCCCCAAATTTCAGAGGAGGGCCGACGGTCTAGCCGCAATACACGACCCCAACCGGGTATTGTCGCCGTCGCCCTCAGCTGAAAAAGTAAGGCCAATGCCACTGCTATCCTCAACTGGACCCTACATAAATTCTATTTGTGACTGTTGGTCAGCGGCCCTGGAGGCCGCTTTTTTTTATTCGCGTTTCAGGCGATTAGAGTTACACAGCCAGAGCGTAATCACCAGGATCAGGATCGCGGCGGAATAAATAAGTACCGCCATCGGCGACTCATGGTCGATGATGATCAGACGCACAATCGCGGTGATGCCGATATAGACAAAATAGCGCAGCGGGAAATGGAACCCCGACTGAAAATACTTGACGATCAGCGCGATAAACTCGAAGTAGAGAAAGTAGACCACCAAACCTTCCACCAGCCGGTACTTACTGGTCGGCTCCGGGGTAAAGAGGACATCGGCCAGATGCAGCGTCTCTTTACCGAGGAAGACGATCAGGATAATCCCCAGGCACAGCAGCCCAAGATTCAAAACCGTTTGCATCGCAGTGGCGATAAAATTCACCAGTGGGCGATAAACCGACGACATATTCACACCTCATAATCAGTCCTTGCTGCGTCCGGTATAGCGCAAAAGTGTGATCCAGATCTACAGTTACCCCTCACAGCGTGGGCTTTAAATTTTTGCGCCCTCAGGGCAGGATTTCGGCAAAAGAGAAAAATGCTCTCCTTAACGGCGTGTGATCGACATAACTGATTCCCATGATTTGCATAAAAATTTGCTTATACAACCATTGTTAATCAATAGCTTAATTTACATACAAGACTGCATGTTTAGATATAGCTAAAAATAAAACTTTTCTCCAGACCTTAATAAATAAAGGGTTATTTGAGAAAGTTTTTTTCTGCCGATTCCCTTAGCATATTTCCTCATCATCTTACGTCCAGGAATCATAATAATGTCTGACCAAACATCCTCTCTTTTTATTCGCTGGCTACAGCGAGAAGTCGCACCAGCATTAGGTTGCACTGAACCCGTTGCTATTTCATTTACCACCGCTTACGCCGCGAAACATTTAGCGATACCCTGCGAAAAAATTAGCGGTTTTATTTCTGCCAACCTGTATAAAAACGCCACGGGCGTCACGATTCCCGGCACGACAGTGAATGGCGTCGCGCTGGCCGCCGCCATCGGCGCCTTTGGCGGCGATGCCGATAAGGGATTACAGACCCTGGCAGGCATTACTTCACAGCATGTGGAACAGGCACAAGCGCTGGTGGACGCCGGCCACGTTAATATTGACGTCCAGGACACGCCTGACTTTATTCATCTCGATCTCACCCTCAGCGCCGGTGACCAGACCTGTCGCGTCGTGGTAAAAGGCACGCATACCAATGTGGTCGAGTTATATATTAATGGCGAACAGCAGCCATTACACGCCGGGGAAAATAGCGCCACAGCACAGGCCGAACTGCCAACTTTCTCTCTCCAGGAAGCGTATGACTTTATTATCTCCACCCCGGTTGAGAATATTACGTTTATTCTGGAAGCCGCCCGCCTCAATAGCGCACTGGCTGCAGAAGGAAAATCGAAAAAGTATGGGTTGAATATTAACGGAACATTCTCTGAAGCCGTTAAAAATGGTTTGTTAAGCAATGACTTAATGAGTGAGGTCATTATCAACACCGTCGCGGCTTCCGATGCGCGTATGGGCGGCGCCCCGGTGGTGGCTATGTCGAACTTCGGCTCTGGCAACCAGGGGATCGCGGCGACCATGCCGGTGGTAACCGTCGCCGAGCATCTGAATGCCGATGAAGAGACGCTCGCTCGCGCGCTGGCGCTCTCGCATCTGACGGCCATTTCCATCCATTCGCGCTATACCCGCCTGTCCGCACTGTGCGCGGCCTCCACCGCCGCCATGGGCGCCGCCGCCGGTATGGCATGGCTGTTTACCCGCAATATCGAAACCATCAACACCGCCATCATCAATATGATTAGCGATGTTACCGGCATGATTTGTGATGGCGCCTCCAACAGCTGCGCGATGAAGGTGTCCTCGGTGGTCTCCAGCGCCTTTAAATCTGTATTGATGGCGATGCAAAACCGCTGCGCCAGCGCCAACGACGGCATTGTCTGCGCCGACGTCGAACAGTCGATTAATAACCTGTGCCGCCTCGTGATTAAGCCTATGGCGCAAACTGATAAAGAGATCATTCGCATTATGGTCAGCAAATAAGACCAGCCCTTTTGTACCCTACGCAATAATGATTTATTGCCTGCACCAACAGGTATTTTACGATGAATAAAAAAGTCATATTACGCGGCGCCAGCGCCATTATGCCCCTGTGCATCGGGGACTTTCCTTTCTCGTTCATTGTTGGCGCGTTAAGCGTCAGCGCCGGAATGAGCGTCTGGCAAAGTACCGCGTGGTCGGCGATTGTGATTGCCGGCTCGGCGCAGATGCTGGCACTGAATATGTTAAAAACCGGCGCCACGCTCGGCGTGATTATTTTCACCACATTAATTATTAATCTTCGCCACGTGCTGTATAGCGCCTCTATTTCCGGTACCGTGCGCGAAGCCTCATTCTTTAAAAAATGCTTTATGTCCTATGCGCTCACCGACGAGGTGTATGCCACCACCGTTAAAGAGATGGAAGGAAATAAAAAGGAAAAATATCTGTTTTATGGCTCGGCGATGATCACCTTCTGGGCGATTTGGGTGCTGGCCGATTTTCTTGGCGCGCTGGTCGGCGCCTCGTTTCCCCACATTGAAAAATACGGTCTCGATTTCGCCATGGTCGCCGCCTTTATCGCCATCGTGGTGCCGCAAATTAAAAGCCAGGCCTGCACCGTCGCCGCGGTAGTGGCCGCCGTTTCCGGCGTGCTGTTAGTGGTCCTGCCCTACTCGCTGGGTATCGTCGTCGCCTCCGTGCTCGGCGTCCTCGCCGGCCTGTGCGTCGACCTGGCGGAAGAGCGCAAGCAGAGGGCAACAACCGAATCCGATATGCCGTTAGTGGAGGCGCTGGAAAATGAGTAATAGCTACTTTATCGCCCTGACGCTGGGCATGGCCGCGGTCACTTTTCTTATTCGTTTCTCGTTTATCGGCCTGGCCGGCAAGATCCAGATGTCTGAGCGGGTGACCAAAACATTGCGCTTCGTGCCGGTCACCGTCCTGCCGGCCATCATCACCATTCAGATCCTGAGCGTGAATTCCAGCATGGAGTTCGACTTAAAAAACCCGAAGGTGATCGCCGCTATTATCTGTACGCTCGCCAGCTTCCGTTTGGGTCTGGTGTGGGTGGTGGTCAGCGGCGTCGGCTCACTGGTGCTGTTGAATTATTTTCTGTAACTGTTTGAAGGGTAACCCCATGATTATTACTACCGCTGACGCGCCCGCCGCGATTGGTCCGTACGTTCAGGGCGTCAATCTCGGCGCGATGACCATCACCTCCGGCCAGCTGCCCATTAATCCGCAGGACGGCACCATGCCCGACGACATTGCCGAACAGGCGCGCCAGTCGCTGGAGAACGTGAAAGCCATCGTCGAAGCCGCCGGCCTCAGCGTTGGTCAGATCGTCAAAACCACGGTGTTTGTGAAAGACCTGGCGGATTTTGCCGCCATCAATGCCGCCTACGAGGCCTTCTTTACCGAACATCAGGCGGCCTTTCCGGCGCGCTCCTGCGTGGAAGTGGCCAGGTTACCGAAAGACGCTGGCGTCGAAATCGAAGCGATCGCTTTCGCCCGTTAACCCCCCGGCTGGAGGAAGAACCTCCAGCCCCTTCCCCACCGATTTTTGTCGTTCCACGTTGTTCATATTACAGGCACTATAGCCACTGAACGACCCGAGGAACGCAGCATGTTGACTATCCGAAAGGCATTGCCCGAGGACGCGCCACAACTGAGCGCGATGGGTTATGCCAGTTACCAGCACCACTTCGCCCATCTCTGGCGCAATGCCGATGAACTGGCGTTATTTCTTAAGCAAGAATATGCCGAAGATGCGCTACGTCGGAGTCTGACCGATGCCAACCATCATTGGCTCATCGCCGAAGCCGCTTCCCCCGTTGGTTTCGCTAAATATAGCTATCAGCAGCGAATGGCTGAAGATGGCACGATGGGTACGCTGCTGCATAAGCTCTACCTGATGCCGGGGGAGACTGGCCACCGCTACGGCGAGCAGATTTTTCACGCCATCGAGACGCGAGCAAAAACGGCCGGCGAACGCTGGCTGTGGCTGGAAGTACTCGCCGCGAATCCCGCCGCGCGCCGTTTTTACGAACGCCAGGGGATGCAGCACATCAGAGACACGACTTTCCATTCCGCCAGCCAGCAAAGCACCTTGCATATTCTGGCCAAACCGCTATGAGAGGAACTATGCCTGAGCTTCGTGATACCGGCGTACGTAACGTCGTCTGTGGGAAAAATGTCGTTATTTACCAGCCCGCCAACCTGTACGACTGCACGCTGGGTGATAACGTCTTCGTTGGACCGTTCGTTGAGATCCAGGGGAATACCCGCATCGGCGCGGAGAGTAAAATCCAGTCGCATACCTTTATCTGCGAGTACGTCACCATTGGCCGGCGCTGTTTTATCGGTCACGGGGTGATGTTCGCCAACGACCTGTTTCGCGACGGCAAACCAAACGCCGACCGCGCCAGCTGGGGGCGGATTGAGATTGGCGATGACGTGTCGATCGGTAGCGGCGCCACGATTCTGGCCGTCAGCATCTGCGACGGCGTGGTGATTGGCGCGGGCAGCGTGGTGACGAAGTCCATCACCGAGAAAGGCGTGTGGGCGGGAAACCCAGCCCGCCTGCTGCGGAGGCTGTAAAAAAATGCCGACCATAAGGTCGGCATTTCGTCTTAACGGCGCAAGCGTTATGCGCGCCAGGCTTTATAACGGTTAATCAGACCGTTAGTGGAGCTGTCGTGGCTGCTGACTTCGCTGCCGTCTTTCAGCTCCGGCAGGATGCGGTTAGCCAGCTGTTTGCCCAGCTCAACGCCCCACTGGTCGAAAGTGAAGATGTTAAGGATCGCGCCCTGGGTGAAGATTTTGTGCTCGTACAGAGCAATCAGCGCCCCGAGGCTGAACGGGGTGATCTCACGCAGCAGGATGGAGTTAGTCGGGCGGTTGCCTTCGAACACTTTGAACGGCACCACGTGCTCCAGGGTCGCCGGATCTTTACCCTGATCGCGATATTCCTGCTCCACCACTTCACGGGATTTACCGAAGGCCAGGGCTTCGGTCTGGGCGAAGAAGTTGGACAGCAGCTTCGGATGATGATCGGAGAGCGGGTTGTGGGTGATAGCCGGGGCGATGAAATCGCACGGTACCATTTTGGTGCCCTGATGGATCAGCTGGTAGAACGCGTGCTGACCGTTGGTGCCCGGCTCGCCCCAGATGATCGGACCCGTCTGGTAGTCCACGGCGTGGCCATTACGGTCAACATACTTACCATTGGACTCCATGTTGCCCTGCTGGAAGTAGGCGGCAAAACGGTGCATGTACTGGTCGTACGGCAGAATCGCTTCGGTTTCTGCCCCGAAGAAGTTGTTGTACCAGATACCGATCAGCGCCAGCAGTACCGGCAGGTTTTTCTCCGCCGGGGTGGTGGAGAAGTGTTTATCCATCGCATGCGCGCCGGACAGCAGCTCAACGAAGTTGTCGAAGCCCACGGAGAGAATGATGGACAGGCCAATCGCCGACCACAGGGAGTAACGGCCGCCAACCCAGTCCCAGAATTCGAACATGTTGGCGGTGTCGATGCCGAACTCGCCAACCGCTTTCGCGTTGGTGGAGAGCGCCGCGAAGTGTTTAGCCACGTGCTTGTCGTCGCCCGCGGTCGCCAGGAACCAGTCGCGCGCGCTGTGGGCGTTGGTCATGGTCTCCTGGGTGGTGAAGGTTTTGGACGCGACCAGGAACAGGGTGGTTTCCGGATTGACGCTCTTCAGCACTTCGGCAATGTGGGTGCCATCGACGTTGGAGACAAAGTGCATGTTGAGGTGGTTTTTATACGGGCGCAGCGCTTCGGTGACCATGAACGGACCGAGATCGGAACCGCCAATACCAATGTTGACCACGTCGGTGATCGGTTTGCCGGTGTAGCCTTTCCAGCTACCGGAGATAATCGCTTCAGAGAAGGTTTTCATCTTCTCCAGCACAGCGTTCACTTCCGGCATCACATCTTTGCCATCAACCACAATCGGCGTGTTGCTGCGGTTGCGCAGCGCGACGTGGAGTACCGCGCGATCTTCGGTGCGGTTGATCTTTTCACCGGAGAACATCGACTTGATGGCGCCCGCCAGGTCGGTCTCTTTCGCCAGATCCTGCAGTTTAGCCAGCGTCTCTTCGGTGATGCGGTTTTTGGAGAAGTCCACCAGCATCAGATCGTCAAACGTCGCGGAAAACTTAGAAAAACGGTCGCTATCTTTGGCGAACAGCTCGCTGATAGTGACATCTTTCATTTCGTCGAAGTGTTTCTGTAATGCCTGCCAGGCAGAGGTCTGCGTTGGGTTGATGTTTTTCATTAGCAATACTCTTCTGATTTGAGATTGTGACTTCGGTCGATTGTAGCGCCGGTGACGGAAAATTGTGATGATTTTTGTGACTTGTCCCTGACGCCGGTCAGGAATCGGGTCAAAACGGAGTAAAAAGCCCCATTAGTATAGCTATCATAAGGCTTTTTTCTGTTAGCCGCAGGGGCATGAAAAATCCGCATAACCGCAGCGTTGACATAGCTGGCGTTAAGCCTTTATATATCCGCAGTGCTTACGTATTGTAAGTATCTATTGCTCGCGCATTTCACGCTACAGCGAAAGGGTATTCGCGGGGGATATAATGTCCTTATTCCCCCGGCCAGGTGAAAGACGTCGGTAATTGCCAGAAGAGGTGCGTTGCCCAGGTAACCGTATTGGAGGAACCAGTCCGGCGAAAATACGTGAGGGGGAGCAACGCCGAGGTGAAAGAGCGTCTGGTTACGCTCCTCACCGGCCACAGGGGCTGAATCCCCTGGGTTGTCACCAGAAACGTTCGCAGTCGGGCGTTTCATACCCGAACACTTCAGCGCCCAGAGCGGTGAGTCGGGTCTACAAGGTGGAGCACTTCTGGGTGACATCGTAGTTGTTTATCATTCTGCGCCACCCTGTTTATCGCTCTTCCCTTGTGCCATGGCTGAATAATTTGGCCTGGCTTATTAAGACATTTTGTTGCGATCCGGCGGCATCCAGCCCCTGCCAGGATCGGTGTTCAGGAATCGTTTTAATAAGTCAGGCCCCCTGACACGAGGTTGTTATGACAGATTTAGTCGTCGCCAAATTTGGCGGCACCAGCGTTGCTGATTTTGACGCGATGAACCGCAGCATTGATGTGGCGCTGCTTGATGCCAATACCCGTATTGTTGTGCTCTCCGCCTCTGCCGGCGTGACCAACATTCTGGTGGCCTTAGCGGAAGGGCTGGAACCCGCCGAACGTTTTTCCCAGCTGGACGCTCTGCGCCAGATCCAGTTCAATATTCTGGAGCGTTTGCGCTATCCCAACGTGATCCGCGAAGAGATTGAGCGCCTGCTGGAAAATATCACCACGCTGGCAGAAGCCGCCGCGCTCGCCTCCTCTAGCGCGCTGACTGACGAACTGGTCAGCCATGGCGAACTGATGTCCACCCTGCTGTTTGTGGAGATTCTGCGTGAACGCGGAATTCAGGCGCAATGGTTTGACGCCCGTAAAGTGCTGCGCACTAACGATCGCTTTGGCCGCGCCGAACCGGATATCGCCGCTGTCGCCGAACTGACCCAGCAGCAGCTGACGCCGCGTCTGGCGGAAGGCCTGGTGGTGACGCAGGGCTTTATCGGCAGCGAAGCGAAGGGCCGCACCACCACCCTCGGCCGCGGCGGCAGCGATTATACCGCCGCTCTGCTCGGCGAAGCGCTGAATGCCACCCGCGTCGATATCTGGACCGATGTGCCCGGGATCTATACGACCGACCCGCGCGTCGCGCCAGCGGCGAAACGCATCGACGTCATCGCCTTTGAAGAGGCGGCGGAAATGGCCACCTTTGGCGCCAAAGTGCTGCACCCGGCGACCCTGCTGCCTGCCGTGCGCAGCGATATCCCGGTATTTGTCGGCTCCAGTAAAGAACCGAAAGCGGGCGGTACGCTGGTGTGTAAAACCACCGAGAACCCGCCGCTGTTCCGCGCGCTGGCGCTGCGTCGCCGCCAGACGCTGCTGACGCTACATAGCCTGAATATGCTGCACTCCCGCGGCTTCCTCGCCGAAGTGTTCGGTATTCTGGCGCGCCATAACATCTCCGTCGATTTGATCACCACCTCCGAAGTGAGCGTGGCCCTGACCATGGACACCACTGGCTCAACCTCTGCGGGCGATACCCTGTTGACCCAGGCGCTGCTGACCGAGCTCTCCTCGCTGTGTCGCGTGGAAGTGGAAGAAGACCTGGCGCTGGTTGCCCTGATCGGCAACGAGCTGTCGAAAGCCTGCGGCGTCGGCAAAGAGGTGTTTGGCGTCCTTGATCCGTTTAACATCCGCATGATCTGCTATGGCGCATCCAGCCACAACCTCTGCTTCCTGGTCCCTGGCGCCGATGCGGAGAAGGTGGTGCAGACGTTGCATCATAATTTGTTTGAATAAAATTCCTTAGCACGATAAACAATACCTATAGCCGGGCTCGAACCCGGCTTTTTTATAACAACATCAACACAACCAGCTGACCAGCTCGCCGCCCTACCGGTTCGGCGCGGCCGGTTTGCGTATCGCAAGGAACACAACATGCTCGCAACTCTGACGCGGCTGTTCCCGTTATGGGCACTGCTGCTCTCCGTTCTGGCCTATTACACCCCCACCACTTTCACCCCGATCGGCCCGTGGGTTACCACCCTGCTGATGCTGATTATGTTCGGTATGGGGGTACATCTAAAGCTGGCGGATTTCAAACGCGTCCTGTCGCGTCCGGCGCCGGTCGCTGCAGGGATATTTCTGCACTATCTGGTGATGCCGCTCGCCGCCTGGCTGCTGGCGCTGCTGTTTCATATGCCGCCGGAGCTCTCCGCCGGGATGGTGCTGGTGGGCAGCGTCGCCAGCGGGACGGCCTCCAACGTGATGATCTTTCTGGCCAAAGGGGACGTGGCGCTGTCGGTGACTATCTCCTCGGTCTCCACCCTGGTCGGCGTCATCGCGACGCCGCTGCTGACCCGTCTGTACGTCGACGCGCACATTCAGGTCGACGTCATGGGGATGTTGCTGAGCATTCTGCAGATTGTGGTCATTCCCATCGCCCTGGGGCTGATTGTCCATCATCTGCTGCCGAAGGTGGTGAAAGCGGTGGAACCGTTCCTCCCCGCTTTCTCGATGGTGTGCATTCTGGCGATCATCAGCGCGGTGGTGGCAGGTTCCGCGGCCCATATCGCGTCCGTTGGCCTGGTGGTGATTATCGCGGTGATCCTGCATAACACCATTGGCCTGCTCGGCGGCTACTGGGGCGGACGTCTGTTTGGTTTTGATGAATCCACCTGCCGTACGCTGGCGATCGAGGTAGGGATGCAGAACTCCGGCCTGGCGGCCGCGCTGGGTAAAATTTACTTCGGCCCGCTGGCGGCGCTGCCGGGAGCCCTGTTCTCCGTCTGGCATAACCTGTCCGGTTCGCTGCTGGCCGGATACTGGTCAGGGAAGCCCATCGCCAAAAAAGCCAGCAAGCGCTGAGCGTGACACGTCCGGGCGCAGGCCCGGGCGTGTGCGTTATCCAATCTGCAAACGTACTGGTTTACCTAACTTCATTAACATCATGACTAACGCATCCAGGGTAAACTTACTGGTTTTCTGATTGACCACATCTGAAATGCGTGGGCGCGAAATGCTCAACTTCGCGGCAGCATCGGCCTGCTTCAATTGATGTTCATCTATCCACTCAGCGATTTCCTGCATTAACTGTCGTTTAAGCGCCATCAACTGCTCAACTTCTTTTTCCGCTTGTCCGCGAAGCTGCTCTGCGTCAGCATCATCAAAGCCCAGTTCACTGAATATATTGCTCTCTTCAGAGGTCACATGACGGATACCATCCACACTCTTACGATTCATTTATGACTCCTGTGTTCCTGCTGTATAACCCGCAAACGGCTTCTGACAATCTGTTTTTCGTGTTCGGCGGTCCGTCGCGTCTTTTTGTTAAAACAGTGCAGGACATATATCGCCTCTGCAAAACGGGCCAGATAAATTACCCGATATGCACCGGAAAATTGGCGCAGGCGGATTTCTTCAACCCCCCGCCCCAGTTGAGGCATTGCTTTCCAGTCCGCAGCCTCTAAACCCGACTGTAAACGATAAAGCTGAAATCCGGCATCTCTGCGGACGTCCTCAGGAAACTGGCGCAGATCGTCAAAGGAAGAGCCCATCCAGACGATACGCCTTAATCTTGGTTGCTGATTGAGCATACCACATCCTTGTATAAAATTTTATACACCACTCGCCCGATATTTATCGTCGATAACAGGTTGATCGTGCCGTTACCCTAAGCCAGTTCACCTCACGGGTCACGAACGAGGGAAATATTCTGCGAGGCGCTTTCCGGATGAGTTCTATTTTGCGCTGATTACCGTACACTGGGTGCTCTGGTCTGACTGAGGGCACCATCATGGCACTCCCCCGAATTACACAAAAAGAGATGACCGAGCGCGAACAGCGCGAATTGAAAACGCTGCTTGACCGCGCGCGCATTGCGCACGGCCGCCCGCTGAGCAATGCGGAAACGAACAGCGTGAAAAAGGAATATATCGATAAGCTGATGGCGCAGCGCGAAGCGGAAGCGAAGAAAGCCCGCCAGGTGAAAAAACAGCAGGCTTATAAGACGGATAAGGAAGCAACCTTTTCCTGGTCGGCGAATACGCCGACCCGCGGCAGGCGTTAGCGCCCTTTCTTTTTACGTCCCGGCTGGGTGAAACGTTTGCCGTTGCCAGCCGGGCGGCCTTTATCGTTGCTATTTTCCACCTTCACCACCGGGCGCTTGATCCCGGGGGTCGCCGCTTTGGCCTTCGGCTTCGCTTTCGGCTTCGCTTCGGAAGAGGAGTTTTCAATCAGCTTGAACAGGTCGATCAGCTCGTCATCGGTCAGATCGCGCCACTCACCCAACGGGATCCCCGTCAGGCTGACGTTCATAATCCGCGTACGCTCAAGCTTCGTCACTTCATAGCCAAAGTGCTCGCACATGCGACGGATCTGGCGGTTTAACCCCTGCACAAGGGTGATGCGGAAAACGAACGGCGCTTCTTTCTTTACCTTACATTTTTTGGTCACGGTCCCGAGAATCGGTACCCCCGCGCCCATGCCGCGAATGAACTCATCGGTCACCGGCTTATCGACCGTAACCAGATACTCTTTTTCATGGTCGTTGCCGGCACGCAGGATCTTATTCACCAGGTCGCCATGATTGGTGAGGAAAATCAGCCCCTGGGAGTCTTTATCCAGACGGCCGATAGGGAAGATACGCTTGCTGTGGTTGACGAAATCGACAATGTTGTCGCGCTCGCCGTCTTCTGTGGTGCTCACAATGCCGACCGGCTTATTCAGCGCAATCAGCACCAGATCATCCGCTTCGCGCGGCTCAATCAACCGTCCGTTAACTTTGACCAGGTCGCCAGGCTTCACCTGATCGCCAATCGTGGCGCGCTTGCCATTGATAAAGACGTTGCCTTGTTCAATAAAGCGGTCCGCTTCGCGACGCGAGCAGATGCCGCTTTCACTGATGTATTTGTTTAATCGGGTTGATGAGTCGGGCAGCATAGATTCTCCTGTAAAAGCGAAATATACCCTACCTTGTGGGCGAGAAAAAACCTGGATTGTGTGATTCATTATCCAGAAGCTTCGTCGGGCTTGTGAACAGCATTCCGCTTACCTACATCATGCGCCATATCAGCGCGCCGGTATGGGGGCGATGCTAGAATTTCTGCTTCAATAATATTTTTAAAACAGGAAGAAAAGATGGAACTGCTGTTACTCAGTAACTCCACGCTGCCGGGGAAAGCCTGGCTGGAACACGCCCTGCCGCTGATTGCCGGTCAGGTCAAAGGGCGCCGTAAGGCGGTATTCATCCCCTTCGCTGGCGTGACGCAATCCTGGGATGATTACACGGCCAAAGTGGCTGCGGTTATGGCGCCCATGGCGGTCAGCGTAACCGGTATCCACAGCGTCGACGACCCTATCGCCGCCATTGAAAGCACCGAGATGGTGATCGTTGGCGGCGGGAACACCTTCCAGCTGTTGAAAGCGTGCCGCAGTCGCGGTCTGTTGGCGCCGATTGTCGATGTCGTCAAACGCGGGGCGCTGTATATCGGCTGGAGCGCAGGTTCAAACCTCGCCTGCCCGACCATTCGCACCACCAACGATATGCCGATTGTCGATCCGCAGGGATTTGATGCGCTGGGGCTGTTCCCGCTACAGATTAACCCGCACTTCACCAACGCGTTGCCGACCGGGCATCAGGGCGAAACCCGCGAACAGCGTATCCGCGAACTGCTGGTCGTGGCGCCGGAATTAACGGTGATTGGTTTGCCGGAAGGAAACTGGATCCAGGTCACCGATGGTCACGCGACGCTCGGTGGCCCGAACCCGACGCTGTTGTTCAAAGCGGGGGAAGAAGCGATAACCCTGCCTGCGGGCCACCGCTTCTGAGGCTGGGTGGCTAACGTTTCCCGGATAGCGGCGCATTGCGCCTTATCCGGGCTGCCTCAACGGGACGTCCAAACGCAAAACCCCGGTTAGCACAGCGTCGCCGGGGAATGGCTCAGTAGTCATCCCGTTCGTCGTCTTCATCCGGTTGCTCCATCACGCTGTAAGCCACCGAGCAGAACAGGCTGTTCAGGCGCTTCATATCCCCCAGCAGCGCCAGATGCAACGTACTGGTTTCGATACTCTGCACGTTCTGCTGATGCAGACGGTCAACGTGCGCATGCGAGTAGCGGCGGTTAAGAATGCGGAACCGGTGTTTGCTGCGCCGCAGGCGACGAGCGCTCGGCACATCGCTGGAGAAGAAGACCGACATCGCCAGCTGCAGATTGCTGAGCAGCAGATCGTACAGGGCGTCCAGCTCCTTTAACCCTTCCACCGAGAAGGCGCGACGCGCCGCCAGCGATTTATCGGCGATCTCGCTGCCCATCCGCTCGACGATATCGGAGGCCTGCTCGAGGTTTAACGACATCTCAATAATTTCCGCCCAGCGCCGGGACTCTTCTTCCGCCAGCTCATCCTTTGGCATTCGCGCCAGATAGAGCTTAATGGCGGTGTAGAGGACGTTGATATCGTCCGCCATGCGGCGCAGTTCTTTCTCCTGACGCGGTTCGCCATGCATCACCTTATGCAGGCTCTCCATCATTTGCTCCATCGCGTCGCCAATGCGCAGCGTCTCGCGTGCGGCGTTGGCTAGCGCCAGCGCCGGGGTGTCCAGCGCCGACGGGTCAAGATGCTTGGGTTTGAGATGGTTATCCAGCTCGGGTTCATCGCGGATCATGCGCTGGCACAGCTTCGCCATCGGTCCGGCAAAGGGCACCATCGCGATGCAGCGCAGCAGGTTATAAAAGACGTGAAAGTAGATAACCAGCTCAGACTCCGCCAACGGCAGCTTGTGCATCGCCGCGGCCAGCGGATGGACGAACGGCAGAATGATCAGGCTCCCCACCAGCTTAAACAGCAGGCTGCCCAGCGCCACCCGGCGCGCCGCCGCGTTCGCCGCGCTGTTGTTGAGCATCGCCAACAGCCCCGATCCCAGGTTGGCGCCAATCACCAGGCACAGCGCCACCGGGAAAGAGATCGCTCCCGCCGCGGTCAGCGTCGCGGTCAGCAGCACCGCCGCCAGGCTGGAGTAGCTAATGATCGCGAATACAGCGCCAATCAAGGCATCCAGCATGATATCCCCGGTCAGCGAGGCAAAAATCACCTGCACGCCGTTGGCCTGGGTAATGGGGTGGACGGCCTGCACAATCAGCTCCAGGGCCAACAGGATCAGCCCAAGGCCGATCCCCACTCGCCCCAGCTGCCCGGCGCGGGTCTGCTTGCGGCCGAGGAAGAAAATCACCCCGATAAATATCAACAACGGCGACAGCCACGACAGGTCGAAGGTCAGTACCCTCGCCATCAGCGCCGTCCCGACGTCGGCGCCCAGCACCATCACCAGCGCCGGCGTGAGGCCCACTAAATCCTGGGCGACAAACGAGGTCACCAGCATGGTGGTGGCATTGCTGCTTTGTACCAGCGCAGTCACGCCAAGACCCGCGCAGAAGGCGAGCGGCTTTTTCTCTACGCTGCTACTGAGAACGGTACGTAGGCGAGCGCCATAGACGCGCATCACCCCGGTACGCACGATATGCGTGCCCCACACCAGCAGAGCGACCGCGGACAACAGGTGTAGCAGAGTTAACACGGAATCAGCTTCTCCTTATCGTTATAGGTGTTCCGACGTTCTGGAACCTATCTCAGTATAAGGGGTTAACCTCAATAAAGAGACAAGGCGCTCACAGAGCGCCTTGTTAGTTGTAAGGAAAGATGACGACTAGTCCGCATCATAGCCCAGATTAGGGGCTAACCAGCGCTCGACTTCCGCCGGGGTCATCCCTTTACGCCGCGCGTAGTCTTCGACCTGGTCGCGCTGGATCTGCGCCACGGCGAAGTACTTGCTGTCCGGATGGCTGAAATACCAGCCGGAAACCGATGCCCCCGGCCACATGGCGAACGATTCGGTAAGCTTCATGCCGGTATGGGCTTCGACGTCCAGCAACTGCCAGATGGTGCCTTTTTCAGTGTGCTCCGGACAGGCCGGATACCCCGGCGCCGGACGGATCCCTTGGTAATTCTCGCGAATAAGTTCCTCATTGCTGAGGTTCTCATTGGCCGCATACCCCCAGTAGACCTTGCGCACTTTCTCGTGCAGATACTCGGCGAAGGCTTCCGCCAGACGATCGGCGATGGCCTTGATCATGATCTTGTTATAGTCGTCATGCTGCGCTTCATAGGCCTCCGCCAGCGCGTCCTCTTCCAGGCCGCCGGTGACGGCGAAGGCGCCAATGTAGTCCGCTTTGCCGCTCAGCTTCGGCGCCACAAAGTCGGCGAGGCAGTAGTTGGCGAAGCCGACCTTCTCCGTCTGCTGGCGCAGGTGATGGCTCACCGTCAGCACGTGGGTGCGGGTTTCATCGCGATAGATTTCAATATCGTCGCCCACCCGGTTGGCCGGGAACAGGCCCACCACGCCGCGCGGGTTGAGGGTTTTCTCTGCGCTCAGTTTATCCAGCAGCTCGTTAGCGTCTTTGAACAGGCGCTGCGCCTCTTCCCCTACCACTTCATCTTCCAGAATGCGCGGATATTTACCCGCCAGCGACCAGGTCATAAAGAACGGCGTCCAGTCGATGTAATTGCGTAGCGTCTCGATACTGGCTTCCACCTCCTGAATCCCCAGGCGATGGGCCACCGGCGGCGTATAGCTCTCCCAGTCAAAGGCCAGATCGTTTTCCCGTGCGGCCGCCAGGGTCACCGGCGGGGTGCGCGGTTTTTTACGTCCATGCTGGATACGCACGGTTTCATACTCTTTGCGCGTGCGGGCGACAAACTCATCGCGCTGCGTATCCGAGAGCAGCGCAGCCACCACCCCGACGGTGCGCGAGGCGTTCTGTACGTAAACGGTCGGGCCGCTGTAGTTCTGCTCGATTTTCACCGCCGTATGCGCTTTCGAGGTGGTCGCGCCACCAATAAGCAGCGGGATGGTAAAGCCCTGACGCTCCATCTCTTTCGCCACGTTAACCATCTCGTCGAGCGACGGGGTGATCAGCCCGGAAAGGCCGATGAGATCCGCGTTCACCTCTTTGGCGGTTTTGAGAATTTTATCCGCCGGGACCATCACGCCAAGATCGATGATTTCGTAGTTATTGCACTGCAGCACCACGCCGACGATGTTTTTGCCGATGTCATGAACGTCGCCTTTTACCGTGGCAATCACCATTTTGCCGTTACTGGAGCCCTGTTCTTTACTGGCTTCGATAAACGGCTCAAGGTAGGCCACCGCCTGTTTCATGACGCGAGCGGATTTCACCACCTGCGGCAGGAACATTTTGCCTTCGCCGAACAGATCGCCGACCACGTTCATGCCGTCCATCAGCGGCCCTTCGATCACCTCAATCGGGCGGGCAGCCTGCTGACGCGCTTCTTCGGTGTCCTGTTCGATAAATTCGGTTATGCCCTTCACCAGCGAATATTCGAGGCGTTTTTTCACCTCCCAGCTGCGCCACTCCGCCTGCTGGGCATTGGCGCCATCGTCAACTTTACTGCCGCGATATTTTTCCGCCAGTTCGAGCAATCTTTCGGTGCTGTCATCGCGGCGGTTGAGGATCACGTCCTCCACCGCGTCGCGCAGCTCGCCCGGCAGGTCATCATAGATGGCCAGCTGACCGGCGTTGACGATCCCCATATCCATGCCGTTGCGGATCGCATAGTAGAGGAATACGGCGTGGATCGCCTCACGGACCGGGTCATTGCCGCGGAAGGAGAAGGAGACGTTGGAGACCCCGCCGGAGATCAGCGCATGCGGCAGCTCGCGTTTGATGTCTTCGCAGGCGCCGATAAAGTCCTGGGCATAGTTATTGTGTTCTTCGATACCGGTCGCCACCGCAAAGATATTCGGGTCAAAGATAATATCTTCTGGCGGGAAGCCGACCTCTTCGGTGAGGATTTTGTAGGCGCGACGGCAAATCTCAATTTTACGTTCGCGGGTATCAGCCTGGCCCACTTCGTCAAAGGCCATCACCACTACCGCAGCGCCGTAGCGGCGAACCAGTTTCGCATGGTGGATAAAGGGTTCGACGCCCTCTTTCATCGAAATCGAGTTAACGATGCCTTTGCCCTGAATGCATTTCAGGCCTTTCTCAATAACTTCCCACTTGGAGGAGTCGATCATGATCGGCACGCGGGCAATGTCCGGCTCGCCGGCAATCAGGTTGAGGAAGCGCACCATCGCCGCTTCTGCGTCGAGCATCCCCTCGTCCATGTTGATATCGATAATCTGCGCGCCGTTTTCCACCTGCTGACGCGCGACGTCCAGCGCTTCGCTGTACTTCTCTTCTTTGATTAAGCGTTTAAATTTCGCCGAGCCGGTAACGTTGGTACGTTCGCCGACGTTAACGAACAGGCTGTCATCGCCGATATTGAGCGGCTCCAGGCCGGCGAGGCGGCAGGCCACCGCGATTTCCGGCAGCTGGCGCGGCGGCAGGCCCGCTACCGCCCGGCTCATGGCGGCGATATGCTCCGGGGTCGTACCGCAGCAGCCGCCGACGATATTAAGGAAACCGGCTTCCGCCCATTCGCGGATCTGCGCCGCCATGGTATCGGCATCCAGATCGTATTCGCCGAAGGCGTTGGGCAGGCCGGCGTTCGGGTGCGCGGTGACGTAGCATTCAGCGATGCGCGACAGCTCCTGGACGTACTGGCGCAGTTCGTCCGGCCCGAGGGCGCAGTTCAGACCAAACGATAAGGCTTCGGCGTGGCGCAGCGAGTTATAGAAAGCTTCGGTGGTCTGCCCGGAAAGCGTGCGGCCGGAGGCATCGGTAATGGTGCCGGAGATCATCAGCGGCAGGTCAACGCCCAGCGCCTCCAGCTCCTCTTTTACCGCATAGATGGCCGCTTTGGCATTCAGGGTATCAAATACCGTTTCAATCAGGATCAGATCCACGCCACCTTCCACCAGCGCCCGGGTGGATTCGCGATAGGCGGCCACCAGCTGGTCAAAGGTAATATTACGGAACGCCGGATCGTTCACATCAGGCGAAATAGAGGCGGTGCGGTTAGTTGGGCCAAGCACGCCGGCGACGTAGCGCGGTTTTTCCGGCGTGCGGGCCGTCCAGGCGTCGGCGCTGGCGCGGGCCAGCTTCGCCGCCGCAAAGTTGATCTCTGCCGACAGGGATTCCATCTGGTAATCCGCCATCGCGATGGTTGTCGAGTTAAAGGTGTTGGTCTCAATGATATCCGCGCCGGCCTCGAAGTAGGCGTCGTGGATCTCGCGGATCACCTCGGGCTTGCTGAGCACCAGCAGGTCGTTGTTGCCTTTCAGGTCGCACGGCCAGTCAGCAAAGCGCTCACCGCGAAAGTCCTGCTCACTCAGACGATAGCCCTGGATCATGGTGCCCATGCCCCCATCCAGAACCAGAATACGTTCTTTTAACTGCTGATGCAGTTGCTCAACTTTGCTGCTCACACTTGCTCCCGACAACGCTCAACTCAGGCCAAATAGCCAACAAACCATACTGGCATAAACCACCGGAGCGGAAAAGACGACAACGGGCAATATGAGACATGTTCAGCTTCACTCCTCCGATGAGTCCGGTTGTGATTGCATTATTGCCAAATAAAACGAAAATTATTTCCACGATACAGAAAAAGGAGTCCGCGATGGCCACTACCCCCGTTCCCGCGAAACGCGGCAGAAAACCCGCGGCTGCCACCGCCCAGCAGGCTGGCGGTCAGGTTCAGTCGCTGACCCGCGGCCTGAAATTGCTCGAATGGATTGCCGAATCCCACAGCAGCGTCGCACTGACCGAGCTGGCGCAGCAAGCGGGTCTGCCTAACTCAACCACTCACCGCCTGCTGACCACCATGCAACAGCTGGGTTTCGTCCGCCAGGTCGGCGAGCTGGGCCACTGGGCCGTCGGCGCGCATGCCTTCGTGGTCGGCAGCAGCTTTCTGCAAAGCCGCAATCTGCTGGCGATTGTCCACCCGATCCTGCGCCAGCTGATGGAAGATTCCGGTGAAACGGTGAATCTGGCAGTGCTTGACCAGAGCGACCACCAGGCGATCATTATCGACCAGGTGCAGTGCACCCAGCTGATGCGGATGTCGGCGCCGATCGGCGGAAAACTGCCGATGCACGCCTCCGGCGCCGGGAAGGCGTTCCTCTCGCAGCTGAGCGAAGAGCAGGTTACCAGCCTCCTGCACCGTAAAGGGCTACATGCCTATACGCATGCCACGCTGGTCTCGCCGCTGCATCTGAAGGAAGATTTAGCGCAGACCCGCAAGCGGGGCTACTCGTTCGATGACGAGGAGCACGCGCTCGGCCTCCGCTGCGTCGCCGCCTGCATTTATGATGAACACCGCGAACCGTTCGCGGCAATCTCCATCTCCGGCCCCATCTCACGCATGACCGATGACCGGGTGACCGAGCTGGGCGCGCTGGTGATCAAAGCGGCGAAGGAAGTGACGCTGGCATACGGCGGGGTTAAATAAAAAAATGCCCCACCGGGGCATTTTAAGTAGGCCTGATAAGCGTAGCGCCATCAGGCAGATCGGCGCACCTTGCCGGATGGCGGCGTAAACGCCTTATCCGGCCTACTGTCGGCGCCATAGCGCACGCTAAAACGCTGCTTGCGCCGGTAGGCGTAGACATCTTCCACATGGCCGTTTTTAATCCGCGTCTGCAGTTCGCGCCAGTAGTCGGCGCGCAGCAGGTCGGCATGCATCTCCTCAAACAGCGGCCCAATGCGCGGGTCGGCACACAGCCAGTGGCGGAACTCCTCCGGGAACACATCCCCCGGCGAGACGCTGTACCACGGCTCGCTGGCCAGTTCATCCTCGGGATAGCGCGGCGGTGGGATCTGGCGAAAATTCACTTCCGTCATATAGCAGATTTCGTCATAGTCGTAGAACACCACCCGGCCGTGGCGGGTGACGCCGAAGTTTTTAAACAGCATATCACCGGGAAAGATGTTGGCGGCGGCCAGCTGGCGGATAGCATTCCCATACTCTTCTACCGCATCGCGTAGCGCCTGGCCGTTAACCTGCTCCAGCCACAGGTTGAGCGGCACCATTCGCCGTTCAATATACAGATGACTGATGACAATCCGGTCGCCGAGGTCGGTCAGTTTGTTCCCCGCCTCCGCCTGCAGCAGCGCCAGCAGCGCCGGCGCGATTTGTCGTTTCTCCAGCACGAAATTTTCAAACTCCTGCGTGTCCGCCATCCGCCCGACGCGGTCATGCTCCTTTACCAGCTGATAGCAGGCGCGCACGTGGGCGGCGGTCATCTCTTTCTGCGGCGCGAAGCGGTCTTTGATCACCTTAAACACCCGGTCAAACCCCGGCAGGGTAAACACCAGCATCACCATCCCGCGAATGCCCGGCGCCTCAATAAACTGCTCATCGCAGCGAGCGATGTAGTGCAGATATTCACGATAGCTTTCGGTTTTAGCGTGCTTCTGGCAGCCAATCGCCATATACAGCTCGGCCGTGGTTTTCCCCGGCAGGATCTCGCGCAGCCATTCCACCAGGGCGCCGGGCAGTGGCGCATAAACCATAAAATAGGAACGCGCGAAGCCAAACACGATGCTCGCTTCGGCATGGGTGGTCAGGCAGGTATCGACAAACAGCTCGCCCTCGTCGCTGCGATGGATCGGCAGCAAAAAGGGCAGCGTGGTCATCGGCATCACCAGTTTGCCCACCAGCCAGGCGGCTTTATTACGATAGAACAGCTCATTGGCGACCTGCAGATGACAGGTGGCGAGCAGTTCCTCCCCCAGCGCCTCCTGCAGACTGGCAATGATATAGCCGATATCCCGCGCTTTATTTTGCCACGGCAGCCGCAGCGGCAGATCGGACAGCACTTTACCCAGCAGGTGCGGCCAGCCGCGATCGGCAAAAAAATCTTTCGCCAGCGGTCGCGGAAGGGTGCGAAAAGGACGCTCGGGCTGCGAGCTGAAAATAAAGAGCCGCTCGGGGGTCAGCGAGCGGTGGTCAAACAGGCGGCAGTAGACCGAATTGAAAAAGCTCTCGGCAATTTCAAAACGAGGGTAATCCGGCAGCAAACGGGTGTAGTGGGCTTTCACCCGCAGCAAAAAGTCGGCATCCGTGCTCTTTCCTTCCGTGATGCAGCGCAGCTGCTCCACCACCAGACCCACATGGTGGTCATAGAGGTGGATCCGCTGTTTCATCGCCTGCTGCACCGCATGCCAGTCGGCCTGTTCAAAGCGCTGCTGCGCGCCGGAAGTCACTTCGAGAAAACGCCCATACTGAGCGTCAAATCCCTGCAATATCGTTTGGGCAATCAGTAATTCCAGACCACGCGTCATCGAACTCCCCCATCCGGCACCACGTCAGGCCGAATGGCGCGCTCGCTTATCCGGCCTGGATCCCTTCACAGGCCCGGTTAGCGTCGTGCCACCGGGCATGGCTCAAAACTGATCTTCTTCGGTCGAGCCGGTCAGCGCCGTCACCGACGAGGCACCGCCCTGGATAATGGTGGTGACCTTGTCGAAGTAGCCGGTACCCACCTCCTGCTGATGCGAGACGAAGGTATAGCCTTCCGGCCCGGCGGCGAATTCCGGCTGCTGCACTTTTTCAACATAATGGCGCATCCCCTCACCCTGAGCGTAAGCATGGGCGAGGTCGAACATGTTGAACCACATGCTGTGGATCCCGGCGAGGGTAATAAACTGGTACTTGTATCCCATGTCCGACAGCTGCTGCTGGAAGCTGGCGATGGTTTTATCATCGAGATTTTTCTTCCAGTTAAACGACGGCGAGCAGTTATAGGCCAGCAGTTTGCCCGGGAAACGCGCATGAATGGCTTCAGCAAAGCGACGCGCCTGCTCAAGATCCGGTTTCGACGTTTCACACCACACCAGGTCCGCATACGGCGCATAGGCCAGCCCGCGGCTGATCGCCTGCTCGATCCCGGCATGGGTGCGGAAGAACCCTTCGCTGGTGCGATCCCCGGTAATAAACTCACGATCGTACGGATCGCAGTCTGAGGTAATTAAATCGGCAGCGTCAGCATCGGTACGGGCGATCACCAGCGTCGGGACCCCCATCACGTCAGCCGCCAGACGCGCCGCCACCAATTTCTGTATCGCTTCCTGGGTCGGGACCAGCACTTTACCGCCCATATGACCGCACTTCTTCACCGACGCCAGCTGATCTTCGAAGTGAACAGCCGCTGCACCGGCTTCAATCATCGATTTCATCAGCTCGAAGGCATTAAGGACGCCGCCAAAACCGGCTTCCGCATCCGCCACGATCGGCAGGAAATAGTCGATAAAGCGCGGATCGTTCGGCTCAATCCCGGCTGACCACTGGATCTGATCGGCGCGGCGGAAGGTATTGTTGATCCGATCCACCACCGCCGGTACCGAGTTGGCCGGGTACAGCGATTGATCCGGGTACATGCTGGACGCCAGGTTAGCATCCGCCGCCACCTGCCAGCCGGAGAGATAAATGGCTTCGATGCCGGCCTTCGCCTGCTGCAAGGCCTGGCCGCCGGTCAGCGCGCCAAGGCTGTTGATGTATCCTTTCTTCGCTTCACCGTGCAGCAGACGCCACATTTTCGCCGCGCCAAGCTGCGCCAGCGTGCATTCCGGGTTCACCGAGCCGCGTAATTTCACCACCTCTTCCGCGCTGTACGGGCGGGTAATCCCTTCCCAGCGCGGGTTCGTCCACTCTTTGTTTAATTCTTCGATTTGTTGGGTACGGGTTTTCATGTGCAGATGCTCCATATAATTTCCTGGCTCTCCAGGCGCATTGGTGAAGGACTAAATGGCGAACCACACCATCTGGCGATTAGGCCAGCAGGCGGTAGCCCGGTAATGTCAGAAAATCAATCAGTTCGTCGGAGGTGGTAATCTGCTCCATCAGCCGCGCCGCATCGTCAAAGCGGCCATGGCTGAAGCGGTGCTCTCCCAGCTCTTCCTGAATCACCATCAGCTCTTCCGCCAGCCACTGGCGGAACAGCGCTTTTGTGACCGGCGTGCCGTCATTCAGGGTTTTCTGATGATGGATCCACTGCCAGATAGAGGTGCGCGAGATCTCGGCTGTCGCGGCGTCTTCCATCAGGCCATAAATCGGTACGCAGCCGTTGCCGGAGATCCAGGCTTCGATGTACTGCACCGCCACGCGAATGTTGGCGCGCATCCCGGCTTCGGTGCGCTCGCCCTCGCAGGGGGCCAGCAGCTGTTCGGCGGTAATGGGCGCGTCCTCGCTACGGGTCACCGAGAGCTGATTCGGCTTGTCGCCGAGCACGCGGTTAAACACCGCCATGGCGGTATCCGCCAGCCCAGGATGGGCGATCCAGGTGCCATCGTGACCGTTGTTCGCCTCCAGCTCTTTGTCGGCGGTGACTTTATTCAGCACCTGACGGTTACGCTCGACATCTTTGCTCGGGATAAAGGCCGCCATCCCGCCCATCGCAAACGCCCCGCGTTTGTGGCAGGTCTTAATCAACAACCGTGAGTAGGCGCTAAGGAAGGGTTTATCCATCGTCACCACCTGGCGGTCCGGCAGTACGCGGTCCGGATGGTTTTTCAGCGTCTTGATATAGCTGAAGATATAGTCCCAGCGGCCGCAGTTCAGGCCGACAATATGGTCGCGAAGCGCATGCAGGATCTCATCCATCTGGAATACCGCCGGCAGTGTTTCAATCAGCAGCGTGGCCTTGATGGTGCCGCGCGGCAAATCAAAGCGATCTTCAGTAAAGCTGAAGACATCGTTCCACCATGCCGCCTCTTGCCAGGCCTGGGTTTTTGGCAGATAGAAGTAGGGACCACTTCCTTTCGCCAGCAGCGCCTGGTAGTTATGAAAGAAATAGAGCGCAAAATCGAAAAGACTGCCGGGGATGGCCTCATTACGCCAGGTCACATGCTTTTCCGGCAGATGCAGACCGCGCACACGGCATACCAGCACAGCGGGATTGGGCTGCAGTTGATAGATTTTGCCAGCCTCATTGGTGTAGCTGATGGTCCCGTTCACGGCATCGCGTAGGTTGATTTGACCATCAATGACTTTACGCCAGTCAGGCGCCAGCGAATCCTCAAAGTCCGCCATAAAGACTTTTACGTTAGCGTTCAACGCGTTAATGACCATCTTGCGCTCGACGGGGCCGGTAATTTCAACGCGGCGATCCTGTAAATCCGCCGGGATACCACGAATGGTCCAGTCGCTATTTCTAATGGAAGCAGTTTCCGAAATAAAATCCGGCAGCTGTCCATCGTCAATAGCCTGCTGCTGCTGCAGACGCGCGGCCAGCAGTTTATTGCGCGCCGGCGTAAAGCGGCTCACCAGTTCCGTCAGAAATTCTACCGCCTCAGGCGTTAAGATCTGCTTCTCCTGCTCGCCATAGGGCTGACTAAAGGCCAGTTCATCGGTGATTGTCGCCTGCTGCGTCATTGTGCTGCTCCTCTTGGTTGATCCGCTGGAAGCGAGCGAAAGATCGTTGTGCAGTTTTCGCTCAGCACAATTAAGACTACTCAATTAATTTTCAAAATCAAAAACAATTTCCATTTTAATTTTAAAATGACATTAACATATTGATAACAATGGAATTAAAGTTATCATCAGCTGTGAGGTGAATTTCGGAAATAAAAAAGGCACCCGAAGGTGCCAGAGGCAAAGTGCTGAAACGCTTTAGGATCGTTTCGTGCGGAGTATTACTCCAGCGTTGGATTCATATGCCGCAGATCGTATGGTGTAATTTGGTAGACGTAATAGTTCAGCCAGTTAGCGAACAGCAGATTACCGTGGCTGCGCCAGGTAGCGCGCGGTTTGTTCTGCGGGTCGTTTTGCGGAAAATAGTTGTGGGGAACCTCAGGGTTCAAACCGGCTTCCACATCGCGGAAATATTCACTTGCCAGGGTATTGGCATCGTACTCGGGGTGGCCGGTGACAAAGGCGATACGCTTATCTTTACTGGCGAACAGATACGCATCGCCCTCTTCTGTCTCCGCGAGGATCTCGAGATCGGTATAGTCACGGATAAGCCCTGCCGGAAAGTCAGCATAGCGTGAGTGTGGGGCGAGGAAAGAGTCGTCGAAACCGCGGGTCAGTAGGGCGTGTGGGTGTAGAATATGGTGTTCATAGACGCCAGAAATCTTTTCGGCACGGGTTTGCTTGGGAATGCCGTACAGAATATTCAGCGCGGCCTGCACCGCCCAACAGACGAACAGCGTCGAAGTGACGTGATCCTTGGCCCACTCCAGCACCTGTTTGATCTGCGGCCAGTAAGCGACATCATTAAATTCAACCAGGCCTAAGGGAGCGCCGGTGACGATCAGGCCGTCAAAGTTCTGATCGCAGATCTCATCGAAATTGCAGTAAAAATTATTCAGATGCTCCGCCGGCGTATTACGTGACTCACGCGCATCGATACGTAATAACTGGATGTCCACCTGCAGCGGAGAGTTCGACAGCAGACGCAGGAACTGATTCTCCGTCTCGATTTTCTTCGGCATCAGGTTGAGGATTAACACCTTCAGGGGGCGGATTTCCTGAGTTGTTGCACGCGTTGTCGTCATTACAAAGACGTTTTCATTGCGCAAGAAATTGACGGCTGGTAGCTCGTCCTGCACCCGAATTGGCATAACTCTATTACCTCATAGCATACGTATAAACGTTTAGACATCCAGATAGCTGAAGATAACCAGGAATCGGGTGAATGTCGAGTCTGCATGTTCACGGTGAGAAAATTTCACGGCGCGCATTGAGTTAGAATATAAGAATGAAGAAAAGGAGAAAATATGGTTATTAGCATCCGCCGTTCCCGGCCTGATGAAGGGGATAAACTGATTGCGATCTGGTGTCGGTCGGTCGACGCCACCCACGACTTTCTGCCAAAAGCGTATCGAAAGGAGCTGGAGGAGATGGTACGCGCATTTTTACCGGAGGCTCCGCTGTGGGTGGCGGTTAACACGGAGGACCAGCCGATCGCCTTTATGCTACTGACCGGAGATCATATGGATGCGCTGTTCGTCGATCCAGATGTCCGCGGCTGCGGCGTGGGGAGATTGCTGATTGAGCATGCGCTGTCGTTAACGCCGAAGCTGACGACAAACGTAAATGAGCAGAATGAACAAGCGGTCGGGTTTTATCAGAGAATGGGTTTTAGGGTGACAGGGCGGTCTGAAACGGACGATCTGGGGCAACCGTATCCGTTATTGAATTTGATACATGAGCAGCAGGCTGAAGCAGACTAAGATTGACGTCGCAACTGCTAACCCTTAGACAGGAGCCTCTCCGGAGACGGTGCTGCGCACCTTGTCCGGGCTACGGATCGTGTAGCCCAGGTAAGCGCAGCGCCACCGGGGAGGCATGCCAGCATTCTCGCCGGATGACACAAAAGCAAAAAAGCTCAGCCTTCCGACTGAGCTTTCTGCTTTATTTGATGCCTGGCAGTTCCCTACTCTCACATGGGGAGACCCCACACTACCATCGGCGCTACGGCGTTTCACTTCTGAGTTCGGCATGGGGTCAGGTGGGACCACCGCGCTAGTGCCGCCAGGCAAATTCTTTGTGCTCAGTACGCAATTCTTTATCGCATCAACTGCGTTGCCTGCGCTCGTAAAGTCAGTCACATACTTCAGTATGCTCCTTCCTTTCCTTCGCTGGTCGCCTTGCTGCTGCGCAAATTATTGCGTACTCAACTCTGAATCTAAGCTGAAATTCTTCTCAAATCCGCCAAAACATCTTCG
>NZ_JAGRRA010000006.1:0-359187 GCF_018223875.1 Klebsiella sp. 54
AGATTAGTCGATGCGTCCGCAGGACGTGCTGACAAAACAGAATTTGCCTGGCGGCACTAGCGCGGTGGTCCCACCTGACCCCATGCCGAACTCAGAAGTGAAACGCCGTAGCGCCGATGGTAGTGTGGGGTCTCCCCATGTGAGAGTAGGGAACTGCCAGGCATCAAATTTAGCGTGCTGATATGGCTCAGTTGGTAGAGCGCACCCTTGGTAAGGGTGAGGTCCCCAGTTCGACTCTGGGTATCAGCACCACTTTTTAGGTTAAAGTTCGGCACGTTGTAAAGAATTTGCCTGGCGACAATAGCGCGGCGGTCCCACCTGAACCCATGCCGAACTCAGAAGTGAAACGTCGTAGCGCCGATGGTAGTGTGGGGTCTCCCCATGTGAGAGTAGGGAATCGCCAGGCATCAAATAAAGCAGAAGGCCCAGTCGAAAGACTGGGCCTTCTGCTTTTGTGTTATCTGTTATCTGTTGATAAACAGTCCTGCCACCAGGGGGAAACCCGTCAAAGTCGATTTGCTCGTAATGCAGCAAGGGACAGAGAGTTTATTTGCCCGGTTGTCATGTGGATGATGCGCAGAAGAGCAGATACAGGTTCGACGCTAGCCCCAGTATCTGCTGGTCGGGGGTGAATTAACGGGTCAGCGCGACGATCCCTAACGTGAGGCCGGCTACCGCGGCGGCTCCCCCGGCGATCGCGCCTGCCGTGTCCCAGTTGTCTTCTGTTGTGCCCTTCATACAGGTATTGGTGTGGACTAAGCGGCCTTGCGAGTCATAAACCGGCACGCAGGGAGAGTCATGGGCACAGCCTGCCAGCAGAGAGGCCAGCAGCGCCACGATTAAATACTTTTTCATGATATTACCTCTGGATAATCCGCAGGGTTGTACTGAGAGCCAGTGCAGAACGGAATGGCTTATTTTATCACCGCGGATTGTCCGGCCCGGATGCCGAAATCATCTCAATATATGAGCCACGTAAATATCGTGAAGATAAGCAGGGGAATATGCAGAAAAGATGGAGAGAAAGATCGTCTCCCCGCGCTGCCGCATGTGATAGAGGTTGTCAGATAGCGGGAAGCTGAGCGGGTTGCTAATATGCCAGGCGAAAAAAAAAGCGCCCGCAGGGGGCGCCTTTAAAACCAGGCCGGGTTATTCAGCGTGCCGGGTAAAACGTCGTCTGACGACCACAAAGAAGACCGGAACAAAAAAGATCGCCAGCAGTGTCGCGGTTAGCATCCCGCCCATGACGCCGGTACCTACCGCATTCTGCGCCCCGCTGCCGGCACCATGGCTAATCACCAGCGGCATGACTCCGAGAATAAAAGCCAGAGAGGTCATCAGAATGGGTCGCAGGCGCATCCGCGATGCCTCCAGGGTTGCTTCAATGATCCCTTTCCCCTCTTTCTCCATCAGATCCTTGGCGAATTCGACGATCAGGATCGCGTTCTTCGCCGACAAACCGATCGTGGTCAGAAGGCCTACCTGGAAGTACACGTCATTATTCAGCCCACGCAGCGTGGCGGCTAACAGCGCGCCGATCACCCCCAGCGGAACCACTAACATGACTGAGAATGGAATCGACCAGCTCTCATACAGCGCCGCCAGGCACAGGAAGACGACAATCAGCGAGATGGCATAAAGCGCGGGAGCCTGGTTGCCGGAAAGGCGTTCCTGGTAAGACATCCCGGTCCAGTCGTAACCAATGCCGCTCGGCAGCTTACTGGCCAGCGCTTCCATCAGCGCCATGGCTTCCCCGGTACTTTTACCCGGCGAGGCTTCACCGAGGATTTCCATGGAGGGTAAACCGTTGTAGCGTTCCAGACGCGGCGAGCCATAAATCCAGCGCGAAGTGACGAAGGCGGAGAACGGGACCATTTCGCCATTGGCGCTACGAACATACATATTGTTAATGTCGCTCGGCAGCATACGGAAATGGGCATCAGCCTGGACGTACACTTTCTTGACGCGACCACGGTCAATAAAGTCATTGACGTAGTACCCGCCCAGCGCGGCTGATATCGTTTCATTGATATCGGAGAGCGATACGCCCAGCGCCTGCGCTTTTTCCTGGTCGACATCCAGTTTGAACTGCGGCGTATCTTCCAGCCCATTAGGCCGTACCCGCACCAGCTGATCCGGATGCTGTTTCACCATGCCCAGCAGTTGATTGCGCGCCTGCGTCAGGGCGGTATGACCTAGCCCGCCCTGGTCGATCAGCTCAAAGTCGAAGCCGGTGGCGGTACCCAGCTCAATAATGGCAGGCATGTTGAACGGGAAAACCATGGCGTCTTTGATCTGGCTGAAAGCCACGGTGGCTCGCTTGATGATGGACTCCACGCTGTTTTCATCACCGCTGCGCGCCTCCCAGGGTTTCAGGCTGACAAACGCCATGCCGGAGTTTTGCCCCTGGCCGCTGAAGCTGAAGCCGTTCACGGTAAAGACGCTGTCGACGTTAGCCTTCTCGTTATGCAGATAGTAGTCGGTCACGGTATCCAGCACTTTCTGTGTCCGCTCCTGGGTGGCGCCGGAGGGCAACTGGATCATGGTCAGGAAGACCCCCTGGTCTTCATCGGGTAGAAAGGATGTCGGGAGACGCATAAACAGCACGGCCATTCCCACGACGATCAGCAGATAGATCACCAGGTAACGGCCGGTTCCACGCAAAATACCGCTGACGCTGTTGGTGTAGTGGTTAACGCTCTGGTCAAAGCGGGCGTTAAACCAGCCGAAGAAGCCTTTTTTCTCATGGTGTTCGACCGAGGACGGCTTTAACAACGTGGCGCAGAGCGCTGGCGTCAGGACCAGGGCAACCAGCACGGAGAGCGCCATGGCGGAAACGATGGTGATCGAAAACTGGCGATAAATCGCGCCGGTGGAACCGCCGAAGAAGGCCATCGGCACGAATACCGCAGAGAGCACCATGGCGATACCCACCAGCGCCCCCTGGATCTGCGACATCGACTTTTCCGTCGCTTCTTTTGGCGAGAGTTTTTCCTCAACCATCACGCGCTCAACGTTTTCCACTACGACGATAGCGTCATCGACCAGCAGACCTATCGCCAGCACCATGCCAAACATCGTCAGGGTGTTGATGGAGTAGCCAAACATCGACAGTACGGCGAAGGTGCCCAACAGCACGACGGGCACGGCAATGGTCGGAATGAGCGTTGCGCGCATGTTCTGCAGGAACAGATACATGACAAGGAAGACGAGAATAATCGCTTCAAATAGCGTTTTGACCACTTCGTGAATAGAGATTTTAACGAAAGGGGTCGTATCGTACGGATAGACCACCTTCATTCCCTGGGGGAAGTAAGGCTGCAGTTCGGCCAGCTTCGCTTTAATCGCCGTGGCGGTATCCAGCGCGTTGGCGCCGGTCGCAAGCTTAATACCCAGACCAGAGGCGGGCTTACCGTTAATTCTGGCGACGACGTTGTAGTTCTCTCCGCCCAGCTCAATGCGGGCGACATCTTTCAAATGGACGACAGAGCCATCGGCATTGACCCGCAGCGTGACCTTGCCAAACTCCTGCGGATCTTTAAGCCGCGTCTGGGCAATGATCGACGCATTGAGCTGCTGGCCTTTTAGCGCTGGCGTACCGCCCAGCTGGCCGGCGGCGATCTGATCGTTCTGAACCTGCAGCGCATTAATGACATCCACTGGCGTCAGGTTGTATTTGTTCAGCAGGTTGCCATCCAGCCAGATGCGCATGGCGTACTGTGCGCCAAACAGCTGGACATCGCCCACACCGTTGAGGCGGCTGATGGGATCTTTAACATTAGAGGCGACATAGTCGGAAATATCGTCCTGGGTAGTGACCGGGTTATCAGAGATAAAGCCGGCCACCAGCAGGAAGCTGCTGCTGGACTTTTCTACGCTAATTCCCTGCTGCTGGACTTCCTGAGGCAGCAGCGGGGTGGCCAGCTGCAGTTTGTTTTGCACCTGCACCTGGGCGATATCCGGATCGGTGCCGGACTTAAAGGTAAGCGTGATGGTTACTGAGCCGGCGGAATCGCTGGTCGACGACATATACATCAGGTTGTCGATACCGTTCATGTTCTGCTCAATAACCTGAGTGACCGTGTCCTGCACGGTCTGGGCATCCGCACCAGGATAGGTAGCGGAGATCGCCACCGCAGGGGGCGCTATCGTCGGATACTGCGCTATCGGCAACTGCAGAATGGCCAGACCTCCGGCAATCATCATGATGATCGCCAGCACCCAGGCAAAGACTGGTCGATGGATAAAAAACTTAGACATGGCTGGGTATCCTTATTGTGCGACCGGTGCCGCACGCTCCGCTTCTGCTTTAACGGTGACGCCTGGACGGACTTTCTGTAAGCCGCTGATAATCACCTTATCGCCCGGCTTCAGCCCGCTGGTGATAAGCCACTTATCGCCCACGGCCTGGGAAGCTACCACCTGACGGGTTTCAACCTGGTTTTTGTCATTCACCAGCATGACGGAGGCATCGCCCCGCGGCGTACGGGTCACCCCCTGCTGCGGCACCAGGATGGCCTGCGGATCGGTGCCTTCATCGATGCGGGCGCGAACGAACATTCCCGGCAGCAGGATATGCTGTGGGTTAGGGAAGATAGCGCGCAGGGTAATTGAACCTGTACTTTCATCGACAGTCACGTCGGAGAACTGCAGCGAACCCTTAAGCGGATAGGCCTGACCGTTCTCCATCACCAGCTCAACGCTTTTGGTGTCGCCGCCGCGTTGCAGGCTTTCCTGCTTAAGGCGCATGAAGTCATTGCTGGATTCCGTCACGTCGACGTAGATCGGATCGAGCTGCTGGACGGTAGCCAGGGTATCCGACTGACCGTTGGTGACCAACGCTCCCTCGGTGACGCTCGATTTACCGATGCGTCCGCTAATGGGAGAGGTCACTTTGGTGTAGGCCAGGTTGATGCGGGCGCTTTCCACGGAGGCTTTGGTGGCGATGACGTCAGCGTCGGCCTGGCGGGCGGTGGCCACCGCCTGATCGTATTCCTGCTGACTGATATACTTGGTGCCCAGCAGCGGAACGTAGCGTTTCACCGTTAAGTGGGCGATGGCGGCTGCGGCTTCGGCTTTAGCCTCATCGCCCTTGGCGCTGTTCCACGCCGCCTGGTAGGTTGCCGGATCGATCTGATAGAGCGACTGGCCTGCTTCGACATCGCTTCCTTCAACAAAGTTACGCTTCAGGATGATTCCGCTTACCTGAGGGCGGACTTCCGCCACGCGAAAAGCTGAAGTTCGGCCTGGCAGTTCGGTGGTGACCGACAGCGGCGCGCTGTTCACGACATGGACCGTCACCTGCGGCGCCTGGGCATGGGGTTGCGGGTTGTCCGAATTATCGCAGCCGGTAAGCAATAAGGCCGAGATAATTAAACCGGATAAAAGTGTCACTCTGGCGTGAGTTGTCATGGCGGTTCCTTATAGATTACGTGCCAAATTCGGCGGCGAATCTTTGAAAGAAAGAGGGAATTAAAAAGCAGTTTGCCATCCTACAAATAAACGCCGCTGGATGTAAGGGATACTTATTTTTGAGCAATCAGCAAGGCACGCAAAAACAAAAAAGCGCGCAGGATTTTTTTGCTATTTACCTCAATTGTAAAACTTAATAAATAGACATCAATTCAGTGAATGGGTTATTTATTAATATTCTTTTGGGTAATTTATTTGGCGACAGCTTCAGAATTAACTTGTCTGCATTTTTGCTAAAAAATATTCCATGACAAATGTTAGGTTAAGCGATCTTCAGAAAATCCTGAATAACCTGTCTGACGGGAAGGGGCTTGTATGGCTAGAAAAACGAAAGAAGAGGCGCTACGCACGCGGCAGCTCCTGATTGAGTCCGCGATCCAGCAGTTCGCCCTGCGGGGGGTGACCAACACAACCCTGACGGATATTGCTGATGCGGCGGGAGTGACCCGCGGCGCCGTATACTGGCATTTTGCCAGTAAGACTGAGCTGTTTAATGAAATGTGGCAGCAGCAGCCACCGCTCAGGGATTTGATTCAGCATAGCCTCGTAACAGAGAATGAACAGGAGCCGTTAAATGCATTGCGCGAGCGGTTTATTACCGGGCTCCGCTATATTGCTGCGAATCCTCGCCAGCGCGCGCTGATGCAAATTCTTTATCAGCGCTGCGAGTTTGCCAATGATATGCTTTCGGAAAACGAAATTCGCCAGCGGATTGGCTTTAATTATTCGCTGATTGGCGGCATGCTTCAGTGCTGTGTGCGTAACAATATATTGCCAGCCGAAACAAATATTGAAGTGATATTAATTGTTTTACACAGCGCCTTTTCCGGGCTGATTAAAAACTGGCTGCTCGATCCGCAACGCTTCGATCTTTATCAGCAGGCGCCTGCGCTGGTGGATAATGTTATGGCGGTAGTCTGTGCTGCTCATGTATCGGAGGCGCCGGTACTGCGGGCGGTGAATCAGTGATGTGTCCCGCTGTCGCAGGTAATAAAAAAGGCGCTTCCCCATGCCGAAGAGCGCCTTTTATATCAAGCAAGCAACTGACTAGTATCAGTTCATGCCGTATTTTTTCAGTTTTTTACGCAGCGTACCGCGGTTGATGCCCATCATCAGGGCAGCGCGGGTCTGGTTACCACGGGTGTATTGCATCACCATGTCCAACAGGGGCTGTTCAACTTCAGCCAGTACCAGCTCATACAGGTCATTCACATCCTGACCGTTCAGTTGAGCAAAATAGTTCTTCAGTGCCTGTTTAACCGAGTCACGCAGGGGCTTTTGAGTTACCTGATCCTGAGAGTTAACGGTAGAAACGGTCAGTACGTCAGAATTTACGCGTTGTTCGAACATAGTTCTGTCAGCTCTTTATTTCTATTACGCAAAATTTTCGAAGTATGCCTCCAACGCCTCCAGCTGTTCGCTGGCATCCTCAATGGCGTTGAATGTGCGCCGAAACTGGTCATCTGGAGCATGTTCCTGAAGATACCAGGAGACGTGTTTACGCGCGATTCGGTACCCTTTTGCCTGACCATAAAAGTCATGCAATTCCCGAACGTGCGCACAAAGCAAGCGCTTGACCTCTGCCAGCGGCAGCGGGGGCAGCAGCTCTCCAGTGTCCAGATAATGCTGGATTTCCCGAAAGATCCAGGGTCTTCCCTGAGCTGCACGGCCTATCATCAGGGCATCAGCCCCTGTATAGTCGAGCACAGCTCTGGCTTTAAGCGGGTCAGTAATGTCGCCATTCGCGATAATCGGAATGGAAACTTTCTGCTTAACTGCCCGAATACTGTCGTACTCAGCGTCTCCGTTAAACAAGCAGGCGCGGGTGCGTCCGTGAATAGTCAGAGCCTGAATGCCACACTCTTCGGCCAGTTGGGCAATCTCTACGCAGTTACGGTGTTCCGGTTCCCAACCGGTGCGAATCTTGAGAGTCACAGGAACGTCCACCGCATTCACGACCGCCGTCAGGATCGACTTCACCTGGTCGGGGTACTGCAAGAGGGCTGAACCTGCAAGCTTGCGATTCACCTTTTTCGCCGGGCATCCCATATTGATATCAATAATCTGGGCGCCGCTTTCCACGTTAATCCGCGCGGCGGCAGCCATCTCTTCCGGCACGCTACCGGCGATTTGCACGGTACGAATACCGGGCTCATCAATATGCACCATCCGTAAACGGGACTTGTCGCTCTCCCACACCTGTGGATTAGAGGACATCATCTCGGAAACGGTTAAACCCGCTCCCATCTCGTAGCACAGCGTCCGGAATGGTCTGTCAGTAATGCCAGCCATGGGCGCTGCGATCAGGCGATTTCTGAGCTGGTGGTGTCCGATGCGCATGAGTTAAGAAATGACCATACTGTGACTGCAAGGCGGCGTATATTACGCATTTTTTGCACGAGATGAAAGGCCAAACTTTGAGCAATCCTCTGTTGCAGATCAATGAATCCGGGACTAACGTAAAAGGGATGAATAAATACTTATATTAATCATTGATTTAATGGCTGATGGATAATTTGTGTCCATTTATAAAATCATAAAACTTCTCGATTTTTCTTAGACAAACTCGCTACCAGGCGATATAAAACGCTGTTTTTATAGTCAAAAAAGTGCTCTGTAGTGCGATCTGCCTCTCATTTCCTGGCATTATTTGGTGGCTACTGGAAACAAAAATGCGGCCCACAGGCCGCATTGCACTTAGTTTTTCCGGCCGGTGATCCGGCACCACTCCTCTTTCTCGACCACCGGGTCAAGGGTGAAGAGATCGGCGTAGGCTTCACAGACGCTCTCCGCCTGGCTGGCAAGGATGCCGGAAAGCCCCAGCAAACCGCCTGAAACGGGCAGGACGCTGATTAACGGCGCCAGCTCACGTAACGGGCCAGCCAGGATATTGGCGACCACGACGTCGGCTTTCATCGACTCGGGCTGGTCCTGAGGAAGATAGAGCTCCAGACGCTCAGAGACGCCGTTACGCTGTGCGTTATCGCGGCTGGCCTGAATAGCCTGCGGGTCGATATCAATGCCGATCGCTTTTGCGGCTCCCAGCTTCAGCGCGGCAATCGCCAGGATGCCGGAACCGCAGCCGAAATCAATGACCGTTTTTCCGTTGAGGTCGAGTCCATCGAGCCACTGCAGGCACAGGGATGTCGTCGGGTGCGTGCCGGTACCGAAGGCCAGACCCGGATCGAGCATCACGTTGACGGCATTTTCATCCGGAACGTCGCGCCAGCTCGGGCAGATCCACAGCCGCTCACCGAAGCGCATCGGATGGAAGTTATCCATCCATTCCCGCTCCCAGTCTTTATCTTCCAGCTGCTCGATCTTATGCGCGAATCCGGCGCCCAGCAGCGGGTGCTGCTCCAGTTGGGCAACGACCGCTTTCATATCGGTTTCGGCATCGAACAGGCCAATCACGTCGGTGTCGCCCCACAGCCGGGTTTCCCCGGGTAACGGCTCAAATACCGGCGTATCGTGCGTATCCTGGAAGGTGATCGAGACCGATCCGGCCTCCATCAGCGCATCGCTAAGATCTTCAGCGTTCGCGCCGGTGGTATTTAGTTTCAGTTGGATCCATGGCATAGCAAAACTCTTTATTTATCAGTAGTCAAAATAGGTGGCTGTGGTGCGGGACGGCCGAAACGATTCCCTGCCACAAACGCCAGTAAACTCAGCAGCAGCGCGGGAACGATCGGATGGAAGCCGAGAAACTGCACTTTCAGCGTGGCCAGTACGGCATACAGTACACCACCCACGATCATCGCGCTCAGCGCGCCAGCCGCGTTGGCACGTTCCCAATACAGGCCCAGCACCAGCGGCCACAGAAAGACGGCTTCCAGGCCGCCGAAGGCCAGCAGGTTCAGCCAGATAATCATCTCTGGCGGTCGCCAGGCCGCGAGCAGCAGCAGGACACCCAACAGGAGCGTAATGCCGGCGGACATGCGTTTTAGCCGCTTTTCGTTAGTCGCCTGATCCGGACGCCAGTTCAGATACAGATCCTTGATGATCGTAGCGGAACTTTGCAGAAGTTGGGCATTGATCGTCGACATAATCGCCGCCATCGGCGCGGCCAGAAAGATCCCTGCCGCAAAGGGCGGGAGCACTTTGACCATCAGCGTCGGGATCACCAGATCCGGTACGGTGAGGTCAGGGATCACCGCCCGACCTAACGCGCCGGCCAGGTGCATGCCAAACATCAGGATCGCCACCACGATGGTGCCGATAATGATGCCGCGATGCACGGCTTTGCTGTCTTTGTAGGAGATACAGCGCACGGCGGTATGCGGGAGGCCTATCACGCCGAAGCAGACCAGCACCCAAAACGAGGCCATAAAGGTTGGTGAGAGGATATCTTCCGCCCCCTGAGGGGACACCAGCTTGACATCGATCGACTGCAGGGTCTCTACCGCATGGCCAATCCCGCCGGCGGCGTGGATCACCCCCACCAGCAGCACGATCGTGCCGATCAGCATCACCATGCCCTGCATGGTGTCGTTGAGCACGCTGGCGCGAAAGCCGCCATAAGCGGTATACAGCGCGATGCTGATGCCGAAGATCAGCAGACCGGTATCGTAGGGAATACCCGCAGCCGTCTCCAGCAGGCGGGCACCGCCGATAAACTGGACGGTCATGGCGCCAACGAAGGCTACCAGCAGACTCAGGCTGGCCAGCCAGACCAGCAGACGACTCTGGTAGCGCGCAAACAGCATGTCATTGAGGGTGACGGCGTTGTAACGGCGCGCAAGAATGGCGAATTTTTTTCCCAGTACGCCCAGCGACAGCCAGATGGCGGGAAGCTGGATCATTGCCAGCAGCACCCAGCCCAGGCCGTATTTATAGGCGGCGCCGGGTCCGCCGATAAATGAGCTGGCGCTGATATAGGTGGCGGTTAGCGTCATGGCCAGCACGAAGCCGCCCATCGAGCGGCTGCCGAGAAAGTACTCATTCAGAAAGTTTCCTGAGGCTCGTTTTCGCATGGCGTAAAGGGATAAGCCGAACACCACCACCAGATAGGCGATCAGGGGAATAATGACCTCAAACTGCATCATCGTCCTCCAGAGGAATGTCGCGAAAAACCAGTTTGACCATCGCCCAGCACAGCAGAATAAACAGCAGCGGAACCAGCAGGCAGGCCATTTCAAACCAGTAGGGCAGGCCGGTAAAACCGATAGCCACCCCCGGCAGATAGGCGGCGGCCAGCCAGGCGGCAAGATAGAGAAGGGTCAGCCACAGCGCCCAGCGCGCTTCTTTGTGGGCCTGAACAAAGCGTTTGTCCATTTTTTGTCCCTTGAGGATGAAGAAAGCGGGGATTGTACCGCATGGTATAGATGAGGAGAGAGAAAAAGAAAAAAGGCCGGAAAATCCGGCCTTTTGCTGAGAATGCAGAATTATTTTTCCTGCAAGCCGAGTTTTTTCTCCAGATAGTGGATGTTGGTGCCACCATGCTGGAAGTTCTCGTCGCTCATAATGCGCATCTGCAGATCGACGTTGGTCTTGATGCCATCGATGATCAGCTCCTGCAGCGCATTCTTCATGCGGGCAATCGCCACGTCACGGCTTTCGCCGTAGCAGATCAGTTTGCCGATCATGGAGTCATAGTACGGCGGTACGGTGTAACCGGCGTAAATATGGGACTCCCAGCGCACGCCAAAGCCGCCCGGCGCGTGGAAACGGGTAATTTTACCCGGGCTCGGCAGGAAGGTGTTCGGGTCTTCGGCGTTGATACGGCATTCCACCGCATGGCCGCGAACCACCACTTCATCCTGCTTGATGGACAGCGGCTGACCGGCTGCGATACGCAGCTGCTCTTTGATCAGGTCAACGCCGGTGATCATTTCAGTTACCGGATGCTCTACCTGGATACGGGTGTTCATTTCAATGAAGTAGAACTCGCCGTTTTCGAACAGGAACTCAAAGGTACCCGCCCCGCGGTAGCCGATATCGACACAGGCTTTCGCGCAACGCTCGCCGATGTAGCGACGCAGTTCCGGGGTGATGCCCGGCGCCGGCGCTTCTTCGACCACTTTCTGGTGACGGCGCTGCATGGAGCAATCACGTTCAGCCAGATAGATAGCGTTACCCTGACCGTCCGCCAGCACCTGAATTTCGATGTGACGCGGGTTTTCCAGGTATTTCTCCATGTAGACCATGTCGTTGTTGAAAGCCGCTTTGGCTTCCGCTTTGGTCATGGAGATGGACTGGGCCAGTTCAGCATCGCTGCGCACAACGCGCATACCGCGACCGCCGCCGCCGCCGGAGGCCTTGATGATCACCGGATAGCCGATGCGTTTGGCATGGGCGCGGTTAGCGTCCATGTCGTCGGTCAGCGGGCCGTCAGAACCGGGTACGGTCGGGACGCCGGCTTTTTTCATGGCGGTGATCGCGGACACTTTGTCGCCCATCAGGCGGATGGTGTCGGCTTTCGGGCCGATGAAGATAAAGCCGGAGCGCTCAACCTGCTCAGCAAAGTTGGCGTTCTCAGAGAGGAAGCCATACCCCGGGTGAATTGCTACCGCGCCGGTGATCTCAGCGGCGCTGATGATAGCCGGGATGTTCAGATAGCTTTTTACGGACGGAGCCGGACCGATGCAGACCGTCTCATCCGCTAACAATACGTGTTTTAGATCGCGATCCGCGGTGGAATGCACAGCAACGGTCTTGATGCCCAGTTCTTTACAGGCACGCAGGATGCGCAGTGCGATCTCGCCACGGTTAGCGATGACAATTTTATCCAGCATGTTCGCCTCGTTACTCGATAACTACCAGCGGCTCGTCGAATTCTACCGGTTGGCCGCTTTCGATCAGAATGGCTTTCACCACGCCGGCTTTGTCGGCTTCGATCTGGTTCATCATTTTCATCGCTTCGACGATGCACAGGGTGTCGCCCACGTTAACTTTCTGGCCAACTTCCACAAACGCTTTCGCGTCCGGGCTTGGCGTACGATAGAAAGTACCAACCATCGGGGAACGTACGATGTGACCACTGATTTCCGCTTTTGCCGGCGCTTCTGCTGCTGCAGCTGGCGCGGCAGCCGCGGCGGCAGGTGCCTGAGGCTGCATCATCGGCGCAGCATAAGCCTGCTGCATAACCGGATAGCTTGCGGCCGGTGCAGAGCGGCTGATGCGAACAGACTCTTCGCCTTCAGAAATTTCCAGTTCGGAGATACCTGATTCTTCAACCAGCTCGATCAGTTTTTTAATCTTACGAATATCCATGAGTGGGTTCCGTACTCTTTGTTTAGTGTGATTGTGACAGGCGTTTTACCGCCGTCTGTAAAGCGTATGAATAGCCGTCCGCCCCCAGTCCGCAGATAACGCCAGCGGCGATATCTGACAGATACGAATGCTGGCGGAAGGGTTCGCGTGCATGCACATTGCTCAGGTGAATCTCGATAAACGGGATGTTCACGGCAAGCAACGCGTCACGGATTGCTACGCTGGTATGCGTGAACGCGGCCGGATTAATCAGGATATAGTCCACGTTGTCTTTAGCCTGATGAATTCGGTCGATTAACGCATGCTCCGCGTTGGACTGCAGGTGATCCAGGCTCACATTCAGCGCCGCTGCTTCAGATGTTAAATGGTTAACAATCTCAGCCAGCGTGAGAGATCCATACTTCTCTGGCTCGCGGGTACCGAGCATGTTAATGTTTGGACCATTCAAAAGCAAAATGTGAAACTTGTCTGCCATCGTGTGGCCATCTCCTGCCATTTTCGGGTAAAAAACAACATATACCTTCAATGCGCCCTTGTCACCTTTTCAGGGTCAGAAAACCCTGTCAGGAAAGCCAAAGTCGCACATTATAACGATTTCGTAGCAATTGGCAGCTAAATACTGGTCTTATCAGGGAAGATTATCAACCGCTATCTTAAAAAGAGTCGCGGTTGATAAAGGATCTGCGGGAAACTGCACATTACCGGATTCAGCGCCACCACTGGCGAAACTTCTTGTAACGCCATGCCAGGAGCGCGACTGCCAGCAGGGCATAAATGATGGGCTGCGGTGAGAGGATCTTCACTGACCACAGGTAGTGAATCGGCGCGAGGATCGCCACCAGATAGACGAAGTTGTGTAAAAGTTGCCAACGGCGGCCCAGTTTTCGCTGCATCGCCTGCGTCGACGTCGCCGCCAGCGCCAGCAGGATCGCCCAACTGACCATGCCTAACGTCAGATAGGGGCGGTTGATAATCTCCGAGCCCAGCAGCGCCAGATTGTTAATGCCCAGCTCCAGCAGGGTATAGCTGGTCAGGTGCAGGGTCGCCCAGGCGAAACACCATAAACCTAACAGGCGGCGAACGCGAATCAATAATGGCTGTTTCGCGTAGCGCGCCAGCGGGGAGACCAGCAGCGTCGCCAGCAGAAACTTCAGCGCCATCCTGCCGGTAAAATGCTGGATATCCTTGGCCGGATCGGCGCTAAAGTAGCCCTGGTGCCCGGCCCAGAATAACCAGACCAGCGGCAAAAACCCCGCCAGATGAAGTAAAACCTTCAACCAGGCGATCTGTTTGACGGTGAAACGCACTAGAAGTTCTCCCGCAGATTCATGCCGCGATACAGCGACGCCACCTCGTCGGCATAGCCGTTAAACAGCAGCGTCGGTTGACGTTTCACATCGAGCACGCCGCCGGCACCGATAAACCGCTCGCTAGCCTGTGACCAGCGGGGGTGATCGACGTGCGGATTGACGTTGGCGAAGAAGCCGTATTCGTCCGGCGCCGCGAGGTTCCAGGTGGTCGGTGGCCGCTCGCGGGTCAGTTCAATGCTGACGATGGATTTAATGCCTTTGAAACCGTACTTCCACGGCACGGTAAGGCGGACCGGCGCGCCGTTTTGCGGCGGCAGTGCTTTGCCATACACCCCGACGGTGAGCAGCGTCAGCGGGTGCAGCGCTTCATCCAGCCGCAACCCCTCCACGTAAGGGTAAGCGAGCCCGCCGCCGATAAACCGATCTTTCTGCCCGGGCATTTGATCCGGGGCATAGAGGGTTTTGAAGGCCACATAGCGCGCGTTGCTGGTGGGCTCCACCAGCGCCAACAGCTTATGCAGCGGGAAGCCGACCCAGGGGACCACCATCGACCAGGCTTCCACGCAGCGCATACGGTAAATACGCTCTTCCAGCGGGAAGCGTTTGGTCAGATCGTCATGGTCAAGGGTCAGCGGCTTCGCCACCTCACCGCCGATGGTCAACGTCCAGGGATCGGTGCGCAGGCTACCCGCGTTCGCCGCCGGATCGGCTTTATCGAGGCCGAATTCATAAAAGTTATTGTAGCCGGAGACTTTATCTTCCGGAGTAAGCGTCAGGTTAGCCTGCCATTCAGCGGGTTTAGCAAAGTCCAGGGCCTTGCCCGCCGGGGCTGGCGGACGGTCGTGGCCTTTAAACCAGTCCAGCAGGTCGGCCTGTGCGGCGGCGGGAAGCGAAAGGGCGGTCGCGCTGATGCCCAGCATTTTCAGCACCTGGCGCCGCTGGAGCATAAAAACGGATTCGGCCGTGACGTCGGCTTCCGTCAGTTTTTTTCTTTTCATGGTGTCCTCCGTCATGCGTTTCCCTAAGCATGACGGAGGCGGCGATGAATCGCGAATATGTCACGAAAAATTGCACATTAGGCGCATTCGCCACCGCCGAAGCTGGGGCGCGGTCGTCCAGGAATCATCGGAAAGTGGCGCAAGACGTTTCCTTTAACGCGCCTGACCCGGCATCTTTAGCAGGGGAAAAAAGCGGGCGGGAGGCTGGCAGGATGGAAAATTAGCAATAATGTGCGCCGCTGGCGCGGGTTTGCCATCCAGCGTCTAAAATTAAAGCGCTTCTGGCGCAGGCCGCAGGCGGGCGGCGTTTGGCAAATTTTTTCTGCCGACTATACTCGCTATCGGCATACTTTCGCCGATAATACGCATTCCATTGCCAGACTCGCCATCTTTGATAGTATGCGTCGCGCTTTAAAAGGTTAATGCTAGCGTCAAGGCGCGCGCCGGCACGGGAGCCTGATGGTTCATCGGGCAGTCATTCACTCGCGGAGTTAACACAGGGATGCGATTAACGACGAAGTTCTCAGCCTTTATCACGCTGCTAACTAGCCTGACCATCTTTGTCACGCTGATTGGCGCTTCGCTGAGTTTTTACAACGGCATTGAGAACAAGGTCGAAAACCGGGTTCAGGCGGTGGCGACCATGCTGGATAACCGGCTCATCACCACCTCTTTTGATAAGCTTGAGCCGCAGCTGGATGAGCTGATGACGCCGATAGAGATCGTGCATATCGATTTCATGCTTAACGGTAAACCGCTCTACAGCCACTCCCGAACCGACAGCTACCGCCCGCTGGGCAGTCATGAGCAATTCCGTGAGATCACGGTCCCGTCGTTGAAACATCCCGGTATCACCCTGCATCTGGTCTACGTTGACCCGATGGTGAACTATTTCCGTTCGCTGTCAATCACCGCCCCGCTGTCGATCTCCATCGGCTTCATGGTGGTGATTATTTTCTTCGCCGTCCGCTGGATACGCCGCCAGCTGGCAGGTCAGGAGCTGCTTGAGCTTCGTTCCACGCGCATCCTGAGCGGCGAGCGCGGGCCGCAGGTGCGCGGGTCAGTCTATGAATGGCCTGCCAGCACCAGTAGCGCGCTGGATATGCTGCTGTCGGAGCTGCAATTCGCCAGCGATCAGCGCAGCCGGATGGATACGCTGATTCGCTCCTATGCGGCACAGGATTCCAAAACCGGGCTGAACAATCGCCTGTTTTTTGACAATCAGTTGGCCACGCTGCTGGAAGATCAGGAGAAGGTGGGGGCGTACGGCATCGTGATGATGATCCGTCTGCCGGAGTTTGATCTGCTGCGGGACAACTGGGGACGAGCGGCGGCCGAAGAACATTACTTCACGCTAATCAACCTGCTCTCTACCTTTATTATGCGTTACCCTGGCGCGCTGCTGGCCCGCTATCACCGTAGCGACTTCGCCGTGCTGCTGCCGCACCGCACGTTAAAAGAGGCGGATAGCATCGCCGGACTGTTGCTGAAGGCCATGGACGCGCTGCCTCCGACGCGCATTCTCGATCGTGACGATATGATGCATATCGGCATCTGTTCTTTCCGCAGTGGACAATCGGCGGCGCAAGTGATGGAACATGCTGAAGCAGCAACGCGCAACGCGGTGCTGCAGGGCAGCAACAGCTGGTCGGTCTATGACGATACCCTTCCGGAGAAAGGCCGCGGCAACGTTCGCTGGCGGACGCTGATCGAACAGATGCTGAGCCGCGGCGGGCCGCGGTTGTATCAGAAACCCGCCGTCACTCGCGATGGCCGGGTGCATCACCGTGAACTGATGTCGCGGATGTACGACGGTAAGGAAGAGGTGATCGCCGCCGAGTATATGCCGATGGTGCTGCAGTTTGGCCTGGCGGAGGAGTATGACCGCCTGCAGGTGACGCGCCTGCTGCCATTTTTAGGCTTCTGGCCCGAGGAGAATCTGGCGCTCCAGCTGTCGGTGGAGTCGCTGATCCGTCCGCGATTCCAGCGCTGGCTGCGTGATGCTCTGATGCAGTGCGAAAAATCGCAGCGTCAGCGGATTATTTTTGAACTTGCTGAGGCAGATGTTTGTCAATATATCGGCCGTCTGCAGCCGGTTATGCGGTTGGTTAACGCGCTTGGCGTTCGGGTGGCGGTGGTTCAGGCAGGGTTAACCCTGGTGGGAACTAGCTGGATCAAGCAGCTGGATGCGGAGCTGATCAAACTGCATCCGGGGCTGGCGCGCAACATCGAAAAGCGCAGCGAGAACCAGCTGCTGGTGCAAAGCCTGGTGGAAGCCTGTAAAGGCATGCCTATGCAAGTTTTTGCGACGGGCGTACGCAGCCGCAGCGAGTGGCTGGTACTGTCCCAATGCGGTGTCACGGGCGGGCAGGGGGAATTTTTTGCCGCCTCACAGCCACTTGACACAAATGTGAAAAAATATTCGCAAAGATACTCGGTTTGATCTGCCGTTTAGCGTGATTTCACGTAGAATAACGCGCGCCATCGTGAAGGGGGTGTGCTTGTCTACCTGCCGGATCATCGCAATGTAAATGCCAGTGACCCTCCTTTGACAGGTTACAAATTCAGGCGTGGAGCGCTGCTGAAGATTTCAGCAATGAACGGAGTCGGAAAAATTTGTAACAAAGGAAATGAACTGCACTAATTTTCACCGCAGCAGGTGATTTTTGCGCCTTGTCGCTGCTGCGTGTGGTTGGTAAAGTAAGCGGATTTTGTTTTCCGCCCCAGCTTTCAGGATTATCCCTTAGTATGTTAAAAAAATTTCGTGGCATGTTTTCCAATGACCTGTCCATTGACCTGGGTACCGCGAATACCCTTATTTACGTAAAAGGACAAGGCATCGTATTGAATGAGCCTTCCGTGGTGGCCATTCGTCAGGATCGTGCCGGATCGCCGAAAAGCGTCGCCGCCGTGGGTCATGAAGCGAAGCAGATGCTCGGCCGTACCCCGGGTAATATCGCGGCGATTCGCCCGATGAAGGACGGCGTTATCGCTGACTTCTTCGTGACGGAAAAGATGCTGCAGCACTTTATCAAACAAGTGCACAGCAACAGCTTTATGCGCCCGAGCCCGCGCGTACTGGTCTGCGTGCCGGTTGGCGCCACCCAGGTTGAGCGTCGTGCTATCCGTGAATCCGCGCAGGGCGCAGGCGCTCGCGAAGTGTTCCTGATTGAAGAACCGATGGCGGCCGCGATCGGCGCTGGCCTGCCGGTTTCTGAAGCGACCGGTTCCATGGTGGTGGATATCGGCGGCGGTACCACCGAGGTGGCGGTTATCTCCCTGAACGGCGTGGTTTACTCTTCTTCCGTGCGTATCGGCGGCGACCGTTTCGACGAAGCCGTCATCAATTACGTGCGTCGTAACTACGGCTCCCTGATCGGTGAAGCGACCGCTGAGCGTATCAAACATGAAATCGGTTCGGCTTATCCGGGCGATGAAGTGCGTGAAATTGAAGTGCGCGGCCGTAACCTGGCGGAAGGCGTGCCACGCGGTTTCACCCTGAACTCAAACGAAATTCTTGAAGCGCTGCAGGAGCCGCTGACCGGCATCGTGAGCGCGGTCATGGTTGCCCTTGAGCAGTGCCCGCCGGAACTGGCGTCTGATATCTCCGAGCGCGGGATGGTTCTCACCGGCGGTGGTGCGCTGCTGCGCAACCTGGACCGTCTGTTAATGGAAGAAACCGGTATTCCAGTCGTGGTTGCTGAAGATCCGCTGACCTGCGTAGCGCGTGGCGGCGGCAAGGCGCTGGAAATGATCGACATGCACGGCGGCGACCTGTTTAGCGAAGAGTAGTCAGCCTGAAGGTCCGGGGTGGCTTACCCGCTGCCCCAGGTCTTTACTGACACGAGAATACGCATAGCCTATGAAGCCAATTTTTAGCCGTGGCCCCTCGCTACAGATTCGCCTTATTCTGGCGGTGCTGGTGGCGCTTGGCGTGATTATCGCCGACAGCCGCCTGGGTACGTTCAGTCAAATCAGAACGTACATGGATACAGCCGTCAGCCCTTTCTACTTTGTCTCTAATGGTCCCCGGGAACTGCTCGACAGCGTATCGCAGACGCTGGCTACCCGTGACCAGCTCGAACTGGAAAACCGCGCGCTGCGTCAGGAGCTGTTGTTGAAAAACAGCGATCTGCTGATGCTGGGCCAGTACAAGCAGGAGAACGCGCGCCTGCGTGAACTGCTTGGCTCGCCGCTGCGCCAGGACGAGCAAAAAATGGTGACCCAGGTCATCTCAACGGTCAACGACCCCTATAGCGATCAGGTGGTTATCGATAAGGGCAGCGTCAACGGCGTCTACGAAGGCCAGCCGGTTATCAGCGATAAAGGCGTGGTGGGGCAGGTCGTAGCGGTAGCGAAAATGACCAGCCGGGTACTGCTGATCTGTGATGCCACCCATGCGTTGCCGATCCAGGTCCTGCGTAACGACATTCGCGTCATTGCCGCCGGTAACGGCTGCACCGACGACCTCCAGCTTGAGCATCTGCCGGCCAATACCGATATTCGCGTCGGCGATGTGCTGGTGACTTCCGGTCTTGGCGGCCGTTTCCCGGAAGGGTATCCGGTTGGGGTTGTCTCTTCAGTGAAACTTGACACCCAGCGCGCCTACACGGTTATCCAGGCACGTCCGACGGCCGGTCTGCAGCGTTTGCGCTATCTGCTGCTGCTGTGGGGCGCCGATCGCAATGGCGCTAACCCGATGACTCCGGAAGAGGTTCATCGCGTGGCTAACGAACGCCTGATGCAGATGATGCCGCAGGTGTTGCCTGCGCCGGATGCGATGGGGCCGCAGATGCCGGCGCCCGCCACCGGGCTGACGCCGTCTCAGCCGTCGCAGCCTGCAGGGGGGCAATAGTGGCAAGTTACCGTAGCCAGGGACGCTGGGTTATCTGGCTCTCGTTTCTTATCGCGCTATTGCTGCAAATTATGCCCTGGCCGGCGGACATCAGCGTTTTCCGGCCCAACTGGGTATTATTGATCCTGCTGTACTGGATCCTCGCGCTGCCGCACCGGGTGAACGTGGGGACGGGCTTCGTGATGGGGGCTATTCTTGATCTCATCAGCGGCTCGACGCTGGGCGTTCGCGCGCTGTCCTTAAGCATCGTCGCCTATCTGGTGGCGCTGAAGTATCAGCTGTTCCGTAACCTGGCGCTGTGGCAACAGGCGCTGGTGGTCATGCTGTTATCCCTCGCCGTGGATATCATTGTTTTCTGGGCAGAGTTTTTAGTGATCAACGTCTCTTTCCGTCCGGAAGTATTCTGGAGTAGTGTAGTAAACGGTATCCTCTGGCCATGGCTCTTCCTGCTGATGCGTAAAGTGCGTCAGCAATTTGCAGTGCAATAAGGTTGATATGACAACTCTGTATCTTGCTTCTGGTTCCCCGCGTCGGCAGGAACTGCTGACTCAGCTTGGTCTCGCGTTCGAGCGTCTGGTTCCTGGTATCGAGGAGCAGCGCCAGCCGCAGGAGAGCGCACAGCACTATGTCGTCCGTCTGGCGCGTGAAAAGGCGCAGGCCGGAGTGGCGCTGGCATCGCGGGATTTGCCGGTGTTGGGAGCGGATACGATTGTTATTTTGAACGGCGAAGTGCTGGAAAAACCGCGCGACGCCGAACACGCTGCAGCGATGCTGCGCCTGCTTTCCGGCCAAACCCATCAGGTCATGACCGCGGTGGCGCTGGCGGATAAGCAGCAGACGTTGGATTGTCTGGTGGTCACGGAAGTGACCTTCCGAACGCTCAGCGAGCAGGATATCGCCGATTATGTGGCCAGCGGCGAGCCTTTAGATAAAGCAGGTGCATACGGTATTCAAGGGTTGGGTGGCTGCTTCGTCAGGAAGATTAATGGCAGCTATCACGCCGTAGTCGGCTTACCGCTGGTGGAAACGTATGAGTTGCTCAGTAACTTTAACTCACTGCGTAAAGAAAAGGGATAAAGATGACGGCTGAATTATTAGTGAACGTAACGCCATCCGAAACGCGCGTTGCGTATATTGATGGCGGTATTCTGCAGGAAATCCATATTGAGCGTGAAGCGCGACGCGGAATAGTAGGCAATATCTACAAAGGTCGTGTTAGCCGAGTGCTGCCGGGAATGCAGGCGGCTTTTGTAGATATTGGTCTGGATAAGGCGGCGTTCCTCCACGCCTCCGATATCATGCCGCATACCGAATGCGTTGCCGGTGAGGAGCAAAAGCAGTTTACCGTGCGCGATATTTCGGAGCTGGTGCGTCAGGGCCAGGACCTGATGGTTCAGGTGGTTAAAGATCCGCTCGGTACCAAAGGCGCGCGTCTGACCACCGATATTACCCTGCCTTCCCGCTATCTGGTTTTTATGCCAGGCGCCTCCCATGTGGGGGTCTCTCAGCGGATTGAAAGCGAAGCCGAGCGCGAGCGGCTGAAAAAGGTCGTGGCAGAGTACTGCGACGAGCAGGGCGGGTTTATCATTCGCACCGCCGCGGAAGGGGTCCACGAGCAGGAGATGGCCGCCGATGCCGCCTATCTTAAGCGCGTATGGACCAAAGTGATGGAGCGCAAAAAGCGCAACCAGACCCGTTATCAGCTGTACGGCGAGCTGGCCCTGGCTCAGCGCGTGCTGCGGGATTTTGCCGATGCGCATCTCGATCGTATTCGCGTCGACTCGCGGCTGACCTATGAGGCGCTGCTGGAATTTACCGCCGAATATATCCCGGAAATGACCAGCAAGCTGGAACACTACAGCGGCCGTCAGCCGATATTCGATCTCTTTGACGTTGAGAACGAAATTCAGCGCGCGCTGGAGCGTAAAGTCGAGCTCAAGTCCGGGGGCTATCTGATCATCGACCAGACCGAGGCGATGACCACCATCGATATCAACACCGGGGCGTTTGTTGGGCACCGCAATCTTGACGATACTATCTTCAATACCAATATCGAAGCCACCCAGGCGATAGCCCGCCAGCTGCGTTTGCGTAACCTCGGCGGCATTATCATCATTGATTTCATCGACATGAACAATGAAGACCATCGCCGGCGGGTGTTGCACTCCCTGGAGCAGGCCCTCAGCAAAGACCGGGTGAAGACCAGCATCAACGGTTTCTCCCAGCTGGGTCTGGTGGAGATGACGCGGAAACGCACCCGCGAAAGCGTGGAGCATGTGCTGTGCAACGAATGCCCGACCTGCCACGGACGCGGAACGGTAAAGTCCGTGGAAACGGTATGCTATGAGATTATGCGTGAGATCGTTCGCGTGCATCATGCTTATGATTCCGATCGCTTCCTGGTCTATGCTTCCCCTGCGGTGGCGGAAACCCTGAAAGGGGAAGAGTCGCATGCGCTGGCGGAAGTGGAGATCTTTGTCGGCAAGCAGGTGAAGGTACAAATTGAGCCGCTCTATAATCAAGAGCAGTTCGATGTGGTTATGATGTAATACACCGCGTCATTGTGCGGCTGACAAGGAGAGAGGCGTGAGGCGACTGCCCGGGATTTTATTGCTCACCGTGGCAACATTGATTGTTATCGTCGCGCTGCTGGTGAGTGGCTTGCGTCTCGTGTTGCCGCAGCTCGACGCCTGGCGTCCGCAGCTGCTGGAGAAAATCTCCGTCCTCACCGGCACGCCGGTGGATGCCTCGCAGATCGCCGCCAGTTGGCAAACTTTTGGCCCAACATTAGATGTCCGCGATATTCATGTTGGGCTGAAGGATGGCGGGACAATGGCGGTCAAGCGCGTGACCCTGGCGCTGGACGTCTGGCAAAGTCTGCTGCATATGCGCTGGCAGTTTCGCGATCTCACCTTCTGGCAGCTGCAGGTCCATACCAATACCCCGATTCAGACCAATGACGGCGGCGAAAGTCTGAAAACCGACCGCATCAGCGATCTCTTTTTACGTCAGTTCGACCACTTTACTCTGCGCGACAGCCATCTGAGCTTCCTGACCATTTCTGGTCAGCGGGCGGAGCTGGCGGTCCCGCAGCTGACCTGGCTTAACGGCAGGAACCGTCACCGCGCCGAGGGGCAGCTCAGCCTTTCCAGTCTCACCGGCCAGCATGGCGTCATGCAGGTGCGGATGGATCTCCGCGATGAGGATGGCCTGCTGAATAAAGGCCGGGTCTGGCTGCAGGCTGACGATATTGACGTCAAACCCTGGCTAGGCCGCTGGATGCAGGACAATATCGCGCTGAAAAGCGCCCGCTTCAGCCTCGAAGGCTGGATGACTATTGAAAAAGGCGATGTAGCCAGCGGCGACGTATGGCTGAAAAAAGGGGGCGCCAGCTGGCAAGGGGATAGCGAGGTTCATCATCTGTCAGTGGATAACCTGACGGCGCATCTCTCTCACGACAAGCAGAGCTGGGGCTTCTATATTCCCGATACGCGGATCGCGATCGACGATAAACCGTGGCCAAGCGGCGCGCTGGCGATGGCGTGGATCCCGGGGCAGGATGTCGGTGGCGACGGTCATCAGCGTAGCGATGAATTACGTATTCGCGCCAGCAATTTAGCGCTCAGTGGCCTGAGCGGATTGCAGCCGTTTGCCGATAAGCTGGCGCCTTCTTTGGGCGAACTCTGGCGCACCACGCAGCCCAGCGGCAAAATCAATCTGCTGGCTCTCGATATTCCCCTGCAGGCGACGGAGAAAACGCGCTTTCAGGCGCAGTGGAGCGATCTGGCGTGGAAGCAGTGGAAACTCCTGCCGGGAGCGGAACACTTTTCCGGCAGCCTGAATGGCAGCGTGGAGCACGGGGAACTGCGCGCCCGCATGACGAAGGCGCAGATGCCGTATGCCGGAGTTTTCCGGGCCCCGCTGGAGATCGCCGCTGGCGAAGCCACCCTCAGCTGGGTGAAAAATGACAAAGGCTTTATGCTTGATGGCCGCGATATTGACGTGCAGGCGACGGGGGTACGCGCCCGCGGCGGCTTCCGCTATCTGCAACCGCAGGGGGACGATCCGTGGCTGGGCATTCTGGCGGGGATCAGCACCAACGATGGCGGCCAGGCGTGGCGTTACTTCCCGGAAAACCTGATGGGCAAAGCGCTGGTGGACTATCTCAGCGGCGCGATTAAAGCCGGGCAGGCCCGCGATGCGACGCTGGTGTATGGCGGTAACCCACATCTGTTCCCGTATCCGCACAATGAAGGCCAGTTCCAGGTTTACGTCCCGCTGAAGAATGCCACTTTCGCTTTTCAACCGGACTGGCCGGCGCTGACCGGGCTGAATATCGACCTCAATTTTATCAACAGCGGCCTGTGGATGCGGGCGGATAAAGCGATGCTCGGCAATGTGACCGCCAGCAATCTCGATGCCGTGATCCCGGATTATGCGCAGGAAAAACTGCTGATTGATGCTGACATCAAAGGCCCGGGCAAAGAGGTGGGCCCTTATTTCAACACCACGCCATTGAAAGCCTCGCTCGGGGCAGCGCTGGATTCCCTGCAGCTGAATGGGGATGTGAGCGCTCGCTTACATCTGAATATCCCCCTCGATGGCGAGATGACCACCGCGAAAGGCGATGTACGGCTGCAGAATAATAGCTTGTTTATCAAGCCATTAGATACTACGTTGCAGAACCTGAGCGGTAATTTCAGCTTTGTGAATGGCGATCTCAATAGTCAAACGTTGAGCGCGACCTGGTTTAATCAGCCGCTGAACCTCAATTTTTCCACCCGCGAAGGCGAAAAAGCGTTTCTGGTGGATGTCGGGATGAACGCCAGCTGGCAGCCGTCGCGCACCGGGCTGCTGCCGAAAGCGGTTAATGAGACGCTGAGCGGTAGCGTTTCGTGGGATGGCAAGGTCGCTATCGAACTGCCGTACCATGGCAATGCCAGCTATAAGGTTGATATCAATGGCGATCTGAAGAATGTGAGCAGTCACTTACCTTCACCGGTCAACAAGTCCGCTGGCGAACCCCTGCCGGTCAAAATTAACGTCGCCGGCGGTCTGAGCAGCTTCGACCTGACCGGATCCGTTGGCGCGAAGAATCATATCAACAGCCGCTGGTTGCTGAACCGTAAGCTGACGCTGGACAGAGCGATCCTCACGACGGATAGCAAAGGCCTCTCTCCGCTGCCCGACCAGCCCGGCGTTGAACTCAATCTGCCGCCGATGGATGGCGCGCAGTGGCTGGCGCTGTTCCAGAAGGGCGCGGCGAATGAAGTCAGCAGCAGCGTCCTCTTTCCACCGCGCATTGTGCTGCGTACGCCGTCGCTGGCGCTGGCCGGCCAGCAATGGAACAACGTCAGTCTGATGTCGCAGCCGGTCGCCGGCGGCTCGCAGGTTGAGGCGCAGGGGCGTGAGATCAACGCCACCCTGACGATGCGCGACAATGCCCCGTGGCTGGCAAATGTGCGTTATCTCTATTTCAACCCGGCCAGCGCCAGCGGCAAGGGCGGAACGGAGAACGTGACTTCTCAGGCGGAGACGCGGCTGGATTTCCACGGCTGGCCCGATCTGCAACTGCGCTGCGCGGAATGCTGGCTGTGGGGGCAAAAATATGGCCGCATCGACGGCGATGTGACGATCAAGGGCGATACCTTAACGCTCTCCAACTGCCTGGTGGATACCGGGTTTGGCCGGCTGACGACCGACGGCGTGTGGGTTAACGCCCCTTCCGGGGTGCGCACCTCGCTGAAAGGCAGACTGCATGGCAATAAAACGGATGAATTTGCGGATTTCTTTGGCGTTTCCACACCGGTGAAGGATTCGCCGTTTGATATCGACTACGATCTCCACTGGCGCGCGCCGCCCTGGTCACCCGATGTCGCCTCGCTCAATGGGATCATTAAAAGCCACCTCGGCAAGGGGCAGTTTACCGACCTGAGTACCGGACATGCAGGCCAGCTGCTGCGTTTGCTGAGCGTCGATGCCCTACTGCGCAAACTGCGCTTCGACTTCAGCGATACCTTCAGCGAAGGTTTTTACTTTGACTCGATTAACAGTACGGCATGGATTAAGGATGGCGTACTGCATACCGATGATACGCTGGTGGATGGTCTGGAGGCGGACATTGCCATGAAAGGGTCGGTCGATCTGGTGCGTCGCCAGCTGGATCTGCAGGCGGTGGTAGCGCCGGAGATCTCCGCGACCGTCGGCGTGGCGGCGGCTTTTGCTGTCAACCCGATTGTCGGCGCGGCGGTGTTTGCCGCCAGCAAGGTGCTGGGGCCGCTGTGGAACAAAGTCTCGATACTGCGCTATCGCATCACCGGCCCGATTGACCAGCCGCAGATCAATGAAGTGCTGCGCCAGGCGCGCAGCAACAAAAAGCAATGATTTGACGATTGCCGGGAATTGCCGCAATCTCAATAGATAGCCTTCTGTATTTCCGCCTGTCAGGCGGCAACAAACGAGTAGCATAACGATGAGTCTGAACCTGGTAAGTGAACAATTACTGTCGGCAAATGGCCTGAATCATCAGGACCTGTTTGCCATTCTTGGTCAACTGACCGAGCGCCGCCTCGATTACGGCGATCTTTATTTTCAGTCGAGCTATCACGAATCCTGGGTTCTGGAAGACAGCATCATTAAAGATGGGTCGTACAATATCGACCAGGGCGTAGGCGTGCGCGCCGTCAGCGGCGAAAAAACGGGCTTTGCCTACGCTGACCAGATCAGCAAGCTGGCGCTGGAGCAGAGCGCCCAGGCGGCGCGGACCATTGTGCGCGAGACCGGCAATGGCAAAGTACAGACCCTCGGCGCCGTAGAGCACAGCGCCCTCTATACCAGCATCGACCCGCTGCAGAGTATGAGCCGGGAAGAGAAGCTGGATATTCTCCGCCGGGTCGACAAAGTCGCTCGCGCGGCGGATCAGCGTGTGCAGGAGGTTTCGGCCAGCCTGAGCGGCGTCTATGAACTGATTCTGGTGGCCGCCACCGACGGCACTCTGGCCGCGGACGTTCGTCCGCTGGTGCGCCTCTCGGTCAGCGTACTGGTGGAAGAGGACGGTAAACGCGAGCGCGGCAGCAGCGGCGGCGGCGGGCGTTTTGGCTATGACTATTTCCTCGCCTCTCAGGAGGGCGAAGTGCGGGCCGACGCCTGGGCGAAAGAAGCGGTGCGCATGGCGCTGGTTAACCTCTCGGCGGTCGCCGCCCCGGCGGGAATGCTGCCGGTGGTGCTCGGCGCCGGCTGGCCTGGCGTCCTGCTGCACGAAGCGGTCGGTCATGGCCTGGAAGGCGATTTCAACCGTCGCGGCACCTCGGTCTTTAGCGGCCATATGGGGGAATTAGTCGCCTCTGAGCTGTGCACCGTTGTGGACGACGGCACCATCGTCGACCGTCGTGGCTCGGTGGCTATCGATGATGAAGGCACGCCGGGTCAATACAATGTGCTGATCGAAAACGGCATCCTGAAAGGCTACATGCAGGATAAACTCAATGCGCGTCTGATGGGCGTCGCGCCGACCGGCAACGGCCGCCGTGAATCCTATGCCCATCTGCCGATGCCGCGTATGACCAACACCTATATGCTGGCGGGCCAGTCCACGCCGCAGGAGATTATCGAGTCGGTGGACTATGGTATCTTCGCGCCTAACTTCGGCGGCGGGCAGGTGGATATCACCTCCGGTAAGTTTGTCTTCTCCACCTCCGAGGCCTATCTGATCGAAAAAGGCAAGGTCACGAAGGCGGTGAAAGGGGCGACCCTGATCGGCTCCGGGATTGAGACCATGCAGCAGATTTCGATGGTGGGTAACGATCTGCGTCTGGATAACGGCGTCGGCGTCTGTGGCAAAGAGGGCCAGAGCGTGCCGGTGGGCGTTGGCCAGCCGACCCTGAAGGTCGATAACCTTACCGTCGGCGGCACCGCCTGATCCTGACCGGGTTCCCGGCGTCGCCGGGAACCGCTTCAGCGGGCGATCCCTCTCCCGTGCATCCCCTGATAGATCTTCGCCACGTCGACAAAATACTCTGTCAAATAGTTGATACAGACCTGCACTTTCAGCGGCAGTTTATCCTTTTCGGTGTACAGGGCGTAAACCGGCCGCGGATCGGACTGGTAGCTCGGCAGCAGGATCTCAAGCTCACCACGATTGATCTCTTCGATCGCCCACATCAACGGCACATAGGCGATACCCACCCCGGCGGTCAGCCAGCGCACCAGCGTCATAGGGTCGTTGGTCACAAAGCGCCCCTGTGGGGTCAGGCGGGTTGAGATCCCTTCCGGCGCGATAATGACAAACTCATTGTCCGGCCGCACGCTATATTCCAGCCAGGCATGCCCGGTAAGATCGGCCGGTTTCTCCGGATTGCCAGCCTGCGCCAGATAGCTTTTCGCGGCGCATAATACCATCGGCATTGATCCCAGGCGGCGGGAAAAAAGGCTGGAATCCTGCAGGGCACCCACGCGGATCACCACGTCAAGACCGTCGGCGATCAGGTCCGGCGCAGGTATGCCGGTGACCAGATTGACGGAGAGCCCGGGGTATTCTTTCAGCATTTTCGCCGTTATGCGCGCCAGAACATTCTGTGCCATAGTTGAAGAGCAGCCGATACGCAGCGTCCCGATGGGGGTGTTGTTAAATGCGTATAATTGCTCATGGACATCCTGCGCTTCAAACAGCATCCTACGGCAGCCCTGATAGTAAATTTTACCCGCTTCCGTTAAGCCAAGGCTGCGGGTGCTGCGGTTGAGCAGCTTCACCTGCAGTTCATCTTCCAGTTTGGCGACGGTCTGACTGATTGAGGAAACGCTCATCTGAAGCTGGCGGGCCGCTGCGGTGAAGGAACCTAATTCGACCACTTTGGCGAAAACGGACATGCGCTTTAATCGTTCCATTATTCACTCTGGCTTAAAAGTGATTTAGATCACACATTGTAGATAATGCGGCAATCGTTACGTTAATATATTGTTAGCTACATAATAAACGCATCTGCTCACTACCTGTACGCTTCTTATTCAAGGTCATCATGAGTCTGTTTCCTGTCATCGTGATTTTCGGCTTATCGTTTCCGCCGATCTTCTTCGAGTTGCTGTTGTCGCTGGCCATCTTCTGGCTGGTGCACCGATTGCTGGTTCCGACCGGCATTTACGATTTTGTCTGGCACCCTGCACTGTTTAATACGGCGCTATATTGCTGCCTTTTTTATTTGATATCGCGCTTGTTCGTTTGAGGTTGATGTGAAAACACTAACAAGAAATATCCTCCGTACTGCTATTACCGTGATACTGGTCATTTTGGCCTTCGTAGCGATTTTCCGCGCCTGGGTTTACTACACCGCCTCGCCGTGGACGCGGGATGCGCGCTTTAGCGCCGACATTGTGGCCATTGCCCCCGACGTCTCCGGGCTGATCTCCCAGGTAAACGTCAAGGATAACCAACTGGTTAAGAAAGACCAGGTATTGTTCGTTATTGACCAGCCTCGTTACCAAAAAGCGCTGGCGCAGGCGGAAGCCGATGTCGCCTACTACCAGACGTTAGCCCAGGAAAAACGTGTCGAAGCCGGTCGGCGTAATAAGCTTGGCGTCCAGGCGATGTCGCGGGAAGAGATTGACCAGGCGAACAATGTGCTGCAGACGGTTGAGCATCAGCTGGCGAAAGCGGTGGCCAGCCGCGACCTGGCCAGACTGGACCTGGAGCGCACGGAGATTCGTGCCCCTGCGGATGGTTGGGTAACCAACCTTAACGTCTATACCGGGGAATTTATCACCCGCGGCTCCACGGCGGTGGCGCTGGTGAAAGAGAATACATTTTACGTCATGGCCTATCTGGAAGAGACCAAACTGGAAGGCGTCCGTCCTGGCTACCGGGCGGAAATTACCCCGCTTGGCAGCAGCAAAACCATTAAAGGCACGGTGGACAGTATCGCTGCGGGGGTAACCAACGCCAGCAGCAGCAGCGACTCGAAAGGGATGGCCTCGGTGGATTCCAACCTTGAATGGGTGCGTCTGGCGCAGCGTGTGCCGGTACGTATTCGTCTTGACCACCAGCAGGGGAATCTGTGGCCATCGGGCACCACGGCGACGGTGGTGATCACCGGTAAAGAAGACCGTGATACCAGCCAGGCCAACTTCTTCCAGAAACTGGCTATGCGCCTGCGCGAATTCGGTTAATCGCTATGGGGACATACACTATTGCTCCCCAGCATCTCCGCTTTGCTATTAAGCTGGCATGCGCGGTGGTGCTGGCGCTGTTCGTCGGCTTCCATTTTCAGCTCGAAACGCCGCGCTGGGCGGTGCTGACCGCGGCAATCGTCGCCGCTGGCCCGGCCTTTGCCGCCGGGGGAGAGCCATACTCCGGCGCGATCCGCTATCGCGGCATGTTGCGTATTGCCGGGACCTTTATCGGCTGTATTGCGGCGCTGGTTATCATCATCCTGATGATCCGCGCCCCTCTGCTGATGATGCTGGTCTGCTGCCTGTGGGCCGGGTTTTGTACCTGGGTTTCGTCGCTGGTCAAGGTCGAAAACTCCTATGCCTGGGGGCTGGCCGGCTACACCGCGCTGATTATCATTATTACCATCCACACCAATCCGATGCTGGCGCCGCAGTTTGCCGTTGAGCGCTGCAGCGAAATTGTCATCGGGATTGTCAGCGCCATCGTCGCCGATCTGCTGTTCTCCCCACGTTCGATTAAAAAAGAGATCGACCTTGAGCTGGATAACCTGCTGATTGCCCAGTATAAGCTGATGCAGTTATGCGTTGCGCACGGCGAAAAAGAGGAAGTGGATCAGGCCTGGGGAGCGCTGGTGCGTCGCACCACCGCGCTGGAAGGCATGCGCAGTAACCTGATTATGGAATCCTCTCGCTGGGCTAAGGCGAATCAACGCCTGAAGGCGATCAATACCCTCTCGCTAACGCTTATCACCCAGGCTTGCGAAACCTACCTGATTCAGAACTCGCGACCGGAAATGGTGACGGACGACTACCGCGAGCTGTTTGCTGAGCCGGTTGAGACAGTGCAGGATGTTCACCAGCAGCTGAAGCGTATGCGTCGCTTCCTGACCTGGAAAGGCGAGCATAATACGCCGGTCACCATCTACAGCTGGGTAGGCGCAGCCACCCGTTACCTGCTGCTTAAGCGTGGCGTGGTGGGCAATACCAAAATCAGCCGCATCGAAGACGGTGTATTGCGCGGTGAAACGGTGGTTAAAGTGGAGTCCGCCGAGCGTCACCACGCGATGGTGAACTTCTGGCGCACCTCCGTCTCCTGTATCCTCGGGACGCTGTTCTGGCTGTGGACGGGCTGGACCTCAGGCAGCGGGGCGATGGTAATGATTGCCGTGGTTACCGCGCTGGCGATGCGTCTACCTAACCCGAGAATGGTGGCGATAGACTTCCTCTACGGTACTCTGGCGGCGTTACCGCTGGGTACCCTGTACTTTCTGGTGATCATGCCGGCGACGCAGCAGAGTATGCTGCTGCTCTGTATCAGCCTGGCGGCGATGGCGTTTTTTATCGGTATCGAAGTGCAGAAAAGGCGCCTCGGATCGCTGGGGGCGCTGGCGAGCACCATCAACATTCTGGTGCTGGATAACCCGATGCAATTCCAGTTCAGTCAGTTCCTCGACAGCGCGCTGGGGCAGATCGTCGGCTGTTTCCTCGCCTTGATGGTGATTCTGATTGTCAGGGATAACTCCCGGGCAAGAACCGGTCGGGTGCTGCTGAACCAGTTTGTCTCAGCGGCGGTCTCTTCGCTGACCACCAATTCGGCGCGTCGCAAAGAGAATCATCTGCCCGCGCTCTATCAGCAGCTGTTTTTGTTGCTCAACAAATTTCCCGGCGATGTCGCCCGTTTCCGTCTGGCGTTGACGTTAATCATTGCCCACCAGCGCCTGCGCGATGCGCCCGTGCCGGTGAACGAGGATTTGTCGGCGTTCCATCGCCAGCTGCGACGTACTGCGGATCATGTCATCTCCGCCGGGAGCGATGATAAGCGTCGGCGCTACTTTACCCGGCTGCTGGCGGAGCTTGATGTTTATCAGGAGAAGCTGCGGGTCTGGGAGGCTTCGCCGCAGGTGACCGAGCCGGTACGGCGACTGGTTGAGATGTTGCACAAGTACCAGCATGTGCTGACCAGCAGTTAACCCATAAACCGACGCCCAGGCGTCGGTTTTTTTATCGCTATACTTAACGGCGACAGGAAGAGAAGCGGGAGGGGCTGTCATGACCACCTATACGTTTGATTTTGACGAAATCGCCGAGCAACAGGATTTCTACCGGGAGTTCTCCCGGACCTTCGAGCTGGCTCAGGATAAGGTCAACAACCTTGATTCGCTATGGGACGCGGTGACCGGTGGGCTGCTGCCGCTGCCGCTGGACATTGAGTTCATCCATTTAAATGACAAGCAGCGTCGGCGCTTTGGGGCATTAATTTTATTATTTGATGAAGCAGAGGAAGAGCTGGAGGGGGAGTTACGTTTTAACGCCCGGCAGGCATAAAAAAGCCCCCGGCAGGCGGGGGCAAGTCGTCGAAATAAGACGACGAGGGTTTATTTGTACAGCTCAGCGGTGGCGTGCCAGCTATCGCCGGTACGTGCTTCAATAATACGGTAGCTGCTGGCGCCTTCTTTCTCGGCTTTAGCGGCCAGTTCCTGACGCATGTCCATTGGCGCACTACCTACCTGGGAAACCGAGATGGTGCCCATGGACTGCAGGTTTTGTGCTTGTTCCGCGTTCACTTGTTGAACGGCCGCACTTGCGCCGAAAGAGAGCAGGGAAGCCAGGCCAAGGGATGCGATGATCATTGCGCGTTTCATAATCTTTACTCCAGTCTTTGTTTCGCCGCGGCGGGCGATGAATGGGGCCGGGCCGCGGTAGAGAATTTTTGTCGGTTAATCGTTGACGATCTAAAACTTATTTATACAGCTCAGCAGTGGCATGCCAGTGGTCGCCAGTGCGGGCTTCGATAATGCGGTAAGAAGAAGCTCCTTCTTCCTGCGCTTTTTTGTTCAGCATTTCATGCATATCCATCGGGGATGATGCTACCGCGCCGACGGATACTGTGCCGATGGCCTCGCGGCCCTGGGCCTGCTCGCTGTTGATAACGTCAGCGGCGAAAGCGCCAAACGACATGACGGACAGGATGCTGAGAGCTGCTACAGTGGTTTTGATTTTCATGATGTTCACCTCGTCGAATCTTTTTGTTGAGGGTCTTTGTTTCGTGACCCTCATCACAAAAACAAGTATACACTAATCACCAAAAATATTAATACCATGCTAATTGTTTTGTGCGTTAATAGTTACAATGGATTGCGCTTTTTATAACCGATAAGAATTAAAAATGACAAGTCGTAGACGGAGATAAGTTTTATTTCTAATAAAATCATAAAGGTATACGATTTTGATCTTTTGTGCGTTTTAGGCGTTTGCCTTACGTAAAAGAACGTATAGACAGGCTAAATCACACAAAATGTTAAATTTTTGTTGAGTTGAAAGGGGGAGAGAGAAGAGGGAGTAATCCACCCTCTGACGGTTGCCAGAGGGGAATGCTCAGAGTTCCTGTTCGAACAGCACCAGGATAGCGTCGTGCAGATCTTTCACTGTGAAACCGCGCGCTGGCGTGGTGAAGATGGTGTCATCCCCGGCGATGCTGCCAAGAATACCTTCCGCCTTGCCCAGCGAGTCGAGAAGACGGGCGATCAGCTGCGCTGCCCCGGGGCTGGTATGGATCACCACGACGGCATCGTTATAGTCGATATCCAGCACCAGATTTTTCAGCGGGCTGGAGGTGGTCGGCACGCCAAGCTCGGCAGGCAGGCAATAGACCATTTCCATTTTGGCGTTACGGGTACGAACCGCGCCAAATTTGGTGAGCATGCGGGAAACCTTCGATTGGTTGATATTCTCGAAGCCCTCTTCCTGCAGCGCCTGAACGATCTCTCCCTGCGAGCTGAATTTCTCTTCTTTAAGCAGCGCTTTAAACGCTTTAACCAGTTCTTCTTGTTTTGCCGAACTTCGCATAAGTCACCCAGATTATGGTGGTAAAATCAACATCATTATGCATAACCGTGAATTTTTATGCAAATAATCCGCGAAGGGATAGGTCAATAATGTTATGAAGGGGGCATATTTTAGCAAAAAAACCGTATAAGGAACATGTTCTCATCACAACGCTTAAAGCCATGTAAAAGTAAATGAAATGTTATTGAGTTGGTGTTGTTTTGCGCAACTGGCTGGGTGTATTGTAACCAATAGTCGATCCGGTACTTCGCTTTGCTGGATGGTCAGTCAGGAAGCATAACGTGCGCCGCTGTTCTATTGCTACGCACAATCATGCATTCTTCAGCCATAATCATTGTAATTGTTCATCTTGTGAATTAAGGTCCAGGCGACGGAATAACGAAAGACTAAATTAACCATAATAAGGAGTTTAGGATGAAAGTTGCAGTCCTTGGCGCTGCCGGTGGTATCGGCCAGGCGCTTGCCCTACTACTTAAGACCCAACTGCCTTCAGGTTCAGAGCTCTCGTTGTACGACATCGCTCCGGTTACGCCGGGCGTGGCGGTAGATCTAAGTCATATCCCCACAGATGTAAAAATTAAAGGATTTTCCGGTGAAGATGCTACCCCAGCGCTGGAAGGCGCTGATGTGGTGCTGATCTCCGCGGGCGTAGCGCGTAAGCCCGGCATGGATCGTTCAGACCTGTTTAATGTGAATGCGGGTATCGTTAAGAACCTCGTGCAGCAGATTGCCAAAACCTGCCCGCAGGCCTGCATCGGCATTATCACCAACCCGGTGAATACCACCGTGGCTATCGCCGCCGAAGTGCTGAAAAAAGCTGGCGTGTACGATAAAAACAAACTGTTCGGCGTGACTACGCTGGACATCATCCGCTCCAATACCTTTGTGGCGGAGCTGAAAGGTAAATCGGCAACCGAGGTGGAAGTCCCGGTTATTGGCGGTCACTCCGGGGTCACCATTCTGCCTTTACTGTCGCAGATCCCGGGCGTCAACTTTAGCGATCAGGAAGTGGCCGATCTGACTAAACGCATTCAAAACGCCGGTACCGAAGTCGTGGAAGCGAAAGCGGGCGGCGGGTCGGCGACTTTGTCGATGGGTCAGGCGGCTGCGCGCTTTGGTCTCTCTTTGGTTCGCGCCATGCAGGGAGAAAAAGGTGTAGTGGAGTGTGCCTACGTGGAAGGCGACGGCGAGTATGCGCGTTTCTTCTCCCAGCCGCTGCTGCTGGGGAAAAACGGCGTGGAAGAGCGTCAGTCTATCGGCAAACTCAGCGCCTTTGAGCAACAGGCGCTGGAAGGCATGCTGGACACCCTGAAGAAAGATATCGCGCTCGGCGAAGACTTCGTTAACAAGTAACCTCGCACGTGCAAAAAAGCCGGAACCGTTGTTCCGGCTTTTTATTGCCTTGCATTCATGGTGACCGGGTTTCTGGTCAGATTCCCGGCCGATCCGGCATCTAGCAAATAACGTAGCCCCCAGCCGGAGAGCCGCTTAGTTGGTGGCCGGGTATTCCTGGACGGCGATATGGAGCGTGATTTTCTTATCATCACGCATGATGACCACCGGAATTTCCGATCCCGGACGGATCTCGGCCACCTGATCCATCGTTTCCAGTGCAGAGACCGCAGGTTTGTCATTCACGGAGATGATCACGTCGTTGGCGCGGATCCCCGCCTGTGCGGCCGGTCCGTCCGGCGCGACATCGTTAACCACGATCCCCTGGATCTGATCGATCCCGCCGCCCTGCGCGTGTAGCGGGGCGATCTCCCGGCCGCTAATGCCGATATAGCCGCGGATCACCCGGCCATCGCGGATCAGCTTATCCATAATTTTGGTCGCTAACTGGAACGGGATCGCAAAGCCAATGCCTTCCGGCGTTTCGCCGTCGTTGCTCTTATCAAAGGAGAGGGTGTTAATGCCCATCAGCTCGCCGAGGGAGTTCACCAGCGCCCCGCCGGAGTTACCGTGGTTGATCGACGCGTCAGTCTGCAGGAAGTTCTGGCGCCCGGTGGGGTTGAGGCCAATGCGCCCTGTGGCGCTGATGATCCCCTGAGTGATGGTCTGCCCCAGGTTATAGGGGTTGCCAATCGCCAGCACCACATCGCCAATATGCGGCGTGCGTTTCGGGTTGATCGGGATCACCGGCAGCCCGCCGGTGGCGTTGATCTTCAGCACGGCGAGGTCGGTCAGGGAATCGGAGCCTACCAGCAGCGCTTCGAAGACCCGGCCGTCCTGCAGCGCGACGATAATCTGGTCGGCATCGTTAATCACATGCTTGTTGGTCAGGATATAGCCGCGCTGATCCATGATCACCCCGGAGCCAAGCGTCAGCTGATTATGGCTGGTGCTGTTCAGGGCGCGGTTATAGACGTTCACCACGGCGGGCGCCGCGCGGCGTACGGCGGCGTTATAGCTCACAGGGGAGTCGTCTGCCGTATCGTTTTGGGTGGTCGGCGTCAGCTGCCACTGGCGCAGCGATGGCATCAAGGCCAACAGCAGGCCCCCGACAAGCAAACCGATGAGTACTGAACGTAATAACTTTCCAGGCATGATGCAGATATCGTTAATGAATGGTCAGGCGCAGCATAGCATGAGTTGTCCGGACATCGCACATGGCGGCGATGTCCGGGGAGACAATCAGCGCAGCAGCAGATAGATGCTTTCGTTGCCGCGGATCACGTTCAGGGCGATGACCGGCGGTTTGCCTTCGAGCACTTTGCGTAGTTCGGCAATCGAATGAATACGCTCCCGGTTAAGGCCAATGATAATGTCATCCTTATGCAGGCCGACCTGGGCGGCGGCGCTGCCTTTATCGACATTTTCGATCACCACCCCTTTGGTACCATCTTTCATCTGACCGTCGCTGAACGAGGCCCCCTGCAGAGCCGGGATAATCAGCTCAGCGCTGGCGGTGGAGGAGGTGCTCTTATCCAGCGTCACTTCGACATCGACCGGTTTTCCATCGCGCAGCAGGCCCAGTTTGACTTTGGTCCCCGGCTCGGTGGTGGCGATCCGCGAGCGCAGTTCGGCAAAACTGTTCAGCGGTTTGCCGTTCAGGCTTACGATGACGTCGCCGGATTTGATCCCCGCTTTGGCGGATCCGGAGTTTGGCAGCACTTCACTGACGAAGGCGCCGCGCTGAACGTTGAGGTTCATCGCCTTGGCGATATCGGCGCTCATTTCCATGCCTTTAATGCCCAGCAGGCCGCGCTTGATTTCGCCAAACTGAATGAGCTGGTCGGCGAGGGTTTTCGCCATGTTGCTCGGGATGGCGAAGCCGATGCCGATGCTGCCGCCGCCCGGCGCCAGGATCGCGGTGTTGATCCCGATAAGCTCGCCGTTGAGGTTCAACAGCGCGCCGCCGGAGTTGCCGCGGTTGATGGAGGCATCGGTCTGGATGAAATTCTCCAGCCCTTCAAGGTTCAGGCCGCTGCGGCCAAGGGCAGAGATAATGCCGGAGGTGGCGGTCTGGCCAAGGCCGAACGGGTTGCCGACGGCGACGGCGAAGTCGCCGACGCGCAGTTTATCGGAGTCAGCAATGGCGATTTGCGTCAGGTTTGACGGCTTAATCAGCTGCAGTAGCGCAATATCGCTCTGTTCATCGCTGCCGACCAGTTTGGCATCAAATTCACGGCCATCGTTCAGCTGGACGCTGATCTTCTGCGCCTGATTGATGACGTGATTATTGGTCAGCACGTAGCCTTTCGCTGCGTCGATGATGACGCCGGACCCGAGCCCTTCGAACGGCTGCGCCTGTTCTTGCGGGGCGTTATCGCCAAAATATTTCTTCAGCTCTTCCGGCATATTGAGCGTCGGCGAGGCAGTGCCTTCCACCTGCACGCTGACTACCGCCGGCAGGACCTTTTCCAGCATCGGCGCCAGGCTTGGTAATGCGCCCTGGCCGGGCACCTGAGTCGGTAAGGATGCTGCTGCCGGAGGCAGAACCGACAACGATAACCCAATGCTTAACGCTAACGCACTCAACAGCAAAGTCTGTTTCTTCATTAGATGCTGGCTCTCGTAACCTGAGGTGTATGGAAAAATGTCCTGAATAACCTGATGTTATTGAATTTTTGCGCAGGTAACAATGTGGGGACTGGTTTAAATTGTAGCCGGGAAGTGGGGGAAGGAGCGGGCGCGATGGGCGCGCCCGGAGAATATTTTAGCAGAGGCGATCGATTAATCTCGTTTTGCGCCACCGCGCAGTAAACCGGATGCGCCTTCGGAGTAGTCGCGCGGCATCTGGACCGGCGCCTGATCGTTGCTGGCTTCAGACTCTGCCAGGCGGTTGCGGAACGGGTTGGCGTCTGCCATGGAGTCCGGCAGCAGGTTGTTAGAGCTTTTCGCCATATGCTGATACAGCTGACGGTAGTCGTGCGCCATGTTATCCAGCAGCTCGGCGCTGCGCGCAAAATGGCTGACCAGCTCTTCACGGTACTCTTCAAGCTCGGCTTTATTCTTTTCCAGTTCGAACTGCAGCGCCTGCTGCTGGCGTAGTTTGCGGTTGCCGAAACGCATGGCGACGGCACCAATGATGATACCGACGACTAACCCAATTAGCGCGTATTCCCAGGTCATGAACATCTCCCGTTGTATTGTGGTTCCGTAGGGTGGCTCTTAGGCTCTCCGCCTGCGCCCGATAGTGCCACTATAACCGCTAATTCCACAGAAGTGGAATCCTGGCGTATCATCGCGTAGTGTAGAACGGCCTTTTTTTCGTCAATCGTGAGCTTCGACATCACGGTTTTCAAGGAATAACAATTAGATCATGCAAAGCCTGTCTCCAACATCGCGTTACCTTTCAGCCCTGAAAGAGGGCAGCCATCAACCCGACGACGTCCAACAAGAAGCGGTGAGCCGCCTTGATACCATTTACCAGGAGCTGCAGACTCAGCCCGCGCCCGTCGCGTCAGGCGGCGGTTTGCGCGCGAAATTCGGCAAACTGCTGGGTAAGCGCGAACCAGCAGCCGAGGCGACGCCTGTCCGCGGCCTGTATATGTGGGGCGGCGTGGGGCGAGGGAAAACCTGGCTGATGGACCTGTTTTACCAGAGCCTGCCGGGCGAGCGTAAGCAGCGCCTGCATTTCCATCGCTTTATGCTGCGGGTGCACGAAGAGCTGACCACCCTGCAGGGCCATAGCGACCCGCTGGAGATTGTCGCCGACCGCTTTAAAGCGGAAACCGACGTGCTCTGTTTCGACGAGTTTTTTGTCTCCGATATTACTGACGCCATGCTGTTGGGTGGTCTGATGAAAGCCCTGTTCGCCCGCGGCATCACGCTGGTGGCGACCTCCAATATTCCGCCGGATGAGCTCTATCGCAATGGCCTGCAGCGCGCCCGTTTTCTGCCCGCTATCGACGCCATCAAGCAGCATTGCGATATTATGAACGTTGATGCCGGCATCGATTATCGCTTGCGTACCCTGACCCAAGCGCACCTGTGGCTGTCGCCGCTGAATAACGACACCCGCGAACAGATGGATAAACTGTGGCTGGCGCTGGCCGGCGCGCCGCGCGCTGCCGGGCCGACGCTGGAGATCAACCATCGCGAGCTGCCGACCCTCGGCGTGGAAAACCAGACGCTGGCGGCGTCGTTCGCCACGCTGTGCGTGGATGCCCGCAGCCAGCATGACTATATTGCGCTCTCCCGCCTGTTCCACACCGTGATGCTGTTCGACGTGCCGGTGATGACCGCGCAGCTGGAGAGCGAAGCCCGGCGCTTTATCGCCCTGGTGGATGAGTTCTATGAGCGCCACGTGAAGCTGGTGGTCAGCGCGGCGGTGCCGCTGTACGACATTTATCAGGGAGAGCGGCTGATGTTTGAGTTCCAGCGCTGTCTGTCGCGCCTGCAGGAGATGCAGAGCGAAGAGTACCTCAAGCGCCCGCATATGCCCTGACAGGACACTTTTCCCGGCGAATTAAGGGCCGCAGGGCCGCTCCGGGAGCTGCCTGAAAAATCTCATAAAGGGGTCGATCTTTGACCCCGACTTCTCTATAATCTTGCGACCCCACGTTACGAGAAGGTTTTTTTCCCGAAACTTTCTATGTGCCGGCATAGGCTATTCGAAGGGGTAGGTTTGCTGGACAATGTCGTGTGAACCTCAACTGACTAAACGTTTGGGTGTTCACCAACGTGTAACTTATTATTTGGGTAAGCTTTTAATGAAAACTTTTACAGCTAAACCAGAAACCGTAAAACGCGACTGGTATGTTGTTGACGCGACCGGTAAAACTCTGGGCCGTCTGGCTACTGAACTGGCTCGTCGCCTGCGCGGTAAGCACAAAGCGGAATACACTCCGCACGTTGATACCGGTGATTACATCATCGTTCTGAACGCAGAAAAAGTTGCTGTTACCGGCAACAAGCGCGAAGACAAAATGTACTACCACCACACCGGCCACATCGGTGGTATCAAAGAAGCGACCTTTGAAGAGATGATTGCCCGCCGTCCTGAGCGTGTGATTGAAATCGCGGTTAAAGGCATGCTGCCAAAAGGCCCGCTGGGTCGTGCTATGTACCGTAAACTGAAAGTTTACGCGGGTAACGAGCACAACCACGCGGCACAGCAACCGCAAGTTCTTGACATCTAATCGGGATTATAGGCAATGGCTGAAAATCAATACTACGGCACTGGTCGCCGCAAAAGTTCCGCAGCTCGCGTTTTCATCAAACCGGGCAACGGCAAAATCGTTATCAACCAGCGTTCTCTGGAACAGTACTTCGGTCGTGAAACTGCCCGCATGGTAGTTCGTCAGCCGCTGGAACTGGTCGACATGGTTGAGAAACTGGATCTGTACATCACTGTTAAAGGTGGTGGTATCTCTGGTCAGGCTGGTGCGATCCGTCACGGTATCACCCGCGCTCTGATGGAGTACGACGAGTCCCTGCGTTCTGAACTGCGTAAAGCTGGCTTCGTCACTCGTGACGCTCGTCAGGTTGAACGTAAGAAAGTCGGTCTGCGTAAAGCACGTCGTCGTCCGCAGTTCTCCAAACGTTAATTGTTTTCTGCTCACGCAGAACAATTTGCGAAAAAACCCGCTTCGGCGGGTTTTTTTATGGATAAAACGACTGTTATCCACAAGCTTACCGCCGGTTCTCGCCACTTTTTCAGCATTTCCAGAATCCCCTCACCACAACGTCTTCAAAATCTGGTAAACTATCATCCAATTTTCTGCCCAAATGCTGGTGATTGTTCATTTTTTGTTTTATTCGTGAACGAAGGTGACATCGCGCTAATGGGGTTTTTACATCTGGCTGGCCATGAGTGGCTGGCAGCAGTACAAAATTCTGAATATACCTGGAGGTTTTCATGGCTGTCGCTGCCAACAAACGTTCGGTAATGACGCTGTTTTCTGGTCCTACTGACATCTATAGCCATCAGGTCCGCATTGTGCTGGCCGAGAAGGGTGTCAGTTTTGAGATAGAGCACGTGGAGAAGGACAACCCGCCTCAGGATCTGATTGACCTCAACCCGAATCAAAGCGTACCGACGCTGGTGGATCGTGAGCTCACTCTGTGGGAATCCCGCATCATTATGGAATACCTGGATGAGCGTTTCCCGCACCCGCCGTTAATGCCGGTTTATCCGGTGGCGCGTGGCGAAAGCCGTCTGTATATGCAACGTATCGAGAAGGACTGGTATTCGCTGATGAACACCATCCAGAGCGGTACCGCAGCGCAAGCTGATGCTGCGCGTAAGCAGCTGCGTGAAGAACTGCTGGCCATCGCGCCGGTCTTCACCCAGAAACCTTACTTCCTGAGCGATGAGTTCAGCCTGGTGGATTGCTACCTGGCGCCGCTGCTGTGGCGTTTGCCGGTTCTCGGTGTGGAGCTGGTTGGCGCAGGCGCGAAAGAGCTCAAAGGCTATATGACTCGCGTATTTGAGCGTGATTCCTTCCTCGCTTCTTTAACTGAAGCCGAGCGTGAAATGCGCCTCGGTCGGGGCTAAATAATGGATGTATCACAGCTGACGCCGCGTCGCCCGTATCTGCTGCGGGCGTTTTATGACTGGCTGCTGGATAACCAGCTGACGCCGCACCTGGTGGTGGATGTCACGCTGCCGGGCGTGCTCGTGCCGATGGAGTACGCGCGCGACGGGCAAATCGTTCTCAATATTGCTCCGCGTGCGGTAGGTAATCTTGAGCTGGCGAACGACGAAGTGCGCTTCAACGCGCGCTTTGGCGGCGTGCCGCGCAACGTGTCTGTCCCGCTGGCTGCGGTACTCGCCATCTATGCCCGTGAGAACGGCGCTGGCACGATGTTTGAACCGGAAGCGGCCTATGACGAAGACGTCAGCAGCCTCAACGATGATGACGTCGCGCCTGAGAGTGAAAGCGAAACGGTGATGTCGGTGATTGATGGCGATAAGCCGGACAATCACGACGACGATCCTGACGACACGCCGCCGCCGCGCGGTGGCCGCCCGGCGCTGCGCGTCGTGAAATAATCCTTACCAGGCCCTTCGGGGCCTGTTTTATGCTCTCTGCAAAATTCTTGTGTTAAGATGGAACAGCCGTCACATGCTGTCACAAATCACGCAATGGTCCCTATGAGCGCATTTGATCCACAAGCCGAAGATACCCCGTCCTCCATTGGCAACAGCCTTGGCCGCCGTCCTCTGGCGCGCAAAAAACTGTCTGAAATGGTGGAAGAAGAGCTGGAGCAGATGATCCGGCGCCGGGAGTTTGCGGAGGGTGAACAGCTGCCGTCCGAACGTGAGCTGATGACCTTTTTTAACGTCGGACGTCCTTCGGTTCGTGAAGCGCTGGCGGCGCTGAAGCGTAAGGGACTGGTGCAGATCAGCAACGGCGAACGCGCTCGCGTTTCCCGGCCTTCAGCGGACACCATCATTGGCGAGCTTTCCGGCATGGCGAAAGACTTTTTGTCTCACCCTGGCGGTATCGCGCATTTTGAACAGCTGCGTCTGTTTTTTGAGTCCAGTCTGGTTCGCTATGCCGCAGAACACGCCAGCAATGAGCAGTTGGAAAAGCTGACGCAAGCGCTAAAGATCAACAGTCAATCGCTGGATGACAATGCGCTGTTTATCCGCTCTGACGTTGAATTTCACCGCGTGCTTGCGGAAATCCCCGGTAATCCAATCTTTATGGCTATCCATGTGGCCCTGCTGGACTGGCTAATCGCCGCCCGGCCAACGGTGCCCGAGCGCGAACTGCACGAACATAACAGCGTCAGCTATCAACAGCATATCGCTATTGTTGATGCTATTCGTCGTCGCGATCCTGACGAAGCCGATCGCGCCCTCCAGACCCACCTCAATAGCGTATCCGCCACCTGGCACTCCTTAGGTCAGAAAGCCTGATCTCGTAGTTTACCCTCACGATCCTGAGGATCGTTTAGTGAAGTAGATCGCATTATAAGCGTTCTCTATTACTCTGCTGCTTATTTGATCTGGTATAACAGGTATAAAGGTACATAGTTAATCATTAAAAATTCACAAAGAGGTAGATATGGCGGTCAATTTACGTGGGGTTATGGCGGCGTTGCTTACGCCGTTCGATGGGCAGCAAAAACTGGATAAAGAGAGCCTGCGTCGACTGGTGCGATTTAATCTGCGCCAGGGTGTTGATGGACTCTATGTTGGAGGATCTACCGGTGAAGCCTTTGTCCAGAGCGGCACAGAGCGTCAGGAAGTGCTGGAGATCGTAGCGGAAGAGGCGAAAGGCAAAATGACTCTTATCGCCCATGTCGGCTGCGTGAGTACCCTCGAAAGCCAGCAACTGGCAAGGGCTGCGGTAGGTTATGGCTACGATGCTGTCTCCGCCGTCACGCCGTTCTATTATCCGTTTAGTTTCGAAGAACACTGCGCGCATTATCAGGCCATTATTGAGTCGGCTGATGGCTTGCCGATGGTGGTGTACAACATCCCGGCGCTAAGCGGCGTGAAGCTGACCCTCGATCAAATCAATACCCTGGTGACGCTGCCTGGCGTCGGTGCGCTAAAGCAGACTTCAGGCGATCTATTCCAGATGGAACAGATCCGACGGGCTCATCCGGATCTGGTGTTGTACAACGGTTACGATGAGATATTTGCCTCAGGCCTGTTGGCAGGAGCTGATGGCGGTATTGGGAGTACTTACAACATCATGGGCTGGCGTTACCAGGGAATGGTCGCGGCGCTGAAAGTGGGTGATGTTGCCAAAGCACAGCAGCTGCAATGTGAGTGCAATAAGGTAATCGACCTGTTGATTAAAACCGGCGTATTCCGTGGTTTGAAAACCGTATTGCACTATATGGATGTGGTCTCTGTGCCGCTGTGCCGTAAGCCGTTTGCACCGGTAGACGAAAAATTCTTGCCGGAGCTGAAAGCGCTGGCGCAGCAGCTAATGCAGGAACACGGCTGATCGGTAGCCGGGTGGCGACAGTGCTTTCCGGCCTGCGGTTGCTCTTTCCTGGCCGGGCAAGCGAAGCCCCCTGGCGCGACAACAAACATCGTCGGGAGAGTAAAATGAGTACACTGCCCCAGAACATCCCGTGGTACCGCCATCTTAGCCGTCCCCAGTGGCGGGCTTTTTCCGCCGCCTGGCTCGGGTATTTGCTTGATGGTTTTGATTTTGTATTAATCGCCCTGGTGCTCACCGAAGTGCAGGGGGATTTTGGCCTGACGACCGTTCAGGCTGCAAGTCTCATCTCAGCGGCTTTCATTTCTCGCTGGTTTGGCGGTCTGATGCTTGGCGCGATGGGCGATCGCTATGGTCGACGCCTGGCGATGGTGACCAGCATTATTCTGTTCTCTCTCGGTACTCTGGCCTGCGGTTTTGCGCCGGGTTACACAACAATGTTTATCGCGCGTCTGGTTATCGGTATGGGAATGGCTGGAGAGTACGGCTCCAGCGCCACTTACGTTATCGAAAGCTGGCCAAGGCATTTACGCAATAAGGCCAGCGGTTTTCTGATTTCCGGGTTTTCCGTTGGCGCAGTTATCGCCGCGCAGGTTTATAGCCTGGTGGTACCCGTCTGGGGCTGGCGCGCGCTTTTTTTCATCGGCATTGTTCCCATCGTATTTGCCCTCTGGCTGCGGAAAAATATTCCGGAAGCCGAAGACTGGAAAGAGAATCATGAAGGCAAAGAACCGGTACAGACTATGGTCGATCTGCTTTATCGCGGCAAGCATCGGGTGATTAACATCCTGATGACCATCGTGGCGGCGACTGCCCTATGGTTCTGTTTTGCCGGTGGCTTGCAAAATGCAGGTATCGTTCTGCTGCTGGGCGTAATGTGCGCGGTGATATTTATCAGCTTTATGGTGCAGAGCAGCGGTAAACGCTGGCCTACGGGCGTGATGCTGATGGTGGTGGTACTTTTCGCCTTCCTTTATTCATGGCCAATTCAGGCGCTGCTGCCGACTTATCTGAAAACCGAGCTGGCCTATGACCCGACGACGGTGGCAAAGATTTTGTTTTTCAGCGGGTTTGGCGCGGCGGTTGGCTGCTGTGTGGGCGGATTTCTCGGGGACTGGCTGGGCACCCGCAAGGCCTATGTTTACAGCCTGCTGGCTTCACAGTTGTTGATTATTCCGGTCTTTGCAATTGGCGGCACAAACATCTGGGTTCTTGGCCTGCTTCTGTTTTTCCAGCAGATGTTAGGGCAGGGGATCTCCGGGATCTTGCCAAAACTGATTGGCGGCTATTTCGATACCGATCAGCGGGCGGCTGGACTTGGTTTTACCTACAACGTGGGGGCGCTGGGAGGCGCGATTGCGCCGGTGCTGGGTGCCTTAATTGCCCAGCGTTTGGATTTGGGTACCGCGTTGGGATCGCTCTCTTTTGGTCTGACCTTCGTTGTAATCCTGCTGATTGGGCTGGATATGCCGTCCCGCGTACAGCGCTGGATTCGGCCGGAAGCGATACGAACTCATGATGCGATCGATGGTAAACCTCTAATCGGAGCGGTGCCTTTTGGTGGTAACAAAAGCGGCTTAGTTAAGACCAGATAACAACAGCCCGGCTGCGGTGCCGGGTATTCATATTTATCAGGGAGCGAGTATGTCTTTGCTTAAAGAATTGGATTTACGCATTAGCGCTAACGGCGGTCTTATTGTTTCCTGTCAACCGGTACCCGGCAGCCCATTGGATAAGCCGGAGATCGTTGCCGCGATGGCGCTGGCGGCGGAGCAGGCCGGGGCGGTCGCGTTGCGCATTGAAGGCGTAGAGAATCTGCGCGCGGTACGCGCGCAGGTAAAGGTGCTGATTATCGGCATTATTAAACGCGATCTGGATGATTCGCCGGTAAGGATCACGCCCTATCTGGAAGATATCGATGCATTGATGCAGGCTGGCGCCGATATTATCGCCGTTGATGGCACAGAGCGAGCGCGCCCTGTTCCAGTGGCAACGCTACTGGCGCGTATCCACCAGCATAAGCTAGTGGCGATGGCCGACTGCTCCTCTCTTGAGGATGGCCTGGCCTGTCAGGCTCTTGGCGCGGAAATCATCGGCACTACGCTGTCGGGCTATACCATGGCGTATACCCCGGATGAACCAGATCTGGAGCTGGTGAAAGCGCTGGCGGAGGCCGGCTGCAGGGTGAATGCGGAAGGGCGCTACAACACACCGGCTCAGGCAGCGGAAGCCATACGCCACGGTGCGTGGGCGGTGACCGTTGGTTCTGCGATTACCCGCCTGGAACATATTTGCCAGTGGTATAACACGGCGTTAAAAGAGACGAAGTCATGACGACGCTGGCGATAGATATTGGCGGTACGAAGCTTGCTGCGGCGCTGGTAACGGATGACCTGCTGCTCTGCGATCGTCGCGAGCTACCCACTCCTGCCAGCAAAACAGCGGATGCTCTGAACACGGCGCTGGAGGCGCTTGTCAGGCCTCTGTGCATGCGGGCAAAGCGCGTCGCGATAGCCTCGACCGGGATTATTCGTGAAGGAAACCTGATTGCAATTAATCCACAGAATCTTGGCGGACTCATGCACTTCCCGCTGGTAAAAACGTTACGCGAAATAACCGGTCTGCCAACGCTGGCGATAAATGATGCTCAGGCGGCAGCCTGGGCGGAATACCAGGCGATGGCTGATAAGGTCAGCGATATGGCGTTTATTACCGTTTCTACCGGTGTTGGCGGCGGCGTGGTGAGCAACGGTACTTTACTTACCGGGGCCGGAGGCCTGGCCGGACACCTGGGGCACTCGTTAGCCGATCCTGACGGACCGCTTTGCGGCTGCGGTCGCGTCGGCTGCGTAGAGGCTATTGCTTCCGGACGGGGAATCGCCGCGGCGGCAACTGACGATCTCTGCGGACTGGATGCGAAATCTATTTTTACTTTTGCGGCGCAAGGCCACCCGCAGGCGCGTTTACTCATTCAGCACTCGGCACAAACTTTGGCGCGGATGATTGCCGATCTTAAAGCGTTGACCGATTGCCAGTGCGTGGTCGTTGGCGGCAGTATTGGCCTGGCGGATGGGTACTTACCGTTGGTGAAGGACTATCTGGCGCAAGAACCGGCTATTTACCAGGTTCCATTATGCGCAGCACACTATCGCCATGATGCTGGCCTGCTGGGAGCGGCGCTATGGGGCAAGGAGAGAAGCCATGATAATCGGTGATGTAAACAACCCATTGTTGGCTGGCGTGTCGTCGGGACTACAACAGGCGATATCCCTCGCCCTGGATCATGATTTATCGAGTCTTTCTCCCGGAAGCGTTGAACTTCAAGGGGATAATGTCTTTATGAATGTGATGCAGTTTATGACGGAGTTACCGGCAGATAAAAAGGCTGAACTACATACGAAGTTTATCGATATCCAGATATTACTGGCGGGCGAAGAGCAGATTTTTTTCGGTGTAGCCGGCTCCGCAATGCAGTGCGAGGAGATGCACGTTGAGGAGGATTATCAGCTGTGCAACGCGATTGATGGCGAACAGTCGGTCATTCTGAGGCCAGGTATGTTCGCGATCTTTATGCCGGGTGAACCGCATAAGCCAGGATGCGTAATAACCGAGCCCGCAGAGATAAAAAAAGTGGTGATTAAAGTAAGCGCAAATTTGTTAAGCGCATAAATAAGCCCGATGGGATTAACCATCGGGCCTGAGTCCCATACCCGGATAAAACCGCTATCCGGGTATTCGCATTACACTTCCAGGTAGTTCAGGATCCCGTCCGCCGCTTTACGTCCTTCGGCAATCGCGGTGACCACCAGGTCGGAACCGCGCACGATATCGCCACCGGCGAAGATTTTCGGGTTGCTGGTCTGGAAGGCGTTCTCGCTGCCTTCCGGGGCAATGATGCGGCCCTGGGAGTCCAGCTCGACGCTGTGCTTCGCCAGCCACTCCATGCTGTGGGGACGGAAGCCAAACGCCATGACGACGGCGTCTGCCGGCACCACGTGCTCAGAGCCGGGAACGATCTCCGCGCGACGGCGGCCTTTTGCATCCGGCTGGCCCATCTCGGTGCGCGCCATCTTCACGCCGCACACTTTGCCGTTGGCATTCACTTCCACACCCAGCGGCTGGACGTTGAACTGGAACTCCACGCCTTCTTCACGCGCGTTTTTCACTTCGCGTTTTGAACCCGGCATGTTCTCTTCGTCACGACGATAGGCGCAGATCACGTGAGCCGCATTCTGACGGACGGAGGTGCGTACGCAGTCCATCGCGGTGTCGCCACCGCCGAGAACCACCACGCGTTTGCCTTCCATGCTGACGTAGGGCTCATCGGCGGTTTCGCCAAAGCCCATGATCTGCTTGGTATTGGCGATCAGGAACGGCAGCGCGTCGTAGACGCCCTGGGCGTCTTCGTTGTCCAGCCCGCCGCGCATTGACTGATAGGTGCCAACGCCGAGGAACACCGCATCGTACTCTTTCAGCAGGTCGTCAAGCTGCACGTCACGGCCCACTTCGGTATTGAGTTTGAACTCAATGCCCATGCCGGTGAAGATCTCCCGGCGGCGGGTCATCACCTCTTTTTCCAGCTTGAACGCCGGGATACCGAAGGTCAGCAGGCCGCCGATTTCCGGATGGCGGTCAAACACCACCGCCTTGACGCCGTTACGGGTCAGGACGTCGGCACAGGCGAGGCCCGCCGGGCCAGCGCCGATGATAGCGACGGTTTTACCGGTCGGTTTCACGCCGGAGAGATCCGGACGCCAGCCCATCTCGAATGCTTTATCGTTGATATAGCGTTCGATGTTGCCGATGGTCACCGCGCCGAACTCATCGTTCAGCGTACAGGAGCCTTCACACAGGCGGTCCTGCGGGCAAACGCGCCCGCAGACTTCCGGCAGGGTGTTGGTCTGGTGCGACAGCTCAGCCGCCTCAAAAATACGTCCCTCGTTGGCCAGCTTCAGCCAGTTCGGGATGTAGTTATGCACCGGGCACTTCCATTCGCAGTACGGGTTGCCGCAGGACAGGCAGCGATCTGCCTGCGCCTTGGCCTGGCCTTCTGAAAACGGCTCGTAAATTTCCACAAATTCAATTTTACGGATCTTCAGCGGTTTCTTTGGCGGATCAACGCGCTGCAGGTCGATAAATTGATAAACGTTCTGACTCATCTTAACCCCTTACTGCGCCTGCACCCGCAGCTCAGCTGCGGAACGACTACGGTGACCCAACAGTGCTTTAACATCGCTGGACTTCGGTTTAACCAGCGCAAACTTCGCGGAGAAGGCCGGCCAGTTGGCGAGGATCTCTTCGCCGCGTTGCGAACCGGTAAGCTGTACGTGCTCGGTGATTAAACCGCGCAGGTGCTCTTCATGGATGGCCAGAGAGTCAACGTCCAGCACTTCCACCAGCTCCGGATTCACGCGCTTGCGGAAGTCGCCATCTTCATCCAGGACATAGGCAAAGCCGCCGGTCATCCCTGCGCCAAAGTTGACGCCGGTTTTACCGAGCACGCAGACGATGCCGCCGGTCATATATTCACAGCCGTTGTCGCCGATGCCTTCCACCACGGTAATGGCGCCGGAGTTACGCACCGCGAAACGCTCACCTGCGCGGCCTGCGGCGTACAGACGACCACCGGTCGCGCCGTACAGGCAGGTGTTGCCGATAATGCTGGCTTCGTGACTGCGGAAAGCGGAGCCCACCGGAGGACGAATGGCCAGCAGACCGCCCGCCATGCCTTTGCCGACATAGTCGTTGGCGTCGCCCGTCAGATGCAGTTCCACGCCGCCGGCGTTCCACACGCCGAAGCTCTGGCCCGCGGTGCCGCTAAAGTGAGCGACGATCGGGTCGCCCGCCAGTCCCTGGTCGCCATGGGTCTGGGCGATATACCCGGACAGCGAGGCCCCCACGGAGCGGTCGGTATTGCGGATATCGAACCAGAACGTTTTGCTCTGCTTTTCATCCACGTACGGTTTCGCCTGCTGCAGCAGCTGGGCGTTGAGCACGCCGTTATCGAACGGCGGGTTATTTTCGGTGCAGTACAGCGCTTTGCCAGGATGCGGCTCTGCGGTCTCCAGCAGTTTACCCAGATCCAGTTTCTGCTGCTTGGCGGTGAACCCATCCAGCTCTTTGAGCAGATCGGTGCGGCCAATCAGATCCACCAGTCGCTTGACGCCCAGCTGGGCCATCAGCTCGCGGGTTTCACGGGCGATAAATTCAAAGTAGTTGGTCACTTTGAACGGCAGACCGTGATAGTGGTTCTTACGCAGTTTGTCATCCTGGGTCGCCACGCCGGTCGCGCAGTTGTTCAGGTGACAAATACGCAGGTATTTACAGCCCAGCGCCACCATCGGGCCGGTGCCGAAGCCGAAGCTTTCCGCGCCAAGGATCGCCGCTTTGATGATATCGAGGCCGGTTTTCAGGCCGCCATCCACCTGCAGACGGATCTTGTGACGCAGACCGTTAGCGACCAGCGCCTGCTGGGTTTCCACCAGACCAAGCTCCCACGGACAGCCGGCATATTTCACTGAAGTGAGCGGGCTTGCCCCGGTGCCGCCGTCGTAGCCGGCGATGGTGATCAGATCGGCATAAGCCTTGGCTACGCCGGTGGCGATGGTGCCCACGCCCGGTTCCGAAACCAGCTTGACCGAGATCATCGCTTTCGGGTTAACCTGCTTGAGGTCGAAAATCAGCTGCGCCAGATCCTCGATAGAGTAGATATCGTGGTGTGGCGGCGGGGAGATCAGCGTCACGCCCGGTACCGAATAGCGTAGTTTAGCGATGTACGGGGTGACTTTATCACCCGGCAGCTGACCGCCTTCACCCGGCTTCGCGCCCTGGGCGACTTTGATCTGGATAACGTCGGCATTGACCAGATAGGCTGGGGTGACGCCGAAGCGGCCGGATGCCACCTGCTTGATGCGCGACACTTTGTTGGTGCCGTAGCGCGCCGGGTCTTCACCGCCTTCACCGGAGTTGGAGAAGCCGCCGATGCTGTTCATCGCTTCCGCCAGCGATTCGTGCGCTTCCGGACTCAGGGCGCCGATCGACATCGCTGCGGTATCGAAGCGTTTGAACAGCTCCTTCGCTGGCTCCACGTCGTCGATGCTGATGGCATCTTCGCCCGGGTTGAGCGCCAGCAGATCGCGCAGCGTGGCCGCCGGGCGTTCGTTAACCAGCTTCGCGTATTGTTGATAATCGCTGTACTCACCGCTCTGCACAGCCTGCTGCAGGGTGCGCACCACGTCCGGGTTGTAGGCGTGATATTCGCCGCCGTGAACGTACTTCAGCAGACCGCCCTGAGCCAGCGGCTTGCGCGCCAGCCAGGCGCGTTTCGACAGATTCAGCAGATCCTGCTGGAAATCGTCGAAGCCGGCGCCGCCGATGCGGCTGACCACGCCCTGGAAGCAGAGATCGGAGACATCGCGATGCAGACCGACCGCTTCGAACAGCTTCGAGCAGCGGTAGGAGGCGATGGTCGAGATCCCCATCTTGGACATGATCTTATACAGACCTTTGTTGATACCGTTGCGATAGTTCAGCATCACCGCACGGTACGGTTTATCGATGGCTTTGCTGTCGACCAGCTTCGCCAGCGTTTCATAGGCGAGGTACGGATAGATAGCTGTCGCACCGAAGCCCAGCAGCACGGCGAAGTGGTGCGGATCGCGGGCGCTGGCGGTTTCAACGATGATGTTGGCATCGCAGCGCAGACTTTTATCGACCAGACGGGTCTGGATCGCGCCAACGGCCATCGGCGCCGGCACCGGCAGGCGGTCTTTGGCGATGTTACGGTCGGAGAGGACCAGCAGCACGGTACCATCGCGTACCATCTGCTCCGCTTTGTCGCACAGGGCCTTCACCGTCTCGCTGAGGGAAGCCTCTGCCGGGTTGAAGGTGATGTCGAGGACGTCGGCACGATAGTGCTCTTCTTCCATCGTCGTCAGCTGTTTGAAATCGGAATACAGCAGGATCGGCGATTTGAAGCTCAGACGATGCGCCTGGCCTTCCGCTTCGCAGAAGACGTTCATTTCGCGACCGATACTGGTGGCCAGCGACATGACGTGCGCTTCACGCAGCGGATCGATAGGCGGGTTCGTCACCTGGGCGAACTGCTGACGGAAGTAATCGTAGATAATGCGCGGCTGGCTGGAAAGGACGGCAAACGGCGTGTCATCGCCCATAGAGCCGACCGCCTCCTGGCCATTTTCGCCGAGCACGCGCAGAACCGAGTCCAGCTCTTCCGCGCTGTAGTTAAACTGTTTCTGGTAGCTGGCCAGCAGATCGTCGTCCAGCTGGCGGCTGCCAACCTCTTCGTCCGGCAGATCTTCAAACGGCACCAGGCGACGAACGTTTTTCTCCATCCACTCTTTATACGGATGGCGGCTCTTCAGATCGTCATCGGTTTCCGCCGAGTGCAGAATGCGTCCGGCACGGGTATCGATAACCATCAGCTCGCCCGGGCCCACGCGGCCTTTTTCAACCACTTCGTCCGGCTGGTAGTCCCAGATGCCGACTTCAGAGGCGCAGGTGATGAGCTTATCTTTGGTAATGACGTAGCGCGCCGGGCGCAGGCCATTACGGTCGAGGTTACAGGCCGCGTAGCGACCGTCGGACATGACGATGCCCGCCGGGCCGTCCCATGGCTCCATATGCATGGAGTTAAAGTCGAAGAATGAACGCAGCTCCGGATCCATATCCGGGTTGTTCTGCCAGGCTGGCGGCACCAACAGACGCATGGCGCGCACAATGTCCATCCCGCCGGCCAGCAGCAGCTCCAGCATGTTGTCCATTGAACTGGAGTCGGAGCCGGTTTCGTTAACGAACGGCGCGGCGTCGTGCAGGTCCGGGATCAGCGGGGTCTGGAACTTATAGGTACGGGCGCGAGCCCACTGGCGGTTGCCGGTGATGGTGTTGATTTCACCGTTGTGCGCCAGGTAGCGGAACGGCTGTGCCAGCGGCCAGCGTGGTACGGTGTTGGTGGAGAAGCGCTGGTGGAACAGGCAGATAGCCGACTCCAGGCGCAGGTCTGCGAGGTCCAGGTAGAAGCGCGGCAAATCCGCCGGCATACACAGACCTTTATAGATGTTGACCAGGTTGGACAAGCTACAAACGTAGAAATCTTTGTCTTCCTGCAGGCGTTTTTCAATGCGACGACGCGCAATAAACAGACGGCGCTCCATATCGCGCGGGCGCCAGCCGGCCGGGGCGTTAACAAAGATTTGCTCAATACGGGGCAGCGAGGAGAGGGCGATTTCACCGAGCACGCCTTCGTTGGTCGGCACATCGCGCCAGCCGACGATCGACAGGGTCTCAAGCTGAAGTTCTTCTTCAACGATGCGGCGCGCCGCTTTCGCCAGTTCAGGATCTTTATTCAGGAACAGCATCCCAACGGCGTAGTTTTTGGCTAAACGCCAGCCGCGCTCTTCGGCAACGATGCGGAAGAAACGATCGGGTTTTTGCAGCAGCAGACCGCAACCGTCGCCGGTTTTACCATCGGCAAGGATTGCGCCACGGTGCTGCATGCGGGCCAGTGCGTGTATCGCGGTTCGCACTACCTTGTGGCTAGGTTCGCCTTCTATGTGGGCGATCAGGCCGAAACCACAGTTATCCCTCTCAAGGGATTTGTCGTACAACATATCAGTGAACCTCCCCAGGCTCTACGGACCCCCTCCGATACCGATTGCGCACAGGCACAGAAAGAGCATGGCGACGGGGTTTGCACCTCGCATTCGCCCTCTTTAAATCCTTTTCGCATCGGTACACAAGTTTGAGGACTTGCTGTTAAGAGGGAATCTCAATTACTGCATAAATATGATGAGCAGAGTGCTCATCCAGAAAGCTTCCAGCGGATTCCCAACTTATCGGGAATCCACACTTACGTCAAATGGCAATCTTATTAATACAAAAATGTGCTATGCAGGTATTAACTTGTTGTTTTTAAAATAAATAATGCCATTTTTTATGCTTTGGATACGCCTGCAGAGGGTAAGGCTAGTGTGATCTGTCTCACTGTGCGCGCGGCTTTGCATTACCGATCTACGCTGAAATACATTTCATTATTAGCACATTTGACTGCTGTAAATGTGTGTGATGGACATTAATACTGTTTTTTACCATAAAGCAGATTAGGGCCGCGCGATGATGAAATATAAGGAAAACTCATTACCCTGCGTGTGAATGAAATTGCAGTAATCATGATTGTTTATGCAATGAGATGATTCGCCGCGCTGACGATTGATCCAGGTCATCGCCGTCGGTGACGAAAAGTGGCAGGCTTGGCCCCCTTTGTTGAGGCCGGTCTATCAGATTATGCAGTTACAGAAATTAGTCAATATGTTTGGTGGGGATCTTCTGCGCCGCTATGGCGAAAAGGTCCATAAGCTAACGCTGCACGGCGGTTTTAGCTGCCCGAACCGCGACGGCACGCTGGGCCGTGGCGGTTGCACATTCTGTAACGTGGCCTCGTTTGCGGATGAAGCGCAGCAGCATCGATCCATCGCCGAACAGCTCGCCCATCAGGCGCAGCTTGTTAACCGGGCAAAGCGTTATCTGGCCTACTTTCAGGCCTATACCAGCACCTTTGCTGAAGTGCAGGTGCTCCGCTCGATGTATCGTCAGGCCGTCAGCGAGGCGAATATCGTTGGCCTCTGCGTTGGCACCCGCCCGGACTGCGTGCCGGAGGCGGTTCTCGACCTGCTCAGTGAATACCACCAGCAGGGGTATGAGGTTTGGCTGGAGCTGGGGCTGCAGACCGCCCATGATAAGACCCTGCATCGCATTAACCGCGGGCATGATTTCGCCTGTTACCAGCGCACCGCGCGTCTGGCGCGTGAGCGCGGACTGAAGGTATGCGCGCATCTGATCGTCGGCCTGCCCGGGGAGAGCCAGGAGCATGGCCTCGAGACGGTGGAGCGGGTCGTGACCACCGGCGTGGATGGCATAAAGCTGCATCCGCTGCATATTGTGAAAGGCAGCATTATGGCAAAAGCATGGCAGGCCGGTCGTCTCGATGGCATCGAACTGGAGGCGTATACCGTCACCGCCGGGGAGATGATCCGCCATACCCCGCCGGAGGTGATCTACCATCGCATATCGGCCAGCGCCCGTCGGCCGACGCTGCTCGCGCCGCTGTGGTGCGAAAATCGCTGGACCGGAATGGTTGAACTGGATCGCTATCTGAATGAGCAGGGCGCTCAGGGTTCGGCGCTGGGCCGCAGCTGGGTCGCGCCCCAGTCGGCGAAATAGTCTAAGAGGATGCCCGGCGTGATGGCTGCGCCGGGCATGGCTTTCCTGTCAACTAAGCCTGACTGGCTTTCATCGTCACACGCGGCGTTTTGATCACGAACAGCACCAGCAGGGCGCCGAGCGCGGCGATAGTGCCGGCGAGGACAAAGGCGCTGTCGAATTTACCGGTAGACTGCACGATATAGCCGGTGACAATCGGTCCCACGATGCCGGAGACGCTGCCGATAAGGTGGATAAAGCCGCTGGTGCCGCCAACGCGGGATTTATGCACCACGTCCTGGATAATCGCCCAGTAGATCGCTCCGGTGACATAGAGGAAAAAGATGGAGACCGACATCAGCAGAACGGCAGGAACGACGCTGCTGACGGTACCGGCAAGCCCCACACAGATGGCGGCCATCAGCAGACATACCACCAGCACAATTTTGCGTGACAGCAGCAGGCGTCCGGTGAGTTTAAAAATTTTATCGGAAATATAGCCCCCCAGCGCCAGACCGACAAAGCCGACTATCCATGGGATCATGGTGGTGAGGCTCATCTGTTTAATATCGAGATGGTGCTGCTGAACCAGATAGGACGGAAACCAGCTGAGAAAGAAAAACAGAATATAGTTGTAGCAAAAGAAGGCAAAGGCCGTCACCAGTATAATAGGTTGTTTGAGATAATAACCCAGCGAGTGGGCGGTTTGATTTTCAGTTGATTCCAGCGCAGACTCCTCTTGCTTCATATTATTAATGAGCATGAGCTCTTCCCGGCTGACATGTTTATGTTTTTCCGGCGAGTTAGCGGCAATAAAAAACCACACTATCATCCACACAATGCCGATGGCGAAAATAATCATAAACGCCGGGCGCCAGCCGAATGCCAGGGCCAGATAACCGACGATGGGGCCGGCAACCGCGCCGCCCAGCGGAGAGCCGGCGCTGAGCAGCCCCACGGCGGTGGCCGCTTGCTTCTTGGGAAACCAGCCGTTGATCATCTTGTTCGCCGACGCGCAAATCGGGCCCTCAGCCATCCCGAAGAGGACTCGCAGCATCAGCATGGAATAAAAGCCGGTGGCAAAGGCAGTTAAGCCGCAAAACAGCGACCACATCCCCACCGCCAGCCCCAGGACTAGCGTTGCGCCAAACTTATCTACGGCCAGACCGCCAATAAAATTAAATACCGCATAGCCGAAGAAAAAACTGCCGAAAATAATACCAAATTGTTCAGCGTTTAGCGCCAGATCCTTTTCAATCATTGGTACCGTAATGGATAACGCCACCCGGTCCAGATAATTAATCATATATACTAAAAATAATAACAGGACGATAATCCAGCGGATATTTTTTCCCATGATGACACCATGATGATTATATTATTGAGCTCTGGCGCGACGGATATCAATATTCACGTCGCCCGTTATTTAGCATTTAACCCAGCTGCAGCAATACCTTGCAGCAAGTTTTCCGATCGTTGGCGAAAATCTCCATCGCCTCTTTTACCTGCTCCAGCGGCATGCAGTGGGTGATTAACGCCTCAGGCTGGATAAGGCCTTTCTCCATCCAGTCGATAACCAGCGGAAAACGCCCGCTGTTTAGCCGGGAGGAGAAAATGGAGATCTCTTTACTGGTGATGCTTTGCTGGGTCAGGGTGGACGGCTCGCCGGAGAAGCCGAGTATGCCGATGCGTGCGGCGGGAGAGGCGAGGAGAATGGCCTCCTGAAGGATCGCCGGATGGCAGGCGGCATCGATGATCAGCGTGGGGGCTATCTGCCGCTGCGCCAGCTGTTCCGCCAGCGGCTGGTGAGTGTTATCCAGCGTCAAATCGGCGCCGTTGTCCCGCGCCATCTGCAGACGTTCGGCAATGCGGTCCACTACGATCACCTGCTTAACGCCATACACCCCCTTCAGCGCCTGGATCGCCGTCAGACCCATCGGACCTGCGCCGTAGATCAGGGCGATATCCTGCGCCGTGGGCTGCAGCTGGGCGGTAATGTTTGCCGCAATGGTAAAAGGCTCAACCATCGTCGCCTGACGATCGCTGATGGCCTCCGGAATGCGCCAGGCGTTTTTCGCCGGCACGCAGGCGTAGTCGCTGAATCCGCCGTCGCGGTGAACCCCGATGACCTGGAGCTGCGCACAGACATTCGGCCGCCCCACCGAGCAGGGATAACAATGGCCGCAGCTGACGACAGGGTCGACCGCGACGCGCTCGCCGATGCGTGCCGAAGAGACCTGCTCGCCGACGGCATCAATGATGCCGAAGAATTCATGGCCGATAACGCGGGGATATTTCGCGAAGGGGTTATGGCCTTGATAGATATGCACATCGGACCCGCAGATCCCGGCAAAGGCGATTTTCACCCGGACTTCGTGGGCGCCCGGAGCGGGAACCGGACGGGATTCGATGTTCAGTTGGCCTGGCTCTTTGACAACGACGCTTCTCATTTCTGTTCCTTCCCTTGTCTGTTTTCTGAACAAATAGCGTTATTTTTATTACCATACAAGTATGCAATTGATCATAACTAGCTCTGGATCACATTTGGCGAAGGTCGTCAGAAAAAGCCCGGGAATGATTAATCTATTGAAATAAATTGAGAAAAATTATGAATGTCGCGAAAGCGACCTTACCGACGAGCCGGTCAGCAGGAATGTGATCGTCATCACGACAGTTAAGGCTCAATCAATTATGATTACTGGTATGGTAGTAGGGTGAAATTAAACTATGTTGAGCAGGTGATGACGATGCAGATGACAATGCGCTGGTTTGGACCAGAGGAAGATAAGGTTTCATTAGAGCATATACGCCAGGTGCCCGGCGTGGAGGGAGTGGTCGGCGCGCTCTATGACGTCGCGGTCGGCGAGGTATGGCCGGAGGATAAAATTGAGCGTCTGGTCAGCCAGGCCCATGCCGCAGGCCTGAAAATGGAGGTGATAGAGAGCGTCAACATCCATGACGACATCAAAATCGGCCTCCCTTCCCGTGACCGCTATATTGCCAACTATCAGCAGACCATTCGCCACCTTGCCCGCTTCGGCGTCAAAGTCATCTGCTATAACTTCATGCCGGTGTTTGACTGGATGAAGACGGATATGAACTACGTCCTGCCGGATGGCTCGTTGACGATGGCTTTTGAGAAGAAAGATATCGATAAGCGGCTGGAAGACGTGGTTAAGGAGGTCCTGGAGAATTCAAACGGCTTCGCGTTGCCGGGCTGGGAGCCGGAACGGCTGGCGGAAGTGCAGACCCTGTTTGCCAAATATAGCGCGGTGGATGACCACAAGCTGCGGGAGAACCTGGTCTATTTTCTCCAGGCGGTGATCCCGGTTTGTGAAGAGGTGGGCGTGAAAATGGCGATCCATCCTGACGATCCGCCGTACTCGATATTTGGCCTGCCGCGGGTGGTCAAAAACCGCGACGATCTGGACTGGATCTGCCGGGCTGTCGATTCACCCGCCAACGGCATTACCCTCTGCACCGGCTCGATTGCCGAAGATCCGGATAACGACGTATACGCTATTCTGGCTGAGTTTACCCGCCGCAAGCGGATCCATTTTGCCCACGTCCGCAATATTAAACTGATGCAGGATAAAGACTTTTACGAGTGCGCCCATCCGTCAGAATACGGCTCCCTGGATATGTACAAGGTGATGCAAGCGTTGCACGACAACGGCTTCGACGGCTATATACGCCCGGATCATGGCCGCTTTATCTGGGGAGAGACCGGACGCCCGGGCTATGGTTTATACGATCGCGCACTCGGGGTGACCTACCTCAAAGGTCTCTGGGAGGCGCTAAGCAAGCGCTAGCCTCCTCCTGACCATGCCTCTTTTTAGCGGCTGGTTCGCCTTGGCGGCCAGCCGTCATATCGGCTCCTTCCCGCATTTTTTGCACAACTTACAGCGCATTGCTCAGAATTGAGTATTATTGTGCGGAGTTGTCGTGAAGGAATCCCCTATGAAGCAAATTCGTATGCTGGCGCAGTATTATGTCGACCTGATGATGAAGCTGGGTCTGGTCCGCTTTTCAATGCTGTTGGCTCTTGCGCTGGTGGTGCTGGCCATCGTGGTACAGATGGCGGTCACCATGGTGCTGCATGGCCAGGTTGAAAGCATCGACGTTATCCGCTCTATCTTCTTCGGTCTGCTGATCACCCCTTGGGCGGTCTACTTTCTCTCGGTGGTGGTGGAGCAACTCGAAGAGTCCCGCCAGCGTCTGTCGCGGCTGGTGGAGAAGCTGGAGGAGATGCGCGAGCGCGATCTGAAGCTGAATGTGCAGCTGAAAGACAATATCGCGCAGTTGAATCAGGAGATTGGCGAACGTGAAAAGGCGGAAGCCGAGCGTGAGACTACCCTTGAGCAGCTGAAGATCGAGATGAAAGAGCGTGAAGAGACGCAGATCCAGCTCGAACAGCAATCCTCCTTTCTGCGCTCTTTCCTCGACGCCTCCCCGGACCTGGTCTTTTACCGCAATGAGGATAAAGAGTTTTCCGGCTGTAACCGGGCGATGGAGCTGCTGACCGGCAAAAGCGAGAAACAGCTGATCCACCTCAAACCACAGGACGTCTATAGCGAAGAAGCAGCGGAAAAGGTGCTGGAAACCGATGAGAAGGTGTTCCGCCACAATGTATCGCTGACCTATGAGCAGTGGCTGGACTATCCCGATGGCCGTAAAGCGTGCTTCGAAATCCGCAAGGTCCCGTACTACGATCGCGTCGGTAAGCGTCGCGGCCTGATGGGCTTCGGGCGCGATATCACCGAACGAAAACGCTATCAGGACGCCCTCGAACGCGCCAGCCGGGATAAAACCACCTTCATCTCCACCATCAGCCATGAGCTGCGTACCCCGCTGAACGGGATCGTCGGGCTGAGCCGAATTTTGCTGGATACCGAACTGACCAGCGAGCAGGAAAAATACCTGAAAACCATCCATGTCTCGGCGGTGACGCTGGGGAATATCTTCAATGATATTATCGACATGGATAAAATGGAGCGCCGTAAGGTACAGCTCGATAACCAGCCGGTGGACTTCACCAGCTTCCTTGCCGACCTTGAAAACCTTTCGGGTCTGCAGGCGCAGCAGAAGGGACTGCGCTTTGTGCTGGAGCCGAGCCTGCCGCTGCCGCACAAGGTGATCACCGACGGCACCCGCCTGCGGCAGATCCTGTGGAATCTTATCAGCAACGCCGTGAAATTTACCCCACAGGGCGGTGGGGTGAACGTCCGCGTGCGCTATGACGAAGGCGATATCCTGCACTTCGAAGTGGAAGACTCCGGGATTGGTATTCCTGAAGCGGAACAGGACAAAATATTCGCCATGTATTACCAGGTCAAAGACAGCCACGGCGGCAAACCAGCCACCGGCACCGGGATTGGCCTCGCCGTATCGCGCCGCCTGGCGCGCAATATGGGCGGCGATATCAGCGTCACCAGCCAGCCGGGTAAAGGAGCGACCTTTACGCTCACCGTCCATGCGCCTGCCATTGCGGAAGAAGTGGAAGATACCCTGGCGGAAGACGACATGCCATTACCGGCGCTCAACGTGCTGCTGGTAGAAGATATTGAGCTCAACGTCATCGTGGCGCGCTCGGTGCTGGAAAAGCTGGGCAACAGCGTGGATGTCGCGATGACCGGTAAAGCCGCGCTGGAGATGTTTGAGCCTGGCGAGTACGACCTGGTGCTGCTGGATATCCAGCTGCCGGATATGACGGGTCTGGATATCTCTCGTCAGCTAAAACAGAATTTTGCCGCGGATGAGCTGCCGCCGCTGGTAGCCCTGACCGCCAACGTGCTGAAGAATAAGAAAGAGTATCTTGATGCCGGCATGGACGATGTGCTGAGCAAGCCGCTATCGGTGCCGGCGCTGACGGCCATGATCAAAAAATTCTGGGATGCGCCGGAAGAGGAGGCGCAGGAAGCGCCGGCGGCCGATCTGCATAAAGCCGACGCGGTGCTGGATACCGATATGCTGGAGCAATACATCGAACTGGTGGGACCGAAGCTTATCAACGATGGTCTCGCGGTGTTTGAGAAGATGATGCCGGGCTATATGTCCGTCCTTGAGTCTAATCTCACCGCCCGCGATCAAAAAGGGATCGTCGAAGAGGGGCATAAGATCAAAGGGGCTGCGGGTTCTATTGGCCTGCGCCACATCCAGCAGCTGGGTCAGCAGATCCAGACGCCGGACCTGCCTGCCTGGTCTGATAATGTCGCTGAATGGGTTGAAGAGATGAAATCCGAGTGGCAAAACGACGTGGCGATTCTGAAGGCATGGGTGGCGAAGACCGGGAAAAAATGACCCCGGACAGACCGGGGTGCGCGAATACTGCGCCAACACCAGGGAACTGGTGGTTGAGCCAGTGTGATTTGAGTGATGTTGTTACGTGGCGCAACCTGAGAAGTGGATTGCTCGCTCATTAAGATAGCAAAGCTTAACTAATTTGTTACATGAATCAGTAAAATATGTGAAGCATAGCGAGTAAATCGACATTTTTGACTGGTTTCAGTGAGTTGCATGGAGGAGCGAAGGCGATGAAAAAAATTGGTGTGGTACTGAGCGGCTGCGGCGTGTACGACGGCAGTGAAATTCATGAGGCAGTGATTACCCTGCTGGCGATCGCGCGCAACGGCGCGCAGGCGGTCTGCTTTGCGCCCGATAAACCGCAGCGCGACGTCATCAACCATCTGACGGGTGAACCTTTGACGGAGCAGCGCAACGTGCTGGTGGAAGCGGCGCGCATCGCCCGCGGCGACATCCTGCCGCTGGCGCAGGCGCGTGAGGAGACGCTGGACGCGCTGATCGTCCCCGGCGGCTTCGGCGCGGCGAAAAACTTAAGCAGCTTCGCTGCCGAGGGCAGCAAATGCGAGGTGGACCACGATCTGCGGGCCCTGGCGCTGGCGATGCATCAGGCCGGCAAGCCGCTGGGCTTTATGTGCATCGCTCCGGCGCTGCTGCCGAAGATCTTTGCGTTTCCGCTGCGGATGACTATCGGGACCGATCTCGACACCGCCGATGTGGTGGAGGAGATGGGGGCGGAGCATGTGCCTTGCCCGGTCGACGACATCGTGGTGGATGAAGAGAATAAAGTGGTCACCACCCCGGCGTATATGCTGGCGGAGAATATTGTGCAAGCCGCCACTGGGATCGAAAAACTGGTCGCCCGCGTGCTGGCGCTGAGCGCATGAAGCTCCGCATTGCGCCCTTCGCGCTGCTCAAACGACTGGCGCTGCGTCTGCTGCTGATCGCCGCCGTCTTCTGGGGCGGGGGGATCGCGCTGTTTAGCGTGCTGCCGGTGCCCTTTTCGGCAGTCATGCTTGAGCGGCAGATAAGCGCCTGGCTGTCCGGCGATGTCCACTATCTGGCGCACTCCGACTGGGTCGCCATGGATAAGATCTCCCCGTGGATGGGGCTGGCGGTGATTGCCGCCGAAGATCAGAAGTTCCCGGAACACTGGGGGTTTGACGTCTCGGCAATCGAAAAGGCGCTGGCGCACAATGAGCGTCACGATACCCGCATCCGCGGCGCGTCAACGCTGTCGCAGCAGACGGCGAAAAACCTGTTTTTGTGGGATGGTCGTAGCTGGCTGCGCAAGGGGCTGGAGGCCGGATTGACCGTCGGCATGGAAACCGTGTGGAGTAAAAAGCGGATCCTGACCGTCTACCTGAATATTGCCGAGTTTGGCGAGGGGATTTTTGGGGTGGAAGCGGCCGCCCAGCGCTATTTTCATAAGCCCGCCAGCCAGTTGACGCCGGGGGAAGCGGCTCTGCTGGCCGCGGTGCTGCCAAACCCGATCCGCTATCGCGCCGACGCGCCTTCGGGCTATGTGCGCAACCGCCAGGCTTGGATCTTACGCCAGATGCAACAGCTGGGTGGGGAAGGGTTCATGCGTGAGCATAAGCTCTATTAGCGGGTAAATCCGGCGCCGGGGCTGGTACCGTCGCCAGTCTCCGTCGCCGGGAAGCGTCACCTTTAGTCTTCGTCAAACCCGGCATTAAACAGGGCAATCACCGCGGCGAGGGCTTCCACTTCCTGCGGACCGCTGGCCTCCACCTCTATCTGCCGTCCTTTCGCCGAGTCCAGCATCAGCAGGGCAATGACGCTGTTGGCTTCCGCCTCCGTGCCTTCATCGTTGCGCAGCAACACCTCGGCATCGAAATTCTGCATCAGTTCGAACAGCTTCATCGCCGGGCGGGCGTGCATGCCCAGCTTATTGGTGATTTCAACGGTCTGCTTTACGGTCATGATTTACGTTTTTCCAGCGTCCGATGACGAGACTGCACGTTTTTGCCGCGCGAGCGGAAGTAGTCAGCCAGTTGTTCAGCAATATAAACCGAACGATGTTTACCGCCGGTGCAGCCAATGGCCACCGTCAGATAGCTGCGATTGTTGGTCTCCAGCATCGGTAACCATAGCTCAAGATAGCTCCGGGTCTGGTAAATAAAGTTGTGCACTTCGGTGTGCCGATCGAGGAAGGCGGCCACCGGCTTATCCAGACCGGTCATGGGACGCAGCTTCGGATCCCAGTGCGGGTTTGGCAGAAAGCGCACGTCAAAGACGTAATCGGCATCGATCGGGATACCGTGCTTAAAGCCGAAGGATTCGAAGACCATGGTCAGTTCGCGTTCTCGTTTACCCAGCAGCCGGGTGCGTAACATTTCCGCCAGCTCGTGAACCGACATCTCCGAGGTATCGACAATCAGATCGGCCCGCGAGCGCAGGGGCTCCAGCAGATCGCTCTCTTCATCGATGGCGCTTTCCAGCGACAAATTCTTGCTCGACAGCGGATGCAGGCGACGGGTGTCGCTGTATCGACGGATCAGCGTGTTGCGATCGGCATCGAGAAACAGCAGCTGCGGCGAAAAGCACTCCGGCAGGTTTTTCATCGCCTGCTCGAAGATCTCCGGTGATTCCGGCATGTTCCGCACGTCGATGCTGACGGCCGCCGAAATATTGCGGTCAGCCAGCGACCGTGCCAGATCGGGCAGCAGCACGACCGGCAGGTTATCCACGCAGTAAAAGCCCATATCTTCCAGCGCTCGCAGAGCGACGGATTTACCCGAGCCCGAGCGGCCGCTGACGATCATCAGTACCATGTACCGTTTCTCCTCAGTACGATAAAGGATAAGGTGCGACTGCCGTTATGCGTCATCGCTGCTTCCTGCTTCGGTGATGATCTCATACAACTCTTCATCGCTCTGCGCCGCGCGCAGGCGACGACAAATCGCTTTGTCGGCCAGCCGTTTGGCCACCAGGGAGAGCGTATGCAGGTGGGTTTTTGTCTGATCGGCCGGCACCAGCAGCGCGAACAGCAGGTCGACAGGCTGATTGTCGATCGCGTCGAAGGCGATGGGGGTTTCCAGCTGGACAAAAACGCCGACAGCACGCAGCGTATCCTCTTCCAGTTTTCCGTGGGGAATGGCGATACCATTGCCAATCCCGGTACTGCCCATTTTTTCGCGGGTGAGGATCGCTTCGAACACCACCTGCGGCGGCAAACTTAACTGTTTGGCGGCCAGTTCGCTAATGATTTCCAGAGCACGCTTCTTGCTCTGGCAGTGAACCTGGCTACGGGTACATTCCTGGTTCAGGACGTTGCTCAGTTGTAGAGCCGAATCGTTGTTCATCATAATTTCACCTGAGCGCCCCCGCGCCCGTCGCCGATGTTACCTGGCGGCTGACGCAGGGGGGCCCGGACAATTAGTGTTGTTTTAGTTTATCTTTATGCTTCGTTAACTGCCTTGCCAGCTTGTCGATAAGACCATCGACAGCTGCATACATATCCTGCCCTTCCGCACTGGCATGGATTTCGCCACCGTTGACATGCAGATTCGCGTCCGCAATTTGCGTCACTTTCTCTACTTTTAACACAATATAGACCTGATTGATCCGGTCGAAAAATTGTTCCAGCTTGCTGAACTTCGCCGTGACGAAGTCGCGCATCGCGGGAGTGATCTCGACGTTGTGTCCTGTAATGTTGAGCTGCATAGTGTCTTCCTTATCGGTTGTGTCAGACCAGTTGTTTACGCTGGTTTGACGGCGGGATGGATAAAGACTCTCTGTACTTCGCGACAGTGCGGCGCGCGACCATGATACCCTGCTCGGACAGCATGGAGGTGAGCTTACTGTCGCTCAACGGCTTCGCGGGATTTTCCGCGGCGATGAGTTTCTTCACCAGCGCGCGAATCGCCGTCGACGAGGCTTCGCCGCCGCCTTCGGTATTGACATGGCTGGAGAAGAAATACTTCAGTTCAAAAATACCGCGCGGACTGTGCAGATATTTTTGCGTGGTGACACGGGAAATCGTCGATTCATGCATCTCGACGGCCTGGGCGATATCGGCCAGCACCATCGGCTTCATATACTCTTCACCCTGTTCGAAAAAAGCCTGCTGTTGTTCTACGATGCAGCGGCTCACGCGCAGCAGGGTATCGTTGCGGCTTTCCAGACTTTTAATCAGCCAGCGGGCTTCCTGCAGATTGCTGCGAATGAACTGGCCGTCGGCGTCATTGCGGGCGCTGTTGCCCATTGCCGCATACTGCTGATTAATTTTCAGCCGTGGAATGCTGTCGGCGTTGAGCTCCACGGTCCAGCGGCCGCTGACCTTGCGCACCAGCACGTCTGGAATGACATATTCCGGTTCGCTGGTTTGAATGGACTGGCCGGGACGGGGATCCAGGGACTGGATCAGGTTCACCGCCTCTTTCAGCACCTCTTCTTTCAGCCGGGTCACCCGCATCAGGGTGCGGAAATCATGGTTGGCCAGAAGATCGAGATGATTGCTGATAATCAGCCGGGCCTCTTCCAGCCAAGGCGTCTCTTTGGCGAATTGCGAGAGCTGGATCAGCAGACAGTCGCGCAGATCTTTCGCCGCGACGCCAACCGGATCAAAACGCTGGATGCGCTTCAGGACGGCTTCCACTTCTTCGAGGCCGATCTCCTCATCGCCGATGCTGTCGACGATATCTTCAATCTGAACGGTGAGGTAGCCCGTATCGTCGACGGCGTCGACAATGGAGGTGGCGATGGCGCGGTCGGTATCGGTGAAGGGCGTCAGCTCGACCTGCCACATCAGGTAATCCTGCAGCGTCTGGGTGGTCTCGCCTTGATAAACGGGGAGTTCGTCGTCCTGGTAGTCCACGCCGTTGCCTGACGGCGTACCGGCGGTATAGATTTCATCCCAGCTGGCATCGAGAGGAAGCTCGTCGGGCATCTCTTTTTGCTCAAGTGCGTCGACGGTATCGAGAGACTCGCGGTCCTCCACCTCTTTCGCCTCTACCTCGTCGTGAAGATCGGTTTGCTCAAGCAACGGGTTACTTTCCAGCGCTTGCTGGAGCTCTTGCTGGAGTTCTAACGTGGACAACTGCAGCAAACGAATCGCCTGCTGCAGTTGCGGCGTCATGGCAAGCTGTTGGCTAAGCCTTAATTGCAAACCTTGCTTCATGTTCAGGGTAAATATCTCCGGCTAAAACGTCTGTAACCTCTACCCTATCAGAGTCTGAAGTCTTCCCCAAGATACACGCGCTTAACCTGCTCATCTTCGAGGATCTGCTGCGGTGTACCATGAGCGATAAGGTGTCCCTGACTGACAATATACGCGCGTTCGCAGACCGCGAGAGTCTCTCTGACGTTATGGTCGGTAATCAGTACGCCGAGGCCGCTGTCGCGCAAATGCTCAATGATGCGTTTGATGTCGATAACCGAGATCGGATCCACGCCGGCAAAGGGTTCATCCAGAAGAATAAATTTCGGGTTGGCCGCCAGCGCGCGGGCGATTTCGACGCGGCGGCGTTCACCACCGGAGAGCGCCTGACCGAGGCTGTCGCGCAGGTGCTCAATATGAAACTCTTCCATCAGCTCTTTGGCGCGATCTTCCCGCTGCTCGCTGCTCAAATCGTCACGGATCTGCAGGACCGCCATCAGGTTGTCATAAACGCTCAGGCGACGGAAAATCGAGGCTTCCTGCGGCAGATAGCCGATCCCCCGGCGCGCGCGCGCGTGCAGCGGCAGCAGGCTGATGTCTTCGTCATCAATGATAATATTGCCCGCGTCGCGCGGCACAATCCCGACCACCATGTAGAAGGTGGTGGTTTTACCGGCGCCGTTGGGGCCAAGCAAGCCGACAATCTCCCCCGAGTTAACGGTGAGACTGACATCTTCCACCACGCGGCGGCCTTTATACGCTTTAGCGAGATTCTTCGCAGTTAAGGTTGCCATAACGGATTAGTTACTCTTCTTTTGCTGGTTGCCGCTTTTGTCCTGCAGCTCGGACGGCACCAGAACGGTGGTGACGCGTCGACCTTTGTCGCTGAAGGCCTGCATTTTTTGCTCTTTCACCAGATAGGTGATCTTGTCGCCCTTGATGTTGCTGTCGAGCTGTTCAAGGTACGCGTTGCCGGTCAGCACGACGTAATCGTTCTGCAGCTCATAGCGCATTTTCGACGCCCGGCCTTTTACCGGTTTGCCGTTATCCTGCATCTGGTAGAAGGTGGCCGGGTTACCGAAACCTTCGATCACCTCTTTGCCTTTTTCATTGCCCGGACGGGTGACCACCACTTTATCAGCGTTAATTTTGATCGTCCCCTGAGTCACGACCACGTTACCGGTGAAGGTGACGACATTGCCCTGCATATCCAGCGACTGCTGATCGGATTCGATATGGATCGGCTGATCGGTATCGCCCGTCTTGGCGAGGGCCGGCAGGCTGGCGGCCAGTAACGCGCCGGCGAGCGCAATCTTAAGGCTGAGTTTGTTTGTTCTGAATTTCATAAGAGGTTCTCACCTTTTCAATCAGCTCGGCATTTTTGCTGCGAAGGTTTCCACGCATTTTCAGGCCGCTGGAATTAAATGTGGTGCCGTATAACGTCACCATGTCATCAGAGGTAACGTCCTGCGTTACCAGATTTATCTGGGCGTTATCCGTCGTAATTTTGCGCAGTTGAGAGTCAGGCGCGAGCGCATTCACCTCAACGTGCCCGTAAAGATAGAGCATCCGGTCATTTGTCAGCTTCGCTTTATCTGCTCTGACTGACCAGGTCGGCACCTTATTGGTATCAAAGGTGGTCATCACCGGTTTGGTAAACCAGGAGACCTCCTGATCGGAAAAATACTCCACATGCTCGGCAATCAGCCGATAGCTCAGGGCGCCTTCCGGACTGTACACCACGGTGTCAGTGTGTTCGCTTTTATACGTCGGGTCGTTGGGATTGACCTCCTGCTGGGCCGTGTCGTCCGTATTCGCCAGATTCAGGCCGATGAGGATCAGCGCGAGCAGCGACAGTAAAATGATAACCCAACGTCTGGTTTTACTCATATTGATTGCCCTTTGGCCTCATCCAGCTTGCCCTGCGCCAATAGTAACAAATCGCAGACTTCGCGTACCGCGCCGCGTCCGCCATTAATCCGGGTGATGTAATCGGCGCGCGGCAGCAGCAGCGGATGCGCATCCGCGACGGCGACGCTAAGCCCCACTTCGGCCATCACCGGCCAGTCAATCAGATCGTCGCCGATGTAGGCGACTTCCTCTGGCCGCACGCCCAGTTTGTCAGTGAGATCGCGGAACGCCAGCAGCTTGTCCGACTGCCCCTGATACAAATGCGTGATGCCCAACGTCTGACAGCGATCTTCTACCAGTTTAGCTTTTCGTCCGGTAATAATCGCCACTTCAATGCCAGAGGTCAGCGCGCAGCGGATACCATAGCCATCGCGGACGTTGAACGCTTTCAGCTCCTCGCCGTGATTACCCATATAGATAAGCCCGTCGGATAATACACCGTCGACATCGAGGATCAGTAAACGGATCTTAGCCGCGCGATCGAGAAACGTCTGGCTTACCGGCCCATAGCAGGTCGCTAACGGAGCATCAGCATTATTCATTATTTTTTCCTTACTTACACTACGCCCGCGCGCAGGAGATCGTGCATATGTACCACACCCAGCAGATGGTCGCCATCGGCAACCAGCACGCAGGTGATATGACGGGATTGCATCAGGTTTAGCGCATCCACCGCCAGGGTGCCGGGACGGATACGGATCCCTCCCCGGGTCATGACGTCGGCAATGCTGGCATCGCGCATATCAACGCCGGTGTCGAAGACCCGGCGCAGGTCACCGTCGGTAAAGATACCGATGATGTTCATGTCGTCATCGCAGATAGCGGTCATACCTAAATTTTTACGGGTGATTTCCAGCAGCGCATCGCGCAGGGTGGCCTGCAGGCCGACGTGCGGGATCTCATCACCGGTATGCATAATATCATTGACGCGCAGCAACAGCTTACGACCGAGTGCGCCACCCGGATGCGAGAGAGCGAAATCCTCAGCGGTAAAGCCGCGGGCTTCCAGCAGGGCGACGGCGAGGGCATCGCCCATCACCAGCGCGGCGGTGGTGCTGGAGGTGGGCGCCAGCCCTAACGGACAGGCCTCCTTCGGCACTTTCACGCACAGATGGATATCCGCCGCGCGCGCCATGCTGCTTTCAGGCCGGCTGGTGATGCAGATAAGCTTCACCTGCTGGCGTTTCAGTACCGGGATCAGCGCGAGGATTTCGTTCGATTCGCCGGAGTTCGACAACGCAATCACCACGTCCTGCGGCGTAACCATGCCCAAATCGCCGTGCGCGGCTTCGCCTGGGTGGACAAAAAATGCCGACGTGCCGGTACTGGCGAAGGTTGCCGCCATTTTGCGGCCGATATGGCCGGATTTGCCCATCCCCATCACCACGACCTTCCCGCCGCAGCGGAAAATCGTTTCGCAGGCGCGGGTGAAATCGTCATTTATATACTGATCGAGCTGGGCCAGACCTTCACGTTCAATTTCCAGCACCTGACGGCCTGCCTGTTGAAAGTCAAAATCCGTGGGCAAATCTATTTGCGACATGATGTTATCCCGAGTCATTCAACGAAGAGCGGCGCTGTCCAGAACAGCATCGCCAACCAAACCACAAAACCGCCGACCAGCAGCGCGCCAACCAGTCGTCCCGGCTGCTGCTGGCGGCGCCAGCACAGCACGGCGAAGATCAGGCTGACCAGCAACATCACGCCATAGTCGCGGGTAAAGGCTTCCGCCGCAAAGGCTCCCGGCGCGATCAGCGCCGGCAAACCCAGCACCAGCGCAATATTGAGGATATTTGCGCCGATGATATTGCCGATGGCAATGTCATCTTCCCCTTTGCGCGCCCCGGCGATGGCGGTGGCCAGCTCCGGCAGGCTGGTGCCTATCGCCACTACCGTCAGGCCGACGGTCAGTTCACTGATGGCAAAATAGTTTGCCAGCACCGTGCTGTTATCTACCACCATGCGGGTGGCCATCGGCATGACGATCATCGCCACCCCTAACCACAGCAGAGCGACCGGCAGCGACCCTTCACGCGGCAGTTCGGCCAGCTGTTCGCGGGTCAGGCTATCGCTTCCCTGGCGTTCCGCCAGACGGGCGATTTTGATGGTGAACAGCAGCCATAGCAGCGCCAGCGCCAGTAAAAACAGGCCGTCGAGACGGGACAGTTGACCATCATAGAGCACCAGCCCTGCCAGTACGCTGACCAGCAACATTAGCGGTAATTCGCGGCGCAGAATATCAGAATGCACGGTAAATGGCCTGAGTAAGGCAGCCAGACCGAGGATCAGGAGAATATTAGTAATGTTGGAGCCGAGCGCGGTGCCCACCGCCAGATCGGTCTGTCCATGCAGCGAGGCCGCGGTGGAAACCATGATCTCTGGCAGGCAAGTGCCAATACTCACCACCGTCATACCGATGATCAGCGGCGGGATCCCCAACATGCGACAGAGGATGGAGGCGGCATAGACCAGACGATCGGCACTGTAGACAACCAGCAATAAACCAATAATTAACAGAGCCGTCGCTAAGAGCATCTAAAGTCCTTTCTTCAGGTATAATCGTCGCCTCGCTGGGTTATCCCTACGCAGCGTAACGAATTCTTAATTTTGACTTTATGCGTGCCAAAAGTAAAACAAATGCCAGCTTTCGCTAACCTGTGCAGGTAAGATTCTGTAAAAATGTTGTGATTGTGGCGTAAGAAAGGGCGATGCTTGCCCATCAGGTGCTTAGTAAGGATGATTTTATGAGCCAAACTCAGGCGAATTTAGTTGAAGTGCGCGGTATCCGCTTTTCTCGCGGCGATCGCGTGATCTTCGACGACATCTCGCTGTCGGTGCCGCGCGGTAAAATTACTGCGATTATGGGACCTTCGGGGATCGGCAAGACTACCCTGTTACGCCTGATCGGCGGACAGATCCCGCCGGACAGGGGAGAGATCCTGTTCGATGGCGAGAACGTGCCGCAGATGACCCGTTCGCGTCTGTACACGGTGCGTAAGCGGATGAGCATGCTTTTCCAGTCCGGGGCGCTGTTCACCGACCTCAATGTCTTTGACAACGTCGCCTACCCGCTGCGCGAACATACGCATCTGCCGCCTGCGCTGCTGCATACGACGGTGATGATGAAGCTGGAGGCGGTAGGGCTGCGCGGTGCGGCGAAGTTAATGCCCTCTGAGCTTTCCGGCGGCATGGCGCGCCGCGCCGCCCTGGCGAGGGCCATTGCCCTGGAGCCGGATCTCATTATGTTCGACGAACCGTTCGTCGGGCAGGATCCCATCACCATGGGCGTGCTGGTGAAGCTGATTTCTGAACTCAACAGCACGCTGGGTGTCACCTGCATCGTGGTTTCGCACGATGTGCCTGAGGTGCTGAGCATTGCGGACTATGCGTATATCGTGGCGGATAAAAAGATTGTCGCCCACGGCAGCGCCCAGTCGCTACGTGAGAATGCTGACCCTCGGGTTCGTCAGTTCATTGATGGTATTGCCGACGGCCCGGTGCCGTTCCGTTATCCGGCTGGCGACTATCACCATGATTTATTAGGCATAGGGAGTTGAGCGACTGATGCTGTTTAATGCGCTGGCCGCGCTAGGCCATCGCGGTATTAAAACCACCGCGACCTTTGGACGCGCCGGATTAATGCTGTTCAACGCCGTTGTCGGCAAGCCAGAGTTTCGCAAGCACGCGCCGCTGCTGGTTCGTCAGCTCTACAACGTCGGCGTTCTGTCGATGCTGATTATCATTGTATCGGGCCTGTTTATCGGTATGGTGCTCGGGCTGCAGGGGTATCTGGTCTTAACCACCTACAGCGCAGAGACCAGTCTTGGCATGCTGGTGGCGCTGTCGCTGCTGCGCGAGCTGGGGCCGGTGGTCGCCGCGCTGCTGTTTGCCGGTCGCGCCGGGTCGGCGCTGACCGCCGAGATTGGCCTGATGCGGGCCACGGAACAGCTCTCCAGTATGGAGATGATGGCGGTGGATCCGCTGCGCCGCGTCATTTCTCCCCGTTTCTGGGCCGGCGTCATTTCGCTGCCGCTGCTGACGATTATCTTCGTTGCGGTGGGGATCTGGGGTGGAGCGCTGGTGGGCGTGAGCTGGAAAGGCATTGATGGTGGTTTTTTCTGGACCGCGATGCAAAATGCCGTCGACTGGCGAATGGATCTGGTGAACTGCCTGATTAAGAGCCTGGTATTCGCCATTACGGTAACCTGGATTGCGTTATTCAATGGTTATGACGCTATCCCCACTTCCGCCGGGATTAGCCGGGCGACTACGCGCACCGTGGTGCATGCGTCGCTGGCGGTTCTGGGGCTGGATTTTGTGCTGACTGCGCTGATGTTTGGGAATTGAGTTCATGCAAACGAAAAAAAATGAAATCTGGGTAGGGGTGTTCTTACTGGTGGCGCTGCTGGCGGCGCTGTTTGTCTGCCTGAAGGCGGCGAACGTCACCTCGCTACGTACCGAGCCGACTTACCGTCTTTACGCGACCTTCGATAATATCGGCGGCCTGAAAGCACGCTCGCCGGTGCGCATCGGCGGTGTGGTTGTTGGCCGCGTGGCGGACATCACCCTCGACCCGAAAACCTATCTGCCGCGCGTGGAGCTCGATATTGATGAGCGCTACAACCATATCCCGGATACCAGTTCGCTGGCGATCCGCACCTCTGGCCTGCTGGGCGAGCAGTATCTGGCGCTGAACGTCGGTTTTGAAGACCCGGACCTCGGGACGACTATTCTTAAAGACGGCGGTACTATCCAGGACACCAAGTCCGCTATGGTGCTGGAAGATCTGATTGGTCAGTTCCTTTATAACAGTAAGGGCGGCGACAATCAGAATTCTGGCAATGATAAGGCCGAGGCAGAAGGTCATACTGACGCGACGCCGGCAGCCGGCACGACGCATTAATTTCAGGAGAAACACGATATGTTTAAACGCTTACTCATGGTCGCCATGCTGGTGATTGCCCCGCTGACCGCCGCCCAGGCGGCAGACCAGTCCAATCCGTATAAGCTGATGAATGAAGCGGCGCAGAAAACCTTCGATCGCCTGAAGAATGAACAGCCGAAGATCAAGGCCAACCCTAACTATCTGCGCGACATCGTCGACCAGGAGCTTCTGCCTTATGTGCAGGTGAAGTATGCCGGCGCGCTGGTGCTGGGCCGCTATTACAAAGAAGCTACCCCGGCGCAGCGTGAAGCTTATTTTGCCGCCTTCCGTGAATACCTGAAGCAGGCCTATGGCCAGGCGTTGGCAATGTACCATGGTCAGACCTACCAGATTGCCCCGGAACAGCCGCTGGGCAGCGCGACCATCATTCCGATCCGCGTCACTATCATCGACCCGAACGGCCGTCCGCCGGTACGTCTCGACTTCCAGTGGCGTAAAAATACCCAGACCGGCAACTGGCAGGCCTACGATATGATTGCGGAAGGGGTCAGCATGATCACCACCAAACAAAACGAGTGGAGCGACCTGCTGCGTACCAAGGGCGTTGATGGCCTGACCGCGCAGCTCAAAGCGATCTCCGCTCAGCCGATCACCCTGGAACAGAAAAAATAATGAGCGGGCAGCTGAGCTGGACTCGTGATGGCGAGACGCTGGCGCTGCACGGAGAGCTGGACCAGGATCTGCTGGTCCCGCTCTGGGAGGCACGCGCCCAGGCGACAGCCGGGACAGCGATCATCGATCTCAGTCAGACCACGCGCGTGGACACGGCGGGCCTGGCGCTGTTAGTACATTTTGTGGCGCTGATTCGCCGCCAGGGCCGGGAAGCGCAGCTGATCGGCAAGAGCGAAAATCTGCAAACGCTGGTCGGTCTTTACAACCTGCCTGTCGATATGATCCCATAATCTTTTCAGTGTCTTAGCGCTGAAGCTATTCCGAAAGCCCCGGCAATCTTTTCGCCGGGGCTTTTTGCTTGTTTAAGACCGCGCCACTTTCCTCTAAGATGTTGGGCTGTTTTCACTATCAGATAAATTTGAGCCCATGGAAAATCATGAAATTCAGACCGTGCTGATGAACGCACTCCCCCTCCAGGAAGTCCACGTCTCTGGCGATGGCAGCCACTTTCAGGTTATTGCTGTGGGTGAGATGTTCGATGGCATGAGTCGGGTTAAAAAGCAGCAGAGCGTCTACGCGCCGCTGATGGAATATATTGCTGACAACCGCATCCATGCGCTGTCGATCAAGGCCTTTACTCCGCAGGAGTGGGCGCGAGACCGCAAACTAAATGGCTTCTAAGCTGTGGGGGATCCCCTGCAGCGTATGTGAATTTTTAATAGAGAACAGAATCAATGGATAAATTCCGTGTTCAGGGGCCGACTCGCCTTCAGGGCGAAGTCACCATCTCCGGTGCAAAAAACGCCGCCCTGCCAATCCTCTTTTCCGCGCTGCTTGCCGAAGAGCCGGTAGAGATCCAGAACGTACCTAAGCTCAAAGACATCGATACCACCATGAAGCTGCTGAGTCAGCTGGGCGCGAAGGTAGAGCGCAATGGTTCGGTGTGGATTGACGCCGGCCCGGTCGATGTATTCTGTGCTCCGTACGATCTGGTGAAAACCATGCGCGCCTCTATCTGGGCGCTGGGGCCGCTGGTGGCGCGTTTCGGTCAGGGACAAGTCTCTCTGCCTGGCGGCTGCGCCATCGGCGCGCGTCCGGTCGATCTGCATATTAGCGGCCTGGAACAGCTGGGCGCCGAGATCAAACTGGAAGAAGGTTATGTAAAAGCTTCGGTCAATGGTCGTCTGAAAGGCGCGCATATCGTGATGGATAAAGTGAGCGTCGGCGCCACCGTCACTATCATGAGCGCAGCGACCCTCGCCGAGGGGACGACGATTATCGAAAACGCCGCTCGCGAGCCGGAGATCGTCGATACCGCGAACTTCCTTAACGCGCTGGGCGCAAAAATCAGCGGCCAGGGTACCGATCGCATCACCATCGAAGGCGTGCAGCGTCTGGGCGGCGGCGTTTACCGTGTGCTGCCGGACCGTATTGAAACCGGGACCTTCCTGGTGGCCGCAGCCATTTCCGGCGGCAAGATCCTCTGCCGTAACGCGCAACCAGATACCCTCGATGCCGTACTGGCAAAGCTGCGCGACGCCGGAGCGGACATCGAAACGGGCGAAGACTGGATCAGCCTTGATATGCACGGCAACCGTCCGAAAGCGGTTAATGTGCGTACCGCGCCGCATCCGGGCTTCCCGACCGATATGCAGGCCCAGTTCACGCTGCTCAACCTGGTCGCGGAAGGGACCGGCGTGATCACCGAAACGATCTTTGAAAACCGCTTTATGCACATTCCGGAACTGATCCGTATGGGTGCTCACGCGGAGATCGAGAGCAATACCGCGATCTGTCATGGCGTGAAGCAGCTTTCGGGCGCGCAGGTGATGGCGACCGATTTGCGTGCTTCGGCGAGCCTCGTGCTGGCAGGTTGTATCGCTGAGGGAACCACCATCGTCGATCGCATCTATCATATTGATCGTGGCTATGAGCGTATCGAAGATAAACTGCAGGCGCTGGGTGCCAATATTCAGCGCGTGAAAGGCGAGTAATCGCGTCCTGACAGGGCCCGGGCGTCTCTCCCGGGTCCTTGTCGCATAATCACATCACTTGTCCATCTTCTTCTGACGCATCATCTGCGTTCTGTCGATAAACTCATGCGTTACCGGATCATGGTAGCGTGACGGCCAGATGACCCATGGCTGTGTATCCAGCGCCGTGGCGATGATTAATTCGCCTTTCGGCCAGGGGCGGGTCAGGGCGTTCGCCAGCGTTGAAGAACTCAGACCGTGCCGTCGCGATTCTGCCGCCAGCGATGTTCCCCGTTTACGTAATCCAGCAACAATATCTGCGGGATGCCAGTCGATGAACTTATCCATAAATTCTCCTGGTGATAAAGATCCTGAACGGCCCATATGGGCGACGGAGACACTATACCCGCGCACCAGGTAAGGTTCTAACAAGTTCTGTTAAAGCGTCGGAATATTCAGAATGTATCAAGATATCCGGAAATTTACGGTAGGGAATGGGTTTTTACTGGAACTTTCCCGCGCACTGCGCGGGAAGGGAGAGGGGATTAATGATCGCGCTGAACCGCGATATGCGCCAGCCCGATCAAGGCTTCACGCCAGGGGGTGTCCGGGAGAATCTGCAGCGCGGCAATCGCTTTGTCAGCTTCTTCTTCAGCACGTTTCTGCGTCCACTCCAGCGAACCGCAGGCAGCCATCGTTTCCAGGACGGCATCCAGCAGATGGCGGCCGTTGCCCTGCTCGATAGCCCCGCGGATCATCGCCGATTGATCGGCGGTACCATGGTGCATGGCGTGCAGCAGCGGTAGCGTCGGTTTGCCTTCGTTGAGGTCGTCACCGACGTTTTTACCGAGCCGCTCTCCGTCGGAGCTGTAATCGAGTAAATCGTCGATCAGCTGGAAAGCGGTGCCGAGATAGCGGCCATAATCCTGCAACGCGCGCTCTTCTTCCGCAGTGCAGTCGGCCAGCAGTCCCGCACACTGCGAGGCTGCCTCAAACAGACGCGCCGTCTTGCTGTAGATGACGCGCATGTAGTTCTCTTCCGTGATATCCGGGTCATTGACGTTCATCAGCTGCAGCACTTCGCCTTCGGCAATGACGTTCACCGCTTCCGACATGACCTCGAGGATCTTCAGCGAGCCCAGCTGGGTCATCATCTGAAAGGCGCGGGTATAGATAAAATCGCCGACCAGCACGCTGGCGGCATTGCCAAACGCCGCATTTGCCGTGGCTTTGCCGCGACGCATATCAGACTCATCGACGACGTCGTCATGCAGCAGGGTGGCGGTATGAATAAATTCAATCAGCGCAGCAATGGTGACATGCGCGCTCCCCTGATAACCCACCGCGCGCGCGGCGAGCACAGCAATCATCGGGCGAATGCGTTTGCCGCCGCCGCTGACGATGTAATAGCCTAACTGATTGATAAGCTGAACATCGGAGTTGAGTTGCTCAAGAATCGTCGCATTGACACCCGCCATATCTTGCGCGGTTAACTCATTGATTTTTTCTAAATTCATCGCAAAAGCCGGGCCAAATGTCCTGTTACCATGAATCCAGGTGGGATCACAGAAGGATTAAGACAGAATTAAAAGAAGATATGATTGTACTGAAAAATTGCCGTAGATAAACGTTGTCGTGAAAGTTGTGTTTTTTTTCTGCATTGATCGCTAATCGCTCTTGTCAAAGGCTCGCGTTTTGCGTAATATTCGCGCCCTATTGTGAATATTTATAGCGCACTCTGAATCACACGAAGAGGTGCGCGGAAGCGGAGTTTTATATGTACGCGGTTTTCCAAAGTGGTGGTAAACAACACCGAGTAAGCGAAGGTCAGACCGTTCGCCTGGAAAAGCTGGACATCGCAACTGGCGAAGCTGTTGAGTTCGCTGAAGTGCTGATGATCGCAAACGGTGAAGAAATCAAGATCGGCGTTCCTTTCGTTGAGGGCGGCGTAATCAAAGCTGAAGTTGTTGCTCACGGTCGTGGCGAGAAAGTTAAAATCGTTAAGTTTCGTCGTCGTAAACACTATCGTAAGCAGCAGGGCCATCGTCAGTGGTTCACTGATGTGAAAATCACTGGCATCAGCGCCTAAGACCTGAGGAGTAGATTTAAATGGCACATAAAAAGGCTGGCGGCTCGACTCGTAACGGTCGCGATTCAGAAGCTAAACGTCTGGGCGTAAAACGTTTCGGCGGTGAAGCAGTTCTGGCAGGTAGCATCATCGTTCGTCAACGTGGTACCAAATTCCACGCTGGCACCAACGTTGGTTGCGGCCGTGACCACACTCTGTTCGCTTTGACTGACGGTAAAGTCAAGTTCGAAGTTAAAGGCCCGAAAAACCGTAAATTCATCAGCATCGTTGCTGAATAAGTTTTTCGCGTCCCGGTAACGGATGAAAGCCCCGCAACGTGTTGCGGGGCTTTTTACATTCGTCTACCGGAAAATTTTTGCAGGGAAACAGGCATGAAGCAGCAGGCTGGGATTGGCATTATTCTGGCGCTTACCACCGCGATGTGTTGGGGAGCGTTGCCGATTGCAATGAAGCAGGTTCTTGAGGTGATGGCGCCGCCAACGGTGGTGTTTTATCGCTTCCTGATGGCCAGTATTGGCCTTGGCGCGATCCTCGCGATCAAAGGCAAACTGCCGCCGCTGCGGATTTTTCGCAAGCCGCGCTGGCTGGTCTTATTAGCGATTGCCACCGGCGGCCTGTTCGGTAACTTTATTCTGTTCAGTTCTTCCCTGCAGTATCTCAGTCCCACGGCTTCTCAGGTCATCGGCCAGCTATCGCCGGTGGGCATGATGGTGGCTAGCGTCGTGATTCTGAAAGAGCGCATGCGCGGCACCCAGGTGGTGGGCGCGTTGATGCTGCTCTGCGGGTTGGTGATGTTCTTCAACACCAGCCTGATTGAAATCTTTACCCGCCTGACGGACTACACGTGGGGGGTAATTTTCGGCGTTGCTGCCGCCACGGTGTGGGTAAGCTACGGCGTCGCGCAAAAGGTGTTATTGCGCCGTCTGGCATCGCAGCAGATACTATTTTTGCTGTACACTTTATGTACGATTGCATTACTGCCGCTCGCTGAGCCTGGGGTGATATCCCGGTTAAGCAGCTGGCAACTGGCATGCCTGATTTTTTGCGGGCTAAATACCCTGGTCGGCTACGGGGCGCTGGCGGAAGCCATGGCGCGCTGGCAGGCGGCGCAGGTCAGCGCGTTAATCACCTTGACGCCACTGTTTACGCTACTGTTTTCTGATTTATTATCAATGGCCTGGCCCGATGTTTTCGCCAGACCGATGTTAAACCTGATTGGTTATCTCGGTGCGTTTGTCGTGGTTGCGGGCGCGATGTATTCCGCCATCGGTCATCGTCTTTGGGGACGTTGGCGTAAGCGAGAGGCGGTAGTACCGCTGCCCCGCTCAGGCGAATGATTTACGGAGAGTAAAATGAAGTTTGTAGATGAAGCAACGATCCTGGTCGTAGCAGGTGACGGCGGCAATGGTTGCGTAAGCTTCCGCCGCGAAAAATATATTCCGAAAGGCGGCCCGGACGGCGGCGATGGCGGTGACGGCGGCGATGTCTGGCTGGAAGCGGACGAGAACCTGAATACCCTGATCGACTACCGTTTTGAAAAATCTTTCCGCGCCGAACGCGGGCAGAATGGCCAGAGCCGCGACTGTACCGGTAAGCGTGGTAAAGACGTGACGGTAAAAGTGCCGGTCGGGACCCGGGTTATCGACCAGGGCACCGGCGAGACCATGGGCGATATGACCAAACACGGTCAGCGTCTGATGGTGGCGAAGGGCGGCTGGCACGGTCTGGGCAACACCCGTTTTAAATCATCCGTTAACCGTACCCCGCGTCAGAAGACCATGGGTACGCCGGGTGATAAGCGCGACCTGCAGCTGGAGCTGATGCTGCTGGCGGACGTCGGAATGCTGGGGATGCCGAACGCCGGTAAATCCACCTTCATCCGTGCGGTCTCCGCCGCCAAGCCAAAAGTGGCTGACTATCCGTTTACCACCCTGGTACCAAGCCTGGGCGTGGTGCGTATGGACAACGAGAAGAGCTTTGTGGTCGCCGATATCCCGGGGCTGATTGAAGGCGCAGCGGAAGGCGCAGGCCTCGGTATCCGCTTCCTCAAGCACCTTGAGCGCTGCCGCGTATTGCTGCACTTGATCGACATCGAGCCTATCGACGGTTCCGATCCGGTTGAGAACGCGCGCATCATCATCGGCGAGCTGGAGAAATACAGCGAGAAGCTGGCCTCCAAACCGCGCTGGTTAGTCTTTAACAAGATTGACCTGATGGACAAAGCGGAAGCCGAAGCTAAAGCGAAGGCGATTGCTGAAGCGCTTGGTTGGGAAGAGAAATTCTACCTGATCTCCGCCGCCAGCCAGCAGGGCGTGAAAGATCTGTGCTGGGACGTGATGACCTTCATCATCGAAAACCCCATCGTGCAGGCGGAAGAAGAGCAGAAGCCGGAGAAAGTCGAGTTTATGTGGGACGACTATCACCGTCAGCAGCTTGAAGAGGCCGAAGCCGAAGTGGAAGATGACGAAGACTGGGATGACGACTGGGACGAAGACGACGAAGAAGGCGTCGAATTCATCTACAAACGCTAATCCTGACTTCTTTGGATCAAAAAGGGCCGCATCTGATGCGGCCCTTTTGTTTTTAGTTGTTCTGGTACAGATCCTTATAAAGCCGGCTTTCAAAGCGCACCAACGGTATGCGGCGATTACGCTGATCGGCTGGCTCCACGGCGTAGCCGGAGAGGTATTGCACGAAGGCCACCTTTTGCCCGCTGGCGGTAGTGATGAAGCCCGCAAGGTTATAAACCCCCTGCAGTGACCCAGTTTTCGCCGAGACTTTGCCATCGACGCCCGCCTGATGGAGGCCGGCGCGATACTGCAGCGAGCCGTCATGGCCCGCCAGCGGCAGCATAGAGATGAAGTTGAGCTCGGTGTCGTGCTGGGCGATATACTGCAACACCTGCATCATGGTCGCCGGGGCGATCAGGTTGTGGCGCGACAGGCCAGAGCCGTCGGCGATGATGGTGTTGCCAAGATCAACACCAGCCTGTTGACGCAGGATCTGACGTACGGCATCGGATCCTGCCCGCCAGGTCCCTGGTACGCCGAACCGGGCATGACCGATGGTACGAAAAACGGTATCCGCAATCATGTTGTCGGATTTCTTCAGCATGATCCGCAGCAGATCGTGCAGCGGCGCCGACTGGGTGGTGGCTAATACCGTACCGGGCTCATTGGCCAGTGTCTGACGCAGCAGCGTGCCGCTATAGGCGATCCCCGCCTGCTTCAGCTCCGCTTTAAGGATCGCCCCGGCATAGCTGGCACCATCCTGTATCGCAAAGGCCAGCGGCAGCGGTTCGCTACGCTGCGGCAGGCAGCCGGTGAGGGTATAGCGGTTGAGGTCGCCCGGCACCACGTCCAGTTCGCAATACTGCGCTTCCGATGAGCCGCGCGCCAGGGTGCGAACCTGACTGAACATGGTGACCGGATAATAGGAGGCGACGCGAATGAAGGCGAGATCGCCCGGCTTCTGCGCGCTATACAGCGAGACCGAGAAGCAGTTGCGGTCGACAATCGCCGCCGCAGGCGGAGCGCTGAAGCATTGCGTCATGTCGTTCCACGGCCACCCCGGCGCTTTATCATGGCTGGCGAAGACCGAGGTATCGATAAGCACATTGCCGTCGATACGCTGCACGCCAGCTTTTTTTAGCGTCGCCACCATGTTGCGAATATCCTGCCGCTTCAGCGTTGGGTCGCCGCCGAAGCGGGCGATCAGATCGCCTTTCAGCACGCCGCCGTCCAGTGAGCCTTTGGTTTCCAGCGTGGTGGTGAAGCGAAAATCGGGCCCCAGTTGCAGCAGCGCCGCCAGCGCGGTGATGACCTTTTGCGTACTGGCTGGAAGCGCCATTTGCTGGCTGTGATAGTCGATTTCCGGCGTCGACGCGCCGACCTTTTGCGCCATAAAGGCAAGGTTCGCACCGGCGGGAAGCTGGGTGATGTACTCGTCAATATTCGCCGCCTGAGCGCTAAGCGCTATACCGGCAGTCAATCCGATGATAAATCTGGGAAATCGCATAATCTCGCGCTAACAACCTGAAGCCAGGCCGTCATACTACGGTGCAACGCCCAGTAAAGTAAACGATGACCCATAATGAACTTCGGGGTAAAATACCTATCAAATGAAAAATTGCTGCTGACCTGGGGAGTGTTTCCCGGGTCGGTTTCTTTTTGCTCGTGTCCTGCCCGTGTACAGGACAGGTGGCGGAGCGGGGCTATCCGTTCCCTGAAGGAATGATAAAGAGGTATAACTAATGCAAGCGATTCCGATGACCTTACGTGGCGCTGAAAAACTGCGCGAAGAACTGGATTATCTGAAGTCTGTGCGTCGTCCTGAAATCATTGCCGCTATTGCTGAGGCCCGTGAACACGGCGATCTGAAAGAGAATGCCGAGTATCACGCCGCGCGTGAACAGCAGGGCTTCTGCGAAGGGCGTATCAAGGACATCGAAGCGAAGCTGTCCAACGCGCAGGTTATCGATATCACCAAAATGCCGAACAATGGCCGGGTGATTTTTGGTTCAACCGTCAGTGTGCTGAACCTCGATACTGACGAGGAGCAGACCTACCGTATCGTGGGCGATGACGAAGCTGATTTTAAGCAGAATCTGATCTCCGTGAACTCGCCGATTGCCCGTGGTCTGATCGGTAAAGAGCAGGATGACGTCGTGACTATCCGCACACCGGGTGGGGAAGTGGAATACGAAATTACCAAGGTTGAATACCTGTAAGGCGTATTTCCCGCTACGATGTTTATAGATTGTAAAGAAAGGAAAAAGGCCGCATAGCGGCCTTTTATCAACGTCACGAGCATGGCATTTTGCTCGCCTGGCCACAGAAATCCCTCGTTTTACACAAAGTTGTGTCGGGATTGAGGATATTCTTAGCGTGGCAGCGAGATTTTACGCTCTGGCGTTGGGCGGTACAGAACCAGCGTTTTACCGATGACCTGTACGTTACAGGCGCCGGTTTCGCGCACGATGGCTTCCACGATCAAGGCTTTAGTTTCGCGATCTTCTGAGGCGATCTTCACCTTGATGAGTTCATGGTGCCCTAACGCTTGTTCGATCTCGGCCAGTACCCCTTCGGTCAAACCATTGTTGCCAAGCATAACTACCGGCTTGAGCGGATGTGCCAGACCTTTCAGGTGCTGTTTTTGTTTAGTACTCAGATTCATCGTATTTTTTTGCTTACGTTGGGATTGAAAACGGGTCATTCTACCGCCATCTCCCATATATCGCCAAACTACCGCGTCGATTTTTACGCAGTAAAGTACGATGAACCCGAACGGGAATGTTAAATGACAGGTAAAAAGCGTTCTGCCAGCTCAAGCCGCTGGCTTCAGGAACACTTTAGCGATAAATATGTTCAACAGGCACAGAAAAAGGGGTTACGTTCCCGTGCCTGGTTTAAACTTGATGAAATACAGCAAAGTGACAAAATTTTTAAGCCGGGGATGACGGTAGTCGACCTCGGTGCTGCTCCCGGTGGCTGGTCGCAGTATGCGGTCACGCAGATCGGCAACAGCGGCCGCATCATCGCTTGCGATCTTTTACCAATGGATCCAATTGTTGGTGTGGACTTCCTTCAGGGCGATTTTCGTGATGAATTAGTCCTGAAAGCGTTACTTGAGCGAGTGGGCGACAGTAAAGTACAAGTGGTCATGTCCGATATGGCGCCGAATATGTGCGGAACACCGGCGGTGGATATTCCCCGGGCTATGTATCTGGTAGAACTGGCGCTTGAAATGTCTCGTGATGTATTAGCGCCAGGTGGTAGTTTTGTAGTGAAGGTGTTCCAGGGCGAAGGCTTCGATGAGTATCTTCGAGAAATTCGCTCCCTGTTTACGAAGGTCAAAGTTCGTAAGCCGGACTCTTCCCGCGCTCGTTCGCGTGAAGTGTATATTGTAGCGACCGGGCGTAAACCATAACCGGCAGATTTCAAACGAAAGTTTGAAAGAAACTGGATATAGAGTATCCTGACGCTGTTTTTAACACAGTTGTAATAAGAGGTTAATCCCTTGAGTGACATGGCGAAAAACCTAATACTCTGGCTGGTCATTGCCGTTGTGCTGATGTCAGTATTCCAGAGCTTTGGGCCCAGCGAGTCGAATGGCCGCAAGGTGGATTATTCTACCTTCCTGCAAGAGGTCAATCAGGACCAGGTTCGCGAAGCGCGTATCAACGGACGTGAGATCAACGTTACCAAGAAAGATAGTAACCGTTACACGACTTACATTCCGGTTAACGATCCGAAGCTGCTCGATAACCTGTTGACTAAAAACGTCAAAGTGGTTGGTGAACCACCAGAAGAGCCAAGCCTGCTGGCTTCCATCTTCATCTCCTGGTTCCCTATGCTGCTGTTGATCGGCGTCTGGATCTTTTTTATGCGGCAAATGCAGGGCGGCGGCGGGAAGGGCGCGATGTCCTTCGGCAAAAGCAAAGCCCGTATGCTGACGGAAGATCAGATCAAAACCACTTTTGCTGACGTTGCCGGGTGTGACGAAGCGAAAGAGGAAGTCGGCGAACTGGTGGAATACCTGCGTGAGCCGAGCCGCTTCCAGAAACTGGGCGGTAAGATCCCGAAAGGCGTCCTGATGGTCGGTCCTCCAGGTACCGGTAAAACGTTGCTGGCGAAAGCGATCGCTGGCGAAGCAAAAGTGCCGTTCTTTACTATTTCCGGTTCTGACTTCGTAGAAATGTTCGTCGGTGTTGGTGCATCTCGTGTGCGTGACATGTTCGAACAGGCTAAGAAAGCAGCGCCTTGCATCATCTTCATCGATGAAATCGACGCCGTCGGCCGCCAGCGTGGCGCCGGTCTTGGCGGTGGCCACGATGAACGTGAGCAGACCCTGAACCAGATGCTGGTTGAGATGGACGGCTTTGAAGGTAACGAAGGCATTATCGTTATCGCGGCGACTAACCGTCCGGACGTTCTTGACCCCGCGCTGTTGCGTCCGGGCCGTTTTGACCGCCAGGTGGTGGTTGGCCTGCCGGATGTTCGCGGTCGTGAGCAGATCCTGAAAGTGCATATGCGTCGCGTTCCGCTGGCGCCGGATATCGATGCGGCAATCATTGCTCGCGGTACCCCTGGCTTCTCCGGTGCCGACCTGGCCAACCTGGTCAACGAAGCGGCCCTGTTTGCTGCCCGCGGCAACAAACGCGTCGTCTCGATGGTTGAGTTCGAAAAAGCGAAAGACAAAATCATGATGGGTGCGGAACGCCGCTCCATGGTGATGACGGAAGCGCAGAAAGAGTCTACCGCTTACCACGAAGCGGGCCACGCGATTATCGGTCGCCTGGTGCCGGAGCACGATCCGGTACACAAAGTGACGATTATCCCGCGCGGTCGTGCGCTGGGTGTGACTTTCTTCCTGCCGGAAGGCGATGCGATCAGCGCCAGCCGTCAGAAACTGGAAAGTCAGATCTCCACCTTGTACGGCGGTCGTCTGGCGGAAGAGATTATCTACGGTCCGGAACATGTTTCTACCGGCGCGTCCAACGACATTAAAGTGGCGACGAACCTGGCGCGTAACATGGTGACCCAGTGGGGCTTCTCCGACAAACTCGGTCCGCTGCTGTATGCGGAAGAAGAGGGTGAAGTGTTCCTCGGCCGCAGCGTCGCGAAAGCGAAGCATATGTCCGATGAAACCGCGCGTATCATCGACCAGGAAGTGAAATCGCTGATTGAGCGTAACTATGGTCGTGCTCGCCAGTTGCTGAACGACAACATGGATATTCTGCACGCGATGAAAGATGCGCTCATGAAGTATGAGACCATCGATGCGCCGCAGATTGACGACCTGATGGCTCGTCGCGATGTTCGTCCGCCAGCGGGTTGGGAAGAACCAGGTTCTTCTAACAACTCTGACAACAATGGCACGCCTCGTGCGCCGCGTCCGGTTGATGAACCGCGTACGCCGAACCCGGGCAATACCATGTCAGAGCAGCTGGGCGACAAATAAGCTGCCGCTGTTGATGTCTTGTTTTAACCTTAAAACCCCGGGGCGCCCGCTCCGGGGTTTTTCTTTTTTAACCTCTTCTGTCTCAGGGATTTTGTGATGAAACTTGTAGCCCAGGGCTCAACCCTCGATCTCTCTCACCCCCACGTGATGGGTATTCTTAATGTGACGCCTGACTCCTTCTCTGATGGCGGCGCCCATAATTCGCTGATTGAGGCGGTGAAGCATGCCAATCTGATGATCAACGCCGGGGCGACCATCATTGATATCGGCGGTGAATCGACGCGGCCAGGGGCGGCTGAGGTTAGCGTGGAAGAGGAGCTTGCGCGGGTGATCCCGGTGGTGGAGGCTATCGCCCAGCGCTTTGAGGTGTGGATCTCAGTGGACACCTCCAAAGCGGAGGTTATCCGCGAATCGGCCCGAGCGGGGGCGCATATCATTAACGATATTCGTTCGCTGACCGAACCCGGCGCGCTGCAGGCTGCGGCGGAAACCGGGTTGCCGGTGTGTCTGATGCATATGCAGGGACAGCCGAAAACCATGCAGGAGGCGCCGAAGTATGAGGATGTCTTCGCCGATGTAGAGCGCTTTTTTAATGAACACATCGTGCGCTGCGAACAGGCGGGGATCGCAAAAGAAAAATTGCTGCTCGACCCGGGATTCGGTTTCGGTAAAAATCTCACCCACAATTATCAGTTGCTGGCCAGGCTGGGAGAGTTTCATCACTTTGGTCTGCCGCTGCTGGTCGGTATGTCGCGTAAGTCGATGGTAGGTCAGTTGCTGAACGTTGGGCCGTCGGAACGGCTGAACGGCAGCCTGGCGTGTGCCGTCATAGCAGCAATGCAGGGCGCGCAGATTATCCGCGTCCATGATGTCAAAGAAACGGTAGAAGCGCTGCGCGTGGTGGAAGCCACCCTCGCCGCTAAGGGAAAAAAACGTTATGAGTAACCGCAAGTATTTTGGCACCGATGGTATTCGTGGCCGCGTCGGCGATGCGCCGATCACTCCGGAATTTGTGCTTAAGCTCGGCTGGGCGGCGGGTAAAGTGTTAGCGCGCCACGGCTCGCGTAAAATTATCATCGGCAAGGATACCCGTATTTCGGGCTATATGCTGGAATCGGCGCTGGAAGCCGGGCTGGCGGCAGCGGGACTCTCTGCATCGTTCACCGGGCCAATGCCGACGCCGGCGATTGCCTACCTGACGCGCGCCTTTCGCGCCGAGGCGGGGATCGTCATCTCCGCTTCACATAACCCTTTCTACGACAACGGCATCAAGTTCTTCTCCATTGAGGGCACCAAGCTGCCTGATGATGTGGAAGAGGCGATTGAAGCCGAAATGGAGAAAGAACTCACCTGTGTGGATTCGGCTGAGCTGGGTAAAGCCAGCCGTATCGTCGATGCCGCGGGGCGCTACATTGAGTTTTGTAAAGGCACCTTTCCCAATGAACTGAGCCTCTCCACGCTGAAAGTGGTGGTGGACTGTGCGCATGGCGCAACCTACCACATCGCTCCTAATGTATTCCGCGAGCTGGGCGCCCAGGTTATCGCGATGGGCTGTGAGCCTGACGGCCTCAACATCAACGAAGAGGTCGGGGCTACCGACGTGCGGGCGCTGCAGGCGCGCGTGCTGGCGGAAAAAGCCGATCTGGGCATTGCCTACGACGGCGATGGCGATCGGGTGATCATGGTTGACCATGAAGGCAATAAAGTCGATGGTGACCAAATCCTCTACATCATCGCCCGGGAAGGGCTGCGTCAGGGACAGCTGCGCGGCGGCGCCGTCGGTACGCTGATGAGCAATATGGGCCTGGAGCTGGCGCTCAAGCAGCTAGGCATCCCGTTTGCCCGTGCGAAGGTGGGCGACCGCTATGTGCTGGAGATGCTTCAGGAAAAAGGCTGGCGCATCGGTGCGGAAAACTCCGGCCATGTGATCCTGCTGGATAAAACCACCACCGGCGATGGCATCGTCGCCAGTCTGCAGGTGGTCGCGGCGATGGTACGCAACCACATGAGCCTGCATGACCTGTGCAGCGGCATGAAGATGTTCCCTCAGCTGCTGGTGAATGTGCGCTTTACCGAGGGCAGCGGCAACCCTCTGGAGAATGAGCATGTCAAAGCGGTGACCGCAGAAGTGGAAGCGGCATTAGGTAAGCGTGGCCGCGTCCTGCTGCGTAAATCGGGTACGGAGCCGCTGATCCGCGTCATGGTGGAAGGCGAGCATGAAGATCAGGTGCACGAGTTTGCGCATCGCATCGCCGAAGCGGTAAAAAGCGTCTAAGCTTGCCGGCTAAGTGGTTAAAAAGGCGGCGCTTGCCGCCTTTTTTATGATCGAATACCGGCTTTTTGCTGTTTTTTTCTGCAGTTGATACAATGTGTCGAAATTGCCCTTGCGAAGGTCATTCGCTTTGGTTAGTATTCACACCCGCTTCAGTGGGAAACGTTAAAACGTCCCGCTTTATTGGTCGAAGCACTTGGTATGCGGCGAATCCGCAAGGAACAGGTTGATTATGTACGAAGCTCTTTTGGTTGTTTTCCTTATTGTAGCGATTGGCCTCGTAGGTCTGGTTATGCTGCAGCAAGGTAAAGGCGCTGATATGGGAGCCTCCTTCGGTGCAGGCGCTTCCGGCACATTGTTTGGGTCCAGCGGTTCTGGTAACTTCATGACCCGTATGACCGGCATCCTGGCTGCGCTGTTCTTCATCATCAGTCTGGCGCTGGGTAACATTAACAGCAACAAGACCAGTAAAGGAAGTGAGTGGGATAACCTGAGCGCGCCGAAAACGGAGCAAACTCAGCCAACTGCGCCGGCTCAGCCGACCAGCGATATCCCGCACTAAGTATTCTGTACCGAGGTGGTGGAATTGGTAGACACGCTACCTTGAGGTGGTAGTGCCCTAACGGGCTTGTGGGTTCGAGTCCCATCCTCGGTACCAATATTCCAGAAGAAAGACGCTGAAAAGCGTCTTTTTTTGTTTTTGTCCCCACCGACCATTTATTATTAAACATCTCTTCGCTGGTCCCCTCCTTTTGCTGTCGTTAAAGTCGCCTCGTCAAATTAACAGAGGTGAAGTGACACAATGAACAAGATCGGGGTGCTTATCGTCGCCGGCGTGCTCGGTTTAGCGGGATGCAGTTCAACATCCCCATCCAAAACGGTGGAGACGATTAATACGCTAACCGTACCGGTATCGCACAGTGAGCCGGGGACTGCGGCGAACAATGCCCAGGCTGTGACGCGCTATTTCCAGGACAATACGGCACTGATTGGTCGCCTTAATCATTCGTTGAAAAGCCATTATTTGCAGGATGTGGAGCGCCGCGATGTGTTCGACAGACACAGCGAGGCATATCAGGTGTATGGCGCGTTGACCCGCCTGGAGCAGATGGCGTCCATGAATGACGTTTACCGTAAAGAGAATAATGTTGCTGGTCTGCAGGAGATCAACCGTGTACTGAAAAGCGTGCCGCTGACCAGCTGAGATGAGACAGGGACTGCCGGAAGGCAATCCCTGTGCATGGATTAAAAGCGGAAGTTAACCCCGGCATAGGCCCCGTCGGCGAGGGTGTTGTCGCGGTTGCCATTTTTCCCCGCCATATCGATATAACGATAGCCAGCTTCGATATTTAGCGACGGAAGCACGTTAAGGCGTAGCCCGGCATTAGCCTCCACATAATCATCGACGCCGCTGGACATCGAGTCCGGCGAGTAATAACCCTCACCGAAGAGCGTGAAGTACTGGCCGAGTGGGAGTTCTGCTCCGCCACCTGCGGCGATAGCGTAACCTTCATCACCGTCTTTAGGGTTCAAATAGACCCCTTTACCGCCCAGCGTCATCAGAAAGGGCCCGAGGTTAAAGTTGTAACCCATTCCCAGTCCTACGCTGTCCCCGTCATTGTCGCTGTGGGCCCACTGGGTGTTGAACGTCATGCCAGGTTCCCCGGCACCAAAGCTGGCGGACAGATTGGTAAACTCGGCGCCGGCTTCACCATGCAGGTTAACGGATGCGCAGGCAGCGCTGCTGGCCCCTAAAGCGATCATCACGGCAACCATTTTTGGAGCAATAGACTTCATTGTTGAATTCCTTCAGATAAAAAAAAGCCCGATACGGGCGTTCGGGCAAAATTAACGGGTTCTTGGATCTCATCGTTATGGTCGCTGCAGACGGCAAACAAGAGGGGTCAACTCCCGCTGCCGCTGCTCACGCCTGGCCGATTTCCGGTGGCATATCCTGAGCTGATGCAGGCCCGGCGGTTAACGCCGTGAGTGGCAGTCTGCTGGTTGATCTCAGGGACATGTTGTCCACCGGTAAATTCAGGAACTCAGCATAAAATTTTTCTTTTTTTACCGTTAGCGTTTATTGATTTAAATTTAAACATTTTCAACAGTAAGGTGAATAACGACAAAAAGATGGTGACGGGCGCGGGTTAGAATTTTTCCGGAAGCGAGGCGATACTTTGCAAATAACCGCCGCGGGCAAAGGCAATATAACCGCCTTTCTTTAAGGCTGACAAGACATTGAGAATACTGCTGCGCGACAGATGGGTCCGGTCCTGAATATATTCCAGAATAGACACGCGCTGCCGAGTCTCTTCGGTTAAGAGCATCATTTCCAGCAGATGGTTACGGATCACCGAATAGGTTCGCTGCTGCAGGACCAGATCGTCACGATATACCATATACGAGGTATGATAAGCCAGCAGGCTGGTAACTTCTTCCCACAGGTTGTGCTGACGGAATAGCGCCGACGCCAGGTCATAATCGATACGCAGCAGTTCGGAAGAGACCTCCGCCCGCAGACTATGGCTGCGGCTGGGTTGCAGCATTTCCGCCACGCCGAACAGATGCGGCTCATAGACGGTCACCATCAATAGCTTGTCGGAATTACGAATAATCGACAGCTCGCCTTTTTTAAAAATAAAGAGTTGGGTCTTACCTTTATATTCCCACGTTAGTCTTTTTCTGGCGATCGCGTTAACGGGCGTCGCGTGTGGCTCAAGCACATCGATCAGTCGGTCAATGGCCTTTTGCGGCCTGATCGGCGGTTTAATATTCATGATGTTTATCACCAGATATGAATTAATCAATTGAGGCTATTATAGTCAACAATTTTGCCGGCCGGGTGATAAGGAAAAAATGCCTCTTTTCGATTTTTCTGCTGCTAACTGGTAACAAAAAATAAAAAGCCGGCGGAGAGCCGCCGGCAGAGAGAGTAAACATCGTCAGGCGATTATTTGCCTTTGTTTTCCAGATTTTCAACCTGCGGTAAACCCGTCGCTGAGGAGGCGCTCAGCAGTCCAGACTGCGCGTAGCCGAACAGCTTCTCGCGAGTATCGGTGATATCCAGATTACGCATGGTCAACTGGCCGATACGGTCTTCAGCGGTAAACATGGAATCGCCTTTTTCCATGGTCAGGCGCTCTGCTTTATAGGTCAGGTTGTCTGATACCGTATTGAGGATCGAGTAGTCATTGCCGCGACGCAGCTCAAGGGTGACTTCGCCGGTGATCTGGCTGGCGACCCAGCGCTGCAGCGAATCACGCAGCATCAGCGCCTGGGAATCGAACCAGCGGCCCTGATACAGCAGACGGCCCAGCTGGCGACCGTGAGCGTGATACTGCTCGATAGTATCTTCGTTATGAATACCGGTCAGCAGACGCTCGTAGGCGATATGCAGCAGCGCCATCCCCGGGGCTTCATAAATGCCGCGGCTTTTCGCTTCGATAATGCGGTTTTCGATCTGGTCGCTCATGCCCAGGCCGTGACGACCGCCGATGCGGTTGGCTTCCAGCATCATTTCAACGTCATCGGCGAAGGTTTTGCCATTCAGCGCCACCGGGTGGCCTTGCTCAAAGCGTACGGTGACTTCTTCCGCAGGGATCTTCACGTTTTCGTCCCAAAACTTCACGCCCATAATCGGGTTGACGATCTTGACGCTGGAATTCAGAAACTCCAGATCTTTCGCTTCGTGGGTAGCGCCGAGCATGTTGGAGTCGGTGGAATAGGCTTTCTCGACCGACATCTTGTAGTCAAAGCCGCAGGCGATCATAAATTCGGACATTTCGTGACGGCCGCCGAGTTCATTGATGAAATCGCTGTCCAGCCACGGTTTGTAGATCTGCAGTTCAGCGTTGGTCAGCAGGCCGTAGCGATAGAAACGTTCGATATCGTTGCCTTTATAAGTGCTGCCATCGCCCCAGATGTTAACGCCGTCTTCTTTCATTGCCGCTACCAGCATGGTGCCGGTGACCGCGCGGCCCAGCGGCGTGGTGTTGAAATAGGTCAACCCGCCAGTGGTGTTATGGAAAGCGCCACACTGAATCGCGGCGATCCCTTCTGCGACCAGCTGTTTGCGGCAGTCGATCAGACGGGCACCTTCGGCGCCGTACTCTTTCGCGCGGCGCGGAATAGCATCGTAGTCGTCTTCGTCCGGTTGACCCAGGTTAGCGGTATATGCATAAGGCACGGCGCCTTTTTTGCGCATCCATAACAGCGCGGCGCTGGTATCCAGTCCACCAGAGAAAGCGATACCAATACGTTGACCAACCGGGAGATGCTTGAGAATCGTCGTCATAAAATAAAACCCTGCTCGATAGACTGTGGTGAGTTCGACCCAACAACCTTAACTGCATTTTTATGCATTAATTGTGAGTATTCATTTAACCATCTTTTACTGGCGACAGGAAGGGCTTCATCATCTTTTTGCTAAAAAAGCCTGAAATACCAGCACAAACGGCAATCGGGGGCGCTAAAATGCATGTTGACAAAATATACTAGTTGCCGTTACAATTCATCCCGATTTTATGTCCCGTCTTCGGTACCAAATCCCAGCAGTATTTGCGTCTTTTGCTCAAAAAGAGTAAAATATGCCACGTTTCAGGCGCGGGGTGGAGCAGCCTGGTAGCTCGTCGGGCTCATAACCCGAAGGTCGTCGGTTCAAATCCGGCCCCCGCAACCACTTTCCCATTAAGTACTTTTTCAAATATACTGTGAGGACTAGGTGTCCTTCGTAGCCGAATTTGAAAGAATTCTTGCGGAAGGTGTTCCAGATCGCCATGGCGATCTCAGGGTTCAGTTATCTAAAGCCCCGATTTATCGGGGTTTTTTGTTATCTGACTTCAGAATAACTGGGCTATACGCCCTTTTTTTATGTCTTGGGGGTGGGTTTGTCCACATTAGAGCAAAAATTGACAGAGATGCTCACTGCGCCGGTTGAAGCGCTTGGCTTTGAGCTGGTCGGCATCGAATTTATTCGCGGTCGCACATCCACACTGCGCATCTATATTGATAGTGAAGATGGCATCAACGTTGATGATTGTGCTGATGTGAGCCACCAGGTAAGCGCCGTCATGGATGTCGAAGACCCGATCACTGTCGCTTACAACCTGGAAGTCTCTTCGCCTGGTCTCGACCGTCCGATGTTCACCGCCGAACACTATCAACGTTTCACTGGCGAAGAAGTTGCGCTGGTGCTGCGCATGGCGGTTCAGAACCGTCGCAAATGGCAGGGCATTATCAAAGCGGTAGACGGTGAAATGATCACGGTAACCGTCGAAGGCAAAGATGAAGTGTTCGCGCTGAGTAACATCCAGAAGGCGAACCTGGTTCCCCACTTTTAACAGTCTGGATTGAGGTGAAAGGCCCCGATGAACAAAGAAATTTTGGCTGTTGTTGAAGCCGTTTCCAACGAAAAAGCGCTGCCGCGTGAGAAAATTTTCGAAGCGCTGGAAAGCGCGCTGGCAACGGCCACCAAGAAAAAATACGAACAAGAGATCGACGTTCGCGTTGAAATCGACCGTAAGAGCGGCGATTTCGACACTTTCCGTCGCTGGCTGGTTGTAGAAGAAGTGACCCAGCCGACGCGCGAGATCACGCTGGAAGCCGCGCGTTTCGAAGATGAAAGCATGAACGTCGGTGACTACGTCGAAGATCAGATTGAGTCTGTCACTTTCGACCGCATCACCACCCAGACCGCTAAACAGGTTATTGTGCAGAAAGTTCGCGAAGCCGAGCGCGCAATGGTGGTCGATCAGTTCCGCGAGCACGAAGGTGAGATCATCACCGGCGTGGTGAAAAAAGTGAACCGCGACAACATCACTCTGGATCTGGGCAACAATGCTGAAGCCGTGATCCTGCGTGAAGATATGCTGCCGCGTGAGAACTTCCGCCCGGGCGACCGCATTCGCGGCGTACTGTACGCAGTCCGTCCGGAAGCGCGTGGCGCCCAGCTGTTCGTGACCCGTTCCAAACCTGAGATGCTGATCGAACTGTTCCGCATCGAAGTGCCGGAAATCGGTGAAGAAGTGCTGGAAATCAAAGCGGCGGCTCGCGATCCGGGATCTCGTGCCAAAATCGCGGTGAAAACCAACGACAAGCGTATCGACCCGGTTGGCGCTTGCGTCGGTATGCGCGGCGCGCGCGTGCAGGCGGTTTCCACTGAGCTGGGCGGCGAGCGTATCGATATCGTCCTCTGGGATGATAACCCGGCGCAGTTCGTGATTAACGCTATGGCGCCGGCAGACGTCGCGTCCATCGTGGTGGATGAAGATAAACACACCATGGATATCGCGGTAGAAGCGGGCAACCTGGCGCAGGCGATTGGCCGTAACGGTCAGAACGTTCGTCTGGCCTCGCAGCTCAGCGGCTGGGAACTCAACGTGATGACCGTTGACGATCTGCAGGCTAAGCACCAGGCGGAAGCGCATGCCGCTATCGATACCTTCACCAAATATCTCGATATTGATGAAGATTTCGCGACAGTGCTGGTTGAAGAAGGCTTCTCCTCGCTGGAAGAGCTGGCCTATGTGCCGATGAAAGAACTGCTGGAAATCGACGGTCTGGATGAAGCCACCGTTGAAGCACTTCGTGAGCGTGCGAAAAACGCACTGACTACGCTGGCGCTGGCTCAGGAAGAAAGCCTGGGAGATAACAAACCTGCCGATGATCTGTTGAATCTCGAAGGTCTGGATCGTGCCCTGGCATTCAAACTGGCTGCCCGTGGTGTTTGTACGCTGGAAGATCTCGCCGAGCAGGGCGTTGATGACCTGGCTGATATCGAAGGGATGACCGACGAGAAAGCTGGCGAGCTCATCATGGCCGCTCGCAACATTTGTTGGTTCGGCGACGAAGCGTAATAAACTGTAGCAGGAAGGAACAGCATGACAGATGTGACTATTAAAGCGCTGGCCTCAGAGATTCAGACCTCTGTGGATCGCCTGATACAGCAATTTGCTGACGCAGGCATCCGCAAAACGGCTGATGATTCTGTGACCTCGCAAGAGAAACAAACTTTGTTGACGCACCTGAACCGTGAGCATGGTTCGGCGCCAGACAAGCTGACGTTACAGCGTAAGACGCGCAGTACGTTGAATATTCCAGGTACCGGTGGAAAGAGTAAATCGGTACAAATCGAAGTCCGCAAGAAACGCACCTTTGTGAAACGCGATCCGCAAGAGGCTGAACGCCTGGCCGCGGAAGAGCAGGCGCAGCGTGAAGCGGAAGAGCAGGCCCGTCGTGAAGCTGAAGAAGCAGCGAAACGCGAGGCGCAATTAAAAGCTGAACGTGAGGCCGCAGAACAAGCTAAACGTGAAGTCGCTGATAAAGCGAAACGTGAAGCTGCGGAAAAAGACAAAGTGAGCAATCAACATACCGACGAAATGACCAAAACCGCCCAGGCTGAAAAGATCCGTCGCGAGAACGAAGCCGCGGAACTGAAGCGCAAATCGGAAGAAGAAGCACGCCGCAAACTTGAAGAAGAAGCGCGCCGTGTAGCGGAAGAAGCACGCCGTATGGCAGAAGAAAACGAAAAAAATTGGTCTGAAACTTCAGACAGCCCGGAAGACACCAGCGACTATCACGTCACCACGTCACAGCATGCTCGTCAGGCTGAAGATGATAACGATCGTGAAGTTGAAGGCGGTCGCGGCCGCAGCCGCAGCAGCAAAGCGGCGCGTCCGGCGAAGAAAGGCAACAAACACGCTGAATCGAAAGCCGATCGTGAAGAAGCCCGTGCGGCCGTTCGCGGCGGTAAAGGCGGTAAGCACCGTAAAGGTTCTGCTCTGCAGCAGGGCTTCCAGAAGCCGGCGCAGGCCGTTAACCGTGACGTGGTGATCGGCGAAACCATCACCGTTGGCGAACTGGCTAACAAGATGGCGGTGAAAGGTTCTCAGGTCATCAAAGCGATGATGAAGCTGGGCGCCATGGCGACCATCAACCAGGTCATCGACCAGGAAACCGCACAGCTGGTTGCCGAAGAGATGGGCCACAAAGTTATCCTGCGTCGTGAAAACGAGCTGGAAGAAGCGGTAATGAGCGACCGTGACACCGGCGCGGCGGCTGAACCGCGCGCACCGGTTGTGACCATCATGGGTCACGTTGACCACGGTAAAACCTCGCTGCTGGACTACATTCGTTCTACTAAGGTTGCCTCCGGCGAAGCGGGTGGTATTACCCAGCACATCGGTGCTTACCATGTAGAAACCGACAACGGCATGATCACCTTCCTGGATACCCCAGGCCACGCCGCGTTTACCTCCATGCGTGCTCGTGGTGCGCAGGCGACGGATATCGTGGTTCTGGTGGTGGCGGCAGACGACGGCGTGATGCCGCAGACTATCGAAGCTATCCAGCACGCCAAAGCGGCGCAGGTGCCGGTGGTAGTTGCGGTGAACAAGATCGATAAGCCTGAAGCCGATCCGGACCGCGTGAAGAATGAACTGTCCCAGTACGGCATCCTGCCGGAAGAGTGGGGCGGCGAGAGCCAGTTCGTCCACGTCTCCGCGAAAGCCGGTACCGGTATCGACGACCTGCTGGACGCGATCCTGCTGCAGGCTGAAGTCCTCGAGCTGAAAGCGGTCCGTAACGGGATGGCGAGCGGCGCAGTGATCGAATCCTTCCTTGATAAAGGTCGTGGTCCGGTTGCTACCGTTCTGGTTCGCGAAGGTACTCTGCACAAGGGTGATATCGTTCTGTGCGGCTTCGAATACGGCCGTGTGCGTGCGATGCGTGACGAACTGGGTCGCGAAGTGCTGGAAGCGGGTCCGTCCATTCCGGTGGAAATCCTCGGCCTGTCCGGTGTGCCGGCTGCCGGTGACGAAGTGACCGTGGTTCGTGACGAGAAAAAAGCGCGTGAAGTGGCGCTGTATCGTCAGGGCAAATTCCGTGAAGTTAAGCTGGCGCGTCAGCAGAAATCTAAACTGGAAAACATGTTCGCTAACATGACCGAAGGCGAAGTTCACGAAGTGAACATCGTGCTGAAAGCGGACGTACAGGGTTCTGTCGAAGCGATTTCCGATTCCTTACTGAAACTGTCTACCGACGAAGTGAAAGTGAAGATCATCGGTTCCGGCGTAGGTGGTATCACCGAAACCGACGCCACCCTGGCTGCAGCATCCAACGCGATTCTGGTTGGCTTCAACGTTCGTGCCGATGCCTCTGCGCGTAAAGTTATCGAAGCGGAAAGCCTGGATCTGCGCTACTACTCCGTCATCTATAACCTGATCGACGAAGTGAAAGCGGCGATGAGCGGTATGCTGTCTCCGGAACTGAAACAGCAGATCATCGGTCTGGCTGAAGTGCGCGATGTCTTTAAATCGCCGAAATTCGGCGCCATCGCGGGCTGTATGGTTACCGAAGGGACCATCAAACGTCACAACCCAATCCGCGTGCTGCGTGACAACGTGGTTATCTATGAAGGCGAGCTGGAATCCCTGCGCCGCTTCAAAGATGACGTTAACGAAGTCCGTAACGGCATGGAATGTGGTATCGGTGTGAAGAACTACAACGACGTTCGCGTTGGCGATATGATCGAAGTGTTCGAAATCATCGAAATCCAGCGTAGCATCGATTAATCATCGGATGGCTAAGCCGCCGGGGAAGCGAAGCGCCACCCGGCAATCATTTTAAAAAGGGGCTTTAGGCCCCTTTTTTGTCTTTATTCTGGAGAATTTATTATGGCGAAAGAATTTGGTCGCCCGCAGCGCGTGGCCCAGGAGATGCAAAAAGAGATTGCGATTATCCTGCAGCGTGAAATCAAAGACCCGCGTCTGGGCATGATGACCACCGTTTCCGGTGTGGAAATGTCCCGTGACCTGGCCTATGCCAAGGTGTATGTCACCTTCCTCAACGACAAAGATGAAGCCGCGGTGAAAGCGGGCATCAAAGCGTTGCAGGAAGCCTCTGGCTTTATCCGCTCTCTGCTGGGGAAAGCGATGCGCCTGCGCATCGTGCCGGAGCTGACCTTCTTCTACGACAACTCACTGGTAGAAGGGATGCGCATGTCCAACCTGGTCACCAGCGTGGTGAAACACGACGATGAGCGTCGTGTGAACCCGGACGACAGCAAGGAGGACTGATGAGTCGTCCTCGTCGTCGCGGCCGCGACGTGCACGGCGTATTGCTGCTGGATAAGCCTCAGGGCGCCTCCAGCAACGATGTGCTGCAGAAAGTAAAGCGTATATATAACGCCAACCGCGCCGGACACACCGGCGCGCTGGATCCGCTGGCGACCGGCATGCTGCCGATCTGCCTTGGCGAAGCGACTAAGTTTTCCCAATACCTGCTGGATTCCGATAAGCGCTACCGCGTGATCGCCAAACTTGGCCAGCGCACCGATACCTCCGATGCCGACGGCCAGGTGGTGGAAGAGCGCCCGCTGACCTTTAGCGACGAACAGCTGGCGGCGGCGCTGGACAGCTTCCGCGGCGAGACGCAGCAGGTGCCGTCGATGTACTCGGCGCTGAAATATCAGGGCAAGAAGCTGTACGAGTATGCCCGTCAGGGGATTGACGTCCCGCGGGAATCCCGGCCGATTACCGTCTATGAGCTGCTGTTTATCCGCCACGAAGGCGATGAGCTGGAGCTGGAGATCCACTGCTCGAAAGGCACCTACATCCGGACGATTATCGATGATTTAGGTGAGAAGCTCGGCTGCGGCGCGCACGTGATTTTCCTGCGTCGCCTGGCGGTGAGCAAATACCCGGTTGAGCGGATGGTAACCCTCGAGCAGCTGCAGGCGCTGGTCGATCAGGCGGCGGCGCAGGATATTCCTGGCGCGCAGCTGCTCGATCCGCTACTGATGCCCATGGACAGCCCGGCCTCGGACTATCCGCTGGTGACCATCCCGGAGACCTCCGCGGTCTATTTTAAAAACGGCAACCCGGTACGTCAGTCAGGCGCGCCGCTTAACGGGCTGGTACGGGTGATGGAAAGCGAATCCGGCAAGTTTCTCGGCATGGGCGAAATTGACGATGAAGGCCGCGTGGCGCCGCGTCGTCTGGTGGTGGAATACCCGGCGTAAGCGCTTTTCTTGCGATAAAAGCCTGCTACGAGTAGAATATCGCCGCTTAACGTCCGCTAAAGTGTTTTAACATTTTCGGGCGTTGCATCAGGGGTCGCTGAATTAGAGATCGGCACCCTTTCTTTCTTTTAATTTCTGGAGTTCTAAAATGTCTCTAAGCGTTGAAGCTAAAGCAAAAATCGTTTCTGAGTTTGGTCGTGGCGAAAACGACAGCGGTTCTACCGAAGTTCAGGTTGCACTGCTGACTGCACAGATCAACCACCTGCAGGGCCACTTTGCAGAGCACAAAAAAGATCACCACAGCCGTCGTGGTCTGCTGCGCATGGTTTCTCAGCGTCGTAAACTGCTCGACTACCTGAAACGTAAAGATGTTGCACGTTACTCTGCGCTGATCGAGCGTCTGGGTCTGCGTCGCTAATTCTGCGAGTTTCAGAAAAAGGGGCCTGACGGCCCCTTTTTTCGACCGGGCGGCAGCAATTCATTCAAAACTCATGTATTGTTGCTAGTAATGATCTTCATGCAGAGGTTCGCGCGGCTAATGAGAGGCTTCATCCGCAGGGGCGGGTAAAGGTTGTCATTAGTCGCGAGGATGCAGAGGATCGGGTCAATAGACGCTATGTCGTGGATATGGCGTGATTTATAGATAAAAAGGATAGAATTTTGCTTAATCCGATCGTTCGTAAATTCCAGTACGGCCAGCATACCGTGACCCTGGAAACCGGCATGATGGCGCGCCAGGCAACGGCCGCTGTGATGGTTAGCATGGATGACACTGCGGTATTCGTGACCGTTGTGGGCCAGAAAAAAGCGAAGCCAGGCCAGGACTTTTTCCCGCTGACGGTTAACTACCAGGAGCGCACCTACGCTGCCGGTAAAATCCCGGGTGGTTTCTTCCGTCGTGAAGGCCGCCCAAGCGAAGGCGAAACCCTGATCGCGCGTCTGATTGACCGCCCGGTTCGCCCGCTGTTCCCGGAAGGCTTCGTTAACGAAGTACAGGTTATCGCCACCGTTGTTTCCGTTAACCCGCAGGTTAACCCGGATATCGTCGCGATGATCGGCGCTTCTGCAGCGCTGTCCCTGTCTGGTATTCCGTTCAATGGCCCAATCGGCGCCGCGCGCGTGGGTTACATCAACGACCAGTACGTACTGAACCCGACCCAGGAAGAGCTGAAGTCCAGCAAACTGGATCTGGTGGTTGCCGGTACCGAAGCGGCCGTACTGATGGTGGAATCCGAAGCGGAACTGCTGAGCGAAGACCAGATGCTGGGCGCGGTGGTCTTTGGCCACGAGCAGCAGCAGATTGTTATCCAGAACATCAACGACCTGGTGAAAGAAGCCGGTAAACCACGTTGGGACTGGCAGCCGGAAGCCGTCAACGAAGCGCTGAACGCGCGCGTTGCTGCGCTGGCTGAATCCCGCCTGAGCGATGCTTACCGTATCACCGACAAACAAGAGCGTTACGCTCAGGTTGATGTGATCAAATCTGAAACCATCGCTACGCTGGTTGCAGAAGATGAAACCCTGGACGCTAACGAACTGGGTGAAATCCTGCACGCTATCGAGAAAAACGTGGTTCGTAGCCGCGTGCTGGCCGGTGAGCCGCGTATCGATGGTCGCGAAAAAGATATGATCCGTGGTCTGGACGTTCGTACCGGCGTTCTGCCGCGTACTCACGGTTCCGCACTGTTCACCCGTGGCGAAACGCAGGCGCTGGTTACCGCGACGCTGGGTACCGCACGCGATGCGCAGAACATCGATGAACTGATGGGCGAGCGTACCGACTCCTTCCTGTTCCACTACAACTTCCCTCCGTACTCCGTAGGTGAAACTGGCATGGTGGGGTCTCCGAAGCGTCGTGAAATCGGTCACGGTCGTCTGGCTAAGCGCGGCGTTCTGGCCGTGATGCCGACTATCGAAGAATTCCCGTACACCGTACGCGTGGTGTCTGAAATCACCGAATCTAACGGCTCTTCTTCCATGGCTTCCGTCTGCGGTGCCTCTCTGGCGCTGATGGACGCTGGTGTGCCGGTGAAAGCCGCCGTGGCGGGTATCGCCATGGGCCTGGTGAAAGAAGGCGACAACTTCGTCGTGCTGTCTGACATCCTCGGTGACGAAGACCACCTTGGCGATATGGACTTCAAAGTAGCGGGTTCCCGCGACGGTATCTCTGCGCTGCAGATGGATATCAAAATTGAAGGTATCACCAAAGAAATCATGCAGGTTGCATTGAACCAGGCTAAAGGTGCGCGTCTGCACATCCTGGGCGTGATGGAGCAGGCGATTAACGCGCCGCGCGGCGATATCTCTGAATTCGCACCGCGTATCCATACCATCAAGATCAACCCGGACAAGATCAAAGACGTTATCGGTAAAGGCGGTTCTGTTATCCGTGCCCTGACCGAAGAGACCGGTACCACCATCGAAATCGAAGATGACGGTACCGTGAAGATCGCAGCGACTGACGGCGACAAAGCACAGCATGCTATCCGTCGTATCGAAGAGATCACCGCTGAGATCGAAGTTGGCCGTATCTACAATGGTAAAGTGACCCGTATCGTTGACTTTGGCGCGTTCGTTGCCATCGGCGGCGGTAAAGAAGGTCTGGTTCACATCTCGCAGATCGCTGACAAGCGCGTTGAGAAAGTGACTGACTACCTGCAGATGGGTCAGGAAGTGCCGGTTAAGGTTCTGGAAGTTGACCGCCAGGGCCGTGTCCGTCTGAGCATCAAAGAAGCAACTGAACAGACTCCGTCTGCCGCAGCGCCGGAAGTTCCGGCTGCCGAGCAGGGCGAGTAAGGTTGCCGTTAGCCCTCCGCTTTTGCGGAGGGCGTTTTACGGGCAGGACGCCTCGTTTGCAGCCGGGGAACAGGACGTTCATCCAATCGTTGTCTTCGGGAGTGGGAAATGAAGCCTTTTTTGCGCTGGTGTTTCGTGGCGACAGCTCTCACGCTGGCAGGATGCAGTAGCACCGCCTGGCGTAAGGACGCCGTCCTCGCAGTACCATTGCAACCGACTTTACAGCAAGAAGTGATTCTGGCACGTATGGAACAAATTCTTGCCAGTCGGGCTTTATCCGATGACGAACGCGCACAGCTTTTATATGAGCGCGGAGTGTTGTATGATAGTCTCGGTCTGAGGGCATTAGCGCGAAATGATTTTTCACAAGCGCTGGCAATCCGACCCGATATGCCTGAAGTATTCAATTACTTAGGTATTTACTTAACGCAGGCAGGCAATTTTGATGCTGCCTATGAAGCGTTTGATTCTGTACTTGAGCTTGATCCAACTTACAACTACGCGCACTTGAACCGCGGTATCGCCCTGTATTACGGCGGCCGGGCTAAGTTAGCGCAAGATGATCTGCTGGCGTTTTATCAAGACGATCCCAATGATCCTTTCCGTAGCCTGTGGCTTTATATCGCCGAGCGTAAACTCGACGAGAAGCGGGCGCTTGAAGCACTCAGAGAGCGCTTAGACAAGTCGGACAAAGAGCAATGGGGATGGAACATTGTCGAGTTCTACCTTGGCGACATTAGCGAAAAAGAGCTGATGACTCGTCTGAAGGCAGACGCAACGGATAACACCTCGCTCGCTGAGCATCTCAGTGAAACCAACTTCTATTTAGGTAAGTACTACCTAAGTCTGGGGGACAAGGACAGCGCTACGGCACTGTTCAAACTGGCGGTCGCCAACAACGTACATAACTACGTTGAGCACCGATACGCATTGTTGGAATTATCGCTCTTGGGCCAGGAGCAAGATGACCTGGCAGAATCGGACCAGCAATAGCTGACGAACACATCAGCCCATAGTTTTTTGCTTGCCATCACCTTCGCGGGTGAGGGCGTTGTTGTTCGTTAATACACCTACTTTGAGCCGGTTCACACTTTTCAATGAAAATTACCGTAAATTTTCACGATGAGTTATGTAGACTGGCCGCCATTAATTTTGAGGCACACGTACTACATGGCTGAATTCGAAACCACTTTTGCAGATCTGGGCCTGAAGGCTCCTATCCTTGAAGCGCTTAACGATCTGGGTTACGAAAAACCATCTCCGATCCAGGCTGAGTGCATTCCGCATCTGCTGGACGGCCGCGACGTTCTGGGTATGGCCCAGACCGGTAGCGGTAAAACCGCAGCGTTTTCTTTACCGCTGCTGAACAACATCGATCCTGAGCTGAGAGCACCACAGATCCTGGTGCTGGCGCCGACCCGCGAGCTGGCGGTACAGGTTGCTGAAGCAATGACGGAATTCTCTAAACATATGCGCGGCGTAAACGTGGTTGCCCTGTACGGCGGCCAGCGTTATGACGTGCAGCTGCGCGCCCTGCGTCAGGGTCCGCAGATCGTTGTCGGTACCCCGGGTCGTCTGCTGGACCACCTGAAGCGCGGCACCCTGGACCTCTCTAAACTGAGCGGTCTGGTACTGGATGAAGCAGATGAAATGCTGCGCATGGGCTTTATCGAAGACGTAGAAACCATTATGGCGCAGATCCCGGAAGGGCATCAGACCGCGCTGTTCTCCGCCACCATGCCGGAAGCGATCCGTCGCATTACCCGCCGCTTTATGAAAGAGCCGCAGGAAGTGCGTATTCAGTCCAGCGTGACCACTCGTCCGGACATCAGCCAGAGCTACTGGACTGCCTACGGTATGCGTAAAAACGAAGCGCTGGTGCGTTTCCTGGAAGCGGAAGATTTTGATGCGGCGATTATCTTCGTCCGTACCAAAAACGCGACCCTGGAAGTGGCTGAAGCGCTGGAGCGTAACGGCTACAACAGCGCGGCGCTGAACGGCGACATGAACCAGGCGCTGCGTGAGCAGACCCTGGAGCGTCTGAAAGACGGTCGTCTGGATATCCTGATTGCGACTGACGTGGCAGCCCGTGGTCTGGACGTTGAACGTATCAGCCTGGTGGTGAACTACGACATCCCGATGGATTCTGAATCCTACGTTCACCGTATCGGTCGTACCGGTCGTGCGGGCCGCGCGGGCCGCGCGTTGCTGTTCGTTGAGAACCGTGAACGTCGTCTGCTGCGCAACATCGAACGTACGATGAAGCTGACCATCCCGGAAGTGGAGCTGCCGAACGCAGAGCTGCTGAGCAAACGTCGTCTGGAAAAATTCGCCGCCAAAGTCCAGCAGCAGCTGGAAAGCAGCGATCTGGACCAGTACCGTGCGCTGCTGGCGAAAATCCAGCCGACGGCGGAAGGCGAAGAGCTGGACGTGGAAACGCTGGCTGCCGCGCTGCTGAAAATGGCCCAGGGCGAACGCTCGCTGATCGTGCCGCCGGATGCGCCGATGCGTCCGCGTCGTGAGTTCCGTGACCGTGACGATCGCTTCGAGCGTCGTGGCGACCGCAACGATCGCGCTCCGCGTGGCGATCGCGAAGATCGTCCGAAGCGTGAGCGTCGTGACGTAGGCGATATGGAACTGTATCGCATTGAAGTGGGTCGCGATGACGGTGTTGAAGTGCGTCATATCGTTGGCGCGATCGCTAATGAAGGCGATATCAGCAGCCGCTACATCGGTAACATCAAGCTGTTCGCTTCTCACTCCACCATCGAACTGCCGAAAGGGATGCCGGGCGAAGTGCTGCAGCACTTTACTCGTACCCGCATCCTGAACAAGCCGATGAACATGCAGCTGCTGGGCGATGCGCAGCCGCGCACCGAACGTCGTGGCGGTGGTGAACGTCGTGAAGGTGGTCGTAGCTTCGGCGGTGAGCGTCGTGAAGGCGGTCGTGGCTTCGGTGGCGAGCGTCGTGAAGGTGGTCGTGGTGATGGTCGTCGTTTCAGCGGCGAACGTCGTGAAGGCCGTGCGCCGCGTCGTGATGATGCATCCGCGCCGCGATGACTCTGCCGGTCGCCGTCGCTTCGGTGGCGATGCATAATTAACGTAGCCCGCTAGCGTAAACTAAATAATACAGCCCCGATCGTCATGATTGGGGCTTTTTTTATTTCTTTTGTACTCGTGTACTGGTACAGTGCTTCGCACCCATCGTGGGAAAGTATTTTTGACTGGAGATTTCGGTAAATGGCGACACTAACCACTACGGCAACCCGTCCGTCCCTGTTTGGCGGCGTGGTGATCATCGGCGGCACGATTATCGGCGCGGGTATGTTCTCGCTGCCGGTGGTGATGTCCGGCGCGTGGTTTTTCTGGTCGCTGGCGGCGCTGGTTTTCACCTGGTTCTGCATGCTGCACTCCGGTCTGATGATCCTCGAGGCCAACCTTAACTACCGGATCGGCTCCAGCTTCGACACCATTACCAAAGACCTGCTCGGCAAGGGCTGGAACCTGGTCAACGGCGTGTCGATCGCCTTTGTGCTGTATATCCTGACCTACGCCTATATTTCAGCCAGCGGCTCGATACTACATCATACGTTTAGCGAGATGTCGCTGAACGTGCCGGCGCGGGCGGCGGGTTTTGGCTTTGCGCTGCTGGTGGCATTTATCGTCTGGATGAGCACCAGGGCGGTGAGCCGCATGACGGCTGTTGTGCTCGGCGCCAAGGTGATCACTTTCTTCCTGACCTTCGGCAGTCTGCTGGGGCACGTCGAGCCGACGACGCTGTTTAACGTTGCGGAAAAGAACGCCTCCTATGCGCCATATCTGCTGATGACGCTGCCGTTCTGCCTGGCCTCGTTTGGCTACCACGGCAACGTGCCGAGCCTGATGAAATACTACGGCAAAGATCCACGCACTATTATCCGCTGCTTAACCTACGGTACGCTGCTGGCGCTGGGTCTGTACGTGGTCTGGCTGCTGGTGACGATGGGCAATATCCCGCGTCCGCAGTTTATCGACATCGCGCAGAAGGGCGGCAATATTGATGTGCTGGTGCAGGCCCTGAGCGGGGTGCTGAACAGCCGGAGCCTGGATCTGCTGCTGGTGGTGTTCTCTAACTTTGCCGTCGCCAGCTCGTTCCTTGGCGTCACGCTGGGGCTGTTCGACTACCTGGCGGATCTGTTTGGCTTTGACGACAGCGCGCTGGGGCGCTTTAAAACTGCGCTGCTGACCTTTATTCCGCCGATGATGGGCGGGCTGGTGAAACCTGATGGCTTCCTCTACGCCATCGGCTATGCCGGCCTGGCGGCGACGATCTGGGCGGCGATTGTACCGGCGCTGCTGGCTCGCGCCTCGCGTAAACGCTTCGGCAGCCCACAGTTCCGCGTATGGGGCGGAACACCGATGATTGTGCTGATCCTACTGTTTGGCCTTGGCAATGCGGTTGTACACATTCTGTCGAGCGTTAATCTGCTGCCGGTTTACCAGTAAGAGGCTTACCCGGTGGCGCGACGTCCACCGGGCCTGGATTTTGATTAACCCAACAATTCCTCTTTCACCTGCATCGCTAAATCGAAAGAATGCAGCCGCGCCTGGTGGTCGAAGATCTGGCCATTGACCATGATTTCGTCCGCCTCGGTTTCCCGCATAATCGACTCTAAGCCGTGGCGGACTTTAGTTTTATCACCCACCAGCGACATGCGCAGCGCCTGCTGCACGCCATACTGCTCGGACGCTGACCACAGCTGATGCATATTTTCCACCGGCGGCGGCAGCTGTCCGGTTTCGCCGCGACGCAGCTTCACAAACGCCTGCTGCATGGAAGTGAAGAGAAACTCCGCATCGCGGTTGCTGTCGGCGGCGATGATATTGATGCACACCATGGCATACGGTTTTTCCAGCCGCGCGGAGGGCGTAAAGTTGCTGCGATACAGGTGCAGGGCCTGGAACAGCATATCCGGCGCGAAGTGCGAGGCGAACGCGAACGGCAAACCGAGCTGCGCCGCCAGCTGGGCGCTGTAGAGGCTTGAACCCAGCAGCCACACCGGAATGCGCTCCCCGTAGCCGGGAACCGGGCGCACGTGCGGGTTCGGATCGCGGGCGTCAAACCAGTCCACCAGTTCCGCCACGTCGCGCGGGAAGTTATCGACATCGCCGCTCATATGGCGACGCAGGGCGCGCATGGTGGGCTGATCGCTGCCCGGCGCGCGGCCAAGGCCGAGGTCGATACGCCCGGGATAGAGGGTGTTCAGGGTGCCGAACTGCTCGGCGATCACCAGCGGCGAATGGTTGGGCAACATCACGCCACCGGAACCCAGATGCAGGGTAGTGGTATTGGCGGCGAGATAGCCAATCAGCACCGAGGTCGCTGCGCTGGCAATGCCGACCATATTGTGGTGCTCCGCCAGCCAGTAGCGGTGATAACCGCGCGATTCGGCCAGCCGGGCGAGATCCAGAGAGTGGGTAAAGGCTTCTTTGGCAGAAGATCCTTGCGGGATCGGCGCCAGATCGAGCACCGAGAACGGAACAGATTTGTCAGTCATAAAGGCTCACTTTGCTACAGCATCGTCATCAGATTGAAGGTCTTCTTCCAGCCTGGCGCATCCAGGACGCGCCAGCCAGAAAAGCTGCATCTTTAATAATGCATTAAAATCTGAGCACTGCTGTTAACAAAGTGAGCGGTTTATCAGGCCTGCAGCGCCAGCCCGGGCAGCCGTTTCCAGTAGCCGTTGCAATCGCTGTTGCCGGTGAGCGCCAACGGCGCAGCGCCGTTTTCATTGGCGCGGAAGGCGTCGAGCATGGCGAAGGTCTCGTTGCCCATCGGCGACAGGCGTACCATATCCACCAGGCCGTGCATGGACGTCAGCTCATTGCCCAGGTTGTAGACATAGCCGCTCATGGTCTGGATACCGTTGAGCACGAACACCTGCTGGTTCTCCTGGGACAGCATGCTGCGTCCGGTTGGGTATTTGATGCAGCAGGTCTCGCACTCATCCTTTGGCCTATCTTCCGAGCGGGCGGTAAAGCAGCGGGCGGAATAAGCCAGCGGCAGATGGCCGTAGCTTAGCACTTCGACTTCAAACTGATTGCGAATGCCCAGATCTTCGCACTGGGTCAGTAAATTAGCCAGCCAGTCGCGGGAAAGCTCCACCGGCATGCACCAGCGCACCATGCCCTGTTTTAACAGCAGGCGCAGGGTAACGGCGTTGTAGCAGTTCAGCGCATGCCCGGCGACGAACGGCAGCTTGCGTTCGGTGCAGAGGTTGACCACGCCCAAATCGCTGGCCTCAATCAGGAACTCCCCGTTATCGACATAGCGCTTTAGCTCGCCCAGTTCGGAGGAGGCCTGCACCAGCGCGAGGGTAGACAGCACCACCTGTTTGCCGCTCCCGGCCAACGCTTTCGCCATCTCAATCCAGTCGCCGACTTTGGTAGCGCGGCGTTTGCTGCACACCGCTTCGCCGAGATAAATGGTGTCGGCGCTGCAGTTTGCTGCCTGCTGGTAAAAATTCTCCAGCGTCTCTTTTGGCCAGTAGTAAAGCACTGGCCCTAATGAATATTTCATGTTTCTCACTGCCATTTACGGTGGTAGGCGCCAAGGGTGGTTTGTGTACCTTCGGACATGGAGCCAAGGGTTTCCATCCATGCGGATTGCGGCACGAAATTCTGTGGATCGGCTTTGCAGCGATCGATCGCCTGGCGCCAGACTTTCGCTACCTGGGTGACGTAGGCCGGGCTGCGCTGACGGCCTTCGATTTTCACTGAGGCGATATTGGCGGCCATCAACTCCGGCAACAGTTCCAGGGTATTGAGGCTGGTGGGCTCCTCCAGCGCGTGATAGCGCTCGCCATCGACCAGGTAGCGGCCTTTACACAACGTCGGGTAACCGGCGTTTTCCCCATCCTGATAGCGGTCAATCAGCACTTCATTGAGACGCGATTCCAGCCCCTGTGGGGTTTGCTGCCAGCGCACGAAGCGGGCAGGCGAGCAGGCGCCGACGGTGTTGGGCGATTCGCCGGTCAGGTAGGAAGAGAGATAGCAGCGGCCTTCCGCCATGATGCACAGGCTGCCGAAGGCAAAGACTTCCAGCGGCACCGGCGTGGCGCGAGCCAACTGTTTCACCTGGTGAATAGATAACACCCGCGGCAGTACCACGCGCGCCACGTCGAAGTTGCGATGATAGAAGCGAATGGCCTCTTCATTGGTGGCGGAAGCCTGTACCGAGACATGGCGTTCTATATGCGGATAGCGCTCCGCGACGTACTCCAGCATGGCGATATCGGCCAGAATGAGCGCATCGGCGCCCAACTGAGCCGCCATATCCACCGCGCGCTGCCAGCGGGCGTAGCCGTCGGGGTGGGCGAAGGTGTTGATGGCGATATGCAGCTTACGACGGTGCTGATGCACAAAGCTGACGGCTTCCTGCAGTTTCTTTTCGGTGAAATTAAGGCCGGCAAAGTGGCGGGCGTTGGTGTCATCTTTCAGCCCGATATAGACGGCATCGGCGCCGTTTTCGATGGCCGCCTTAAGCGCCGGAAGGTTACCGGCTGGGCAGAGCAGCTCCATAATTTTTCCTGAAAAATGCGGCCCGTCAGGGACGCTGAATGGTTAACGAGCAGGGATTTTAGTTAACCTTCTGGTGACAATTTTTGATTTGAGGCAGTTAAAAGTGTATTGGCGGCGCCAATAACGGGCTGCCGTCATCGCGTTTTTGTTGATTTACGCCGCTATGTTGTTTATGTGATATGGCACAATAGCGGCACAATTGCATTCATGGAGTAAAGCTTGTGTTGGATAAACTGCGTTCCCGGCTGGTCCACTTTGGCCCGTCTTTAATGAGCGTGCCGGTTAAGCTGGCGCCTTTTGCCCTCAAGCGCCAGGTGCTGGAGCAGGTGCTTAGCTGGCAGTTTCGCCAGGCGCTGGCGGAGGGAGAGCTGGAGTTTCTCGAGGGGCGCTGGTTAAGTATTCATGTGCGTGACATCGGTCTGCTGTGGTATACCTCGGTAGTCGATGGTCGCCTGGTGGTCAGCCAGCAGGCGGACGCCGACGTCAGCTTCAGCGCCGACGCCAGCGATCTGTTAATGATCGCCGCGCGCAAGCAGGATCCGGATACGCTATTCTTCCAGCGTCGTCTGGTTATTGAAGGCGATACGGAGCTGGGGCTGTATGTAAAAAATTTGATGGACGCCATTGAGCTCGAGCAGATGCCCAAAGCGCTGCGCGTGATGTTGCTGCAACTGGCGGATTTTGTCGAAGCTGGACTGAAGAGCCCGCAGAAACCTGAACAGACATCGGTAGGTGAGGCATGCTGATTCGAGTGGAAATTGGGATTGATGCACCGGGAATCGACGCGCTGCTGCGTCGTACCTTCGGCCGCGATGCCGAAGCGCAGCTGGTGCACGATCTGCGTGAAGATGGACTGATCACGCTGGGGGTAGTGGCGACGGATGATGAAGGCCAGGTGATCGGCTACGTTGCCTTCAGCCCGGTTGCGGTGGAAGGTGAAGAGCTACAATGGGTCGGCCTGGCGCCGCTGGCGGTGGATGAACGCTACCGTGGACAGGGCATTGGCCGGCAGCTGGTCTATGAAGGGCTGGATTCGCTGAATGAGTTTGGCTATGCCGCGGTGGTGACGCTGGGCGACCCGGAGTTATACCGTCGCTTTGGTTTTGAACCGGCCGCGCGCTTCGATCTCCGCTGCCGCTGGCCGGACAGCGCGGAGGCGTTCCAGGTGCACCGCCTGGCGGATGACGCCCTCGAAGGTGTCCACGGCCAGGTCGAATACAGCGACCACTTTAATCGTTTTTGAGCCTTGCCAGCAGGGTTTCGACGGTATCTTCTCCGGCAACGAGGCGCTCTTTTTCGCGCTTCGTTAGCTGCTTAATGCGGTATTCCAGCCGCAAAGCAAGTGAGTGTTCACCAACTTCATGGCTAAAGGCCAGCTGCAGGTCGCCTTTGCCGCGCAACGCCTTCGCGCCTTTCCCTGCCTGATGCTGGCGAAAGCGGCGCGTCACATCGGTGGTGATGCCGGTATAGAGGCGATTATCCGCGGTTCGAATGAGATACAGAAACCAGCACACGGTTATAAAGTCACTATGGTAAGGTGTAGGCACCATAGCATAATGGAGAAGAAAGATGGATACGCTTGCCGCCATTGGCCGCTGGCTGAGTAAACAGCACGTCGTCACCTGGTGCGTCTCCCGCGACGACGAGCTGTGGTGTGCGAACGCCTTTTACGTCTATGACCCGGATAGCGTGGCCTTTTATCTGCTCAGCGATGAGCACACCCGCCACGGCCAGATGACCGGCGAGCGGGCGAAGGTGGCCGGCACGGTCAACGGCCAGCCAAAAACCGTGGCCCTGATCCGCGGCGTGCAGTTCCAGGGCGAGATCCGCCGACTGCGCGGCGACGAAGAGGCGCGTATGCGTCAGCGCTACGTCAAGCGCTTCCCGGTGGCCCGCATGCTGTCGGCGCCGGTTTGGGAGATTCGTCCGGACGAAATCAAGTTTACCGACAACACGCTGGGGTTCGGGAAAAAGCTACACTGGCGGCGCGATGCCGGCGCCGAGCAGGCGTAGCGCTTCGCGATTGAAGGCCGGCAGATCGTCCGGCGTTCTGCTGGTGACCAGCTGTTCGTTATCGACCACCACCTCCTGGTCGTAAAACTCGCCCCCGGCGTTTTTCACATCCACCACGATCGGTTTTACCGCCGTGAGCTTACGCCCGCGGATCACATCGGCGCTGATCAGCAGCTGCGGGCCGTGGCAGATGGCGAAGACCGGCTTCCCGCCGTTGACAAAATCGCGGGTAAAGGTGACAAAGCGTTCATCCCCGCGCAGCTGGTCAGGGGAATAGCCCCCGGGCAGCAACAAGGCATCAAATTCACCCGGTGTGACGTCATCAATGGCCCGATCGATGGCGACCTCTGCTTCTCCCTGTTTACCCTTCACCGTCTTGCCAGCCTGCTTTTCGATGGTCACGACCTGATGCCCGGCGAGCTTAAACGCCTCGGCGGGAGAGGTAAATTCAGAATCTTCAAAGTCGTCGGTAATGAGCACGGCTATCTTTTTACTCATGTTTCCTCCGCTATCTGGATGGTCAATGAGGTAATTCCATGATGATGGTGGATACTTACCTTGTAAGGTATTAAGCCTGGAACATGAGCCCGAAAGTGCAAGGCGGAGAATTCTGTAAAGGAGAATCAATGAGTCAGGTATTATTGACCGGCGCGACCGGGTTAGTTGGCGGTCACTTACTTCGGCTGCTGCAGAATGAGCCGAGCATCAGCGCCATCGCCGCCCCGACGCGTCGCCCACTGGCGCCGGCGGAAGGGGTTTTTAATCCGCACGATCCCCAGTTGACCGATGCCCTGGCGCAGGTGGTTGACCCGGTGGATATCGTTTTCTGCTGTCTGGGAACGACGCGCCGGGAGGCCGGGAGCAAAGAGGCCTTTGTCCATGCTGACTACACGCTGGTGGTTGATACCGCACTGACCGGCAAACGGCTGGGTGCGCAACATATGCTGGTGGTTAGCGCGATGGGCGCCAACGCCCACTCACCGTTTTTCTACAATCGGGTGAAGGGGGAAATGGAGGCGGCGCTGATCGAGCAGGGTTGGCCGCGGCTGACCATTGCCCGGCCGTCGATGCTCTCAGGCGAGCGGGAAAAAAAGCGGGCCAATGAGACCTTCCTCGAACCGCTGTTCCGACTCTTACCGGGGAACTGGAAATCCATTGCGGCCCGCGACGTGGCGATTGCCCTGCTGGCGGAGGCGCTGTCGCCTACTCACGAAGGGGTGCAAATTCTCTCATCGTCCGAGCTGCGGGAGCGTGCCGCGCGGCAGGCGGAATAGCGGTTTGCAAACGCAGGCTTCCGGCGTAGTATTCACGGCTTCAATTCATATCCACATTTCTTGCTGGGGAATGCTATGGCTGGTCAGTCTTCATCTCAGGCGGCGTCACCATTTCAATGGTGGAAGCCCGCGCTTTTCTTTCTCGTCGTGATTGTCGGCCTGTGGTTCGTCAAATGGCAGCCATACTACGGGAAAGCCTTCACCGCTGCGGAAACCCACAGTATCGGTAAATCCATTCTCGCCCAGGCCGACGCTAACCCGCTGAAGGCGGCGTGGGACTACGCGGTGGTTTACTTCCTTGCCGTCTGGAAAGCGGCGGTGCTCGGCGTGCTGCTCGGGTCGCTGATCCAGGTGCTGATCCCGCGCGACTGGCTGCTGCGCACCCTGGGACAATCGCGTTTTCAGGGGACGCTGCTGGGGACGATTTTCTCGCTGCCAGGTATGATGTGCACCTGCTGCGCCGCGCCGGTCGCGGCCGGGATGCGCAAACAGCAGGTGTCGATGGGCGGGGCGCTGGCGTTCTGGATGGGCAACCCGCTGCTCAACCCGGCGACGTTGGTGTTTATGGGCTTCGTGCTGGGCTGGCAGTTTGCGTTGGTTCGCCTGGTGGCGGGCCTGGCGACGGTGTTGATTGTCGCGACGCTGGTGCAGAAATGGGTAAAAGAGGCGGCGACGCAGCCTGCCGTGGTGCCTGAAGCGCAAGCGAAAGCGGCCCAGGGCGGCTTCTTTAGCCGCTGGCTGCGGGCGCTGTGGACGTTGTTCTGGAACACCATCCCGGTTTATATCCTCGCGGTACTGGTGCTGGGGGCGGCGCGCGTCTGGCTGTTCCCGCACGCCGATGGCGTGGTGGATAATACCTTGTTCTGGGTCATCGCGATGGCGATTGCCGGCTGTCTGTTTGTGATCCCTACCGCGGCGGAAATTCCGATTGTCCAGACGATGATGCTGGCGGGGATGGGCGTTGCGCCGGCGCTGGCGCTGCTGATTACGTTGCCGGCAGTGAGCGTGCCATCGTTGATTATGCTGCGCAAAGCCTTTCCGGCTAAAGCGCTGTGGCTGACTGGCGGACTGGTGGCGCTGTGCGGGGCGATTGTCGGTGCGCTGGCGCTGGTGTAGTTTGCCGTAAACGTACGCATAGCCGGATGGGGTGTCGGGTGGCGGCTACGCCTTACCCGGCTCACAACGGACAGGGGGCGGTAGCCCGGCTAAGCGCAGCGCCAGCCGGGAAATTGCAGCTTTATTTAATATAGGTAAAGGCGGTGGTCACCCGGGACACGCCGCTCACCCGGCTGGCGATATCCGCCGCCGCGCGGCCTTCACGGTCGGTCACCAGTCCCATCAGGAAGACTTCGCTGTTTTCCGTGGTCACCTTCACGTTCGAGGATTTGACCTGATCGGTGCTCAGCAGCTGCGAACGCACCTTGGTGGTAATCCAGGTATCAGAAGAGGCGGTGCCTAAACCAATCGGCTGGCCCTGGCGCACTTCGTTAAACACTTCCGTGGTTCCTTCCACGCCCATGGCGATTTGCTTGGCGCGGGCAGAGAGATCCGGCGTCGGCGACTGACCGGTCAGCAGGACTTTGCCCTGATAAGCGGTAACGTTGATGCGGGCCTGTTTCTTAATCTGTTCATCTTTCGACAAGGCGCTATTGACGCGCAGTTCCAGGGTGCTGTCATCGACCTGGGTTCCCACCGTACGCGGGTCCGTTGCGGCTTTAGTGCCGACTGCTGCCGTTCCGACAACCGCGGCGGCAACGCAGCCCTGCAGCAGTAGTGCTGAAAGCAGGATGGCGAGGGGCGAGAGAGCCTTCATGTGTTCTCCTTAATCGTCCTGGTGTGGAAAAAGAGTGTTATCTATCAAATCGCACAGACAGTTGACGGTCAGCATATGCATCTCCTGGATACGCGCGCTGCGGTGTGAGGGGATGCGGATTTCGACATCCTGCTGACCTAACAGGCCCGCCAGCTCACCGCCGTCATAGCCGGTTAACGCGACGATGGTCATGTCGCGGGTCACGGCGGCTTCCACCGCCTTGACGATGTCCCGACTGTTACCGCGTGTGGAGATTGCCAGCAGCACATCGCCAGCGTGTCCCAGGGCGCGCACCTGCTTGGCGTAAATCTCGTCATGCAGGCGATCGTTAGCGATGGCAGTTAAGACCACATTATCGGTGTTTAGTGCAATGGCGGGTAAACCAGGGCGTTCCGTTTCAAAACGATTAATCATGCTGGCAGCAAAATGCTGTGCGTTGGCGGCGGAAGTGCCATTACCACAACAGAGGATTTTGTTGCCGTTGAGCAGGGACTGCACGAGCGTCATCGCCGCCCGGGAGATGGCGTCCGGGAGTGCTTCTGCTGCGGCAATTTGGGTTTGAATGCTTTCGGTAAAGCAGGCTTTGATTCTGTCGAGCACGGGATCCCTTACTTCTGGTATTACGCTATTCGCCAAAGGCGTTTTTTAGCCATTGGATGTCGTTTCCGGTGAAGGCTACCACATCGAAACGGCAATCCACAGTCTCAAAGCTCCCATTCTGTCGGCAGAGCCACAAACGGGCGGCTTTAAGCAGGCGTTGCTGTTTTTGCGGGGTGACGCTGGCCGCCGCGTCACCGTACAGAGCGCTGCGGCGGTAGCGCACCTCGACAAAGACGGTGACGGCGCCGTCGCGCATAATGAGGTCAATTTCGCCGCCACGCTCGCGAGCATTGGCGGCAATAAAACGCAGGCCCTGGCTTTCCAGCCAGCGGCGAGCACGGTTTTCCCATGCATCGCCGGTCTGTTTGCTTAGCTGGCCGGGACGATTTGTCCCTGCTGGTATTTGAGCCATGACAGTTTCCTGGTAATCACGCAGTCCTGAGTCGCCGTCAGATCGCCGGTATTCCCGTTCAGCTCGAAGCCCGGCGTCTGGCGCATTTGCGTGAAGTGGTTTGCCAGCGACCAGGCGTCAGCGCCCATCGCATACAGACGCGCCAGCGAGTAGTCATTGCGCACCGCAGACAGCGCCTGCTGCATCAACGCCGGGTTGCTGCCAGCCAGCATCGGGATTTCGCTATACTGCAGGCCTTCCATCTCCAGACGGAAATCCGGACCTGCGGTGCCCTGTGCGCTGCGCGAGCTGGCGTACAGGGTGACATTGCTCTGGCTGCCGTTGCGCATCGCGATCATGGGTTTGATATAGCCAATCTGTTCCGGGGTGGCGAGGATATAGGCCGCGTCGACGCTGCCGCCGCTGCTAACCGGCATTTCATCCGCCGTGCCGAGGACGCTGTTCTGCGCTGATGGCAGGGTGGAGACTGGGGTGCCGCTCAGCGCAATGCCCCCTCCGCCGTTAACGCCGGCGCGCAGCTCCGCCGTGGAGCCAAAACGCTGCTGCAGGACGCTGGCGCCGCCCAGCTTCAGCCACTCGTCGGCAAACGCGTTGACCACACGATCGCCCAGCGCGCCGCGCGGAACCAGCAGCAACGGCGTCTGTTTGCCCTGTTGATGGATGTGTCGGGCGGCGTCACGCGCTTCGTCTTCCGGCGACAGCGCGAAATAGCAGATATTAGCGCGGCCTTCGACCTTCTCCGGCTGGTTGAGCGCCAGCACATTGAGCGGCGTATTGCTCTTGAGAACATCTTCGACATTCTCTTTCAGCAGCGGCCCGACGACGAGGGTGGCGCCGTCCTGCTGAGCCTGGGCAAGGAGCTGGCCGATCGGCTGGCTGGTGGTATCGTAAATTTTCAGTTCCGCAGAGGGATTGGCGGCGGTGGCGACCACTGGCTGCGGCTGTGCGGCCGGGGCGGTGACCGGCTGGGTGGACGCGGTGGTTTGCGGCGTGGTGGCCGCTGCCGGCGCCTGAGCCGCCGGCTCCGCCGCTGGCGTTGCCTGAGTTTGCGCCGGGGCCTGCACCGGTTCAGCGCGACTTCCGGCAGCCGTCAGATCGCTAATTTCCGCCTGCGACGGGCTTACCACGTCATCGTTACCGGACGTGTTCGCCGCCTGAGCGACCTGAGCGGGAACCGCGCTGCCCGTCACCGACGGCGCGCCGTTTTTGGCGGCTTCGAAGCCCTGCTGGATGGTGCGGCCGAAGATCGAGGCCTGGCCGTTCAGCGGCAGGAAAAGCGCAATCTTGTTGATGGAGGCGGGCTTATAGTTTTGCATGTTCACCAGCGCCGTTGGCAGCATTTTGGCGCCAGGGTTTTGCGGGTAGCGCGTCTGCCAGTCTTTGACGCCGGCTTTCAGCAGCGTGGGATCGTTGCGGTTGTCAAACCACATCCGCTGCAGATCCAGCCAGCCCTGGAGGGTGTTTTCATCGGCATTGATCACCAGCGCATTGGCCTGATCCTGGGTCATCGCAGTCAGCGCTTGCCAGGTCGCGTCAATATTTTGCTGGCGCTGTTTGGCATCGCTCAGCAGCGGCTGCTGGGCGATTAAGGCGCGCAGCAGAGTCACCGAGGGTTTGCCCTGGCTGGCATCGATTTGCGCCTGCCAGTAGCGCGCCTGCTGAGGCTGCTCCAGGCTTGCCGGGTCAAGCTTAGCCAGCAGAGTACGGGCACCCTGATAGTCGTTCTGCGCCAGCTTCACTTCTATCGACAGCAGTGACTGTTCACGGGCCTGGGTGCTGTCCAGGTTTGACGGCAGCTGGTTAAACAGGTCGATGGCCTGCTGCTGCTTTCCTTCCTGCAGCAGTGCACGAATGGCGAGTAATTGCCAGTTGGTCTTGCTATCATTCGTGCTTTGCTGCATCTGCTGCAAGTAGAAACTGGAGTTGGCCTGCGACGTACCCTGCATAAACGCCGTGCTTTGATCCTGCGTGTGGGTGCCGCAGCCAGCAAAAAGAAGAGTCGCCAGCAATACGGGCAGACAGCGCGCGGGCTTAGAACGAAGAAATGTTGACGGTACCATAAGTGTCCAGTGATATTTTTTTGGCTCAATGCTCAATATTAAATCGGCAATACGGACGAGACAATGAAACAACACGAATCAGCGGATAATTCTCAGGGGCAGCTCTATATTGTGCCCACTCCGATAGGAAATCTGTCTGATATCACGCAGCGCGCACTGGAAGTGTTGCAAGCCGTTGATTTAATTGCTGCGGAGGATACCCGCCACACCGGTTTGCTGCTGCAACATTTTGCGATTAACGCCCGTTTATTTGCGCTTCACGACCATAACGAGCAGCAAAAGGCGGAAACACTTCTCGCTAAACTGAAAGAAGGGCAAAACATCGCGCTGGTCTCCGATGCGGGCACGCCGCTGATTAACGACCCAGGCTATCATCTGGTGCGTACCTGCCGCGAAGCCAATATCCGCGTCGTGCCGCTGCCGGGTCCTTGTGCGGCTATCGCCGCCCTGAGCGCCGCTGGCCTGCCTTCCGACCGTTTCTGTTATGAAGGCTTCCTGCCGGCGAAATCGAAAGGCCGTCGCGATACCCTTAAAGCGCTGGAAGAAGAGCCGCGCACCCTTATCTTCTATGAGTCGACCCACCGGCTGGTGGAGAGTCTGGAAGATATCTGCGCGGTACTGGGAGAATCTCGCTATGTGGTGCTGGCCCGCGAGCTGACCAAAACCTGGGAATCGATCCACGGCGCGCCGATTGGCGAGCTGGTGGCGTGGGTCAAGGAAGACGAAAACCGTCGCAAAGGCGAGATGGTGCTGATCGTCGAAGGTTTTAAGGCGCAGGAAGAGGCGCTGCCGGCAGCCGCGCTGCGGACTCTGGCGCTGCTGCAGGCGGAACTGCCGCTGAAGAAAGCCGCCGCGCTGGCCGCGGAAATCCACGGCGTGAAGAAAAATGCGTTGTATAAGTATGCCCTGGAGCAGCAGGGGGAGTGATCCTGTAGACCCAATTGAAGTCTGGCAAGCAGCCCTTCAGATAGTGAAGAGCTGCTTGAGCGTCATCCGACATGTCGGAAGAAATGTCGGAAGAAATGTTGGATGAAAAGTGCAGCCCCGCCTTCCTTGCCGCACAGCATTCCTGGCCAACAAGCCCGGATAAATCCGGGCTAAAAATGGTTAAAGCCTTACGCTCTCGATCAGGTCACCGGCGCCGGGTTGAATACCGCCAGTTGGTTATGCAAGCCCCACTGATCGGAGAAGGTTTTCTTGCGTCCGCTGGCGACGTCGAGAATAAATTCGAACAGCTTCAGCCCCACCTCCTCAATCGTCTCTTCGCCGGTGGCGATGGTGCCGGCGTTAATGTCCATTAAGTCATACCAGCGGTTAGCCAGCTCGGTGCGAGTCGCCATTTTTATCACCGGTACCGCCATCAGTCCGTAAGGCGTGCCGCGGCCGGTGGTGAACACCTGCACCGTGATGCCAGAGGCCACCTGCTGGGTGCCGCAGACAAAATCGCTGGCGGGGGTGGCGGCGTAAATCAGGCCACGTTTGGTCGGGCGCTGCCCGGGGGAAAGCACCTCAACGATGGCGCTTTTTCCTGATTTGGCAATCGACCCCAGCGCTTTTTCCACCACGTTGGCCAGGCCGCCTTTCTTGTTACCGGGTGAAGGGTTGGCGCTGCGGTCGGTTTTGCCCATATCGAGATAGTTATCGTACCAGGCCATCTCTTCCAGCAGGCGTTTACCCACCTCTTCGTTGATCGCCCGCGGCGTCAGCAGATGGATAGCGTCGCGGACTTCGGTCACCTCTGAGAACATCACCGTCGCGCCGCAGCGCACCAGCAGATCGGAAGCGTAACCCACCGCCGGGTTGGCGGTCACGCCGGAGAAAGCGTCGCTGCCGCCGCACTGCATACCCACCACCAGTTCAGAAGCCGGGCAGGTTTCCCGCTGACGCTGGTTGAGTTTCGCCAGATGGCGCTCGGCGACCTGCAGAATGTCATCGACCATCGATTTAAAGCCCACGTGCTTTTCATCCTGCAGGCTGACGATACTGGCGCTGTCCACCGGGATGCTTTTGACATCTTCCGTCCCCTGCAGCAGCCGCTCGGGCTGCAGCTTTTCACAGCCAAGGCCAATGACCATCACTTCGCCGCCGAAGTTCGGGTTAAGGGCGATATTGTGGATGGTGCGTATCGGCACCACCGCCGCTGGCGCATTAATCGCAACGCCGCAGCCATAGAGGTGATTCAGACCCACCACGCCGTCGACGTTGGGATATTTCGGCAGCAGGTCGCGTTCAATGAGTTTCACCACGTAATCGACCACGCCCGCAACGCAGTGCACGCTGGTGGTGATACCCAGCAGATTTTTGGTGCCCACGCTGCCGTCGGCATTGCGGTAGCCTTCGAAGGTGTAGCCTTCCAGCGGCGGCAGCGGGGCGGGCACTTTGGTGGCCAGCGGCAGGGTGTTCAACGGCGGGGCGGTGGGCAGCTCCACTAACGACTCGTCAATCCAGCTTCCCTGGGGGATGTCGCGCACCGCGAAGCCAATGACTTCTCCGTAACGGATAATTTCACCGTGGGCTGGGATATCCACCAGGGCGACTTTATGACCCTGTGGAATGTGCTCGATGAGCGTCAGGCCGTCCGGGAAACGCGTTCCGGCGGTTAATCCCCGATCGTTGACAATAATCGCCACATTATCTGTCGGGTCAACTTTTATATAAAACGCGGTAGGCGATTGTTGTCGAATTGAAATATCAGCCATTGTCCAGTTATCTCCAAACAGGTGCTAAAAATATCATTAAATGGTAATTCTGGCGCTGTTAAGCAGAATAATGAAATAAAGCATGTCAGGTGTGTCGGCGTGAAGATGTGATCTGAATCACTCCTTGTCGCCATGGACGCGCGCGGAGGGTGGGGAATCGTAAGAAGTGTGGATTAGCGCCCATAGCTTAAGGCGATTGCCCAACTAAGGCTTTAAAAAATGTGTTTATATTGTGTTTATGCATAGTGTCTGGCGAGTGGGAGCTGACTATACTGAGTCGTGTTTTTGTGACGTCCGATATGCGCATGGTTTGCCTTTTAATCGCGGGTTAATAATTTAGCAGTCACCTAACGAATATTAAAAGATGGTTAATTTGCGATGGGCTTACATTTTCCGGACTCAAGGGCAGGAAATAAAAAAGGACACCCATTCGCTGGTTTATTCTGCGGATAATATTTGGGGTCAGGCGATACGCTTTTCCAGCCTAATGGGGCTCTCTCGCCGGGCTGGTGATATAACGAATGAATTGCAGAAGTTAGCAACGATTAACGCAAGGTAAAAATCATGGATAACGCAATTTTCCCGAACAAATTTAAGGCCGCGCTGGCGGCTCATCAGGTGCAGATTGGCTGCTGGTGCGCGCTGGCCAATCCGATCAGCACCGAGGTGTTGGGTCTGGCGGGTTTCGACTGGCTGGTACTGGACGCGGAACATGCGCCGAACGACGTCACCACGCTTATCCCACAGCTTATGGCGCTGAAAGGCAGCTCCAGCGCTCAGGTGGTGCGCGTGCCGACCAACGAGCCCATCATCATTAAGCGCATGCTGGATATCGGCTTCTATAACTTCCTGGTGCCATTTGTCGAGACAGCGGAACAGGCGGCGCAGGCGGTGGCTTCTACTCGCTACCCGCCGGAAGGGATCCGCGGAGTCTCCGTTTCCCATCGCGGCAATATGTTCGGCACCGTGCCGGACTACTTCGCCCAGTCCAATAAAAACATTTCCATTCTGGTACAGATTGAGAGCCAAACCGGGGTGGACAACGTCGAGGCGATTGCCGCGACCGAAGGTGTCGATGGCCTGTTCGTCGGCCCGAGCGACCTGGCCGCCGCGTTAGGTCATCTGGGCAATGCCGCCCATCCTGAGGTGCAGCGCGCCATCCAGCATATCTTCGCCAGCGCGAAGAAGCACGGTAAGCCAAGCGGCATTCTGGCGCCGGTGGAGGCCGATGCGCGGCGCTACCTGGAGTGGGGCGCCACTTTTGTCGCCGTCGGCAGCGATCTGGGGGTCTTCCGTTCCGCAACCCAGAAACTTGCTGATGCCTTTAAAAAATAATCACCAGGATGAAGAGAGAGAACAATATGACAATCAAAGTGGGTTTTATCGGTCTTGGCATTATGGGCAAGCCGATGAGCAAAAATTTGCTGAAGGCGGGTTACTCGCTGGTGGTGTCTGACCGTAATCCGGAAGCGATTGCCGACGTGATCGCCGCGGGCGCAGAGACCGCGGCCACGCCGAAGGCGATTGCCGAGCAGTGCGACGTGATCATCACCATGCTGCCGAACTCGCCGCATGTCAAAGAGGTGGCGCTGGGGGAAAACGGCATTATTGAAGGCGCGAAACCGGGCACCGTGGTGATCGACATGAGCTCTATTGCGCCGCTGGCCAGCCGGGAAATTAGCGAAGCGCTGAAGGCCAAAGGTATTGATATGCTGGACGCGCCGGTAAGCGGCGGCGAACCAAAAGCGATCGACGGCACCCTGTCGGTGATGGTCGGCGGCGACAAGGCGATCTTCGACAAATATTACGATCTGATGAAAGCGATGGCCGGCTCCGTGGTGCATACCGGCGACATTGGCGCGGGCAATGTGACCAAACTGGCCAATCAGGTGATCGTCGCCCTGAACATCGCTGCCATGTCCGAAGCGCTGACCCTGGCCACCAAAGCCGGCGTCAATCCGGATCTGGTTTATCAGGCGATCCGCGGCGGTCTGGCGGGGAGTACCGTGCTGGATGCCAAAGCGCCGATGGTGATGGATCGTAACTTCAAGCCGGGCTTCCGGATCGATCTGCATATTAAAGATCTGGCCAATGCGCTGGATACCTCCCATGGCGTGGGCGCTCAGCTGCCGCTGACGGCGGCGGTAATGGAGATGATGCAGGCGCTGCGTGCGGACGGTCTGGGCACCGCTGACCATAGCGCGCTGGCATGCTACTACGAAAAGCTGGCGAAAGTGGAAGTGACTCGCTAACAAGAAGAGCCCCTGCGCGGCCTGGTGGTTATGCCTGGTGCAACAGTGCCAGACTGCCACGGCGGGGCTAGCATGGACGCGGTATTGATGCCGTTTCCGCGTGTTAACCTCAGTTGCGACGCAGGAAACGGCGTTTCGCGCGCGTTGGACAATATTTATCATGCATCGCGCAATATCGCCGCCACCTTGCTGGTCGGGATGACGACAGAGGGATGACAACGGGCGGTAAACCCACTATACTGCGCGCCGAAGCTGACCAGACAGTCGCCGCTTCGTCGTCGTCCTCCTTCGGGGGGAGACGGGCGGAGGGGAGGAAAGTCCGGGCTCCATAGGGCAAGGTGCCAGGTAACGCCTGGGGGGTGTCACAGCCCACGACCAGTGCAACAGAGAGCAAACCGCCGATGGCCCGCGCAAGCGGGATCAGGTAAGGGTGAAAGGGTGCGGTAAGAGCGCACCGCGCGGCTGGTAACAGTCCGTGGCACGGTAAACTCCACCCGGAGCAAGGCCAAATAGGGGTTCATAAGGTACGGCCCGTACTGAACCCGGGTAGGCTGCTTGAGCCAGTGAGCGATTGCTGGCCTAGATGAATGACTGTCCACGACAGAACCCGGCTTATCGGTCAGTTTCACTCCTTAGAAAACCCCGCTTCGGCGGGGTTTTTGCTATCTGAATACCGGACGCAGGATGAATGACTGTCCACGACGCTATACCAAAAACACGCGGCTTATCGGTCAGCTAGCGTTATTTAACCACCTTAGGATTCTGCAGCGTCGGTACCGTAGAATCTTGCACCTGATGAACCTGGCCGATAATCATGGCGATGCTGCCATTGCTTAAAGACTCGACGTCTGCGCTGTTATGCGATCCAAAATTAAAGGTCAGACGTTTATCCGTTTTATTCTGCTCATCGCGCATGGTCACGGTAAAATAGTAGCTGCCGGCGATGCCGCTCATTCTGCGAATGTCGACAATCACGCCGCGCACGTTAACCCATTTACCCAGATAATCGCTGCTGGCCTTCGCCGGATTGAGAGTAAACGGCTGCAGAAACTGCGCGACGGAATACGTTTGCATCGAAGCGACGGCGTCATCTCCCGGCTGAAATAATTTATCGCCTGCGGAATAAAAGGCTTTAGAGGCCAGGCCGCAGCCGCTTAACAACAATATGAAAAATACCAACGGTAATACACGAAAGCGTAATAACATACCTATCTCCTTATTTATTTTTTTAATGATATCCCTGATTCACTGGATAACGTGATGTGCGCTGATTAAATTAAAGAAAAAGTCACCACTGTCAACTATTTGATCTGCTTCTTTAATTGAAAGTAATGAGTTAATGTTGTTGTATGGAGTGTACGAATTAACATAGTGACCTCATTCATGTAATCAATGTGTTTGGTGTTTTTATTCTTATCACGAATGAAAATAATCTTTAGCTATTATTTTTTACAATTATTCACTCCCGGCTGTAAAATAATAAACCGCTATTTCTGGCAATTTCACATCAGGATAAGACAATGAAATTAATAACCCGTATTGCGTTCGCCACCCTTCTGACCAGCGGTTTCTCTCTGACGGCACAGGCCGCGGACGTGCAGGCGGCGCCAGCGCCAGCGCAGGATCCTATTGTCCAGCACTTAAAACTCACCAGCGATCAGGTGGCGAAAATTAAAAGCCTGCATCAGCAGCTGGAAAATAATGTGCAGCAGATTTCACAGCAAGACATTAAAGATGGCGCGCTGATTAACGTGATTGATTCCGGTAAATGGAATGAGAAAGCGGTGAAGGATCAGCTGGCGGCTTTCAGTAAAATTGATCAACAGGTACGTTATTATCGCGTGAAGTACTATTTTGATGTGAATCAAGTACTAACACCCGAGCAGCGTACCCAGGTGAAAAAAGATCTTGCCGACGCGCTGAGTGAATAATGCCATCGGCCCCTTTCGGGGCCGATATAAGTGGGAAGTCATCAAGGATAGCCGAATAATCCATACTGCAGGTTCAGGCGAGACTTTCTTCATCCCGCAGGCGAATCTCCGCCTCGGCAACAATGGCTTCCAGTTCGCTAAGCATCTCATCATAACCAAAGCTGACGACGCCGACGGTTTCCGGCGGCGTCGGGGCTAGCGGCGTCGGAGACGCCTTTTTTCTGTTTTTCTTCTTACTCACTGACAGACTCCATCACTTCCGTTGTTACACCGGTAAATCTATCAGCAAAGCGCGCAGCGGCGTATCGGCGACGAGGGTAATGTTAGCTTCGTCACGAATAAATGCCCCATCACCACAGGTGAGAGCCTGTTTTGGTTGTTCCTGCGCGATGGCATGGACCGTGCCGTGGATCGACTGCAGGTAGGCGCGTGGCCCATGCAATTGCACGTTGATCTGCTCACCTTTTTCCAGCGCGATATGATAGACCCAGGCCTGCTGGCGAAGCTGGAGGCTATTATTCCCCCCATCCGGTGAGGCCAGCAGCTGTAGCGGCGCGTTGGCGACCTCGATTTTCTGCTGCAACGGGTTTTCCCGCTGCGGGCAGGCATCGAGCCACAGCTGCATCCGCGTTAACGACTGCTCTTTGCTCAGATTGTGCTCGCTATAGCTCACGCCAGGCTGGGTGGCGATCAGCAGTGCTTCACCGGCTTTGGCCTGCACGTGGTTGCCGTCGCTGTCGCGATACTCCGCTTCGCCTTCCAGAATCAGGTTCAGGATATCGACTTTTGGGTACGTTCTGGCCTGGAAGGAAGCGCCTGGCGCCAGCACTTCCTGATTGAGAACGCGTAAGGACGCGAAGCCCAGTAATTTCGGGTCGAAGTAGTGGCCAAAGGAGAAGGTGTAGCGGGCCTGCAGCCAGCCGAAGTCTGCTTGTCCGCATTGTTTGGCTGTTCGGGTAGTAATCATGTTCTTGACCTCTCTTTACACTAAATCAATGGTAAAGGTATGGACGCTGTATTGTTAGCCAGATATTCTGCCCGGTATGTTCAAATTTCCTGAATGAGAAAGCGATGGCCAAAGAGAGAGCATTAACGCTGGAAGCGTTACGCGTGATGGATGCGATCGACCGTCGCGGGAGCTTCGCTGCCGCGGCTGATGAGCTGGGACGCGTGCCTTCCGCCCTGAGCTACACCATGCAAAAACTGGAGGAGGAGCTGGACGTGGTGCTGTTTGACCGCTCAGGTCATCGCACAAAGTTCACCAATGTCGGACGGATGCTGCTGGAGCGCGGGCGCGTGCTGCTCGAGGCGGCGGACAAGCTCACCACCGACGCCGAAGCCCTGTCACGCGGCTGGGAAACTCACCTGACGATCGTCACTGAAGCGCTGGTGCCCACGCCGGATCTGTTTCCGCTGATTGAGAAACTGGCGACCAAGTCCAACACTCAGCTGTCGATTATCACCGAGGTGCTGGCCGGCGCCTGGGAGCGGCTGGAGCAGGGGCGGGCGGATATCGTTGTCGCGCCGGATATGCATTTTCGTTCCTCCTCGGAGATTAACTCGCGCAAACTCTATTCGGTGCTCAGCGTGTACGTCGCGGCGCCGGACCACCCGATCCATCAGGAGCCTGAACCGCTCTCTGAGGTCACCCGCGTGAAATACCGTGGCGTCGCGGTGGCGGATACCGCGCGCGAGCGGCCCGTTCTCACCGTTCAGCTGCTGGATAAACAGCCGCGCTTAACGGTGAGCACCATTGAAGATAAGCGCCAGGCGCTGCTGGCCGGGTTAGGCGTGGCGACCATGCCCTATCCGCTGGTGGAAAAGGATATTGCCGAAGGACGCTTGCGGGTGGTCAGTCCGGAATATACCAATGAAATTGACATTATCATGGCCTGGCGACGGGACAGCATGGGCGAAGCGAAGTCCTGGTGCCTGCGCGAGATCCCTAAGCTTTTTGCCGGCAGATAGTCGAGGACGCTCCTCCCGCTAGCGGGAGGAGCAGGAAGATTTAGTATGAAAAGGGTTTTGGATCGGGCCCGAATCGGTTGTTGCCTTCCGTTCCGCGCTGGCAGTTAAAGATCAGAATCACCAGCCAGCCGATGACCGGGATCAACAGCAGCAGCAGCCACCATGCCGAGCGGTCGGTGTCGTGCAGACGCCGAAACTGCACCGCCCACCACGGTAAAAAGACCAGTATGCCATAGATGGTCGTCAGAATGCCTTCGCCGCCCGCCCGCTGCCAGCCCAGCATTTTATCGATGATGCTCAATACGCCGGTCAGGATGAGGTTGACCAGAATAAACATCCAGTACTCTTTGCGCCGCGCACGGCCGCCAAATCCTATATAGTTTTTTAATACCTTGAGATACCAGTCCATTTCTACGCCTCAATTAACCGTCAATCACTTGTTTTTTAAGCGATCGCAATAAGAATAGACGTGAATGAATGGTGGGTAAATATCTGTTTTCTGAATTATTGGGCGCCATCACTGGCGCCCGACGGATCAACGGAAGCGCTGGTCGCGACCGTGTGGTTCGCTGAGATCCTGCTGCGGCCCAATGGAGATGATGCCGGTAGGGTTAATGGTTTTATGGCTGCGGTAATAGTGGTGACGAATATGCGGAAGACTCACCGTCTCCGCGATACCCGGCATCTGGTAGATGTCGCGCAGGAAACCGTAGAGATTGAGATAATCGCTGATGCGTCGTTTGTCGCATTTAAAATGGGTCACATACACCGGGTCGAAGCGTACCAGCGTCGTCCACAGGCGAATATCCGCTTCCGTCAGCTGATTGCCCGTCAGGTAACGATGCTGACCGAGGATCTGCTCCAGCCGCTCCAGTGAGGTAAACACCGCATCCACCGCTTCGTCGTAAGCCTGCTGACTGGTGGCAAAGCCGGCTTTATACACGCCGTTATTGACGTTGTCGTAGATCCAGCCGTTCAGCTCATCAATTTGTTCCCGCAGCGCCGGCGGGTAGTAATCCCCGGCTCTGGCGCCCAGGCCATCGAAGGCGGTATTAAACATACGGATGATTTCTGCCGACTCATTGCTGACGATGGTCTGCTGTTTTTTATCCCAGAGTACCGGGACGGTGACGCGGCCGGTGTAGTGCGGGTCGGCGTGCAGATACAGCTGATAGAGAAAATCGTGCTGATAAAGGTTGTCACCGGTGGCTTCCGGGAAGCTGTCGTCAAAGGTCCAGCCGTTTTCCAGCATCAGCGGATGGACCACGGAGACAGGAAGAAAGGGCTCCAGTCCTTTCAGCTTACGCATAATTAACGTGCGATGCGCCCACGGGCAGGCGAGAGAGACGTACAGATGATAGCGATCTTTTTCCGCCGCAAATCCCCCTTCGCCACTCGGGCCGGCCGCGCCATCGGCGGTGAGCCAGTTACGGAAGGCGGAAACGGAACGCTTAAAACGCCCACCGGTGGATTTTGTGTCATACCAGGTATCCTGCCAGACGCCGTCGACTAATTGTCCCATCTTTGTTCCTCCTTCTGACTTCAGATAGCAAAAGCGAGGAGTGGTCTCCTCGCTTTTTTCATTCAGTATAGTGCGCTTACCATTTCTTATTCAGTACACGGTCGATGCTGAATGCGCCCGGTCCGGTAATGGCCAGCAGCAGGTAACCGCCAGCGATGGTCAGGTTTTTCATGAACATCAGGGAGTTCACGCCTTCCGCAAAGTTGCTGTGGAACAGGAACGCGGTCAACAGGGTAAAGCCTGCGGTGAACAGCGCGGTGGTCCGGGTCAGGAAACCGAACAGAATCGCCAGTCCGCCGCCGAATTCAAGGAGGATGGTCAGCGGCAGCAGCGCACCCGGTACGCCCATGGCTTCCATATACTGCTGGGTTCCCGCATAACCGGTGATTTTGCCCCATCCTGCAGTGATAAACAGAATCGGCATCAGAATGCGCGCTACCAGTACACCAACATCTTCTAATTTTTTCATTTCTTACTCCAGAAAACCCAAAGGGCGGCGGTTTTGTTTTTTAGCGCAATCCCGCGTAGTTACACGGTGTTGCTGTCGATGGAGAGGATAGTAGCGAGGCGGAGAGGGAATTGTTAGCAAGGAAAACTGTAGATCTAGTTCAAAGTTTCTGAGTAATCGGCAAGAGGGGGGGGGGCGAAAGATTCCTGAACGCGATAGATCACTACCGCTCCTGGTATAGGCCTGGCCAGGCGGATAAGAGGACTGGCTGACCGCGGATGGCGGCCAGGAGGCAAGCTGTTACGAACGGCGTTGCGTATCGGGCGGGGAAGTGGCAGAGCGGGGCGCCGGGAAAAGCGCCCGCGCTCCGGGCGGCTAGCGGACTGTCGACTGGCGCAGGATCCCGCGGACCAGCCGCCAGGTACTCCATAAACCCAGTCCGCGTTTGGTCCAGCGCATTAAAAAATGCGGGTGCCGTACGGACCACACGGCCATCAGACCGCTACCTACCATCAGCCACGAACGTAAACTGAGCAGCGTATGCCAGCCTCGGTCTAAGGGCGCAGTCGCATCCAGCCAGTGGCGGCGACAGGCGCTCAGCTCCAGCCGTTGCTGCTGGATCTGGCGCAGCAGTTGCGCCTTTTGCCGTTCACGCTCCTGTCGGCCATTCATGGTTTATCTTCCTCCAGAAGGGCACGGTCGTTCTCCAGCTCTTTCCGCGTCAGGCGCAGCAGCGTGGAGCGTCGCGCCTTACGTAAGGTAAGGATTCCGACAATCGCGGCGGCGAGTAGCAGCACGACGGTGGTGGCGATCATGACGTGCAGGCGGTACTGAGCGTCAACGGCCCAGATAACCAGCACCAGCAGACTCATGAGGCCAAACGCGGCAAATAGCAGCGTCAGTCCGGTCATGATCAGCAACTGGAAGAGGTTGGCTTTCTCCTCCTCCAGCTCCACGACGACCAGGCGCAGCCTTGTTTCCACCATTTCGACCAGCAGCGTAACGATACGCTGGCCAATGGAGAAGACGCGCTGACCCGGCCCCTGCGTGTGTTGTGTATTCGCCATAATCAGCGACGCGACAGCAGGACACCCAGCACCAGCCCGACGGCGGCGCCAATCCCGACCCCAGTCCACGGATTTTCGCGAACATAATCATCCGCTCGCGCGGCGGTCTCACGAGTTTGACGCAGAATCGCTTCGCTGGTCTCACCCAGGCGGGCGCGGCTCTCTTTCAGCGCGCTCTCCGCTTTACTGCGCAGTTTACCCATCTCTTCTTTCGACTTGTCCGCCGAGGAATTCAGTACTTCCTCCAGGGTGTCCGCCAGCGTTTTCAGTTCTGCACGAAGGTCGTCAGTCACATTCTCTTTAGCCATGTCGTTCTCCTGTAGCGTGGTCCGTATTGCGAAAGTTAATGGTGATTAGTAATCCCGAGACTCCAGCGTTTTCAACTCCTGTTGCGCTTCATTGAGTTTATGCTGGCGTTTGTTGATTTTGTCCGCATCGCCTTTCTTCCGGGCTTCCTGCAGATCGCGCTGACGTTCAGCGATCTCTTCCCGCTGTTTGGCAATTTTTTGCTGATGATCGGCTTTGAGTTTACTGTCGCTGCAGTTCTCCCGTACCTGACGTAGCGCGGTATTTAGCCCATCAATGCGACTTTGATTGTGATGCTTTTCGGCATAGCTGATCTCTCGTTGAATATCCTGCTCTTTTTCCTGGCAGGGAGAGGTGGCTATGGCGCTGGCGCTAAGTGAAGACAGGGCCAGAAGCAGAGCGATGCGGTGTTTCATGGATAGTACCTTCCATTGTCTTAGGGTATACCCGGAGGATAAACCCGTTCCCGTTGGTAAACGTGAATGCGTTGATTCACGCAGGTTTAAGCATAGTAACAAATGCGGGAAACCACCAGACTGCGTTGAAAACGCAGTCTGGTGGCCGTTTACCCGAGCCGATGCGGCGCGTCACGCAGGCGGGATAACCAGGCGGTGGGCGAGTTATCGTCCTCCAGCAAGGCGATAATATAACCATGTGGCAGAGCGCGACCGAGAACCTCTTTCGCCGCCGCGCCCTGGGCGGTGGAATCAAACTTAATCAGCAGGCCATCCTTTTGCGGCGTAATGCTCTTGAAGCGGATACCGTTAGCGTCGAGGTGATGCCAGACGGAGAAACCATCCGGCATACTGACGCCCTGGCCAACCGGACGGATCGCCAGCGTGGCCTCCTGCTGCTGCACCGCCAGCCAGAGCCAGAACAGCGAGCAGAGCAAAAGAGAGCCACCCAGCAGCCAGCTGAGCTGGCGCAGGGAAGGGCGTTTTATGACCATCATCAGCCCCGGCTTCTGTATTTTTTCTTCCACAGCACCACCAGCGAGCCGATCAGTCCGAAGACCAACAGCGCAACCGGCAGGAGCATCAGGCAGGACATCAGCTGATCTTCATACTTAAGGAATACCGGGGTTTTGCCCAGCAGATAGCCCAGCGAGGTCAGGATGAGCACCCACAGCAGGCCGCTCATCCAGTTAAAGAACTGAAAGCGGGCGTTATTGAGACCGGAAAGCCCGGCGATGGTCGGCAGCAGCGTGCGCACGAAGGCGATGAAGCGGCCGATCAGCAGCGCGGAGAGGCCATGCTTATGAAACAGGTGATGCGCGCGCTGATGATAGTGAGAGGGCAGATGCGACAGCCAGTTTTGCACGATCCGTGTGTTGCCTAGCCACCGCCCCTGGATGTAGCTCAGCCAGCAGCCGAGGCTGGCGGCGGCGGTGAGCAGCAGCAACGTTTCCGGAAAGCCCATCGCCCCTTTGGCGATCAGCACGCCCACGAGCACAAGCAGGCTGTCCCCCGGCAAAAACGCGGCAGGCAGTAACCCGTTCTCAAGGAACAAAATCATAAACAAGACAAAATACAGCATGCCAATCATGGAGGGATTCGCGAGCGTTTCGTAATCCTGAGCCCACAAGGCATTCAATAACTGGGTTAATAGTTCCATTCACGATTCCTGGTACATCGGTTAACGGCACGTCTGAGCGCGTGGCATGTAGGGCGACAAGATTTTTATGAGATTATGGTCGCTGCTTCGGCGCTCTGAACGCTTCCCTGTATAAAACTGAAGTAAGTCAATACCTACTCCCAGAACGGCAAAATGCATCTAATTGTAACAAATCGCCTGACTTTCCGTCAGAGAAATTGCAAGGTGTTGCTCGTTGATTTTGCTGATTGCGGCGATGTGAGGCGAGAGGATTTACACAGGCTGACACTATATATGTTTTGCTTACCTCAGCCTGCCTGGGGAACAGGCGCGCAGGGGCCGCGCGCCGGGGGGATAAAGGCTTATTTCGCGCCGTTGGCCGCCGTATCGAGATGAACCACCGGGTTTTCGGCAAATAAGTAGCGATCGGCATTAAATTCAAAGTCGTCGCTGGTTTCGTTAAACAGCATTTGCTTGGTATTTTCCAGATGCTGCCACATCGCCAGTTTGGCGGCGTTCGGATCTTTTCGCAGTAGAGCCTTCAGGATCTGATCGTGGTCGTCGCACCAGTTATCGACGGTGCGCAGGTCGATATGCTCATGCAGCTTTTTCCAGTACGGGTTATGCACGCGCTGGGTCCACATTTTTTCCACGATCGCCGCCAGGGCGCTATTCTGCGTGGCCAGCGCCACCTGGACGTGAAACTGCAGATCCCACTCGGAGTCGCGGAAACACTTCTCGTTGCGCGCTTTCTCCTGAATCTCCATCAGCTTCATGATGTCCTGCTTGGTCACCTGAGTGGCCGCGAATTCGGCGATATTGCTTTCAATAAGCTGCCGCGCCTGCAGCAGCTCAAAGGGGCCATAGTTGGCGAACTCAAGGCTTTCATCGGCCACTTGCTGGTATTTCGGATGGTTAGAGATGACGTGAATGCCCGACCCTTTGCGGACTTCGACATACCCTTCCACTTCCAGCATGATAATGGCTTCACGAACCACGGTGCGGCTAACGTTTTTTTCATCGGCGATAAAGCGCTCGGCGGGCAGCTTATCCCCTACAAGGTAGACACCTTGTTCGATGCGCGTCTTCAGCTCAGCGGCAAGCTGCTGATAAAGACGACGTGGTTCAATGATTTCCATATTCGCTCCCGCAAGATGGCGACAATATTCGATTTGTTATACCACTTTTACGCGATTTCCACCACTGGCAGGGATGAAAAAGCCGCCTGAGAAGGCGGCTTGGCAGGCGATCACCTCAGCATCAGCGTCTCTAACTCTGGGTGGCCGGTTTGCGGCTGCTAAGCGGCGGCGTGTCATCGTCAGCCGGTTTGTTTTTCAGCACCGTCCAGATGACCAGCGCGCCCAGCAGGTCAAAGACCGCCAGTACGGCAAACAGCGGGCTGAAGCCGATGGTGTCTGCCAGCGCGCCGACGACCAGGGCGAACATGGTGCTCGCCAGCCAGGCGGCCATCCCGGTCAGACCGTTGGCGGTAGCGACTTCGTTACGGCCAAAGACGTCGGAAGAGAGGGTAATCAACGCCCCGGACAGCGCCTGGTGAGCGAACCCGCCGATGCACAGCAGGGCAATCGCCACGTACGGGCTGGTGAACAGGCCGATCATCCCCGGGCCAATCATCAGCAGGGCGCCCATGGTGACCACCATTTTACGCGACACGATCAGATTGACGCCGAACCAGCGCTGGAACAGCGGCGGCAGGTATCCACCGACGATGCAGCCGAGGTCGGCGAACAGCATCGGCATCCAGGCGAACATGGCGATCTCTTTCAGGTTAAAGCCGTAAACCTTAAACATGAACAGCGGGATCCAGGCGTTAAAGGTACCCCAGGCCGGCTCGGCGAGAAAACGCGGCAGGGCGATACCCCAGAACTGACGGTTGCGCAGGATCTGCCACGGCGACATTTTCTTCGCGTTATTGGTCTGGTGTTGAGACTCCTGGCCGCCAATGATGTAGTCGCGTTCTTCGTCAGATAATTTCTTCTGATCGCGCGGGTGTTTGTAGAAGATCAGCCAGGCGATGGCCCAGGCGAAGCTCAGCACCCCGGAGATAATGAACGCCATCTGCCAGCTGTGCATGACAATCGCCCACACCACCAGCGGCGGCGCGATCATGGCGCCGATAGAGGAACCCACGTTGAAGTAGCCCACTGCGATAGAGCGCTCTTTCGCCGGGAACCATTCGGAGCTGGCTTTCAGCCCGGCGGGGATCATCGCCGCTTCCGCCGCGCCCACCGCGCCGCGGGCCAGCGCCAGGCCACCCCAGCTGCCGGCGAGGGCGGTCGAGCCACAGAATATCGCCCAGGCGATAGCGAAGAAGGCATAGCCGACTTTAGTCCCCAGAATATCAAGGACATAGCCTGCGACAGGCTGCATGACGGTATAGGCAGCGGAATAGGCTGCAATGATATAGGAGTACTGTTGGGTCGAAATGTGTAACTCTTCCATCAGCGTCGGCGCGGCCGCCGCCACGGTGTTACGGGTCAGGTAGCCCAGCACGGTGCCCAGCGTCACCAGTGCGATCATGTACCAACGTAACCCTTTAATTTTACGCATGTAAACCTCATCGTCTGTAATTTCTCCGCACCAGGTGCGGCCTCTCCTGACGGCGATACGCGGTCGGGAAAGCGAAACGGAGGGTTCAGGAGGGCGGTCCCCTCTGGCCCGAACCTTACCATCAGTTGTTATGTAAAAAGTCGGTATCCATTCCGTATAAGCCGATGCCATCAACACCGGTAAAGCATTCCGTCGGTTTATATGTTGCGACGGCAGAAAGATAACTTGTCATACAACTTTAAAAGTTGAGTGCTGTCACAAAAGTGGGAAAGTTAGTGTGGTCTTTATGACTGGCGAGGAAAGCCAGATACGGCGCGCCCTGGCGAGACGTTTGCCGCGGACAGGCGGTTTTTTTATCAGCGTTTATTGATCTAACTCACGAAAAACAGTTCGGTCTGTGGAAATTGGTGTGATAACTTTGTCAGCATTGTAGTCAATCATCTGAAAGGCTCCTGTTCCGGAGCGAAGAGGACACACGAATGACACCGTTTATGACCGAAGATTTTCTACTCGATAGCGAATTTGCCCGCCGCCTGTACCACGATTACGCGAAAGATCAGCCTATTTTCGACTACCATTGTCACCTTCCGCCGCAGCAGGTTGCCGAAAATTATCGTTTCAAAAATCTGTATGACATCTGGCTGAAAGGCGATCACTACAAATGGCGCGCAATGCGCACCAACGGCGTGCCGGAGCGTCTGTGTACCGGTGATGCCTCCGATCGCGAGAAATTTGACGCCTGGGCAGCTACCGTGCCTCACACGATTGGCAACCCGTTATACCACTGGACCCATTTAGAGCTGCGTCGCCCATTTGGTATTACAGGTAAGCTGCTGTCACCTTCCACCGCCGATGAGATCTGGGAACAGTGCAATGCGTTACTGGCGCAAGACGCCTTCTCCGCCCGCGGGATCATGAAGCAGATGAACGTGAAGATGGTCGGCACCACCGACGATCCGATTGATTCCCTGGAACACCATGCGGTTGTCGCCAAAGACACTTCATTTGATATCAAGGTGTTGCCGAGCTGGCGCCCGGATAAAGCGTTCAACATCGAGCAGGCGACCTTCAATGACTATATGGCTAAGCTGGGTGAAGTGTCCGACACCGATATTCGCCGTTTTGCTGACCTGCAAAGCGCGCTGACCAAACGTCTGGACCATTTTGCCGCTCACGGTTGCAAAGTCTCCGACCACGCCCTGGACGTAGTGCTGTTTGCGGAAGCGACCGATGCCGAGCTGGACGCCATTCTGGCGCGTCGCCTGGCTGGCGAAACCCTTAGCGAACGGGAAGTGGCGCAGTTCAAAACCGCGGTGCTGGTGTTCCTCGGCGCAGAGTATGCTCGTCGCGGCTGGGTGCAGCAGTACCACATCGGCGCGCTGCGCAATAACAACCTGCGTCAGTTCAAATTGTTAGGCCCGGACGTGGGCTTCGACTCGATCAACGATCGTCCAATGGCTGAAGAGCTGTCTAAGCTGCTGAGCAAGCAGAACGAAGAGAACCTGCTGCCGAAGACCATTCTCTACTGCCTGAACCCGCGCGATAACGAAGTGCTGGGCACCATGATCGGTAACTTCCAGGGCGAAGGGATGCCGGGCAAGATGCAGTTCGGCTCCGGCTGGTGGTTCAACGATCAGAAAGACGGCATGGAGCGGCAGATGACCCAGCTGGCGCAGCTCGGCCTGCTGAGCCGCTTTGTCGGGATGCTGACCGACAGCCGCAGCTTCCTCTCCTACACGCGCCACGAATACTTCCGCCGCATTCTGTGCCAGATGATCGGCCGTTGGGTGACCGCCGGCGAAGCGCCTGCGGATATCGCGCTGCTGGGCGAGATGGTGAAAAACATTTGCTTTAACAATGCGCGTGACTATTTCGCCATTGAACTGAACTAAGACCAGAGGTCGGTTGATATGCAATACATCAAAATCCATTCGCAGGATAACGTCGCGGTCGCGCTGGCGGATATGACGGCCGGTAGCGTGGTGACGATCGACAATGACCCGGTCACCCTCGGTCAGGATATCGTTCGCGGACACAAGTTTGCACTGCGCGCTATCGCGAAAGGGGAAAACGTCGTTAAGTATGGGCTGCCGATTGGCCATGCGCTGGCGGATATCGCTCCGGGCGAGCATGTCCATGCGCACAATACGCGCACCAATCTCAGCGACCTTGACGCGTATCGCTATCAACCGGAGCAGGTTGCCCAACCGCCGCAGCCAGCGGATCGCGACGTGCAGATTTATCGTCGCGCCAATGGTGACGTCGGCGTGCGCAATGAGCTGTGGATCCTGCCGACCGTCGGCTGCGTCAACGCCATGGCCCGCCAGATGCAGAACCGTTTTCTGAAAGAGGCAAACGGCGCTGAGGACATCGATGGAGTGCATCTCTTCAGCCATACCTATGGCTGCTCGCAGCTCGGGGACGATCACCTCAATACCCGCACCATGCTGCAGAATATGGTTCGCCATCCGAACGCCGGGGCGGTGCTGGTGGTGGGCCTTGGCTGTGAAAACAACCAGGTGGAGGCCTTTCGCGAAACGCTGGGCGAGTATGATCCGCAGCGCGTGCACTTTATGGTTTGTCAGCATCAGGACGATGAAGTGGAGGCGGGAGTGGCGCATCTCCACCAGCTGTATGACGTGATGCGTCAGGATAAACGTCAGCCGGGTAAGCTGAGCGAGCTGAAGTTTGGCCTCGAGTGCGGCGGGTCTGACGGCCTGTCCGGCATTACCGCCAACCCGATGCTGGGGCGCTTCTCAGACTATGTGATCGCCAACGGCGGCACCACCGTGCTGACCGAAGTGCCGGAGATGTTCGGCGCTGAACAGCTGCTGATGAGCCACTGCCGCGACGAAGCGACCTTCGACAAGCTGGTGACTATGGTCAATGACTTTAAGCAGTACTTTATCGCGCACGACCAGCCTATTTACGAAAACCCCTCGCCGGGCAACAAGGCCGGGGGGATCACCACCCTCGAGGATAAGTCGCTGGGCTGTACCCAGAAAGCGGGCTCCAGCCAGGTCGTGGATGTCCTGCGCTACGGCGAACGTCTGAAAGTTCATGGTCTGAACTTGCTGAGCGCGCCAGGCAATGATGCCGTCGCCACCAGCGCGCTGGCCGGCGCCGGCTGCCATATGGTGCTGTTCAGTACCGGCCGCGGCACGCCGTACGGCGGCTTTGTGCCGACGGTGAAGATCGCCACCAACAGCGAGCTGGCGGCAAAGAAAAAGCACTGGATCGACTTCGATGCCGGACAGCTGATCCACGGCAAAGCGATGCCACAGCTGCTGGAGGAGTTCGTGGATACCATTGTGGCTTTCGCCAACGGCAAACCGACCTGTAATGAGCAGAATGACTTCCGCGAGCTGGCCATCTTTAAAAGCGGTGTTACCCTGTAAAGGCGCATTCATATTGGCGCCCGGGCGGCGTTGATCGCGCATTGGCCTGATAGCGCAGCGTCATCGGGTAAGCAGCAGCGGCGTTTCAGCCTGTGAAGCGCCGTTTGTTTTTTCTCTCAGGGAGCTTTCATGACCGCGTATTGGCTGGCTCAGGGCGTCGGCGTTATCGCCTTTCTTATCGGCATTACCACCTTTATCAACCGCGACGAACGTCGCTTCAGGCTTCAGCTGGCGGTCTATAGCGCCGTTATCGGCGTCCATTTTTTCCTGATGGGCGCCGCGCCTGCCGGGATGAGCGCCGGGCTTAATGCGCTCCGCACGGTCATTTCCCTGCGCACCCGCAGCCTGTGGGTGATGACAGTCTTTATCCTGCTGACGTTGATCCTCGGCCTTGGCAAGCTGCAGCATGCTATGGAGCTGCTGCCGATTATTGGCACTGTCGCCAGCACCTGGGCGCTGTTTCGCTGTAAAGGGCTGACCGTCCGCTGCGTGATGTGGTGCTCCACCGCCTGCTGGGTGACGCATAACTTGTGGCTGGGTTCGATTGGCGGGACGCTGATTGAAGGCAGTTTCCTGATCGTCAACGGCCTGAATATCATTCGCTTCCGCCGGATGCAAAAGCGGGGTATCGATCCGTTCAGGGTTGAAAACGCGGTGCAGGAAGAGAGCCCCTCCGCGCGGTAGCGGAGGGGAAAGGCATTAACTGCGCAGGGCGTTTTTCGCCAGCTGGTCGTCTTCCGCCATGCAGGCGGCGGCGGTAAACAGGGCGTCGGTGGAGGAGTTCAGCGCGGTTTCGCAGGAATCCTGCAGCACGCCGATGATAAAGCCGACGGCAACCACCTGCATCGCCACATCGTTCGGAATACCAAACATATTACAGGCCAGCGGGATCAGCAGCAGCGAACCGCCCGCCACGCCGGAGGCGCCGCAGGCGCACAGCGAAGCGACCACGCTCAGCAACAGCGCCGTCGGCAGATCCACCGGAATGTTCAGCGTATGGACCGCCGCCAGCGTCAGCACGGTAATCGTGATTGCCGCGCCCGCCATATTGATGGTCGCCCCCAGCGGAATGGAGACCGAATAGGTATCGCGATCCAGGTTCAGCTTCTCGCATAGCGCCATATTCACCGGAATATTGGCGGCGGAGCTGCGGGTGAAAAACGCGTAGACGCCGCTTTCGCGCAGGCAGGTCAGCACCAGCGGATAGGGGTTACGGCGAATCTTCCAGAACACCAGCAGCGGGTTAATCACCAGCGCCACCAGCAGCATACAGCCCACCAGTACCAGCAGCAGCTGGGCGTAGCCCCACAGCGTTTCAAAACCGGTGGTCGCCAGGGTGGAAGAGACCAGGCCGAAGATCCCCAGCGGCGCAAAGCGGATCACCACTTTAACGATAAAGGTCACCGCGTGGGAGATATCGTTGATCAGGTTTTTCGTGGTGTCGTTACCATGGCGCAGGGCGAAGCCAAGCCCCACTGCCCACACCAGAATACCGATATAGTTGGCGTTCAGCAGGGCGTCGACCGGGTTGGACACCATGCTCATCAGCAGACTACGCAGCACCTCAACAATCCCCGACGGCGGCGTGATGCTGTCGGCGGCGGTGGTTAAGTGCAGAGTCGACGGAAAGAGAAAACTGAACAACACCGCGGTCAGCGCCGCGCTAAAGGTGCCCAGCAGATAGAGAAACAGAATAGGGCGAATACTGGTTTTTTGTCCGTGCTGATGGTTGGCGATCGAGGCCATGACGAGCATCAATACCAGCACCGGCGCTACCGCCTTTAACGCGCCGACGAACAGGGTCCCCAGCAGGCCGACGGCGATAGCCGCTGGCTTAGAGACCAGCGCCAGCAGCACGCCAAGCACCAGGCCGATTAAAATTTGTTTCACCAGGCTGCCTTGCGCCAGGCGGGAGAGCCACCCTGATGGGGGAGTGCGTGTTGTCATAATTCATTCCTTCCAGTGATGTAGCAAGCCATCCCAGCCACGTATTATTTGTTACGTTTATGTCAGGATGTAAATAGATGTTTGCATAGCCGAGTATACGGAAAGAAAGCCTGGCGGGAAGCGTAAAATACTGTGATTTTAATCTGGATCTTATTTTTTAACTACGCAGTAACATAATTGTGACATGAGCAGGCATTCTCGTTATGAGAAGGTCTGCTATAGCCGATTACCGCGCCGCCAGCGGGAGCCGACGGCGCGCCAGGCAGGTTATTCAGGCAGTTTGCGCTGCTTGTCGTGCTGCTTGTTGACCCAGGCGTTAATCAACAGCGTGACGGTCAGGATGCCGCCCACGACCCCCAGCGAGATGGCGACCGGGATATGGTAGAAGTCGACGATCAGCATCTTCACGCCAATAAACACCAGGATCACCGACAGGCCATATTTGAGCATCGAGAAGCGCTCAGCGACCCCCGCCAGCAGGAAGTACATGGCGCGCAGGCCGAGAATGGCAAACAGGTTCGAGGTCAGCACGATAAACGGGTCGGTAGTGACCGCGAAGATCGCCGGGATACTGTCGACGGCGAATATCACATCGCTCAGCTCGACCAGAATCAACACCAGCAGCAGCGGCGTGGCGAACAGCACCCCATTTTTACGGGTGAAGAAGCGCTCGCTCTCGATTTTATCGGTCATTCGCAGATGGCTGCGGATCCAGCGCACCAGCGGTTTGTCGCCGATGCCGGAATCGTCCTCTTTCGCCAGCGCCATCTTCACGCCGGTAAACAGCAGGAAGGCGCCGAAGACGTACAACAGCCAGTCGAACTGGGAGATAAGCCAGCTGCCGGCGAAGATCATAATGGTGCGCAGAACAATCGCCCCGAGGACGCCATACACCAGCACCCGGCGCTGCAGAGCAGGCGGCACGGCGAAGTAGCTGAACAGCATCAGCCAGACGAAGACGTTATCGACCGCCAGCGCTTTTTCAATCAGATAACCGGTGAGGAAGGCCAGGGCCTGCGGATCGGCGACGGCGCGGCCCTGGGTTTGCACCAGATACCACCAGAACGCGGCGTTGAACAACAGAGAAAGTGTGACCCAGAGGATAGACCAGCCAGCGGCCTGCTTCATGGTCATGCTATGCGAACCGCGTCGTCCCTGAAGCAGCAGGTCGATCGCCAACATGATCGCGACGACGACAGCGAATCCACCCCATAGCAACGGCGTGCCGACAGTATTCATTTGATATTCCTTACATAAAAACAAAAACGGCTGACGTCGGAAGACGGCAGCCGCTGCGCTTTTATGCATAGACCTCGCCTTCCGGCAAGGTCTCACTTACAACAACCAAAGTTCATCGCGATGGGCTTTGGTGATTGCCCGGCGACCGGATGCGGTATTACACGCATCGTAATGACGATCGGCCGGCAAGGAAGTTACTCCCCTTTGCTCGTAACAAAATATGTCACGAGGCGGTTTTCGTCAATGGCGGCCAGACGGGCCTTTACACTCTTTTACGCCAGCGGCTGCGTATCGGCCGGGAAGATCACCCCGGTCTGGCGACGAATTTCGCTCGACAGTTTCGCCGTGATACGGCTCACAGCCAGGCCCGGATGGTCGACATCCTCTGTTTCCACCAGCCGCGCGAAGGTCTCCGCCTCATACAGCATAGTATTGATATGCTGCGGCTGCGTCAGGTCCTGGGCTTTGCCGCCGCGCGGCACAAACGCCAGCTTCTGGCACTCGGAGATTTTTTCGATCACCAGTACCCCCTCTTCCCCCTGAATTTCGCTGGGGATCGCCGAGTCGCTCACCTTGGAGTGATGCAGCGTCACGTCGAAGTCGTCATAGCTCAGCACCACGGTGCCCTGGGCGTCCACGCCGCTGTCCAGCAGGCTGGCGGTGGCATGAACGGCCCGCGGTTCGCCCCACAGCGCCACAGCGGACGCCAGGCAATAGAAGCCGATATCCATAATCGAACCGTTGGAGAACGCCGGATTAAAGGTGTTGGGGTTTTCGCCGTCGAGGTAGCGCTGGTAGCGCGAAGAGTACTGGCAGTAGTTAATGAAAGCTTTACGCAGTTTACCCACTTTGCCGAGGGTTTCCTTCAGCAGCAGAAAGTTGGGCAGGCTGGCGGTTTTGAAGGCTTCAAACAGCACCACGTTGTTGGCTTTCGCCACCGCGATGGCCGCCTCGACCTCCTGCAGATTCGACGCCAGCGGTTTTTCGCAAATGACGTGCTTTTTGTGGCTCAGGAACAGCCGCGTCTGCGGGAAGTGCAGGGAGTTCGGGCTGGCGATATACACCGCGTCAATGGCGTCGCTTTGCGCCAGCGACTCCAGCGAGGTAAACAGATGCTCGACCGGATAGTCATTGGCGAAGGCTTGCGCCTGTTCGAGGCTGCGGGAGTAGATGGCGGTAAGTTTATATTTGCCGGTTTCATGGGCGGCATCGACAAACTGCTTAGTGATCCAGTTTGTGCCAACAACTGCGAAACGTATCATAAACGGTGACGAACTCCATTAAAGGGAACCTGTCGTCACTCTATCATGCCCCCATGACAAAACCAGTGCGTGACTACGCAGAACGATTTAACGAAAGGTGCGTCAGCCACAGGCGGGTGTCGAACTCCAGCTGGTGGTACTGCGGCTCCATATGGCAGCACAGCTGGTAGAAGGCTTTGTTGTGCTCCTTCTCTTTCAGATGCGCCAGTTCATGGACCACGATCATCCGCAAAAAGTCCTCCGGCGCGTCGCGAAATACCGTCGCCACGCGGATCTCCGCTTTGGCTTTCAGCTTGCCGCCCTGAACGCGGGAAATGGCGGTATGCAGGCCGAGCGCATTGTTCAGCACGTGGATCTTACTGTCATACATCACTTTGTTGATCGGCGCCGCGCCGCGCAGAAAGCGGTTTTTCAAATCCTGGGTGTACTGATATAGCGCTTTATCGCTGTTAACGTCGTGCCCATGCGGATAGCGCTTTTGCAGCACCTCGCCGAGGCGGTCTTGCTCGATTAACGTGGTCACCTGCGCCAGCAGCGATTCAGGATAGCCCTGTAAATAAATGAGTTTTGTCATCGTCTTATCATTATGTCTGTCAGGAGGGCAGTTCAGCCACGGTCATGGTAAAGACCAGCGGCGCGGGTCCCGCATTCCGGTACCCGTGCTCTGTTTCGGTACGGGCCACCGCGGATTCCCCGGCCGCCACCGTGCGGCAGGTCTCGCCAAGCGTCAGCGTCAGCGCGCCGGCTTCCACGTGCAGCAGCTCGAAGGTCGTCGCCGGATGGCCGGGCGAGGTAAAGGCTTCGCCGGGCTGCATCTCCCAGCGCCACAGCTCTATCATATTCGGCCCGGCGGTGCCGGCGAGGAGCCTGGCGCTGCCCCCCAGCGGCCCTTGCCAGAGGGTGGGGATCTGCTCGGCGGGAATAATATGCAACGCGGGTTCGCTAGCCACATTGACAATATCCGCCACCGAGACGCCCAGCGCGGCGGCGAGTTTGCAGAGGATCGCAATGCTGGGGTTGGCGGCCTCTTTTTCCATCTCGACCAGCATGCCTTTGCTGATGCTGGCCCGGCGCGACAGCTCGTCCAGCGACATTTTTTTCGCTTTACGGTAGGCCTTCAGCCGCGTGGCGACGGCGCGACTTACCTGGTCGACATCAGATCCTGAATCGGTCGTTATATTGACTTTTACGTTCATTGGTCACTATGATGAAACAAATTGGTCATTACAGGATTATCGAATGCGTAGCGTAACGCCGTCAATCGAATCTGCGGTCAGCCGCCTGGCGCCGGGCTTTCGGGCATTAAGTATTGTGGTGGAGAGCGCGCCGGTGGCCAATCCCGCCGTCGCGGAACAGGCGCTGGCCGAGGCCTGCCAGGCGGTGCAGCAGGATGATGTGCCCTGGGCGCAAGCGCACCTGGCAGCATGGGATGAAGCGTTCAGCGCCTTCGGCGCGAAGGCGAAACGTACCCCCTGTTCGGCGCAGGCGCTGCGCAAGCGGGTGCTGAAAGAGGGGAGCCTGCCGGCCATCGATCCGGTAGTGGATATCTACAACGCGATCAGCATTCGCTATGCCGTCCCGGTCGGTGGGGAAAATCTGGCCGCCTACCGTGGCGAACCGCGGCTGGCCATTGCCCGCGGCGATGAGCCATTCGATACGCTAAAATCGGCGGAGCCGGTGGTGGAATATCCGGAGCCGGGCGAAGTCATCTGGCGGGATGATATAGGCGTAACCTGCCGACGCTGGAACTGGCGACAGGGCGTACGTACCCGGCTGGACAGCGGCGCGCAGACGATGTGGTTTATTCTCGAAAGCCTGCCGGCGATGCCGTTGTCGGCCCTGCAAGAGGCGGGAGAGCGGCTGGTAGGCTATCTGCAGCAGCTGATGCCCGGTGCCCGCGCGTCGATAACGCTGCTGCAAGCCGATGACGAGGGCGATCTACGCTGAGCGGCGATGATCAGCGATCTCTCTTCAACTGGACAGGATTTGCGTATAAACTCGCGGGTTTTACTATTCCGGAGGCGGAGAGGCGATGAGCCAGGCAGAGTTAAACGGTGAGTTATTCACATTAGAGCGGTTCCCACCTAACGCTGAAGAAGAAGCGCTTCAGGCGTGGGAAGCGGCGGATGAATATCTGCTGCAACAGGTGAATGACGTCGACGGCCTGACGCTCATCTTCAACGACGGCTTCGGCGCGCTCGCCTGCGCGCTGGCGGAGCGCAACCCCGTCAGCATCAACGATTCCTTTATTTCCGAGCTGGCGACCCGCCACAACCTGCGGATGAACGGCATTGATGAAGAGAGCGTGCGCTTTCAGGATAGCCTGAGCCCGCTGCCGGCCGCGCCGGCGCTGGTGCTGATTAAGGTGCCAAAGCAGCTGGCGCTGCTGGAACAGCAGCTGCGCGCCCTGCGCCAAGTGGTGACGCCGGAAACCCGTATTATCGCCGCGGCGAAAGCCCGCGATGTGCATAACTCGACGCTGGCGCTGTTTGAAAAAATTCTCGGTACCACCACCACCTCGCTGGCATGGAAAAAAGCGCGTCTGATCCACTGCGTTTTCACCGCCCCTGAGCTGGCCGATGCGCCGCAAACCTACAGCTGGAAGCTGGACGGCACGCCGTGGACCATCCACAACCATGCCAACGTTTTTGCCCGCAGCGGTCTGGATATCGGCGCGCGCTTCTTCCTGCAGCATTTACCGTCAAATTTAGAAGGCGAGATCGCCGATCTCGGCTGCGGCAACGGGGTGATTGGCCTGCAGGCGCTGGCGCAGAACCCGAACGCGCGGGTCATGTTCACCGATGAGTCGCACATGGCGGTGGCTTCCAGCCGGTTGAACGTCGAGCACAACCTGCCGGACGATATCGACCGCTGTGAATTTATGGTCAACAACTCGCTCTCCGGCATTGAGCCGGACCGCTTTACGGCGATCCTGTGCAATCCGCCGTTCCATCAGCAGCACGCCATTACCGACCATATTGCCTGGCAGATGTTTAACGACGCCCGCCGCAGCCTGAAATACGGCGGCGAGCTGTACGTCGTCGGCAACCGCCACCTCGATTACTTCCGTAAGCTGAAGCGCGCGTTTGGTAATTGCACGACGATTGCGACGAACAATAAGTTCGTCATTTTGAAAGCGACCAAGGTGCGTAAGCAGCGCTGATGCTTGTCGCAGTTTACCCGGCTTGCGGCTGTCGCCTTAGCCGGGCTAGCGTGCGGGATTATCGTGGTAGCCCGGGGAAGGCGCATCGCGCCGCCCCCGGGACACGGCTAAATCGTCAGCGCCAGCTTCGTGCCCTGGGCAATCGCCCGGCGCGCATCCAGCTCCGCCGCCACGTCGCAGCCGCCGATCAAATGCACCGTTTTCCCTGCCTCGCGCAGCGGTTCCGCCAGCTCGCGGCGCGGCTCCTGACCGGCGCAGACAATCACATGATCCACCGCCAGCAGCTGGCGTTCACCGCCGATAGTCACATGTAACCCCTCATCATCGATCTTCTCATAGCTGACCCCCGGGATCATTTTCACGCCGCGCGCCAGCAGCGTCGCGCGATGGATCCAGCCGGTGGTTTTGCCGAGCCCTTCGCCCGGTTTGCTCGCTTTGCGCTGCAGCATCACAATTTGTCGCGGGCTTTGACTCAGTTGCGGGCCCTCAGGACTCAGCCCTCCCGCCGTTTGCAGGCTGGTATCGATACCCCATTCGCGGCAGAACTCGCCGATATCCTGGCTGGTGGCCACGCCCGACTGGCTTAGGTACATCGCGGTGTCGAAGCCGATGCCGCCGCAGCCGATGATCGCCACCTTCGCGCCAACCGGCGCTTTGTCGCGCAAGACATCCAGGTAGCTGAGCACCTTGGGGTGATCGATCCCGGCGATCGCCGGCAGGCGCGGGGCGATACCGGTGGCGAGGATCGTCTCATCGAAAGCCAGCAGATCATCTGCCGTAACGCGGGTGTTCAGGCGCAGATCGACGCCGTTAAGATCGAGCATGGTGCGGTAGTAACGCAGCGTCTCGTGGAACTCCTCTTTGCCAGGGATCTGTTTGGCGATATTAAACTGGCCGCCGATCTCCGGCAGCGCATCGAACAACGTGACCTGATGGCCACGGGCGGCGGCGTTAACGGCAAAGGCCAGACCGGCCGGCCCGGCGCCGACCACCGCCAGCCGTTTAGGCGCGTTGGCAGGCAGGACCGGCATCAGGGTTTCATGACAGGCGCGCGGGTTGACCAGACAGGAGGTGACTTTGCCGACGAAGATCCGATCGAGACACGCCTGGTTGCAGCCGATGCAGGTGTTGATCTGATCGGCACGATCGTTCTGCGCTTTTGACATAAATTCGGCGTCGGCGAGGAACGGGCGGGCCATCGATACCATATCGGCATCGCCGCGGGCGAGAATATCCTCCGCGACCTGCGGATCGTTGATGCGGTTGGTGGTGATCAGCGGGATCGACACCGCGCCTTTCAGCTTGCGGGTGACCCAGCTAAAGGCGCCGCGCGGTACCGGCGTGGCGATGGTTGGAATGCGCGCTTCGTGCCAGCCGATCCCGGTGTTGATGATGGTCGCTCCCGCCGCTTCAATCGCTTTGGCCAGTTCAGTGACTTCCGCCAGCGTGCTGCCGTCGTTGACCAGATCGAGCATCGATAGGCGGTAGATGATAATGAAATCGTGACCGGCGCGCTGGCGCACGGCCTTGACCACTTCAACGGCGAATCGCATACGGCGCGCGTAATCGCCGCCCCATTGATCGCTGCGCTGGTTAGTGCGCGCGGCGAGGAATTCGTTAATCAGATAGCCCTCAGAGCCCATCACCTCGACGCCGTCATAGCCCGCTTCCCGCGCCAGCTGGGCGCAGTGGGCAAAATCATCGATCAGCGTGAGGATCTCGTCGTGGCTCAGCTCATGAGGGGTGAACCGGTTTATCGGCGCCTGCAGAGGCGAAGGGGCGACCAGCGCGGGCTGGTAGCTGTAGCGCCCGGTGTGCAGGATCTGCAGGGCGATTTTACCGCCTTCCTGATGTACCGCGTCGGTGATCTGGCGATGATGCGCCAGATGGCTGGCATCGTTGAGCACCGCGCCGCCGGCCATGGTCACCCCGGACGGGGCGGGAGCGATGCCGCCGGTGACGATCAGCGCCACGCCGTGACGCGCGCGCTCGGCGTAAAAGGCCGCTAACCGCTGCGCGCCGTCGGGCAGTTCTTCCAGACCGGTATGCATGGAGCCCATCAACACGCGGTTTTTAAGGGTGGTGAAGCCCAGCTCAAGCGGGGCGAAAAGCGACGGATAGCGGCTCATAATGGCTTCCAATGTAAAATTATTGTTATGTGGTCGGATGAGTTACTAATTTAGCCGTCGTGGAGAAAAAGGGAAAAGGGGAGTGCGGTGATTGTGATGGGATTCAAAGAACGGCGAAGCGTTGCCCCTCACCCCGGCCCTCTCCCAAAGGGAGAGGGAGAAAGGCGGATCGGTACCGGTGGTTAGGGTGACGGGGAAGACGCAACGCGCTGGCGGCGTTCCAGACCCGGCGCCTGCCACATCGATGTTGTCAGCCCGCTATCGACAAGACCAAGCTGATCGGCATACACCGACTGCCATTTACTCATCATCTCCTGATAAAGCTCGCGATGTTGCGGATTAGGGCTGAATTCGCGGTGCCAGCTCACTAACTTTTCTCCAGCGCTGGCCATATCGCCGTACAGCCCGGCGCCAGCGCCGGCGGCAATGGCGCAGCCGAGGGCAGTGGCTTCGCGGACCACCGGTACCCGCACCGGCAGGCCGGTGACGTCGCTGAGGATCTGGCTCCACAGCGCGCCTTTAGAGCCGCCGCCGGCAAACACCAGGCTGTCGAAAGTCACCCCGGAAAACTGCGAAATCTGCGCCAGGTTGCAGGCGGAGACAATCGCCGCGTTCTCCTCCAGGGCCCGGAACAGGGTGGCTTTATTGCACTTCTCCGGATCGATGGAGAGGTTAATAAACGATGGCGCAGCGTGGTACCACTGCTTAAAGTGCATGGCGTCGGAAAAAATAGGCATCACGCCGTGGGAACCGGCGGGTACGCGGCTGGCCATCTCCTCCAGCAGCGCATAGGCATCGACGCCGAGACGCTCGGCAATCAGCTTTTCTTCAGCGCAGAAGGCGTCGCGGAACCAGCGCATGGTCAGTCCGGTAAAGAAACTGATCGATTCCGCCTGCGCCATGCCGGGGATCACGTGAGGATTGACGCGGATATTCATCTGCGGGTCGGTGCGCACCTGCGGCAGATTGACCACCTGCTGCCAGAAAGTGCCGCCGAGTACCGCGCTTTGCCCGGCGCGTACCACCCCGAGCCCGAGGCAGCCGAGCTGCACGTCGCCGCCGCCCATCACCACCGGCGTCCCGACGCGCAGGCCGCTCTGCTGGGCTGCTGCTTCGGTGACGGCGCCCAGCAGCGTGCCGGTCTCTTTCACCGGCGAGAGCATATCGGCGCGCAGCCCGGCCATATCCAGCAGCGCCGGACGCCAGTCGCGGCTGAACAGATCGAGCATGCCGGTGGTGCCTGCGTTTGACGGGTCGACCGCCAGCTCGCCGGAAAGCTTCGCCGCCAGCCAGTCGCTGATCATGGTGATAGTCGCCGCCTTGCGGTAGATATCGGGACGATGGTGCGCCAGCCACAGCAGGCGTGGCATGGCGCTGAGCGCCAGCGTTTGCCCGGAGACCTCGTACACCTCGGATTCAAAACGATAGTCGTGGATCTCCTTAAGCTCCGCCACTTCGCGGCTGGCGCGGGCATCAACGTTGGCGCAGGCCCAGATGGCCTCGCCGTTGCGGTCATAGAGGACGATCCCTTCGCGCATCGAACAGCAGGCGACGGACTGAATATCGGCGGCAGAGAGCCGGGCGGCGTCGAGAGCCTGGCGAATGCACTGGCAGGCCAGCTGCCAGTTGGTGGTAAGGTCGAACTCCATCGAGCCGGGGACGTTATCGACGCTCAGGTGTTTCCATTCGGCCTGGCCCACCGCCAGCTGGCGGCCATTAAGATCGAAAATGACCGCCCGTATGCTGCCGGTCCCGGCATCTAACGCTAACAGGTAACTCATGACATGCGCCTCACTGTTGTCGCGCGGCGCCGGGCCGTCAGGAGGCCAGTGCGAGCACCGCGCGTGCTGTTGTCTCTTCCGTTACCAGGCCATTAATGCGCTTGCCAATCAGAGCGGCATGAATCGCCTGCGCTTTTTGTTCTCCCCCGGCGACGCCGACGATGGTCGGCAGCTGCGCCAGCTCATCAAGGGTCACGCCGAGCAGTTCCCGATGGATCTCCAGTCCTTCTACCGGCCGGCCGTCGGCCTGCAGGAAATAACCTAAAATGTCGCCGACCGCCCCTTTGCGGGCGTACATCAGCTGTTCGCCCTCGCTGATATAGCCGGAGCGCAGAATGGTCGCGTCGCGCCGCTGATCGATAGCGCCAATGCCAACCACCGCCGCGTCCGCTGCCGTCGCCGCCAGCATCACATCGCGCACGCTGGATTCGCGGCGCAGGATCTCAGCGACCTCCGCCGACGAGACCCGCAGCGGCGCCGGAATAATACTGACGCTGCAGGCGGCATCCAGTTGGCCGATGCCGGTCATATAGGGGCCGACGCCGCCGGAGAGAGTGACCAGTCGCACCTGCTGCGAGCCGATAAAGCCGCTGAGATGCTGCAGGCAGCTCATGGTGGCTTCGCCGAAGCCGACCGCCAGCAGCTGTCCCGGTTGCAGAATGCCCATCAGCGACTGCGCGGCACCGATCCCCAGCCGGGTATTCATCGGCGGGGTGTTGAGCGCCGGCAGCACACGGGCAATCTTGAGGCCAAAGCGCTGCTGGAGTTCACTTTCCAGCGCCAGACAGCCCTCATAGCGCGAGTTGATCTGCACGCGGATCACCCCGGACTGGCGGCCTTTCTCCAGCAGGCGGGAAATCTTCAGCCGCGGCAGCCCCAAACGCTCGCCGATGTCGTTTTGCGTCAGGCCGTCGTGGTAGTAACACCACGCCACCCGCGCCACCAGCTCTTCCTCGGCTAACGCCAGCCCGGCATAGCGATGGTCTTCCGTAATGCGTTTTTCGCTCATAAATTGAACTCTTATAAAAATTTAGATCATATGTTCGCTATTGCGCGGCCGGAAAGTGTGAGCCGACTGGCAAAACGGATCTTTCATCTCTGGCCGCTTTTTTCCGGACGATCTAAAGCGCCAAACTGTGATCTTCGCACGGTTGTAAATATAGTTCACCGTCTACGCTTTTGAACATTATTAAATTTAAAAATCATTTGTTCAAACGAGGCGCGACGATGAAGCCACTGCTTGAAGCTCGCCAGATCCGCAAACAGTTCTCCGGCGTTGCCGTGCTGAAGGGCATCGACTTTACGCTATGCGCGGGCCAGGTGCATGCGCTGATGGGGGGCAACGGCGCGGGTAAATCGACGCTGATGAAGATCATCGCCGGCGTCGAAACCCCGGATAGCGGTGAACTGACGATCGGCGAACGCGCGTTTGCGCGCCTTAACCCGGCGCTGGCCCACCAGCTGGGCATCTATCTGGTGCCGCAGGAGCCAATGCTGTTTCCCAACCTCAGCGTGCGCGAGAACATTCTCTTTCGTCTGCCGAAGCGGGCGGATACCAACGCGCGGCTGCAGGAAAAACTGCAGCAGCTGAACTGCCAGATCAACCTCGATGCCAGCGCCAGCACGTTGGAAGTGGCCGATCAACAGATGGTCGAGATCCTGCGCGGCCTGATGCGCGAGGCGCGGATCCTGATCCTGGATGAACCCACCGCCTCTTTAACGCCGGGTGAAACCGAGAGACTGTTTAGCCAGATCCGCGCGTTACAGGCGCTGGACGTTGGGATCGTCTTTATCTCGCACAAACTGCCGGAAATCCGCCAGCTGGCCAGCCATGTGTCGGTGATGCGCGACGGGGCAGTGGTGCTCAGTGGCGAAACGGCGGGCTACGGCGACCAACAGCTTATCAGCGCCATGACGCCGGCCAGCCGCGACCATGCGCTGAGCGACACGCAAAAGCTGTGGCTGGCGCTACCGGGCAACCGCCGTACCCAGGCGCAGGATTTTCCCGTGCTGCGGGTGGAGGATCTCACTGGCGAAGGTTTTATCGATCTCAGTCTGGAGATCCGCGCCGGGGAGATCGTCGGCCTTGCCGGGCTGGTGGGATCCGGGCGCACCGAATTTGCCGAAACCTTATACGGCCTGCGTCCGCCGCGCGCCGGGAGGATCTGGCTGGAGAACCGCGAGATTAGTCAGGAGAGCACCCGCGCCAGGTTGGCCAGCGGGCTGGTCTATCTGCCGGAAGACCGCCAGGTCTCCGGGCTGTTTCTCGATGCGCCGGTGCGCTGGAACACGGTGATGTTCAATCAGCCGTCGTGGTGGCAGCAGGGGAAACGGGAGGCGGCGGTGGTCGAGCGCTATCACCGGGCGCTGGGGATCAAGCTGGCTGATGGCGACCAGCCGGTACGCACTCTCTCCGGCGGCAACCAGCAGAAGGTGCTGCTGGCGCGCTGTCTGGAAGCTAATCCGTTGCTGCTGATTGTCGATGAGCCGACGCGCGGCGTGGATGTCTCCGCCCGCGCCGATATCTATCAGCTGCTGAAAAGCGTCGCCGCGCAAAATGTGGCGGTGCTGATGATCTCTTCCGATGTGGAGGAGTTCGTCGGTCTGGCCGACCGGGTGCTGGTGATGCATCAGGGCCGCCACAGCGGCGAGCTGGCGCGGCAGGCGGTGACCGTCGATCGCATGATGACCCTGGCCTTCGGAGGGCAGGCATGAAAACGTTATTCAAGAATCGCGAACTGAGCGCCTTTTTTGCCATCGTGGCGCTGTTTGCCGTGCTGGTGGCGCTCAATCCGGCCTATTTCAGCCTGCAGACGCTGGCGATGATTTTCGCCAGCTCACAAATCCTGTGCCTGCTGGCGCTGGGGGCGACGCTGGTGATGCTGACCCGCAATATCGACGTGTCGGTGGGCTCCACCGTTGGCCTGAGCGCCATCGCCGTTGGGGTAGCGCTGAACAACGGCTACGGGCTGGCGACGGCGATCGCCTTCGCGCTGGCGATAGGCGCGCTGGCCGGGGCTTTTAACGGCCTGCTGGTGGTGGGGCTGCGCATTCCGGCGATCGTCGCGACGCTCGGCACGCTGGGGTTGTATCGCGGGGTGATGCTGCTGTGGACCGGAGGGAAATGGATCGAAGGCTTGCCCGACAGCCTGAAATCGCTTTCGGAGCCCGCGTTTATCGGCGTCTCGCCGCTGGGCTGGCTGGTGCTGGCGCTGCTGCTGGTGGGCGGCTGGCTGCTGTCGCGCACCGCCTCTGGACGTGATTTCTATGCCGTTGGCGATAACCTCGCCGCTGCCCGCCAGCTGGGCGTGGCGGTTAATCGCACACGGATGCTGGCTTTTACCCTCAACGGTATGCTGGCGGCCTGCGCCGGGATCGTCTTCGCCGCGCAGATTGGCTTTGTGCCCAATCAGACCGGCAGCGGCCTGGAGATGAAAGCCATCGCCGCCTGCGTGCTGGGCGGAATATCGCTGCTCGGCGGCACCGGTACGCTGCTCGGCGCGTTTCTCGGCGCCTTTTTCCTCACCCAAATCGACACCGTGCTGGTGCTGTTCCGCCTTCCTGCCTGGTGGAATGACTTTATCGCCGGCCTGGTGCTGCTCGGGGTGCTGGTGCTTGATGGCCGCCTGCGCCAGGCGCTGGCCCGCCATCAGCGGGCGCTGAAGTACGGTCGTTTCCAGCCCGGCAACAAAGGGGGCAAACAGGTTGCCCGCTTTCCCGAACGCAAAAGCAAAGAGGTGGCTTAAATGAAGCTGAAGCTTAACTGGGAAAGCGCGCTGCTGGCGTTATTAGTCGTGGAAATCCTGCTGTTCGGCGCGCTGAATCCGCGCATGCTGGATCTCAATATGCTGCTCTTTAGCACCAGCGACTTTATCTGCATCGGCATCGTCGCGCTGCCGCTGACGCTGGTGATTATCAGCGGCGGGATCGATATTTCGCTGGGCTCGACCATCGGACTGTGCGCCATCGCCCTCGGGGTGATGACCCAGGCGGGCTGGCCGCTGTGGCTGGCGGTGTCGCTGACGTTGCTGCTGGGGCTGCTGTGCGGGCTAATCAACGCCGCGCTGATCCACTACACCGGCATCAGCCCGCTGGTGATCACCCTCGGGACGCTGTATCTGTACGGCGGCGGCGCGCTGCTGCTTTCCGGCATGGCCGGCGCCACCGGTTATGAGGGGATCGGCGGCTTTCCCGACAGCTTCACCGCCTTCGCCAATTTAACCCTGGGCGGGCTGCCGCTGCCGCTGGTGCTGTTCGCGGGTATCACCTTTCTCTTCTGGCTGCTGGCCCATCGCGGGCGCTTTGGCCGCCACCTCTTTTTACTCGGGCAAAACCCGCGCGCCGCGCGCTATGCGGCGCTGTCGGTGAACGGCATCCCGTATGTGCTGTATGGCCTGGTCGGTATTGCCTCGGCGGTCGCGGCGCTGGTGATGGTCTCCTATTTCGGCTCGGCGCGTTCGGATTTAGGCCGTGACCTGCTGATGCCGGCGCTGACCGCGGCGGTGCTCGGTGGGGCCAATATTTACGGCGGCTCGGGATCGATACTGGGTACCGCGCTGGCGGCATTGCTGGTGGGGTATCTGCAACAGGGTTTACAGATGGTCGGCATCCCCAACCAGGTGTCGAGCGCGCTGTCAGGGGCGCTGTTGGTTGTGGTGGTGATGGGGCGTTCGCTGAGCCTGCACCGTGAATGGGTGCGCACGACCTGGCGGCGTCTTTTCTCGCGTAAAACAATCGGAGCACAACAATGAAAACAAAACGTATCCTGCAGGTCAGCACGCTGGCGCTGGCGATGAGCGTGGCAACCGCGCAAGCGGCGGACCGTATCGCCTTTATTCCTAAGCTGGTCGGCGTCGGCTTCTTTACCAGCGGCGGCAACGGCGCGAAAGAGGCGGGGAAAGCGCTGGGCGTGGATGTCACCTATGACGGCCCAACCGAGCCCAGCGTCTCCGGCCAGGTGCAGCTTATCAACAACTTCGTCAACCAGGGCTACAACGCGATTATCGTCTCAGCCGTCTCACCGGACGGCCTGTGTCCGGCGTTGAAGCGGGCGATGCAGCGCGGGGTGAAAGTCCTGACCTGGGATTCCGATACCAAGCCGGAGTGCCGCAGCATCTATATCAATCAGGGCACGCCGCAGCAGCTCGGCGGCCTGCTGGTGGAGATGGCGGAAAAGCAGGTGACGAAGCCCGCTGCCAAAGTGGCGTTTTTCTACTCCAGCCCGACGGTGACCGACCAGAACCAGTGGGTGAAGGAAGCCAAAGCCAAAATCGAAAAAGAACATCCGCAGTGGCAAATCGTCACCACCCAGTTTGGCTATAACGATGCCACCAAATCGCTGCAAACTGCCGAGGGGATCTTAAAAGCGTATCCGGATCTCGACGCCATTATCGCGCCGGATGCCAATGCGTTGCCGGCGGCGGCGCAGGCGGCGGAGAACCTCAAGCGTCAGGGCGTGGCGATCGTCGGCTTTAGTACCCCCAATGTGATGCGCCCCTACGTGGAGCGCGGCACGGTGAAAGCCTTTGGTCTGTGGGATGTGGTTCAGCAGGGCAAAATTGCGGTTAACGTCGCCGATCGATTACTGAAAAAGGGCGATCTTAACGTCGGCGATAGCGTTGAGGTGAAAGATATCGGCTCGCTGAAGGTCGAACCGAACAGCGTGCAGGGCTACCAGTATGAGGCGAAGGGCAACGGTATCGTGTTGCTACCGGAGCGCGTGGTGTTCAGCAAAGAGAACATCAATAACTACGACTTCTGACGGAGGATGAGATGGCTGATTTAGATGATATCAAAGAGGGCAAGGACTTCGGCCTCGACCGCCCGCAGCAGAACACGCTGTACACCCTGAAAGGCTGCGGCTCGCTGGACTGGGGCATGCAGTCGCGGCTGGCGCGCATTTTTAATCCGCACAGCAACCGCACGGTCATGCTGGCCTTCGACCATGGTTACTTCCAGGGGCCAACCACCGGGCTGGAGCGTATCGACCTGTCGATTGCGCCGCTGTTCGAGGAGACCGACGTGCTGATGTGTACCCGCGGCGTATTGCGCAGTCAGGTACCGGCGGCGACCAATAAACCGGTGGTGCTGCGCGCCTCCGGCGGTAACTCGATTTTGAGTGAACTCTCCAACGAATGCGTGGCGGTGGCGATGGAGGACGCCCTGCGTCTCAACGTTTGCGCGGTGGCGGCGCAGGTCTATATCGGCAGCGAATACGAACATCAGTCGATCAATAACATCATCAAACTGGTGGACGCCGGCAACCGCTACGGTATGCCGGTACTGGCGGTCACTGGCGTCGGCAAAGAGATGGCCCGCGACGCCCGCTACTTCTCGCTGGCCAGCCGGATTGCCGCCGAAATGGGGGCGCAGTTTGTGAAGACTTATTTTGTTGAGGACGGTTTTGAGAAAGTGACCGCCAGCTGCCCGGTACCGATCGTCATCGCCGGGGGCAAAAAGCTGCCGGAGCATGAGGCGCTGGAGATGTGCTGGCGGGCGATCGACCAGGGGGCGTCCGGGGTGGATATGGGACGCAATATCTTCCAGTCCAGCGCCCCACGGGCGATGCTGAAGGCGGTGAAAAAGGTGGTGCATGAGAATCTGAACGCGCGCGAAGCGTACCAGTTCTGGCAGGAAGAGAAACAGGGAGAGCGGAAATGAACGTGACGCTGGTGGAGATCAATATCAAACCGGAGCGGGTCGACGAGTTTCTCGAGGTATTTCGCGCCAACCACGAAGGCGCGCTGCGGGAGCCGGGCAACCTGCGCTTTGATGTCCTGCAGGATCCGGAAGTGAAGACCCGCTTTTTTATCTACGAAGCCTATAAAGACGATGAGGCGGTGCTGGCGCACAAGAAAACCCCGCACTATTTAGCCTGCGTCGAAAAGCTGGAGGAGATGATGTCGCAGCCGCGGCAGAAGCGCAGCTTTATCGGCCTGCTGCCGCAGGTGTGAGAGAAATCCAGAGGAGAAGGTAACCCCGGCCCTCTCCCATGGAGAGAGGGCCGGGGGGAGGGGCAGTGAATTACGCCTCTGCAACCGAGACGCGCAGGGCCGCCAGCGCCTTACGCGCCGCCTTCAGCACCTGCTCGCACTGCTCAAGGGTGAGCGTCAGCGGCGGTTCAACGCGGATCGTCTTGGCGTTATTTAACGTCCCGGCGACCAGCACCCGCTGTCTGAACATCTCGCTGGCAAAGTCGTAGCCAATCTCGTTATCGACAAACTCGATGGCCATCAGCATGCCTTTCCCGCGTACTTCATTCACCAGGTCCGGATACTCCTGCGCCAGCAGGCGGAAACCGTCCAGCAGCATATCGCCTTTCTGCGCCGCCTGCGCCGGCAGGTTTTGCGTCAACAGCACGTTGATGGTCGCCAGCGCCGCCGCACAGGCCAGCGGGTTGCCGCCGAAGGTCGTGGTGTGCAGGAACGGGTTGTCGAACAGCACCGAGAAGACCTCTTCCGTCGCCACCGTCGCGCCGATCGGCATCACGCCGCCGCCGAGCGCTTTCGCCAGACACAGGATGTCGGGCTGAACGTTCTCATGCTCGCAGGCGAACATCTTGCCGGTGCGTCCCATACCGGTCTGCACTTCGTCGAGGATCAGCAGGGCGCCAAACTCGTCGCACAGTTTGCGCACCGCCGGCAAATACCCCGTCGGCGGCAGGATCACCCCCCCTTCGCCCTGAATCGGCTCAAGGATCACCGCCGCGACGTCGTCGCCGGTTTTCTTGCACTCGCTCAGCATGGTGCGCATGGCGTTGATATCGCCGAACGGCACATGGCGGAAGCCCGGCAGCAGCGGCATAAACGGTTTGCGGAAAGTCGACTTGGCGGTGGCCGACAGCGCCCCCAGCGATTTGCCATGGAAGGCGCCGCTGGTGGCGATGAAGGTGAATTTACCTCGCGGCGACTGATAGGCTTTCGCCAGCTTGATGGCCGCCTCTACCGATTCGGTACCGCTGTTGCAGAAGAAGCTGTACTTCAGTTTGCCGGGCGTTAAGGCCGCCAGGGTTTTCGCCAGCATCGCGCGTAGCGGGTCCAGCAGTTCCTGACTGTGAAGCGGTTGTTTCGCGAGTTGATTCTCGACGGCGGATACCACAACTGGATTACGGTGCCCTACATTGAAGATGCCAAACCCGCCAAGGCAGTCGATAAACTCCTGTCCCTGGGTGTCGACAAGCGTATTTAACCCTCCCGCTTGCCACTCTACGGCTCCGTAATCCCCGCCGGCTGTGACCGATTTTCGATACTCTAAAAACCCCGGATTCACATGCTCTTTAAAGTATTCTCTAACCTCCTGGTTAAGTGCTTTCATTTCCTCATGGTCAAGCGTGCGCTTTTCAATGAGATTCAGTGCGTGTGCGCTGCAGGCCAGAGCCGATGCGCTGGAAGGTAACCTGTTCAAAATGTGCTCCTGGGGCGGACGTATCACACGATACTGGATTAAGTATTGCAGGGATTACGCCAGTTCGGCAGAAGCGGTGAAAATCGGGATAAATGCAAAGTAAAAGACGAAATGTGTAAAATTTAATCTCATGGCGCCATTATTGGCACGTTTTATTCCTGAGCTGACGAGATTTTCTGCCTTGCGGCGTTGAGCGGCACGATCCGTCGTGGTGCGGGCTGCCCCAGCGCGGGGCAGCTGATGGTGAGCAAGGAGGCTTAGTCGAGCTGGGAGATCTCCATCGCCGCCCGGTCGATAATGCCGATGATCTGCTTGAGCTGGGCGGCGCTGCTGGCCTGCTGGTTCACTTTCAGGTCGAGGACCGCTTTGAAATTCTCCAGCGCGCGCTTCATCTGCGGATCGCGGCGCAGCTCGCAGCCGACCATCCGCGCCTGCAGACGCTCCTGGATATGGGCCAGATGCTCCTGGTTCTCCGCGTGCAGCTGTTTCCCCTCTTCGCTGATGACGATTTTTTTGCGTCCGTTGTCGTCTTCCACGCTGATGAGACCCTGGTCCTGGAGCAGATCCAGCGTCGGGTAGATCACCCCCGGGCTGGGACTGTAGTTCCCCTGGGTGAGGGTTTCGATCTCTTTGATCAGCTCATAGCCGTGGCTGGCGCTGCGGCTGAGGATGTCCAGAATAATCAGCCGCAGTTCGCCGTGGCCAAAGAAACGCTGGCGACGTCCGCCGCCGCGACGGCCATGGTCGCCGTGTTCGCTGGGGTCACCGTGGCGCCCGCGCGGCCCACGCCCGTCTTCATGATGATGTCGCATGGTTACCTCCTGCTATGTTTTGATATATCTAATTTATATCTAAAAAATGAATTCTCGCAATGCTGGTTGTGATTTATTTTTTAATTTGTTGATATTTATCTCTTTATTTTTGATGCTGGTATTTTAATGCGGTTTGTTTTGACTATATCAAAAAAAGACTTGCATTCTTTTTAGATGGCAATCATTATCATTTGCATCGAGTTTAGATATATCTATTTACTGTTCACGAAGGCGATCGATGATGACAAAAACCAAAGCAGACAAGTACCCGCAGCGTGTCCGCAATGAGCTGCGTTTCCGTGAGCTGACGGTGCTGCGCGTGGAGCGCGCAGGCGCGGCCTTCCAGCGCATCGTGCTGGGAGGCGAGGCGCTGGAAGGTTTCGTTTCCCGCGGCTTTGACGACCACACCAAGCTTTTCTTCCCGGAGCCGGGCGCGGCGTTTGCCCCGCCGCAGGTGACCGAGGAGGGGATCGACTGGGGTGAGGGCGTGCGGCCTGCTACCCGCGACTATACGCCGCTGTACGATGCCGAACGCCATGAGCTGGCGTATGACTTCTTTATCCACGATGGCGGAATTGCCAGCCGCTGGGCGCTGGAGGCAAAAGTGGGCGATAAGCTGGTGATCGGCGGTCCGCGCGGCTCGCTGGTGGTGCCGGAGGATTACGCCTGGCAGTTATATGTCTGCGATGAGTCCGGTATGCCGGCGCTGCGTCGTCGTCTGCTGGGATTGCGTCAGCTGGCGGTGACGCCGCAGGTGACGGCCATCGTCACTATCGCCGATGCGTCATATAAAGATTATCTGGCTAACCTCGACGGCTTTAACATCGAGTGGGTGGTGGGCCACCATCCGGCGTTCGTCGCCGAGCGTCTGGCGCAGGTGAAGGTGCCGGCGGAGGATTATTTCATCTGGCTGACCGGCGAAGGCGCGGTGGTGAAATCGCTGCTGGCGCGCTTTGAAGATGAGAGCATCGATCAGCAGCTGGTGCGTTCGCAGGCGTACTGGCACAGCAAGTAAAAAGCCATCGTGGTAAAACCCGGATAGCGGCGCGTAGCGCCTTATCCGGGCTAACCGCGGTGCCGTTTTTTGTCGGGTGTCGGCTAACGCCTTACCCGACCTACCCTTCGGCGCTGTGACGTTGCCCCGGTAAGCGCAGCGCCACCGGGGAGGCTTATCGTTCCGCCAGCGCCTTAAACACCATCGCCACCGCGTGGGCGCCGGGGTCCATGTTGCCGAGCAGGCTGTCGCTGTTGAGATAGGACGCTCGTCCGGCGCCGGCTTTGCTCGACTGGCAGGTGCGATCCGCGCCGGCCTGCGCCGCGGCAAAAGCGGCCTGCAGGTTCTCCGGTTCGGCCAGCAGCGCCGTCAGCGCCGGCTGCAGAGCATCGATCATTGTCCGGTCGCCTTCATCGGCGCCGCCGTAAAATTTCATCTGCTCCAGACCAGCGTTCAGCGCCTCGGCCACGCTGGCGCCTTGCTCCAGTTTCTGCCCGGCAGCGGTGAAGAAGATCGACATCAATACCCCGCTGGAGCCGCCCATCACCACCGTCAGGCGTTCGCCCGTCAGCGCAAACAGCGTGGGCAGGTCGTTGAGCGGCAGCTGCTGGCGCTGCAGCAGGTCGGCAATCTCACGCGCCCCGGCGGCGAAGGTGGAGCCGGTATCGCCATCGCCCACTTTGGCATCCAGCGCGTTGAGATGATCTTCAAGCCCGACGAGGGTGCTGGTCACCTGCGCGACGTAATCGCCCACCTGCGGGTTGGCAGAGGGCGTAAAGTCGACGCGTGCGCTGGCGAGAGTGGAGGGCATGATGTTAACTGTCCGCGGCTGCACCGGCCGTGGCCAGCCGGCGGTTTCCACATCCGCCAGCAGCGCTTTCTCAATACTCTCTTCCAGCACGATGGCGCTCAGCGAGAAACCCTTCATATCCAGGGCCGTCACCAGCGAGGCCGGGCCAATCAGCCAGTCAACGCGTGCCTGCAGCGGCGTGTTAGCCAGTTCGCGAGTCAGGATCGCCATTTCGGCCACCGACACGCCGCCGAGGTTATTGAGCATCACCGCCAGACGGCCGGTTTCCGGCAGGGCGGCGGTCAGTTTTTCCACCATCAGGTTGATGATGTCCGCACTGTTTTGCGTGGCGATGGTGGAGGCGCCAGGCTCGCCGTGGATGCCCATTCCCAGCTCGGCGTGACCGGCCTGATGGCGCGGCGCGCTGTCGGCCTCCTGTGGCAGATGGCAGCTGGCCAGCGCCACCCCGATGCTGGCGGTGTGGTTGGCGGCGTACCGCGCTTCGCGCAGAACGGTGGCGAGGTTGTAGCCGCGTTCGGCAAAATAGCCCGCCACCTTATGGACGAACAGCGTACCGGCGATGCCCCGCGGCTGTTTGTTATCCGGCAGTGAAATGTCGTCGCCCACGATCAGCATTTCCACGTTGTAGCCAAGACGGCGCGCTTTCTCCGCCGCCAGGCCGAAGTTCAGTCGGTCGCCGGTATAGTTTTTTACGATCAGCAGGCAGCCCGCCTCGCCGGTCACCGCCTGAATGGCGGTAAGCACCGCGTCGACGCTCGGCGAGGCGAACAGATCGCCACAGACTGCGGCGGTCAGCATGCCTTTACCAATAAAGCCGACGTGCGCCGGTTCGTGGCCGGCGCCGCCGCCGGAGATCACCGCCACGTTGTTTTTATTCAGGTCGCGACGGACCACCACCCGGATCGCCGGGTCGCTCTCCAGCCGGGCGAGGTTATTCCACGGACTGGCGATGATGGTTCCCTCAATCACGTCGTTGACGAGGCTGGCGCGCTGGTTAAAAAAGAATTGAGACATAGTGGTTCCTGAAGAGTAAGCGAAAACTCACCCTCCGGAGGCAGACCTCCGGAGCGGTAACGGTCAAAGTGGATTTAATGGCGGATAAGGCGCTGGTGGCGCATATCGAGCGCGATGGGCTCGCCGGGCTGCACGCTGTTCAGCGCCTCGCCCTGCTGGCACAGCCAGGCGATCCCCGCCGCGCGGGCGATAATCGCGCCGTGGGCCTGTTCGCTGCCGTCGCGCAGGCACAGACCTTTGACGCGACTGGCATCCAGTTGCAGGACGGTCGACGGGAACATGTTGTCGGCGATAATAATGGTCGGCTCGCCGGGCGTCGGCAGCGTCTCCTGAACGTCCTGCAGATGGCGCAGGGTGCGCTGCAGAATATCTTCGATATCGATATAGCGCGCCTGCAGATAGGGGTCATCCAGCTGGCGATACTGCTGGCTGAGCTCCATCAGCACCTGATGCCACGCCCATTCCGCCGAGCACGGCTCGGTGAGCAGACGATCGTTGGCGGCATCAAACAGATCCTCATCGTCGAGCAGGGTGTGGTGCCCGGCGAAAATCGCCGCGATGTCGGCGTTAAATTTATTCTCCGCCAGCTCGGTCAGGGCGGTGAGCTCCGCCAGCGTCTGGTCGATGGCCCGGCGCAGTCGCTGCTGCTCGCGGGCGACATCGGCGGCGGCCGGACGCACAGGTTGGATCAGGGCCAGCGGATAGCGCAGCGCGATGCCTTCGACGCGCCCGGAGGCGGCAGGGGCTGGTGCCGGTTGCGCCGCAGGCGATTCGCCGAAGTTATCGGCGGCCAGCGCCTGAAACGCCGCCAGTGCCGCATCGGCCTCTGGCCCACGGGCCAGCAGGCGCAGCTTGTCGTTGCGTCGCACCTGCAACAGGGCGATTTGGTTGAGGCTGTCCGGTTTGACGCACTTCCCGTTTTTCTCCAGCAGCAGATCGGCGTTAAAGCCTGCCAGCGCGGCGACCAGCTTCGACGCCGGACGCACGTGCAGGCCGTTGTGGTTCTGTATGACCACCGCAAGCGATTTGCTGTCGCCATCGTCGGCAAGCGTCGGCGTCGGGGCGGCGTCAGGGGTTGGCGAAGGTAAACCCAGCTGGATCCGTTTGGTCTCCAGGGCGTTCATGGCGTCGGCGATCACTTTGTCGATCCCGGCGCCGGAGGCGGCGCTGACGGTGGCCGCCAGCGTCCCCTCCACCAGCGGCGCGGCGCACAGCCGCACCTTCGCGGCAATCGCCGGATCGAGCAGATCGAGAGCGGTCTCGGCGCTGAGCAACGCGCTGCCGATATCCATCATCACCAGCACGTGGTCGGTGTCGGCGACGGATTCGATCGCTTCCATGACCTTGATCGGGTCGGTGCCGATCGGGCTGTCGGGGTCGTCGATCCCGGCGGCGATCGCCAGCTTGCAGCCGTCGTTGATTAACATCTGCCGGGCCAGTTCTCCGACACCTTCGCCCAGCCGGGCGCTATGAGAAACAATAACCAGGTTTACCATCGCGATTTCCTTACTCTTTGGCCGCGGCGGCCAACATCTGCATCATAAACATCACTGACGTGGCGCCCGGATCCTGATGGCCGATGCTGCGTTCGCCAAGGTAGCTGGCGCGGCCTTTGCGCGCCTGCATGGTGATGGTACTGTGGGCGCCGGCTTCCGCTGCTTTGCAGGCGGCATCCAGCGCGGCGGCGATCGACAGGTGCTGCTCGCTGGACTGGCGCAGGGAGTCCACCACCGGCAGCCAGACGTCGCACATGGTTTTATCCCCCGGCTCCGCTTTGCCGCGGTTGACGACGCCGTCCGCGCCTTCGCGGATCATCAGGTACAGTTCGTCGAGCGTCAGGCTCTGGTGAGCCTGAGTGACCTGCGCGGCGCGAATGAAGAAGGTGCCGAACAGCGGGCCGCTGGCGCCGCCGACGTTGGAGAGCAGCGTCATGCCGGTGTTTTTGAGGATAAAGCCAATATCTTTATCGGCAATCGACGGCAGCTTTTCCACCACCTTGCTGAAGCCGCGGTGCATGTTCAGGCCGTGATCGGCATCGCCGATCTCTTTATCGAGGCCGGTGAGAAAATCGCTCTCTTTGGTGAAGATATCGCCGCAGCGGTACAGCCAGTCGACGATTTGCGTTCTGTTCAGTGACATGTCGTGCTCCTTAGTTTCCCCAGTTCAGCGCCGGGGTATGAACCGGGGCGTCCCATAGCGCCAGCGTCTCATCATCCACTTTCAGCAGAGTGATGGAGAAGCCCGCCATATCCAGCGAGGTGCAGTAGCTACCGACGAGGTTGCGTTCGATGATGATGCCGGACGCTTCGCAGCGCTGGGCGAGACGGTGATACACACCGTACAGTTCGGACAGCGGGGTGGCGCCGAGGTTATTGACCAGCGCGATGACCCGGTCGCCGTTTTGCAGCGCGGTTTTGCTCTGCTTCACTTCCTGCCACGCGCCCTTGACGGTATCCCACTGGCGCAGCGTGCGGCTGTAGGCGCCATTCTCCAGCAGGGTATCGAACATCTCATCGACGGTTTGGTCCAGCGAGCTGAAGCGACGGCGGTCGATGCCCGGCTCGCCGTGAATGCCGACGCCGAACTCCATTTCATCGTCCTGCAGGGTAAAGGAAGGTTGTCCGGCGGCCGGTACGGTGCAGGCGCCGAGGGCGATGCCAATGGAGTGGCCGAGATTATTCAGGCGGCGCCCCAGTTCAGCGCAGGCCTCCAGCGAATCGCCGCGCTCGGCGGCGGCGCCGACCAGTTTTTCGATCAGTACGGTATTGGCGACGCCGCGGCGGCCTGCGGTATAGAGACTGTCCTTCACCGCCACGTCGTCGTCGACCACCACGGTGGTGACTTTAATGCCGCTCTCATGCAGCAGCTCGGTGGCGGTTTCGAAGTTCAGGATGTCGCCGGTGTAGTTTTTGATAATCAGCAGGACGCCTTCGCCGCCGTCAATCTGCATCGCGCATTCGAACATTTTATCTGGCGTCGGCGAGGTGAAGATTTCCCCCGGGCAGGCGCCAGAAAGCATCCCCTGGCCGATATAGCCGCAGTGCATTGGCTCATGGCCGCTGCCGCCGCCGGAGAGGAGGGCGACCTTGCCGGCCACCGGCGCATCGGCGCGGGTGACGTACAGCGGGTCCTGATGCAGGGTAAGCTGCGGGTGGGCTTTAGCCAGCCCCTGTAATTGTTCATTCAGTACATCTTCAACACGGTTAATCAGCTTTTTCATTATTCAGTGCTCCGTTGGAGAAGGTTCGATGCGGCCTCTCTGCTGGCGGAGGCGGTCATCGCGTAGGGGTATCGTCTGACGGTGCAGCGTGCCTGGCGATATGATGATTCTGGCTGAGCGGACGAAAAAAAGAATGCCCCGGCGATCGGGTTTCATTACGAAACATCGCCTGCTTATTTTGTTTCTTTATGGAACGTTTTTGCTGAGAAAACGGTGAAAATGCGAGCTGGCGCGCTTTTTTTCACCTGCTTTAAGCCCCGGTCATCGCAGCCGGCACAGTAGGCGGAAAAAATTTTTCGCTGATTTTCACGCAGCTGCGCGGGAAAAGCCTGCCGCTAAAGGGGGATGGTAGGGGAATTATGCGGCAGAGGAGCGGATCGGGATCGCAATCCTGACGGAGAACAGGGCTTTTTGTTCCAATATGGAACGTAAAAATTTAACCTGTGTTTCATATCAGAACAAAAAGGCGAAAGATTTTTTTGTTCCCTGCCGGCCCTACAGTGATCGCACTGCTCCGGTACATTCCGTTGAGGCCGCGCTTTACCGGCCGGCGCGGATAACGCCAGGGCTCATCATGTCTACATGCGCACTTATTTGAGGGTGAAAGGAATGCTAAAAGTTATTCAATCTCCAGCCAAATATCTTCAGGGTCCTGATGCTGCTGTTCTGTTCGGTCAATATGCTAAAAACCTGGCGGAGAGCTTCTTCGTCATCGCTGACGACTTCGTGATGAAGCTGGCGGGGGAGAAAGTGGTGAATGGCCTGCAGAGTCACGATATTCGCTGCCATGCGGAACGGTTTAACGGCGAATGCAGCCATGCGGAAATTAACCGCCTGATGGCGATTTTGCAAAAACAGGGCTGCCGCGGCGTGGTCGGCATCGGCGGCGGTAAGACCCTCGATACCGCGAAGGCGATCGGGTACTACCAGAAGCTGCCGGTGGTGGTGATCCCGACCATCGCTTCGACCGATGCGCCGACCAGCGCGCTGTCGGTGATCTACACCGAAGCGGGCGAGTTTGAAGAGTATCTGATCTATCCGAAAAACCCGGATATGGTGGTGATGGACACGGCGATTATCGCCAAAGCGCCGGTACGCCTGCTGGTCTCCGGCATGGGCGATGCGCTCTCCACCTGGTTCGAGGCTAAAGCCTGCTACGATGCGCGCGCCACCAGCATGGCCGGGGGGCAGTCCACCGAGGCGGCGCTGAGCCTGGCCCGCCTGTGCTATGATACGCTGCTGGCGGAGGGCGAAAAGGCCCGTCTGGCGGCGCAGGCCGGGGTGGTGACCGAAGCGCTGGAGCGCATCATCGAGGCGAACACCTACCTCAGCGGCATTGGCTTTGAAAGTAGCGGCCTGGCCGCCGCCCACGCGATCCACAACGGTTTCACCATTCTGGAAGAGTGTCACCACCTGTATCACGGCGAGAAAGTGGCCTTCGGCACCCTGGCGCAGCTGGTGCTGCAGAACAGCCCGATGGACGAGATTGAAACCGTGCTGGGCTTCTGCCAGCGCGTCGGCCTGCCGGTGACCCTCGCGCAGATGGGCGTCAAAGAGGGGATCGACGCGAAAATCGCCGCGGTGGCAAAAGCCACCTGCGCGGAAGGGGAGACCATCCACAATATGCCGTTCGCGGTGACCCCGGAAAGCGTGCACGCCGCTATCCTCACCGCCGATCTGTTAGGCCAGCAGTGGCTGGCGCGTTAATTCGCGGTGGCTAAACCGCTGGCGCCGGTCAGCGGTTTCTCTTTCTCCCCTCTGGCAGTGGCTGCCGGAGGGGTTCTCTATGGTAAAACGCGGAAAACAGTATGACTGTTCAGACTCAGGATACCGGGAAGGCAGTCTCTGCCGTCATCGCCCAGTCATGGCATCGCTGCAGCAAGTTTATGCAGCGCGAAACCTGGCAAACGCCGCACCAGGCCCAGGGCCTGACTTTTGACTCTATCTGTCGGCGTAAAACCGCGCTGCTGACCATCGGTCAGGCGGCGCTGGAGGACGCCTGGGAGTTTATGGACGGTCGCCCCTGCGCGCTGTTTATCCTTGATGAGACCGCCTGTATTCTGAGCCGCTGCGGCGAACCGCAAACGCTGGCGCAGCTGGCTGACCTGGGGTTTCGCGACGGCAGCTACTGCGCGGAGAGCATTATCGGCACCTGCGCGCTGTCGCTGGCCGCGATGCAGGGGCAGCCGATCAACACCGCCGGCGATCGGCATTTTAAGCAGGCCCTGCAGCCATGGAGCTTTTGTTCGACGCCGGTGTTCGATAACCACGGGCGCCTGTTCGGCTCTATCTCGCTTTGCTGTCTGGTGGAGCACCAGTCCAGCGCCGACCTTTCCCTGACGCTGGCCATCGCCCGCGAGGTGGGCAATTCCCTGCTCACCGACAGCCTGCTGGCGGAATCCAACCGCCACCTTAATCAGATGTACGGCCTGCTGGAGAGCATGGACGACGGGGTGATGGCGTGGAACGAACAGGGGGTGCTGCAATTTCTCAATGTTCAGGCGGCGAGACTGCTGCATCTTGATGCCCAGGCCAGCCAGGGGAAAAATATCGCCGATCTGGTGACCCTTCCGGCGCTGCTGCGCCGGGCCATCAAACACGCCCGCGGCCTGAATCACGTTGAAGTCACCTTTGAAAGCCAGCACCAGTTTATCGACGCGGTGATCACCTTAAAACCGATCGTCGAGGCGCAAGGCAACAGCTTTATTCTGCTGCTGCACCCGGTGGAGCAGATGCGGCAGCTGATGACCAGCCAGCTGGGCAAAGTCAGCCACACCTTTGAGCAGATGTCAGCCGACGATCCGGAAACCCGGCGGCTGATCCACTTTGGCCGCCAGGCGGCGCGCGGCGGCTTCCCGGTGCTGCTGTGCGGTGAAGAAGGGGTGGGGAAAGAGCTGCTGAGCCAGGCCATCCACAATGAAAGCGAGCGGGCGGGCGGCCCCTATATCGCCGTCAACTGCCAGCTGTATGCCGACAGCGTGCTGGGCCAGGACTTTATGGGCAGCGCCCCCACTGACGATGAAAATGGCCGCCTGAGCCGCCTTGAGCTGGCCAATGGCGGCACCCTGTTTCTGGAAAAAATTGAGTATCTGGCGCCGGAGCTGCAGTCGGCCCTGCTGCAGGTGATTAAGCAGGGAGTGCTTACCCGCCTCGACGCCCGCCGCCTGATCCCGGTGGATGTGAAGGTGATCGCCACCACCACCGTCGATCTGGCCAACCTGGTGGAACAGAACCGCTTTAGCCGCCAGCTGTACTATGCGCTGCACTCCTTCGAGATTGTCATCCCCCCGCTGCGCGCCCGGCGCAACAGCATCCCGTCGCTGGTGCATAACCGGCTGAAGAGCCTGGAGAAGCGTTTCTCTTCGCGGCTGAAAGTGGACGATGACGCGCTGGCCCAACTGGTGGCCTACTCGTGGCCGGGAAATGATTTTGAGCTTAACAGCGTGATAGAGAACATTGCCATCAGCAGCGACAACGGCCACATTCGGCTAAGCAACCTGCCGGAATATCTCTTTTCCGATCGGCCGGGGGTCGATAGCGGCTCATCGCTGCTGCCGGCCAGCCTGACCTTTAGCGCCATCGAAAAAGAGGCCATCATTCACGCTGCCCGGGTGACCAGCGGGCGGGTGCAGGAGATGTCGCAACTGCTGAATATTGGCCGCACCACCCTGTGGCGCAAAATGAAGCAGTACGATATCGACGCCAGCCAGTTCAAGCGCAAGCATCAGGCCTAGTCTTCTCGATACGCGCCATGGAGAACAGGGCGTCCGACAGACGATTGCTGTAGCGTTTGAGCGCGTCGCGCAGTGGGCCAAATTGGCCATCCTCTGCCGTGCGAATGCGCTAGCGATGAGTGTGACGGGGCCCGCCGCATAACGGCGGGTAACGAGGTTAACTTTCCCCGGCGAGCGCCGGGGGAAGGCTTATTTTTTAATAACCGAGTTGAGGTCGCCGAGTTTAGTGGCGGGGTTCTTGTGGCACTGCTGCAGCATTTTCGGCACCGAGACGGTCTCGACTTCATGCCAGTCGACATAGTCCCCGCCGCTGAAGTCGGTGTTGCGATTCACTACCCAGAAGGCCACCGGGGTCATGCTTTTCGGGTTCATATCCATAAATTCCTGACAGGTCATATTCTGCGGTGTGGTTTCCTGTACCGCGAACGCCGGGCTGGTCATCAGACAGAATGTGGTGGCCGCTACGGTCAGTACGAGTGCTTTAGGCAAATTCATTTTCTTCTCCAGTGACAAAATAGGGCTTAAGCCTGGGCGTGCTTCATTTTATTGCGCAGGACCAGCAAGCCGATGGCGCTAAATATCATTTCAACGCCGATAAAGGCGGTAATAAATATCCAGCTTTGCTGCGGATTCATGGCCAGCCACAGGCAGGCGATAAGTAAATCCAACAGGCCGATAAAAATATTCCAGCCGGCGCCGCTTTGTTTTCGGGTTTGACATCCGTTGACGATGCGGGAAATACCGCCGAGAACAAATAAAAAGCCGAATAAGAGGGCCAGGCTGCTCATGCCGTTAAGAGGATTAACGACAAAGCTCAGGCCGAGCACGATCCAGGCGATGGCGAAGATCAGCGCCACCAGGCGTGATTTCCAGTGCTGCTGGCGGAAAACAATCAGGCTGTACAGTGAGTAGAAGCCGCAGATCATCAACAACATGCCGGTCACCGTGGCGAGATACCAGCCGGCGACCAGCGGCCAGGCCAGGCAACAGGCCCCGCAGATAAACAGCAGCGCGGCCATCAAGCCGGCATGCCGTTTATATCGAATCAAGACGCGTGGGTTAAACGCATTTAAGGTGTAATGGCTAAACATAAACATAATTGCTCCGCAGATCCCGGTTGCCGGCCTGACGCTGAATATAATGCGTCATGCTTTATTCAGCGGGCCAAAAGAAAGGTCTGAGGAAAATAGTAGGCCGTGCCATCGCCAGGCGTAAATAAGAGTGCTGAGGTCACTTTATACGCCTTGTCTGACAGCTGTCAGACAAGGCCCGCAATATCGATTCCGGGCTCTGATTCTCAATAACTACGATATTTTTTAAGCTGGCTGCGTTTGGTGATGCTTACCGATTTTAATCAGGAGTTAACGATGAAAAAAGTCATTCTGGCGAGCCTGCTGGCAACCATGATGGGTACCTCTCCGGTGTGGGCAGCAGATAACGCGACGGCAGCGCCTGCCGCGGCAGCCACAGCGCAGGTGCAGAAAGAAGCCGCCGATGTGTTACAGGTGGCGGTTCAGGGCGCGAACGCGATGCGCGACGTCCAGTTCGCCCGTCTGGCGTTGTTTCACGGCCAGCCGGAGAGCGCCAAAAAACTGACAGACGACGCCGCCGCGCTGCTGGCCGCCGATGACGCCAGCTGGGCGAAGTTCGTGAAAACCGACGCGACAGCCAAAATGATCGCCGATCGCTATGTGGTGATCAATGCGACCATCGCCTTGTCTGAAGACTATGTGGCCACCCCGGAAAAAGAGAGTGCCATTAAATCTGCCAACGAAAAACTGGCGAAAGGCGATCAGAAAGGGGCTATCGATACCCTGCGCCTGGCCGGTATTGGCGTGATTGAGAACCAGTATCTGATGCCGCTTAACCAGACCCGTAAGGCGGTGGCGCAGGCGCAAAAACTGCTGAAAGCCGGGAAGTATTACGAAGCGAATCTGGTGCTGAAAGGCGCTGAAGAGGGCATCGTGGTGGACAGCGAGATGCTGGTGGCGGGTAACTGATACCTGTTCCACCCTGAGAGAGCGCAGAGGAAGAGACTGACAAGGATGTCCCCTTAACGGTCGGGCAGCGGACTGCCCGACCGGAACGGCTAGCGGCCGATGAGGGCGTCGATTTCGCCATCGATCTCGCGCATGACGCCGGTGATGCGCTGTACCACCTCCAGACAGCTTGCCGGCGTCAGCGAATCAGGCCGCTTAGCCTCAAAAGGGGCGCACAGTTGTTGTAGCGCAGTAATCCCCAGGATTTGTGCTGAACCGTGCAGACGGTGCAGCGCCCGCAGAAAGGTCTGCGGTTCATGCCGGGCGATAGCCTGTCCGGCGGCCTGTAAATCTGTGGCCGACGCATCGCGGAACGTCTCCAGCATCTCAGCCATCAGCGCCTGGTCTCCCCCCGTATTTTCGGTCAGCACGCTGAGCTTCAGATGCCGGGCGGCGTTAGGTGATGCGTGGCCCACCGCTAAGCGGCTGAGCTCATGGCTCAGCGTCTGAACCGACACTGGCTTAAACAGACACATATTCATGCCGCTGGCCAGACATGCCTCCCGCGACTGCGGCAGCGCGCTGGCGGTCACTCCCCAAATCACCAGGCTCGGGTAGCGTCGGCGTAACGACGCCGCCAGCGCCAGGCCATCTTTCTTCGGCATATTGAGGTCCGTGATCAGCAGATCGTAATGTTTGCCGGCGAGCTTATTCTCCGCTTCTTCACCGTCGCAGGCTTCATCGACACTGTAGCCGATAGTGTTGAGCTGGCGTTTGAGCAACAGCCGGTTGGTGGGGTGGTCGTCCGCTATCAATATCGACAGCCCGGGCAGGGCCTGCGGCCTGACGGGCAATGCCTGTGGCGCGTGAATCGCGCAGCGACTCACCCTGACCGGCAGCGTGATGGTGAAAGTGGTCCCCACGCCCGGACGGCTGACCATCTCCAGCCGGCCCTGCATCAGCGTAACCAGCTCCTGGCAAATGACCAGCCCCAGCCCGGAGCCGGTCTGCTGGCGTCCCTGGCGCGCCTGGGCATAGCGATGAAAGAGGGTGGCCTGCTCTGCTTCACTGATCCCGCAGCCGCTGTCGCTAACGATGAGGGTCAGCTCTCCCTGTGTCTCATCCGCCTGCGCCAGCCGGCAGGAGATCTGAATCGCGCCCTCGGCGGTAAACTTCAGCGCATTGCCGATGAGATTATTGAGAATTTGCCGCAGCGCCTGAGGGTCGACCCACAGCGCGATCCCCTCCTGCAGAGGGAGATGGCTATGCAGCGCGATCCCCTTCTGCAGCGCCAGCGCGCCGAAGGTGTGGCACTGCTGCGACACCACCTGCGCCACATCGCTCCACTGTGGGGTGATCTGGTATTTTCCCGACTCAATCTTGTCGATATCGAGAATATTGCCGATAAGTCCCAGCAGGGTTTGCGCCGTCGACCCCGCCAGCTCGATCGCCTCTTTACGCTGACCGACGTTAAGCTCCGGTTTCGCCAGCAGTTCCAGAAAGCCGACGATGGCGCTCACCGGCGTGCGCAGCTCGTGGCTCATGCTGGCCAGAAAGCGACTCTTGGCTTTTGTCGCCTGAATCGCTTTGTCTTTTTCCCGCTCCAGCGCGCAGGAGAGGGCTTTCTTCTGCGCCAGCTCCTCTTCCAGCCGCTGCTGAGAGTCTTTACGTTTGCGCACTTCCCGGCACAGGGAGAGTCCCCAGCCGAGGCTGATGGCGATCAGCACCAGCGCGAAGGCGATCAGCTGGTAAAACTGGCGGCTGTACTGGCTCCAGTTCTCTATTTGCTGGCTGGAGATTTTCGACCACTTCTCGGTCATCTGCAGAATGTCCCGCGGCGGAATGGCCTGCAGCGCTTTGTTGAGCACGGCGGCCAGCACCGGTTCATCGCGTGGGATCGCCAGCCGAATGGCGGCGACCGGGAGTCCATCGATGCGGGTGTAGTGAAGATCTTGCGGATAGTAGTGATCGATCATATAGCGGGCGGAAAGCTCCGAGGCCACGGCGGCATCCACCTCGCCTTCCTCCACCATCTTCATGGCGACACCAACGTTATCCGTCTCCACCCAGTTAACCTGCGGAAAGCGCGCTTTCAGGTCGTGGGCGGCGATTGGCCCCACTGGCAGGGCGATCCGCGCCGGGCGGGTCAGCAGATGTGGGTCGGGGGCGCTGCCGCGGGCGACCAGCACAAAAGCCACGTTAATCAGCGGGTCGCTGAGGGTGACGTAGGCCTGCGGCTGTGGGGTCAGAGTCGCGGCGGGCATGATCGCCCAGTCCTCTTTTTCCATCCGCTTTGCCAGATCCTGACGGTTGCGCACCAGGATGGGGTCAAACTGCAGCCCGGTCTGTAGCGAGAAAATATTCAGCATATCGGCCATAATGCCGCGCAGCTCGTCCTCGTCATCCACCAGAGTAAAAGGCGGAAAGTAGGGGTTGACCAGCAGGCGGACGCGACGATGCTTCCGCAGCCAGCGCTGCTCTTCGGCGCTAAAGGATAGCGGCGTATTGAGAAATGACAGATCGCCGCGGTTGAGCCAGTTTTGCATGATCCGCATCGCGGTATCGCTGTCGATAGCGTGGATAAAACGGTCAAGGAGCTGGTGCAGCGCCGGTCGATCCTCGTGGGTGACAAAGCGGTTGTGTTGCTCCTGCTGACGAAAATAGTGTGCGATGACCAGCGATTGCGAGAAATATTTCGAGATGCAGTGGCCGGTGGTGATGTTGTTGCCGATGAAATACTGATTCTCGCCGCTGACCACCGAGGCGAGAGCCTGATAGTCGCTATCGTAAAGGGTGATTTTGGCGTTGGGAAACGCCTGCTGAATGATATCGAAAAAGGCGCAATCGCGGGTGCAGGCCAGCGTGACGCGGCGGTCGGTGGTCAGCGGCGGCAGGGGGGATTTTAGCGAGGTGACCAGCGTCGGCCAGGTTTTGATCAGCGGTGCGGTGTGCGTCAGTCCCGGCGCGAGCGCATCCCGGTGCGCCACCTGAGTGAGCAGGGTATCGACCTGGCGGTCGGCCAGGGCGGCCAGCGCCTGCTGCTCGGTGTCATATTGGCGGATAACCACCTTCAGCCCGAGGCTGTGCGCCATCAGCGCCAGATAGTCGGCGTTAATCCCCTGATAGCTTTCTTCGTCGCTGTCGTAGACGATGGGCGTCATCTCAGGGAGCCAGGTGCCGACGGTCAGCGTTGGCTGGGCGGCCAGCCAGGCCTTTGCCTTATCGTTGAGCGGAATATCGATCGCCGCAATGTGGGCATGGCTTTTCAGCTCCAGTTGCTTCATGGCAAACGCGGAGGGAGAGAGACTCAGCGCCAGCCCGACAATCAGGGATAAAATAAGACGAACGACCATGCCATCACCCTATTTTATTGCGTTGCGCAAAGTCATAAAGCTCAAGCAGGGAGCTGCAGCCTAATTTATCCATCAGACGGACCTTATAGGTGCTTACCGTCTTATTGCTGATATTCATTTTGCCACCGATGGTGGTGTAGTCGATGCCGCTGAGAATATAGCGGAAGACCTTCATCTCCTGCGTTGACAGCGTATCCAGTCGGTCCTGATCGGTGATGCCGTGGGTGCAGAAGCGCTCCAGTGAAAAAGGGAAATAGCTGTAGCCATTATTGGCCGCGTCGATCGCGGCGAGGATATGATTCATCCCCTCTTTTTTACTCACAAAACCATTGGCCCCGCAGTCGGCGCTACGTTTGCCGTAAAACAGTTCATTCTTGGCGGAAATGACGATGATTTTTCCCCGGTAGCGGCGTTTTCGCAGCTGCTCCAGAACGTCTATGCCGCTGAGTTCCGGAATATCAACGTCGACGATCAGCAGGTCAGGCTGCATGGTTTCGGCGGTCTGTACCGCATGGGCGCCGCTGTCGAGTTCCGCTGCGACGGTAATGCCGTTGCTGTCGAGAAGGTTGCGAATGGCGATACGTGCCAATGGATGATCGTCAATGATTATCGCATTCATGGGGGCGTAAATCCTGATATGAAAAAAGAGGGCGATGCCTGATGCAGGTGCGGCGGGGGTTATTTTTATCGGTGCCGTAATAAGGCGCAATTGTAACACAAATCGTTTTCGGCCGGGAAAATATTGTGGATGTGTGCCTGCCGAATATATTTGCATATCGGGATGACAGCTGTAGGAAAAGGCGTTCGCTTGCTTCAGCGCTGTCTGCTGTTAAAAAAAATGCAAACGATTAATCTGCGCTTTTTAAGGTGAGGTGCCGGGAATATCGTCCGGTGACAGCTGGCAGGTAAAATAATAACAATGGTAAAAGCAAAGTGCTCCCTCTGGCGAAAATGGGCTTGGAAACGTCTGATGGCAGGAATAATCGTCCTGGCAATAAGTAACGCCGCGGTGGGAAAGGACGTGACGACCACTGAGGCGCGGACGCGCGATATGATGCGCTGTCAGGATTATCTGCAGCTGGATCCGCGCACCTGGACGCCGATGGTGATCTGGCTGATGAACGATCCTTTTTCCCTGCAGCCGCCGGAGTGGACCGACTTCCATGAAGCCGAGCTGGTGCTGACGCCGATCCTCACCGAAATCTGCCGTCAGGAGCCAGATGCCTGGCTGACTTCGCTGCGGGAACGGCTCAATTCTTATCAGCAGGTGCGGTCGCTGAACTAAGCGACCGCGGTAAAGCGGCAGAAAAAGTGACTAAACGTGCAGTTAGCGGCCAATTTCTGCGCCGAAGATCAGCAGCGGCCCGCTTTTTTCGACAGGGCGTCGCAGGTTTTGCTCGCTGGCGTCGGGTTGGCGCCGGCACAGATGGCATCCGAGACGGTGCTACTGCCGCCCAGCGGGATCAGTCCATACAGTTTCGGCTCGGCGGCTTTAGTCACATAGCAGCGATGGCGGGTGTTGCCGATGGTCGCCACAAAGTTGGTTTTCACATCCTGCTGCTTCGCATCGGAAATGGTCACCTGCGAAACATCGACATTAAAGGCAAAAGCGGCGGCTTCTTTCATTTCGCTTTCCGTCGCCATCGGTGGTTTAGCTACGCAACCCGTTAATAACAGTGCCAGACAGGTACTGACTGATATATCCCGTATTTTCATATTTTCATCCTTTTGTGTGAGTCAGCGGGTTGTATATATGAGCGACGGGAGGGGGGTGTTGATTTTGATCAGCTGGTAAAGGGAAGGGGTATTTTTCGGAAATTGGCCTGAATTGTTAAAGTTATCGTGAGCAGTATGAATTCCAGCGTTGCGGGAATGAAAGGTGTTTTATGCCGACCTTGCGTAGTAAGACAGAGTAAACAGGAACGCGGCAATGATGGACTGGCTTCGGGAGATGGACAACGCAGATGGCCTGCGCAAACTTTTGCCAGGATAGAGCACTGTCTATTTTAGCGTAAGCGTAAATTTTCCTTTTCGCGATAACGGATTGTTTTATCCTCTTAGCGGAATGGCAAGAAAATGCTGACCACGCGCATTGCTCAACGGCTTATGTTGCCATTTTATCGCTATTCTAAAATTTAGAAACAAAAAAGCCACTCTTTCGAGTGGCCTAACTATATGTATTTACTGCTAAAATTTGGTGGCCCCTGTTGGGTTTGAACCAACGACCAAGCGATTATGAGTCGCCTGCTCTAACCACTGAGCTAAGGGGCCGTGGCGAGGGATTATAAAGTAACTGACGGTTGCAATCCAGCGTAAAGCGCGCAGCTGCTGTTTTTATAAACAATGCATTTTCAATCCTTTATAATCATGTTTTAGCCATACAGCCGGAGAAAACATGATTAGCGATATCCTTGCGCCGGGCCTGCGCGTCGTCTTTTGCGGTATCAACCCGGGGAAGTCTTCCGCCCATACCGGCTTTCATTTTGCCCATCCTGGCAACCGCTTCTGGAAGGTCATCCATCAGGCCGGCTTTACCGATCGGCAGCTCAGGCCGGAAGAGGAGCTGCAGCTGCTGGATACGCGCTGCGGCATCACCATGCTGGTTGAGCGTCCGACGGTGCAGGCCAGCGAGGTCGCCCTGCAGGAGCTGCGCAGCGGCGGCCGTGAGCTGGTGAAGAAGATTGAGGAGTATCAGCCGCAGGCGCTGGCGGTGCTCGGCAAGCAGGCCTTCGAGCTGGCCTTTAACCAGCGCGGGGCGAAGTGGGGGAAACAGGCGATGACCATTGGCACGACCCAGGTGTGGGTGCTGCCCAATCCCAGCGGTTTAAACCGGGCGACGCTCGATAAGCTGGTGGCGGCCTATCGTGAACTGGATGATGCCCTGGCGACCCGCGGTCAGTAGCGGAGAGCGGCGGCTTTCCCCGAGCGGCCAGCGAAACGCCATAAAAAAAGCTCCCTGCAGGGAGCTTTTTAACCGGCTGTGGACGCTGTCCCGCGACGATTAATCGTCGAGGAAGCTACGTAGCACTTCAGAACGGCTCGGGTGGCGCAGTTTACGCAGCGCCTTCGCTTCGATCTGACGGATACGTTCGCGAGTAACGTCGAACTGTTTACCCACTTCTTCCAGCGTGTGGTCGGTGTTCATGTCGATACCGAAACGCATACGCAGGACTTTCGCTTCACGAGCGGTAAGGCCGGCCAGCACGTCGTGCGTTGCCGCACGCAGGCTCTCGGTGGTCGCGGAATCCAGCGGCAGCTCGAGGGTGGTATCCTCGATGAAATCCCCCAGATGCGAATCTTCATCGTCGCCGATCGGCGTTTCCATGGAGATAGGCTCTTTGGCGATCTTCAGCACTTTACGGATTTTGTCTTCCGGCATCAGCATGCGCTCAGCCAGCTCTTCCGGGGTCGGTTCACGGCCCATCTCCTGCAGCATCTGACGGGAGATACGGTTGAGCTTGTTAATGGTCTCAATCATATGCACCGGAATACGGATGGTGCGCGCCTGATCCGCGATGGAGCGGGTGATCGCCTGACGGATCCACCAGGTAGCGTAGGTCGAGAACTTGTAGCCGCGACGGTATTCGAACTTATCCACCGCTTTCATCAGACCGATGTTGCCTTCCTGAATCAGGTCGAGGAACTGCAGACCGCGGTTGGTGTATTTCTTGGCGATAGAGATAACCAGACGCAGGTTCGCTTCCACCATCTCTTTCTTCGCACGGCGGGCTTTCGCTTCACCGATGGACATGCGACGGTTGATATCCTTCACCTGCTCGATGGTCAGGCCGGTCTCTTCTTCGATCTGCTGCAGCTTCTGCAGGCCGCGCTGCACGTCTTCTTTCACTTCCAGCAGCTTCTCGGACCACGGCTTGTTCATCGCCACCGCGGCGTTGAACCAGGTTTCGCTGGTTTCGTTGCCGGTGAACAGGGTGATGAAGTTTTTCTTCGGCATTTTGCACTGCTCAACGCACAGCTTCATGATGATACGTTCCTGAGTACGAACGCGATCCATCATGCTACGCATGCTGTTGACCAGGTAATCGAACTGCTTCGGCACCAGGCGGAACTGCTTGAAGACTTCAGACAGCTTCAGGATCTCTTCCTGGGCGGCGGCATGGCTACGACCTTTGGCTTTGATAGTGTCGCGGGTCAGCTCGTACTGGGTACGCAGCTCGGCGAACTTCTCACGGGCCAGCTCAGGGTCGATGCTGTTGTCGTCATCGCTGTTGTCGTCGGCGTCTTCATCTTCGTCTTCGTCTTCGTCGTCATCCATCTCTTCCTGAGACAGCTCGGAGCCAACGTGGGTGGCGGTCGGCGCCATATCTTCTTCGGCGTTCGGATCGACGAAACCGGTGATCAGATCGGACAGACGGGCTTCTTCCGCTTCCACGCGGTCGTACTGCTCAAGCAGGTAGGTGATCGCTTCCGGGTATTCGGCAACGGAGCACTGCACCTGGTTGATGCCGTCTTCAATGCGTTTGGCGATGTCGATTTCGCCTTCACGGGTCAGCAGCTCTACGGTACCCATTTCACGCATGTACATGCGCACCGGGTCGGTCGTACGCCCGATTTCGGATTCCACGCTGGAGAGCACCTGCGCGGCGGCTTCGGCAGCATCTTCATCCGCGGTGTTTTCGGCAAGCATCAGATCATCGGCATCCGGTGCTTCTTCCATCACCTGAATGCCCATGTCGTTGATCATTTGGATGATGTCTTCGATCTGATCGGAATCGACGATATCTTCCGGCAGATGGTCATTGACCTCGGCATAGGTCAGATAGCCTTGCTCCTTACCACGTTGGACAAGAAGCTTCAGCTGTGACTGCGGGTTTTGCTCCATAAGACGGTATCCACACTTAATTCGTTTGATTGGTGTCGGCAGGCGGGCTGTCGACATTTAAAGCGAGGGCGTACTTATATTATTGCCGCTGCGCCTCTGCGCGGCTGTCGGGGGCTTCCCGATCGATACTCGGCACTTAAGCCGTTAAATACGGTGTCCTTCACGTTGCTCTGCGTTCTGCTGCTGCATCAATGCAACGTGAATGACTGAGTCTGTCATTTATTTTTTCGCCAGCTCCTGGCTGATGGTCCAGAGCTCCCGGCGTTCCTCACTGCTTAAACCGTGTGTGCGATCGCGAGCAATCAACTCTTCCTGTCGCAGTTCCAGCAGTGAATCAAACATATGGTTGAGCGAGTCGGTGAAGGTTTGTTCAGCGATATCTTTATCTGCTATATCGTCCCACATCGACAGTTTTTCAAGGGTTGCGGCCTCTTTTGTGCCGCGATATTGCTCTAAAAGTTGCCCGGTTGTCAGACCAGGCTGCGCCAGACAGCTCTTCACCAGCTCGCCGAACAGGCTCAGCCCCGGCATTTTGCGCGAGTCCAGCCCCTCCAGCGGTGGGACTAACGGCGCCAGATCCGGGTTTTGCACCAGCAGTCCTATTAGTATACGCATGGTCGTGCGTTTTAGCTGTGGTGCGGGGCGCGGGGCGCCATTTTCCGCCTGTTTTGGCATTAAACGTTCAAGCTGGGCGTCATCTAAAATGCCCAGCTTGTTGCCCAGCTCCTGACGCAAATAGATGCGCAGGGTTTCGCCCGGCACCTGGGTTATCAGTGGCAGCGCCAGCGTGCTCAGCTGCGCGCGCCCGTCCGGCGTGCTCAGGTCGACCTGCGGCAGCAGGCTGTTAAACAAGAACGTGGAGAGCGGCTGAGCCTGCTCCATCCGCGCCTCGAACGCCGCTTTGCCCTCTTTACGCACCAGCGTATCCGGGTCTTCGCCGTCAGGCAGAAACATAAAACGCAGCTGGCGACCATCGGTCATGTACGGCAGCGCCGTCTCCAGCGCGCGCCAGGCGGCATCGCGGCCGGCCCGGTCGCCGTCGTAGCAGCAGATGACGTTATTGGTCACCCGGAACAGCAGCTGGATATGATCGGCCGTGGTCGAGGTACCCAGCGAGGCGACAGCATAATTGATGTCGTACTGCGCCAGCGCCACGACGTCCATATAGCCTTCGACAACCAGCAAACGCGGTGGTTCGGGGTTGTCCTGCTGCGCTTCATACAGGCCATATAGCTGACGGCCTTTATGGAATATGTCGGTTTCCGGGGAGTTGAGATACTTCGGCAGGGCATCGCCCAGCACCCGTCCGCCAAACCCAATCACCCGGCCTCGCTTATCGCGGATGGGGAACATCACCCGTTCGCGGAAGCGGTCGTAACTGCGTCCCTGATCGTTGGTGACCAGCATGCCGGCATCAATAAGCGACTGGCGGTTTTCCTGATTGCCGCCAAAACGTTTTAAAATGTTATCCCAACCTGGGGGAGCATAGCCGATGGCAAAGCGCGTAATCACCTCGCTGCTTAACCCCCGTTTTGCCAGGTACTGGCGCGCAGGGTCTGCGGCGGGCTGCATCAGAGACTGTTGATAAAACGTATTCAGACCATCCAGTAACTGGTAGAGATTCTGCCGTTGATGGCGCTCTATCTGGCTGGGTCCGTTGCCTGCTTCATAAGGCACTTCGAGGTTGTGCATGGCGGCCAGCTCTTCGACCGTTTCCACGAACTCGAGCTTGTCGTAGTTCATCAGGAAATCGATAGCATTGCCGTGCGCCCCGCAGCCGAAGCAGTGGTAAAACTGTTTTTCACCGTTGACGGTGAAAGAGGGGGTTTTTTCGTTATGGAACGGACAGCACGCGTGAAAATTTTTGCCCTGCTTTTTCAGCTTTATCCGCGCATCGATCAGATCGACGATGTCGGTTCTGGCAAGCAGATCGCTAATAAATACACGTGGAATTCGTCCAGCCATAAGCCCCGTTATTTCTGATGACTATAAACGAAAATAAGCCGCGCATTCCTTTCGGAAGCACGGCCTTACAACTACAACTCGGTCTGAATTGAGAGCGTCGCTCTCAACAGATTAGTACAGACGAGTACGGCGTGCGTTTTCGCGAGCCAGTTTCTTCGCGTGACGTTTCACTGCAGAAGCTTTAGCGCGCTTACGTTCGGTAGTCGGTTTTTCATAGAACTCACGACGACGAACTTCCGCCAGAACACCTGCTTTTTCGCAGGAACGCTTGAAGCGACGCAGAGCTACGTCGAACGGCTCGTTTTCACGTACTTTAATTACCGGCATGTGCCTCTCACCTTTGATTAATTCGGTTTGCCGCTGGCCGCAATGCCAGCTTATTTCAAAATGGTGCGGAATTTTACTGCAACTACTGCTGCTTTGTAAAGCACCTGCGCCTTTTTTGAAAGGGACTTTTATAAGGGTGAGGAGTATACACGAAGAGAACACCAGGGGTGAGCAAAGTTTTACATCGCCGGTCATTGGACCTACACTGCGCGGTATTGAAGCGAGGTAAAACAACTCATGCGTGTACTGGGCATTGAAACATCCTGCGATGAAACCGGCATCGCGATTTATGACGACCAGCAAGGTCTGTTAGCCAACCAATTGTATAGTCAGGTGAAACTGCATGCGGACTACGGCGGCGTGGTGCCGGAGCTGGCATCGCGCGACCACGTGCGCAAAACGGTGCCGCTGATCCAGGCGGCGCTGAAAGAGGCCGGCCTGACGGCGAAAGATATCGACGCCGTCGCCTATACGGCGGGTCCTGGCCTGGTCGGCGCGCTGCTGGTCGGGGCGACCGTTGGCCGGTCGCTGGCCTTCGCCTGGAACGTGCCGGCGATCCCGGTACACCATATGGAAGGGCACCTGCTGGCGCCGATGCTGGAAGATAACCCGCCGGCGTTCCCGTTCGTCGCGCTGCTGGTTTCCGGCGGCCATACGCAGCTGATCAGCGTCACCGGTATCGGCCAGTACGAACTGCTGGGCGAGTCGATTGACGATGCGGCGGGCGAAGCCTTTGATAAAACCGCGAAACTGCTGGGGCTGGATTATCCCGGCGGGCCGATGCTGTCGAAAATGGCGTCCCAGGGTACTGAAGGCCGCTTCGTCTTCCCGCGTCCGATGACCGACCGTCCGGGGCTGGACTTCAGCTTCTCCGGACTGAAGACCTTCGCCGCCAACACCATTCGCAGCAACGGCGACGATGAACAAACCCGCGCCGACATCGCCCGCGCGTTTGAGGATGCGGTTGTCGATACGCTGATGATTAAATGTCGCCGCGCGCTGGAGCAAACCGGCTTTAAGCGTCTGGTGATGGCGGGAGGCGTGAGCGCCAACCGCACCCTGCGGGCGAAGCTGGCGGAGATGATGCAAAAACGCGGCGGTGAGGTATTCTACGCCCGCCCTGAGTTCTGTACCGATAACGGCGCGATGATCGCCTACGCCGGCATGGTGCGTCTGCAAACCGGCGCCAAAGCTGAGCTCGGCGTGACGGTCCGCCCGCGCTGGCCGCTGGCCGAACTACCTGCCGCCTAAAGCGTCCTGAAACAGGCCGACGTCACGTCGGCCTGCCTACCTGACTACTCCATACTTTTACACAGTGAGCAGATGGCACCCTGATGCTTATGCGAATGCATCACGTCCGGGCGCTCGTACTCTTCCTCACAGCTAACGCATTGATACACGCTGGTCGAGGCGTTCCCCGCCGCGTCATAGCGCGGTTCGGCGATCCCGTCATCCACCTGCTTAATATAGTAGCGCCCGCGGGTGAGGATCCCCATCAGCGGGGTCATGACAAAGGCGACGACCAACGCGATCAGCGGCGAGAACGGCGCCAACGTCGTCCCCAGCAGGCCGAAGAAAGCGCAGATCGACAGCCCGGCGGCCAGGCCAAAGGAAACCACGCCCACCGGGTTAACGTTGTAGATCATGCCGCGACGATATTCCGGCTGCGCCGGGGCCAGCTTGAGCAAGCCTTTATTAAAGGTGATGTCGGTCGCCACCACCACGACCCAGGCGATAGCGAAGTTGGAGTAAAAGCCGAGGATCCACGACAGGGCGCTGAACATATCGCCTTCCATCAGCGCCAGGGCAATCGCCAGATTGACCACCACAAAAATAATCCGCCCCGGATAGCGTTTGGTGGTGCGGGTCCAGGCGCTGGTCCACGCCAACGAGCCGGAGTAGGCATTGGTGACGTTAATTTTGATCTGCGAGATCACCACCAGCACCACCGCCAGCGTCAGGGCCAGCCAGCCGGGCACCAGATTATCGAAGACGCTGACGAACTGCTGCACCGGTTCGGTATTGTGCACCGCCGGAAAACGGGTCAACAGATAGAAGCCGAGGAAGGCGCCGATGATCTGTTTGATCGCGCCTAGCACCACCCAGCCCGGTCCGGCGGAAAAGACCGCCAGCCACCAGCTTTTACGGTTCTCCGTGGTTTTAGGCGGCATAAAGCGCAGGTAATCAATTTGCTCGCCAATCTGCATGATCAGCGACAGGCATACCCCGGCGCCGAGCATGATGGCGGTGATATCCACCGTCGACGCGCTGTTTTTACCGGCGAAATGCAGGAAGCCGTCCACCAGCTGCGGATCTTTGACAATCAGCCACACCACCGGCACCACCATCAGCACCAGCCACAGCGGAGTGGTCCACACCTGCAGGCGGGTCAGGGCTTTCATGCCATAGACCACCAGCGGGAGCACCATCAGGGTGGCGATCAGATACCCCATCCACAGCGGGATCCCGAGGCCCACCAGCAGCCCCTGGGCCATGATCGAGCCTTCGAGGGCGAAGAAGATAAAGGTGAAGCCGGCAAAAATAATGCTGGTGATCACCGAGCCGAAATAGCCGAAGCCGGCGCTGCGGGTGATCAGGTCAAGGTCAATGTTGTAGCGCGCGGCGGTGATCGCCAGCGGAATGCCGGTGAGGAAGATCACCAGCGCCGCCACCAGGATCGAATAGATGGCGTTGCTGGTGCCCCAGGCCATACCGATGCTGGCGCCGATGGAAAAGTCCGCCAGATAGGCGATGCCGCCCAGCGCCGTGACCGCGACGACGCCCGGTCCCCAGCGGCGGAAGCTCAGCGGGGCGTAACGTAAGGTGTAATCTTCTAAGGTTTCCCGGGAGCCGGAAGTCCGCGCGGTCGCGGGTAATTCAGGGTTGAGATCCAGTGATGACATAGTCATTCCTTAATGGTTAGGCATGACTTGAATTAGCAAACCTTATGCCATATTGCAGGGCAGGCGTGGCGGGGAGGGGAGCGCAGGGTGATAGAAGAGAGGGCAGGGGCTGCACCATCCGGACGCGCTTGCGCCCGGCTGGTGCAAAAGGCCTATTTGCCGAGCATGCCTTTGTCTTCGAGGAAGGCAATAATGGTGCTCAGGCCGTCGCCACGCTTCAGGTTGGTGAAGGTCCATGGGCGATCGCCGCGCATACGCTGGGTATCGCTCGCCATCACCTCCAGTGAAGCGCCGACATAGGGGGCAAGGTCGGTTTTATTGATCACCAGAAAATCGGATTTGGTGATCCCCGGTCCGCCTTTGCGCGGGATCTTCTCCCCTTCGGCCACGTCGATAACATAGATGGTCAGATCCGCCAGCTCCGGGCTGAAGGTGGCGCTCAGGTTATCGCCGCCGCTTTCCACGAAGATAAGGTCGAGGTTACCGAACTTTTCACTCAGCGCTTCCACGGCGGCGAGGTTCATCGAGGCATCTTCACGGATCGCCGTGTGCGGGCAGCCGCCGGTTTCCACCCCGACAATGCGTTCAGGCGCCAGCGCGCCCGCTTCAGTGAGGATGCGCTGATCTTCTTTGGTGTAGATGTCGTTGGTGACCACCGCCAGCTGCCAGGTATCGCGCATCGCTTTGCACAGCGCTTCCAGCAGGGCGGTTTTACCGGAGCCGACCGGGCCGCCAACGCCGACGCGCAGCGGGTGTTTATAAGAATTCATGGCTTCTCCTAGGAACGGAATAATCGGGAGTATTGGGTTTCATGCCGGGCAGAGGCGATGGCGGCGAGCGGCGTGGCCGATCCGATATCGCCGTCCGGCGCGGCCAGCGCGCGGGGCATCGCCGCCGCGTAGTGGTCGCAAAGACGTAAAATCAGCTGTTGAGCGGCCTGCTGGCCGAAGGGCACCAGCTTAACGCCGGCCATCACGGCGCTCTCAATCCAGCTGTAGCCCAGGCTTAGGGCCATCTCGGGCAGCGCGATGCGCCAGCGCACGCCGAGCCAGGCCATCCCGGCGAGCTGGCTTTGCTGGCACAGCGTGCGCCACGGCGGTGGACAGTCCGGCTGCCAGTCGCTCAGCAGGCGGGCAAACGCCGCGCCGCGGTTGCGCTCTTCCTCCCGCAGTTCACGGGTCTCCCGGCAGGCCAGCAGATAAGCCGTCCAGCGCCGGGCCGCGGCGATATCGCCTTGTTCGCAGGCGCGGTACAGGCGGGCGAACAGCGGCAGGTCGACGGTAAAAAAGCCTTCCGTCATCTGCCGTCGCTGCCAGCGCTCGAAGGCCGCGACGTCCGGCACCCAGCCGGCTTCCACAGCCCACTCCAGCCCCTGGGACCAGCTGTAACCTCCTACCGGCAGGTTGCTGCTGGCCAGCTGCATCAGCCGCAGGCGTTGTTCCGCTGTCGACATGCTAGTGGCTGTGAGCGTGGTGGTCATGATGAGCATGATGATGACCGTGGCTTTCGCTGGCGTAAGCGCCGGCTTCCGGCTCGAACGGCAGCTGGCCAAAGGTCACCGTCAGGCCGAACTGGCGCAGCATATCGTCCAGCACGTGATCGTGATGGTAGCGCAGCTCGCCCGGCATAATCTGCAGCGGTACGTGACGGTTGCCGAGGTGATAGCAGGCCTTCGCCAGCATAAACGGGTCGTCGCAGCGCACCACCGACACCCCTTCATCAGCGGCAATCACCTGCACAAATTCGGTGCCGTCTTCGTTACTTAGCACATCGCCGCCGCGCAGCAGCAGGCCGCGGGGCAGCAGCAGACCGGCTTCCCGGCCATCGTTGAGGGTAACTTTTACCCGGCTTTTGACGCGAACATCAATCGGCAGCGTAACGCTGGCGGTCGCGGCGGCGGGGGTCTCCAGACGTTGAGTTAAATAAAGCATCCGCACTCCTTAAAACAGAAAATAACGTTGCGCCATCGGCAGAACCTCTGCCGGCTCGCTGGTGATAAGTTCGCCATCCACCCGCACCTCATAGGTCTGCGCGTCGACGGTGATGTTAGGCTGCAGGCTGTTGTGCACCATGTCGGCTTTCTGCACCGTGCGGCAGCCTTTCACCACGGCAATCGCGCTGCGCAGGTTCAGCCGCTCGGCTACGCCATGGTCCGCCGCTGCCTGCGACAGGAAGGTGAGGCGGCAGTGATGGCGGGCGCTGCCCAGCGCGCCAAACATCGGACGGTAGTGTACCGGCTGCGGGGTCGGAATAGAGGCATTGATATCGCCCATCGGCGCGATGGCGATCATGCCGCCTTTGATCACGGTGGCCGGTTTCACGCCGAAGAAGGCAGGCGACCAGACCACCAGGTCCGCCAGCTTACCCACCTCAATGGAGCCGACTTCGTGCGCGATGCCGTGGGTCAGCGCCGGGTTGATGGTGTATTTGGCGATGTAGCGCTTCACGCGGAAGTTGTCGTTATCCCCGGTCTCCTCCGCCAGCGCGCCGCGCTGCACCTTCATGCGGTGCGCCACCTGCCAGGTGCGGAGAACCACTTCTCCGACGCGGCCCATGGCCTGCGAATCGGAGGAGGTGAGCGAGAAGGCGCCAAGGTCGTGCAGCACGTCTTCTGCGGCGATGGTTTCCCGGCGAATGCGCGACTCGGCAAAGGCCACGTCCTCGGCAATGTCCGGGTCCAGATGGTGGCAGACCATCAGCATATCGAGATGTTCGTCGATGGTGTTGAGGGTGTAGGGCAGCGTTGGGTTGGTGGAGGACGGCAAAATGTTCGGGTGGGCGCAGGCGGTGATGATGTCCGGCGCATGGCCGCCGCCGGCTCCTTCGGTATGGAAGGTGTGAATGGTGCGCCCGCCGATGGCGGCAAGGGTATCTTCCACAAAACCGGACTCATTGAGGGTGTCGCTGTGCAGGGCGACCTGAATATCCATCTCATCGGCGACGGTTAATGCGCAGTCGATCGCCGCCGGGGTGGCGCCCCAGTCCTCATGGATCTTCAGGCCAATAACGCCCGCCGCCACCTGCTCGCGTAGAGCGTCCGGCTGAGAAACGTTGCCCTTGCCCAACAGGCCGATATTAACCGGCAGGCTGTCGGCAGCCTGCAGCATGCGTGAGATATACCATGGCCCCGGGGTGCCGGTGGTGGCATGGGTACCCGCCGCCGGGCCAGTACCGCCGCCGACCATGGTGGTCACGCCGGAGACCAGCGCCTCTTCCGCCTGCTGCGGACAGATCCAGTGAATATGGGTATCGATCCCGCCGGCGGTGACGATTTTTCCTTCGGCGGCAATCACTTCCGTCGCGGCGCCGATGGGGATGGTGACGTTGGGCTGGATGTCGGGGTTGCCGGCTTTGCCGATGGCGAAGATCCGGCCGTCCTTCACGCCGATATCGGCCTTAACGATGCCCCAGTGATCGACGATCAGCGCGTTGGTGAGCACCAGGTCAACACAGTCGGCGGCCAGCATCTGTCCTTGGCCCATCCCGTCGCGGATCACTTTGCCGCCGCCGAATTTGACCTCTTCCCCGTAGGTGGTCAAATCGTCCTCCACCTCGATCCACAGCTCGGTATCGGCCAGGCGCACCTTATCGCCGACGGTGGGGCCGAACATGTCGGCATAGGCCTGGCGTGAAATATTACTCATCGTTTGCCTCCAGTGGGCCCATGACTTCGCCGCGGAAGCCGAAGACGGCGCGGTGACCGGCGAAGGCCACCAGCTCAACCTCGCGTTTCTGGCCAGGTTCAAAGCGTACCGCCGTGCCGGCCGGGATATTCAGGCGATAGCCGGTGGCCTGCTGACGGTCGAACTTCAGCGCCGGGTTGACCTCGGCGAAATGGTAGTGCGAACCGACCTGAATCGGCCGATCGCCGTGGTTTTCAACGACCACGCGACAGGTCGCCCGGCCGGTGTTGAGGGCTATCTGGCCGGGCTTAACGTGATATTCACCAGGGATCATGGCGCTGCCTCAGATAATCGGGTTGTGAACGGTGACCAGCTTCGAGCCGTCCGGGAAGGTGGCTTCGACCTGGATATCCGGGATCATTTCCGGGACGCCTTCCATCACCTGCTCGCGGGTCAGGACGTGACGACCTTCCTCCATTAGCGAGGCCACGCTTTTGCCGTCGCGGGCGCCTTCCATAATAAAGGCGCTGATCAGGGCCACGGATTCCGGATAGTTGAGCTTCAGGCCGCGGGCCAGGCGGCGTTCCGCCACCAGCGCGGCGGTAAACAGCAACAGCTTGTCTTTTTCTCGGGGGGTCAGTTCCATAACGTTCTCTTAAGTCAGCCAGATTCGGGGGAGTACGGGGGACTTGCCGGTGAGATGAGGACGCAGAAACTGCCAGACGTCGCGCATCACCTGCTGGCAAATCAGATTATCGTCACTGAGGAAGCGCACCGTCAGCAGGCGGTCGGTCAGGCTGGCGCCGGCGTAGAGGCCGAGCGGCGCCAGCGCGTCGCGCACCCCGTCGAGCAGGGCATCGGTTGCCGGATAGCACAGCAGCGTGCCGACCCAGGGACGTCCAGCGATGCTGGAGAGCTCTCCCTCCTGCAGGTGCAGGCGCTCGACCAGCAGCGGCTCATTGTCCACCCATACCTCCAGCCGGTTGCTGAGGGTGCCGTGGCTGAAGGTTTCGCCGATCACCGGGCGGCCAAGGCAGAGCAGATCCCAGGCCAGCAGGGTGCTGGAGGCACACAGGTGAAAGGTGGTGGACAGCCGGGCGTTCGCCCCGGGAAAGAAGATGGCATCCTGCGGGAGCCACTCCAGGGTCGCCTGCGGGGCGAGGGTCAACTGCTGGCGCAAAAGCGCTTGCGCGCCGCTGCTGCGGTAAAACTTGCTGGCGCCAGGCATGGTGATCAGGGTATGGCAGCCGGGATCAAGGTGGGCGCTAATCGTCAGTTCATCACCGCCGACGATGCCGCCGGGGGGGTGAAGCAGATAGAGGTGACAGGTCTCTTCTTCCGGGTAAAACGGGCGCTGGACGGTCAGCGGGCCGACGTGTTGGGCGCTGGCGAGAACGGTCTTGCCGCCGGCCTGCTGAAAGCGCAGATCCAGCGTGGCCTGCCAGCCTTTTTTGAGTGGTGGTAACACGGTGCCGTGCAATGTTGCGCCCCTGCAAAATCAAGATAAAACAGCAGCAATGAGTATTGATCGGCGGGAGATTATCCCGGTCATACGAAACGCTTATGTCATCTGTTACCCGCAGCGTCGCATTGGGCGCGAGGGGAAAGCGGCATAACCGCTCCGGATTATTCACCCGGATAATCATTGCCGTCAATATCCTGATCCGCTGCCTGGCCGCGGCGGAAAAGGCGCCAGCGGGGGGGACGCCGCGCCGCTGGTCGCTGGCGTGATTTTTGCTGTGGGTCACCGCTAACGCATTGTTACAAAAGAGGGATGTGGTGAAGATCGCCAATCATGACGACGTAAGGCGAAAAGGCGGGTGAGACAGGTAAATAGAAGCGGGGATCCCTCCGGCTGGCGGGGCCGGGAGGGGAGATTACTTCTCTTCTGGCGTTTTTTTCTTCTTCACACGCGTCCAGATTTTGCTCTCCTGGCGGCGCCACAGACGCTGAATGTTGTCGTGATGGCGCAGGAGGATCAGGCAGGAGAGCATCGACACCGGGAAGGTGTACTGCGGTTTAAACCACCAGACGTAGAACGGAGCGATCAGCGCGCTGACGATAGCGCCAAGGGAAGAGTAACCGCTGAGCAGGATGGTCAGCAGCCAGGTCCCGGCCATCACGCCGGTCAGGTCGAGGCCGATGGGGGCGATAGCGCCGAAGGCCGTGGCGACGCCTTTACCGCCGCGGAAATGAAAGAAAACTGGCCAGATATGGCCCACGCAGGCGGCAATCGCCACTAAACCCAGCCAGAACGGCGTCAGGCCCAGCGCCCAGGCGCCCCATACCGGCAGCATGCCCTTCAGCACATCAAAAATAAGTACCGCTACGGCCGCCCCTTTTCCGCCAATTCGTAGTACGTTAGTGGCCCCGGGGTTGCCTGAGCCGCTGTCGCGTGGGTCGGGCAGGCCAGCAAGGCGACATACCAGAATGGCGCTGGAAATGGAGCCGCAGAGGTAGGCGAGGAGTACCAGTCCAGGCGCGATTGCACTCATAACGCTGTTCCGTTTTGAAAATGTCGTTGTATTCTCTGCATCTGTGGATAATACGCATAATTCGCCGGAAGTGGTATCCGGTTTAGCTAAAAAGCAGGCAGGGCGTGATGGATATTGTATTTATAGAGCAACTTTCGGTAATCACCACCATTGGTGTTTATGACTGGGAACAAACCATTGAGCAGAAGCTGGTGTTCGATATCGAAATTGCATGGGATAACCGCAAGGCGGCCGCCAGCGATGATGTCAGCGATTGCCTCAGCTATGCTGATATCAGCGAGCGCGTCATCGCGCATGTTGAGGGGGGAAAATTCGCGTTAGTGGAGCGTGTGGCGGAAGAGGTGGCCGACCTGCTGCTGGAGACATTCCAGTCGCCATGGGTGCGCATTAAAGTCAGCAAACCTGGCGCCGTGGCTCGCGCGGCAAACGTCGGGGTGATTATTGAACGTGGCCTTAATCTGAAACAAAACTTTTCAGGTCATACTTGTTAAACAAATTGCGTTTATACCGGTCATAGCATCCGGTCATCAGGCAATTTTACTGGCGATCTTCTACCAGAACGGCAGGCGAATCCTTGTGTACGCCGTGTATGCTGCGGATTGCGCGCCCTCTGGCAGTCGGGTTGTGCCTGTTGAACGATACCGTGTTCCTGGTTTTTTTCATTTTACTTTTTTAAAGGGTTTAATTGGATGAGCGATATACACTCGCTGCTGGTGGCGGCAATATTGGGTGTGGTTGAGGGGTTGACAGAGTTTTTACCTGTTTCCAGTACCGGTCATATGATTATTGTTGGTCACCTGCTGGGGTTTGAAGGTGATACGGCAAATACCTTTGAAGTGGTTATTCAGCTAGGCTCGATACTCGCCGTGGTGGTCATGTTCTGGCGTCGCCTGTTCGGCCTGATCGGCATCCATTTCGGCAGGCCGCCGGAGCACGAAGGTAAAGGCAGCGGTCGCTTGTCGCTTATCCATATCCTTCTCGGCATGATCCCCGCGGTGGTGATGGGGCTTATTTTCCACGACACCATTAAATCTTTGTTTAACCCGGTAAACGTGATGTACGCCCTGATTGTCGGCGGTGTGCTGTTAATTGCGGCGGAAGTGCTGAAGCCGAAACAGCCGCGCGCGGTCGGGATTGACGATATGACCTATCGTCAGGCGTTCGTTATCGGCTGCTTCCAGTGCCTGGCGCTGTGGCCGGGCTTCTCCCGCTCAGGGGCGACCATCTCCGGCGGCATGCTGATGGGCGTCAGCCGCTACGCGGCGTCGGAATTCTCATTCCTGCTGGCGGTACCGATGATGATGGGCGCCACGGTGCTGGACGTCTACAAGAGCATCGGCTTCCTCAACATGGGCGATGTCCCGATGTTCGCCGTCGGCTTCGTGATGGCGTTTATCGTGGCGCTGATTGCGATTAAAACCTTCCTGCAGCTGATCAAACGGATCTCGTTCATTCCGTTCGCTATCTACCGCTTTATCGTCGCGGCAGCGGTTTACGTGGTCTTCTTCTAAGGCCTGCGCCCTCAGCCTTGCGGCTGGGGGCAACGCTGTTCCTTCCACTGCGCCACCGCCGCAATTCTCCGCCGCGTCAGCTCCTCGCGAATTTCCGCCCCTTTAAACCCCGCCGCCACCACCTCTTTGGTGGAGACCGACCGCGCCACTTCCCAGGCCTCTAATAGCAGGCGCCCCTGCGGATAATCGCTAGCCTCGAAACCGGTGCGCCCGCGAACGTCGGCTTCGCTGGTGAGGGCGATCTGCTGCACGCGCTGCGGTTTACGCCAGGCGTCAATGCTGTCGAAGAGTTTGACGAGGGTTTTCGGCTGCAGGATCGGTAGGGTGTGGATCAGATCATGATACTCTGCCACCAGTTTCGCGAGATCGCGGATATCGTTCGGCACCCGCAGACGCGCGCAGAGCTGCTCCACCAGCTTGACTCCCGCCGGGCCATGGCCGTGGTGACGCGGCCAGAGCGCTTTCGGCGTCAGCCCTTTGCCGAGGTCATGGCATAGGGTGGCGAAGCGCACATCGACGTCCGGCGACAGCATCGCGGCCATCGTGACGGTCATCAGGGTGTGCAGGCCGGTGTCGATTTCCGGGTGCCATTTGGCCGGGGCCGGCACGCCGTACAGGGCGTCAATCTCCGGGAACAGCACCTTGAGGGCCTGGCAGTCGCGCAGCGTCTGAAAAAAGACCTGCGGGTTGCGGGTGGTCAACGCGCTTTCCGTCTCTTTCCACACCCGCTCCGGCGTTAAATGGGCCAGTTCGCCGGCCTCAACCATGGCGGCCATCAGGGTCTGGGTCTCTTCGGCAATGCGAAAACCGAGATGGGCATAGCGGGCGGCAAAGCGCGCCACGCGCAGCACGCGCAGCGGATCTTCGCTAAAGGCGGGGGAGACATGGCGCAGCAGACGCTGGCGGAGATCGTTTTGTCCGCCGTAGGGGTCGATAATTGCGCCGTCGGCGTCCTGGGCGAGGGCGTTGACCGTCAGGTCACGGCGCAGCAGATCCGCTTCGAGGGTGACGTCCGGGGCGGCATAGCAGGTAAAACCGGTATAGCCTGCGCCGGATTTGCGCTCGGTGCGGGCCAGGGCATACTCTTCCCGGCTTTGCGGATGAAGGAACACGGGAAAGTCGCGGCCTACCTGCTGATAGCCCGCGTCAAGCATCTGTTGCGGGGTGGCGCCCACCACCACCCAGTCTCGGTCTTTGACCGGCAGTCCTAACAGCGCGTCGCGCACCGCACCGCCGACCAGATAACTCTTCACGCCTGATTCTCCCGTATCTGTTTTTTGCAAGATGATACGTAAGTCTGGCAGAGAAGACGAATTAGTTCATCCACCGGTCTTTACGTTTGCGGCTTGGCACCAGATGCGGCAGCACCAGACCCAGCAGCAGACCGACGCCCAACACGCCGCCACCGTACATAAACCACTGCATGATAATGGTGCGCTGTTTGTCATCAAGCTGCAGATTCGCCGCATTCACCTTCTTCTGCGCGACAACCAGCTCATTTTTCAACTTTTGGTTCTCGTCTTTCAGCGCGTTGATCACGCTGTCGCTGCCGGCGACTTTCTTCTGCATATCCGCCGTGCGCTGGTTCCAGGTGGCGTCGATATTATTCAGCTTATCGGTCAGCGTTTTGACCTGGTTTTCCAGATCCGGGACGCGGGTGCGCAGGCTGGGCTCGTTGCTCAGCTCTTTCAGCGGGATCCAGGCAGTACGCCCATTGGCGTCGCGGATCTGCGCGTAACTGGTGCTGTCGTTGGTTTGCAGCACCGCCACTTCTTCCCCGGCGTTGATGGTGCCGACCAGACGATAATTATCGCCCGGGCCGCTGCGAACCCAGGTGTTCAGCTCATCGGAAACGTAGCGCTTTTCTTCTGCGTGAACCGCCGTGGCGGCGCTAAGCGCGAGCAAAGTAAAAGTAATCAGGCGTAATTTTGGCATCAGGTCATCGTTTGGTCATAAAAAGTGGAACGATAGTAGAGGCATCGCCAGAGCGACGCAAAGTTTTCCGCCACAATCGGAATCATCCAGGAGGTGGCCCGGCAAAAAGCGCGTTGCATGGCGATTCGCCGCAAAATACTATCTACTGACAAAAAATATCGTCGTAAGTTCGCCGCAATTTGTCGGCGCAGCACAGAAGCGGAAGAATTCAGTCATGGCTCAAGAAATCGAACTTAAGTTTATCGTCGCTCAGGATGGGGTAGAGACGCTGCGCGAGCAGCTCAATGCGCTCGAGGCGAAACATACGCCCGCGGGCCAGTTGCTGAACATTTATTACGAAACCGCCGATAACTGGCTGCGTCGTCACGACATGGGGCTGCGCATCCGCGGCGATCAGGGGCGTTATGAAATGACGCTGAAAATCGCCGGTCGGGTGGTGGGCGGCCTGCACCAGCGCCCGGAATACAATATTCCCCTGGATAAACCGGAGCTGGCGCTTGAGCGCCTGCCGGCGGAGGTTTGGCCGCAAGGGGAACTTCCGACCGCGCTGGCGGAGCATGTCCAGCCGCTGTTCAGCACCGATTTTGCCCGTGAACGCTGGGTGATCCAGGAAGGAAAGAGTGAGATTGAGATTGCCCTCGATCGCGGCGAAGTGAAGGCGGGCGAGCATCAGGAGCCGATCTGCGAGCTGGAGCTGGAGTTGCTCGCCGGGGAGACCGCCGATCTGCTGCGCTTCGCGCAGCGTTTGCTGGAGAGCGGCGTCCTGCGTCAGGGGAGCCTGAGCAAAGCCGCGCGCGGGTATCATCTGGCGCAAGGCAACAATGAGCGCCCGGTGGCCCGGCTGGCGGTGCTGCCGGTGGCGGCGAAGGCCAGCGTGGAGCAGGGGCTGGAGGCGGCGCTGGAGAGCGCCCTGGCGCACTGGCTGTATCACGATGAGGTCTGGCTGCGCGGCAACGCGAAAGCTAAAGCGGAAATCCTGCTGGCGTTGGCCCGCGTGCGCCATGCCCTCGTGCTGTTCGGCGGCATCGTGCCGCGGAAGGCGACCACCCACCTCCGTGCCTTGCTGAACGACGCCGAAGCCGCGCTGCTGGCCGCGGACACCGCCGAGGAGGCGTTATTCTGCACCGAGGTCGTCGCCGCCAAACTGGCGCTGACCGAATGGCTGGTCCAGCGCGGCTGGCGTCCGTTCCTCAACGAGGCGGGAGAGAAAAAAATAGCCGGATCGTTCAAACGGTTTGCCGATATTAACCTCTCGCGGGTGGCGGCCGAGCTGCGCAGCGCCGTGCAGCATCTGGCGGTTGAAGATGCCGCCGACCAGTTGCCGAAGCTGTCCCGCGATATCGACAGCGTCCAGCTGCTGGCGGGCGCCTATGGCGACGCCGTCGCGCCGTGGCTGGAGAACTGGCAGGAGCTTCAGCGTGCGATAGAGCATGACGACCGCAGCGTCTTTGAATATTTCCGTCGCCAGGCGCTGGCTGCCGAGCCGTTCTGGCTGCATAGTGGAAAACGATAATTACAGGCCAGGGAGCCCCTATGATGCCGCTTTCTTCGCAGTTACAGCAGCACTGGCAGACGGTCGCTGACCGCCTGCCAGCGGATTTTCCCGTCGCCGAACTGAGCCCGCAGGCCCGGTCGGTGATGGCGTTCAGTGATTTTGTCGAACAGAGTGTGATCGCCCAGCCAGGCTGGCTGAACGAGCTTGCGGACTCCTCGCCGGAGGCGGAAGAGTGGCGGCATTACGAGACCTGGCTGCAGGATCGCCTGCAAGCGGTGGCTGACGAAGCGGGGTTGATGCGAGAGCTGCGTCTTTTCCGCCGCCAGATGATGGTCCGCATTGCCTGGGCGCAGGCGCTGTCGCTGGTAAGCGAAGAAGAGACGCTGCAGCAGCTGAGCGTCCTGGCAGAGACCCTGATTGTCGCCGCTCGCGACTGGCTGTATGCCGCCTGCTGTAAGGAGTGGGGAACGCCCTGCAACGCCGAGGGTCAGCCGCAGCCGCTGCTGATCCTCGGGATGGGAAAGCTGGGCGGCGGCGAGCTGAACTTCTCTTCCGATATCGATCTGATTTTTGCCTGGCCTGAGCATGGCGCCACCCGCGGCGGCCGCCGCGAGCTGGATAACGCCCAGTTCTTTACCCGCCTGGGGCAGCGGCTGATCAAGGCGCTCGACCAGCCGACGCAGGACGGCTTTGTCTATCGGGTGGACATGCGCCTGCGACCGTTTGGCGACAGCGGGCCGCTGGTGCTCAGCTTTGCGGCGCTGGAGGATTATTACCAGGAGCAGGGCCGGGACTGGGAACGCTACGCGATGGTGAAAGCGCGGATCATGGGCGATAACGACGACGCCTACGCCAGCGAGCTGCGCGCGATGCTTCGCCCCTTCGTCTTCCGCCGCTATATCGACTTCAGCGTGATCCAGTCGCTGCGTAACATGAAAGGGATGATCGCTCGTGAAGTGCGGCGTCGCGGGCTGAAAGACAACATCAAGCTCGGCGCCGGCGGGATCCGTGAAATTGAGTTTATCGTGCAGGTCTTTCAGCTGATCCGCGGCGGTCGCGAACCTGCGCTGCAGCAGCGGGCGCTGCTGCCGACGCTGGCGGCGATTGATGAGCTGCATCTGCTGCCGGAAGGCGACGCGGCGCTGCTGCGCGCGGCCTATCTGTTCCTGCGCCGGCTGGAAAATCTGCTGCAGAGCATCAACGATGAGCAGACCCAGACTCTGCCGCAGGATGAACTGAACCGCGCCAGGCTGGCGTGGGGGATGCATACTGACGACTGGGAGACGCTGAGTGCGCAGCTGGCGAGCCATATGGCCAGCGTGCGGCGGGTGTTTAATGAGCTGATCGGCGATGATGAGGCTCAGTCGCCGGATGAGCAGCTCGCCGAGTACTGGCGCGAGCTGTGGCAGGATGCGCTGGAAGAAGATGACGCCAGCCCGGCGCTGGCGCATTTAAACGACGCCGACCGCCGCAGCGTGCTGGCGCTGATTGCCGATTTCCGTAAAGAGCTGGATCGGCGCACCATCGGCCCGCGCGGCCGCCAGGTGCTGGATCAACTGATGCCGCATCTGCTGAGCGAAATCTGCTCGCGCGCCGATGCGCCGCTGCCTCTGGTGCGGATCACGCCGCTGTTGACCGGGATCGTCACTCGCACCACCTATCTTGAACTGCTGAGCGAATTCCCCGGCGCGCTGAAGCACCTGATTACGCTCTGCGCCGCGTCGCCGATGGTCGCCAGCCAGCTGGCGCGCCACCCCCTGCTGCTTGATGAGCTGCTGGATCCCAACACCCTCTATCAGCCGACGGCGACCGATGCCTATCGCGATGAGCTGCGTCAGTATCTGCTGCGGGTGCCGGAAGAGGATGAAGAGCAGCAGCTGGAGGCATTGCGCCAGTTCAAGCAGGCGCAGCTGCTGCATATCGCCGCGGCGGATATCGCTGGCACGCTACCGGTGATGAAGGTTAGCGATCACTTAACCTGGCTTGCCGAAGCCATCCTCGACGCGGTGGTGCAGCAGGCATGGGGACAGATGGTGGCCCGCTACGGCCAGCCGACCCATCTGCACGATCGCCAGGGGCGCGGCTTCGCCGTCGTCGGCTACGGCAAGCTCGGCGGCTGGGAGCTGGGCTACAGTTCCGATCTCGACCTGGTGTTCCTCCATGACTGCCCGCCGGAGGTGATGACCGACGGCGAGCGTGAGATCGACGGCCGTCAGTTCTACCTGCGGCTGGCTCAGCGGATCATGCATCTGTTCAGCACCCGCACTTCGTCCGGTATTCTCTACGAAGTTGACGCCCGGCTGCGCCCTTCCGGCGCGGCGGGGATGCTGGTCACCACCGCCGACGCGTTTGCCGACTATCAGCAGAACGAAGCCTGGACATGGGAGCATCAGGCGCTGGTGCGCGCTCGCGTGGTCTATGGCGACCCGGCGCTGCAGGCGCGATTTGACGCCATTCGGCGCGATATTCTGACCACCGTGCGGGATGGCGCGACCCTGCAGACCGAGGTTCGCGAGATGCGTGAGAAGATGCGCGCCCACCTTGGCAACAAACATGCCGATCGTTTTGATATCAAAGCCGATGCCGGTGGGATCACGGATATTGAATTTATTACCCAGTATCTGGTCCTACGCTATGCCAGCGACAAGCCAAAGCTGACCCGCTGGTCTGATAACGTGCGTATTCTCGAGCTGCTGGCACAGAACGACATCATGGACGAGGAGGAAGCGCGAGCTTTAACGCACGCGTACACCACCTTGCGTGATGCGCTCCATCACCTGGCCCTGCAGGAGCTGCCGGGACACGTGGCGCTGGAGGCATTCAGCCGGGAGCGTGAGCAGGTCAGCGCCAGCTGGCAGAAGTGGCTGATGGCTTAACTATAAAATCGGGTGTGCTATTATCGCGCGCAAAGTTTGCGTCTCGCAGGAGAGAGTCATGAAAGTAACGCTGCCGGAGTTTGAACGTGCAGGAGTGTTGGTGGTGGGTGATGTGATGCTGGACCGCTACTGGTACGGCCCCACCAGTCGTATTTCCCCGGAAGCCCCGGTGCCGGTGGTGAAGGTGGAAAATATCGAAGAACGTCCTGGCGGCGCGGCAAACGTAGCGATGAACATCGCCTCCCTGGGGGCAACGTCGCGCCTGGTGGGATTGACCGGGATTGATGACGCCGCTCGCGCGCTGAGCCAGGCGCTGGCCAACGTCAATGTGAAGTGCGACTTCGTCTCCGTCCCGACTCACCCGACCATCACCAAGCTGCGGGTGCTGTCGCGCAACCAGCAGCTGATCCGCCTCGACTTTGAAGAGGGCTTCTCCGGCGTTGATCCGCAGCCGATGCACGAGCGCATTCAGCAGGCGCTGGGCGCCATTGGCGCGCTGGTTCTCTCGGATTACGCCAAAGGGGCGCTGGCCAGCGTCCAGACGATGATCAAGCTCGCCCGTGAAGCAGGCGTGCCGGTACTGATCGATCCGAAAGGCACCGATTTCGAACGCTATCGCGGCGCGACGCTGCTCACCCCGAACCTCTCTGAGTTTGAAGCGGTGGTGGGCAAGTGCCAGGACGAAGCGGAGATCGTTGAGCGCGGCATGAAGCTTATCGCCGAATTCGAACTGTCAGCGCTGCTGGTGACGCGCTCTGAGCAGGGGATGACGCTGCTGCAGCCGGGGCGTCCGCCGCTGCATATGCCGACCCAGGCTCAGGAAGTGTACGATGTCACCGGCGCCGGCGACACGGTGATTGGCGTGCTGGCGGCGACCCTGGCGTCCGGCAACACCCTGGAAGAGGCCTGCTATTTCGCTAACGCCGCGGCGGGCGTGGTGGTCGGTAAGCTGGGGACCTCCACCGTTTCTCCGGTCGAACTGGAAAATGCGGTTCGCGGCCGGGCTGAGACCGGCTTCGGCGTGATGAGCGAAGCGGAACTCAAACAGGCGGTAGCGGCCGCGCGCAAGCGCGGCGAGAAAGTGGTCATGACCAATGGCGTCTTCGACATTCTGCACGCCGGCCATGTCTCCTATCTGGCGAATGCGCGCAAACTGGGCGACCGTCTGATCGTGGCGGTCAACAGCGATGCCTCCACCAAACGACTGAAAGGCGAAACCCGCCCGGTGAACCCGCTGGAGCAGCGGATGATCGTACTGGGGGCGCTGGAGGCGGTCGACTGGGTGGTCTCCTTCGAAGAAGATACACCGCAGCGCCTGATTGCCGGGATCCTGCCGGATCTGCTGGTGAAAGGCGGCGACTACAAACCGGAGCAGATCGCCGGCAGTGAAGAGGTCTGGGCGAACGGTGGCGAAGTGCTGGTGCTCAACTTTGAAGATGGTTGCTCAACCACCAACATTATTAAGAAAATACAAAAAGATAGCGAAAAATAACCGTTTCGTTATTCCCCCGCCATAACGGTGCGGCATCACGGCCTGCGATAGCGATATCGCGGGCCGTTTTTATTTAATGATGTGGAAAATGATTTGGCGCAATAAATAATCATATTAAGCGCATTTTTCGTACAAATGGCGTTAAGGTAAGCGTAAATACTGAAGTGAGTAAAAGGCATATGACTGATCAGAACATCCACCGCTGAAGGAGTATGCGCATGAACCATAACGACATGTATTCAATGAAGAATTTTGATTTTTTGGCACGGAGTTTCGCCAGAATGCACGCCCAGGGCCAGCCAGTTGATCTTCAGGCCATCGTCGGCAATATGGATGAAGAACATCGTGAATGGTTTTGCCAGCGCTATGAACTGTACTGCCGTCAGGTCAACAGCCCGGCGGAAGCCGCACACTAAGCCAACGCAAACGGGCCCCTGAGGGCCCGTTTTTTTACTGCTGCTCTTCGCTACCAGGCGTCGTCGCCGGGCGGTTTTCGAGGTCATTCAGGCGCTGTTCCAGCAGCGCCAGTTTTTCGCGGGTCCGCAGCAGAACCTGAGTCTGCACGTCAAACTCTTCGCGGCTAACCAGGTCCAGACGGGTCAGCTGCGACTGCAGCGCCTGGCGGATTTTCTTTTCAACATCCTCACCCAGATCGCGAAGTCCTTTTGGCATCGACTCATGGACCTGGCGGGCGATTTGTTCAATTTTTTTCGGGTCAATCATGGTGGTTTCCTGCTCGGGTCGGATGATTGATCATTGTAGTGCGAACCAGGCCGCCTATAAACCAGAAATGTTTGAAGCTTATGCATTGCCGAGGATAGTCAATAGCGTTATAGTTATCTCGCTTATTCTCAGGGCGGGGCGAAATTCCCCACCGGCGGTAAATCAACCATGGCGTTGAAAGCCCGCGAGCGCTTCCCGTGACTACGGGAAGGTCAGCAGATCCGGTGTAATTCCGGGGCCGACGGTTAAAGTCCGGATGGGAGAGAGTAACGGCACAGTCGGGCCCAGGCCCGCTCGCGTTGACTTTTGCCGCTAAACCGGCGCTCCTAAGACTGCCCTGATTCTGGTAACCATAATTTTAATGAGGTTTTTTTACCATGAATCAGACGCTCCTTTCTTCTTTTGGTACCGCTTTTGAACGTGTGGAACACGCTTTGGACGCCCTGCGCGAAGGCCGCGGCGTGATGGTGCTTGACGATGAAGACCGTGAAAACGAAGGCGATATGATCTTCGCCGCCGAAACCATGACCGTAGAGCAGATGGCGCTGACCATTCGTCACGGCAGCGGCATTGTGTGCCTGTGCCTGACCGAAGATCGCCGCAAACAGCTGGATCTGCCGATGATGGTGGAGAACAACACCAGCGCCTACGGCACCGGCTTTACCGTCACCATCGAAGCGGCGGAAGGCGTGACCACCGGCGTTTCCGCTGCTGACCGCGTGACCACCGTCCGCGCGGCGATTGCCGACGGCGCGAAACCTTCCGATCTCAACCGTCCTGGCCACGTTTTCCCGCTGCGGGCGCAGCCGGGCGGCGTACTGACCCGCGGCGGCCACACCGAAGCCACTATTGACCTCGTGACCCTCGCTGGCTTCAAACCGGCAGGCGTGCTGTGCGAGCTGACCAATGACGATGGCACCATGGCGCGCGCGCCGGAGTGCATCGCGTTCGCTCAGCAGCACAATATGGCGGTGGTCACGATTGAAGATCTGGTGGCCTATCGTCGCGAACATGAGCGTAAAGCCAGCTAATCAGCGGCTCACAACGCCAGCGAAAACAGCCCGCTTATTAGTGGGCTGTTTTGTTTCTGTGCCTTAACCGATGCCCATCGTCTGGAGCACCACCAGACTCAGCCCCATCACCGACATCCCGCACAGAACGCCATAGCTCGGGTTGCTTTGCGGATCGATCTCTTTCGCCAGCGGCATCAGTTCATCGACCGACAGCGCCACCATAATCCCGGCGACGGCGGCCATGATCGCGCCCATGACCACCGGCGAGACCAGGCTACCCAGAATCAGCCACGCCAGCACGCCGCCCAAAATCTCCGCCATGCCGGAAAGACCGGCCCAGAGCACCGCCTTACTGCGCGATCCGGTGGCGGCATATACCGGCCCGGCAACGGCCAGTCCTTCAGGAATATTGTGCAGGGCGACGGCAAGCGCCACACCCATGCCAAGCTCGAGGTTGTTGCTGGCCGTGACATAGGTGGCGATCCCTTCCGGAAAGTTATGCAGGCTGATACCCAACGTCAGCAGAATGGCGGTGCGGCGTAAATTGCGCGGGCGCGGCGCGGCGGGGGTCATCAAATCCTGCGGGTGGGCATGCGGCAGCAGGCGATCGAGACCAAAGTAGCCCAGCAGGCCGAAAACAAACATTCCGTAGCCGAGCAGCGGCGACATGTCCTCGGCGGCCAGCGCGGCAGGCAGCATTTCCATCAACGAAATCAACAGCATGATCCCGGCGGCAAAGCCGAGGGAGAAGCCCAGCAGGCGGTTAGAGGGTTTCTGGCCAATCACGCCAAAAATGGCGCCTATAAAGGTTGCGCTACCGGCTAACAGCGTCAATATTAAGGGTGATGACATCGCTTCTCTCCCTGCGAAAATAAGTGCATAGGAGTATATTGCCTGAGGATGCGCGTACGGGACAGCTCCCTTTACCGCGAATTACATTCAAATTTTCTGACGATCATCATCATGGTTATCTGAGTTTATCCTGGCGCAAAAGCGCGTAATGTGAGCACATCACATTGACACCCTAAGGATATCATCATGTCCCGTACCCGAATGCCCGCGTTGTTTCTCGGCCATGGCAGCCCAATGAACGTGCTGGAAGACAACCGCTATACCCGCGCCTGGGCTCACCTGGGCGAAACCCTGCCGCGTCCGAAAGCGATCGTGGTGGTCTCTGCGCACTGGTTCACCCGCGGTACGGGCGTGACGGCGATGGAGGCCCCGAAGACCATTCACGACTTTGGCGGTTTCCCGCAGGCGCTGTATGACACCCATTACCCGGCGCCGGGCTCCCCGGCGCTGGCGCAACGGCTGGTGGAGCTGCTCTCGCCGGTGCCGGTCACTCTCGATAAAGAAGCCTGGGGATTTGACCATGGCTCGTGGGGCGTGCTGATCAAGATGTATCCGCAGGCGGATATCCCGATGGTTCAGCTGAGCATCGACAGCACCAAACCGCCGGCCTGGCATCTCGAAATGGGGCGCAAGCTGGCCTCGCTGCGTGATGAAGGGATTATGCTGGTGGCCAGCGGCAACGTGGTGCACAACCTGCGTACCGCCCGCTGGCATGGCGAGAACACGCCGTATCCGTGGGCGGAGTCCTTCAACAACTACGTGAAGGCGAATCTGCAGTGGCAGGGCCCGGACGATCAGCACCCGCTGGTTAACTACCTGGCACACGAAGGGGGCTCGCTCTCCAACCCCACGGCGGAGCATTTCCTGCCGCTGTTATACGTGCTGGGGGCATGGGATGGCGTGGAGGCGATTTCGACCCCGGTCGATGGCATCGAGATGGGTTCGCTGAGTATGCTGTCGGTGGTGGTTGGCGCCTGATAAAAATTGAGCTCCGGCGGCGGTATCGTCGCCGGAGCGCGACATTATTCGACGAAAATGTGCGGATAGAAACGCGACAGATCCTGGGTAATCAGCGCCCGGTCTTCACGAATGCCGATCCCGGCGGGCTGATCGTTGATGAGCCAGCTGCCAATCAGCGTGTAGCTGTCACCAAACTTCGGCAGCGGGTAAAATTCCTGCACGATAGTGCCTTCTTCCCCATACGGACCTTCCACCGACTCCACCACCTTGCCCTGTTCAACGATCGACACGTTGGCGCCTTCGCGGGAGAAGATCGGCTTAATGACGTACTTCTCCATCTCCGGATGGGCATCTTCGCTGAAGTAAGCCGCCAGCAGATTCGGGTGATTGGGGAACATTTCCCACAGCATCGGCAGCAGCGCTTTGTTGGAGATGATGCTCTTCCACGCCGGCTCCAGCCAGCGAACGCCGGCGTCTTCCAGCTTGGTGGAGAACATCTCCCGCAGCATAAACTCCCACGGATAGAGCTTGAACAGGTTGCCAATCACCTGATCCTGGAGATCGGTAAACTGGCCTTTTTCACCCAGCCCAATATCTTCGATGTAGAGGAATTCCGTCGCCAGCCCCGCCTCGGCGGCGCAATCCTGCAGATATTGCACGGTGCCGCGATCTTCAACGGTATCGCGGCAGCAGGCCATATGCAGCAGCTGGAAGCCAAACTGCTCGCGCAGCTCACCGAAGCGATCGATCAGCTTCTCCTGCAGGCTATTGAACTGGTCGCTGCCCGCCGGCAGCTTGCCGGCGTTGAGCTGGTCTTCCAGCCAGATCCACTGGAAGAAGGCCGCTTCATACAGCGAGGTCGGCGTGTCGGCATTGTTCTCCAGCAGCTTCGGCTCGCCGACGCCATCCCAGGCCAGGTCGAGACGTGAGTAGAGTGACGGCTGGTTGGTTTTCCACGACTGGCGCACAAAGCCCCAGGTGTGTTTAGGGATGCGGAATTTGGCCATCAGCTCATCGCTGGCGATCACTTTTTCCACCACCTGAAGACACATCTGATGCAGCTCGGCGGTGACCTCCTCCAGCTTTTCCACCTGGGCGAGGCTCAGCTTGTAATAAGCCTCTTCGCTCCAGTAGGGCTCGCCGTACATGGTGTGGAAGTTGAAGCCGTATTCGGTCGCTTTCTCGCGCCAGTCCGGGCGCTCGGTAATGCTGACTCTTTCCATGTTGCTTAGCCGCCCATTGAGCGAGAAGAAGAGGTTGAGCCTGCGGCGCTACGCTGCATAGTCGACTGCTTCGCCACCGACTCGCCGAAGCCCCCGCGGGTGACGGTCGTGGTGGTTGCCGGTTTCGGCGCCATCGCGGTTTTCGGCACGTTCATGGTGCGGCCCGGCTGGGCGGCGCCATAGCTCTTACCGCTGGCGTCAGTGTACTGACCGTAGGCCGGGCTGGCAGGGTTTTTGGAGCTGAACAGCGGCTGCTGTTGCGCCATGCCGCCGCCCATCAGGCGGCCCATCATGTAGCCGGCCATCAGCGGCATCCAGAAGCTGCCGCTGCTTTGCGCCTGCGCCTGGTTTTCCGGGGCGACGCCCGCCTGGGCAGGCGTTTGCTGGCACTGACCTTCGCCAAACTCGGCGACGCAGTCTTCGCGGGTGGCATATTTCGGCGCGGTGCGCTCTGCCTCTTTCACCGCGTTGGTGTAGGCCGTGGTGCATTCGGCTGCTTTGCCCGGGTTGGCGGCGGAGCAGTCATCGGCGTTCTGGTACAGCGAGACCGTTTCGTCGCTTTTTTCACAACCGGCAAGCATAAAGACCGCGGTGACGGCCAGGGCGACCGGCGTCAGGTGGCGTGCGCTCCAGCTTTTGCGGAACGACGAATGATTAATATTTTTTGTCCGTTTCATATTTGTCTTCCAGGACCCAGTGGTATGGCGTGTGTTAACGCTCAGGATAGAGGATGAGTGGTGGAAAATGAAGCGAAGAGGGGCGCTAAGCGGGGGATCTTTACGTTGCCTTACGTTTAACGCATCGCCTGTCCGACGGACAGGCGATGCGCGTCACAGTATGAAAATTACTGACGGAACGGATTGCTGCCGCTGCTATGGGTCGTCGTCCGTGCGGACGCCGGCTTCATAGCCGCAGTCGTGTTGCCGTAACCATCGGCAGTAGCATCCTGCTGCGGATTTTCCGGCGCGACGCTGTCGGCAGAGGTCGAGATCGGTTTGCCCAAGGTGTTGTTCAGGGCGATCAGATCCTGCTCGTTCAGCGTACCTAACGCCGACTTGATGTTCAGCTCGTTGATCAGGTAGTTGTAGCGCGCATTAGAGAGCTGCTGTTTGGCGTTGTACAGCGTGGTGGTGGCGTCGAGGACGTCAACGATAGTACGGGTACCCACCGAATAGCCAGCTTCCATCGCATCCAGGGAGCTTTGCGCAGAGACCACCGCCTGTTTGTAGGCGTTGATGCTGCTGATAGAGGCATTCACGTTGTTAAACGAAGAACGCACGGTCTGGACCACGCTGCGGTGAGCGCTTTCCAGCTGCTCGCTGGCGCCGACGAAATTGTACTGCGCCTGTTTGACCTGCGAGTTAACCATCCCGCCCTGGTACAGCGGCAGGGAGAAGCTCAGGCCGATTTTATTCTGACCGATATCAGCATCTTGCGAGATGCTTTTTGAGCCGCTGTAGCGGTTGTTGGAAACGCCAGACGAGGCGTTTAAATCCAGGGTCGGCAAATGGCCGTCCTGCGCCTGGCGAATCTGCTCGCGGGCCAGGTCCTGATTCAGACGCGCCTGCAGCAGCGACAGGTTGCGGTTCTCCGCTTCCTTCAGCAGGGCGTTCACCGCCTGCGGTTTGCTGGTTTTGAAGCCGTCTACGTTCAGGGAGGCCAGCTCCGGGTAGTAGTTGCCGGTAACCTGGCGCAGTTCTTCCACGGCGTTGTCGAGATCGTTACGCGCGGTCACTTCGTTCGCCAGCACGGCGTCGTATTGTGAGCGGGCGTTCTGCACGTCGGTGATCGCCACCAGACCGACGTTAAAGCGCTGGGTGGTTTGATCCAACTGACGGTAAATAGCCTGTTTCTGCGCTTCGGTATAAGAGAGCGTATCGATGGCGGCCAGCACTTTGAAATAGGCCGTCGCGGTATTCAGAATCAGCGTTTGCTGATCGGTCTGATACGTGACATCCTGAATGCCTGCCGCTTTTTCCTGCAGCGTCAGGGCGCGCCATTTCGACATATCAAACAGAACCTGCGTTAACTGCAGCGAGCCGCTGGTGACGTTAGAATTCTGGTCTTTATAATCACGGAAGCCGCTGGTATAGGTATAATCCGCTCCCAGCCCGAGCTGAGGCAGTAATGGACTGCGCGCTTCGTTGATCTTTTCGAATGCGGCGTCACGATCGGCTGCCGATTTACGCAGATCGGGGTTGCTGATGCGCGCCTGCTGGTAAACCTGAAGCAGGTTTTCCGCCTGGCTCATGGCGCTGAACCCGGTCAGGCTCAGGCCGATAAGAATGGGGAGCAATTTCTTCATTTGCATTCCTTGTTGTGAAGCATTTAGCGCTGGTCTAATTCTAAGAAAAATTCCGCTGATTGTATCGATTCTGCCGCCGTAAAAAGTTGGCGTTACGTGCCATCCGGCGGTAATTTGCACCAATCTAACATACGGACCGTAAAACGGTAGCCAAACGGTCTGGAAATCCCTCATTTCGGATTAGCAGGACATAACAATGAGCAAACCCATCCACCAGGGAATTACCTTCTCCAAAAATGATGTAGAAATTATTGCACGCGAAACGCTGTATCGTGGTTTTTTTTCACTCGATTTATACCGTTTTCGCCACCGCCTGTTTAACGGCGGCATGAGCGGCGAAGTCACCCGTGAAATTTTTGAGCGCGGGCATGCCGCCGTCTTGCTACCCTTTGACCCGGTGCGGGACGAAGTGGTGCTGGTCGAACAAATCCGTATCGCCGCCTATGATACCAGCGAGAGCCCGTGGCTGCTGGAAATGGTCGCCGGCATGATCGAGGCGGGTGAGACGGTGGAAGATGTCGCCCGTCGGGAAGCGCTGGAAGAGGCCGGGCTTGAAGTTGGGCGGACGAAACCAATATTAAGCTATCTGGCCAGTCCTGGCGGCACCAGTGAACGGTTATCGATCCTGGTGGGCGAAGTTGATGCATCGACGGCAAAAGGCATTCACGGCCTGGCCGAGGAAAATGAGGATATTCGGGTGCATGTGGTAAGCCGGGAGCAGGCTTACCAGTGGGTAGAAGAGGGGAAAATCGACAACGCAGCCTCTGTCATCGCCTTGCAATGGCTGCAATTGCATTATCACAATTTACGAAACGAGTGGACAAAATGAAGCGTTATACACCTGACTTCCCTGAGATGATGCGCCTGTGCGAGACCAATTTCGCCCAGTTGCGCCGCCTGTTGCCGCGAACGGATGCAGCGGGTGAGAAGGTGAGCTATCAGGTGGGAAGCGCGCAATATCGGTTAACGATAACGGAATCAACCCGCTACACTACTCTGGTGGCGATAGAGCAGACTCTGCCAGCGGTGAGCTACTGGAGTCTGCCATCCATGACCGTTCGCCTCTACCATGACGCCATGGTGGCCGAAGTGTGTTCGAGTCAGCAGATCTTTCGCTTCAAAGCGCGATATGATTATCCTAATAAAAAGTTGCATCAACGCGACGAAAAGCATCAAATTAACCAGTTTCTGGCCGACTGGCTGCGTTACTGTTTAGCACATGGAGCGATGGCGATTCCGGTTTGTTAGCGTCGTTAAACCTAAGGACACCATTTGGAAAGCCTGTTAAACCTACCTCTGGCTGGTGAGGCCAGAGTCAGGATCTTACAAATTACTGATACTCACCTGTTTGCTGAAAAACATGAAACGTTGTTAGGCATCAATACCTGGGAAAGCTATCAGGCCGTACTGTCGGCCATTCATGCCTCACAGCGTCCATGCGATTTGATTGTCGCAACAGGCGATCTGGCGCAGGATCACTCCTCCGCGGCCTACCAGCATTTTGCTGAGGGCATCGCGAGTTTTGCTGCACCCTGCGTCTGGCTACCGGGCAACCATGATTTCCAGCCGGCGATGTACAGCACCCTGCAGGAGTCGGGCATTTCCCCCGCCAAGCGCGTGTTTCTCGGCGACCACTGGCAGATCCTGCTGCTGGACAGCCAGGTGTTCGGCGTTCCCCATGGCGAGCTGAGCGACTTCCAGCTGGAATGGCTCGAACATAAGCTGGCGGAGGCGCCGGAGCGTTATACCTTACTTCTGCTGCATCATCATCCGCTGCCGGCCGGCTGCAGCTGGCTGGATCAACACAGTCTGCGCAACGCCGGCGCGCTGGACAGCGCGCTGAGCGCCTGGCCGCGGGTGAAGCATCTGCTGTGCGGCCATATTCATCAGGAACTGGATCTCGACTGGAATGGCCGACGTATGATGGCGACGCCGTCGACCTGCGTTCAGTTCAAGCCGCACTGCGCCAATTTCACCCTCGATACGGTGTCGCCGGGCTGGCGCTGGCTGGAGCTTCACCCTGACGGAACGCTGACCACCGAAGTGTGCCGCCTGGAAGGCGCGGCGTTTCATCCGGATATTGCTTCAGAAGGCTACTGATGGCGACGCTTCTTTATCTGCACGGCTTTAACAGTTCCCCGCGCTCGGCGAAGGCGACGGCGTTAAAGACCTGGCTGGCGCAGCACTATCCTGAGATCGCCATGGTGGTGCCTGAGCTGCCGCCTTACCCGGCGGAAACGGCGGAGCTGCTGGAGTCCATCGTGCTGGAGCACGGCGGCGAGCCGCTGGGGGTCGTAGGGTCGTCGCTGGGCGGCTACTACGCCACCTGGCTGTCGCAATGCTTTATGCTGCCAGCGGTCGTGGTTAACCCGGCGGTGCGGCCGTTTGAGCTGCTGAACAATTTTCTCGGCCACAATGAGAATCCGTACACCGGGCAGCAATATGTGCTAGAGTCTCGCCATATTTACGATCTCAAAGTCATGCAAATCGACCCGCTCGAAGCGCCGGATTTACTCTGGCTGCTGCAGCAGACCGGGGATGAAGTGCTTGATTACCGCCAGGCCGTTCATTACTACGCCTCCTGCCGGCAGACGGTGGAGGAGGGCGGTAATCACGCATTTGTCGGCTTTGACGATCATTTCACTCAGATTATCGAATTTCTCGGCCTGCGCTAAACGGCCCTGAACGACCTACGAATACACACCATGACGCAATCTTCATATAACGCTGATGCCATTGAGGTACTCACCGGGCTAGAGCCGGTGCGCCGCCGTCCGGGCATGTATACCGACACCACCCGTCCTAACCATCTTGGTCAGGAAGTGATTGATAACAGTGTGGACGAAGCGCTGGCAGGCCACGCCAAACGCGTGGAAGTGATCCTTCACGCCGACCAGTCCCTCGAGGTGATTGACGACGGGCGCGGGATGCCGGTCGACATTCACCCGGAAGAGGGGGTGCCGGCGGTTGAGCTGATCCTCTGCCGACTGCACGCGGGCGGTAAGTTTTCCAACAAAAACTACCAGTTTTCCGGCGGCCTGCACGGGGTGGGGATTTCGGTGGTCAACGCCCTGTCTAAACGCGTGGAGGTCAACGTGCGTCGCGACGGTCAGGTCTACAGCATCGCCTTTGAGAATGGTGAGAAAGTAGAAGACCTGCACGTCACCGGCACCTGCGGTAAACGCAACACCGGGACCAGCGTCCATTTCTGGCCTGACGAAAGCTTCTTCGATAGCCCGCGCTTCTCCGTTTCGCGTTTGACCCACTTGTTAAAAGCGAAAGCGGTGCTGTGCCCGGGCGTGGAAATTGTTTTCCGCGATCAGGTCAACAACAGCGAGCAGAGCTGGTGCTATGCCGATGGCCTTAACGACTACCTTAGCGAAGCGGTGAACGGCCTGCCGCTGCTGCCGGAAAAACCCTTCGTCGGCACCTTCTCCGGTGAGACGGAGGCGGTGGACTGGGCGCTGCTGTGGCTGCCGGAAGGCGGCGAGCTGCTGACCGAGAGTTATGTCAACCTGATCCCGACCATGCAGGGCGGGACGCACGTCAACGGCCTGCGCCAGGGGCTGCTGGACGCGATGCGTGAGTTCTGCGAGTACCGTAATATTCTGCCGCGCGGGGTGAAACTGTCGGCGGAAGATATCTGGGATCGCTGCGCCTACGTGCTGTCGGTGAAGATGCAGGATCCGCAGTTCGCCGGGCAAACCAAAGAGCGCCTGTCGTCGCGCCAGTGCGCGGCGTTCGTCTCCGGCGTGGTGAAAGACGCCTTCAGCCTGTGGCTGAACCAGAACGTGCAGGCTGCGGAGCTGCTGGCGGAGATGGCCATCTCCAGCGCCCAGCGTCGTCTGCGCGCCGCCAAGAAAGTGGTGCGCAAAAAGCTGACCAGCGGTCCGGCGCTGCCGGGTAAGCTGGCCGACTGCACCGCCCAGGATCTGAACCGTACCGAACTGTTCCTCGTCGAAGGGGACTCGGCGGGCGGGTCAGCCAAGCAGGCGCGCGATCGTGAATATCAGGCGATCATGCCGCTGAAAGGCAAGATCCTTAATACCTGGGAAGTCTCTTCCGATGAAGTGTTAGCTTCGCAAGAAGTGCACGACATTTCGGTGGCGATTGGTATTGACCCGGATAGCGATGATTTAAGCCAGCTGCGCTACGGCAAAATTTGTATCCTGGCGGATGCGGACTCCGATGGCCTGCACATTGCCACGCTGCTGTGCGCGCTGTTCGTGAGACATTTCCGGACTCTGGTGAAAGAGGGGCACGTCTACGTGGCGCTGCCGCCGCTGTACCGTATCGACCTCGGCAAAGAGGTTTACTACGCGCTAACGGAAGAAGAAAAGACCGGCGTGCTGGAGCAGCTGAAGCGCAAGAAAGGCAAGCCAAACGTCCAGCGCTTTAAAGGTCTCGGCGAGATGAACCCGATGCAGCTGCGGGAAACTACCCTCGACCCAAATACCCGCCGCCTGGTGCAGCTGGTGATCAGCGATGAGGATGAGCAGCAGACCACGGCGATGATGGATATGCTGTTGGCCAAGAAGCGTTCTGAAGACCGTCGCAACTGGCTGCAGGAGAAGGGCGATATGGCGGACCTGGAAGTGTAAGACCGCACGCTGCGCCAGACGTAAAAGGGAGCCTCAGGCTCCCTTTTCTTATTCCGTTTCAGCGTCGGCGGGCTTAGACGCCGGCCTGCAGGATACGGATGGTGGTCTCCAGCACATCGCCTTTGACCGCTTCCGACCAGGCTTTCATGTGCGGGGTCTGCAGGTGCGCTTCAAGATGCGCGACGCTTTCCCACTGCTCCACCATGACGATAGAGTCAGGAGCGGTGGTCTGGAAGCTGACGCCAGCGGCATGATCCACCATAGGCGCATAGCCGTGGCAGCCGGCTTCCTGCAAAACGGTCGGAATAATTTTCGCGAACTGATCGAGAACCGCCTGGCGGTGGTGCTGGCCCGGACGGGTACGGATTTCTGCAATCACTGTTAACATGGTTAACTCAACTCCTTCTGTGTGGATCTTGTCATACTCCAGGTTCCAATAACTCGAAATATGTAGAGCATAGACCCCTAGTTAACCAAAAATTTCCGCCAGATGCTTGCGATATTCTGCGATATACCGTGGGACATCAGGCATTTTTATCACGTCGTTGGCGATAAAGGTTGGCAGCGCCTCCATACCCAGGAACTGGTTGGCTTTATGGAACGGCAGGTAAACGCCGTCAACGCCAACGCCGTGGAAGAACTGCTCTTCGTCGGTGAAGGCCTCCATTGGCGCGTTCCAGGTCAGGGAGAGCATATATTTTTTCCCCTGCACCAGGCCGCCGGAGCCATATTTTTTGCTGGCGTCGGAGCGGGTACGGCCGTCGCTGGCGTACAGCGAACCGTGGCCTTCGGTAAAGACGTCATCCATATATTTTTTCACCGTCCACGGGGCGCCCATCCACCAGCCCGGCATCTGCCAGATCACCACATCGGCCCAGAGGAAATTCTGCACTTCGGCTTTTACGTCGTACTCGCTTTCGGCGCGAACGCTTTTAACATCGTGCCCGGCGTCGCGCAGATAACTCTCCGCGACCTCGGTCAGGGTGTCGTTCAGTTGGCCATTCGAGTGGGCGAATTTTTTTGCGCCATTGATAATCAGGATGTTGCTCATCATTTGTCCTCAATCTTGAAAATTTGCCGACGATCTTACCCCGCGAAGCGGGGCAGTAAAATGAGCAAAATGTGCAAAGTCTTTTGCTAAATGAGCAATAATCCCGCTACCAGCCAACGCGGGCTTCGAAGCCGCCGTCGCGGGCGTTGGCAAACTCGACGCGCATGCCATGCAGCGAGGCGATGCGCCGGACGATAGACAAGCCCAGGCCGCTGCCCGGAGCATCCTGACCCGGTGGGCGATAGAAACGCTCGCCGATGCGCGCCAGCGCCTGCGGGCTGATGCCGGGGCCGTTATCGCGGACCCGAAACTCGCGGGCGTTGAGAGTGATATCGACCTGGCTGCCGCGCGGGCTGTAGCGCACCGCGTTATCCAGCAGATTGCGCACCAGCAGGCTGAGGAGCAGCGGCTGGCCGGTGCGGGAGATGCCAGAGGCATTAAGATGCAGGCGCAGCTCAATCCCGGACTGCTGCGCCGGGTGGTACATCTCCATTACCGCCGACTGCAGCAGGTCGTCGAGGGCGACCGGCTGCAGGTCGTCCAGCTGGGCGAGCGAGTCCAGCCGCGACAGCGTCAGCAGCTGATCCACCAGACGGGTGGCGCGATCGATCCCCTGATGGAGCTGAGCCAGGGCTTTCTCCCGCCCTTGTGGATCGTCCAGAGAGAGCTGGGCGACTTCAGTCTGCACCTTCAGCGCCGCCAACGGGCTGCGCAGCTCGTGGGCGGCATCAGAGGTAAACCGACGCTCGCGCAGCATGACGTCGTGGGTGCGCTGGAACAGCTGATTCAGCGCTTCGACCAGTGGGCGGACTTCAGGGGGGATCTTCTCCACGCTGAGCGATTCCGCCGAGTCCGGCGCGCGCAGACGCAGCGTGCGCGCCAGATGTTTCAACGGCGCCAGTTCGCGGCTTAACAGCACGATGAGTAGCACGAACATCAGCGGCAGGGCGACCATCCACGGAGTGAGCTGCGAGGTGACAATGTCCATCGCCATTTCGCGGCGATAATCCCACTCCTGGCCGACGGCGATGCGGTGGCGGCCATCGGCGGTGGTTAACCACAGGAAGCGCCACTCGTCATCATCGCCGCGCAGGTAGCCATCGCTAAAGCCCTCACGCTGCGAGTGCCACTGTATATCCTCTCCGTTCTCGCCGTCGTTAAGCACCATTTTGCCGTCGCGGGTGAAGATGGCGAACGCCAGCGCATCGTCGTCGATATGCCCGTGGCGCACCTTTTTCTTTTCCCCGAGCGATACCGGCGGGGCGCGCAGTTCATCGAAATGCATGGCGCTCAGGCGGCGGGCGAACAGCAGCTGCTGGGTATCAAACAGCTTATCCAGCTTTTTACTGGTCTGCTGCCAGGCGATCACGCTGGCCACGCCCCAGGCGGCGGCGGTCAGCACGGCAAACAGCAGCGTCAGGCGCAGGCGCAGGCTCAGGCGGGCAAGTCGTTTCATGCGTCACCCAGGGTATAGCCGATGCCGTGGACGGTGCGGATAAATTCACTGCCGAGTTTGCGCCGCAGATGGTGGACGTGAACTTCCACGGCGTTGCTGGAGACCTCGTCGTCCCAGTTGTAGAGCTTTTCTTCAATAAGCTTACGCGGCAGCACGCGCCCGGCGTTACGCAGCAGCAGTTCCAGCAGGGCGAACTCCTTCGGCTTCAGCGTCAGGCTTTCGCCGTCGAGGCTGGCGGTTAAGCGGTTCGGGTCAAGGCGTACCTTGCCGTGGCGCAACTCGCTGCTGCTCTGGCCGTGGGCACGGCGGATCAATGCTTCGAGGCGGGCCGCTACCTCAATCAGGGCGAAAGGTTTGCACAGATAATCATCGGCACCCAGGCGCAGCCCCTCCACCCGCTGGCTGAGCGCATCGCGGGCGGTGAGGATCAGCACCGGTTCATGGCGGCCTTTGTCGCGCCACTCGCGCAGAATATCGAGGCCATCAACGCCAGGAAGAGTGAGATCAAGAATTGCCGCGTCGTAGGGGGCGCTGTATAGGGCGTTTTTGCCCTCCAGCCCGGCGGTAAACCAGTCGATGCTGAAGCCCATTTTGCTCAGCCCGGCCTTGATGCCATCGCCGATTAACTTGTCATCTTCCACCAATAATATGCGCATGTTTCCCTCTGACGATCCTGATTCTTTGCGCAGTAAACCGCGTTGAAGCGGGTGATGTACAGCATTAAAATTTCTTTTTTCCGCTTAAGAAGTCGTTAAGTTTTGTCGGGCGTAATAGGAGCCATATCAACACGAAGGGAGAACACATCATGAAAAAAATTGCTGCGATGACCGCGATCGTTGCCCTGGTTTCCATGCCGGCGCTGGCTGCCGGACAGGGCGGGTATACCGGTCCTTCTGCGACCACGCCGGCAAGTTCAACCACCCAGGGCGGCGGCTTCACCGGCCCGAGCGGCGCGGTCACCACCGTCACCAATGTCAAATCGCTGCGGGACGATACCTGGGTGACCCTGCGCGGCAAAATCACCGAGCGCGTTTCCGACGATCTGTATAAGTTCCAGGATGCTACCGGAGTGATCAATGTCGATATCGACCACAAACGCTGGAACGGCGTCACCGTCGGCCCACAGGACACGGTAGAAATTCAGGGGGAAGTCGATAAGGACTGGAACTCGGTGGAAATCGACGTTAAACAGATCCGTAAAATCGCGCCATAAGTCTCCGTCGGATAAGCGCAAGATCGGTCAGGCATCGCTATCCTCGCTCTGTCAGAGTATGTCGCGAGGAGGAGACGATGAACGATATTAAGGCCAGCCCGGCGTATGTCGGGCGCTTTCAGCGCGTCTGTAGGTACATTGCGCACCATCTTGATGAGCCGCTGTCGCTGGAGATGCTGAGCGCGATAGCGCACAGTTCGCCTTACCATTTTCACCGGCAATTTAGCGCTTATACCGGCATTCCCTTGTACCGGTATATTCAGTGGTTGCGTCTGCGACGCGCCTGTTGGCGCCTGGCGTTCAACCCCCGCGATAAAGTCATCGATATTGCCCTTGATGCCGGATTTCAGAATGCGGAGTCGTTCAGTCGTGCCTTCCGTACCGCGTTTGACCAAAGCCCGACCCAGTTCCGTCAGCAACCGGACTGGGCCGAGTGGCATCGACGCGTACCGAAACATACGCTACAGGAGCAAACGTCGATGGACGTCAACATTATTTCGTTCCCCACCACCCGGATAGCCGTACTGCAACATCGCGGCAGCCCGGACCTTGTCAACGCCACCGCCGCGCGTTTTATCGCCTGGCGTAAAACGAGCGGATTATCGCCCATCGCCACCTGCGATACCTGGGGGATCGCCTGGGACGATCCGCAGACCACCCCGCAGGGGGAATTTCGTTTTGACATCTGCGGTACGGTCGCACGGCCGGTCGGTGAAAACGCCTTTGGCGTGATTAACGGCGAAATCCCCGGCGGACGCTGCGCCGTCGTGCGCCATCACGGCTCGCTGGACACGCTGGCGAACAGCGTTTGGTTTCTCTATCGCGACTGGTTACCCGCTTCAGGCGAGACGTTACGGGATTTTCCGGTGTACTTCCGTTACCTCAATTTTGTCCATGAGGTGGCTGAGCATGAGCTGCAAACCGATATTTATCTGCCGCTGGCCTGATTAAGGTGACGGAATCCTCAACCGATCTCACGGCCTGTGACTCAGGGCGTGAGATCGGGTATTATCGCGGGTAGTTTTGCCGTCCGAACGGTCGGTACCCAGATTGAGGATCCACGATTAATGAGCGATATGGCAGAGCGCCTTGCGCTGCATGAATTTACGGAAAATGCTTACCTGAACTACTCCATGTACGTGATCATGGACAGGGCATTACCGTTTATTGGCGATGGCTTAAAACCGGTCCAGCGTCGCATCGTCTATGCGATGTCCGAACTGGGGCTGAACGCCAGCGCCAAATTCAAAAAGTCCGCCCGCACCGTCGGCGACGTGCTGGGTAAATATCACCCGCACGGCGACAGCGCCTGCTATGAAGCGATGGTGCTGATGGCGCAACCCTTCTCCTATCGCTATCCGCTGGTGGATGGCCAGGGGAACTGGGGGGCGCCGGACGATCCGAAATCCTTCGCCGCCATGCGTTACACCGAATCCCGCCTGTCGAAGTATGCCGAGCTGCTGCTCAGCGAGCTGGGGCAGGGGACGGTCGACTGGGTGCCAAACTTTGACGGCACGCTGCAGGAGCCGAAAATGCTGCCGGCGCGCCTGCCAAACATCCTGCTCAACGGCACCACCGGCATCGCGGTGGGCATGGCGACCGATATTCCGCCGCACAACCTGCGTGAAGTAGCGAAAGCGGCGATTACGCTGATTGAGCAGCCGAAAACGACCCTCGACGAACTGCTGGATATTGTCCAGGGGCCGGATTTCCCGACCGAGGCGGAGATCATCACTTCGCGGGCGGAAATTCGCAAAATCTACCAGAACGGACGCGGCTCTGTGCGCATGCGCGCGGTGTGGAGCAAAGAGGACGGCGCGGTAGTGATCAGCGCGCTGCCGCACCAGGTCTCCGGCGCCAAAGTTCTGGAGCAAATTGCGGCGCAGATGCGCAATAAAAAGCTGCCGATGGTGGATGACCTGCGCGACGAATCGGACCACGAAAATCCGACCCGTCTGGTGATCGTCCCGCGCTCCAACCGGGTGGATATGGAGCAGGTGATGAACCATCTGTTCGCCACCACCGATCTGGAGAAGAGCTACCGCATCAACCTCAATATGATCGGTCTCGACGGCCGCCCGGCGGTAAAAAACCTGCTGGAGATCCTCAGCGAATGGCTGGTGTTCCGTCGTGATACCGTACGTCGCCGTCTGAACCACCGGTTAGAGAAGGTCCTTAAGCGCCTGCATATCCTCGAAGGTTTGCTGGTGGCGTTCCTTAATATCGATGAAGTCATTGAGATCATCCGCACGGAAGATGAGCCGAAGCCAGCTCTGATGTCGCGCTTTGCCATCAGCGAAACCCAGGCGGAAGCGATTCTGGAACTGAAGCTGCGCCATCTCGCCAAACTGGAAGAGATGAAGATCCGCGGCGAGCAGAACGAGCTGGAAAAAGAGCGCGATCAGCTGCAGGCGATTCTGGCCTCTGAACGTAAGATGAACAATCTGCTGAAGAAAGAGCTGCAGGCCGATGCCGATGCTTTCGGCGACGATCGCCGCTCGCCGCTTCACGAGCGTGAAGAAGCGAAAGCGATGAGCGAGCATGACATGCTGCCGTCTGAGCCGGTGACTATCGTTCTGTCGCAGATGGGCTGGGTGCGCAGCGCCAAAGGGCACGACATTGACGCCCAGGGCTTAAGCTATAAGGCGGGCGACAGCTGGAAAGCCTCGGCGAAGGGCAAGAGCAACCAGCCGGTGGTGTTTATCGATACCACCGGGCGCAGCTATGCCATCGATCCGATTACTCTGCCCTCGGCGCGTGGCCAGGGTGAGCCGCTGACCGGTAAGCTCACGCTGCCGCCGGGCGCGACCGTGGAACATATGCTGATGGAAGGCGACGATCAGAAACTGCTGATGGCCTCCGACGCCGGCTACGGTTTTGTCTGCACCTTTAACGATCTGGTGGCGCGCAACCGCGCCGGTAAAGCGTTGATCACCCTGCCTGACAACGCGCATGTGATGCCGCCGCTGGTCATTGAGGACGAGTCCGATATGCTGCTGGCCATCACCGCCGCCGGGCGGATGCTGATGTTCCCGGTCAGCGATCTGCCGCAGCTGTCGAAAGGCAAGGGCAACAAAATCATCAACATTCCCGCGGCGGAAGCCGCCGCCGGCCAGGACGGCCTCGCACATCTGTTTGTCCTGCCGCCGCAGAGTACGCTGACCATTCACGTCGGCAAACGGAAGATCAAACTGCGTCCGGAAGAGCTGCAAAAAGTCACCGGCGAGCGCGGCCGCCGCGGTTCGCTGATGCGCGGGCTGCAGAAAATTGACCGTGTTGAAATTGACTCTCCGCGCCGTGCCGCGGCAGGCGATAGCGAAGAGTAAGCGCTTCTCCTCCCGTCTTTGACGGGAGGAGGCGAAAAAATGCCGCAAAATCGTTGTTTATTCAGGCGTTGCGATTAACAATGTCCATCATCAGGGACCCAGGAAGAACGGTCCCGGCCTGCGCAGAACTCGTGAGCCTGCCTTCTGCCAGCAGCGAATAATTCTAAGCGGTTTGGGTTTTAGAGGTAGCTATGCTATTCATTTTTCGAGTAATTTTCGTGGTCATTTATTGCATCGTGGTGTGCATACTTGGCTGTCTGTACTGCTTGTTCAGCCCGCGTAATCCAAAACACGTTGCCACTTTCGGCCATCTGTTTGGCCGCTTATCCCCGGTGTTTGGCCTCAAGGTGGAGCTGCGCAAACCTGCCGACGCGGAAAGCTATGGCAACGCGATCTACATCGCTAACCACCAGAACAACTATGATATGGTGACGGCGTCTAACATCGTGCAGGCCCCGACGGTTACCGTGGGGAAAAAGAGCCTGCTGTGGATCCCGTTCTTTGGCCAGCTGTACTGGCTGACCGGTAATCTGCTGATTGACCGTAATAATCGAACCAAAGCGCACGGCACCATTGCCGAGGTCGTTAACGCCTTTAAAAAGCGTAAAATTTCGTTCTGGATGTTCCCGGAAGGGACCCGCAGCCGCGGCCGCGGTCTGCTGCCGTTTAAAACCGGCGCCTTCCACGCGGCTATTGCCGCCGGAGTGCCGATTATTCCGGTGTGTGTCTCGAATACATCGAATAAAATAAAGCTCAATCGCTGGAACAACGGTCTGGTGATTGTGGAAATGCTGCCGCCGGTGGATACCAGCCAGTTCGGTAAAGACAACGTGCGCGCGCTGGCGACGCATTGCCGCGAGCTGATGGCCGCCAAAATCGCTGAGCTGGACAACGAAGTGGCCGAGCGCGAAGCGGCCGGCAAGCAATAAGACAGGAAACGCCGCCACCGCGCGCGTATTGCTGGCGGGAAACGAATTCCCTTTTTCATTTGTCAGTATGTCATGGAGTTAATATGTCACTCAGTCGGCGTCAGTTTATTAAGGCTTCCGGCGTAGCGCTGTGCGCTGGCGCCGCGCCGCTGAAGGCCCATGCCGCCGGCCAGCAGCCTGCGCTGCCGGTTCCGCCGCTGCTGGAATCCCGTCGCGGTCAGCCGCTGTTTCTGACGCTGCAGCGTTCGCACTGGTCGTTTACGCCAGGCACCCGCGCCCCCGTCTGGGGGATCAATGGCCGCTATATGGGGCCGACGATCCGCGTCTGGAGCGGAGACGACGTCAAGCTTATCTACAGCAACCGTCTGACAGAGAACGTCGCGATGACCATCCGCGGCCTGCAGGTGCCGGGCCCGCTGATCGGCGGCGCGGCGCGCATGATGTCGCCGAACGCCGACTGGGCGCCGGTGCTGCCGATCCGCCAGAGTGCGGCGACGCTGTGGTACCAGGCCAATACGCCGAACCGGATGGCGAAGCAGGTCTATAACGGTCTGGCCGGCATGTGGCTGGTGGAGGATGAGGTGAGCAAGAACCTGCCGATCCCTAACCACTATGGCGTCGATGACTTCCCGGTGATAATTCAGGATAAACGGCTGGATAACTTCGGCACGCCGGAATATAGCGAACCGGGCAGCGGCGGCTTCGTCGGCGACACGCTGCTGGTCAATGGCGTGCAGAGCCCCTATGTCGAAGTGTCGCGCGGCTGGGTGCGACTGCGCCTGCTGAACGCCTCCAACTCCCGGCGCTATCAGCTACAGATGAGCGATGGCCGACTGCTGCATGTCATTTCCGGCGACCAGGGGTTCCTGCCGGCGCCGGTTTCGCTCAAGCAGCTGTCGCTGGCGCCGGGGGAACGGCGTGAAATCCTGGTCGATATGACCAACGGCGATGAAGTGTCCATTACCTGCGGCGAAGCGGCGAGCATTGTCGACCGTATCCGCGGCTTTTTTGAACCGTCCAGCATTCTGGTCTCCACGCTGGTGCTGACCCTGCGCCCGACCGGGCTGCTGCCGCTGGTCACCGACAGTCTGCCAGTGCGTCTGCTGCCGACCGAGCTGCTCTCCGGTACGCCGATCCGCAGCCGGGATATCACCCTCGGCGACGATCCAGGGATTAACGGCCAGCTATGGGATCCGCAGCGTATTGATATTACGGCGCAGCAGGGGACCTGGGAGCGCTGGACAGTGCGCGCCGACCGCCCGCAGTCGTTCCATATTGAAGGGGTGATGTTCCAGATCCGTAACGTCAACGGTTCGACCCCTTTCCCGGAAGACCGTGGCTGGAAGGACACCGTGTGGGTCGACGGGCAGGTCGAACTGCTGGTCTACTACGCCCAGCCGTCGTGGCCGCACTTCCCGTTCCAGTATCTGAGCCAGACGCTGGAGCTGGCCGACCGCGGTTCGATTGGCCAGATGCTGGTGAATCCTGCGCCATAATCTCTTCGACCCTGGCCGGCATACGGTCAGGGTTTGAGAAAATCCTCCTTCATTTCCACTATCATTCCGGCTTATAATCCACGCCCTTTTGGTTATTTTTTTATCATTTTCCCCGGAAGCAATATGAGCGCAATATCCCTGATCCAACCGGATCGTGACCTTTTTTCCTGGCCGCAATACTGGGCTGCCTGTTTCGGCCCTGCGCCATTTTTACCGATGTCGCGAGAAGAGATGGATCAACTTGGCTGGGATAGCTGCGACATTATTCTGGTGACCGGCGACGCCTACGTCGACCACCCGAGCTTCGGGATGGCCATCTGCGGCCGTATGCTGGAAGCGCAGGGGTTCCGCGTGGGGATCATCTCCCAGCCGGACTGGAACACCAAAGACGACTTCATGCGTCTGGGCAAACCGAACCTGTTCTTCGGCGTGACCGCCGGCAACATGGACTCGATGATCAACCGCTACACCGCCGACCGTAAGCTGCGTCATGATGACGCTTACACCGCCGGCAACGTGGCGGGCAAGCGTCCGGACCGCGCCACCCTGGTCTACACCCAGCGCTGTAAAGAGGCGTGGAAAGATGTGCCCGTGATCCTCGGCGGCATCGAAGCCAGCCTGCGCCGTACCGCCCACTATGATTACTGGTCCGATACCGTGCGCCGCTCGGTGCTGGTGGACTCCAAGGCCGATATGCTGATGTTCGGCAACGGCGAGCGTCCGCTGGTGGAAGTGGCTCATCGCCTGGCGATGGGCGAAACCATCGATCAGATCCGCGATGTGCGCAATACCGCCATCATGGTGAAAGAGGCCCTCCCGGGCTGGAGCGGCGTTGACTCCACCCGTCTGGATACCCCGGGCAAAATCGACCCCATCCCGCACCCGTATGGTGAAGATCTGCCGTGTGCAGACAACAAACCGGTGGCCCCGAAAAAAGCCGAGGCTAAAGCCGTTGTCGTGCAGCCGCCGCGGCCAAAACCGTGGGAAAAGACCTATGTGCTGCTGCCCTCCTTCGAGAAGGTGAAAGGCGATAAGGTCCTGTACGCTCACGCCTCGCGCATTCTGCACCATGAAACCAACCCCGGCTGCGCCCGGGCGCTGATGCAAAAGCACGGCGAGCGCTACATCTGGATCAACCCGCCGGCAATCCCGCTCTCCACCGAAGAGATGGACAGCGTTTTCGCGCTGCCCTACAAGCGCGTGCCGCATCCTTCCTATGGCGATGCGCGCATCCCGGCGTATGAGATGATCCGCTTCTCTATCAACATCATGCGCGGCTGCTTCGGCGGCTGTTCGTTCTGCTCGATCACCGAGCACGAAGGACGCATTATCCAGAGCCGTTCTGAGGATTCGATCATCAATGAGATCGAAGCCATTCGCGACACGGTGCCGGGCTTTACCGGCGTGATCTCCGATCTCGGCGGACCCACCGCCAACATGTATATGCTGCGCTGCAAATCGCCACGAGCCGAGCAGACCTGTCGCCGTCTCTCCTGCGTCTACCCGGATATCTGCCCGCACATGGATACCAACCATGAGCCGACGATCAACCTTTACCGTCGCGCCCGCGAGCTGAAGGGCATCAAGAAGATCCTTATCGCCTCCGGGGTACGCTATGACATCGCGGTCGAAGATCCGCGCTATATTAAAGAGCTGGCGACCCACCACGTCGGCGGCTATCTGAAGATCGCGCCGGAGCATACCGAAGAGGGCCCGCTGTCGAAGATGATGAAGCCGGGAATGGGCAGCTACGACCGCTTTAAAGAGCTGTTCGACACCTATTCGAAGCAGGCGGGTAAAGAGCAGTATCTGATCCCGTACTTTATCTCCGCCCACCCGGGGACCCGTGATGAAGACATGGTGAACCTGGCGCTGTGGCTGAAGAAGCACCGCTTCCGTCTCGACCAGGTGCAGAACTTCTATCCGTCGCCGCTGGCGAACTCGACCACCATGTATTACACCGGCAAAAACCCGCTGGGCAAGATCGGCTATAAGAGTGAAGAGGTGGTGGTGCCGAAGGGCGATAAACAGCGCCGTCTGCACAAAGCGCTGCTGCGCTACCACGATCCGGCCAACTGGCCGCTGATCCGTCAGGCGCTGGAGGCGATGGGCAAGAAACACCTGATTGGCTCTCGTCGCGACTGCCTGGTGCCGGCGCCGACCCTGGATGAGATGCGCGAAGCGCGTCGCCAGAACCGTCATACCCGCCCGGCGCTGACCAAGCACACGCCGATTGCGCATCAGCGTTCTAACGGTGGCGCAACGGCGAAAAAGCCCGTCAAACGGGGTAAAGTCGCCGGGCGTTAAGCCTGACTTTGCGCCCGGCTGCGTTTCGCTGGCCGGGTGGTTTCTCAAGCCGGGCACGCATCAGCGCAGCCCGGCTTTTTTACCTGTTATCCGCCGAACTGATCCGGGTCAGGACCCAGACGCTTGCCCTGATCCAGCTTCGCAATCTCACCCAGCTCCTCTTTATCCAGGCGAAAATCCCAGACGTTAAAGTTTTCAGCGATGCGCGACGGCGTGACGGATTTCGGGATCACCACCAGACCGCTGTCGAGATGCCAGCGGATGACAATCTGCGCCGGCGTTTTACCATATTTATCAGCCAGCTGATGGATGACTTTCTGATCGAAGACGCCCTTACCGCCCTGGGCCAGCGGGCTCCAGGATTCGGTCTGGATCTTGTGGGTGGCGTTCCAGGCGTGCAGCTGCCGCTGCTGAAGCAGCGGATGCAGCTCTATCTGGTTGATCACCGGCGCGACGCCGGTTTCATCAATCAGCTTCTGCAGATGCGGCACCTGGAAATTACACACGCCGATGCTCTTCGCCAGCCCCTGCTGCTGCAGCTCAATCAGCGCCTGCCAGGCCTCGACGTAATGGCCGATAGCCGGCACCGGCCAGTGGATTAAATAGAGATCCACATAGTCCAGTTTCAGCTTGCTGAGACTCTCTTTCAGCGCCTCGTGCGGCCGTTTTTGATCGTCGTTCCATAGCTTGGTGGTGATGAACAGCTCATTGCGATTGACGCCAGCGCTTTGCAGCGCGTTGCCGACGCCAGCCTCATTTTGGTACGCGGCGGCGGTGTCAAAAGAGCGATAACCGACTTCCAGCGCCTTATGAATGGCGGAGACGACTTCCTCGTTGCCAGCTTTCCACACGCCGAGACCCAGCTGCGGCATCAGGTTGCCGTCGTGTAGTTTTATAACGGTTGGATGTGTCATGCCTTCCTCCTGTTAATGAACTCGGCGAAGCAGGATCCGCCGAGGGGTAGCATTAAGTCTGGACGAAATAGCTAAAAACGGTAGTAAAAACACCCCTCCCCGACGTTTGTTTAACGTAAGGAGAGGTGAATCAGGCGGGGTAACTTAGCGGGCAGCCTCGTAGATACGGCGGCTGACGTCAAGGGTGATATCCTGATGCTCGCCCAGTTTGGTCATGCCGTGCTCTTCCAGTTTCGCCAGCAGCGCCGGGATGGAGCTCCCGTCGAGACCGTAATCGGAAAGGCGGGTCGGCACCCCCATCTGCTCGAAGAACTGGCGCGTCGCGGCGATGGCGGCATCGATGCGCTGGTCGTCGGAGCCCTCGGTGATATGCCACACGCGCTCAGCATATTGCAGCAGCTTCTCGCGCTTGGTATCGCGCTTCTCATTCCACAGCGCCGGCAGAACGATAGCCAGCGTCTGGGCGTGATCGAGACCATGCATCGCCGTCAGTTCGTGACCAAGCATATGCGTTGCCCAGTCCTGCGGCACGCCAGCGCCGATCAGGCCGTTCAGCGCCTGGGTCGCGGCCCACATAATGTTGGCGCGCACGTTATAATTTTCCGGCTCCTGCAGCGCTTTCGGGCCATCCTCGATCAGGGTCAGGAGAATGCCTTCGGCGAAGCGGTCCTGAATTTTGCCGTCAACCGGGTAGGTGACGTACTGTTCGACGGTATGGACGAAAGCGTCAACCACGCCGTTGGCGACCTGGCGCGGCGGCAGGGTATAGGTGTAGACCGGGTCGAGGATCGCGAACTGCGGCTGAACGTGCGAAGACATAAACGCGCGTTTGTCGCCGGTAGTTTTCCGCGAAATCACCGCCCCTTTGTTTGATTCAGAACCGGTCGCCGGCAGAGTGAGAACCGAGCCCATTGGAATGGCGCTGGCGATCTTACTGCCATAGGTTTCCAGAATTTCCCACGGATCAATGTTGGCGTCATAGTGGGCTGCTGCCGCGATAAATTTGGTGCCATCCAGCACCGAACCGCCGCCGACCGCCAGCAGGAAAGTGACCTTCTCTTCGCGGGCGAGCTTCACCGCATTCATCAGGGTTTCGTAAGACGGGTTCGGCTCGATGCCGCCAAATTCAAGGACGTCCAGGCCATTCAGGGCGGTCAGTACCTGATCCAGGACGCCCGTTTTTTTCACGCTGCCGCCGCCGTAGGTGATCAGTACGCGAGCTTCCGCCGGGATCTGTTCACGCAGCTTTTCAATCGCGCCTTTGCCAAACAGAATGCGGGTTGGGGTATGCAGGTCAAAATTATTCATTGCTTGGGTCCTCCAAAGAGTAAAACTGCCGACAGGGACGATACCGCTGCCCGATGACGGTTATTGTGGTCCTCGCGCCGTTGCCCCTCAATGCACATTTCTGCCTATGTCTTGCCTATTTCTCCATATGGCTGGAGAATCCGCGGCGACCTGCGCACAATATATAGGTGAAGAAACATCGGGAGAGACGGTGGCAATGCAACACGCAGAGATATGTCGGACACTGACAGAGAAGGTTAACCAGCTGAAAGATAAGCACGAAATGTTAAGTTCGCTGCTACCTGACGTTCGCCTGCTGTACGGGACGCAGCCGGGACCGCGGATGCCGGTGATGTACCAGCCGGGGATCGTTTTTCTCTTTTCTGGCCATAAAATTGGTTATATCAATGAGCGGACGTTTCGCTACGATACAAACGAATATCTACTGCTGACCGTACCGCTGCCCTTCGAGTGCGAAACCTTTGCCACCCCGGAGGTGCCCCTGGCCGGGATGCGCCTGAACGTCGATATCCTGCAGCTGCAGGAGCTGCTGATGGACATTGGCGAGGATCCGCTGTTTCAGCCCGCCGTTGCCTCCAGCGGGATAAACTCCGCAGTGCTTTCGGAGGACATCTTGTGCGCTGCTGAACGGCTGCTCGACGTGATGGAACGGCCGTTGGACGCGCGGATCCTTGGCAAGCAGATCGTCCGTGAAATCCTCTACTATGTGCTGACGGGACCCTGCGGCGGCGCGCTGCTGGCGCTGGTCAGCCGGCAGACCCACTTCAGCCTGATTAGCCGCGTGCTCAAGCATATCGAGAGTCAGTACACCGAAAACCTCAGCGTCGATCGGCTGGCGGCCGAAGCGAATATGAGCGTGTCGGCGTTTCACCATAATTTTAAAGCGGTGACCAGCACTTCGCCGCTGCAGTATCTGAAAACCTACCGTTTGCACAAGGCGCGCATGCTGATGATCCATGACGGCATGAAGGCCAGCGCGGCGGCGATACAGGTGGGCTATGAAAGTCCTTCCCAGTTCAGCCGCGAGTTTAAGCGCTACTTCGGGATGACGCCCGGGGAAGACGCCGCGCGTATTCGTATGATGCAGGGGATGTAAGACCGGGGGAGGGAGCAGGCCGGGCGGGCGCAGCCCCCCGGCAGTCAACGTCAGGCGCTGCAGTATTTCTTTTTGATCACCACGAACAGCGTGCCGAGCAGGCCAGCCAGCAGTAGGGCAATTGGCAGGATCATCAGGCAGGTCATCACCTGATCTTCATGACGTTTCACGAACGGGATCATGCTCAGCGCATAGCCGAGGCCCGTGACCACGCCGACCCACAGCAGGGCGCTCAGCCAGTTGAAGAACTGGAAGCGGCGGTTCGGCAGACCGGAAATCCCCGCCATGGTTGGCAGCAGGGTACGGACAAAGGCCAGAAAGCGGCCCGCGAGCAGCGCCAGCAGACCGTGGCGGTCAAACATGCAGGTGGCGCGCTGATGGTACTTATGCGGCAGGTGCGCCAGCCAGCCTTTCACCGTTTGCGTATTGCCCAGCCAGCGCCCCTGTACATAGCTCAGCCAGCAGCCGAGGCTGGCGGCGGCGGTCAGAATGGCGATAGTGGGCACAAAGTCCATGACGCCTTTAGCAATCAGCGCGCCGGCGAGCAGCAGCAGGCTGTCTCCAGGTAAAAAGGAGGCAGGCAGCAGCCCGTTTTCCAGAAACAGGGTCGCGAACATAACCAGATATACAACGCCCACAACATGAGGGTTCGCCAGTGCGGCAAAATCATGTTGCCACAGCGCGGCGACAATCTCTTGAATGACAACCATGGACTTTCCTAAGTGGTACCGTATTGTTGACTAGTGTACTCCTGAAGAGACCCGAGCACCTTGATCCCGGGCGCAACAAAAGCGGCCGCTCCGATAAAAAGCGTCCGCTATTGTTGCCACTGACTGTCACTTTACACGATACGCGCGAAGCCCGCTGCTAAATCCGCCTGCAGATCGTCAACATTTTCGAGACCAATGTGCAAACGGATCAGCGTGCCGCTGAAGTCGACTTCCGCATCCGGTCGGATGTGAGCGATTTGCTCCGGCTGATTGGCCAGTATCAGCGATTCAAAGCCGCCCCACGAGTAGGCCATGCTGAACAGGCTGAAGTTGTCGAGATACTCTGCCAGCTCAGCGTCGGTGAGACGCTTGTTGAGCACAAACGAGAACAGCCCGCTGCTGCCGGTAAAATCGCGTTTCCAGAACTCATGGCCTTTACTGCCGGGCAGGGCGGGGTGGTTGACCCGCGCCACCTGCGGATGCTGCGCCAGCCACTCGGCGATGCGCAGGCTGCTTTCATGATGCTGACGCAGGCGGACGCCCAGAGTGCGCAGGCCGCGGCTGGTCATATAGGCGGTATCGGCGTCCAGCATTTGCCCCATCAGATAGGCATTCTCACGCAGCTGCGGCCAGCAGCGCGCGTTCGCCACCGCGGTGCCGACCATGGCGTCGGAGTGGCCAATCAGGTATTTGGTGCCTGCCTGGATGGAAATATCAATGCCAAAATCCAGCGCTTTGAACAGGATCCCCGCCGCCCAGGTGTTATCGATCATGATAATCGCTTCCGGCGCGACCTGACGCACGGCGGCGACAATCGCTGGCACATCATGCACTTCCATGGTGATGGAGCCGGGCGATTCCAGGAACACCACGCGGGTCTCCGGCCGAATAAGTTGGGCAATATCAGCGCCGATTAAGGGATCGAACCAGCTGGTGGTGACGCCGAGTTTAGCGAGAATTTTGGTACAAAAGTCCTGGCTTGGCTCATAGGCGGTATTGGTCATCAGCACATGGTCGCCCTGCTCGACAAACGCCAGGATAGTGTTGGCTACCGCGGCGGCGCCGCAGGGGAAGAGGGCGCAGCCGGCGCCGCCTTCCAGCTCGCACATCGCTTCCTGCAGCGAGAAGTGGGTCAGGGTGCCGCGACGCCCGTAAAACAGCTCGCCGTTGGCCCGATTGCGAGTGGCGTGCTTTTTGGCCTCTACGGTGTCGAAAACCAGCGATGACGCGCGCTGGATCACGCTGTTCACTGAGCCCTGGGTGTACTTTTTGCTCCGCCCGGCGTTGACCAGCGCGGTATCAAGATGTTTATCAGCCATGTTGATGAACCTGTTTTTATACGTCTGGACGTCTAAACTAGCATGATTCTTCTTTTCTGTACCAGCGCGCTGCCGATACAGGCGAAAATTTTACCAGGCCCGCGGTTAGCCACTTTTTTACTGCGTAAGCGCAAGGAAAATAAACGTGATTTGCTGCACAGTGTAAATACTAATGAGAACCACTATCAATTCGATGTCGTTTTGATATTATTGAGGGCAGATTTTGTGATTATCGTCGTGGAGATAGAGCGTGGGTAATAATTTGATGCAGGCGGATCTCTCCGTTTGGGGTATGTATCATCATGCTGATATTGTCGTTAAGGTGGTGATGATTGGCCTGATTCTGGCGTCAGTCGTCACCTGGGCCATCTTCTTCGGCAAAGGGGCGGAAATCCTCGCCAGTAAGCGTCGCCTCAAACGCGAACAGCAGCAGCTGGCGGAAGCCCGCTCTCTCGATCAGGCCAGCGATATCGCCAGCGCCTTTGAGGCGAAAAGCCTCACCACCCAGCTTATCAATGAAGCGCAGAACGAACTCGAACTCTCCGCCGGCGCCGAAGACAATGAAGGCATCAAGGAAAGAACCGGTTTCCGCCTTGAACGCCGCGTCGCGGCCGTCGGTCGCCATATGGGGCGCGGCAACGGCTACCTGGCCACCATCGGCGCCATTTCGCCGTTCGTGGGCCTGTTCGGGACCGTCTGGGGCATCATGAACAGCTTTATCGGCATCGCTCAGACCCAGACCACCAACCTTGCGGTGGTGGCGCCGGGCATCGCGGAAGCGCTGCTGGCGACGGCCATCGGCCTGTTCGCCGCCATCCCGGCGGTGGTCATCTATAACATCTTCGCCCGCATGATCGGCAGCTATAAGGCCTCGCTCGGCGATGTCGCCGCTCAGGTACTCCTGCTGCAAAGCCGCGACCTGGACCTCAGCGCCAGCGGCGTGAAGCCGGTGCGCAGCGCGCAGAAATTACGGGTAGGTTGATCGGCTATGGCGATGCGTCTTAATGAAAATCTGGACGATAACGGCGAAATGCATGAGATCAACGTGACGCCGTTTATCGACGTCATGCTGGTTCTGCTGATTATCTTTATGGTGGCCGCGCCGCTGGCGACGGTCGACGTGAAGGTGAATCTGCCGGCCTCCTCCAGCCAGCCGCAACCGCGACCGGAAAAACCTATCTACCTGTCGGTGAAGGCGGATAAGAGCATGTTCCTCGGCAACGACCCGGTGACCGAAGCGAATATGATTAACGCCCTGGATAGCCTGACCGCCGGCAAAAAAGATACCACCGTCTTCTTCCGCGCGGATAAAACCGTCGATTACGAGACGATGATGAAAGTGATGGATACCCTGCATCAGGCGGGATATCTCAAGATCGGGCTGGTGGGCGAAGAGACCGTCAAAGCGAAGTAACCTACCCCTTTTCACTTATCTCCTCAGGCTGGCCTTGCGCCAGCTTTTTAATAGGTGATGCAATAACTTGTAAGACCAATCTTATAGATGTGTGACAACTTTCTCAGTTAACAGAAAACATAAACCCGTTGCGAAAAATGACAATAGGATAGTTTTTATCCTGCCTCTACAGTGAATACCACTTCATCTGAGAGGGGTTATATTGTGAATCACGATAATAAACTGTCATTTGCGGAGAAGCTGGGATATGGCATGGGAGATGCAGCCTGCGGTATCGTTTACTCTTCGGTAACCATGTTTTTGACATGGTTTTATACGGATATTTACGGGCTCTCAGCTGCCGCAGTCGGAGTGATGTTCCTGGTGACGCGGGTTCTGGATGCGATTACCGATCCGCTAACCGGCATTGTTGCAGACCGTGTAAAGACCCGCTGGGGCCATTTTCGCCCGTGGCTTATCTGGTTTGCCGTACCTTATGCCGTGCTGGCGGTAATGACCTTCACGACCCCGGAATTTGGCGCATCGGGTAAACTGGTTTATGCCTACCTGACCTACACCTTACTCATGCTGTGTTACACCTTTATCAATATTCCTTACTGCGCATTGGGCGGAGTCATTACGCGTGATGAGAAGGATCGCCTTTCAGCCCAGTCATATCGTTTTACGATCTCTTCTCTGGCCGGTCTGATGGTTTCTGTCGCAACCCTGTTCCTGGTGGATTTTTTCGGTAAAGAAAATAAGCAGTTTGGTTTTCAGGCCACAATGGGAATCATGGGCGCGATCGCTATTGTAATGCTGGCTTTTTGCTTTTTCTCTACCAAAGAACGCGTGGCTCCAGCTGTTGAACAGCAGGGGAGCATACGCGAAGATCTCCGTCAGCTGCTGGCGAATGACCAGTGGCGTATTGTGGCGATAATTACTTTTTTCTCCAGTATGGCCGGGGTTATGCGCAGCGCCGCCACGCTCTATTATGCAACCTACCTGATGTTAGGCGGCGTGGAGTCAGCGGCAGGAACGGCCATGAAATCAGCATTTGTTTCCACCAGCGTCGTTGGCACGATTATCGGCAGCATCGCCGCCGGATGGCTGGCCAAGCGCTATCGTGCGGTATCGCTGTTTAAAAATATCAACCTCCTGCTGGTCCTGGTTGGCGTCGTAATGTTCTTTGTGCCGCCGACCTGGCTGCCGGTGGTGTTCCCTTTATACTTCCTGGTCGGCTTCTTCCATCAGATGTACCAGCCGTTTAAATGGAACATGATGGCCAACGCTGCCGATTATGGCGAATGGAAGTTTGGCCGTCGCATCACGGGATTATCCTATTCCGGTAATCTGTTTGCTTTGAAAATGGGCATGGCGGTTGCTGGTGCCGCCGTAGGTTTTTCGCTTGGGCTATTTGGCTATCAGGCGGGCGTAACGGCGCAGACTCCGCTGGCGACAATGGGAATTGTGGGGCTGTTAACGCTCGGTCCATCACTATCTTACCTGCTCCTGTGGTGGCTGGCGCGTTTCTATAAGCTGGATGACAAAATGATGCAGACAATTCAGCGCGAGCTGTCCATGCGTCAGCAGCAGGGGCATTCAGAGACGCATTTGCCGCTAAACGCCGTTCCGGAAAAGGCCTGAGGAGATGCGAAACATGACCCCTTCTGAATACCAGAATCCTATCTTATGCGCCGATTATTCCGACCCGGATATCGTGCGCGTAGGCGATGATTTCTTTATGGTCTCTTCCAGTTTTAACCATATGCCCGCTTTACCGATCCTGCATTCAACGGACCTGGTTAATTGGACTATCATCAACCACGTTATGGATGAACTGCCGCTACCTGGTTATGACCGGTATCAGCCGGGTAAGGGCGTATGGGCGCCGTCGATTCGCTGGCACGATGGCAAGCTGTGGGTCTGCTTCAGCACGCCCGATGAAGGTATTTTTATCTGCCATACCGAGGATCCATGGGGGGAATGGAGCGCTCCGCACTGCCTGCGCGAGGCCAGAGGTTGGATAGATCCCTGCCCGTTCTGGGACGACAATGGTCAGGCCTGGTTGGTACATGCCTTCGCCCATAGCCGCAGCGGCATCAAGCATAAATTGCAGTTGTTTGCGATGGCGCCGGACGCCAGCGAATTGCTGGGCGAAGGGCAGATTATCTATGACGGCTGCTGCGATTTACCTACCCTTGAGGGGCCAAAGGTTTATCAACGCGCCGGTTGGTACTACATCTTTGCTCCTGCGGGCGGGGTTGAAAATGGCTGGCAGACGGTACTGCGCGCGCGCCAGATGACGGGGCCTTGGGAAGCCAAAAACGTGCTTTTCCAGGGAAACACGTCGATAAATGGACCACATCAGGGCGGCTGGGTGGAGGGAGAGAAGGGCGAATGCTGGTTTGTTCATTTCCAGGACTTACATCTCTATGGCCGCGTGGTTCACCTCCAGCCGATGTACTGGGGCAACGATGGCTGGCCGCGTATCGGTGAGCAGGTTGGCAACTGCGGCGTCGGACAGCCGGTTTTACGTTGGCCGCGTCCTAAAGGGTTAACGCCTTCACCGGCATTGGCGCCGCAAACCAGCGACTATTTTGCGCAAGGCCAACCGGGTATACAGTGGCAGTGGCAGGCTAACCCCAGCCCTGAGTGGCTGTTGCCGGCGGAAGGCGAACTTCGATTACGCTGCGTCCCATTATCCGAAGTCGATGGACAGAGAGCGTTATACTGGGCGCCGCAGCTGTTGCTGCAGAAATTTCCGGCGCTAACTTTTAGCGCGAAAACAAGCGTAACGTTATATGCCGCTCAGGACGGTGATGCCGGAGGCCTGATCGTATACGGCGAACGCTACGCCGCTTTGCTGGTGGAGTTTGGGCAAGGGAGTTACCGGCTCGTGTGGCGACACGGTTGGATGAGCGATGCGGGCGTAGTGCGCGAAACTCGTCAGGTTCTTGCTGAGCTTAAGTGCGGCAAGTGTCAGCTGCAGGTTGCCGTAGGCGAAGGCGGCCTGTGTCAATTTTCCTGGCGAGCCGAGGAGGAGTGGCGGAAGGTTCCTCTTTGTTTTGCTGCCGGGAAGGGAAAATGGGTCGGTGCGAAATTTGGCCTGCTGGCTGCTTCAATGGTTGGCCTACAAAGCGAGGGCTACTCCGCTTTGCAGGACTTTGAGGTCATACTTTAAAGCAACCGTTTCTGGCCGCCTGCAGATGACGCGGGCGGCTGATGTTGCATAAGCGTTACCCTGTTGCGATATAATGGCGGCCGTTTATGTTAACTGACAGGATCTTATGGAACGCTTTCTGGAAAATGCTATGTACGCCTCGCGCTGGCTGCTGGCGCCGGTTTATTTTGGCCTCTCGCTCGGTCTGATTGCGCTGACCATCAAATTTTTTCAGGAGATCTTCCACATACTGCCGCATATTTTTAGCGTCAGTGAGTCGGATATGATTCTGACCCTGCTGTCGCTGGTGGATATGACCCTGGTGGGCGGTTTGCTGGTGATGGTGATGTTCTCTGGATATGAAAATTTTGTCTCGCAGCTGGATATTAACGAGGGTAAAGAAAAACTCAGTTGGCTGGGCAAAATGGACGCGACTTCGCTGAAAAATAAGGTTGCCGCCTCCATCGTGGCGATCTCCTCTATTCACCTGCTGCGGGTGTTTATGGATGCGAAAAACGTCCCGGACAATAAGCTGATGTGGTACGTGATTATCCACCTGACCTTCGTGCTGTCGGCCTTTGTGATGGGCTACCTCGATCGTCTGACCAAAGTGAAACACTAATCCCTTCTCTCCCGGCGGTGGCAGCTGCCGGGCTTTTTTCTCCCCGTTTCTGCTTTACTGCGCTGGCGTATGTCCGGGCTTCTGCTTTGCTTAAAAGGCGATAAACAATGGAGGCAGGGTGATGACGCGATTAACGGCCAAAGATTTCCCGCAGCAGCTGCTCGAGTATTATGACTACTATGCCCACGGTAAAATCAGCAAACGCGAGTTTCTCCAGCTGGCGGGGAAATATGCCGTCGGCGGGATGACCGCGCTGGCGCTGTTTAATCTGCTGAAGCCCGACTATGCCCTGGCAGAGCAGGTACCGTTCACCGACCCGGATATCCGCCCGGAGTATATTCATTATCCCTCTCCTGACGGCCACGGCGAAGTGCGGGCTTACCTGGTGACGCCGACGAAAATAGCCGATAAAGCGCCCGCCGTTGTGGTGGTACATGAGAACCGCGGCCTGAATCCCTATATTGAAGACGTCGCCCGGCGGGTAGCGAAAGCGGGGTATATTGCGCTGGCGCCGGATGGCCTGAGCTCCGTCGGCGGCTATCCGGGGAATGATGATGAAGGCCGCGCGCTCCAGCAGAAAGTCGATCCCGTGAAGCTGATGAATGATTTTTTTGCGGCGGTCGCGTTTATGGCGAAGCATCCGCAGGCGACGGGGAAGGTCGGTATCACCGGTTTTTGTTACGGCGGCGGCGTCAGCAACGCGGCGGCGGTCGCCATTCCGGAGCTGGCCTGCGCGGTGCCGTTTTACGGCCGCCAGCCGCCGCTGAAGGAGGTCGATAAAATTCAAGCGCCGCTGCTGCTGCACTATGCCGGCCTCGATAGCGGCATTAATGAAGGCTGGCCTGCCTATGAACAGGCGTTGAAGGAACACCATAAAGTCTACGAGGCCTATCTCTATCAGGGCGTGAATCACGGCTTTCATAATGATTCTACGCCGCGCTACGATCGGGCTGCGGCTGATCTGGCCTGGCAACGCACGCTGGCATGGTTTGATAAGTATTTACGCTAACGCAAACGTCATAAATAGCACTACCGCTCGCTCAAAAAAACGCTATATAATTTATTATATAACGATTGGGAGAGCTTGATGGAAAATCATTTTGGCAAAGGCTTAATGGCGGGGCTACAGGCATCCTATGCTGATACCGCCGCGCATGCGGCGAATTTTTGCGCCGACTATAAACGCGGGTTTGTGCTTGGTTACTCGCACCGCATGTTTGAAAAAACCGGCGACCGCCAGCTCAGCGCGTGGGAGGCGGGGATCCTGACCCGTCGCTATGGCCTTGACAGAGATATGGTGATGGACTTCTTCAAAGAGAGTGGTTCCTCGACCGCGATGCGCTACTTTATGGCGGGCTATCGGCTGGAAAGCTAACAACCGGAGGCGGTTGCCTCCGGTGGGTCAGAGCGTTACGCCTGGCGCTTATCTTCCGTTTGGGTGTCAAAGTCGCGGGCGTCGTGGCGCTCATGCAGCTGCTCATTGAGCGGGCCGTTGGTGCGGTTCACGATGCGTCCCCGCTTGACCGCCGGGCGGTTGCCCACATCCTGCGCCCAGCGCAGCACGTTTTTATAGCTCCCGGCGTCGAGAAACTCCGCTGCGTTATAGACATTGCCCAGCACGACGTTGCCGTACCACGGCCAGACAGCCATATCGGCGATGGTGTACTCCTCGCCGGCTACATAGCGACCGCGGGCGAGCTGTTTGTCCAGCACGTCGAGCTGGCGTTTGGCTTCCATCGTAAAGCGGTCGATCGCGTACTCGATCTTCACCGGCGCATAGTTATAGAAGTGGCCGAAGCCGCCGCCGAGGAACGGCGCCGCGCCCTGCAGCCAGAACAGCCAGTTGAGGGTTTCGGTGCGACCGGCAGGATCTTTCGGCAGGAAGAAACCAAATTTTTCCGCCAGATAGAGAAGAATGTTGCCGGACTCAAATACCCGGGTCGGCGGCGTGGTGGAATGGTCGCTGAGGGCCGGGATCTTCGAGTTCGGGTTGATGTCGACAAAGCCGCTGGAAAACTGATCCCCTTCGCCAATGCGTATCAGCCAGGCGTCGTACTCCGCGCCGCTGACGCCTAACGCCAGCAGCTCCTCCAGCATGATCGTCACCTTCTGGCCGTTGGGCGTGCCGAGTGAGTATAGCTGGAGCGGATGGGTTCCCACCGGCAGGACGCGTTCATGCGTCGCGCCGGAAACGGGACGGTTGATGTTGGCGAACGCGCCGCCGCTGTTTTGCTTCCATTCCCACACTTTTGGTGGCTGGTAGTTTTGCTCTGACATGCTGGTTTGCCTTTTTCGTGGATGTACAAAAAGTGTAGCAGGTGACCTCAGGCCATAATCCGCGCGGCCCACACGCTGACATCATCGCCGCTGCCCAGATCCGGCTGCACCAGGCCATTGACCATAAAGGTCGGCGAGACATGGATGCCGTTCTGGCGGGCATATTTACTGTGCCATTTGATCACGTCCTGCAGCTCCGGGCGGGCAAAGGCGGCCCCCAGCAGCACGTGACTGTAGCGCTCAATGCGTTCAATGATTTGCTGCGGGGTGGCATTCATGTTCGGCCCGCTGCAGTGATCGGTAAACTCAAACTCTTCCCGATGGTCTGCCACGGCCTGCATCACCTTATGCGCCTGCTCTCTGCCATGCGGCAGGGTGGACGCGGCGAGGATGCAGCGGACAATCACCCCAGAGAACAGATGCCACGGCTGCGATTGCAGCCGTATCTTGATGGTTACGTTATCGGCGCCGACCTCATCGAGCAGATCGTCGAGTTTATTAAACGCGCGGACAGAGTAGGGGCAGGTGGGCTCAAGGAACACCTCAAACGTCCGCGGGCCGTGTCCCCAGACCAGCGGTTGGGCATTCAGATGCGAGGGTGTGCTCATTGTCGACTCCTGATGTTGCGTTGTTTTTTGTTATATCACCGATAACGATATCACTTCTGCTTCCGGCTGCAGGGTTATTTTCCTTAACGGCACGATTAGCGAAACGAATGAGTGGTATCATCGTTACACCTCTGTCTGGTAAGTGCCTGCGGCAGGATAAGAAGAGGGAGTTTTGTTTCGCCAACTGCCCGGGCTGCATTAATTTGAGGTCAGGCTAAATGAGCAAAGGATCGACAAGCAGTGACGCCCCGTTTGGGACATTGTTAGGCTACGCGCCCGGCGGCGTAGCGATTTATTCATCGAATTACAGTAGCTTAAATCCACAGGATTATCCGGATGACGCGACGTTTCGCAGCTACATCGGCAATGAGTATATGGGGCATAAATGGCAGTGCGTGGAGTTTGCGCGCCGCTTTCTGTTCCTGACCTACGGGTTTGTCTTTACCGATGTGGGGATGGCCTATGAAATCTTCTCCCTGCGCTTTCTGCGCGAAGTGGTCAATGACAACATTCTCCCGCTTCAGGCCTTCGCCAACGGCTCCCGTCGTCCGCCGATCGCTGGTTCGCTGCTGATCTGGCAGAAGGGCGGCGAGTTCAAGCACACCGGCCATGTCGCGGTGATCACCCAGCTTGTCGGCAATAAGGTGCGTATCGCCGAGCAGAACGTCATTCACTCGCCGCTGCCGCAGGGCCAGCAGTGGACCCGCGAGCTGACCCTCGAGGTCAACGCCGGCCGGTACACCATCAAAGATACCTTTGCCGATACCGAAATTTTAGGCTGGATGATCCAGACCGCCGATACCGAACACAGCTTGCCGCAGCCGGTACTGCCGGGTGAGGCGATGGCGATCAAGGGCGCGCGGCTGCCGAACAACGGCCAGTTCCGCGGCAAATGGCTGAACGAGAAAGATCCGCTGCAGAAAGCCTACGTGGCGGCCAACGGCCATTTTATCAATCAGGATCCTTATCAGTATTTCACTATCAGCGAAAGCGCCGAACAGGAGCTGATTAAAGCCACCAACGAGCTGCACCTGATGTATCTGCACGCCACCGATAAGGTGATGAAGGATGATAACCTGCTGGCGCTGTTCGATATCCCGAAAATCCTCTGGCCGCGTTTGCGTCTCTCCTGGCAGCGCCGTCGTCATCATATGATCACCGGGCGCATGGATTTTTGTATGGACGAGCGCGGGCTGAAGGTATACGAGTACAATGCCGACTCCGCCTCCTGCCATACCGAAGGCGGGCTGATCCTCGAGCAGTGGTTGAAGCAGGGCTACTATGGCACTGGTCACAATCCGGCGGAAGGTCTGCTCGATGAGCTGGCGGGAGCGTGGAAACACAGCCGGGCGCGGCCTTTCGTGCACATCATGCAGGACAAGGATCTGGAAGAGAATTACCACGCGAAGTTTATCCAGCGTTCGCTGACCCAGGCCGGTTTCGAGAGCAAAATTCTCTTTGGCCTCGATGAACTGCGCTGGGATGCGGCCGGCCAGCTGATTGATGCCGACGGGCGGCTGGTCAACTGCGTCTGGAAAACCTGGGCATGGGAAACCGCCATTGAGCAGGTGCGCGAAGTCAGCGCCGATGAGTACGCGGCGGTGCCGATTCGTACCGGGCATCCGCAGAATGAGGTGCGACTGATTGACGTCCTGCTGCGTCCTGAAGTATTGGTATTCGAACCCCTGTGGACGGTAATCCCGGGCAACAAAGCGATCCTGCCGGTGCTGTGGTCGCTGTTCCCGCATCATCGCTATCTGCTGGATACCGATTTTGTGGTTAACGACGAGCTGGCGAAAACCGGCTATGCCGTGAAGCCCATTTCCGGGCGCTGCGGGAACAATATCGACCTGATCGGCCCTCAGGATGAGGTTCTGGATAAGACCAGCGGCCAGTTTGTCGATCGCAAGAATATCTACCAGCAGCTGTGGTGCCTGCCGAAAGTGGATGGCAAGTATATCCAGGTGTGCACCTTTACCGTCGGCGGTAACTACGGCGGTACCTGCCTGCGCGGCGATTCGTCGCTGGTGGTGAAAAAAGAGAGCGACATAGAGCCGCTGATCGTATTGAAAGACAAAGCGTGACGTGCTGACCCCGGATAGCGGCTCCTGCCCTGTCCGGGGAGAGCGCAGAGACACGAACAAGGATAGCCCGGACTGGTAAGCGCCGCCGGGGAACACCTGCAACAAAGCCAAGATAATTAACACAACAACAAGACAGAAAAGGAAAATAGTATGCACGATCGGCGTCTCGCCGCCCGCGCGGGTGAACTCAAGCCCTCCGCCGTCCGCGAACTTCTCAAGCACAGTAAACTGCCGGGCGTGATCTCGCTTGGCGGCGGCATTCCGGCCCCGGAACTGTTTGATACCGAAGGCCTGGAGCTGGCGGTGCAGAAGGTGATGAGCGAGCGTTTTCATGACGCATTTCAGTACGGTCTGACGGAAGGCTACCCGCCGCTGCGTCAGGCGGTGAGTGAAATCTGCCACTCCCGTGGCGTGACCTGTTCAGCCGCTCAGGTCTATATCACCTCCGGCTCCCAGCAATCGCTGGATATCGTTGCCCGCACGCTGCTCGATCCAGGCGATACTATCGTCGTTGAGCGACCCACCTATCTGGCGGCGCTGCAGGTGTTTCAGCTGGCGCAGGCCAATATTCTCAGCGTCGATACCGATGATGACGGGATGCTGGTGGAGCAGCTGGCTGACCTGCTGGAGACCACCCGCGTCAAAGCTGTTTACCTGGTGCCGACGTTCGGCAACCCCGGCGGTAAAACGCTGAGCGAGGCGCGTCGTCGCCGGCTGGTCGAGCTGGCGAAAAAATATGACTTCGTCATTCTGGAAGACGATCCCTACGGTGAAATTAGCTTTACTGACGCCGTGCGACGCCCGCTCTATCAGCACGCCGTTGAGCTGGGCTGTGAAGATCAAGTGATTTACACCTCGACGTTTTCAAAGATCCTCGCGCCGGGGATGCGTATCGGCTGGATCGTCATGCCGGACTGGCTGGCGCAGCAGACGGTGATCGTGAAGCAGGCGGCGGATCTGCATACCAATATGCTGTCGCAGGTGATCACCGCGGAATACCTCAGTCTGAACCGGCTGGATAACCAGATTGCGTTGATTCGCGAAGACTATCGCAAGAAGTGCGTGGCGCTGGCCGATGCGCTGGAAAGCCGCCTTTGCGAGCACCTGGAATTCAGCCGCCCGCAGGGGGGGATGTTCCTGTGGGCGCGTTTCCGCTATCCGTTCGATACCATGGAATGGATGAAGAAAACGCTGGAAAACGGCGTGGTGTACGTTCCGGGAGAAGCGTTTTATCACGATAATCCGGATACCCGTACCCTGCGTCTTTCCTACTCAACGGTGTCGGAAGCCGGGCTGCTGACCGCCGTTGAGCGGCTGGCGGCCTCCCTGTAACGGCCCTGCTGTGCGCCGCTTACCGGCGGCGCATCCTCTTCGCTTCAATAGCGAGAGGGAGTGACGCTAGCGTTCAGCGCTGGAATCACTCCGTATCGACGATGCGATCATCCAGCCAGACCAACATCAGCGCTGCGAGAAAAGCTACCGCAAAGGTACCAATAAACAACCACATAGATGTCCCTCACGGGTTTATTATTTTGCTGATTTTACCGGAGAACGATCGTTTCGGTCGGAGATGGAGATTTTTGTCCCAGCCGAATGGCTGGCGAGAGAGAAAAAGTCATCGGCATCAATATCGAAGTTAAGAATAATTTCCCTGTATTCCCCACCGTTAATTAACGCTTTGGCTTCTTTAACACTACTGGCAATAATGACAGGCATCAGTTTTATCTCATTTTGAAAACTGAGAAGCAAAATAAGAGTTAGTTCGTACCAGATCAACTACTTTTTATCGTATACGACTGCAGAAAAAAATGTCCTCCTGTGGCTCGGTGATAGAGGAGGATTTTGTGACAGCGATCGGCTCGTCAACAGCGGGATCTTATCGGGCGCTGTGACGGGCTGCGGTTTCGCCAGCCCGCCGGGATTATTTACCCTGCTGTTTTGCTCGTAATATCTCGCCACAGCGCTGCTGGTCCTGACGCAGCGCCTGCTGTTCCTGCGGGCTGAGCTGATGCCAGGTGTCCAGCATCCGCTGCCCCAGCGCCGGCAGGTAATGTGCTTTATGCAGCGCGTAGTCAGAATTCCCCCCCTCGACGATATTCTGCATATCGTGGAGGAACTGGCGGCTGTCGTCATGATCGATCACGCAAAATACCGCCCGGTAGTAAGCTTCGTCTTCCTCGGTGTAATGCGGAGTGAACCACCAGACCAGCAGCACGGTAAGCGCCAGCAGCGGGATAATAAAGAGTAATTTTTTCAACATCAGTTTTTCGGCCGGAGACAATCAGCCGTCAGTGTACCTGCAACAACGTCAGGATGTAAGCGCCGGCCCCGGCGGGCCGGCACTGGCTAGTAGCCGACCGGGTAGATGCGGCCGGTTTGCACCCCTTCAATGCTGCGGCGATAGGCCTGTGCTACGGCGGCGGCGGGAACGCTGGCAAAGCCCGGGAAAAAGTCGCCGTAGGCCGCCAGCGACTCGCTGAGCACGGTGGGGCTGATGAGATTGATGCGGATCCCGCGCGGCAGTTCGCAGGCGGCGGCCCGTACAAAGCCTTCCAGACCGGCGTTGACCGTCGTGGCATTGACGCCCTGAGCAATGGGTTCCTGCGCGACAATACCGCTGACCAGAGTAATCGACCCGCCGTCGCGCAGAAAATGCTGGCCGACCAGCGCCAGGCGAATTTGCCCCAGCAACTTGTCCTGCAGACCGAGGTTGAACTGGCTGTCGGTCATGGTGCTTAACGGCCCAAAGTGCAGATTGCCGGTGGTGGAGACGATGGCATCTACTTCACCCGTTTGGGCAAATAGCGTCTCGACGCTCTCCTGCGAGGTGATATCCACCTGATAATCTCCCCGGGTGCGGCCAACGCGGATAACGTCATGTCTCTGACTCAGTTCTTCGCTGACCGCGCGACCGATGGTGCCGCTGGCACCGATAACGATAATTTTCATGGCAGACTCCTGATGAGGTGAGAGGCTATTCTTTAATAAAACGGATATCGGATAAACTGGCTAAAAGTTAGAACATTACTAACCAGAGGTTAGCAATATGGATAAGCTGCGAGGGATGGAGACGTTTATTGCCGTGGTGGAGTGCGGCAGCTTTACCGGGGCGGCGTCGCGCCTGGGGCTGTCGGCGGTGATGGTCGGGAAATATATCGCCCAGCTGGAAACCCAGCTGGCGACGCGCCTGCTGGAGCGTAACACCCGACGCCAGAGCCTCACCGACGCCGGGCGGGTCTATTTTGACGAAGCGAAACGGGTGATGGAGCAGGTCTCCATCGCCGAAAGCGCGGTCGAGCGGCTGCGGCTGGCGCCCGCCGGCACCCTGCGGGTGAGCGCGCCCACCTCGTTCGGCGCCAGCGTGATTGCGCCCCTGACCGCCACCTTTCTGCAAGCCTGGCCAGCGGTCCGGGTGGAACTGGATCTGACCAACCGGATGGTCGATCTGGTAGATGAGGGTTTCGACCTGGCGATCCGCATTGGCGAGATCCATCAGGAGGATCTGGTGGCCCGCTATCTGGCGCCCTATCGGATGGTGATCTGCGCCGCACCGGCTTATCTGGCGCGTTACGGAACGCCAGGGAGGCCGGAAGATCTCGCCGATCATCTCTGCCTGTCCCATACGGTCTGGACCGCCCGCAACGAGTGGCGGCTGCCGGGCATGGAGGGGGAAGTGCGCTGGAAGCGCGATGCGGTTTTGCGCTGCAACGATGGCTATGCGCTGCGCCAGGCGGCGATCGCCGGGGCTGGGCTGCTGATGCAGCCGGAGGTGCTGCTGGCCGATGCGCTGGCCAGCGGCAGCCTGGTGCGGGTGCTGGAGGCGTGGACCCCACAGCCGCGGCCCGTGCATCTGCTCTGGCGCCAGGATCGCCGGCCCCTGCCGAAGCTGACGCAGTTTATCGCCCACCTTCAGCAGGGAATGCCTGACGCGCTGGCGACGACCTGCGCGTCGGAATAATCACTCCTCCCGAAGCGCCTGCTGCCAGTCGGCAATCAGATCGTGAGGATCTTCGATCCCGACCGACAGGCGGATCAGCTGCGGTGTGATGCCGTTCGCCAGGCGCTTCTCCAGCGGGATCGAGGCATGGGTCATGCTGAAGGGCTGGCTCACCAGGCTCTCGACGCCGCCCAGACTCTCCGCAAGGGTGAACCAGCGCAGCTTGCTGATGATGCGTTCGGCGTAACCGTCATCGCCTTTCACCACTACCGAAATCATGCCGCCGGGCAGGGCCATTTGCCGGCGCGCCAGCTGATGGTGCGGGTGCGAGGCCAGCCAGGGGAACCAGACTCGCTCTACCTCCGGCTGCTGTTCCAGCCATTCGGCGAGCTGCAGCGCGTTCGCGCTGTGGCGCTCCATCCGCAGCGCCAGGGTGCGGATGCCGCGCAGCGTCAGGAAGCTGCTGAACGGGTCGAGTACGCCGCCTACCGCATTCTGCAGGTAGCCAAGCTTCTCCGTGAGCGCGGCGTTATCGCCGACCACCGCCAGGCCGGCGACGACATCGGAATGGCCATTGAGGTACTTAGTCGCGGAGTGGACCACAATATCAAACCCGTGCTCCAGCGGGCGATGGATCGCCGGCGAGGCGAAAGTGTTATCGGCGACGCTGATCAGGTTATGGCGGCGCGCGATAGCGGCGATAGCGCTGAGATCCGCCAGCTTCAGCAGCGGGTTGGTGGGCGTTTCCACCCAGATCATGCGCGTATCGGGGCGGATCGCCGCTTCAATTCCCGCCAGGTCGTCGGGTTTCACCCAGCTCACCTGCAGACCAGCGCTACGGCGGCGTACGTTTTCCAGCAGGCGGTAAGTGCCGCCATACACATCATCGACCGCCACCAGGTGACTGTCCTTATCCAGCAGCTCCAGCACGGTGGCGATGGCGGCCAGCCCGGAGGCGAACGCGTAGCCACGCGTACCGTTTTCCAGGTCGGCGATCGCCGTCTCCAGCGCATGGCGGGTAGGATTCCCGCTGCGGGAATATTCATAGCCAGTATGCTGCCCCGGCGCCGGCTGAGCGAAAGTGGAGGTGGCATAAATAGGCGGCATCACTGCGCCGTGGCTGTCGGTGAAGGTTCCGCTATGTACGCTCAGGGTGTGGATAGATGACATAAAAAATTCCTTATTGTGCTACTTGGTTACGCCAGGCGGTCAGTACATCGCTGCGGGTGACCAGGCCAAGAAAACGCGCGTTGTCAGCGATCACCGCCACCAGACCGCGATCGAGAATGGCCTGCAGTTCGCTCTCTGGCGCACGCTTATCGAGAGTTTCAACATGGCGGCTCATCGCTTCGCTGACCGGCAGGGAGAAGCGTTGGCGATCGCCCTGTACGTGGCGGATCAAATCCCACTCATCGACGATGCCGACCACGCGGCCATCCTCCAGAACCGGCAGCTGGGAGATGTCATACAGCCGCATGCGGGTAAAGACCGCGGCCAGGGTGTCGTCCGGCGCGGCCGTGACGGTAGCGCCTTCGTCATGGCGCAGGGCGATAAAATCACTGAGATCGCCCTGTTCGGGGCGGGCGATCAGCCCTTGCTGGCGCATCCAGTCGTCGTTGAACATTTTTGACAGGTATTTATTGCCGCTGTCGCAGGCGAAGGTCACCACCCGCTTCGGACGGCTTTGCGCCCGGCAGTAGCGCAGCGCGGCGCTGAGCAGGGTGCCGGTGGAGGATCCGGCCAGCACACCCTCGACCTGCAGCAGCTGGCGCGCGGTGTGGAACGCTTCGCGGTCGCTGACGCGATAGGCGGTATGCACCCCCTCCAGCCTGGCCAGCGGCGGGATGAAATCTTCTCCAATCCCTTCGACCAGCCAGGATCCCGTTTCGCCGTAGCGTCCGGTATCAACCTGATCGGCAAGGATCGAGCCCGCCGGATCGGCGAGGATAAATTCCGTTTTCGGCGAGTGTTCTGCAAACCAGGCCTGAAGCCCGCCCAGCGTGCCGCCAGAGCCAACGCCGACGACGATGGCGTCGATGTCGCCCTCCAGCTGCTGGAAAAGTTCTGGCGCGGTGGAGGTCGCGTGCGCCAGCGGATTAGCGTCGTTGTTAAACTGGTCGATATAAAAAGCCCCCGGCGTTTCATCGGCAAGGCGGCGGGCATAATCCTGGTAATAGGCCGGGTGACCTTTATTGACGTCGGAACGGGTGAGCAGCACCGTCGCGCCCAGCGCCCGCAGGTGAAAGATTTTCTCGCGGCTCATTTTGTCCGGCACCACCAGGATCAGGCGGTAATTTTTCTGCGCCGCGATCAGCGCCAGGCCGAGGCCGGTATTGCCGGCAGTGGCTTCGATAATTGTCCCGCCGGGCGCCAGTTTGCCCTGACGCTCGGCTTCGTTAATCATCGACAGCGCAACCCGATCTTTAATTGATCCGCCCGGGTTCTGATTTTCCAGTTTTAAAAACAGACTGCAGGGCCCGGTATCCAGTTTGTGCAACTGGAGCAGGGGAGTATGACCGATCAGGTCGCTCACGGAATGAAACAGTGACATAACCATTTACCCACTCGTTTAAGATATTTTTGCATGGTAGGTCTGTGAAATCGGTAATTTAAAGAACATTTATCTGTCATTTAGCGCAAAATGGAATATAAGATGCTGTTCAGCCATCCGGAGGGAAAGCAGGGTAGCCGCCTGGGCGGATCGATTGCCAGAAAAGGGCGTTTTTAGCCGCTTTTAACGACAGAATGGCGATTTGAATCAGCGGGTTATCTGATATTTGAAAATGTATTTGCGAAAAGATTCTATGGGGAGAGGCGGTCTGCGCTGGCCGTTAAGTGGCAGCTGGCTCACCAGGAGAAAAGTGCAGCAGAGAATCACGGGTTAGCGATGTTCGATGAAGAGTCTGGCTACAGAAAAGCAAAAAACTGCCTTGTGGGCGGGTTCTTTAAATAATAGTGGTGCCCGGACTCGGACTAACGCCGCAGGCGTTGAACAGCGCGCGTGTCGCGCTGGCCCCGAAGGGGTGAGCCGCTGTGCGGCGAATAATCGAACGCAGTTCGATGGAGAGTCCGGCTACAGAAAAGCAAAAACCCAGCCATAGGCTGGGTTCTTTAAATAGTGGTGCCCGGACTCGGAATCGAACCAAGGACACGGGGATTTTCAATCCCCTGCTCTACCGACTGAGCTATCCGGGCAACGGGGCGCATTAAACCGTAATCGCCGCGCCTCGTCAACGAAATTTATCTGTTTTGCAGCAGACTGAACAATCTATCACCACATTGCGCTAAAAGCACGCGTCTTCAGGCAAAAAACAGCGTCCAGGCCGCTGAGATCGGCATCGCCAGCACCAGCGCAGGCAGCATATTCACCACGGCAAACATTTTTATTCCGCAGATGCGCAGCCCGGTGGCCACCAGCAGCATACCGCCGACGGCGCTGAAATCCGCCAGCATCATCGGCGTGGTGAGCGGCATAATGATCGCCGCGCAGGCCGCGAGGGTCAGCTGGATAAGTAGCATCGGTACGCTGATGGCGGCGACGGCAATGCCCAGGGTACAAGCGAAAATGGTGGCGGTGAAAAAATCGAGAAACGCTTTGGCAATCAGAATGCTGGCGTCGCCGGTCATCCCTTCGCGCATGGCGCCGAAGACGCCGGTGCCGCTGGCGCAGAACAGGACGATAATCGCCACATAGCTCTGAATATAGGAGTCATGAGCCGAGGCTTTTTTCTTACCCTTCGGCGTCAGCAACTGCTGGAGCTGACTGACCAGCGTATTAATCCCTTTTTCCATATTACAAATTTCGCCGAGCAGCGTTCCCACCAGGGTCGACAGCACCATCACCGGCAGATTGGCGCATTTGATCACCAGTAAAATGCCGATGCCTAATGACGCCAGACCAAAAATTGAGGTCATGGATGTGCGGATCCGTTCCGGCAACCGCTGGCTGAGTAAGGCGCCTAACACGCCGCCGACCAGCACCGCGCTGGCATTAATAAAAGGTCCTGTAACCACGCTGACTCCTGTTAAATATCCCTGATAACCGAATGATTATGACGTTAACCCGCCGTGAAAGCTTGTGTATCCGTGATATAAGTGCATACGGTTTTCATCTTGCGCCTGTCGGGGAAAGGTGCCATGATTGCGCGAATTTTCTCCTCCCTGATATGAGGCCGCCGATGACGACACTGCCATTACCTCGCCAGCGACGCCGCGCACAGATGCGTGGGCTGCCTCATCTTGCTACGCTTACCCCTCTGTTCACCATGCGGTGAAGGACACGTATGCTCACTGTAGGGCAACAGTAAGATCGGACGCGTCTGCTTTTACTGATGTCCGGCGGTCGGAGCTGAATCCGTCAGACCCGGACACATCGTTGGGCAAGGTTTCCCTTGCCTGAGATTTTTACACTCCCGATACGGGCATTTGCGCTTATGAAATCCATGCACATTGCCGCCAGCTGCGAGCTGGTCACCCGCTTGTCCACCCACCGTCGCGTTGTGGCGCTGGACAGTACCGATTTTACCGATGTGGCGGCAGTCGTCATCACCGCGGCGGACAGTCGCAGCGGTATCCTCGCCCTCCTCAGGCGTAGCGGATTTAACCTGCCGGTCTACCTGCTGAGCGAGACGGCGGTCGATAAGCCGGAGGGGGTACAGGCGGTGATCGCCGGTAAAGATCAGGAGTGGCTGGAGCTGGAAGCGGCGGCCTGCGATTATGAAGCGCGTCTGCTGCCGCCGTTTTTCAATACGCTGACCCAGTACGTCGAAATGGATAACAGCACCTTTGCCTGTCCGGGACACCAGCACGGGGCCTTTTTCAAAAAGCATCCCGCAGGCCGCCAGTTCTATGACTTTTTTGGCGAAAACGTCTTTCGCGCCGATATGTGTAACGCCGACGTAAAATTAGGCGATCTGCTGATCCACGAAGGGTCGGCCAAGCACGCGCAGAAGTTCGCCGCGAAGGTCTTTAATGCGGATAAAACCTACTTCGTCCTTAACGGCACCTCGGCGGCCAACAAAGTCGTGACCAACGCGCTGTTGACCCGCGGCGATCTGGTGCTGTTCGATCGCAACAACCACAAGTCAAACCATCACGGGGCGCTGATTCAGGCTGGAGCGACGCCTGTCTATCTTGAAGCCGCGCGCAATCCGTTCGGCTTTATCGGCGGTATTGACGAGCGCTGCTTTGATGAGCGCTACCTGCGGGATCTCATCCGTGAAGCGGCGCCAGAGAAAGCCACGGCCTCTCGCCCGTTTCGTCTGGCGGTGATCCAGCTCGGAACCTATGACGGCACGGTCTATAACGCCCGCCAGGTGGTCGATAAAATCGGCCACCTCTGCGATTACATCCTGTTCGACTCGGCGTGGGTGGGCTATGAGCAGTTTATCCCGATGATGGCCGACTGTTCGCCGCTGCTGCTGGAGCTGACCCCGGACGATCCGGGCATTTTTGTCACCCAGTCCGTTCACAAGCAGCAGGCCGGTTTCTCGCAGACGTCGCAGATCCATAAAAAGGATAACCATCTGCGCGGCCAGGCGCGCTTCTGTCCGCACAAGCGGCTGAATAACGCCTTTATGCTGCATGCCTCTACCAGCCCGTTTTATCCGCTGTTCGCCGCACTGGACGTCAACGCCAAAATCCACGAAGGCGAGAGCGGCCGCCGCCTGTGGGCCGAATGCGTGGCGCTGGGCATCGAGGCGCGCAAAGCGATCATCGCCAATTGCAAGATGATCCAGCCTTTTATTCCGCCGATAGTGGCGGGGCGCCCGTGGCAGGATCACCCGACTGAGGCGATCGCCCGGGAGCGCCGTTTCTTCAGCTTCGAACCGGGCGCGCGCTGGCATGGCTTCGAGGGCTATGCCGACGACCAGTATTTTGTCGACCCGTGCAAGCTGTTGTTGACCACCCCGGGCATCGACGCGGAGAGCGGAGAGTACAGTGAGTTCGGCATCCCGGCGACCATTCTGGCGCATTACCTGCGGGAAAACGGCATCGTGCCTGAGAAGTGCGATCTCAACTCGATTCTGTTCCTGCTGACGCCGGCGGAAAGCGCCGAAAAAATGGCGCAGCTGGTGGCGATGCTGGGGCAGTTTGAACAGCATATTGAAGCGGATACGCCGCTGGCCGATGTGTTGCCGACCATCTATAACAAATATCCGGTGCGTTATCGCGACTATACCCTGCGCGAACTGTGCCAGGAGATGCACGATCTGTACGTCAGCTTTGACGTGAAGAGCCTGCAAAAAGAGATGTTCCGTAAACGGAGCTTCCCGCGGGTGGTGATGAATCCCCAGGATGCCAACCGCGAATTTATCCGCGGCGACGTGGAGCTGGTGCGTCTGAGCGAGGCGGAGGGCCGCGTCGCGGCGGAAGGGGCGCTGCCGTATCCGCCGGGGGTATTATGCGTGGTGCCCGGTGAGGTCTGGGGTGGCGCTGTACTGCGCTATTTCCTTGCGCTGGAAGAGGGGGTTAATATGCTGCCGGGCTTCTCGCCGGAGCTGCAGGGGGTATATAGTGAGACGGATTCGGACGGCATTAAGCGGCTGTATGGCTACGTGCTGAAGGGATAAAAAACGCCCCGCTGAACCGGCGGGGCGTTTTGCTTTTGACGATCACGCGCTCTGCTGCGCGGCGGTCGGTTGTCTGACGTGTTTGTATTTGAACAGCGCCACGAAGGCAAAAGCCAGCACCAGCGAATAGCCGGCGAAAATCAGCCACACGCTCTGCCAGTTAGTGATCCCTTCGACGGTAAAGTGCTCCACCACTTTGCCGCTCACCATGCCACCGAGAATACAGCCGAAGCCGTTGGTCATCATCAGGAACATGCCCTGGGCGCTAGCGCGGATTTCCGGACGCACCTCTTTCTCCACGAACACTGAACCAGAGATGTTGAAGAAGTCGAAAGCGCAGCCGTAGACGATCATCGACAGCACCAGCAGCACGGTGCCGAACGGTGTCGGATCGCCGAAGGCGAACAGGCCGAAGCGCAGCATCCACGCCACGATACTGATAAGCATCACGTTCTTAATGCCGTAGCGGCTGAGGAAGAACGGAATGGTCAGGATAAACAGCGTCTCGGAGATCTGCGAGATCGACATCAGCACCGAGGCGTGTTCGACGATAAAGCTGCCGGCAAACAGCGGATCTTTATCGAAGCTGTGCAGGAAGGTATTACCGAACATGTTGGTGATTTGCAGCTCGGCGCCTAGCATCATCGAGAAGATAAAGAAGATTGCCATGCGCTTGTTTTTAAACAGCGCAAAAGCGTTAAGCCCCAGCATCTCCGTCCAGCTTTGATTACGCTGGGCGTTAGCCACCGGGATCGTCGGCAGCGTCAGGGTGAACAGCGTCAGCAGGACCGACAGCGTCGCGCCAATGTACAGCTGCATATGGCTCAGTTCGAAGCCGGAGAAGCTGACGCCCCACATGGCGAAGATAAAGCCGATGGTGCCCCAGATCCGGATCGGCGGGAAATCGGTGACGATATCCAGCCCCGCCGACTGCAGGCGGTAGTAAGAGATGGTGTTAATCAGCCCCAGCGTCGGCATATAGGCCAGCGAGTTGAGGAGGATCACAAGGAACATCTCGCCCGGCGTGGTGACCTGCGCCGCCAGATACAGCGTCAGCGCGCCCACCAGGTGGCAAGCGGCATACACCCATTTGGCGCTGATCCACTTATCGGCGACGATGCCGAGCAGCGTCGGCATCAACACCGCGGCGATACCGAGCGAGCTATACACTGCGCCGATAGCCGCGCCATCAAACTTCAGCGTGACAAACATGTATGAGCCAAGCGTGGTGAGCCAGCTCCCCCAAAGGCAGAACTGCAGGAACGACAGTATTTTGAGCTGCAGCTTAAGATTCATGTAGTTATCCTCACGAATGTGGGCTTGTTATGTTTTTAAAATAACATTAATCCCGTTATTTTGATGCGATTCTATCATTCACCAGCTGAAGGCTTCTGTTAACTGCCGCAGAAAACCGAAAGATATTCCACAGTATGGCGCAGAAAAAAAGCGGCCTCAGCGCGTGGCAGAGGCCGGTGTCAGGAGGGGGTTATTTACGGCGGTAGCTTTTCTGCGCCGTGTTAACTTTATACAGATAGCGGCGCGATTCCGCCGACGGATGACGGGTGGTCAGCGTCTGGTAGACGTCACCTGGCGCCATGCTGTTGATGATATTGGCCGCCTGGACTTTATCGCTGGAGAAGACCCGCAGCACGCTGCCGGCGCCGCCGTTATAGGCGGTGATCACCGCGTAGCGACGCGAGGTGGGGTTATCGATGCCAGCAAGGTAGACATTGTTCAGCATCGCCAGGTAGGCAGTACCGGTGTCAATGTTATTCGCCGGGTCGAACAGATAGCTACGGCTTGGCAGGCCCGATTTACCCTGGGAACGGAAGACGTCTCTTCCGGCGCTGTGCTGGACTACCTGCATCAGCCCCATGGCGTCGGCATGGCTGACCGCATAAGGGTTAAAGGAGGATTCGGTCTGCATAATCGCGAGGATCAGCGACTCATCAACCCCGTACTTACGCGAGGCCTGACGCACCATGCCGAGGTATTTATGCGCACGTTTGTCGAGGTGGTTCGGCACCAGGTTGATGGTGATGCTGTAGACCACGCGCAGGCCGTTGTTGCGGCTCTTCAGGCGGGTTTGCAGCAGATAGTCGGCAAAGCGCGCGGCGCGCCACTCCCAACGAATCGATGCCCCGGTGTTATCCACCACCTGGCCATAGAGGAACGGCTCTTTGGAGATCTGAATGTCATCGACATCGGAATAGAGGTCGATGGAGTTGGGGTCATCGCCCATCAGCAGGGTTTTGACGATCGCCTGGCGCAGTCGTCCGCGCGGATCGGTGCCGGCGATGGTCTCGACGGTGATCGTCCCTTCATCGAAGTTGATGTGGCTGCGGGTTTGATACTGGTCGGTGTATTTGACGTAGTCCTTCGGCCCGGCGAGCAGGACTTCGTTGTACCCCCAAATGTTCTCGATGTTGTGGGCAAACTGGCCCATCAGGATATCAAAACCGTTGGTATCCTTGACCCAGGCCTCGTTGTATTCGGCGCCTTTTTTATTGGAGCTGGAACACGAAACGAGCAACGGCGCAATCAGCGCGAGCGCTAAGTATTTTTTCATCATTCCGGGCGTGCGTGTTGTGTTTGTTTTTAAAAGGCCGCAGGGCCCTTACTGTTTTTCCGGCGGCGTATAGCCTTCGATGTGCACGTCTTTCCCTTCAAACAGGAACTGCACCATTTCCTGCTCCAGCAGCTTGCGGTGCTCCGGGTTCATCATGCTGAGCTTTTTCTCGTTGATCAGCATGGTCTGCTTGTGCTGCCACTGCGCCCAGGCTTCTTTGGAGATTTCGTTGTAAATGCGCTTCCCGAGTTCGCCCGGATACAGCTGAAAATCCTGGCCGTCCGCTTCACGCTGCAGGAAGGTACAAAAAATGGTTCTGCTCATAATCAATCCTCTTTGATAGCCGAAAATTTATACCGGCGTTCCGGCTTTTAACTGTTGCAACAAGCGCTCCACGGGGGCCGCCAGACCAACCGACGGCGGCTGCGCTAAGTTATACCAGAGTGCGTTGCCTTCATCCATGTATGCGCCAGATGAGTGCACTGTAAGCCACATCGGCACAATATCCAGGTGGAAATGGCTGAAAGTGTGGCGAAAAGCGGTGAGCTGCGTCAGATTATCGGCCTTAATCTGGCGCTGTGCCAGCCACTCGCGCAGGCCCGCTTCGTCGGCAAACTGCGGAAAACAGAACAATCCGCCCCACAGACCCACCGGCGGACGTTGGGCGAGAAACACCTCGTCACCGTGCTGCATCAGCAGAAAATAGCCGGTGCGTTCCGGAATGGTCTGCTTCGGTTTTTTGCCCGGATATTCTGCCCATGAATGATTGGCGTAGGCCACGCAGCCGTTGCTCAGCGGGCACAGTTCGCACTTCGGCTTCGAGCGGGTGCAAACCATCGCCCCGAGATCCATCATCGCCTGGTTAAAACGCTCCACGCCCTTCGCCGGCGTGACCGCTTCGCTGATCTCCCACAGCCGTTTTTCCACCTCTTTTTTCCCCGGCCAGCCGCTGACAGCATAGCAGCGGGCGAGCACGCGCTTCACGTTGCCGTCGAGAATCGGATAATGCTGACCGAGCGAAAGCGATAAAATGGCCCCCGCCGTTGAGCGCCCGACGCCGGGAAGCGCCGCCACTTCGTCAAAGGTCTGCGGGAATTCGCCGCCGTGCTGCGTCGCCACCTGCTGCGCCGCTTTGTGTAAGTTGCGCGCCCGCGCGTAATAACCCAGTCCGGTCCACAGATGCAGCACTTCATCCAGCGGCGCGTTGGCGAGATCGACCACCGTAGGGAAACGCGCCATAAAGCGTTCAAAATAGGGGATAACCGTGGTCACCTGGGTTTGTTGCAACATCACTTCGGAGAGCCATACTTTGTAGGGCGTCTTGGCGATTTGCCAGGGCAGGGTTTTACGCCCGTATTTGTCGTACCAGTCCAGGACCTGGGCTGAAAATTGCGTGGCGAGAAAAGTCAAAGCTACGGCTCCGGGATCGCGATTACAGGGGGGCAGATTGCAGCATAAGGGCGAGTGGCTGTAAACCCTTGCATCCGCCGGGTAACTTTGGATAATGCCCGTTTTCCGAACACATTCACAAGCAGACCAAACTTTTATGAAAAACGACGTCATTTCTCCGGAATTCGATGAAAACGGTCGCCCGCTGCGCCGTATTCGTAGCTTCGTCCGTCGCCAGGGCCGCCTGACGAAAGGGCAGCAGCATGCGCTGGATAACATTTGGCCGGTGATGGGCGTTGAATTCAACGATGCGCCGCTCGATTTCGCCGCCCTGTTTGGCCGCGAAGCGCCGGTCACCCTCGAAATTGGCTTCGGGATGGGCGCATCGCTGGTGGCGATGGCAAAAGCCAAACCGGAACAGAATTTCCTCGGCATCGAAGTGCACTCCCCGGGCGTCGGCGCCTGTCTGGCCTCGGCCGAAGAAGAAGGTGTGCAAAACCTGCGCGTGATGTGTCACGATGCGGTGGAAGTGCTGCACACTATGATTCCGGATAACTCGCTGAATATGGTGCAGCTGTTTTTCCCTGACCCGTGGCATAAAGCGCGCCATAATAAACGTCGTATCGTACAGCCGCCTTTCGCCGAGCTGGTGAAAAGTAAACTGAAGCTCGGCGGCGTCTTCCATATGGCGACCGACTGGGAAGCCTATGCCGTCCATATGCTGGAAGTGATGTCCTCACTGGAAGGGTATCGTAACCAGTCGGCAAGCAACGATTACGTACCGCGCCCGGAATCGCGCCCGGTAACCAAATTTGAACAGCGTGGCCATCGTCTCGGCCACGGCGTATGGGACTTAATGTTCGAGAGGGTGAAATAATGGCCAAGAATCGTAGCCGTCGTCTGCGTAAAAAAATGCATATCGACGAGTTTCAGGAGTTAGGCTTCTCTGTCGCCTGGCGTTTCCCGGAAGGGACCAGTGAAGAGCAGATCGACCAGACGGTCAACGATCTGATCGAAGAGGTGATTGAGCCGAACAAGCTGGCCTTTGACGGCAGCGGCTATCTCTCCTGGGAGGGGCTGATCTGCATGCAGGAGATCGGTAAATGCACCGAAGAGCATCAGGCCATCGTGCGCAAATGGCTGGAAGCGCGTAAGTTAGAGGATGTGCGCACCAGCGAACTTTTTGACGTCTGGTGGGACTAAGTTTGACAAGGGTCGGCAACTGCCGGCCCGTTTTGTCTTAAGGGAGTTTTATGATGCGTAAAACGCTGCTGGCGGTGGCGCTCTCCGTCACCGCTTTGTCTGCCCATGCGGACTACCAGTGTAGCGTCACGCCGCGTGACGATGTGATCCTCACCCCTCAGCAGGTACAGGTGAAAGGGGAAAACGGCAATCTGGTGATCAAACCGGACGGCAACCTGACCTTTAACGGCAAGGCTTATGCGCTCAGCGCCGCCCAGCGCGAACAGGCGCAGGATTACCAGGCCAGTCTGCGCAGCAGCCTGCCGTGGATTGACGAAGGCGCGCGTTCGCGAGTCGAAAAAGGCCGCAAGGCGCTGGATAAAATCATTACCGAACAGGTCGGCGCCAATAGCAGTATGCACGGTCGTCTGACCAAGCTGGACGCGCAGCTGAAAGAACAGATGAACCGCATCATTGAGCGCCGCAGCGATGGCCTGACGTTCCACTATAAAGCCATCGACCAGGTGCGCGCCGACGGCCAGCAGCTGGTAAATCAGGCGATGGGCGGCATTTTGCAGGACAGCATTAACGAGATGGGGGCGAAAGCGGTGCTCAAAGGCGGCGGCAACCCGCTGCAGGGCATTCTCGGCAGCCTCGGCGGTCTGCAAACCGCTATCCAGGATGAGTGGAAAAACCAGGAGGCCGATTTCCAGCAGTTTGGTAAAGACGTCTGCAGCCGGGTGGTCTCCCTTGAGGACAGCCGCAAAGCGCTGGTTGGCTCGTTAAAATAGCTTGATTTCGCTACCTGCGCCCGCAGGTAGCGACGACGCTCAGGCGATCACATCAGCCCCAGCAGCTGTGGAATAAACAGCGAGATCGGCGGGATATAAACAATCATCATCAGCGCGATCAGCAGGGCGGCGTAGAACGGCAGCAACGGTTTGATGAGTTGCTGAATTTTCACCCCTGAAATGGAGCAGCCGACAAACAGCGCGCTGCCAACCGGCGGGGTCAGCAGGCCGATGCACAGGTTAGCGACCATCATGATGCCGAAATGAACCGGATTCATGCCCAAATCCTCAGCAATGGGCAGAAATATCGGCGTGAAAATCAGCACCGCTGGGGTCATATCCATAAAAATGCCGACGATTAGCAGCACAATGTTAATCAGCAGCAGGATCACCACCGGGTTTTCCGACACTCCCATTAGCGCATCGCTTATCATGTAGGGAATATCGGCATTGGTCATCGCCCACGACATGCCGACCGAAAAGCCGATCAGCAGCAGAACGATAGAGGTCATCACCACCGACTCCAGAATCAGCTGCGGCAGATCGCGCCATTTGACTTCCCGATAGATCAGCACCGAGAGAATAAAGGTGTAGACCACGGCGATGGCGGACGCCTCAGTGGCGGTGAAAATACCGCCGAGGATCCCGCCCATCACAATAATGACCAGCAGCAGGCTGGGTAGGGCGTCGAAAAAAGCCTTTGCCGCCTGGGCACAGGTCGGCCGTTCGGAAACCGGATAGCCGCGGCGTTTAGCGATGCAGCCGCAGACCAGCATGATGGACAGACCCATCAGAATGCCCGGCAGATAACCGGCCATAAACAGCGAGGCGACCGAGACGCCGCCGGCTGTCAGGGAAAAGACGATCAGCACGTTTGACGGCGGAATAAGCAGACCCGTGATGCAGGATGAGACGTTTACCGCTGTGGAAAAGGTCGGATCGTAGCCTTTTTGCCTCTGAATGGGATTCAGCGTCCCGCCTACCGCCGCGGCGGCCGCGACGGCTGAACCGGAAATCGAGCCGAACATCATATTGGCCAGCACGTTAACGTGCCCCAGCGATCCGGGCACTCGCCCAACCATCACCTGCGCCAGATTGATTAAGCGTATTGCAATCCCGCCGCTGTTCATCAGGGTTCCGGCAAAGATAAAAAAGGGGATGGCCAGCAGCGCGAAGTTATCAAGCCCGTTCGCCAGGCGTTGAGACACGGTTATCACCGCGATATCCCAGGGAAACATCAGCAGCATCGAGCCAACGGTAGCGATACCGATGGCGAAGGAGATGGGAACGCCGATAAAAACCAGAATAAAGAAAACGCCAAACAGCGTCAGTGCAATAGCGCTATCCATGAGTTGCTCCTTCTTCTGCATGTTTCATGTTTTTCAGGCCGTTATTGATAAAACACAATGCGTAAAACATCATCATGATGCCGGTGAGCGGCAGGATCAGATACACGTAGCCCATGGGGATCTGCATCGCGGCTGAGACCTGGGCGGTCGACAGCGTTTTTGCAATCAGTTTTACGCCGCCGGTCACAATCACTGCGCCGGCAAACAGCAGGATCAGCAGGTTAATAATGACGCTGAACAGCGCCTGCCTGCGGGGAGAGAGCGTCATGGTGAGTAAATCAATCGCCAGGTGACGCTGGGCGCCGACGGTGTAGGCCGCGCCCAGTAGCCCGACCCAGATCATTAAGAAGCGCGCCAGCTCATCGGTCAGGGTGCTTGGCTGGTTAAGCACGTAGCGGCTGAATACCTGCCAGACGACGCAGACAACCAGCGCAATCATAACAGCGACAGAGAAGGCGGCGATGGTGCGGTCCACTGCCAGCTTGATGCGGTTAAGTATCATCGTTGATTTCCTGGTGAAGACGGGCCAGCGGCTGGCCCGTTAATGGTTATTCCGCGGCAGCTTCAAATTTGGCCAGCAGGGCGGCCTGTACAGGATCTTTTTTAAAGTCATCGAATAGCGGCTGCACGGCGGCGCGGAACGGCGCTTTATCCACTTTGATAATTTCGCCCCCCATGGCTTTGGCCTGCGCGCGGGTATCGGCGTCGATTTTCCGCCACAGCTGTTGCTGATAAACCTCTGACGCTTTCGCCGCTTTGATCAGGATTTGTTGCTGATCCGGCGTCAGCTTGTCCCAGGTTTTACTGGAGATAACGAGGAAATCAGGGATGGAGGCATGCTCATCTTCAGAGAATACTTTCGCGATTTCGATATGGCGCGTCTGCACCCAGGAGGGAACGTTATTCTCCGCGCCGTCCACCACCCCCTGCTGCATGGCGGTATAAACTTCACCAAAGGAGATGGGGGTTGGGGAACCGCCCATTAATTCGACCATTTTTAACGTTGTCGGACTGGCCTGAACGCGGATCTTCAGTCCTTTTAAATCTTCCGGCCTGGTGATGGGCTTTTTTGCATAAAAACTTCGCGTCCCGGCGACATAAGCGGAAAGGGCAAAAAATCCTTTCTCTTTCGTCGAGTTCATTATTTCTTTGCCCACCTCGCCGAAGACCACGTTATTGAAGTGGTTCTGGTCGTTAAACAAGAATGGTAAATTATATATGGCGTAAATATTATCGAAAGATTCCAGATCGCTGGCGGAACCTTTGGTCATATCCAGCGCGCCATTTTGTAATAACTCCATGGTCTCGCGAGCGCTGCCCATCTGACTACTGGGGTAAATGCGAATCTTCATCTTACCGTCAGAAAGCTGGTTTACCTCTTTGGACATCTCCTCAAACGCCTGATGCACCACATGGCTGCGCTCAAGGTTATGCGCCAGTTTTAATGTTATTTTTTCAGCCGCGACGGCACCTGCAGAGAGTAGGGCCAGTAAAGCTATACCTACCAGAGAACGAGAAAAAGGATATTTTTTCATGAGTTGGCTCCATGCACTTGGGGTAATGGGTCAATATCATAAGCATCATGCTTTATTTCTGTATGACATATTATCTTTGTTGTCGTACATCTTTAAGCTGCCTGACTCACACTTTCTGGCAATGAGGTAATGAAATAACCGATCTTATTGAAGGATTGATATTTGGTTTGTATTAATTAATGCAAATTAATTTGAGAGTGGAATATTTAATAACAATGGAACGGATGTAATGAGGTATATATGGCGGAGGAATCGAGTGATTCCCATTCCCGCCATATTGCTGCCGGGAATGGGATAACGATATTTATTCGCTGAGGAATAGTTCGAGAAGAGAATTTAAAAACAGCTTTCCATGCTCGGTAATCTGCCAGTTCTGCTCGTCTTCCTGCAGATAGCCGTGGGCTATCGCCGCGTCCAGCTGCGGACGGATCGCCGCTTCATCAAGACCGGTATAACGGCGGAATTCCGCGCGCGGCGCGGCCTCCAGCAGGCGAAAACGGTTCATAAAGAACTCAAACGGTTTATCCGCCTCTTCCACATCATGCTGGCGTTCGAGGTAGCGGCCTTCCATATAGCCGCGCGGGTGGCGGGTTTTGGCGGTACGCAGGATGCGCCCGTCCGGGAAGGTTATCTTGCCGTGCGCGCCGCAGCCGATGCCGAGATAGTCGCCAAAGCGCCAGTAGTTGAGATTGTGCTGACACTGATAGCCCGGTTTGGCGTAAGCGGAAGTCTCGTACTGCTGGTAGCCGGCGGCGCTCAGCAGCTGATGTCCCTGCTCAAAAATATCCCATAGCGCGTCGTCATCCGGCAGCACCGGCGGCCGGGAACCGAACAAGGTGTTCGGCTCAATGGTCAGCTGGTACCACGAGAGATGCGGCGGGTTGAGAGCAATGGCCTGACGCAGGTCGTCCAGCGCCTCCTCCAGCGACTGGTCCGGCAAACCGTGCATCAGGTCGAGATTGAAACTGCGCAAGCCCAGGCCGCTGGCGAGGCGTGCCGCGCGTTTGGCCTCTTCCGGGCCGTGGATCCGCCCCAGCCGCTGCAGCTTTGGTTCGCTAAAGCTTTGTACGCCGATAGAGATGCGATTCACCCCGGCGCGCTGGTAATCAACGAAGCGATCGGCCTCCACGGTGCCCGGGTTGGCTTCCATGGTGATTTCCGCCCCGGCGGCCAGCGGCAGGCAGGCGCGGACGCCATCGAGCAGGGTTTGCATGGCCGGGCCTGACAGCAGGCTCGGCGTACCGCCGCCGATAAAAATGGTGCCTATTTCCCGTCCCTGGGCATACTGCACATCGGCCCGCAGATCGTTCAGCAGATGCTGGACGTAGTCATCGTGCGGCACCTCGCCTTTCAGTGCATGCGAATTAAAGTCGCAGTACGGGCATTTCTGCACGCACCAGGGAATATGAATATAGAGACTCAGCGGTGGCAAATTAGCCATTACGTAATGCATCCAGTAACAGTTTAAGCGCCTGCCCGCGATGGGAAATGGCGCTCTTTTCTTCACGGCTCAGTTCGGCCGCGGTTTTTCCCTCTGACGGGACGAAGAAAATCGGATCGTAGCCGAAGCCGCCATGACCTGCGGCTTCCCGGGCGATCACCCCAGGCCAGCTGCCGTGGCACACCAGCGGCGTGGGATCTTCGGCATGGCGTAGATAGACCAGTACGCAGTGGAACTGCGCCTGGCGCTGGTCGTCCGGCACGTCCTGCAGGGCGTCGAGCAGTTTCTCAAGATTCTGCTGGTCGCTGGCGTCGACGCCGGCATAGCGGGCGGAGTAGATGCCTGGCGCGCCGCCAAGGGCATCGACGGCCAGACCGGAATCGTCGGCGATAGCCGGCAGGCCGGTGATCTGCGCCGCATGACGCGCTTTCAGAATCGCGTTTTCAATGAAGGTCAGACCGGTCTCTTCCGCAGACTCGACGCCGAGCTCGGTCTGAGCGACGATATCGAGACCAAAATCTTCCAGCAGCGAGGCCAGTTCGCGCACTTTACCGGCGTTGCCGGTAGCGAGGACGACTTTTTGCATGATGAATCCTGTTTATTCAGTTAGCGCCGCGACCGCAGTCGGGATCTGTTGTGGGGCGATGATTTTAACTTGCTTATGGCGGCCCAGCTCGCCTTTTTCAATCAGTACCTGGCTTTTGGCGACGCGGAACTGTTTGGCGAGAAATTTCACCAGATGGGCATTGGCCTGGCCATCAACGGGCGGGGCGGTAATGGCGACTTTGAGCTCGTCGCCATGTACGCCCACGATGCTGTCACGGCTGGCCTTCGGCTGAATATACAGCCTCAGCACCAGCCCGTCAGCGCAGCGTTCAACGGCACTCATAGCGCCATCCACAGCCCCGGCAGCAGTACGTTACCGGTAGCCTGCAGCACCTCGGCGATCCCCATATTGATCACGTACAGCAGCAGCACCAGCACCATCGGCGAGAAATCGATACCGCCCATCGACGGCAGCAGGTTGCGGATTGGACGCAGCAGCGGGTCCGCCAGCTGCATCAGCACATACTCCACCGGGCTGCGTCCCTGGCTGACCCAGCTCATGATCGCCATCAGCAGCAGCACCCAGAAGATCAGCGAGCCGATGGTTTTCAGCAGAATAAGCAGGGCGGAGATCCAGATGATCGGCTGGAAGGTGATCACCATAAACAGGACGATCGCTTTGATGACGCAGAGGATGAATGCCACCAGCAGCGAGGCGCTGTCAATCGGCCCCATTGCCGGGATGATCCGGCGCAGCGGCCCGACAATCGGCTGCGTGGCCTTTACCACAAACTGCGAAAACGGGTTGTAAAAGTCGCAGCGCGCCCACTGCATCCAGACGCGTAACAACACGACCATTGTATAAAGCTCAATGACCGTTGAAAGCAGGAAAGTCAACGTCTTCATGGCGTTCCTCAGATTCCTTATTATTTGCTGTAGTCGCGCGCACCAAAAATGGCCGTGCCGATGCGCACCATCGTGCTTCCCGCCGCGATAGCGGCTTCCATATCGTCCGACATTCCCAGAGACAACGTATCGACCGTGGGGTACCGCGTTTTTAACCGCGCAAATGCTACCGCCATTTGCTGGGCGACGGCAAACTGCCTTACATATTCTGACTCAGGCGCGGGGATCGCCATCAGGCCGCGCAGCTCCAGATGAGGTAACTCAGCGATCTCCGCGGCTAAGGCATCGAGCGCTTCCAGCGGGATGCCGGATTTACTCTGCTCATCGCTGATGTTGATTTGAATCAGCACCTTCAGCGGCGGCAAATGCGCCGGGCGCTGCTCGTTCAGGCGGGTGGCGATTTTCAACCGATCGACGGTGTGGCACCAGTCAAAATGTTCGGCCACCAGCCGGCTTTTGTTGGACTGCAAGGGACCAATAAAGTGCCACTGCAGTCCACTGACGCCTGCCTGCTGGAAATGGTTAATCTTCTCCACGCCCTCCTGGACGTAGTTTTCACCAAATGCCCGCTGGCCTGCCGCGATGGCTTCTTCGATCGCGCTCGCAGGTTTCGTTTTACTCACTGCAAGCAATGTCACTTCTTCTGGCGCACGCCCGCAACGGGCGGCGGCACCGGAGATTTTGTCCCGGACCTGTGCCAGGTTATGCGCAATATCGTTCATATTCCGAGGATGAGTTATGAAGCTGGAAGAAATCGTAGCCCTTAGTGTAAAGCATAATGTCTCCGATCTACACCTGTGCAATTCCGCCGCACCGCGCTGGCGGCGGCAGGGTAAGCTGGAGCCCGCGCCCTTTCCCGCACCGGATATTGCGGATTTACTCAACGACTGGCTCGATGCCGCACAGTTACAGCACTGGCAGGAGCACGGCCAGATAGACTTTGCGCTGACTCTGGCCTGTGGTTCACGGTTACGCGCCAGCGCTTTCGCCCATACGCGCGGAATATCGCTGGTGCTGCGCCTGCTGCCCAGCCAGTGTCCGCGCCTGGAGGCTCTGGGCGCGCCGCCTGCGCTAAGCGAGCTGCTGGCGGAAGAGAGTGGCTTGCTGCTGGTCACCGGGGCGACGGGCAGCGGCAAGTCGACCACCCTGGCGGCGATGGTCGGCCATCTCAACCAGCATCTTGATGGCCATATTCTGACGCTGGAGGATCCGGTGGAGTTTATTCATCACAGCGAGCGGTGCCTGATTCAGCAGCGGGAGATTGGCCGGCACTGTCCTTCGTTCTCCGCGGCGCTTCGGGTGGCGCTGCGCCAGGATCCGGATGTGATCCTGCTCGGCGAGCTACGCGACAGCGAAACCATTCGTCTGGCGTTAACTGCGGCGGAGACCGGGCATCTGGTGATGGCGACATTACACACCCGCGGCGCGGCGCCGGCGGTGGAGAGATTGATCGATGTCTTTCCGGCAGAGGAGAAAGATCAGGTTCGTAGTCAGCTGGCCGGAAGCCTGTGCGCGGTGCTGGCGCAAAAATTATTACCCGCACGTCATGGCGGCAGAGTTGCGCTATACGAGCTTCTGGTTAATACGCCGGCAGTGGCGAATTTGATCCGCGAAGGAAAAGTGCACCAGCTGCCCGGTGTAATGCAGACCGGGATGCAGGCCGGAATGTTGACATTTACCCAGAGTTTTCAGCAACGTGTGGCCGCAGGCGAGCTGTAAGGGGAGTGTGAAGCGAGTTGGGTGGTTGAAATGGTGTGTTAACTAAATGTTTAAAAGCTGTTTCTGGATATTATTTGATAATACAAATAATCTTTGTGAATAAATTCAAATAAGATATTCAGTTGAGATATGTCGGCAGTGAATACGCATTTCCAGGAAAAAAGTTTGATTACCTTTTGACAGCTTTGAGTCATTCGATTTATGCTGTTTACGGGAATAGGATGATTCTCATGGAATAACGTTTCAATTTGTAAATTGCCAATGCTATTTATAAATTCACGGCTGATTGTATATTTTTTTATTCATTTAACCACCATGACGGTGGATAGCTGCTAAGGAGAGTTTTAAGTGATTAATTTAAATGGAAATTCATCATCTTCTCGTCAGGTAACCTTTATTACCCACCCGTCTATTCAAAGCAAAGCCTTTGCCAGCTATCTGAGTGAAACCCTGATGGCACCGGTGGTTTTACAAAATATTAATAAACCGCTGGCGCAGCGTCTGGCAAAAGATTCTGTAATATTATTTGATATTGCAGTGTCAAATAAGAAATTAAACGGGGTATGGCGGGATATTATTCGCTTGCAGGCAGATAACCCTCGTTTGTTGATTATTAATAGCGCACAAAAGTATGAGTTATACGAAATGGCGCAGTGGCCGGCTTTATATGGCGTGTTCCGCCATGACGATGATGAATCGCGCTTAATTGAGGGCGTCAAGGCCGTGCTGAACGGCGAACAGACGGCTGAATTGAGCGTGATGCACCCGGCGATGTACGCTGCGGACCATGCATCGGCGCCGGTTGAGAACTCGCCGCTGACCGAACGAGAATGCGAGATCCTCAACGAACTGCGCTGCGGCGCGACCAACCTCGATATTGCCCGCGCGCTGTTTATCAGTGAGAACACGGTGCGGACGCACCTGTATAACGTGTTCCGTAAGCTGAGCGTTAAGAATCGCACCCAGGCGGTGAGCTGGGCTAACGAACATCTGCGCCACTAGGCGGGGGAGCTGCGCCGTCTGCGGTTCGCCGGCGGCGCAGAAGAGCAGGGCTTAAAAGCTCTGCTCGAAGTAGCTTTCCAGAATGACCACCGCAGAGGCCGAATCGACGCTGCCTTTATTCAGCGCCCGATAGCCGCCATGTTCGAACAGGCCTGCCCGGGCCTCAACCGTACTCAGACGTTCATCGTGGAGAAGGATCGCGACGCCAAAGCGGCCATGAATTTTATTGGCGAAATTACGCGCGCGCGCGGTCAGCGGTTGCTCAGTGCCGTCCATATTCAGCGGCAGGCCGACGATTACCGCCTCAGGCTGCCACTCCTTAAGCAATTTTTCGATGATATTCCAGTCCGGTTTACCGTCCTGCGCCTTCAGCGCCGGCAGTGGCCGGGCGGTTGCGGTGATCCGTTGCCCTACCGCCACACCGATGCTTTTGGTCCCGAAATCAAAGCCGAGAAAGGTACCGCTCATTATGCATGCCCCGCGACGCCTGGCATCGTCACGATGTCGATGCCAATCAGTTTAGCCGCCTCGCGCCAGCGATCGGCGATGGGCGTACGGAAGAGAATATTCTGGTCAGCCGGGGCGGTAAGCCAGGCATTATCTAGAATCTCCTGCTCCAGCTGCCCTTTCTCCCACGAAGAGTAGCCCAGGGCAACCAGCACGTTGCCCGGTTGCCGGTCGGTGCCTAAGGTTTCGAGGACATCCCGCGAGGTGGTGATCACCGTGTTATCCGAGATACGGATGCTTGAGGAAAAGTCAGAGGGCGGGGTATGTAAAATAAAGCCGCGGTCTTCCGCCAGCGGGCCGCCCAGCATCACCGGTTTATCCAGGCGGATCTCCGGATTACGCGGCTCCGGGACAATTTTGAGCTTCTCAAGGATCCCTTCCACCTGCAGATTTTCCAGCGGCTTATTGATAATAATGCCCATGGCACCCTCGTCGTTATACTCGCAGATATAGACCACGGAGCGGCGGAAAATGGGGTCCTGAAGCGCAGGCATGGCAATCAGAAAGTGATGCTGTAAATTCATTGTCAGAGGTTCTGTTCCTGGTTCAAAAAGCAACACCCAGTATGCGGGCAAAGTAGAATGGTGTCGATGCACTTTATCTGGCAGGCGCCCGAGCGGCGCCTGGCTGGAAGGGTTTCGCCAGCGCGGCGATCCGCGCTCGCTGTGCCCTGAGCGGACGTTCGTCCGCCGTAGTGCTTATCGGGCGAGACGTCTTTCGATAGCGTCCATCAGCATGCCGGTGATCGAAATATCCGGGAAGGCGGCCTCGATCTCACGTACGCAGGTCGGGCTGGTGACGTTAATTTCCGTCAGACGGTCGCCAATGATATCCAGGCCAACGAAAATCAGGCCTTTAGCCTTCAGCGTCGGGCCGACGCGGCGGGCGATATCCCAGTCGCTTTCGGTTAGCGGGCGGGCTTCGCCGCGGCCGCCGGCAGCCAGATTGCCACGAGTCTCGCCGCCCTGCGGAATGCGCGCCAGGCAGTAAGGTACCGGCTCGCCATCCACCACCAGCACGCGCTTGTCGCCATCTTTAATGGCCGGCAGATAGTTCTGCGCCATGCAGTAGCGGCTGCCCAGCTCGGTCAGCGTCTCGGCGATCACGCCGAGGTTCGGATCGCCGGCTTTGACGCGGAAAATAGAGGCGCCGCCCATGCCGTCGAGCGGCTTCATGATGATATCGCCGTGTTTTTCCCAGAAGGCTTTAAGCTGGGCTTTATTGCGGGTGACCAGCGTTTCCGGGGTCAGTTCGGAGAACCAGGCGGTGAACAGCTTCTCGTTACAGTCGCGCAGGCTCTGCGGCTTGTTGACGATAAGCGTGCCTTTCTCTTCCGCTCGTTCCAGAATATAGGTCGCATAAATAAATTCGGTATCGAACGGTGGATCCTTACGCATCAGAATGACGTCAAGATCCGCCAGCGGCAGATCCTGCTCGCCGGTAAAGTCATACCATTTGTCGTAGTTCTGTTCGACGCTCAGTGTGCGCGTCCGGGCGCGGGCCTCGCCGTTGATCAAATAAAGGTCGTTCATCTCCATGTAATGGAGTTCATAGCCGCGACGCTGCGCCTCCAGCAACATAGCGAAGCTGGTGTCTTTCTTGATGTTGATGGTTGCGATGGGATCCATCACGATGCCGAGCTTGATCATGGTTCTTCTCCGTTAACGCCTCAACCTAAGTCGCCAAAACGCACCTGCAGGGCAGTAATGGCGGTGAGCGCAGTAGTCTCTGTACGCAGAACGCGCGGTCCCAACAGGATATCAGTAAACTGGTATTTCGCGGTCATTGCTATCTCTTCAGCCGACAGCCCGCCTTCCGGGCCAATCAGCAGACGGACGCGTTCAACCGGCAGCGGCAGCGTGTTAATGCTGGCGCTGGCGCGCGGGTGCAGGTTGAGCTTCAGCCCGCTGTCCTGCTCGGCGCACCACTCCTCCAGCTGCATCGCCGGACGAATTTCCGGTACCACGTTACGACCGCTCTGTTCGCAGGCGGCAATAGCGATTTTCTGCCACTGCTGGATCTTTTTCTGCAAACGTTCGGCGTCCAGTTTAACGCCGCAGCGCTCGGAAAACAGTGGCGTTATGAGGCTTACTCCGAGTTCGATCGATTTCTGGATGGTGAATTCCATTTTTTCGCCGCGGGACATCACCTGGCCTAAATGGATATGCAGCGGCGATTCCCGATCGTCGGGTTCGCCACTGAGGACTTCAACCGTGACGTTTTTCTTACCGGCCTCGGTAATGACGGCGTCAAACACCTGGTTACTGCCGTCGAATAGCTGAAGGTGCTGACCGGCGGTCATGCGCAGAACGCGCCCGACGTGGTTGGCCGCGTCATCGCTCAGCGCGATCAGGCTGCCGACAATGAGGCGTTCTGGATGATGGATGCGAGGAATGCGCATGCTTGATATTCCGTTCTTTGCGCAGATGCCAGCTTCCCGCCATTAGGCGGGAAGCACAGGGCTGCAAATTAACAATTGCCGCTAGTGTAGGTTAGCTCTTTTGCGCCTGGCAAGCCTGCTGGACATAAGGATTATGGTTGCCCTGCACTTTCGCGATGCGCTCATCGCGTTCACATTCCCAGGCGGTGACCGGATACTGTTTGTTCCAGGCGGTAAACAGCTGAGTTTGCTGGCGGGAAAGATTTAACTGGTAGCGGTCGCGCATATAGAAGTAGGTGCGGGCGATGGCGCCGCGGGCACGGGCAGGGGGCTCAGCGATTTTATCTTTAAAATCGACCTTCATGGTGCACTGGCCGTACTGGCCTTCACCGCCGTTCCACTGGCTGTACATAAAGTTGCCGCGATCGCCATTCACTTCTCCCACCGCCGGCTGCAGGTTGTGCATGTCGCTTTCCATCTTGCGGTACTCAGGATCTTTGGCGCAGTTTTTACGACCACCCTCCTGCCAGCACTGGCGCTGATGGCCGAACTGCCACGCCGGCACCACGTGTTCCCATTCAACCCGGCTGGCGCGGTTCTCATTTTTACGCACTTTATAGCCACAAGATTCCAGATCGATAACGCCTTTTTTACCCTGCCAGGCAATTTTACAGCCGCAGTAAAAGTCGCCGGGAACGTCGGCGTTTACTTTGACGCCAGCGGCCTTGGCCTGGGAAAAACTGGTAATTTCTGCGGCCGCAAGCGGGCCACTCACTGCCGTGCTCAATACTGCAACGGCTAAAACATGCATACGGGACATCGTTCACTCCGTGTCAAAACGAGCCCGCAACGTAGCGAATGAGGGTGCCGGATGCAATCAGTCAGATCAGAAAGTTTCTAATTAATTCCAATGGTTATTCTTCAGCCACCAGCAGATCGCCGCAGCGCACGCAGCGGTAAGTGGCTTCGCCGCGCACCACCCGGTTATGGCGACGGACGGTGAGCTGATGCTGCTGGCAGCGGCAGCGGTAGGGGAAGGTATTCTGGCGGACTGAATCGAGTTCAAAGCGATGGGTGCGACGTGCGGGAACGCCCAGCACGCCCTCCATCATCCATTTCCACTCTTTACCGTGCGGGGCTACCCGGCCAAAGTGTTGCCACACCAGCAGGTGCGCCAGCTCATGGGGCACCACTTCATCGATAAACGCCTGCTGATTTTCCAGCAGCAGCACCGGATTTAAACGAATTTCGTTTTTCTCCAGCCAGGCGGTGCCGGCGGAGGTACCGCGCTGCTGGTAGACCAACGTCGGCTCTGCGTAGCGGCGTTCCAGCTTGAGGTTCGCTTTGGCGAGATGCTCCCGCAGGCTGCGCATCACGGCCTGCTGAATAGCGATGGGAATACGGGGTGTTTTCATAGCACCAGAGGATAGTGCGGCGGAGGGGGGAGAGCAAGCGGAAGCTTCCTCCCGAAAGGGGAGGAAGCTCAGACGGATTAATCGCGGGCGCCGATCTCGCGCAGCGGACGACCCTGCATCAGGTTGCGTTCGATATGTTCCAGCGAGACGTTTTTGGTTTCCGGGATCAGCCACAGCGTCAGCAGAATAAACAGCACGTTCAGACCGCCGTAGACCCAGAAGGTGTTGGCGCTGCCCAGCGAATTGAGCATGGTCAGGAAGGTGGCGCCGACAATCATGTTGGCAATCCAGTTGGTCGCCGTTGAGCAGGTGATACCGAAGTCGCGGCCTTTCAGCGGCTGGATTTCGGAACACAGTACCCAAATCAGCGGGCCGGCGCTCATGGCGAAACCGACGATAAACATCAGCAGCATCAGGACGGCGATGTACTGGGCGGTTGAGGAGTGAATACCGATGTGCATCATGCTGCCCAGGACGCCCATACCCGCTGCCATGACGATAAAGCCAAGGATCAGCGTCGGTTTACGGCCCCAGCGGTCGACCAGACCGATGGCGATAAAGGTGGCCAGCACGTTAGTCAGACCGACAATGACCGTCCCCCACATCTGTTCGGTGGTGTTGGCGTAGCCTGCCAGCTCAAAGATCTTCGGCGCGTAGTACATGATGACGTTCATCCCGGTGAACTGCTGCATTACCTGCAGCAGAATGCCGAGGAACACCGCGCGGCGGAAGTTGCTGTTGTCTTTAAACAGCGACCAGCCGGACTGTTTTACCTTCAGGCTTTCGCGGATTTCGTCGAGCTCGCGTTTCGCTTCGGCGCTGGTATCGCGCAGGCGCAGCAGCACGCGCTCGGCATCGACAAAGCGGCGTTTGGCGGCGAACCAGCGCGGGCTGTCCGGCAGGAAGATAACGCCGATCAGCAGCAATACCGCCGGAATAATGATCACGCCGAGCATCCAGCGCCATGCGCCGCTGTAGCTAAAGGCGGTGTCGGAGAGGTAAGCGCCAAGGATCCCGATGGTGATCATCAGCTGGTACATGGAAATCATACTGCCGCGAATTTTCTCCGGAGCGATTTCCGATAGATACAGCGGCGCGGTGTATGAGGCGACGCCTACCGCCAGGCCCAGCAGCACGCGGGAAACCAGCAGGATCTCGACGTTTGGCGCGGCGGCGGAGAACAGAGAGCCGGCGACAAAGAGGATGGCGCCGATCATCAGGCTCTTTTTACGGCCCAGTTTGAAGGAGAGCCAGCCGCTGCCGACCGCACCGACGGCGGCGCCGAACATCATGGAGCTGACCACCCACTCCTGAGTGTGGGCGGAAATCTGGAACTCATTGGCAATAAAGGGTAAGGCACCCGCAATAACACCGATATCAAGGCCAAACAGCAGGCCAGCCAGCGCGGCGAGGAAACAGACGAAGAACGTCATGGTCTTGTTTGAACGCCCTTGTTTTTTGTTGTCAGGCATAACGCCCTCCAGTTGAGTTATTGATTCTGTCGATGGTTAGCGTAGGACACTCGTCGGTAAAAAAACGTGATTATAATCACGGCTGTGTAATCGTTTCCACAAAGGTAAAGAAACGTAATGCATTAAATGCTTTTTAAATCAGCAATATAAACAAGGATAGTCGACAATTTGAAAAACGGTAATCAGAGTTAACCGAAACAATATGTAACATTGTGAAAAACACCCCTATGAGATGACGCACGCAGGCAGCAATCGACCATTACCATAATGTAATCGCTTTCATTGAGATGTTGCGCTACGTTGAAGCAAGGTTCGGCAGGGAAGGTCAGGGAATAAAAAGGCCAGCGCGAGGCTGGCCTTAAAGAGAGGAAGCGGAGAGATTATTTCAGACCGGCCGCTTCGCGCAGCAGGGCCGCTTTGTCGGTTTTTTCCCAAGGGAAATGTTCGCGACCAAAGTGACCGTAGGCAGCGGTTTCTTTGTAGATCGGATGCAGCAGATCCAGCATCTGAATCAGGCCGTACGGACGCAGGTCGAAGAACTCGCGCACCAGCAGGGTCAGCTGTTCAGAAGGCACTTTTTCAGTACCAAAGGTTTCCACCATGATGGACGTCGGCTCTGCAACGCCGATGGCGTAGGAAACCTGAATTTCGCAACGGTCAGCCAGGCCTGCGGCAACGATGTTTTTCGCTACATAGCGAGCCGCATAGGCTGCAGAACGGTCAACTTTAGACGGATCTTTACCGGAGAACGCGCCGCCGCCGTGACGAGCCATGCCGCCGTAGGTATCGACGATGATCTTACGACCGGTCAGACCGCAATCGCCCATCGGGCCGCCGATGACGAAACGGCCGGTCGGGTTGATGAAGAATTTGGTGGACGCGCTCAGCCATTCGGTCGGCAGAATCGGTTTGATGATCTCTTCCATCACCGCTTCCTGCAGCGATTTCTGGTTGATATCTTCGGCGTGCTGCGTGGACAGCACCACCGCGTCGATGCCGACGATTTTGCCGTCGTCATACTGGAAGGTCACCTGGCTTTTCGCATCCGGACGCAGCCACGGCAGGGTGCCGTTTTTACGTACTTCAGCCTGGCGCTGCACCAGACGGTGAGCGTAGGTCACCGGCGCCGGCATCAGCACGTCGGTTTCGTTGGTGGCGTAGCCAAACATCAGCCCCTGGTCGCCTGCGCCCTGTTCCAGCGGATCGGCACGGTCAACGCCCTGGTTGATGTCCGGAGACTGTTTACCAATGGCGCTCAGTACGGCACACGAGTTGGCGTCAAAGCCCATATCGGAATGCACGTAGCCAATTTCGCGGACGGTGTTGCGGGTGATCTCTTCGATGTCAACCCATGCGCTGGTGGTGATTTCGCCGCCTACCAGCACCATGCCAGTTTTGACATAGGTTTCACATGCGACACGCGCTTTCGGATCCTGCTCGAGGATCGCATCCAGCACGGCATCGGAGATTTGGTCAGCAATTTTGTCAGGATGCCCTTCTGATACGGACTCAGACGTAAAAAGGTGTTTTGCCATATTTTATTTCACCTGTGGACGATTCGGATAGCTCATACTGTTGTGTAATGTGGCTTTGGTGGATAATCAGCGCAAAGCCGCGCAGGTAGCGACACGAGCAGTCTGAGTGTTAATCAGTATAGACGGATTAACTTCTGGACGGCCATTTTAGGTCAAATCTTGAGCCTATTTCCAGCCTTTTTTGATGGCGGTCGCATTTATCGAAAAACTCGCCTGGCAAAATTTCCTGACAACCGCGCAAACGGGCACATTTTTATTTTGCTTTTTACCCCGCTTCTCGGTATAAAACGCCGCGCGCGGCTCATTAAAAAAGCGCACGGGGCATGGCCCTGTGGTGCCACTTCCAGCCGGGTTAAGCAGTCTGTATTTACAGAATCTCGCAACGGCATAGCGCTTGTTGCCCGGTATGTATAGCTTTGGCTTGTCGCCGACCCTGTCGCAGGGCGGTGTGGAGGTGATACCAGATAATGAACCAACGTTTTTCGCTTGTTTCGTCGCGTCGTTCTGTCGCGCGTCAGCACTCCGCAACCTGCATCTCTCTCATGCAAACCAGCCGATGTTCACCCCATCTCGGCGCTTCTCAGGATTCCAGGGCCGGTCGGCCGTCAGAAAACTGAACAAGGGCGCTCTTGCCAGGCAAGAGTTTTCTCGTGGTTTCTCCGGACTGTCATACTCTGTTCGGCTACGTGTTTTACGATGATATGAATAAGAAACCGGTCGCGCAGTCGCAAAACCAGCAGATAGTGCTGGGCTTTAGGACTGTTCATGGGTTGTTATCGCATCTTTGGACTGCGATAGTAGTTAACTGTCTTACACTTATTATTAAAAATTGAGGTTCGCTATGTCTGACGACATGTCTATGGTTTCGCCTTCGTCAGCAGGCGAACACGGTGTACTACGTTCCATGCAGGAGGTAGCGATGAGCTCCCAGGAAGCCAGCAAGATGCTGCGTACTTATAATATTGCCTGGTGGGGCAATAACTATTATGACGTCAACGAACTGGGCCACATCAGCGTTTGCCCGGATCCGGACGTCCCGGAAGCGCGCGTTGATCTCGCTGAATTAGTCAAAGCGCGCGAAGCGCAAGGGCAGCGCTTGCCGGCGCTGTTCTGCTTCCCGCAGATCCTGCAGCACCGCCTGCGTTCAATCAACGCCGCGTTCAAGCGCGCGCGCGAATCCTACGGCTATAACGGCGATTACTTCCTGGTCTACCCGATCAAGGTGAACCAGCATCGTCGCGTCATCGAATCGCTGATCCATTCCGGCGAGCCGCTGGGTCTGGAAGCCGGTTCGAAAGCGGAACTGATGGCCGTGCTGGCGCACGCCGGGATGACCCGCAGCGTCATCGTCTGTAACGGTTATAAAGACCGCGAATACATCCGTCTGGCGCTGGTGGGCGAGAAGATGGGCCACAAGGTCTATCTGGTCATCGAGAAGATGTCGGAAATTGCCATCGTGCTGGAAGAAGCCGAGCGCCTGAACGTGGTGCCGCGCCTTGGCGTGCGTGCGCGTCTGGCCTCGCAGGGGTCCGGTAAATGGCAGTCCTCCGGCGGCGAGAAGTCTAAGTTCGGTCTCGCGGCCACCCAGGTTCTGCAGCTGGTGGAGATCCTGCGTGCCGCAGGGCACCTCGACAGTCTGCAACTGCTGCACTTCCACCTCGGCTCGCAGATGGCCAACATTCGCGATATCGCCACCGGCGTGCGTGAATCGGCGCGTTTCTACGTCGAGTTGCATAAGCTGGGCGTTAATATCCAGTGCTTCGACGTTGGCGGTGGCCTGGGTGTGGATTACGAAGGAACCCGCTCGCAGTCCGACTGCTCGGTGAACTACGGCCTGAACGAATACGCTAACAATATTATCTGGGCCATCGGCGACGCCTGCGAAGAGAACGGCCTGCCGCACCCGACGGTCATCACCGAGTCCGGCCGCGCGGTGACCGCGCACCACACCGTGCTGGTTTCCAATATCATCGGCGTGGAGCGCAACGAATACACCGAGGCGACCCCGCCGGCGGAAGACGCCGCGCGTCCGCTGCAGAGCATGTGGGAAACCTGGCTGGAGATGCACGAAACCGGCAATCGCCGCTCGCTGCGCGAATGGCTGCACGACAGCCAGATGGACCTGCACGATATCCATATCGGCTACTCCTCCGGCACTTTCAACCTGCAGGAGCGCGCCTGGGCAGAACAGCTGTATCTGAACATGTGTCATGAAGTGCAGAAGCAACTCGACCCGAGCAACCGCGCTCATCGTCCGATTATCGATGAGCTGCAGGAGCGCATGGCGGATAAAATCTACGTCAACTTCTCGCTGTTCCAGTCGATGCCGGATGCGTGGGGGATCGATCAGCTGTTCCCGGTGATGCCGCTGGAAGGGCTGAACAAGTCGCCGGAACGCCGCGCGGTGCTGCTGGACATCACCTGCGACTCTGACGGCGCCATCGATCACTACGTGGACGGCGACGGGATCGCCACCACCATGCCGATGCCGGAATATGACCCGGAGAACCCGCCGATGCTGGGCTTCTTTATGGTCGGCGCCTATCAGGAAATCCTTGGCAACATGCACAACCTGTTCGGGGATACCGAGGCGGTGGACGTGTTTGTCTTCCCTGACGGCAGCGTTGAGGTTGAGCTGTCCGACGAGGGCGATACCGTGGCGGATATGCTGCAGTACGTGCAGCTGGATCCAAACACGCTGCTGACCCAGTTCCGCGATCAGGTGAAAAACACCGGCCTGGACGACGCGCTGCAGCAGCAATTCCTCGAAGAGTTCGAGGCGGGTTTGTACGGGTACACTTATCTGGAAGACGAGTAGCCGCTGATGCCCGGTGGCGCTGCGCTGACCGGGCCTGCGTATGTCGGCCGCATAAGGCGAAGCCGTCATCCGGCAGACGGCGATACTCACTTGAACCCGTATGCATTACCGGCGATAATTCACGCCAATAAGCGATTTATCTATCAAACCCTTCCTCGTCGGGCCTAACGACGCGGAGGGGTTTTTTTATACTTATTTTTTACGTTCCACGACTGTGAAAAGAGGTCATATCCATGAGCACTTTAGGTCATCAATACGATAACTCCCTGGTATCCAATGCCTTTGGCTTCCTGCGTTTACCAATGAATTTCATGCCTTACGACAGCGATGCTGACTGGGTCATCACCGGCGTACCGTTCGATATGGCGACCTCCGGGCGCGCAGGCGGCCGTCATGGCCCGGCGGCGATCCGTCAGGTGTCCACCAATCTCGCCTGGGAGCACAATCGTTTTCCGTGGAACTTCGACATGCGTGAACGCCTGAACGTGGTTGACTGCGGGGATCTGGTGTACGCCTTCGGCGACGCGCGCGAAATGAGCGAGAAGCTGCAGGCCCACGCCGAGAAGCTGCTGGCGGCCGGCAAGCGCATGCTCTCCTTTGGCGGCGACCACTTTGTTACGCTGCCGCTGCTGCGCGCCCACGCCAAACACTTCGGTAAAATGGCGCTGGTGCACTTCGATGCCCACACCGATACCTACGCCAACGGCTGCGAGTTCGACCACGGCACCATGTTCTACACCGCGCCGAACGAAGGGCTTATCGATCCCAACCACTCCGTACAGATCGGTATTCGCACCGAATTCGATAAAGATAACGGTTTCACCGTGCTTGATGCGGGCCAGGTTAACGACCGCAGTGTCGATGACGTGATTGCCCAGGTGAAGCAGATCGTTGGCGATATGCCGGTGTACCTGACCTTTGATATCGACTGCCTGGATCCGGCGTTTGCGCCAGGAACCGGTACCCCGGTGATCGGCGGGCTGACTTCCGACCGAGCGATCAAGCTGGTGCGCGGCCTGAAGGATCTGAACATCGTCGGGATGGACGTGGTGGAAGTCGCCCCGGCCTACGATCAGTCCGAAATCACCGCCCTGGCGGCGGCGACTCTGGCGCTGGAGATGCTGTACATCCAGGCGGCGAAGAAGGGCGAATAAATCTGTTCCCGTCATATTTCAAGTTGCATAGGCGTGGGCAATAACTCGGCCCATCCCTGGGCCTCGTCCTTACAGGGCCAGCGCAAGCGCTGTTCAAAACGGCTAGCCGTTTTGTCCTGCAACTTATTTAGGGTATAGACGCGTTTACTGCTGCTGCGCGACGCATACGCAGCAGCAGTGCGCCGCCGGCGCACAGCGTAATCAGCTGCGATGCCACCAGTACGGAAAAACCTGAACTGACCGATCCCACTGATTTCATTACCACTCCCATCAGCAGCGGAATAAACGCCGCGCAGATGTTGCCAATGCCGTTAATGATGCCATAGGCGCTGCCTACCGCTTCGCGCGGGGCGTGATGCTGAACCACCGCGGGGATCGCTGCCCCCTGTAATCCCCAGAACACGTTCGCCGCCAGCATAAACAGCGCCAGCATCGCCGGCTGTTCGCTGAGGATTAGCGCCAGCACGGAACCGGCGGTGAGTAGACCGCCAATAATAAACAACAGCGGCGCCTGCTCCGGGCGCATTTTGTCGAGGAGCACGCCGCCAAGGAACTTTGAGCCCAGGCTTAACAGAAAGGGGACAGCCGCCAGCAGGCCGGTGGCCTGTAGCGAGAAATGATGCTCATCGCGCAGCCAGGCTGGCAGCCAGGCGCTACTCCCCCACAGATAACTGAGGGTGGCAATTTCTATCAGCAGGATCCAGCCAAGCAGCGGCGTACGCCAGGCGAGGGCAAAAGTTTGGCTAAAGCCAGGCTTCGCGCGCTGTGCAGTCACTTTTGGCGCGGGGAGAAACCGCCAGATTAACCCGCCGCCGAGCAGGAGATTCATCAGCGCCAGCGCATAGAAGGAGCCGATCCAGCCAACGTGCGCCATCAGCCAGGTGACCAGTGGGAAGCCTACCGCTAGCCCCAACGATACGCCAAGGGCGGTTACCGCATTCGGTTTGCCGATTTCATCGGCGGCAAAGTTGTCGTTGATAAAGCGTGTTTTCAGTGAAAACAGCGGTCCCTCCGCCACGCCAAGCACGATGCGCGCGATCAACATTCCCACCAGTGAACCGAGTAATGGGGAAATGGCGCACACCAGCGCCCATATAACAATGCTGATTAACAGCCCCTGACGATAATGCCATCTACTTTCTATAACTGGTGTTAATAATAATGCCGAAAACCCATAACCCAGAAGAAAGCATGTCATTAGCATGCCTTGTAACATTCTGTTTTCATTTAACTGGAAATGGGCAGCGAATTCCGGGTTAAGGATCATCACCGAGATATTTACCCGATCGACGTAGGAAATAATTATTAACAAAAGTAATGCTATTACCCCTTGCCATCTTGCCGCCATTCGTTGTCTCCACGCTTAATTTAATGATTGCCAGTTATTATTTTTTAACGCCAGAAATAGTTACGTGAGTAAAATGGTTCACCTGTGAAACTCATTGTTTTTAAATGATTAAATAAAGAGTTGTTTCATGGGTGAAACACCATGGTTTCCGCTGCTGCCCATTTTTAATGATCGATTTGAAAAGAAGTCAATAGTCGTATGTGAAATTTAAATCGGAATTTTTATTTATAATGGATCACCGCTTTAAATATCATCATTTCATCTGAATGCAGTTTTTCGTGATCAATTGCACACTTAGCTAATTTAAAAGCCATTCATTAACAAGTTCGTCACATTAACGCTTGACGAAACATTCGCCGCTTTTATATTGGTCGTATTAAATAAGAAACACAGTTTCATATATGAAACAACGGCCTGGAGGATTGCGATGAGCTGGATAGGCGTATGTGACGCGGAGCAAGTACAAGAAGATTTTCCATATAGCGGCAATATCGACGGTAAGGAGATCGGCATTTATCTGATTGATGGTGAATATTACGCGCTGGAAGACGTTTGTCCTCACGCCTATGCGCTACTGAGCCAGGGCTTTGTCGAAGATGGCAAAGTGGAATGCCCGTTGCATGAGGCGGTATTCGACGTGAAAACCGGCCAGTGCCTGCATGGCCCCGGCGGTCGCAACCTTAATCGTTACCCGGTGCGGGTATACGACAATCAGATCCAGATTACCTTTATCGAGGAGAACGTGGCATGAGCGAATCCCTGGATTTCAACCCGGCGCTACCGGAAAGCCGCCAGTTTACGCCACCGGCGGAAGGCGGAAACGGCAATATCCATAAGCCCGGCGACTATCACAATCTGATCTGGCAAACCCGCAGCCGGGTGCCGGAAAACTGGGAACTGCAGCTTATCGCCACCCTGGAAACGTTGTTCGAGCAGGGCGCGGAAAGCCTCGGTGAGCTGGTGAACGGCCTCAATGGCGTCAGGATGCATGACCAACAGGGCGAACCGTGGAGCGAAAGCAGCTTCCAGGCATTTTTACAGGTTAACGGCTACTGAGGACACAGCGATGACGACAACGGTACAAAACTATCTTGATAAAGGACTGCGCGGCCTGTGGTATCCGGTGCTGGCGAGCTGGGAAGTGCAGTCTGCGCCGGTAGGCATTACCCGTCTCGGCGAGCAGATCGTGGTCTGGCGGAATAAAGACGGTCAGGTGCAGGCCCTGGAAGACCGCTGCCCGCATCGCGGCGCGCGCCTGTCGATGGGCTGGAACTTAGGCGATCGTATCGCCTGCTGGTATCACGGCGTGGAAGTCGCCGGCAACGGCGAAGTCAAAGACGTCCCGGCGGTTGACCGCTGCCCGCTGGTCGGCCAGCAGTGCGTGCGCAGCTACAACGTGCAGGAAGCGCACGGGGCAATCTTCCTGTGGTTCGGCGTCACCGCCGACCAGCAGTCTGATGAACTGAGCTTCCCGGAGGAGCTGGCCGACCACAAAAAATACAGTCACTTCCTGTGCACCGCGGCGTGGAAATGCAACTACCAGTACGCGCTGGAAAACGTGATGGACCCGATGCACGGTACCTATCTGCACTCGTCATCGCACTCGATGGCGGAAGGCGATCGCAAAGCCGATATGGTGCTGCAGCCGACGAAAACCGGCTTTATCTTCGAGAAAAAAGGGCAGAGCGGCGTCAACTTTGACTGGGTTGAACTGGGCAACAGCGGCGCCTACTGGATGCGCCTGTCTATTCCGTACAAAAAGCGTTTCGGGCCGGGCGGCCACTTCTGGATCGTCGGCATGGTGGTTCCGGAAGATAACGACAACTGCCGCGTTTTCTTCTGGCGCATCCGCGGCGTACAGGGCTGGCAGCGCGATCTGTGGCGCTTTATGTACCGCAACCGTCTGGAAAAACTGCACTGGGAAGTACTGGAGCAGGATCGCGTGGTGCTGGAGAGCCTGGCGCCGAACGCCCGCGATCATGAATACCTTTATCAACATGACGTCGGTTTGTCCCGCCTGCGCCGCATGATGCAGAAAGCGGCGAAAGAGCAGTTAGCGCTCCGCGAAGCGCAGCAGGGTGCCGCCTGATGAACGGCCTGCTAAACGGTAAACGTATTGTCGTCACCGGCGCGGCGCGCGGCCTGGGCTACCACTTTGCCGAAGCCTGCGCCGCGCAGGGCGCGACGGTGGTGATGTGCGACATCCTGCAGGGGGAGCTGGCGGAAAGCGCTCATCGCCTGCAGCAGAAGGGCTATCAGATCGAATCCCACGCCATCGATCTTGCCAGTCAAGCGTCGATCGAGCAGGTCTTCAGCGCCATCGGTGCGCAGGGGCCTGTCGATGGCTTAGTCAATAACGCGGCGATGGCCACCGGCGTCGGCGGTAAAAATATGATCGATTACGATCCGGACCTGTGGGATCGGGTGATGACGGTCAATGTCAAAGGCACCTGGCTGGTGACCCGCGAGGCGGTACCGCTGCTGCGCGAAGGGTCGGCGATCGTCAACGTCGCTTCGGATACCGCGCTGTGGGGCGCGCCGCGGCTGATGGCCTATGTCGCCAGTAAGGGCGCGGTGATTGCGATGACCCGTTCCATGGCCCGCGAACTGGGTGAAAAGCGGATCCGTATCAACGCCATCGCGCCGGGACTGACCCGCGTTGAGGCCACGGAATACGTTCCCGCCGAGCGTCATCAGCTGTATGAGAACGGCCGCGCGCTCAGCGGCGCGCAGCAGCCGGAAGATGTCACCGGCAGCGTGGTCTGGCTGCTGAGCGATCTTTCGCGCTTTATCACCGGCCAGCTGATCCCGGTCAACGGCGGTTTTGTCTTTAACTAACAAGTGAGGCGGTATGGCGAACGATCAGGAAGTGAAGTACCTGGTACCGGGTCTGGAGCGCGGTTTACAACTGCTGCTGGCGTTTGGCGAACAGCATCGCGATCTGACCTTTGCCGAGCTGCATCGGCTGGTGGATATGCCGAAAGCGACCGCCTATCGCGTGGTGCAGACGCTGGAATATATGGGCTTTCTCGAGCGTAACGCCCGCACCAATACCTTTTCGCTGGGCATGAACGTACTGCGTCTGGGCTTTGAATATATCGCCTCCCTGGATGTCGCTCAGGTGGGTCAGCCGGTCATCGAGCAACTGCGCGATATCAGCCAGTGCAGCAGCCATCTGGCGATCCGCGACGGCCGCGACATTATCTACATCGCCCGCGTCAGCGCCGCCGGTTCGCGTATCAACCAGGTCAGCGTCGGAACGCGGCTACCGGTGCACTGCACCTCGCTTGGTCGCATGCTGCTGACCGATGTTTCTCGCAGCGAGTTTGAACAATTGTTCCCGGATGAACGGCTGCCGGGCAATACGCCGGGCCAGTTGCATGACCGCGAAGCGCTGTGGCAGATGGTGCAGCAGGATAAAGCTCGCGGCTACGTGATTGGCGAATCGTTCTACCGCCACGGCATCTCATCGATTGTCTATCCGGTCTTTGACCGCAGCGGCCGGGTGGCGGCGGTCGTCAGCATTCTGGTGCCGTCGGACGAGATCCCGCAAAGCGATCGCGAGCGGTTGCAGAACGACGTCAGTATGGCGGCGGACAAAATTTCCGGCTTCCTCGGATATTTGTCACAGGCAAGTTAAATCAACAACTTAACAGCAGGCGCTTGATTGCGTCGGGCATGTCTTACGCCCAAATTCGGGCGACTGAACGGTAAAGAGGCGACGAATAATGAGTATTACCGGAATTGAAAAGCTGGAATTTGGCGTAGACGACCTGAACCACTGCGCCAAATTTATGCGCGATTTTGGCCTGACCGCCGACGCCAGCGGCCGCGCGTTTGCCACCCTTAGCGGCGCGCGGGTCGAACTTAACCCAACCGATGCCGCTGACTTACCGCCAGCTTTTGAGGCGGGCAACACCCTGCGTCGCATGACCTGGGGCGTGGCGGATCGGGCGACGCTGGATGCGCTGCGCCCGAAGCTGGAACGTCAGCCCGGTTTCCGTGAAATCGATGGCGCGCTGGAGTGTCGTGACCCTAACGGTATGACGCTGCGGGTGCAGGTTAGCCAGCAAACAGCGGTGGAACTGAACGTCGAGCCGATTAACCAGTGGGGCGATGTGCGTCGCATCGACACTCCGAGCCCGGTATACGACCGCGCGCAGCCCATTAATGTCGGCCACGTCGTATTCTTTGTTGAAGAGCTGGCGGCGGTGGAAAGTTTCTATCGCGAAGTACTCGGCTTCCAGGTGTCAGACCGTTACATCAATCGCGCGGTGTTCCTGCGCTGCGGCGTGCGCGGCGGCCACCATAACCTCTTCTTATTGCAGTTGCCCAACCGCAAGCGCGGGCTAAACCACGTCGCGTTTACCGTACGGGATATTCATGAAGTGATCGGCGGCGGCATTGCGATGAATAAAAACGCGTGGAGCACTTTTATCGGTCCAGGTCGCCATCCGGTCTCCTCGGCCTACTTCTGGTATGTCAACAGCCCGACCGGCGGCGCTTTTGAGTACTACACCAACGATGATTATCTGACGGAAAACTGGCAGCCGCGCGAGCTGGAGCATTCACTCGTGTCCTTTACCGAATGGGCGGTGGAAGGCGGTATCGATCACGATACCCGTCGCCAGCAGAAAAAACCGGAGGCGGTATGACGGCGCGGATAGTCATTATCGGCGGCGGCCAGGCTGGCGGCTGGGCAGCGAAAACGCTGCGTGATGAAGGGTTTAGCGGCGAGATTTGCGTGGTTGCCGAAGAGCAATGGGATTTTTACGAGCGCCCGCCGTTGTCGAAGGCGGCGTTGCTGGAGGCCGAACCGGCGCTGCCGCGGTTATTTAGCGCCGAGGCGCAGCAGGCGCTGAACCTACGCTGGTATCGCCCGCTGCGTGCGGATTCGATCGATCGGCAAAATAAAACCGTGGCGCTGAGCAACGGTGAAACGCTGGCATATGACCAACTGTTGATCGCCACCGGCGGCCGGGCGCGACTGCCGTCCGAGGGCTGGGCGCAGCATCCGCAGGTTTATACCCTGCGCCACTGGCAGGACGCGCAGCGTCTGAAGCAGCGGCTGGCATCGGCAACGCGGCTGGCGATCGTTGGCGGCGGCTGGATTGGCCTCGAAATCGCCGCCTCGGCGCGCAAAAGCGACGTGGCCGTAACCCTTTACGAGCAGCAGCCGGCGCTGTGCATGCGCTCGGTCAGTATGGAGGTCTCGCAGGCGCTGGCGCAACTACATCGCCAGCAGGGCGTTGAGATTCGCGGCGGCTGCGGCGCGCTGGAGCTGGAAGATGATAACGGCCTGCCGACTCTGCACTGCGACGGCCAGCGGGAAACCTTCGATGCGGTAGTGGTGGGGATCGGCGTCGATCTGAATCTCGAACTGGCGCGCGATGCCGGGCTCACTGTCGATCGCGGGATTGTCGTTAATGCCCAGGGGCGCAGTAACGATCCGGCGATTTTCGCCGCTGGCGATGTCGCTCAGCACCATCAGTACGGCTTGTGCATTCAGTCGTGGGCCTTTGCGCAAAATCAGGCCATCGCAACGGCGAAAGCGATGCTCGATCCGCAGGCCAGCGGCTACGACGAGGCGCCCTGGCTGTGGTCGGATCAATACGATCGCAATATCCAGATCCTCGGGATCCCGCAGGCGGGCAGCCGCACCATTGTGCGTGACGAGCCGCAGGGCGCGATCTACTTCTCCCTGAATGCCGATGGACGCTTAACTCAGCTGGTGGCCTTCAATAATGCACGTATCGTGAAGCTGGCGAAGCGCTGGATGGCGGCGGGAAGGGATCTCTCTAACGTCCCGCTCGCTGACCCGACTTTCTCGCTGATGTCATTGCGATAAGTAACGCGAACCCTTAAGGGGGAGAAATGACCACATTAGAGACCAACGCCGCGCCTGCAGAGGCGAGCGGCGAGGGCGTCCGCACGCCTGAAAAAGCAGTTCGTTGGGCCATTCCGCTGTCCCTGCTGGCCTGCGTGCTGCTGGCTTTTTTCGACAAAATCAGTATCGCCGCGCTGTTTTCCGATAGTCACTTCCAGCAGGCGATGGGCATCGATTTCGACACCACCCGGCTGGGCATTCTGATGAGCGCCTTTTTGCTGAGTTACGGCTTCTCGTCAGTGTTATTAAGCGGCCTTGGCGACCGGATTGCGCCGCTGCGTCTGCTGACTGGAATGATGGTGGTGTGGTGCATCCTGATGGTGATCATGGGTTTCACCCACAACTACGCGCTGATGGTGATGCTACGCGTCCTGTTGGGCATCGCCGAAGGGCCGCTGTTCCCGCTGGCGTTTGCCGTGGTGCGCCACACCTTCCCGCAGCGGCTACAGGCCCGCGCCACCATGCTGTGGCTGCTCGGCACGCCGGTTGGCGCAGCGTTGGGATTCCCGCTGTCAATTTGGCTACTTAATACTTTCGGCTGGCAGAGCACATTTTTCGTGATGGCGATGCTGACGGTACCGGTGCTGATTTTTGTGCGCATCGGGCTGCGCGGCGTGCAACTGGAGGCGAGAGCGAGCAGCGATAAAACCTCGCAGGAAGCGCGCCGCAGCGCGCGTCGCGAGCTCTTTGTGAGTCCGCATTTTTGGATGATCTGCATCTTCAACATCGCCTTTCTCGCCTATCTGTGGGGGATCAACGGCTGGCTGCCGGGCTACCTGATTAAAGGTAAAGGCATTCATCTGGAACACGCCGGCTGGCTGTCGTCGATGCCGTTTATCGCCATGTTGCTAGGCGAAATTATCGGCGCCTGGCTGTCCGACCGCGTCGATAGGCGCGCCGCCGCCTGCTTTATTTCCCTGGCAGGCGCGGGTATTGGCCTGGCGGCAGTGATGCATTTCACCACGCCGCTGCCGGTAATCGCGGCGATGAGCTTTAGCACCTTTATGTGGGGCACCGGCGCGCCGAACATTTTCGCCCTACTGGCTAAAGCGACCCATCCACGGGTCAGCGCCACGGCGGGGGGGATTTTCAACGGGCTGGGAAACTTTGCCGGGGCGCTATCGCCGGCGGTGATGGGCGCGCTTATCGCCTTCACCCATAGCATGGATTCCGGCCTGATTTTTCTGGCAGTGATGGCGGCGGTGGGCTGCGCCCTGTTACTGCCGCTGCTGAGACGTTACTGAGGATAAAACGATGACTGATTCAACCGTAACTGCAAAACAGAGTTTGAAACCTGACCATTTGACGATGGAAGAGTGGGTGGAGTCGCGTATCGCGCGCTTCGAAGGCCGTAAATACGACTGGAATGCGCTGAAATTCCAGGCCGATTTCGACCCCAAATATCGCCGCGCGCAGATGCGCTACATCGGCACCGGCGCCACCGGCGTCGCCAGCGATACCAACACCGTTCCGGCGGAGCACTTCACCTTTTCCACCATGGTGTTGCCGTCCAAATGTGAAGGCCCGCTGCATCTGCATGATGACGTAGAAGAGGTGTTCTTCATGCTCAAAGGGCAGATCACCCTGATGATTCAGGATGGCGACAACTATACCGAAACGGTACTGCGCGAACGCGATCTGATCTCGGTGCCGCCTGGAATTTACCGCGGTTTGTTTAACCACGGCGAAGAGGAGGCGCTGATGTGCGTGATGCTGGGCACGCCGAAACCGCATGTTCCGACTTATCCGGAAGATCATCCGCTGTCAAAAGTGAAGCGTAACTAAGGAGCGATGATGACGGGTTTTCGTGAACAAGGATGCGGGGTACCGCTGACGCTGCTGCACGGCATCAGTTCCGGCGCAGCCTCCTGGCATAAACAGATGGCGCTGCCCGGCTACCGCGTCCTGGCCTGGGATATGCCCGGTTATGGCGAAAGCCCGATGCTTGCGGCGGCGCCGGCGGATGCTGGCGATTACGCTGACGCGCTGGCGCTGATGCTGGACCGTGCCGGGGTAGAACAAACCGTACTGGTCGGCCATTCGCTGGGCGCGTTGGTGGCGGCTGCCTTCGCCGCGAAATATCCGCAGCGGGTGCTTTATCTGGTGCTGGCCGACGTCGCGCAGGGCTACGGTCAGGCGGAGGTCGCACAGCGGGAAAACGTCTGGCTAGGGCGTCAGCAGCAGATAGCGCAAGGCGGCGAGGCGATGGCCCAGGGGCGAGCGGCAAAACTTCTGCGCCCTGGCGCGCGCGAAGCTGATGTGGCGACGGTGGCGGCGGGGATGCGCAGGCTACGCCGCGACGGTTATCTCGCCGCGGCCTGGATGCTGGCTCATGACGACATTCACCGTTGGCTCGCCGACTATCGCGGTCGTCTCTCCGTGTGGTGTGGCGAGCAGGATGCCATTACCCAACCGGAGTTAGTGCAGGGAGTGGCGCTGCGTTACGGCGCTCCTTACATCGCTATCCCGCAGGCTGGGCATGCCTGCTATCTCGATAACGAAATCTTTTTTAATCAACAGCTTTTACGCATAGGGGAAGAGGTGCGCGATGAATGCACAAATTGAAGGACGCGTCGCGGTAGTCACCGGCGGTTCGTCAGGAATCGGCTTTGAAACGCTGCGCCTGTTGCTAGGCGAAGGGGCGAAGGTCGCCTTTTGCGGCCGCAACCCGGATCGTCTGGCCAGCGCCTATGCAGCACTGCAAAACGAATATCCAGAAGGCGAGGTGTTCTCCTGGCGCTGTGACGTACTGAACGAAGCGGAAGTTGAGGTGTTCGCCGCCGCGGTCGCCGCGCGTTTCGGCGGCGTCGATATGCTGATTAATAACGCCGGCCAGGGCTATGTCGCCCACTTCGCCGATACGCCACGCGAGGCCTGGCTGCACGAAGCCGAACTGAAACTGTTCGGCGTGATTAACCCGGTAAAGGCCTTTCAGTCGCTGCTTGAGGCGTCGGATATCGCCTCGATTACCTGTGTGAACTCGCTGCTGGCGTTACAGCCGGAAGAGCACATGATCGCCACCTCTGCCGCCCGCGCCGCGCTGCTCAATATGACGCTGACTCTTTCGAAAGAGCTGGTGGATAAAGGCATTCGAGTGAATTCCATTCTGCTGGGGATGGTGGAGTCCGGGCAGTGGCAGCGCCGTTTTGAGAGCCGAAGCGATAAGAGCCAGAGTTGGCAGCAGTGGACCGCCGATATCGCCCGTAAGCGGGGGATCCCGATGGCGCGTCTCGGTAAGCCGCAGGAGCCAGCGCAAGCGCTGCTATTCCTCGCTTCGCCGCTGGCCTCCTTTACCACCGGCGCGGCGCTGGACGTTTCCGGCGGTTTCTGTCGCCATCTGTAAGGAAAGATGATGAAAAAGGTCATGTTAATTGGCTATGGCGCGATGGCCCAGGCGGTGATTGAACGCCTGCCGCCGCAGGTGAGGGTGGAGTGGATCGTGGCGCGCGAATCGCATCACGCAGCGATCTGCCTGCAGTTTGGTCAAACGGTGACGCCGCTTACCGATCCGCTGCAATGCGGTGGGACGCCGGATCTGGTGCTGGAATGCGCCAGTCAGCAGGCGGTCGCGCAGTACGGCGAAGCGGTGCTGGCGCGCGGCTGGCATCTGGCGGTGATCTCGACCGGTGCGTTGGCGGACAGCGAACTGGAACAGCGTTTACGCCAGGCGGGTGGCAAGCTGACGCTGCTGGCTGGCGCGGTGGCCGGAATAGATGGCCTGGCGGCGGCGAAAGAGGGGGGGCTTGAACGAGTGACCTATCGGTCGCGTAAAAGCCCGGCCAGTTGGCGCGGTAGCTATGCTGAACAGCTTATCGACCTCAGCGCGGTCAATGAAGCGCAGATTTTCTTTGAGGGCAGCGCCCGCGAGGCGGCCCGGTTATTCCCTGCGAATGCCAACGTGGCGGCAACCATCGCGCTGGGCGGTATCGGCCTTGACGCGACCCGGGTACAGCTGATGGTCGATCCGGCTACGCAACGCAACACCCATACGCTACACGCCGAAGGATTGTTCGGCGAGTTTCACCTGGAGCTGAGCGGCCTGCCGCTCGCCAGCAATCCGAAAACATCGACCCTCGCGGCACTGAGCGCGGTACGCGCCTGCCGTGAACTGGCATAACGCAGAGAGGCTGAGATGGACGAATTAGACATTTTTATCGGCGGCCAGTGGCGTCGCGGCGGCGGCAATTTGATGCACAGCCAGTTTCCGGCGGATGGCGCTATTAACGCGGCGCTGCATGCGGCAAGCCTCGATGATCTGCAGGAGGCGATCGACTGTGCCGACCGCGCCTGGCGGGAGCCAACGTGGCGGGCGATGCTGCCGCATCAGCGGGCGAAGATCCTGCATAAGGTCGCGGAACTGATAGAGGTGCAACTTGATGAGTTAAGCCAAAAGCAGAGCCGCGATAACGGTAAGCCGCTGGCGGAGGCGCGGGGACTGGTGATGAGCGCGGCGGGGACGGCGCGCTATTTTGCCGCCGCCTGTGAACTGCTGGAGGGCGAGCTGCCGACGCCGCGGCAGGCGGATCTATTGACCCTGAGCCGCTATGAGCCGCTGGGCGTGGTGGCGGCGATCACCCCGTGGAACTCGCCGATCGCCAGCGAAATGCAGAAGGTGGCCCCGGCGATCGCCGCCGGAAATGCGGTGATCCTCAAACCGGCGGAAGCCACGCCGCTGATGGCGCTGGAGCTGGCGAAGATCTTTGAGCAGGCCGGTTTACCCGCCGGACTGCTGAGCGTGCTGCCGGGTAAAGGATCGATTATCGGCGATGCGCTGGCCCGCCATCCTAAGGTGCGCAAAATTTCCTTTACCGGCGGCACCACCACCGGACGTCACCTGGCGCATGTGGCGGCGGAAAAACTGATCCCGGCGTCGCTGGAGCTGGGCGGCAAATCACCGACCATCGTGCTGGAAGATGCCGATATCGAACAGGCGGCGCGGGGCATCTGCTACGGCATTTTCAGCTCCGGCGGCCAGGCCTGTATTGCCGGCTCGCGGCTGTTTGTTCATGACAGAGTGTACCCGCAATTAATGGCCCGCCTGCTGGAGTTAACCCAAGGGCTGCGGGTTGGTCACCCGTTCAACGCTGGCACCCACGTCGGGCCGCTGATCAACGATAAACACCGCCAGAGCGTGCAGGAGTACGTCGAGCTGGCGAAACGCGAAGGCGGCAGGGTGCTATGCGGCGGCGAGATCCCGGCGGATCCGGCACTGGCGGCAGGCAGCTATTTCCTGCCGACCATCATTGAAGGGCTGAACAATCAGGCCCGCGTTTGCCAGGAAGAGATCTTCGGGCCGGTACTGGTGGCGATGCGTTTTCGCGATGAAGCGGCGTTAATCCGTGAGGCCAATGATTCGGTCTTTGGGCTGGCGGCGGGGATCTGGACGCGCGATACCGGCCGCGCGCTGCGTCTGAGCGAGCAGCTGGAAGCCGGTACGGTGTGGATCAACACCTACAAAGTTTTCTCCATTTCGACCCCGTTTGGGGGCTTTAAAGAGAGCGGTCTGGGCCGCGAAAAAGGGATCCAGGGGCTGAAGGCCTGGATGCAGCAAAAGAGCATTTATCTGGCGACGGGTAATAGCGTCAACCACTGGTGCGACTGAGAAAGGGTGAGCAATGAGCGAAATGATAACCGTCGGCGATGCCATCGCCAGAACGCTGGAGCAGTATCACGTTGAAGCCATTTATGGCGTCATTTCTATCCATAACCTGCCGATCGCCGATGCCGTCGGCCAGCGGGAAAAAATCCGCTTTGTTCCGGCGCGAGGTGAAGCGGGCTCGGTGACCATGGCTGACGCCCACGGCCGTTTTTCAGGGCTCGGCGTGGCGCTGACCAGTACCGGCGCGGGGGCGGGTAATGCGGTCGGCGCGCTGGTTGAGGCGATGAACGCCGGTACGCCGCTGCTGCACCTGACCGGACAGGTCGAAAAAGCCTGGCTGGACGCCGACACCGGTTTTATTCACGAAACCCGCGATCAGTTGACCTTTCTGAAAGCCAGTTCGAAGCGCGCTTACCGCATTAGCAACGCCAACCAGGCGGTGGCTATCCTGCATAAGGCGATTCAGGAGGCGCAGACGCCGCCGTGCGGCCCGGTCTCGGTGGAGATCCCAATCGACATTCAGAGCGCCAAAATACCGTTTTCACTGCTGACCGCGCCGCTGAAACGCGCTCCGGCGGTTGAGCCGGAACCGGCGATGGTCGATGCGCTGTGGGCGCAGCTTAAGCAGGCGAAGCGGCCCTTGCTGTGGCTTGGCGGCGGCGCGTTAGAGAGCGGCGAGGCGGTGAAGACGCTGGCGGATGCCGGGGTGACGGTGATCTCCAGCACCCACGGCCGCGGCATTCTGGCAGACAGCCATCGCGCCAGCTTGCGCGCGTTTCATAATTCTCCCTCGGTTGAAGCGCTGATTTCACAATGTGATTTCACACTTGTGGCCGGTTCCCGGCTGCGCAGCAACGAAACGCGCTCGTGGACGCTGGCGCTGCCCACGCCGAGGGTGCAGATTGATATCGACCCGGCGGCGGCCAGCCGTAACTACCTGATGGACAACACGCTGGTGGCGGACTGCCGCGCTTTATTAGACGCGCTGGCGAAGCGGGTACAGGGCCGGATGTGGGGCGATGCGCATTGGGATAGCCAACTTAAAGCGGCGGTAGAGGCGGCGGAGCAGGGGCTGCGCGACCAGTGCGGCGCTTACGCTAAATTGAATGACGCGATTGCGCAGGCGCTGCCCGATGACGGCATTCTGGTGCGCGATATTACCGTTTCCGGCAGCCTGTGGGGCAGCCGTCTGTTCCGCGCTCACGGTCCGCTGATGAATATCCATTCTCTGGCCGGAGCCATCGGTATGGGGCTGCCGATGGCGGTGGGCACCGCGATTGCCAATCCGCAACGGAAAGTGGTCGGCCTGGTCGGCGACGGCGGCCTGAGCCTGAACCTTGGCGAAGTGGCGACTCTGGCGCAGGAGAAGGCCAACGTGACGCTGTTGATTATGAACGACGGCGGCTACGGCGTAATGCGCGGTATTCAGGATAAGTACTTTGGCGGTCGCCAGTATTACAACGAGCTGCACACGCCGGACTTTACCCTGCTGGCGCAGGCGATGGGTCTGCAGGCGTGGAGCGTGGATCGGGCTGAGGATTTTCAGGCGGTGATGACCGAGGCGCTGGCGATGCCGGGGCCATCGGTGGTGGAAGTGAAGATGGGCCAGATTGGCGCGCTGCGCTTTGCCGGCCCGCCGCAGAAGACGCTGTATTAATGATAACCCAGTGACCCCAACCCTCTCCCTTCCGGGGAGAGGGTACCGTACGGCACAGGGGGTTAATCAAGGCGCCGGACGGTTGCTCCTGCGCGCCGGGAGAGGGCCGACCCGCAGGAGAGGGTTCATGACGTGCTTAAAACACGTTAAACGGATATTCGACGTAGAACCGCACTTCATTGCCGCTGACGTTATAGTCGCTGGCGTTGCTGGAAACCCGCAGTACCGAATACCGGAGTCTGAATTTCAAATCTTTCGCCGCCCCGTTTTGCACCTGGTATTGAACCTGATTGAACCATTCGTGTTCTTTGCCGTTGCTGGTCTCTGACGTTTTAATGTTATCCCCGCGCACGTAGGCGGTGGTCCAGGTCAGCCCCGGTAGCCCCAGCCCGGCAAAATCCAGTCCGTACGATGCCTGCCAGGAACGTTCATCTTCCCCGTTAAAATCAGACCAGTAGGAGTTGGCCAGCCAGATGGTGTTCCCGCCATCGCCGACGCCGCCCTGGTTCTGGTAGCCGCCATAGTGGTAGCCGGTGCTGCCGCTGCTTTGCTGGTAAGCGACTTTAAAGGTGTGAATATCCCAGATATAGCTGGCGGCCAGACTCCAGATGTTGTTACTGCGTCCGGTGTCATTGGCATCGGCATATTCTTGATCCAGACGTGAGTGATAGCCGTTGAAATCGAGAATCAGCTGCTGGCTGGCGGCGAACGGCTGCTTAAAGTTGAGGCCAAGATACTGTTTGTTCAGCACATCTTCGACATGCGACGCGTACAGCGCGCCGCTGAGCTGGTCGTTGAACCGGTAGCTTGCCCCGCCGAAGGTGAGGCTTTTCAGACCGCTGTTGTGGCTGTCGTCACTTTTACGCTGCTGATCGGTCAGGTAGCCGGCGTTAATGTCCAGACCGTCGATTTCTCTTGAGGTCAGCATGGTACCGGTATAGCTCTCGTACAGCAGCCGCGAGTCGTCGGCGTAGACGATGGGCAGCATTGGGCGCTGGCTGCCGTAGCTGAGCACGGTATTCGAAAAGCGCATTTTGCCGGTGGCGCCGAATTTCGCGAGGTCGGATTTTGCCCGGCCGTCGTCATCCTGGGCGAAAAAGTCGATACCGCCCGCGCCGCTACGGCCGCGGCCGCCGTCGAGGCGCACGGCGTACTGCGCAATGCCGTCAACGCCGAAGCCGACCGGCCCTTGAGTAAAGCCGGACTCGAAGGTGGCGATAATTCCCTGGCCCCATTCGGCTTTATCCGGCAGCCCATCGCGATAATCGCGTTTGATATAAGCGTTACGTAAAAAGAGATCCAGATGACTGTCGTCAATAAAGCCCTGGCTGGTCGATTGTTGGCTGGCGAAAGCCGGTGCGGCGGCAATAATGCCAAGTGCGATGAATGGTAATTCTTTTTTCACTGAGGGCACTTCTCTGTCTGTCGATATATTCAAGGGAATCACTGCAATCGCGATATTCTCCTGAAATAATGTCGAAAGCAATCATTGTGTGAGCAATGGTATCGGCAGGAAACAAGCGGTGTGGCGCGCGCTGGCTGCGTTTGGCGAAGAGGGGTGGACTATTTAATATTTGGTCGAACCCGGTTCTGAAAGGCGGATTGCGTACGCCGTTTTTCATTTACCAAATAATATATTGCTGAGTAACAGCATATAAAATAATTGGCTGCGACGAGGTGCAATCGTAATTAACGGTTTGTGCGCTTAAATTATCAATTGATGCGGCTAAATATTTTTACTGGTAGATAAAAAAGGGAGGCAGACATGCCTCCCGCTGGCGGTTATTTAATCCCGTCGGCCTTCATGCGATCGCGAATATGCTGCGCGCGGGCTTCCGATGCCGGGTGATCGTCAAACATGGAGCTCTGACGGCCGGCTTCCAGCTTGGCCAGTTTTTCGAAGCTGGTGGCCAGTCCCGACGGATTGATGCCGCGCTTACGCAGCAGATCGTAAGAGTAGTCGTCCGCTTCCGATTCCTGGCGCTGGGAGAACTGCGAGTTCACCAGTTTTTCACCCAGATCGCCGAGCTGCGACTGGGACAGGCTGCCGACGATGCCGCCGGCGGAGGCCGCCGCCGCGCGCACGGCGTTGGTGCCCAGGGCAACCTGCATCCCTTTCTTCACGTGGCCCAGCGCGACGTGGCCCATTTCGTGGCCGATCACCGCCTCGACTTCATTATCGTTCATCAGATCCATCAGCTCGCTGTAGACGCGGATGCAGCCGTTGGCCATGGCGAAGGCGTTGACATCCTTGGTCTCATAGACCTTGTAGTTCACGGGCTGACCATTGATGTTATCGCCCAGCGCAGCCGCGATTTTGTTCAGCCGCTGGCTGTATTCACTGCTGGCCGGGGCGATTTTCGCTTTGGCGTCCATCTCTTTACAGGCCTGGTCGCTTAAGGTTTTCACCTGCGCGTCGCTGAGGGAGTATGCCTGGAAGGCTTCGGCCCCTGAGCTGAGCAGACCGTTGGAGTCCATGTTCTGACATCCGGTGAGCGTTGCTGCGATCCCAAGAGCAAGTACGGTTGAGCGAATTTTCATTTTTTATCTTCCACAATCTTATGGTTGTTTATCCGACAATACGGCGACGGCAGGGAACCGTATTCTGCGTAAATTATAAAGAGTATCGCAGGATACGGGCGAGCGGATTCCGGCGTAGCACAACCTGTTCCAGAGATTTCTTAAAGGGCAAAAGGATGCTCCATGTACATGACTTGTCGCTTGGGTTACATTGTTCACACTTTTTTCCGGCGTAGCCCAAAACGCGCTCTCGTCAAGTCGTTAAGGGCATGGCCTTCAACAGTCCGAACTGGAGTCAAAATGTCCTCACGTAAAGAGCTTGCTAACGCTATTCGTGCGCTGAGCATGGACGCTGTACAGAAAGCCAAATCCGGCCACCCGGGTGCCCCGATGGGTATGGCTGACATTGCCGAAGTGCTGTGGCGTGATTTCCTGAACCATAACCCGAACAATCCGGCCTGGGCTGACCGTGACCGTTTTGTACTGTCCAATGGCCATGGTTCGATGCTGATTTACAGCCTGCTGCACCTCACTGGCTACGATCTGCCGATTGAAGAGCTGAAAAACTTCCGCCAGCTGCACTCTAAAACGCCGGGCCACCCGGAAGTCGGCTACACCGCGGGCGTAGAAACCACTACCGGTCCGCTGGGCCAGGGTATCGCTAACGCGGTCGGGATGGCTATCGCCGAGAAAACTCTGGCGGCGCAGTTCAACCGTCCGGGGCACGACATCGTCGACCACTACACCTACGCTTTCATGGGCGATGGCTGCATGATGGAAGGCATTTCTCACGAAGTGTGCTCCCTGGCCGGTACCCTGAAGCTGGGCAAACTGGTGGCCTTCTATGATGACAACGGCATCTCCATCGACGGCCACGTTGAAGGCTGGTTCACCGACGATACCGCCAAACGCTTTGAAGCCTACGGCTGGCACGTGGTGCGCGGCGTTGACGGTCACGACGCTGACGCCATCAAACGCGCGGTAGAAGAAGCGCGCGCGGTTACCGACAAACCGTCCCTGCTGATGTGCAAAACCATCATCGGTTTCGGTTCGCCGAACAAAGCCGGTACCCACGACTCCCACGGCGCGCCGCTGGGCGACGCCGAAATCGCCCTGACCCGCGAAGCGCTGGGTTGGAAACACGCGCCGTTTGACATCCCGTCTGACATCTATGCGCAGTGGGATGCCAAAGAAGCTGGCCAGGCGAAAGAAGCGGCCTGGAATGAGAAGTTCGCTGCCTACGCCAAAGCTTTCCCGCAGGAAGCCGCCGAATTCACCCGTCGTATGAAAGGCGAGATGCCGTCTGACTTCGACGCGAAAGCCAACGAGTTCATCGCGAAGCTGCAGGCCAACCCGGCGAAAATCGCCAGCCGTAAAGCCTCTCAGAACGCCATCGAAGCGTTCGGTCCGCTGCTGCCGGAATTCCTCGGTGGCTCCGCAGATCTCGCGCCATCTAACCTGACCCTGTGGTCTGGTTCTAAGCCGATCAACGAAGATACTGCCGGTAACTACATTCACTACGGCGTGCGTGAGTTCGGTATGACCGCTATCGCCAACGGTATCGCGCTGCACGGCGGTTTCCTGCCGTACACCTCCACCTTCCTGATGTTCGTGGAATATGCGCGTAACGCGGTACGTATGGCGGCGCTGATGAAGCAGCGTCAGGTGATGGTCTACACCCATGACTCCATCGGTCTGGGCGAAGATGGCCCGACTCACCAGCCGGTAGAGCAGGTGGCTTCCCTGCGCGTGACCCCGAACATGTCCACCTGGCGTCCGTGTGACCAGGTGGAATCCGCGATTGCGTGGAAATATGGCGTTGAGCGTCAGGACGGCCCGACCGCGCTGATCCTGTCCCGTCAGAACCTGGCGCAGCAGGAGCGTACCGCAGAGCAGCTGGCGAACGTGGCCCGCGGCGGTTACGTGCTGAAAGATTGCGCCGGCCAGCCGGAGCTGATCTTCATCGCCACCGGTTCGGAAGTTGAGCTGGCGGTTGCCGCGTGGGACAAACTGACCGCCGAAGGCGTGAAGGCGCGCGTGGTCTCCATGCCGTCCACCGACGCGTTCGACAAGCAGGATGCGGCTTATCGTGAATCCGTACTGCCGAAAGCCGTGACCGCGCGCGTTGCCGTGGAAGCGGGCATCGCTGACTACTGGTTCAAATATGTTGGCCTGAACGGCGCTATCGTTGGCATGACCACCTTCGGTGAGTCTGCGCCGGCTGAGCAGCTGTTCGAAGAGTTCGGCTTCACCGTCGACAATGTGGTCGCTAAAGCGAAAGCGCTGCTGTAATCTCTGGTACGGTGCGGGCTAATGCCCTCACCCCAACCCTCTCCCACAGGAGAGGGGGCAAGCACCAAAAACGGTAACCCAATGGTTACCGTTTTTGCTTTTACCTCGTCACCCGGCTTTTTTGTATCTGCTATTCCTGAACCATGTAATACGGTTGTAAATTATTCCAGCAAAAATGTGATGTGAGTCATATAGCTGGTTTATTGCGCTGGACAAACATTCCTTTTATTCCTCGTTTGGCTTATTCTAGCTGAAGCGTTTCAGTCGTTTAAATGTTCGACAATTAATCAATCAGTCGCAGTTTGCAGCTGGTAAGGTTTCCCTCAGAGCGTAGCTGGATTACTCTGTCAGCCACCTCATCACAGGGACAGCCTTGCAGGAGATCTATGACCATTCGCATCGCGATTAATGGCTTCGGTCGTATTGGACGCAATGTGGTTCGTGCGCTATATGAATCCGGGCGCCGTGCGGAAATCACCGTGGTGGCAATCAATGAGCTGGCGGATGCTGCGGGCATCGCGCATTTGTTGAAATATGACACCAGCCATGGCCGTTTCGCCTGGGATGTTCGTCAGGAGCGCGAGCAGTTGTTTGTTGGCGATGATGCCATCCGTCTGCTGCACGAGCCGACCATAGCGGCGCTGCCCTGGCGCGAGCTGGCGGTAGACGTGGTGCTCGACTGCACCGGCGTTTACGGAAGCCGTGAGCACGGTGAGGTGCACCTGCAGGCGGGGGCGAAGAAAGTGCTCTTCTCCCATCCCGGCGGCAACGACCTCGACGCGACGGTGGTGTATGGCGTCAATCAGGATGAACTCCGCGCCGAGCACCGTATTGTCTCCAACGCCTCCTGTACCACCAACTGCATTATTCCGATCATTAAACTGTTAGATGATGCCTATGGCATCGAGTCCGGCACCGTCACCACCATTCACTCGGCGATGCATGACCAGCAGGTGATTGACGCCTATCATCCGGATCTCCGGCGTACCCGCGCGGCCAGCCAGTCGATCATTCCGGTGGATACCAAACTGGCGGCAGGGATAACCCGTATTTTCCCGCAGTTTAACGACCGTTTTGAAGCGATTGCCGTGCGGGTGCCGACGATAAACGTGACGGCAATTGACCTGAGCGTGACGGTTAAAAAACCGGTAAAAGCATGTGAAGTCAACCAGTTGCTGCAAAAAGCAGCACAAGGTGCATTTCATGGTATAGTTGACTATACGGAATTACCGTTGGTCTCGACAGATTTTAACCACGATCCGCACAGTGCTATTGTTGATGGCACGCAAACCCGGGTCAGTGGCGCGCATCTGATCAAAACGCTGGTCTGGTGCGATAACGAATGGGGCTTTGCTAACCGAATGCTCGACACGACGTTAGCGATGGCGGCTATTGGTTTCAGGTTCGACGCGTAAACGTCGACAAAACTTTATGAATCAACGAGAGGATTCACCATGTCTGTAATTAAGATGACCGATCTGGATCTGGCTGGTAAACGCGTTTTTATCCGTGCGGATCTGAACGTACCAGTTAAAGACGGGAAAGTAACCAGCGACGCGCGTATCCGTGCATCTCTGCCGACCATCGAACTGGCGCTGAAGCAGGGCGCGAAAGTGATGGTAACCTCCCACCTGGGTCGTCCGACCGAAGGCGAGTACAACGAAGAATTCTCTCTGCTGCCGGTTGTTAATTACCTGAAAGACAAACTGTCCAACCCGGTACGTCTGGTTAAAGACTACCTGGACGGCGTTGAAGTGGCTGCCGGCGAGCTGGTGGTGCTGGAAAACGTTCGCTTCAACAAAGGCGAGAAAAAAGACGACGAAGCGCTGTCCAAAAAATACGCCGCGCTGTGCGACGTGTTCGTGATGGACGCCTTCGGTACCGCGCACCGCGCGCAGGCTTCCACCCACGGTATCGGCAAATTTGCTGACGTGGCGTGCGCAGGCCCGCTGCTGGCCGCTGAACTGGACGCGCTGGGTAAAGCGCTGAAAGAGCCGGCTCGTCCGATGGTCGCTATCGTCGGTGGTTCTAAAGTATCCACTAAGCTGACCGTGCTGGATTCCCTGTCTAAAATCGCTGACCAGCTGATCGTCGGCGGCGGTATCGCTAACACCTTCGTTGCCGCCCAGGGCCACAACGTCGGCAAATCCCTGTACGAAGCGGACCTGGTTGATGAAGCCAAGCGCCTGCTGAGCACCTGCGATATCCCGGTTCCGACTGACGTTCGCGTCGCGACCGAGTTCTCCGAAACCGCAACGGCGACTCTGAAATCTGTTAACGACATCAAAGATGATGAGCAGATCCTGGACCTTGGCGACGTTTCCGCACAGAAACTGGCTGAAATTCTGAAGAACGCCAAAACCATTCTGTGGAACGGCCCGGTTGGCGTATTCGAATTCCCGAACTTCCGTAAAGGGACTGAAATCGTGGCTAACGCTATCGCGGACAGCGAAGGTTTCTCCATCGCCGGCGGCGGTGACACCCTGGCAGCGATCGACCTGTTCGGCATCGCTGACAAAATTTCCTACATCTCCACTGGCGGCGGCGCGTTCCTTGAATTCGTCGAAGGCAAAGTCCTGCCGGCAGTAGCGATGCTCGAAGAGCGCGCTAAGCAGTAATTCAGTTCAGGCGGGGAAACCCGCCTGTTTTTCAGCGCGCTTAAGGGCTCGCGAACCTTCTTCAACGGTCGAAGATACAGATACAGGACTAAGTAACATGTCTAAAATTTTTGATTTCGTAAAACCGGGCGTCATCACTGGCGACGACGTTCAGAAAGTGTTCCAGGTAGCGAAAGAAAACAACTTTGCACTGCCGGCGGTAAACTGCGTAGGGACTGACTCCATCAACGCCGTTCTGGAAGCTGCTGCGAAAGTACGCTCTCCGGTTATCGTTCAGTTCTCTAACGGCGGCGCAGCGTTCATCGCAGGTAAAGGCGTGAAAACTGACGTTCCTCAGGGTGCTGCTATCCTCGGCGCTATCTCTGGCGCGCACCACGTGCACCAGATGGCTGAGCACTACGGCGTGCCGGTTATCCTGCACACTGACCACTGCGCGAAGAAACTGCTGCCGTGGATCGACGGCCTGCTGGACGCGGGTGAAAAACACTTCGCCGCTACCGGCAAACCGCTGTTCTCTTCTCACATGATCGACCTGTCTGAAGAGTCCCTGCACGAAAACATCGAAATCTGCTCTAAATACCTGGCGCGCATGGCCAAAATGGACATGACCCTGGAAATCGAACTGGGTTGCACCGGTGGCGAAGAAGACGGCGTGGACAACAGCCACATGGACGCTTCCGCCCTGTACACCCAGCCGGAAGACGTGGATTACGCTTACACCGAGCTGAGCAAAATCAGCCCGCGCTTCACCATCGCCGCTTCCTTCGGTAACGTACACGGCGTGTACAAACCGGGTAACGTCGTTCTGACCCCGACTATCCTGCGCGATTCTCAGGAATATGTTTCCAAGAAACACAACCTGCCGCACAACAGCCTGAACTTCGTCTTCCACGGCGGTTCCGGTTCTTCCGCTCAGGAAATCAAAGACTCCGTCAGCTACGGCGTAGTGAAAATGAACATCGATACCGACACCCAGTGGGCAACCTGGGACGGTATCCTGCAGTACTACAAAGCGAACGAAGCTTACCTGCAGGGCCAGCTGGGCAACCCGAAAGGCGAAGACCAGCCGAACAAGAAATACTACGACCCGCGCGTATGGCTGCGTGCTGCACAGACTTCCATGGTGACTCGTCTGGAGCAGGCATTTAAAGAGCTGAACGCGATCGACGTTCTGTAAGAAAAATCTGTTTCTTACCCCGAAGCCCGCAGCAATGCGGGCTTTTTTATTATCTTAACAACAGGATAGCTCAGCAGAAAACTGTGATCCATTTGGCAAAACGTGCACTTATTGTTTACCCTATAACCTGACTGCCCTGTCGCAGGCTGAGTTATTTACTTCCCCCTGGGGGATTCATAAGGAATGTTAAATGGAAGATTTGAACGTTGTCGATAGCATCAACCACGCCGGGACGTGGCTGGCACGCAACCAGGAGCTGCTGCTGAGCTATGCCGTCAACATCGTCGCGGCTATCGCTATCCTGATCGTCGGGATGATCGTGGCGCGCGTCGTCTCTAATACCGTCAACCGCCTGATGCTGGCGCGTAAAATTGACGCCACCGTTGCCGATTTCCTCTCCGCGCTGGTGCGCTATGCGGTTATCGCCTTTACGCTGATTGCCGCCCTGGGACGCGTGGGCGTGCAGACCGCCTCGGTCATTGCGGTGCTGGGCGCCGCGGGTTTAGCCGTCGGTCTGGCGCTGCAGGGATCACTGTCTAACCTCGCGGCTGGCGTACTGCTGGTGATGTTCCGCCCTTTCCGCGCCGGCGAGTATGTCGACCTTGGTGGTGTAGCGGGTACGGTGCTTAACGTACAGATTTTCTCCACTACCCTGCGTACCGCCGACGGTAAAGTGGTGGTGGTGCCGAACGGCAAAATCATCGCCGGCAACATCATTAACTTCTCCCGTGAACCGGCGCGCCGCAATGAGTTTATTATCGGCGTCTCTTACGATGCCGATATCGACAAGGTGAAGCAGCTCCTGACCTCGATTATCGAATCTGACGATCGTATTCTGCGCGATCGGGAAATGACGGTTCGCCTGAACGAACTCGGCGCCTCGTCGGTGAACTTCGTGGTGCGCGTCTGGAGCAAAAGCAGCGATCTGCAAAACGTCTACTGGGATATCCTCGAGCGCATCAAGCGTGAATTTGACGCCAACGGCATCAGCTTCCCTTATCCGCAGATGGATGTTCATGTGGTGCGTCTGCCGGAAAAAGCCGAGTAAACCGCCACTCAGTGACTCAGGCCGGCGATGCCGGCCTTTTTTAATGGCTCATTATTAGCTTTGCTTATTAATGATTAATACTTTCAATTTCCGCTAATAATTTATTCGCGTTATAGTCAGCGCCACTCTCGAACACAGCGGAAAAATCCTCATGTTTACCTATTACTTTCAGGGCCTTGCCCTGGGGGCGGCAATGATTTTGCCGCTTGGCCCCCAAAATGCTTTCGTGATGAACCAGGGGATCCGTCGTCAGTATCACCTGATGATTGCCTTGCTGTGCGCCGTCAGCGACTTGCTGCTGATCTGCGCCGGCATTTTTGGCGGCAGCGCGCTGCTGATGCAGTCCCCTTGGCTACTGGCGCTCGTGACCTGGGGCGGCGTGGCCTTTTTACTGTGGTACGGCTTTGGCGCATTGAAAACAGCGTTCAGCCAGAATCTTGAGCTCGCCAGCGCCGAGGTGATGCAGCAGGGGCGCTGGAAAATCATTATCACTATGCTGGCGGTCACCTGGCTGAATCCGCACGTTTATCTGGATACCTTTGTGGTGTTGGGCAGCCTGGGAGGCCAGCTGGCGATGGAGCCGAAGCGCTGGTTTGCGCTGGGAACCATTAGCGCCTCTTTCCTGTGGTTCTTTGGTCTGGCGCTGTTGGCCGCATGGCTGGCGCCGCGGCTGCGTACCGCCAGAGCCCAGCGGATCATCAACATTGTGGTCGGCGCCGTCATGTGGTTTATTGCGTTTCAGCTGGCAAAAGAGGGCGTCGGCCATATCCAGGCGTTGCTCAACTAAGCGTTGTCCGATGGACTTTCCCGCTGTACGCGCTAAGCTTGCTGGCATGCGTCCCGTAAGGGCGATTTAAGTAACATGGAGAAACGACAGTGAAGTTAAAAGTCTTAGCCCTGGCGGCAACACTCGGATTTAGCACGATGGCGGCACAGGCCAGCGAATTGCCGGACGGTCCGCATATTGTGACTTCAGGCACAGCAAGCGTTGCTGCGGTTCCGGATATCGCCACCCTGGCGATCGAAGTGAACGTGGCGGCAAAAGATGCCGCATCGGCAAAAAAACAGGCTGACGATCGCGTTGCGCAATACCTCTCTTTCCTCGAAAAGAGCGGCATTGCGAAAAAAGACATCAACTCGGCGAATCTGCGCACCCAACCTGATTACGACTATCAGAACGGGAAAAGCATTCTCAAAGGCTATCGCGCGGTGCGCACTGTCGAAGTGACCTTGCGCCAGCTGGATAAACTCAACGGTCTGCTGGACGGCGCCCTGAAAGCCGGTCTGAACGAAATTCGCTCCGTCTCGCTGGGCGTTGCGCAACCGGACGCCTACAAAGATAAAGCGCGTAAAGCGGCGATCGACGACGCCGTGCATCAGGCGCAGGAGCTGGCCGCAGGTTTCCACAGCAAGCTGGGTCCGGTGTACAGCGTGCGCTACCACGTCTCTAATTATCAGCCGAGCCCGATGGTTCGCATGATGAAGGCCGCTGACGCTGCGCCGGTTTCCGCCCAGGAAACCTACGAGCAGGCCACCATCCAGTTTGACGACCAGGTCGACGTCGTGTTTGAACTGCAGCCGGCGCAGGCCGCGGCCCCGGCCACGCCGGCGAAACCGGCTGAAGCGCCGAAACCGGCCCAGTAAGCGATAGAAATAAAAAAGCCACTTCAGCGAAGTGGCTTTTTTTATGCCCGCGGCTTAATCCTGACGCAGCACCTTGTGGCCGTAGTCGATGAGCGCATCGGTCACCCGGCGCATCATGCGGCTTTCCGGGGCAAAGCGGTGCCAGTAAAGCATACGGCGCTGAAACAGGCCGGGAGTGAGGTCGATAAGCTCGCCGCTGTTGAGCTCTTTTTCGATCTGCAGATGGGGGATCATGCAGCAGGTGGTGCCCTGACGCGCCAGCTGGACGAAGGCTTCCGACGAGTTGACGATATGGCAGGGGACGCTACCCGGCGGCAGGTCGAAGTTTTGCTGCAGAAATGCCTGATGCATATCATCCAGATGATCGAAAGCGACGACCGGCGCTTTCAGCAGCGCCGAGCGCGTTACGCCGTTGGGGAAATAGCGTTGCGCAAACTCTTTTGAGGCGACAAACAGGTAATCGAGCGCGCCGAGCTGATCCACCAGGCAGCTTGGCAGCGCCTGTGGCTGGATACTTACCGCGCCGACCACTTCGCCACGGCGCAGGCGTTCCTGGGTGCGGGTTTCATCTTCCACCTGCAGGTTGAGACGAATAGGGGAGTCCGACAGCACATTAGCCAGCGCCGGCAGCAGCCAGGTCGCCAGACTGTCGGCGTTCACCGCCAGCGACAGCAGCAGCGGCGTGGAGCCAGTCTGCTCGTCCCCCAGCCACTCTTCCTCCAGCAGTTCAACCTGGCGCAACAGCGCCAGCAATTTTTGCCCTTGCTCGGTTGGGCGCGGCGGCACGGTACGTACCAGCAGCGGCTGGCCGAACATATTTTCCAGTTGCTTAATACGCTGTGAGACGGCGGACTGGGTAATACATAGCTTCTGCGCGGCGCGCTCAAATCCTCGTTCTCTAATCACCGCGTCCAGCGCTTGTAGTGTCCTGTAGTCCGGTCGTTTCATTATTCTGGCGTGCCCCCATAACTAATCGTTATCTCGCACTATGACATAAATTTTTATTTGATACAGACGAAATTGGTCTGCTCTGTTGTGTGATCTGCATCGCAGGGACATTTCCACTGTCGATGTTCTATAATGCGCCACAGGCATTCACATCTCGGACCATAATTATGACGCAGGATGAACTGAAAAAAGCGGTAGGTTGGGCGGCGCTGCAATACGTACAGCCAGGGACCATTGTGGGCGTAGGCACCGGCTCGACGGCGGCCCATTTTATTGACGCGCTGGGCACCATGAAGGGGCAAATCGAAGGGGCGGTTTCCAGCTCCGATGCCTCCACCGAGAAGCTGAAAAGCCTCGGGATCACCGTCTTCGATCTCAACAGCGTCGATCGCCTGGGGATCTACGTTGACGGCGCGGATGAGATCAACGGCCACATGCAGATGATCAAAGGCGGCGGCGCGGCGCTGACCCGTGAGAAGATCATCGCCTCGGTAGCGGATAAATTTATCTGCATCGCCGATGCCTCCAAGCAGGTCGATATTCTGGGTAAATTCCCGCTGCCGGTTGAGGTCATTCCGATGGCGCGCAGCGCCGTGGCGCGCCAGCTGATCAAGTTGGGCGGCCGTCCGGAATACCGTCAGGGCGTGGTGACCGATAACGGCAACGTGATCCTTGACGTGCACGGCCTGGAAATTCTCGATGCTATCGCGCTGGAAAACGCGATTAACGGCATTCCTGGCGTCGTGACCGTGGGGCTGTTCGCCAACCGCGGCGCCGACGTGGCGCTGATCGGCACCGCTGACGGTGTGAAAACCATCGTAAAATAGTCTGTCCGTAGGGAGCCAACCGGCTCCCTCGCAAATATTTTTTCACCTGGCGCAATTTAGTGACTTCTGTCACATTTGTGCAACCATTCTGATTAACGCGCTACCGTTCATTATCTTTCTGGTGTTTTGTCCTGCCATTTCCTTCTGAATGACATTTCTTCAGGACAGCGACGCAAACGTTCATATTGCCGCGATAGTTTTTTTTGATATGTTGCTGAGACGAACTTTCGTTCAGCACGACATCAGTTAAGACAAAACAGGACGGGGAAATGGCTAAGGTATCACTGGAAAAAGACAAGATTAAATTTCTGCTGGTTGAAGGTGTGCATCAAAAGGCAATCGATAGCCTTCGCGCGGCAGGTTACACCAACATTGAATTTCATAAAGGCGCGCTGGATTCCGAACAGCTGAAAGCGTCGATCCGTGATGCCCATTTCATCGGCCTGCGTTCCCGTACCCACCTGACTGAAGAGATTTTCGCCGCGGCGGAAAAACTGGTTGCCGTCGGCTGCTTCTGCATCGGTACCAACCAGGTCGATCTGGACGCCGCCGCGAAACGCGGTATTCCGGTGTTTAACGCGCCCTTCTCCAATACCCGTTCGGTGGCCGAGCTGGTGATCGGTGAGCTGCTGCTGCTGCTGCGCGGCGTGCCGGAAGCCAACGCCAAGGCGCATCGCGGCGTATGGAATAAGCTGGCGGTGGGGAGCTTTGAAGCGCGCGGCAAGAAACTGGGGATTATCGGTTACGGCCACATCGGCACCCAGCTCGGCATTCTGGCGGAATCGCTGGGGATGCATGTCTTCTTCTATGATATTGAAAACAAACTGCCGCTGGGCAACGCCACTCAGGTACAGCATCTCTCCGACCTGCTGAACATGAGTGATGTGGTTAGCCTGCACGTGCCGGAAAACGCCTCCACCAAAAATATGATGGGCGCGGAAGAGCTGGCGCTGATGAAGCCGGGCGCGCTGCTGATCAACGCCTCCCGTGGTACCGTGGTGGATATTCCGGCGCTATGCGATGCGCTGGCGAGTAAGCATCTGGCCGGGGCGGCGATCGACGTCTTCCCGACCGAACCCGCGACCAACAGCGACCCCTTCACTTCGCCGCTGTGCGAGTTTGATAACGTGATCCTGACGCCGCATATCGGTGGCTCCACTCAGGAAGCGCAGGAGAACATCGGTCTGGAAGTGGCCGGCAAGCTGGCGAAGTACTCTGACAACGGGTCTACCCTGTCGGCGGTCAACTTCCCGGAAGTTTCTCTGCCGCTGCACGGTGGACGCCGTCTGCTGCACATCCATGAGAACCGGCCGGGCGTCCTGACCGCCATCAACCAGATCTTCGCCGCGCAGAGCATCAATATTGCCGCCCAGTATCTGCAAACGTCGCCGCAGATGGGTTACGTGGTTATTGATATCGAAGCGGAAGAAGATGTTGCCCAGCAGGCGCTGCAGGCGATGAAAGCGATTCCGGGGACTATCCGCGCCCGTCTGCTGTTCTAACCATTTTTGCCTCTCGGGCAGGTCGCGTGCCTGCCCGTTTTTTTGTTAACACCTTCCAGGCAGAAATTCTTCTCCCCACGTACCTACCAACACCAGGTTTTGCCCGGGGTGATCACCGCCGGCAGCGGAATATCCCACTCTTCGCTCGGCAGGGTGTCCACCTGCTGGCAGTCGTGCGCGTAGCCCACCGGCTGCAGGCGATACTGCTGCCAGTTTTGCAGCGTCCGGTCGTAAAAACCGCCACCCATCCCCAGCCGTTGTCCGCCGGCATCGAAGGCCACCAGCGGGGTGACCAGCACATCGAGATCAGCGAGCGGCAGCACGTCGCGCACGTCGAGCTTCGGTTCACGGATCTTCAGGCGATTCACTATCAGTTCGCTCTGCGGATGGTAATGTAAAAACAACAGGTTACCGGGGCTAAACGGATGCAGCACCGGGAGATACACCCGCTTGCCGGCCCGCCAGAGCTGGTCAATCAGCGGTTGGGTGTCCAGCTCGCCGTCAAAGGAGAGAAACAGCGCCACGGTGTGGGCGAGAACCACCGGCGGCCAGGCCATCATTCGCTCTGCGGCCTGCAGGGCAAACTGCCGCTGTTGCTCAGGGCTGAGCGCGCGTCGACGCTCGCGGATCTGCTGGCGAATATGCTGGCGGGAAAGCAGGGTATCGGGCTGTAGGGTCATGCAGGTCTCATGGCGAGCAGGCGAAACAATAGAAAGCAGTGTAATACAGTGCGGCGTCAGCCGAAAACAGGTGTGGGGGAATAATGCGAAGTGAGGAAGGGAATCTCCGAGATGCCGCCGCAGGCTGTAACCCTTGAACCCTTGGTTCAAGGTGAATGTGTCGTCACGGTTTTAAGGCTTCTCGGACGGACCGAGCATGCTCACCAACCGTGGAGCGCCACATTCTTGTGGTATGAAATATCGGCTCAGGGGACTGGCCCGCTTGCAAACATCTCAGAGAAATTTTGTTCCTGGAGTTACTCTAACACAGTTAACTGCAAAGTGTTATTCAAACTTCGACCCTGGTCTTTCGCTTATGCGACCTTGCTCAAGCAATGCTTGCTCGATGGTCTGCTGAAGCATGCGAATGCGCTGCTCCATGCTGGAAGCGTAGTCGCGGGTCTTCGCTTTTTCCTGAGTCAACTCATAGCTGATGTTCAACGCGGCGATGAAGACCAGCTGCTCAGTATTTGTGACTCTAGTGCGTTCTTTTAAATCTTGCAACCGCTGATTAAGGTCTTCAGCTGCCTGATTCAGGGCATCCCTTTGTTCAGGCGGGCAATTCACTCGCAGTGAACGGCCGAAAATTTGGAGATCTACGGGTTGTGCAGACATGCCACCTTCCTGCTGATTGACTGCGCTGCCTTCACACCCTGACCCGGGTCTGCGAAGGGGCGACACTATAGCTACCCTGGTGCGAAGATACAAGCCCTATTCTGGTTCACCAGGGTCCAAAGTGGTAGCATACCATGAATATTCCTCCCAACGATGACGAATGCGCATGTCTATACAGAACGAAATGCCTGGTTACAACGATGTAGACCAGTTACTGAACCAACAAGGGGTAGGGCTTACCCCGGCCGAGATGCACGGTTTGATCAGCGGATTGCTGTGCGGCGGCAACACGGACAGCAGCTGGCAGCCGCTGGTGCACGACCTGACCAACGAAGGTCTCGCCTTCGGCCATGAGCTGGCCCAGGCGCTGCGTAACATGCATTCCGCCATCAGCGACTCACTGGATGACGACGGCTTCCTCTTTCAACTGTATCTGCCGGAAGGCGATGCGGTGAGCGTCTTTGATCGCGCCGACGCTCTCGCCGGCTGGGTCAACCACTTCCTTCTTGGCCTTGGCGTGAGCCAGCCGAAGCTGGATAAAGTGAAAGACGAAACCGGGGAAGCGATTGACGATCTGCGTAATATTGCCCAGCTGGGCTACGATGAAGACGAAGATCAGGAAGAGCTGGAGATGTCTCTGGAGGAGATTATCGAGTATGTCCGCGTTGCCGCACTGCTGTGCCACGACACCTTTGCGCGTCAGCAGCCAACCGCACCGGAAGTCCGCAAACCGACATTACACTAACTAAAATTCGTTCAGGGGGCGTCATGACTCAGCAGGAATTTCTCTCGCGTCGCCAGGCGCTGTTGGCGCAGATGCAGCCAGGCAGCGCGGCGCTGATTTTTGCCGCACCGGAAGCGGTGCGCAGTGCAGATTCGGAATATCCCTACCGGCAGAACAGCGATTTTTGGTACTTCACCGGCTTCAACGAACCGGAAGCGCTGCTGGTGTTGATTAAAAGCGATGAAACCCACAACCATAGCGTGCTGTTCAACCGGGTTCGCGATCTGACCGCTGAGATCTGGTTCGGTCGCCGTCTGGGCCAGGAGGCCGCGCCGGCGAAGCTTGGCGTTGACCGGGCGCTGGCGTTCAGCGAAATCAACCAGCAGCTGTATCAGCTGCTCAACGGTCTGGACGCTATCTATTTCGCCCAGGGCGAATATGCCTATGCCGATCAGATTGTGTTCAACGCCCTCGAAAAACTACGCAAAGGCTCGCGCCAGAACCTGCAGGCGCCGAACTCGGTCATCGACTGGCGGCCCATTGTGCATGAGATGCGCCTGTTCAAATCGGCGGAAGAGCTGGCCGTGATGCGCCGCGCCGGTGAAATTAGCGCTCTGGCCCATACCCGGGCGATGGAAAAATGCCGCCCAGGCATGTTCGAGTATCAGCTGGAAGGCGAAATTCTTCATGAATTCAATCGCCACGGCGCGCGTTTCCCCTCCTATAACACCATCGTTGGCGGCGGCGAAAACGGCTGCATTCTGCACTACACCGAAAATGAATCTGAACTGCGCGACGGTGATCTGGTGTTGATTGACGCCGGCTGCGAGTATCGCGGCTACGCCGGCGACATTACCCGCACCTTCCCGGTGAACGGCAAATTCAGCCAGCCGCAGCGCGAAATCTACGATATCGTGCTGGAATCGCTGGAGACCGCGCTGGAACTCTACCGCCCGGGCACCTCAATCTGCCAGGTGAATCAGGAAGTGGTGCGCATCATGATCACCGGCCTGGTGCGGCTCGGGATCCTCAAAGGCGAGGTTGACGAGCTTATCGCCAACAACGCCCATCGCCCTTACTTTATGCATGGCCTGAGCCACTGGCTGGGGCTGGATGTACACGATGTCGGCCACTACGACACCGACCGTTCGCGCGTCCTGGAGCCGGGGATGGTGCTGACCGTCGAGCCGGGGCTGTATATCGCCGCCGACGCCGACGTGCCGGCGCAGTATCGCGGCATCGGCATCCGTATTGAAGATGACATCGTGATTACTGAAGACGGCAACGAAAATCTCACCGCCGGCGTGGTGAAGAAGGCGGATGAGATCGAGGCGCTGATGGCGGCGGCGCGCCAGTCATGAGCGTGCTGATCGTCGGCGGCGGGATGACCGGGGCGACGCTCGCCCTGGCCATCTCCCGTTTGACCGGCGGCGCGCTGCCGGTCCATCTGATTGAGGCGCAGGATCCCCAGTCGGCTCGCCATCCCGGCTTCGACGACCGGGCGATCGCCCTGGCCGCCGGCACCTGCCAGCAACTGGCGCGCATCGGCGTCTGGCAACGTCTCGCCGAGCGGGCGACGCCTATCCAGCGGGTACACGTCAGCGACCGCGGCCATGCTGGTTTTGTGAATCTGGCGGCGGCGGATTATAGCCTGTCGGCGCTGGGTCAGGTGGTTGAACTCCACGATGTCGGCCAGCGACTGTTTAGCCTGCTGCGCGAGGCGCCGGGCGTGACGCTACATTGCCCGGCGAAAGTGGCAGCGGTCAGTCGCAGCCAGGAGAGCGTCAGCCTTACCCTTGAGGGGGGCGAAACGATCAGCGGTAAGCTGCTGGTGGCGGCGGACGGTTCGCGTTCGTCGCTGGGCGCCCGCTGCGGCATCAGCTGGCAACAGCAGCCCTATGAGCAACTGGCGATTATCGCCAACGTGAGCACCGCGCTGCCCCACGAAGGCCGCGCGTTCGAACGTTTTACCGAGCATGGCCCGCTGGCGATGCTGCCGATGTCGCAAGGGCGCTGCTCGCTGGTGTGGTGTCATCCGCAGTCGCGCCGCGATGAGGTGCTGAGCTGGTCTGACGAACGTTTTTGTCAGGAGCTGCAGCAGGCGTTCGGCTGGCGGCTGGGGCGCATTACTCACGCCGGGAAGCGCAGCGTCTATCCGCTGGCTCTCACCACCGCCAGCCGCGCGGTGTCGCACCGCCTGGCGCTGGTCGGCAACGCGGCGCAGACGCTGCACCCGATTGCCGGGCAGGGCTTTAATCTCGGCCTGCGCGATGTGATGAGCCTGGCGGAGCAGCTCGCTGACGCCCATCTCAGCGGCGAAGATGTCGGCCATTATCCGCTGCTGTGTCGCTATCAGGCGCGCAGGGCAGGGGATAAAGCCACCACCATCGGTGTGACCGATGGGCTGGTGCATCTGTTTGCCAACCGTTGGGCGCCGCTGGTGGCGGGGCGCAATGTCGGTCTGATGGCCATGGAATTATTTACCCCGGCGCGCGATGCGCTGGCGCAGCGTACCCTCGGTTGGGTTCCCCGTTAAGGAGTAGAACGTGCAAAGTGTTGATGTTGCCATTGTTGGCGGTGGAATGGTGGGGCTGGCGGTAGCCTGCGGTTTACAGGGCAGCGGCCTGCGCGTCGCGGTGCTGGAGAAAGCGGAGCCGCAGCCGCTGGCCGCCGATGCGCCGCCGGCGCTGCGCGTGTCGGCAATTAACGCCGCCAGCGAAAAGCTACTGACCCGCATCGGCGTCTGGTCAGAGATCGTCGCCCAGCGCGCCAGCTGCTATCACGGCATGGAAGTGTGGGACAAAGACAGCTTCGGCCGCATTAGCTTTGATGACCAGAGCATGGGCTTCAGCCATCTGGGCCACATTATTGAAAACGCTGTGGTGCATTATGCGCTGTGGCAGAAGGCGCAGCGCTGCGCCGACGTCACCCTGCTGGCGCCTGCGCAACTGCAGCAGGTGGCGTGGGGCGAGAATGAAGCCTTTCTCAGCCTGCAGGACGGCAGCATGCTCACCGCGCGGCTGGTGATCGGCGCCGATGGTGCCAATTCATGGCTGCGCAATAAAGCCGATATTCCGCTGACTTTCTGGGATTACCATCATCATGCGCTGGTGGCGACCATCCGTACCGCTGAGCCGCATCAGGCGGTGGCCCGCCAGGCGTTCCATGGCGACGGGATCCTCGCCTTCCTGCCGCTCTGCGATCCGCATCTGTGCTCGATCGTCTGGTCGCTGTCGCCGGCGGAGGCGCAGCGGATGCAGGAGGCTGATGAAGCCACCTTTAATCAGGCGTTGAATATCGCCTTCGATAATGGCCTTGGCCTCTGCCAGCTGGAAAGCGCACGTGAAGTCTTCCCGCTGACCGGCCGCTATGCCCGCCAGTTCGCCGCCCACCGCCTGGCGCTGGTCGGCGATGCCGCGCATACCATCCACCCGCTGGCCGGGCAGGGCGTCAATCTCGGCTTTATGGATGCCGCCGAGCTTATTGACGAACTGAAGCGCCTGCACGCCCAGGGCAAGGATATCGGCCAGCATCTTTATCTGCGCCGCTACGAGCGTAGCCGCAAGCACAGCGCCGCGCTGATGCTGGCGGGCATGCAGGGCTTCCGCGACATGTTTTCCGGTAGCCATCCGGCGAAGAAATTCCTCCGCGACATGGGGCTGAAACTGGCCGATACGCTGCCGGGCGTGAAACCGCAGCTGATTCGCCAGGCGATGGGCCTCAACGATCTGCCAGCCTGGTTACGTTAACCGCGTCACACTTCTTTCACCCGGCCTGCGCGCCGGGTTTTCCCCCTCATTTGAAATATTCTAATTTCACCTCTTTTTTCGCATTAGATTTATTAATGTGTCCTTTTTTTTGTTAAAGAAATTAGGACGATAAAATCGCACAAAACACCATCATTCCCTAATCAGTGCCGCCTTAATGTTAATTTTATGTGGCATAAATCGCTTTTTTCCAGTCAATAACTCTGTAGGCTTTTCGGCGGATTTTAGTCATAAGCTAATGTGATGCCCTGAATGAGCTTATGGTTTAGTGCCGGGTTCGGTGGTAAGTTCAGGCAAAAGAGAACGTTTGCGTCGGCGTTCGTCAGCGATGCCGACACCCGATTTCGTGGCGAAAAATCGCCGACAATCTTGTGGCTGGTTCCGTTTTTATTCGATGAGGAAAAGATGGCTCAACAGACTCCGTTGTATGAACAACACACGCTGTGCGGCGCGCGCATGGTGGATTTCCATGGCTGGATGATGCCGCTGCATTACGGATCCCAGATTGATGAGCACCATGCGGTGCGCGGCGACGCAGGCATGTTCGATGTGTCGCATATGACCATCGTTGATTTCCATGGCAGCCGGACCAGAGAGTTCTTGCGCTATTTGCTGGCCAACGACGTGGCGAAGCTCACCACCCCAGGCAAAGCGCTCTACACCGGCATGCTGACCGCCTCCGCCGGCGTCATCGACGACCTGATTGTCTATTTCCTCTCTGAAGATTATTTCCGCCTCGTTGTTAACTCCGCCACCCGCGAAAAAGACCTCGCCTGGATTTCCGAACAAGCTGAACCTTACGGCCTCGAAATCATCGTCCGCGACGATCTGTCGCTGATCGCGGTCCAGGGTCCGCAGGCGAAAGCGAAGGCGGCGACGCTGTTTACCGACGCGCAGCGTCAGGCCGTGGAAGGTATGAAGCCGTTCTTCGGCGTGCAGGCCGGCGAGCTGTTTATCGCCACCACAGGCTATACCGGCGAAGCGGGCTATGAAATCGCCATGCCGAACGAGCAGGCGGCGGATTTCTGGCGCGGTCTGCTGGACGCTGGCGTTAAGCCATGCGGTCTCGGCGCGCGCGATACCCTGCGCCTGGAGGCCGGAATGAACCTGTATGGCCAGGAGATGGACGAAGGCGTCTCTCCGCTGGCGGCGAATATGGGCTGGACTATTGCCTGGGAACCGGCGGATCGTAACTTTATCGGTCGCGAAGCGCTGGAGATGCAGCGTGAAAAGGGCACCGAACAGCTGGTTGGCCTGGTGATGACTGAGAAAGGCGTCCTGCGCGGCGGCCTGCCGGTGCGTTTTACCGATAGCGACGGTAACCAAAAAGAAGGCATTATCACCAGCGGCACCTTCTCGCCGACGCTGGGCTACAGCATCGCGCTGGCTCGCGTGCCGGCCGGGATTGGCGACACCGCGGTGGTGCAAATTCGTAACCGTGAAATGCCGGTAAAAGTGACTAAACCTGGTTTTGTACGCAATGGCAAAGCCATTGTGTGATTTCCCTTTTTTGGAGATGAATTGATGAGCAACGTACCAGCAGAACTGAAATACAGCAAAGAACACGAATGGCTGCGAAAAGAAGCGGACGGCACCTATACCGTCGGGATCACCGAGCATGCGCAGGAGCTGCTGGGCGATATGGTATTCGTTGATCTGCCGGAAGTGGGCGCCACCGTCGAAGCGGGCGCCGATTGCGCGGTTGCCGAATCCGTGAAAGCGGCTTCTGATATTTATGCCCCGATTAGCGGTGAAATCGTTGCCGTTAACGAAGAGCTGAACGACTCGCCGGAACTGGTCAACAGCGACCCGTACACCGACGGCTGGATCTTCAAGATCAAAGCCAGCGACGAAGCGCAGGTTGCCGCGCTGCTGGATGCCGCCGCCTATGAAGCTCTGTTAGAAGACGAATAAATACGCGTCATCCTTCACGCTGCAGGGGCGTTGGCTTCCTGGCTCCCCCCGGTCACTTACTTTTGTAAGCTCCCGGGGAGTCGCTGTGTCGCCGCCTTCCTGCAGCGCGAATGATTTTGCGTATTCCGGCCCGGTAAGCATCAGCGCTTGCCGGGCAAACCAGTCAGACAATCACGATTCACCGCACGTTTCAGGAACCATCGCTCATGACTCAGACTTTAAGTCAGCTTGAAAACCGCGACGCCTTTATTGAACGTCACATTGGCCCGGACGCTCAGCAGCAGCAAGAGATGCTGAAGACCGTCGGCGCGGATTCGCTTAACGCCCTGATCGGCCAGATTGTGCCGCAGGATATCCAGCTGGCGACCCCACCGCAGGTGGGCGACGCGACAACCGAATTCGCCGCGCTGGCAGAGCTGAAGGCGATCGCCGGTCGCAACAAGCGCTTCAAGTCTTACATCGGCATGGGCTACACCGCCGTGCAGCTGCCGCCGGTTATTCAGCGCAACATGCTGGAAAATCCGGGCTGGTATACCGCCTATACCCCTTACCAGCCGGAAGTCTCCCAGGGCCGCCTGGAATCGCTGCTCAACTTCCAGCAGGTCACTCTCGATCTCACCGGGCTGGATATCGCTTCCGCTTCGCTGCTCGATGAAGCGACCGCCGCCGCCGAAGCGATGGCGATGGCCAAACGCGTCAGCAAACTGAAAAACGCCAACCGCTTCTTCGTTGCCGCCGATGTCCATCCGCAAACCCTGGACGTGGTGCGCACCCGTGCGGAAACCTTCGGCTTCGACGTGATCGTCGATGACGCCGACAAAGTGCTCGATCACCAGGATGTCTTCGGTGTGCTGCTGCAGCAGGTGGGCACCACCGGGGAAATCCACGATTACAGCAAACTGATCGCCGAGCTGAAAGCGCGCAAAGTGATAGTCAGCGTCGCCGCCGACTTTATGGCGCTGGTGCTGCTGACGGCGCCGGGCAAGCAGGGCGCGGATATCGTCTTCGGCTCCGCCCAACGCTTCGGCGTGCCGATGGGCTACGGCGGCCCGCACGCGGCCTTCTTCGCGGCGAAAGATGAATTCAAACGCTCCATGCCGGGCCGGATTATCGGCGTATCGAAAGATGCGGCGGGTAACACCGCGCTGCGCATGGCGATGCAGACTCGCGAACAGCACATCCGCCGCGAGAAAGCGAACTCCAACATTTGTACCTCGCAGGTGCTGCTGGCCAACATCGCCAGCTTGTACGCGGTTTTCCACGGCCCGGCGGGTCTGAAACGTATCGCAGGCCGCATTCATCGCCTGACCGACATTCTGGCCGACGGCCTGCAGAAGAAAGGGCTGAAGCTGCGCCATGCGCACTACTTCGACACCCTGTGCGTGGAAGTGGCGGATAAAGCCGCGGTGCTGGCGCGTGCCGAAGCCCTGCAGATTAACCTGCGCAGCGATATTCACGGCGCGGTGGGCATTACGCTCGACGAAGCAACCACCCGCGAAGACGTGCTCAACCTGTTCCGCGCCATCGTCGGCGACGATCATGGTCTGGACATTGATACCCTGGATAAAGACGTGGCGCTGGACAGCCGTTCCATCCCGGCGGCGATGCTGCGCGACGATGCGATCCTCACCCATCCGGTGTTCAACCGCTACCACAGCGAGACCGAGATGATGCGCTACATGCACGCCCTGGAGCGTAAAGATCTGGCGCTGAACCAGGCGATGATCCCGCTGGGTTCCTGCACCATGAAGCTGAACGCCGCGGCGGAGATGATCCCGATCACCTGGCCGGAATTCGCTGAGCTGCACCCGTTCTGCCCGGTCGAGCAGGCGGAAGGGTATCACCAGATGATCGCCCAGCTCTCCGACTGGCTGGTGAAACTGACCGGCTATGACGCCGTCTGCATGCAGCCGAACTCCGGCGCGCAGGGCGAATATGCTGGCCTGCTGGCGATTCGCCACTATCACGAGAGCCGCAACGAAGGCCATCGCGATATCTGCCTGATCCCAAGCTCCGCGCACGGCACCAACCCGGCTTCCGCGCAGATGGCGGGTATGCAGGTGGTGGTGGTTGCGTGCGACAAAAACGGCAATATCGATCTCGCTGACCTGCGTGAAAAAGCAGAGCAGGCGGGGGCGAATCTCTCCTGCATCATGGTCACCTATCCGTCGACCCACGGCGTATATGAAGAGACCATTCGCGAAGTGTGCGAGATCGTGCACCAGTTCGGCGGCCAGGTTTACCTTGACGGCGCTAACATGAACGCCCAGGTCGGGATCACCTCTCCGGGCTATATCGGCGCCGACGTTTCGCACCTCAACCTGCATAAAACGTTCTGCATTCCGCACGGCGGCGGCGGCCCGGGTATGGGCCCAATCGGCGTGAAAGCGCACCTGGCGCCGTTCGTGCCGGGTCACAGCGTGGTGCAGATTGAAGGGATGTTGACCCGTCAGGGCGCGGTTTCCGCCGCGCCGTTCGGCAGCGCGTCCATCCTGCCGATCAGCTGGATGTATATTCGCATGATGGGCGCGGAAGGGCTGAAGCAGGCGAGCCAGAACGCGATCCTTAACGCCAACTACATCGCTACCCGTCTGAAAGACGCCTACCCGGTGCTCTACACCGGTCGCGATGGTCGCGTGGCGCACGAATGTATTCTCGATATTCGTCCGCTGAAAGAAGAGACCGGCATTAGCGAACTGGATATCGCCAAGCGTCTGATCGACTTTGGCTTCCATGCGCCAACCATGTCCTTCCCGGTAGCGGGTACGCTGATGGTTGAGCCGACGGAATCGGAAAGCAAAGTGGAGCTGGACCGCTTTATCGACGCGATGCTGGCGATCCGCGCTGAAATCGACCGCGTCAAAGCCGGTGAATGGCCGCTGGAAGACAACCCGCTGGTGAACGCACCGCACACCCAGGGCGAGCTGGTGGGCGAGTGGAACCATCCGTACAGCCGCGAGCTGGCGGTATTCCCGGCTGGGTTGCACAACAAGTACTGGCCGACGGTGAAACGTCTGGATGATGTCTACGGCGACCGCAACCTGTTCTGCTCCTGCGTACCGATGAGCGAATACCAGTAAGTTTGCGTTTTAGCTAAACTTTTAAAGGCGCTGCGGCGCCTTTATTTTTTGGAGGGAAGGTATGGGAATCGCTCTGATAAGCGGCGCGAGCCGCGGAATAGGCCGGGCGACGGCGCTGCTGCTGGCGCAGGAAGGGTATACCGTGGCGGTCAATTACCATCACAACATTAACGCCGCCACCGAGGTGGTGAATACCATTTTGGCGTCTGGCGGCAAAGCCACGGCGCTGCGGGCGGACATCAGCGATGAAGCGCAGGTGATGGCGATGTTTGAGGCGATTGACCGCATGGGCGAGCCGCTGACGGCGCTGGTCAACAACGCCGGGATCCTCTTTACCCAGTGTACGGTGGAGAGCCTGAGCGCCGAGCGCATTAACCGCGTGCTGGCGACCAACGTCACCGGCTATTTCCTCTGCTGCCGCGAGGCGGTCAAGCGCATGGCGCATCGGCATGGCGGTAAGGGCGGGGCGATAGTTAACGTGTCGTCGGCGGCGTCGCGCCTTGGCGCGCCGGGGGAGTACGTTGACTATGCCGCGTCGAAAGGGGCGGTAGATACCCTGACCACCGGGCTGGCGCTGGAGGTGGCGGCGCAGGGGATCCGGGTCAACGGCGTCCGTCCGGGGCTGATTTATACCGAAATGCACGCCTCCGGCGGTGAACCGGGGCGCGTGGATCGAGTGAAAGGTTCGCTACCGATGCGGCGCGGCGGCCAGCCGGAAGAGGTCGCTCAGGCCATTGCCTGGCTGCTGAGCGACAAAGCGTCGTATGTAACGGGTAGCTTCCTTGAACTGGCGGGCGGGAAATAACCCGTAGATGTCTATTGCCCGGCGGCGCTGCGCTTGCCGGCCCTACGGGGTCAAAGCCGAATGGTAGGCCGGGTAAGGCGTAGCCGCCACCCGGCATAAAAACCGCTAAAGCCCGACGGTCTAACAGGAGGCCGGCCACAGCCTCAGTACCCGTAGCCCGGCTAAGCGCAGCGCGAGCCGGGTAACCCGGCGGCCTACCAGGAGGCCAGCCACAGCCGCAGGCGCATTCCCCAACTGCTGGTCCAGCCGGTGGTAACCGACTTCACCTCGCCTCGATAAATCACCACCAGCGTTGGCGTCACCCGAATATCCCACTGCCGCGCCAGCTGGCCGCTCGGGTCATTTACCGTCGGCAGCGTCAGTTTCTTTCTGGCAAGCCACGTCTCCAGCGCGGCGTTATCGCCGGAGCGCAGGGCCACCGTCAGCACATTGCCGCCGTCGGCGGCAAGCGATGCCACCGACGGCGTGGTGTAGCGACAAACTCCGCACCAGGTGGCCCAAACGTACAGCAGCAGCGGCTTTTGCTGGCTCATGGCGTTCAGATCCACCGTCCTGCCGTCGAGGGCGTGCAGCGATGTGGCGCTGACGTTTTGCGGCAGCGCGGGCTGGCGAAAATAATCCACCGCCAGGCTCACCGCCGCGCCAATCAGCAGCCACACCGCCAGCTCGCGCAGCCAGCGCCTGATTTTACTGGCCACGGGCTTTCGCCAGCTGCTCTTTCACCAGCCCCTCCAGCTCATCAGCAGGGATCGCGCCGGCCACCATCTGATCGCCGATGATGGTCGCCGGGGTGCCCTGAATATTCAGCACCTGCGACAAAATCAGGTTCATCTTCAGCGAATCCATGGTCTTGTCATCGATATTTACACTATAGGTGGCGGTTTTCTTCTGCGCCGCGGCGATGCTGGCGTCATCGTGATAGCCTTTTTTCGCCATCAGCCGCTGATGCAGCGCCCAGAACTTATCGGGCTGCTGGCGCCAGGTCGATAGCGCCGCTTTGGCGGCATTGACCGAACTTTGCCCCTTGAACGGCAGCAGCTTAACGATCAGCTGAATGTCCGGGTTATCGTGGACGATTTTTTCCAGCAGCGGATCAAACTGTTTGCAGTAAGGGCAGTTGTAATCGGTAAACGAGACGATCGTCAGTTTTGGCGCTTTCGCGCCGGTGCGCGGGCTGTTCGGATCGTTAAACAGCAGCTGCGCCAGCTGGTCATTAGCGTTTGCTTGTGGTTCTTCCGCCGGGGCGGCGAAGCTGAAGGCGGATATGCACAGCAGCAATAAGGCGGTGATAGCTCTCATGTTATTTTCCTTGGGCGACGGACAGGGTGGCGAGAAGGTGTTCGCGATCTAACAGCGCAGGCAGGATCTCTCCCTGCGGCAATCCCGGTCCGTAAATCTGGTTAAACGGCACCGCAGCGCTGCCGCGAGTGGTTAAAAACTGACTAATCGTGGCGGAGGGTCGGCTCCAGTCGCCGCGCAGGGCGACCACGTCCGGCGCTAACAGCGCCTGCTGGACGTCATCGCGCAGCAGCACGTTGTATTTATTGGCTTTACAGGTCACGCACCAGTCGGCGGTGACATCAATAAACACCCGCTTATGTTCCGCCAGGGCGCTGGCGATAGCCTGCTCGCTGAGCGGCTGCCAGTTAACCCGGTCGCGGCGCGGGCCCTCGCCGTCAGATCGGGAGACTAAGGCGACGGCGCCCGCCACCACGATGGCCAGGGCGCCCGCGCGCAGCGCCGTCCGCCAGCGGTAGCGCCAGGCGGTGGCCAGCAGCAGGGCGATGGCCAGAATTACCAGCAGGGTAAGCACCGGCGTACGGCCGATGTGGATCGTCAGCAGGCTGACCAGCCATAGCGCTGAACCAAGCATCATTAGCCCCAGCAGTACGCGCAGATGATTCATCCAGCGGCCGGGACGTGGCAGTCGTTGCGCCAGCCCCGGCAAGGCAACGATCAGCAGCCACGGCAGGCTCATGCCGATCCCCATGGCGAAGAAAATGCCCCACAGCAGCGGCAGAGGCGCCACCAGCGCCACCGACACGGCGGTGCCAAGGAACGGCGCGGTGCAGGGGGTCGCCAGCAGGGTGGCGAAGGCGCCCTGCCAGAAATGGCCCATTAAGCCGTTGCCGCCGCGGGTGGCGAGGAAGGTACTGGCGCTGGAGGAGAGGCGGATTTCGAACAGCCCCAGCAGACTGGCGCTGAACAGGATCATCACCAGCGCCATCGCGCCGATAAACCACGGGCTCTGGAACTGGATCCCCCAGCCGAGCGCCTGATTACCCAGGCGTAGCGCGGTCATCATCAGCGCCAGCGCCAGGAACGAGACGACGATCCCGCACGCCGAGGCGAGGAACTGTCGGCGTACCGCGCCGCGTTCGCGATGTTCGGTTTGCACCAGCGAGCCGAGCTTCATGGCCAGCACTGGCAGCACGCAAGGCATCACATTGAGGATAAGCCCCCCGGCCAACGCCATCAGCAGCACCCAGCCTAACGTCAGCTCCGGCGCGGCGCTGCCGGCGCTGATGGCGATCTGGCTTTCCTGCGCCTGGCCGCTATCCGCCAGCACCAGCGACAAGGTTTTACCGCGCAGATCCGGTGCCGCTTCGCCCCAGCTATCGGTGACCGGTATGGTGGCGGTCAGCGTATCGCCGCGGCTGGTAAAGCTCGGCTTGCCGAAATCGACATCCTCCATGCTGTCGATAAACAGCGCTGGCTGCTGCCAGCCGGCATCGCGGCGAGCGGTCACCGTCAGTTTGCCGCTGACGTAGCTGGCGGTCAGCTGCGAAGTCAGACCATCGCCCAGCGGCAGCGTGCCCATCGCGCGGGTGAAATCGTAGCCAAAACCCTCCCCTGGCGGGGCCGTCATATCCAGCGAAAAGGGATAGTCAGTAAGAATGCAGACATTGCTGCAGGTGGATAACGTCAGTACGCCGCTGAGCGTCGGCGGTATCTTCCCGCGCAGCGTCATCGGGAAGCTGACGTCACCGTGATAGCCCTGAGTGGAAATGCCCGCGACGTCGAAGCGCTGCGGCGTCGGCCAGCGCCAGTCAACCTCCAGCGGCGTGCGCCAGGCGATAGCCGGCGCGATGCCGCCTTCCCCCGGCGAGCGCCAGTAGGTTTTCCAGCCCTTTTCCAGCGCCACGTCTAAAAGCAGGCGGGTATCGCCATTGCTCTCGGTTTGCGCCCGCAGGCGGACGCTGGCGTGTTGATTGTCGGCGGCGCGTAGCCAGCCGCTGTCGGCGGCCTGACTGACGGGCAGCCATAGCCAAAGCAGGCAGACCAGTAGTCGCCTGAATAACATAGACATAAATTTGCTCCATAAATGATGAATTAACCTGAACTGTCAGGAAAATCAGTCACTCACGGAAGACGCATAATCGCAGATGCACCCGCAATCGGGGCGGGGAGATAACGCGGGGAGGCCACTGGCGCTCGATACGCGGCGGGATCGCCGCCAGCACCGCCAGCAGCAGGGTGATAGCCAACAGCGCCCCTTCAAACAGCATCGGCGGGACGGCCATCAGCGACTTGGCGCTGAGTTCGCACGGCGTGACCGGCGCGTCGGCTTTATCCTGGGTTTGCTGTAGTGACGGGCTGTCGGCGGTGAGGTTCATGACCAGCGCGTGCATCCCGGCCATTCGCTGGGCGGTGCAGACCAGCACCACCAGACAGGCCAGGAGGACAAAAAGAATGGCTTTGCGTTGTCGCTTAATCATGAGCGCCTCAAATATTCACGAGGCCTATCTTATCGGGCGAACGCGTTTTGGCAATGGTAAAGCTGTAAAGAAGTGTCTGGCAGATAAGCGATTTGCCCTCTCCCGGCCGGGAGAGGGCGGTCAATTACAGATTCTCGCCGTTGCTGGCGATGACTTCTTTGTACCAGTTAAAGCTCTTCTTGCGCGAGCGGGACATGTCGCCGGTGCCGTCGTCGTGTTTGTTGACGTAGATGAAGCCGTAGCGTTTGCTGTACTGCCCGGTAGTGAAGGAGACGCAGTCGATGCAGCCCCATGGGGTATAGCCCATCAGATCGACGCCGTCATAAGTGACCGCTTTGATCATCTCTTCGATGTGGGCGCGCAGATAGTCGATGCGGTAGTCATCGTTGATGCTGCCGTCGGCTTCGACTTTATCGTAGGCGCCAAAGCCGTTCTCGACGATAAACAGCGGCTTCTGGTAGCGCTCATACAGTTCACACAGGGAATAGCGCAGACCGACCGGGTCAATCTGCCAGCCCCAGTCGGAGGCTTTGACGTGCGGGTTCGGCACGCTGCCTTCGAAGCCGGAAATGGCGTCGCCGGTGCCGCCTTCGGCTTTCACCGCGTTGGTCATGTAGTAGCTGAAGCCGAGGTAAGCGCAAGTGCCTTCGCGCAGGATCTGCGCATCGCCATCTTCCATCTTGATGTTGAAGCCGCGGCGCTCCCACTCATTCAGCACATAGCTCGGGTAGTAACCGCGCAGTTGGACGTCGGTAAAGACGTAGCGCTCGCGCATCGACTCCTGGGCAAACATGACATCTTCCGGTTTGCAGGAGTAAGGGTAGAGGGCGACCATCGCCAGCATGCAGCCGACCTGCATGTCCGGGTTGATGCGCCGCGCCGCTTTCACCGCCAGCGCGCTGGCGACGAACTGATGGTGCAGCACCTGGTACATGGTCTCTTCCGGATTGTCATGCTCGGTATAGACCACCCCGGAGCAGCAGTAGCCGAACAGCGGCGCGCGCCAGTTGCGCTGGTTGTTGATCTCGTTGAAGGTCATCCAGTATTTCACTTTGTGCTTATAGCGCTCGAAAACTACTTCGGCAAAGCGCACAAAGAAATCGACCACTTTGCGGTTGGTCCAGCCGCCGTACTGCTGCACCAGGTGCAGGGGCATCTCGAAGTGGGAGAGGGTGATCACCGGCTCGATGTTGTATTTCAGCAGCTCGTCGAACATGTCGTCGTAGAACTTCAGTCCCTCTTCATTCGGCTGGGTTTCGTCACCCTGCGGGAAGATGCGGGTCCAGGCGATGGAGGTGCGGAAGCATTTGAAGCCCATCTCGGCGAACAGTTTGATGTCTTCTTTGTAGCGGCCGTAGAAATCGACCGCTTGGTGGTTGGGGTAATATTTGCCGGCTTCCACCTGGTGGGTGATTTCACGCGGCACGCCGTGCGCCCCGCCGGTCAGCACGTCGCAGATGCTGGGGCCTTTGCCGCCCTGATCCCAGCCGCCTTCAACCTGATGCGCGGCAACCGCGCCGCCCCATAAAAAATCTTTCGGAAGGGTTAATTTTTTCATCCTGGCTAATCTCTCTAATAACTATTGCGCTCGAGTCTAGCAAAGTGAAATTGAATGTCACGATATAACAAATTTCTCCAAAGGTAATATGTTACATCAAAAAAACAGGCTGTTATTTTTAGCTGATTTTGCGCGCTAATTTACGCCCGAGCGATTCGAGAATATAGATCACTGGAATTTGCGTGGTAATATCGTAGACGCCGCCAATGCGGGTCTGCGGGACGTGCCAGGAGAGATTGAAATCGGCCAGTTTGGCCAGCCGCGAATGCTCGTGACTGGTAATCGACATCACCTTGCAATGATGCAGGCTGAACTGGCTGGCGAAACGCAGGATCTCTTCTGTTTCGCCGGAGACGGAAAGCACGATCGCCAGCGCGTTGCGGGCCATATCGTTGGTCACCGGAAAATAGGGGTCGTCAATATGGTTGCTAAATTTCCCGACGTTGGAGAAGAAACGGGCGCCGTATTTCGCCAGCGCGCCCGAGGTGCCCGCGCCGACAAAAATAATACGTTCTGAGGCGAGAATAATATCGACGGCCTGGTCTAGTAACCCATCGAACTCGTCATTATTAACGCTTTTAAAAAAGCTCATGATTTCACTGGCGCCGATATTTGCCTGTTGAGGCTCGTTCTGCTCAAGATATAATTTAAAACGTACGCGAAATTCAGAGTAGCCCTCGCACTGCAGTTTGCGGCAGAAGCGCAACACGGTGGTGGTGGAGACGCCGGCGGCTTCGGCCAGTTCGCGGATGGTCATGTACATCACTTTGTCGCGATTCTTTATGACGTAGTGGTAGACCATCATCTCAAGATTATTGAGACTGGCGACAGCGGCGTGGGAGAACATACTCACAGGGCGAACTCACAATTCATAATGACCAGGACGGAATTATATCATGCAGGCCAATGACATTACCTTTTTTCAGCGTTTTCAGAACGACATCCTCGCCGGGCGCAAAACCATTACTATTCGCGATGCGGCGGAGTCGCACTTTAAGGTCGGCGATGTGCTGCGCGTTGGGCGCTATGAAGACGACGGCTATTTTTGCACCATCGCCGTGACCGCGACCTCGACAGTGACCCTCGATACGCTGACTGAACAGCATGCTCAACAGGAGAATATGACCCTGGGGCAGCTGCGGCAGGTCATCAGCGACATCTATCCTGGCGAGAGCCAGTTTTATGTCATTGAATTCAAAACGCTTTAAGGTAAGCAGGAACAGCTGTGAGTTGAAATAAAAATTTAACCTTTTGATTTTAATGTATTTACAAATATACATCTTTTTATTTTAGCTAACAGGTGTTCACTGGAATCATTCTCAGTTACCCTAAGTGAGCAATGAAAGCGTTCTTGTTTTCAGGAGTCCAATATGGTGCGCAAACCATTAATCACTCAGGGATATTCTCTGGCAGAGGAAGTTGCCAACAGCATCAGCCACGGGATCGGGCTGGTGTTCGGTATCGTCGGGCTCGTGCTATTGCTGGTGCAGGCGGTGGACACCAACGCCAGCGCGACGGCGATCACCAGCTACAGCCTGTACGGCGGCAGCATGATTATGCTGTTCCTCGCCTCCACGCTCTATCACGCGATCCCGCATCAGCGGGCGAAACAGTGGCTGAAGAAATTCGACCACTGCGCTATCTACTTGTTAATCGCCGGGACCTATACGCCGTTTTTGCTGGTGGGGCTGAACTCGCCGCTGGCGAAGGGGCTGATGATCGTCATCTGGAGCCTGGCGCTGCTGGGGATCCTGTTTAAGCTGACCATCGCGCACCGCTTTAAAATTCTGTCGCTGGTGACCTATCTGACCATGGGCTGGCTGTCGCTTATTGTGGTCTATCAGCTGGCGGTGAAGCTGGCGGTGGGTGGCGTAACGCTGCTGGCGGTTGGCGGGGTGGTGTACTCACTGGGGGTCATCTTCTACGTCTGCAAACGTATTCCCTATAACCACGCTATCTGGCACGGCTTCGTGCTCGGCGGCAGCGTGTGTCACTTCCTGGCGATTTATCTTTACATCGGCCAGTCCTGATAAACATCCCACGGTGGCGCTGCGCTTACCGTGGCTACGATACTCTGCGGCCGGGTAGCCCGGCTAAGGCGCAAGCGCCGCAAGCCGGGAACTTTTCCTTAATCTTCTTCCAGCGAATACGGCAATGGTTTGATGCTCAGACTGCCGGCATCGTCGCGCACGCGGAACACGCTGTCCGGTTCCATGTCATTATTCATCACTACCTGGACCATCAGGCTTCCGTCATCCAACTGTACGGCTGCCAGCACCGTACCGGTGCGGCGCCAGTTGTCGCCCATCTTCAGCTCCAGGTCTTCCCCGGCTTCCGGCACCCGGCTGGCGGTACCTGACAGCGTCCACAGCGCGCGCTTATTGGCGCCGCGGAATTTCGCCCGCGCCACCATCTCCTGACCGGTGTAGCAGCCTTTTTTGAAGCTGATGCCGCCCAGCGCCTGCAGGTTGGTGGCCTGCGGAATGAACTGCCCGCTGTTGGCGCTGTCGATAACCGGCAGACCGGCTTCAATATTCAGCGCCAGCCACTGCTGGCTGTTGTTGAGCTGCGCTTCGCCGCGCAACGCGTCGGTGACGCGGTTGGCGGTGTCGACATCGGTCACCAGCAGGAAGCGCTCGCCCGGGTGCTCAAACCACAGCAGGCTGGTGGCGCCTTCGCTGACCACCGGAGTGGCGGCGTCGGGCAGAGCGGCGAACAGCGGCGCCAGCGCGGCGCGCGCCTGGAAGCCGGCCACCCCCAGCAGAACCAGATCGTCGTTGGCGGCGATGGTGACTTTGGAGAAGACGGCATATTTTTTCAGCTCGGTCAGCTGCGCGTCGCGCAGGCTGCGGCGTTCAATCCACGCGAAGCCGCCGTCGCGACGGAATACGCGCAGGTTGCTCCACATCTTGCCTTTGGCGTCACAGTGGGCGGCAAGCAGATGCTGAGCATCGGTGAGACTGCTCACATCGGCGGTAATCTGCCCCTGCAGGTATTTTTCGCTGTCTGGCCCGCTAATCGTCGCCAGCGCCCAGTCATCCAGGGTCATCAGCGTTAACGGCAGACGAGCGGAAGAGGAAGGCTGACGCGGAGGAAAAGGTGTAAAAGCCATAGTCATATCCTGAATCGCTTAACGCAGTGTGTGTGACCAATGGTAAAAGAGCTATAGTGCATTGCAAGTGCTTTCAACAGGCCATTTGTGCGCTGACGTTTGGTGAAGGCCCGGCGTGGGAAAACAATAAGCCCATCATTATTTTATGGTTTTTATGGAAGGATGCTCGCATTCAGCGATATTCCTGTAAAGTTACGGCAGAAAACGGGTTAAACTAACCAATATTTTGCTGCTGGAAGGTCAACATGGACATTAACAATAAAGCTCGTATCCACTGGGCATGCCGCCGCGGGATGCGCGAACTCGACATCTCCATCATGCCGTTCTTTGAGTATGAGTACGATACCCTCAGCGACGCTGACAAACAGCTGTTCATTCGCCTGCTGGAAAATGACGATCCGGATCTATTCAACTGGCTGATGAACCATGGCAAACCGGCCGATGCGGAGCTGCAGCGGATGGTAACCTTAATTCAGACACGGAATCGGGAACGTGGTCCTGTGGCAATCTGATCTCCGTATCTCCTGGCGCGCGCAGTGGTTTTCTCTGCTGCTCCACGGCGTTGTGGCGGCGCTGGTGCTGCTGGTTCCCTGGCCGTTAAGCTACACCCCGATCTGGCTGCTGCTGCTGTCGCTGGTGGTCTTTGACTGTGTGCGCAGCCAGCGACGGATCCATGCCCGTCGCGGGGAGATAAAACTGCTCACCGATTCCCGGCTGCGCTGGCAAAACGCCGACTGGGAGATCCTCGGGACGCCGTGGGTCATCAACAGCGGAATGCTGCTGCGTTTGCGCCATGTCGATACCCGACGCGGTCAGCATCTGTGGCTGGCGGCGGACAGCATGGATGCCGGAGAGTGGCGGGACCTGCGCCGGCTGGTGCTGCAAAAACCGGCGCAGGAGTAAGCCGCGTCAGGAAAAGTGTTCGGCCATTTCGCCGAGGATCTGCTCGCACCAGCTCTGGATGCGCTCGTCGCTCAGGTCGTACTGGTTGGTTTCATCCAGCGCCAGGCCAACGAACAGTTGGCCATCCGCGATCACCGGTTTCGGGCTGGTGAACTCATAGCCTTCGGTTGGCCAGTAGCCGACAAACTTCACGCCTTTGGTCGCCAGCTTGTCATGCAGCATGCCCAGCGCGTCAAGGAACCATTCGCCGTAGCCCAACTGATCGCCCATGCCGTAGAGCGCGACGATTTTGCCCTCCAGGTCCAGGGTGTCCAGCTGGTCCCAGACCGCTTCCCAGTCTTCCTGAATTTCGCCGAAATCCCAGGTCGGGATGCCGAGGATCAGTACGTCGTACTGGCTCATCAGCGCGGGGGAGTCATCTTTCAGATTGTGCAGCGTCACCAGCTCGGGGCCGATGATATCGCGGATTTTCTCCGCGGCCATTTCGGTATAGCAGGTACTGGAGCCGTAAAACAGACCTATATTCATCGCGTAAACATCTCGATTCTTGCCGTGAATGGCGGGCAGTGTACCAGAAAGGCGTCCTCTTAAGGCATAATGAGAGCGTTTAACGAACAAAGAGGCCGATGTGAAACAGGATCTGGCACTAATCGAACAGTTTCTCGATGCCCTTTGGCTGGAGCGCAACCTGGCGGAGAATACGCTCAGCGCCTATCGTCGTGATTTGACGATGCTCGTGGAGTGGCTGCACCATCGCGGTCTGTCGCTGGCAAGCGTCGGCAGCGACGACCTGCAGGCGCTGCTGGCCGAGCGGCAGTCCGGCGGCTATAAAGCCACCAGCACCGCGCGCCTGCTGAGCGCTGTGCGTCGCTTCTTCCAGCATCTGTACCGGGAAAAAATTCGCCCGGACGACCCCAGCGCGCTGCTGGCCTCGCCAAAGCTGCCGCAGCGGCTGCCGAAGGATCTCAGTGAGGCGCAGGTTGAGCGTCTGCTGCAGGCCCCGCTGGTGGAGCAGCCGCTGGAATTGCGCGATAAAGCGATGCTGGAGGTGCTGTATGCCACCGGCCTGCGCGTTTCGGAGCTGGTGGGGCTGACGATGAGCGACATCAGCCTGCGACAGGGCGTGCTGCGGGTGGTGGGGAAAGGCAACAAAGAGCGGCTGGTGCCGCTGGGGGAAGAGGCGGTACTGTGGGTGGAAAATTACCTCGAGTATGGTCGCCCCTGGCTGCTGAACGGCGTGGCGTCGGATGTCTTATTTCCCAGTCAGCGCGCCCAGCAGATGACGCGCCAGACCTTCTGGCACCGGATTAAACACTATGCCGTGCTGGCGGGGATCGACAGCGAAAAGCTCTCCCCGCACGTGTTGCGCCATGCGTTCGCCACGCATTTGCTCAATCATGGCGCCGACCTGCGTGTGGTGCAGATGCTGTTAGGACACAGCGATCTCTCCACCACGCAGATTTACACCCACGTGGCGACCGAGCGTCTGCGACAACTTCATCAACAGCACCACCCGCGGGCGTGAGTGCTGAATAAAAGGACTGAGTATGAAAAAAGGTTTATTGATGTTCACCCTGCTGGCGGCTTCCCTTTCCGGGGCGGCGCATGCCGATAGCGCGGCAATTAAACAGTCGCTGGCGAAGCTGGGTGTACAGAGCACCGATATTCAACCGTCGCCGGTTTCCGGGATGAGCACGGTGCTGACCGACAGCGGCGTGCTGTATGTCACCGACGATGGCAAGCACATCATCCAGGGGCCGATGTACGACGTGAGCGGCGCGCAGCCGGTCAACGTCACTAACCAGCTGCTGCTGGGGAAGCTGAACGCGCTGAGCAACGAAATGATTGTCTACAAAGCGCCGAAGGAGCAACACGTCATTACCGTCTTCACCGACATCACCTGCGGTTATTGCCACAAGCTGCATGAGCAGATGAGCGACTACAACGCGCTGGGGATCACCGTGCGCTACCTGGCCTTCCCGCGCCAGGGACTGCAGAGCCAGGCGGAGCAGGACATGAAGGCCATCTGGTGCGCGAAAGATCGCAACCAAGCGCTGGATGACGCCATGAACGGCAAGGGCGTGCAGCCGGCGAGCTGCAGCGTGGATATCGCCAAACATTACACCCTCGGCGTGCAAATGGGCGTCAACGGCACCCCGGCGATGGTCCTCAGCAACGGCATGGTGCTGCCGGGCTATCAGGGGCCGAAAGAGCTGAAGGCGTTCCTCGACGAGCATAAAAAACAGACAAGCGGTAACTGATTCGCGTGAAACAACAGATACAACTACGCCGCCGCGAGGCGGTTGACGGCGTCGATTTACCCGCCGATCTGCCGCCGCTGCTGCAGCGGCTGTATGCCAGCCGCGGGGTGCGCAGCGCCCAGGAGCTGGAGCGCAGCGTCAAAGGCATGCTCCCCTGGACACAGCTCACCGGCGTTGAAAAAGCGGTCGGGATGCTGCACGACGCATTCCAGAAAGGGCTGCACATTGTCGTGGTCGGCGATTTTGACGCCGACGGCGCCACCAGCACCGCGCTCAGCGTGCTGGCCCTGCGCGCGCTGGGCTACGGCAACGTCTCCTACCTGGTGCCGAACCGTTTTGAAGACGGCTACGGCTTAAGCCCGGAAGTGGTCGATCAGGCTCACGCCCGCGGCGCGCAGATGATCATGACCGTCGACAATGGGATCTCGTCCCATGCCGGCGTCGATCATGCCCATGCCCTGGGGATCCCGGTGCTGGTGACCGATCACCACCTGCCGGGGGAGACGCTGCCGGCGGCGGAGGCCATCGTTAACCCTAACCTGCGCGATTGCGACTTCCCATCGAAATCGCTGGCCGGGGTGGGGGTGGCGTTCTATCTGATGCTGGCGCTGCGCACCTTTCTGCGTGATAACGGCTGGTTCGACGCCCGCGGCATCGCCGCGCCGAACCTTGCCGAGCTGCTGGATTTGGTGGCGCTTGGCACCGTTGCCGACGTCGTGCCGCTGGATGCTAACAACCGTATTCTCACCTGGCAGGGGTTAAGCCGCATTCGCGCCGGTAAGTGCCGGCCCGGCATTAAGGCGCTGCTGGAGATTGCCAACCGCGATCCGCAAAAGCTGGCGGCCAGCGACCTCGGTTTCGCCCTCGGGCCGCGCCTGAACGCGGCGGGACGGCTGGACGACATGTCGGTCGGCGTCGCGCTGCTGCTGTGCGATAACATCGGCGAAGCGCGCGTGTTAGCCAACGAGCTTGACGCGCTCAACCAGACGCGCAAAGAGATCGAGCAGGGGATGCAGGCGGAAGCGTTGACCCTGTGTCAACAGCTGGAACGCAGTAGCGACACCCTGCCCGGCGGGCTGGCGATGTACCATCCGCAGTGGCACCAGGGGGTGGTCGGCATCCTCGCCTCGCGAATTAAGGAACGTTTCCACCGGCCGGTGATCGCCTTTGCGCCCACCGGCGACGGCACGCTGAAAGGCTCCGGCCGCTCCATTCAGGGGCTGCATATGCGCGATGCGCTGGAGCGCCTTGATACGCTCTATCCGGGGCTGATCCTGAAGTTCGGCGGCCACGCGATGGCGGCAGGATTATCGCTGGAAGAGGCGCGCTTTGAGGAGTTTCAGCAGCGCTTCGGCGAGCTGGTGACCGAGTGGCTGGATCCCGCGCTGTTGCAGGGCGAGGTGGTCTCCGACGGCCCGCTGACGGCGGCGGAGATGAGCATGGAAGTAGCGCAGATGCTGCGCGACGCCGGGCCGTGGGGACAGATGTTCCCGGAACCACTCTTTGACGGCCGTTTCCGTCTGCTGCAGCAGCGGCTAGTGGGCGAGCGTCACCTGAAGGTGATGGTCGAGCCAGTTGACGGCGGCCCCCTGCTGGACGGTATCGCCTTCAACGTGGATACTTCCATCTGGCCCGACAACGGCGTGCGCGAAGTCCAGTTAGCCTACAAGCTCGACATCAATGAGTTCCGCGGCAACCGCAGCCTGCAGCTGATCATCGATCACCTCTGGCCAAATTGACAACAGTGTATGAATAAGGGCGCGAATCCGGTAGAATTCCGCTCTTATCACCGCATTTTGACAAATCCATTAAAAGAAACCGACCATGTTTGAAATAAATCCGGTAAAAAACCGCATTCAGGACCTCACGGAGCGCTCCGACGTTCTTAGGGGGTATCTTTGACTACGATGCCAAGAAAGAGCGTCTCGAAGAAGTAAACGCCGAGCTGGAACAGCCGGACGTCTGGAACGAACCTGAACGCGCTCAGGCGCTGGGTAAAGAGCGTTCTTCCCTGGAAGCCATCGTAGATACCCTGGATCAGATGTCCCAGGGGCTGGAAGACGTTGCCGGCCTGCTGGATCTGGCCGTGGAAGCGGACGACGAAGAGACCTTCAACGAAGCCGTCGCCGAGCTGGATACGCTGGAAGAGAAGCTGGCGCAGCTTGAGTTCCGCCGCATGTTCTCCGGCGAATACGACAGCGCCGATTGCTACCTTGATATTCAGGCCGGTTCCGGCGGCACCGAAGCCCAGGACTGGGCCAGCATGCTGATGCGCATGTACCTGCGCTGGGCGGAAGCGCGCGGCTTTAAGACCGAAATCATCGAAGAATCCGAAGGTGAAGTCGCAGGGATTAAATCCGTGACCATCAAGATCATTGGTGATTACGCCTACGGCTGGCTGCGTACCGAAACCGGCGTTCATCGTCTGGTGCGTAAGAGCCCGTTCGATTCCGGCGGCCGCCGACATACCTCCTTCAGCTCCGCGTTCGTTTACCCGGAAGTCGAAGACGATATCGATATCGAAATTAACCCGGCCGACCTGCGCATTGACGTATACCGCGCCTCCGGCGCCGGTGGGCAGCACGTTAACCGTACAGAATCCGCGGTGCGTATTACCCACATCCCGACCGGGTTGGTAACGCAGTGCCAGAACGACCGTTCGCAGCACAAAAACAAAGACCAGGCCATGAAGCAGATGAAAGCGAAGCTTTATGAGCTGGAGATGCAGAAGAAAAATGCCGAGAAGCAGGCGATGGAAGACAACAAGTCCGATATCGGCTGGGGCAGCCAGATCCGCTCTTACGTGTTGGATGACTCGCGTATTAAAGATCTGCGTACCGGGGTGGAAACCCGCAACACTCAGGCGGTGCTCGACGGCAGCCTGGACCAATTTATCGAAGCAAGTTTGAAAGCAGGGTTATGAGGAACCAACATGTCTGAACAACAAGCACAGGGCGCTGACGCGGCAATTGACCTTAATAATGAACTGAAAACCCGTCGCGAGAAGCTGGCTGCGCTGCGTGAGCAGGGCGTCGCTTTCCCGAACGATTTCCGTCGTGACCATACCTCTGACCAACTGCACGCTGACTTCGATGGCAAAGAAAACGAAGAGCTGGAAGCGCTGAACGTTGAAGTGGCCGTGGCTGGCCGCATGATGACCCGTCGTATCATGGGTAAAGCGTCCTTCGTCACCCTGCAGGACGTTGGCGGCCGCATCCAGCTGTACGTGGCGCGTGACGATCTGGCGGAAGGCGTTTACAACGACCAGTTCAAAAAATGGGACCTCGGCGACATCATTGCCGCCCGCGGTAAGCTGTTCAAGACCAAAACCGGTGAGTTGTCTATCCACTGCACCGAGCTGCGTCTGCTGACCAAAGCCCTGCGCCCGTTACCGGACAAGTTCCATGGCCTGCAGGATCAGGAAGCGCGCTATCGTCAGCGTTACCTCGACCTGATCTCCAACGATGAATCGCGCAAGACCTTCAAAGTGCGTTCGCAGATCCTGGCGGGCATCCGTCAGTTCATGGTTGGCCGCGGCTTTATGGAAGTGGAAACCCCGATGATGCAGGTGATCCCGGGCGGCGCTTCCGCGCGTCCGTTCATCACCCATCATAACGCGCTGGATCTGGACATGTACCTGCGTATCGCGCCGGAACTGTACCTCAAGCGTCTGGTGGTGGGCGGCTTCGAACGCGTCTTCGAGATCAACCGTAACTTCCGTAACGAAGGGATCTCCGTTCGTCATAACCCAGAGTTCACCATGATGGAACTCTACATGGCTTATGCGGATTACAAAGATCTGATTGAGCTGACCGAATCCCTGTTCCGCACCCTGGCGCAGGACATCCTGGGCAACACCGAAGTGCCTTACGGCGACCAGGTGTTCGACTTCGGCAAGCCGTTTGAAAAACTGACCATGCGCGAAGCGATCAAGAAATACCGTCCGGAAACCGAGATGGCGGATCTGGATAACTTCGATTCCGCGAAAGCGATCGCTGAGTCTATCGGCATCAAAGTGGAGAAGAGCTGGGGTCTGGGCCGTATCGTGACCGAGATCTTCGAAGAAGTGGCGGAAGCGCACCTGATTCAGCCGACCTTCATCACCGAATACCCGGCGGAAGTTTCTCCGCTGGCGCGCCGTAACGACGTGAACCCGGAAATCACCGACCGCTTTGAATTCTTCATTGGCGGCCGTGAGATCGGTAACGGCTTTAGCGAGCTGAACGACGCCGAAGACCAGGCGCAGCGCTTCCAGGATCAGGTTGATGCGAAAGCCGCAGGCGACGACGAAGCAATGTTCTACGATGAAGACTACGTGACCGCGCTGGAGCACGGCCTGCCGCCGACCGCCGGTCTGGGTATTGGTATCGACCGCATGGTGATGTTGTTCACTAACAGCCACACCATCCGCGACGTGATCCTCTTCCCGGCAATGCGTCCGCAGAAATAATCGCGTCTTGTGCATTGCAAAAAAACCCGGCTTGCCGGGTTTTTTTATGTCTGACGTGAGGTCTGAAGGCTGGCGTAACCCGACTCAGCGCAGGCCGGGGGCTCCCGGATGGCGGCGTAAACGCCTTATCCGGGCTACGCAACAGCGCAGAACCGTAGGCCTGTGCAAGCGTAGCGCCGCCAGGCAACGATGACAGTTATGGCGCCGCTTTTTACGCCGGGTGGTGGCGGCAGCGAGACGAGTCAGCTTACCCGCGCAGACGCGCAACAAAGTCGGTCAGCGCCTGGCGGGCGTCCCGATTTTCCGCTTCCAGCACCATCCACGGGCTAAACGCCCAGGGCGTGGCGGCCAGCGCGCTTAACATCGTTGCCAGGTCAACCCACTGATAATCCATGACTTCATCGTCATTAGGCTGTACTTCGCTCACCACGCGCGCGGCATACACCGGACATACTTCGTTCTCAACGATACCGTTTGGGGCGACCGCCCGGTAGCGGAAGGCCGGGTGAACCGGCGCGATATCGGCGATCTCCACGCCGAGTTCGAAGCGGCAGCGGCGCGTGACGGCCTGCTCGAAGGTCTCGCCCTGCTGGGGGTGTCCGCAGACCGAGTTGGTCCATACCCCGGGCCAGGCTTTTTTGCCCAACGAACGACGAGTGACCAGCAACTGACCCTGCTGGTTAAACAGCCAGCAGGAAAACGCGAGATGTAAAGGGGTATCAAGCGTATGGGCGGCATACTTCTCCAGCATACCGGCAGGCTGATCCTGCTCATCCAGTAAAATGACGTGTTCCCCGGCCATGACGACTCCTGAAAATAAATAAAGACCCGGCACAAACCCGCCGGGTCATGTACTCAGGCCACTAGGTTAGCCCATAAATGGCAGAAAGGCATTACCAAAACAAGCCCTGGAGGCGGCTCTGTGAGCGGCCACCCGCATGTTGGGGAAGACCCTCATGACGTGCGGCACCAACAGCAATCGCTGTTCGTCGCTGGCCATATCCGATGGCCAGGGGATATTGGTTTTGCCATCAGGGATGACGCCCTGCGCCGCGGACTGGTATGATATTCGCCCTGATTGCGAGGTAAGTGGTTGTGTTAAGTGCAGGATGCCTGATGATGAAACGCGTTTATATGACACTGATGCTGGTGGTAAGCCTGGCGCTGGCTGGCTGCTCCAGCACCTCCGATTCCGGTACGACCTACACCGTTAAACGCGGCGATACCCTGTATGGCATCTCCCGCACCACCGGCACCAGCGTTCGCGATCTGGCCCGCCTGAATAACATCTCCCCGCCTTACACCATTGAGGTGGGGCAGAAGCTGAAGCTTAACGGCAGCAGTTCAACGAAGACAACGAAGAAAAAATCTTCCTCTACGCGCACCGCGGCGGCCACGCCTTCGTCCGCAGTACCTCAGTCCTCCTGGCCGCCGGTGGGACAGCGCTGCTGGCGCTGGCCGACCAGCGGCAAAGTGGTCCTGCCTTATTCCACCGCCGATGGCGGCAATAAAGGCATTGATATCGCCGGAACCCGCGGTCAGCCGGTGTATGCCGCCGGGGCGGGCAAGGTGGTCTACGTCGGCAATCAGCTGCGCGGCTATGGCAATCTGATCATGATTAAGCACAGCGAGGATTACATCACCGCCTATGCCCACAACGATAAGCTAATGGTGAATAATGGCCAGAGCGTGAAGGCCGGCCAGCAAATTGCCACGATGGGCAGTACGGATGCCGACTCAGTGCGGCTGCATTTCCAGATCCGCTACCGGGCGACGGCCATCGATCCGCTGCGTTACCTGCCGCCGCAGGGAAGTAAACCTAAGTGCTAAAAGGTTATTTTATCGCCAGTCAGCATCCGGCAGGCTTGTCACAGGGTGCGTAAGGGCTATAATGCTTCTCGCACCTCTTCGCGGGCGTAGTTCAATGGTAGAACGAGAGCTTCCCAAGCTCTATACGAGGGTTCGATTCCCTTCGCCCGCTCCAATTTCAAGTCTCCTGAAGTCTACCCAACTCATTTTTACCTTGAAAAATCAGCGGTTATAGCTTTCTGTTAGTCTATTGAACTCCGACGGAGGACTCCACTTTGGTTGCCGGATCGGCGTTTTGCGCTGCTGGCGCTGGAGTCGTAGCGTTTAGTGATATTTTCGCACTTATCCTGTTTCCGCAGGATGAGTGATTTTACGCAACCGGCTCGCGCTGACGACGACCGATACCGCAGAGGCCGCGGCGGCGCTCCACAGCGCAACATGAATTGACCTTTCATCTGCTGCCAGCAGAACGGCTACGGCGGCGGCTCCCAGGCACTGCCCGAAAGTGCGCATAATGGATAAAACACCGGACGCATAACTCGCGTGCTCACGAATAACGTTTGAGAGCATTTCCCGGTTATTGGGACTCTGAAAGCAGCCAAACCCTATTCCGCACACCAGACTTCGCAGACAGATATCCCACATTGAAGGGCTGGCGGGTAACGTCGCCAGCAGGATCAAACCGACGACAAATATTACCAGCCCCAGGGTGGATATCGCCGGGGCTGATATCGTGTCCGCCCAACGGCCTGCATGCGGCGCAATCAGCACGATCCCTAATGGCCACGGCGTAAACAGCAGGGCAGACACTACCGGACTGTAGCCGTATTCGCTCTGAAACAGGAAGGGTAGCGCAATAAAGGTGATCCCCTGGCTGACAAAAGCAATCATCGACGTGAAGGCCGCGAGGGTAAAACGTTCATTTTTAAACATGGTCGGCGGCAGTAAGGGATGACCCGTGCGGCGGATTTGCCAGATAAAAGCCATGCCGCTCAGCGCAGCGAGAGCCATCCAGCAAAGGCTGCCGAATTGATAAGTGGCGTTCTGTAGGCTGTTCGCCGCCATGATCGTCGAACCCAACAGCAGCGCCGACAATATGGCGCCCAGGGTGTCGAAGGGCGCCTGCATACGGATCGCATCCCGCGGCAGCGCTCTGACCGCCAGCAGTAAGGCGAGGGTGCCGGGAAGAACGTTTATCGCAAACAGCCATTGCCAGCTCAGGGTGTGAAGGATCGTACCACCCAATACCGGGCCGATAGCGGAGCTGGAGGCAATGAGTAGGGCATGGAACCCCAGAATGCGGCCAAGTAATCGTCCGGGAAATACGGACCTGAGTATTGCGGGGGCAATACTCAGCGTTGCCGCGCCGCCGATCCCCTGAAGCACGCGCATACCGATAAGCACTTCGGGCTTATTCGCCAGCGCGCAACCCAGTGATGTAAGGGTAAAGGTCGTCAGGCCCGCCAGAAATACAGGGCGATAACCCAGACGGGCCGCAAGCGCCGCGAATATCGCCAGCGTCATCGCAGCCGCCAGCAGATACCCGTTGGCGAACCAGACGGCAATACCGGCAGGTACCTGCATCTCCTGAGCCATTGAGGGCAGGGCAATGTTGATCATGGTGCCATCAAACACGCCCATTAAGGTGGTGGTCATGATTGCGGCCATCACCCGTGCGCGCGCCGGGCCAGGCAGTCCTTCGTCGCCGGGTTGGCTGGAAAAGAGCGTCATCATTTGTCCTCTGAGAAGAGTGTATGGATGACAAAACTATAAAGATGGCTTTTACCAGGCGGAAGGCGCACTATTTTCACTTTATTGTTGCATCAAACGCCTTATCTTAATGTGCTGGGAGAAAGGGTAATGTCTGATCCCGATTTTAATTTGCTGGTAGCTCTCGACATATTGCTGAGTGAAGCGAGTGTCGCAGGTGCGGCACGTCGTCTGAACCTCAGCACCTCGGCCATGAGCCGAACATTAAGCAGATTACGCGATGTCACAGGAGACCCGATTCTGGTGCGCGCCGGGCGTAACATGGTACTGACCCCGTGGGCCGAAGCGACCCGGGATCGCGCCAGGCGTGCAGTGCACGAGGCCAGGGCAGTATTGCAGCCCTCAACGGAAACGTTCTGCGCGCGAAGTCTGGCGCGTCTTTTTACCATCAGGGCAAACGATGGTTTTGTGGTGGCGTTTGGGCCTGCGCTCATCGCAGCGGTTGCCGACGCCGCGCCTGACGTCTGTATACGCTTCGCGCCTAAGCCGGAAAAAACGTCGCGCTATCTTCGGGAAGGGCTGGTTGATCTGGAGATTGGCGTTCAGAGTAATATGGGGCCAGAAATACGGCTGCAACGACTGTTTGAGGATCGGTTTGTTGGCGTCGTGCGTAAAGGGCACCCGCTGGCTAAGCAGGCAGAAATAGGCGTGGGTGATTATGTCGCCTGGGGCCATGTGGTAGCGTCACCCGAGGGCGCGTTGCACGGATCCGTTGACGATGCGCTGGCCGAACTGGGGACAAAACGTAAAATTGCGAGCGTCGTACCGGGATTTCCGACAGCACTGTCCGTGGCGCTGGAATCGGATCTTATCGCCATGATACCCGCACTCTATTTACTCAATCAGCAGGTAACGGACCAGGTACACGTTTTCGAGCTGCCGTTCAAAAGCCGTCGTATTACGGTATCGCAGATGTGGCACCCAAGGATGGAACGCGACCCCGGTCACCGCTGGCTGAGAAAGCAAATTCTTGCGATATGCGGTGGGGGGAGGTCAGTCATGGCCTGACCAAATAGACATGTCCGCGCTACAGTCTCGCCACAGCGATCGCTGCTTTCAAAGGATGAGACTCATGACGGCATACGGAACGGAAATTTTCTCAATGAGCGATCTGAACAGACTCACGATCGAAGTCTCCATACTTCGATAGACCGTTTATGTTCATTCCGTGAGACCTAATCGAAAACCCTCGTGGTACCTTTAAATTAACAATTAACGACGAATAAAGGACAGCTTCCCTGCCCTTTATTCTTTTTTATTCAGTTTTGCTCTCGCGCGATCGCAATACCTCACCGACCACAGGAGCAGCGGTAAACGCATTTGGCCATCCCGCGTAGAACGCCGCCTGGGCAACCACTTCTCCGGCCTCTTCAGCCGAAAGCCCATTATCCATCGCTCTGTTCAGGTGGTAGCCAATCTGCGCGCTCTGTCCGGCGGCGATTAACGCGCTGACCGTCACCAGGCTTCTGTCGCGGGGCGTTAGCGCGGGCCGTTGCCAGAGGTCGAGAAACAGCGGGTCGGCGGTAAATTTAACCAGGCCAGGCGAAATGGGGCCGACATTTTTCTCCACGGTATCTGCACGCTGCTTTTCTACCTGTTCATTGAGGGGCAGCAGCGTCGGCGAGGCGGCGGGCAGGGCCTCTGCCGTCACGCCCCTGGCTTCAAAGATGGCTTTAGCGACGCTGACGGCTGACATCGCATTGGGCCAGCCAGCGTAGAAGGCGAGGTGAGTAATGATCTCTGACACTTCCGCTGGCGTCACGCCGCTATCGAGCGCGACGGCAATATAGTGCTTCAGCTCTCCTGGCTGGTTGCGGGCAATCAGCATCGCCATGGTCACGATGCTACGGTCGCGGGCGGACAGGGCGTCACGTTGCCAGAGGTCGTTGCTGATGGCCTCGCGGCCGAAGCGCGCCAGCGCCGGCGACACCGCTTGAATATCAGCGTCCGTAAGGGTAGAAGGGGTAATTTTCATCATAGCTTCATCTCTTTGTTCGTTGGCATAAGCAAAATCAGACAGCACAAGCGACAAGGCTGCCGCGGCAATCACGTTTTTCATATTTGCTCCTTTCCGATCCACAGGGCGGATCGTTAGCGCGTCCACACCTGAGGATGGTCTTTTGTTTGCGGCGTGTTTTGCGCCATCACGCCGGTGAGGAAGTGCGGCTGATAGGCTTCTTCCAGATAGCGGATTTCTTCCGGGCTCAGTTGAAGGGCTACAGCGTTGACCGCGCCGTCAACATGATGCTTTTGCGTGGCACCGACCACCGGGGCGGTGACTTTAGTCAGCAGCCAGGCCAGCGAAATTTCGGTCATGGAGACCTGATGCCGTTCGGCAAGTTCGGCGACGCGGGCAATAATGCTCCGATCCTGCTCTGCCGTGCGGTCGTATTTGCCCCGGGCATAATCATCTTCCACCGCTCGCCGCGTGTGGCCTTCTAAGCGGGCGAGACGGCCGCTGGCCAGCGCGCTATAGGGAGTCATAGCGATATTATCTTCCGCGCACAGCCCGAACAGCTCTCGTTCGTCTTCACGCATAATCAGGTTGTAGTGGCTCTGCACAGAAACAAAGGACGTCAGCCCTTCGCGTTCGGCAAGGGCGTTCGCCTTCGCCAGCTGCCAGGCATAACAATTGGAAATGCCAATCGCGCGCACCTTGCCGGCGGCGACAGCGGCATGCAGCGCCTCCAGCACGTCGATAACCGGGGTGTTGTAATCCCAAATGTGGTAAATGTAGAGGTCGATGTAGTCCATCCCGAGGTTTCGCAGACTCTGGTCAAGCGAGCGGGTGATCGCCTGTTTTCCGCTGATCCCCCCGGCAATCTGGGCAGCGGTTCGTGGCAGAAACTTGGTGGCCAGCACCACATCCTCGCGTTTTGCCATCTCCCGCAGCGCCCGGCCAACGTACCGTTCGCTGGAGCCGTTCTGATAGGCGATGGCGGTATCGTAAAAATTGATGCCCTGTTCCAGCGCGTAGCGGATGATCTCCCTGCTGGCTGTTTCGTCCAGCGTCCAGCGATGCTGGCCCGTTGACGGATCGCCAAACCCCATACATCCCATGCAGATGCGGGAGACCAGTAAGTCACTCTTCCCGAGCCGGGTATACTGCATCTTTATTTTCTCCCTTTGGGTTATTCCACCAGAGTTTTAAGCCGTGCGATCAGTCTGGCCGCGTGTTCCCGGGCACGCGTTTTTTGCTGAGCGATTTTGTCGGCATCCCGGTCGGCGTAGCTAATGCCGCAGGTATAAACCGGCGCCAGCAGCTCAAGATTGCACAGCCTGGCCGTGGTCTCGAAGGGAAGGAGATACTCCTCAATGGCATGGCCAAAGAAACCGTCAGCGGTATAGAGCGTCTGTGGCGCTCCCGTGGTGAAGGAGAGGATCAGCTTTTTACCACCCAGTTTCGCCGTTGAGCCATGGGCGAAGCCGTGGACAAAGACCTCGTCCAGCCACTGTTTCATTAACCCGGGCAGCCCATACCAGCTAAAGGGAAACTGCCAGACAATCACATCCGCCTGCAGCAGGCTTTCCTGCTCTGCGGCGATGTTGAATTTGCCGTCCGGATAGAGCCAGTCCAGACGACGGATTTCCGCATCAGGCAGGGCGGTCGCCAGCTCATCGAGGATGGTGGCGTTGGCGATGGAATGGTTAAGATCCGGATGCCCGGAAACGATAAGGATATGAGGCTTTCTCATCGTTACTCCTGAGGTTTAAATTCGGCAGAGAAGAGGGTTTCCCAGTTAATAAACGAGCCGAGTGGAATACACTCGAAGGTTAATAAACCCGCCTTCGCCAGCGGAAATTCGGCCATGATGTTATTCGCCTCTTCCACGGTGTCGCACTCTAGGAAAATAGCGACGCCGGGTCGGTCCTGACGGAAATAGATGTCGCGGATAAAGCCAGATTTATACAGCCCCCAGGCATGGAGGGCTTCCGCGGTAAGGTGCGGCGCATAGTGTTCCAGCGTTGCGCCGGGCGCGGGGATATCCAGACATAAAATTCGCATCGTTGTCTCCGGAAAGTCGTTATCAGCGGGAAGAGACAAAAGTATACGAGCCACAGGGAGTGAAGATTAGGCGGTCATTGACTTAAGAATATTTAGCCTGTACTTAATAATCAGGCGAGACTGTCGCAAGGAGATGCTATGAATAACGCCCTTTATAATCAAATACGCATCTTTCAGAGCATTGCGCGCGAAGGCAATATCTCGGCCGCGGCGAGGAAATTAGAAATCACGCCGCCGTCCGTTAGCAATGCCCTCAAGTTGCTGGAGGAGCATATCGGTCATCCGCTTTTTGTGCGTACCACCCGGCGAATCGAGCTGACGGAAACTGGCCAACAGTTGCTGGAGCAAACCGCTGCGGCGGTCGAGGTTCTGGAAACATCGCTGGAGAGCCTCCGCGATCAGAATCGGGAACCCTCCGGGGCGGTGAGAATTACGCTCTCGCGCTTTGCCTACCTGCTTATTCTTAAACCGGCGATGGCGGCTTTCTGTCAGCAATACCCGGGGATCCAGCTGGAAATATCGGTCTATGACGGTACCGTCAATATCATTGAAGAACGATTCGACCTTGGGATCCGCTTTGGCGATATTCTCGAAGGCGGGGTGGTCGCCCGCCCGTTAATGAAACCGTTTCGCGAAGGGTTATATGCCTCCTCAGCCTATCTGGCCGAATATGGCGTGCCTGAGTCGCCCGCCGATCTCAGCCATCACCGGCTGATTGGCTATCGCTTTATTACCAACCACCGTATCCTGCCGCTGATCCTCAATGACCACGGCGAGCAACTCACCGTGGAGATGCCGGGGCAGTTAATCAGCAATGATATTGACGTCATGGCAGACGGTATCCGCCATGGACTGGGGATTGGCCGCTTGTTTGAACCTATCTGGCGGCTACAGCCCGATCGTGAACAGTTTCTACCGGTGATGGAGGACTACTGGAAAACCTATCCGCCGGTTTATCTCTATTACCCGAAAAACGCGGGTAAAACGAAAAGGGTGAAAGCCCTGATTGATTTTCTGATAGCGCATACTGCGGCATAAAGGCTATTTTGCGTGCGAAATGTCTGAAGACACCGGCCCTGTCTTTCCCTCTGTCTTAACCCTATACTCCCTGCGGATAAAGCGGTTTTTTATCGCGGTGCAACGGCTTATCCCATCGTCAACGCGATGGGCGGGGAATTTCAATAAGGGAGAGGCAGCAATGGGCAGACGCTTAATGGTCTGTGTATTCGCGCTGGTGGCGTTTTCAGCCACTGCAGCGCATGGCCATCACGGCCAGTCGGTAATATCGGGCGCCGACGGCGGCAACGGTTCGGACGGCGGCAGTAGCGATAACTCCTCGGGCAGGGCAGGGTGCCCGGGCGGCACCGATCCCGATAAGCACGGCCATTTTTACCTGCCCGGCACCCGCGAACCCTGCAATCCTGGCCCTCAGGATGCAGAGAATATCGGGTCTTCCCGCTAGCGTTCAACTCAGATCGTGCAGCGCTTTGTCCAGCGGCGGGGAAAGCTGAATATCCCGAAATGCAACCGCCAGTCCGCCGCGCTCCGGTGAGCAGCACATGACGCCGGCTTTTACCGGGCCTGGCGGAAAGTAGCCGAGACGCAGCAGCGGCCAGCGCTCGCCGTCGGTCGAATACTGCAGCCTTAACGCATCGCCTTTGCGGGTCAGCCGTAGCCAGAAAGTGCGCGGGTCGCCGGGGAAAAGCCCGGTGGCCCAGTCAGAGTGGGTTAACGTCAGCACGCTGCCGATGGCCGGGGCATCGTCATTAAACTCAATCCCCGCCTTCAGCCAGGTCTGCTCGTCCGCCATCATCATCAGCCCGGCCTGGTCGTAAAGCGTGGTGAAATCCGCACAGATTTTTGCCTGCAGGGTAAAATCGCCCTCCACCTCAGCGGCATAAAGATGGCCGGAGAAGCGTTCGAAGCCATACCAGGTATGGCGCCAGAAGTCGGTATGCTTATCGGTGACCACCGTCAGGCCGTCGGCATCGCGGTGCCACTCGGCAGGTTCATTAATCCAGTGAAAGGATGGCTGCATTTTTCCTCCGGAACAGGCTTATAACAGCGACTGCAGCGCGGGCGACGCCATGCTGGCCTCAAAGGGAATAATCTCCGTATGGGCGAGGCCCAGCTGCTGGAAGGGATCCTGGCCCAGACGCGATTCCAGAATTTCCCGGCTGTCGCATTTCGCCAGAATCACCCCGCCGGTACGAGGAATACGGCGGCCGGAGGCGAGAAAGAGGCCGTCAGCATAGCATTTTTTGAGCCATTCGACGTGGGCGGGGATCGCGTTGTCAATCTCTTCGAGCGGTTTTATATACGTTAAAACAACTACATAAATCGTACTCATCCTGAAAACCCTGTCAATCCGATGGGATCTTCAGCCTGACACATTTCAATGATGGATAAAAGAAAGCGCGGCATTTTTGCGTGCTATTGAGCAGGAGGCGCGTGCTGCAACTGCAGGGAGATTTATCGCAGCTGTGAAAAAAAACATATATGTATTTTCGAATGTATATTGATCTTTAATCGTGGTCCCGTATGCTGTCCGTCACGCTTGAGGAGAAACCATGTCTTTATTACCCCTGCAACTGTTCAAAAACCTCGCCGATGAAACCCGGCTGGGGATCGTGCTGTTGCTCAAGGCGCGGGGAGAGCTGTGCGTGTGCGATCTCTGTACGGCGCTCGCCCAGTCCCAGCCCAAGATCTCCCGCCATCTGGCAATGCTGCGGGAGAGTGGGCTGCTGCGGGATCGAAAACAGGGTAAGTGGGTCCATTATCGCCTCTCTCCGCAGATGCCGGCCTGGGCGGCGCAGGTGATTGAGCAGGCCTGGCTAAGTCAGCAGGACGATGTGCGGCTGATGATCAGCAGACTGACCGACGGGCCAGGTTGTCGGTAAAAAATTTATCTTGTCATATATGATTTTTCGAATGTGATTGGTGGAGGAACGATGTTGCTGGCAGGTGCGATTTTTGTCCTGACCCTGGTGCTGGTGATCTGGCAGCCGCGGGGGGTAGGGATCGGCTGGAGCGCGGCCTTTGGCGCGGCGCTGGCGCTGGTCACCGGTGGCGTACAGATAGCCGATATCCCGGTGGTGTGGCATATCGTCTGGAATGCCACCGCCACGTTTATCGCCGTGATCATTATCAGCCTGCTGCTCGACGAGTCCGGCTTTTTTGAATGGGCCGCGCTACACGTTTCCCGCTGGGGAAGAGGGCGGGGTCGTCTGCTGTTTACCTGGATTATCCTTCTCGGCGCGGCGGTGGCGGCGCTGTTTGCCAACGACGGCGCGGCGCTGATCCTCACGCCCATCGTGATTGCCATGCTGCGGGCGCTGGGGTTCAGTAAGGGAACGATGCTGGCCTTTGTCATGGCAGCCGGGTTTATTGCCGATACCGCCAGCCTGCCGCTGGTGGTGTCGAATTTAGTGAATATCGTGTCGGCAGATTTCTTTGCCATTGGCTTCAGGGAGTACGCTTCGGTGATGGTGCCGGTCGATCTCGCGGCAATCCTCTCCACCCTGGCGATGCTGCACCTGTTCTTTCGCAAGGATATCCCACCCGCCTGGGATATGGCGTTACTGAAAGCGCCGGCCACGGCGATAAAAGATCCGGCGACGTTCCGCACCGGCTGGGGCGTGCTGCTGCTGTTGCTGGTCGGCTTTTTCGTTCTTGACCCGCTGGGGATCCCGGTCAGCGCCATCGCGGCGCCGGGAGCGGGGATCTTGTTTGCTGTCGCGAAGCGCGGGCGGGTGATTAACACCGGCAAGGTGCTGCGCGGCGCCCCATGGCAGATTGTGATCTTCTCGCTGGGGATGTATCTGGTGGTGTATGGCCTGCGAAACGCCGGATTAACGGATTATCTGACCACGGTTCTGAACATGCTGGCGGAGCGCGGGCTGTGGGCCGCGACGCTGGGCACCGGTATCCTGTCGGCCTTCCTCTCTTCGATCATGAATAATATGCCCAGCGTGCTGGTCGGCGCCTTGTCGATTGATGGCAGCGCGGCAACAGGGACGATCAAAGAGGCCATGATATATGCCAACGTCATCGGCTGCGATCTGGGGCCGAAAATCACGCCGATTGGTAGCCTGGCCACGCTGCTCTGGCTGCATGTGCTGACGCAGAAGCACATCACCATCGGTTGGGGTTATTATTTCCGCTGCGGCATCACCATGACCCTACCGGTGCTGCTTGTGACGCTGGCCGCGCTGGCGCTGCGTCTCTCCTTCAATCAGCCATGAGAACGTACTATGAGCATCACCATTTACCATAACCCTGAATGCGGCACCTCGCGTAATACCCTGGCACTGATCCGCAACAGCGGCGCTGAGCCCACCATTATCTATTATCTGGAGAAGCCGCCGTCGCGCGATGAGCTGCGCCAGCTGATCGCCGCGATGGCGATCCCGGTGCGGGCGCTGCTGCGGCAAAACGTCGAACCCTACGATGCGCTGGGCCTGGCGGAAGACCGGTTTACAGATGACCAGTTAATCGACTTTATGCTCCAGCATCCGATCCTGATTAACCGTCCGATCGTGGTGACGCCGCGGGGCACCCGACTCTGTCGCCCGTCAGAGGTGGTGCTGGAGATCCTGCCGGCGCCGCAAAAAGGCGCCTTCGTGAAGGAAGACGGTGAGCGAGTCATTGATCGGGCGGGGCAGCGTGTAAAATAGCGCGCAAAATGGCGCCGGCTATAGCAGCCGGCAAGCCTTGTAAATCCTGCCGCACGGTTGGCTCTCCGGGGGTAGCACCTGGATGGTTTAACAATATTCTCCCTTAGCGCTATTTCTGCCTCCTCCGGCCCGTTTCCCTTACTTTTCCTGTCGTTATATGCCCTGCCCGCACCGACGGTTTTTGTCCTTTGTTAATCAATCAACTTACTGTTTTTAATAAATAAAATTATGTATTCTGCACAATGGCATAATGTCAACGTTGTTTACGTTTTTGCGAACATTAAATCTATAAAACTAGATGTTTGTCGACTTTTCATCTAAAAAGGAACGGTAAGGGGCTGGACAAAACCACTGCATGGTTATCAAATGGTTAAAAATGCTCGTATCTGATGTTAAGACAAACAAATTATAAATCGTCAGCCCGCTTTATACGGTTAACTTGCGCTGCGGCGCACCTTTTCTGGAGAATTTATGCATTCCTCTGTTAATAAAAACGAAAGCCGTACCTTTTTCGGCCATCCTTATCCGCTGGGCTCCCTGTTCTTCACTGAAATGTGGGAGCGTTTCTCGTTTTACGGGATCCGTCCCTTACTGATCCTGTTTATGGCGGCGACGGTTTACGACGGCGGGATGGGGCTGGCGCGGGAGAACGCCTCGGCGATCGTCGGGATTTTTGCCGGCAGTATGTATCTGGCCGCGCTGCCGGGCGGCTGGCTGGCGGATAACTGGCTAGGCCAGCAGCGCGCCGTCTGGTACGGCTCGATTCTTATCGCCCTCGGGCACCTGTCGATCGCCCTGTCGGCATGGCTGGGCAACGACCTGTTCTTTATCGGCCTGATGTTTATCGTCCTCGGTTCCGGGTTGTTTAAAACCTGTATCTCGGTGATGGTCGGTACCCTGTATAAAAAAGGCGACGCGCGCCGCGACGGTGGTTTTTCGCTGTTCTACATGGGGATCAACATCGGCTCGTTTATCGCGCCGTTAATCTCCGGCTGGCTGATTAAATCCCATGGCTGGCACTGGGGCTTCGGCATCGGGGGGATCGGGATGCTGGTGGCATTGATCATTTTCCGTCTCTTTGCCGTACCGTCGATGAAGCGCTATGACGCGGAGGTTGGCCTCGATTCCACCTGGAACAGCCCGGTGGCTAAAAAGAATGGCGTTGGGGCGTGGCTGCTGGCGCTGGCCCTGGGAGTGGCGGTGCTGGTCACGCTCATTAGCCTGGGCACGATCGTGATTAACCCGGTGGCGGTGGCCAGCGTGCTGGTCTATGTGATTGCTGCCTCCGTGGCGCTCTATTTCATCTGGCTGTTCGTCTTCGCCGGCCTGAGCCGTAAAGAGCGGGCGCGCCTGCTGGTATGCTTTATTTTGCTGGTCTCGGCGGCCTTTTTCTGGTCCGCGTTTGAACAGAAACCGACCTCCTTCAACCTGTTTGCTAACGACTACACCAACCGGATGATCGGCGGTTTTGAGATCCCCGCGGTCTGGTTCCAGTCGATTAACGCCTTGTTTATCATTCTGCTTGCGCCGGTCTTCAGCTGGGCGTGGCCAGCGCTGGCGCGCAAAAACGTCCGTCCAGGCAGTATGACCAAATTCGTCATTGGCATCCTGTGCGCGGCGGCGGGCTTTGGCCTGATGATGCTGGCGGCGCAGAACGTCCTGAACAACGGCGGGGCTGGTGTGTCGCCGCTGTGGCTGGTGGGCAGCATCCTGATGCTGACGCTCGGCGAACTGTGCCTGAGCCCGATTGGTCTGGCGACCATGACCCTGCTGGCGCCGGAGAGAATGCGCGGCCAGATGATGGGGCTGTGGTTCTGCGCCAGCGCGCTGGGTAACCTGGCGGCGGGGCTGATTGGCGGTCATGTGAAGGCCGATCAGCTGTCGCTGCTGCCGGACCTCTTTGCCCGCTGCTCTATCGCGCTGCTGATCTGCGCCGCCGTACTGGCCGTGCTGATTGTCCCGGTCCGCCGGATGCTGGAGAACAGTCAGTCCAGCGCCGCGCAAAAATCCGTCAGCAACGCCTGACGCGATCCGCAGGCCGGTCCCCCGGGACCGGCTTGTTTTTTGTCCAACCCCCGCCTCAGCTGTGCAAAATCCCCTTTTCTGAATGCGCGATGTCCCATAACGTGAGCGTGTTCTTTGAAATCACGTCGCTTTCCGGTCCATAGTGTAGTCAGGTTTACTATGTGGTTAATATAAGGACACACCTATGCCAGCAGTCATTGATAAAGCATTGGATTTCATTGGTGGTATGAATACGTCTGAGCCAGTACCACAGTCTATGGATGAAAGTACCGCGAAGGGAATTCTCAAATATTTGAAAGAACTGGGCGTGCCAGCCAGCCCGGCTGATGTCGCTGAGCGCGGTCAGCAGCAGGGCTGGAGCGCCGGGTTTACCGACAAAGTGGCGGAGTGGGCTGAACGGGTCGCCGCCGGCGAACGGCTGGTGATTAAGCATCCGGAATTCTTTTCCACCTACATGCGCGAAGAGCTGCGCGCCCTGGTGTAATCGCCGCGCATCAATCCCGCGTCTTCTGTTAAATGCCTTCCCCATCCGGGAAGGCATTCTTGCTGATGACAAACCTGTTTGGTTATTGTGCCCGCCTTTCTGCCGGGTGGCGGCTTCGCCTTACCCGGCCTACGAAAGGCAGCAATATCAAACCGTTATGCGGTTGGCTGTAGGCCCGCACAAGCGCAGCGCCACCGGGCAATCCCTGAAGATTGCCCTTTGGCTGCAGTCTGAATGCCTTCCCCTCCGGGGAAGGCATTTTTGTTACTGGCCGCGGTAGCCGCCGCCCAGGGCTTTGATCAGGGTAATGTCGGTGCTCAGCCGCTGGGCCTCAATGTCCAGCAGCAACAACTGCTGGGCAAGAACCGCCCGTCGGGCCTCTTCGGCGGCGTAGCGGCTGAGCAGGCCGCGCTGATAATGGGCGCGAGCGCTGTCGGTGGTGGTCTGCGCCGCGGTGACCTTCAGCTGCTGCAGCGCACGCTGCTGATTCAGGTCGTTAAGCTGGCTGGAGCTGATGGCGACATCGCGAACCGCGTCCAGCACCGCCTGGTTGTACTGTTTGATCAGAATATTGCTGGCGGTGCGCACCGACTGCAGATTGGCGTTCAGACGACCGCCGTCGAAGATCGGCAGATAGAGCCCGGGCAGCAGGTTGATTTGCTGGAAAGAGGACTTAAACAGATCCCCGACGCTCAGGGCGTTATAGCCCCAGAACGCTTTGATATCAAAATGGGGATAGAAGGCCGCTTTCGCCGCGTCGACCTGGCTCAGGGAGGCGGTCACGTACCCGCGCAGCGCCTGCAGGTCCGGGCGGCGGGCCAGCAGCTCGAAAGAGAGCGACGGCGGCAGCGTCTCCTGGAGCGCAGGCAGCGCTACCGGATGGATCGCCGGCATGCTTTGCGCATCGGCGCCGATCAGCGCCCGCAGGGTTTCACGATACTGGGTCAGCATCCCCTCGGCGCTAATGATCTGCTGGCGGGCGGCGAGCTGTTCGGCCTGGGCGTTGGCCACGTCCACGCTATCCTCCACACCGCGTTGGGTCCGGTGCTCGTGGGCCGCCACCGAGAACTGGGCAATGCTCTCCAGCTCCTGCAGCAGCGCGATTTTCTGGAATGTCGCCTGCATGGCGAAATAGAGCTGCGCCACGCTGCTGGCGATGTCGAGCTCAATGCCGGCGGTCTCCGCCAGCCGGGCGTTTTTCTCGCCAATGGCGGCGGCGACCCGGGCGCGATCGGCTCCCCAGAGATCGATATTCAGCTGCGCCCCGACGCCAACGGTGTTCAGCGTATACCACGGACCGTTCTTATCCACCGGCAGGGAGTAGGAGTAGGGCCAGCTAAAGGATTTGTCGGTGATCCGCAGGCGGTTTTGCGCCGCGACGGCGGTGGCCTGCAGGCCCATCGCCGACTGGGCGAGTTCCACCGTAGACTGCGACTGGGAGATGCGCAGCCGGGCGGCCTGCATGGTCGGCGAATTCTGCAGCGCCCGGTTGATCAGCATATTGAGCTGAGGGTCATCGTAGGCCTCCCACCAGCGGGCTGCCGGCCAGTTGCTGTTCGCCAGGTGGATCACCTGCGCCAGCTGGGCCTGCTGCGGATTGACGATGGCGACCTGGGCAGGCTCGTCCTGAATCAGCGCGCAGCCGCTGAGCAGCGTCAGGGTAAGGAGAGTGCCGCGCAGCCGCGCGGAGAAAGGAAGGATCATCATGACGTTTTAGCCTGTTGCTCAGTCGCTATCGGTGTCGGGCCCCAGTCGGGCAGGGTGGCCAGCGCGGCGGCCAGCGCCGGGCCAAAGGGGTTAGTCAGGTCGGTGGCCAGCGGTTCGGCAGGGGCCGTTGCCTCCTGTTCGATACGTTCGGCGTAGCGCCGCAGCTGTTCGGCGCAGCTGGTCAGGGTCGGGTCTCCTGGCGCGGCGTTGAGCCGGTATCCTTCGCTGAGGCGGGCGATCTCCTCGGCCCGGGCGAGGGTGGCGCGCATCGGCCAGTTTTTCGCCTGGGGCCAGGGGTGGGCATACGTGCCCAGCGGTTCGGCGCGAACCCGATGGATAAGCGCTTCGCTGTCGGTGAAGGCGACAAACAGAGGGGCCAGCGGCACCGCATCGTGCGGGGCGGCGAGGCAGTCCGCCAGCCGGCGATAGAGTCCGGCGAGGCGCGATTTCAGCTGCGGCGCTTCGCTGTCCGGCCAGAGATATAAATGGACAATGGAGGAGACCAGCACCCCGAGCAGGATACCCAGCACACGGTCCCGTAGCTCGGTGAGGTTAGTCAGCGGACCAAACCAGCTGAGGAAGGCCAGCGCAAAGGTGAAGCCAATCTGGATCCCGGCGTAGGCGATACGCTCCGAACCGGCGGCAATCCAGGCCGCCAGCGCCAGCACTGGCAGGGACATCGCCAGCAGCCCCGACAGCGAGTCGGTCCAGGGCTGGACAAAAACGATTAACAGCAGCGCCAGCAGAGTGGAGAACAGCGCGCCGCCGATGCGCAGCCACGTCTTTTGCATCGTGGCGCCCAGCCCGGGCTGGGCGACGATCACGCAGCTCAGCATAATGGTATGCAGTCCCTGCCAGTCGGCAGCGGTATAGAAGACATAGCAGATTAGCGTCGCCAGCAGGGTCTTGAGCGCAAAATGGAGATACGCCGGGTTGCGCCAGGCGTCCGGCGCCAGCAGGGGCGGCTTCTCCACCTCGCCCTGCGGCAGAGCAACGGGCTCACCCAGGGCCAGCCGCTGCAGAAGGGCTACCATCTCCTGCAGAACGGCGCGATTGACGCCGCGGCCGCTGAGCGCCAGGGGAGGAATAGCGCCGTCAAACGGCCCCTCGCTGAGGGCACTCTTCAGCTGCAGCACCGCCTGCGACAGCCGCAGGCGATCGTCGCTATCGGCCTCGTCCGCTTGCAGCAGCGCCGCCAGCTGGTAGCAGCGCAGGGTGGCGGCCAGCCGCGAGCGCCAGGCCTGGGGATCGGCGGCGATCTCCGGCGTCGCCCGGCTGGCCTGGGCGAACAGCGACTGCAGCTGGTTGAACTGCGCGGCGGTCTCGCCGAAGGTCGGTGGCGCTTCAGCGTCCGGGTCTGCCAGCCGGCTGGCGACCGCCTGCAGCATCTCCGCCAGACGCGCCTTAAACTGGTTGCCGGGAAAGGCCTGCTGAAAACAGGCGTTGACCAGCAGAGTGACGAGGATCGCGGTGTTAATCGCCACCCACAGCCAGAGCAGCAGCCGCACCAGGATTTCGCTCTGGCTGGTCATCGACGGGAAGGTTTGGGCGTAAATCACCGCCAGCGCCACCACGAAAAAGGCCAGTCCCAGCTTGCCCAGCACCCGCATCAGATAGATGGCGCAGAAAAAGAGCGCCACGGAGGCCGCCAGGCGGATCAGCGGGTAGTCATAGGTCCACTTGATGATCAGCAGCACGCCGCCGAGCGCCACGCTGACGGTGACAAAAAAGACCACGCTGACTAACTTAATCATCAACACGTTAGGCTGGCTGACGTAGAACACGACGATCAGCGCGACGGCCAGAAAGGGGATCTGCAGGGTCATGAACAGGGTGATGAGCACCGCACAGCTCAGCGTCAGGCGCAGCGTGTAGCTGGCGCGTCCCGGTGCGTCGCGCAGTTCCTGGCGTAAAAAATGGGCGAGAGGAAACATCGCGTCGCCCGGCTACGGCTGCAGCACGGCGCTGGCCGAGGCGCCCATGCGGAACAGTTTCGGATCGGGATCGCTGACGGCGATTTTCACCGGGAAGCGCTGCGAGACGTGGACCCAGTTAATGCTTTTCTGGATCAGCGGCAGGCCTTCGATGACGCTCCCGCCTTCGGGCAGGACGCCGGAGCCGACCGAATCCACCACCCCGTTAAAGGTCCGGTTGTGGTTGGTCATCACGGTGATGCGCGCCGCCACCCCAGGGTGCACGTTGTTCAGGTCGGTTTCGCGGAAGTTAGCGATCACATACCAGCGGTCGTCATCCAGCAGGGTGAAGACTGGCTTCAGCGCCGAAGCGTACTGGCCGACGGTGGTTTTCAGCGCCACCACCACGCCGTTGAACGGCGCGCGCACTTCGGTGAATTCCAGATGCAGTTCGGCGAGGGCGATTTGCGCCAGGATCCCGGCGCGTTGCGCCACCATGGCATCCACGCCGGTCACAGCCGCCGAGGCCTGTCTGGCCTGCAGCAGCGTGGCCTCCAGCTCCGCCCGCGCCGCTTTCTCGGCGGTGCGCGCCTGATCGAGATCTTCCTGCGAGGCAAACCCCTGCGGCACCAGCGGCTCAAGGCGGATGCGCGTGGAGGTGGTCTGCTTGACCAGCGCTCTGGCGCGCTCGACGGCGGCCGCCACCGACTGGGCGTTATACTCCTGCGCTTTGATGGTGCGCTGGGTCAGCATAATCTGCGCGTCGAGGGTCGTCAGCCGCGCTTTCGCGTCATCGAGCATCGCCTGATAGGGGCGGGGGTCGATGCGGAACAGCAGATCGCCTTTTTTCACCCGCTGGTTATCGCGAATGGGCATCTCCACGATGCGCCCGCTGACCTCGGGCACCACATCGATGGTATCGGCGTAGACATAGGCGTCATTGGTCTCTGGCGACGTTTGCAACTGCCAGATAACCAGGATCAACGCCAGGATGGAGGCCAGGACCAGCGCCAGCAGAGGCCATTTCTTGCGTAACAGGGGAGTGCGGGAAGTAGTCATAAGCGATCAGTGAACAAAAAACAGAAACCACAGCAGTGTGGCGAACAGGAACATCAGCGCGACATAGCTGAAGACCAGGGGAGAAAAGCGAGGCTGCCAGCCTTTACGGGTAATCAGGATATGGCAGGGGATCAGTAAAAACGCCCCGCCCAACAAGCAGAAAAACCAGCCGGGGAATGCGGCGCCCAGTACCGGGATCGCTGGTGAGAGTGAGCAGCCGGTCAGCGGCAAGACGAGCAGTAGCCGCGCTGGGCGGGCTATGGTGGCAATATGATTCAATGGAACATCCCTGAGTGCTCTTACCAGTGTGTCATGAGTGTAATCGCCTCGTTGCGGGAATGAAAGTCAACCGTTCGTTGACTGCGGGATCCTTGCGCGCCGGGAGAGGGGGAGGATGCGCCAAATCGCTCTCCTCACGCCCATTACCGACTTGCGCATAGTCAGCCGTCAAGCGGAGGACTATGCTTAGCCTGAAAGTCATAAAACAAGACCGAGGCAATGTCATGGATAAGGAATTACTGGAAGCCGGCTACCGGGCCTACACCGGGGAGAAAATCGACGTCTACTTTAATACGGCGATCTGTCAGCATTCCGGGAACTGCGTGCGCGGCAGCGCGAAGCTGTTCAATCTCAAGCGTAAGCCGTGGATCATCCCGGATGAAGTAGATGTCGCGACGGTGGTGAAGGTGATCGATACCTGCCCGAGCGGCGCGCTGCAATATCGTCATAAATAAGCGAGGAGAAGATGGAAATACTGGAAGGGCACAACAAATTTTATGTTAACGACGCGCAGGGTAACCAGGTCGCGGAGATTGTTTTTGTTCCCACCGGCGAACACCTCAGCATTATCGAACATACCGATGTCGATCCCAGCCTGAAAGGCCAGGGGGTGGGGAAACAGCTGGTGGCGAAGGTGGTGGAAAAAATGCGCCAGGAGCAGCGGAAGATTATTCCTCTCTGCCCGTTTGCCAAACATGAATTCGATAACACCCGTGAATACGACGATATTCGCGCCTGACGTACCGGCACCGGTGTAAACCGGTGCGCTTTTCTCTCGCCAGCGAATCCACGCCTTTAGTCACTCATCGCTTCCCCTCATGCCTGTACAAACGCCGACCGTGAGTTTGCTGATGAACGAGGCGGCTGCCTGTGCGGAAAGCGAGGGGCCAGATGCGGGTGATATTCCACCAGCTTTTTCACCCCCGCCAGCCGCTGAGCGTAGAGCGTTTTCTGGCTCAATCCGAGACGTTGCGACTGCTCGCCTATCGTCTGCCCTTGCAGCAGGGCGAGGAGCGCTTTGAGCTCGGCATGACTTAAACCGGCGGCCCGTTTTCGGTGGATCAGGGCGGCTTCACTGGCAAGGCGTTCAAGCCGCGGCGCGTTCTTCAGCCGATGGATCAGTTGCGCGCAGGGGAGGTCGGCAGGAGCGGCATGGACGTTGCGCAAACGATCCGGATGGCTCACCTGATAAAGCAGCGTTCGCCACAGCCAGATGGCCGGGCTGCGGCTAAGCATCAGCATCGGCAACGGGCGTGATGCCTGGTCGAGCAGCCTGGCCGCCTGGCGCAGTGTGGTGAGCATCCACAGGGGATCGTCAGGAAGAAAGACCACGATCCGCTTCACCGCGGCCAGCTCCCGCAGAGAGACGCCCTCCACCGGCAGCACGACGGGCCGCTTCCCCGCGTTGTGCATCAGCTGGCTCAACCCACGGGCGGCCAGCGAGCAGGGAGAGAGGATGTACTCGGTCATCATTGATAGACAAAGGTAATGCCGATGATCGACTGCACGTTGCCGGCGGTGACCTGGCCTGTGGTCCGGGCGTAGGTCGCCGTCAGGCCGAGATTGACCGGCGAGGTTCCGACGGTGCCCAGTGAGACAGTGCTGTTCGCCGGCACGGCGCTGCCGTTGCGGGTAAGCTGGACGCCTATCCCTTGCGCCGGCGAGGCGGAGGCGGTGTTAGTGAAGATCGCGTTAGCGCTGTCCGCGGTGGCGCCGGAGAGGTAATACCCCAGCTGTTGGCTCTGCGCGCAGTGCACGGTGAGCGGCACGGCCATGGAGCCCGGGTAGTCGGGGAGGGTGACGGTGACATCGCGGGCGGAGACATCGCAGCCGCCGGTGGGGACCACCACGTCGTTATTGGCGTAGATATTCCAGATGAACTGGAAGGAGTCGCTATTGTAGTTGTTAGTCTGATGCAGGATCAGCACCGCGATTAACGATCCTGCGGTGATCGCCACCCCGCCGGCGGTGCTGACCGGCGTCAGATACAGGACGGCCGGCCAGGGCTTATCGGTCCGGGAATCGTAAATCACCCGCGCCGTTTCCGTGGTGGTCGGGAAGGGGTAAGAGGTGCCGTTATATTTCACGGTGCCAGAGAAACTTGACAGCACACCGCCATAGGCGGATCCGCGCTGCAGGGTCACGTAGTCAGTGATCGTTTCCGGATAGTCGTTATGGCAAAAAATCTGCGTGGAGAGGTCGACCACCAGGTTTTGCCCGACGTTGACTGCCGGGGTCAGGTTAACGTAGACGTTGGCTGAGCCGCCGCCGATGGGGATCGTCGCGCCGGTGGCTGTTTTGCAGGCGAAGGACCAGGCGTTCATCGACCAGCCCAACAGCAGCAGGGTGGTGAATAAAGGGATAATTTTTTTCATCATGATGCTCTCCTGGCTCAGGCGTAGGTATAGGTCACGTTAATCACCGCCTGAATGGTGCCTTGCGTGGCGCCGCCGTTGACCGACAGGGCCCTGACCTGCAACGGGAAGCGGGCGGACTGGCTGGCCTCATCCACCTGTACCGACTGGCTGCTGCCATTGTTCAGCGTGGTGCCATCCTCGCTCTGCAATTCGAGCTGAATATTGCCCGCCGTCCCCTGGTTTTTGTAATAGCCGGTGCTGTCCGCCGTTCCGCTGAAGGTGGCCTTCACCCGTGAGGTACCGACGGGGCAGTTGCTGAGATCCAGCGCCACGCTGTGCCAGGCCGATGCCGAGCCTGCGCCAATCAGGCTGAAGGTGTAGAGATCGCCCAGCTCGACGGTGGCATTGACGGTGGAGACCGTGCAGGGTCTGGCCACCACCTTCCCGTTGACGGTAAGGGTGACGTCGGCCGACCGCAGGGAAGGGCTCGCGGTTAACAGGCCGGCCAGCAGCCAGCCCACGTGGGTCCATTTCATTTCAGCCTCCACTTACTGAAATTCCAGGGTGAATGTTGCTGTCGCATTGACATGCCCGGGGGTGACGGGCACCTGCGTGGCCATCAGACGGGCGTAAAAGTTCAGGATGTTGGTCTGGCCCGGCGTCAGCGTGGTCCAGGCGATGGCTGACGACGGGGCATTGACAGGCAGCCGGGACTGCTGCTGGTCGAGAATGTCCACCCCCATTCCCGCCGCCGCCGAGGCGCCGGCGTCGAGTTTTAACAGGCTGGTATTGACGCTGTCCGCCACGCCGGTGAAACCGACCTTCACCGCGGTGACGGAAGTGCCGCAGGGCGATAGCACGATACGGAACGGCACCGGCGGGGTCGTCGCCCCGACGGCGTAAAACTGCTTCGCGGCGTTGTCCTGCAAATCGACGGTGAAATCCTTCGACTCTCCGGCCACCGCGCAGGCGTTGTCGCGCACATAGCCGCTGATGGCGATCGTGCTGTCGGCAGCGAAGGCCAGCGGCGCGAACAGAGCGAGCAGGGCGCTCAGCAGAAACTGCGGTGTTCTCATCATCATCTCCTTAGCGACACGCGACGGACAGCTGGCTGAGCGACTGCTGCTGGCTCTCCGGCGGCAGACGATAATCGGCCACGCACTGGGCGTCCGGGGCATCGCCCCATTTCACCCGCACCTTGCCCGCCAGCGGCATCCCGCTCAGGTAGACCTGGCCGTTATCCGCGACGATGCTGCCGCTCTGGTTGCTGTCGCTGGTGGCGAGGGCGCCAAACGGCACCGGTTTGCCGCGATGGGTCAGCGTCATCAGAATCTTCATTCCCACCTGGGCGTTAAAGCTGGCGCGGACGATCGCCCCATGGGTAGGCACCACGCTGACCACTGCATCGTCAAGATCGACATTGTCGGCCAGGGTATTGGTGTCCAGCGCGACCCGGTTTTCGCGATACTCGGTGGCATACGGCAGGACGGCATACCCGCGCCAGTCGGTGCGCACCCCGGTCTGGTTTTCTACCTTCACGCCGCCGGCGCCGGGGGCTTTCACCAGCACTACGGTATCGTTCAGCGGCTGGCTCAGGGTGATGCCGTTGGCGTGCGCCAGCACGCCGCCGCTGACCCCGTAGTAGAGCTGTTTGAAACCATCGCTGCGGCTGTAGCCGACGTTGGCGTTGCCGTAGCCGCCGCGGTAGTTGAGCGCGGTATAGCCGGTGCTCCCGCTGTCGCCGTTGCCGCCGCCCGCATAGCCGGTCTGCACGCTATAGCTGAGGTTATTGTCTTCCAGCAGGGTGCCGTACAGGCCCGCCAGATTGGTCATGCGGCCATTGAGATCGTGCGACAGGCTGTAGCTGGCGCTGGCGTGCCGCCAGACCGAACGGCTATCGGAACGCAGCCAGTGGCTGAAGGGGATATTGACGTTGACCGCCAGCATCTGATCGCGCCCCTGCTGCCAGGCATTTTTCGTCAGGCTGTAGCTTAGCGACCAGTTGATATCGTCTACGGCGGCGTTGAGGCCGGCCTGCAGTTGCTCATCGGCATCGTCGGTGCCCCAGTAGGTCTGGTGGCTGCCGCTCAGATAGAGGGTGGCGGTGCGCCCCAGCTGTTGGGTCACGCTCAGCTGCACCTTACCGCGCTTGCTGTAAGCCAGATTGTAGTAGTCGGTAAATTTGGGTTTCACCTGGATAACCCCGTCCTGGGTTTCCACGCTGTAGCCGCTCATCCGGCGGTAGGTGGTATCGGCAAAGTTATAGTAGCCGCGGGTGGAGTAGCGGTAGCCCACCAGCTGCAGGTTGGTGCCGGTCTCATCCAGTGACTTGTTATAGAGAAAACGCACCGACTGTCCCTGATGCTCGCTGTCGTCAGGCAGGGTGGCGTTGGCCTGGGTGATATCCAGCGATAAGGCGCCGAAATAGCCCATGTTTTTCCCCACCCCGAGGTTAAAGGCGCGATAGCGGTCCGCCAGCTGGGTGCCGCCGTACAGGGTCCAGCCGGCCGGCAGGCCATGCATGGCCGTGCTCTGGAAAAAATCGGGCGTTTCCTGTTGGTTGTTGCCGCTGCGGTACTCCCCGGCGGTGAGGGCGAAGCGGGTATGGCCTTCGCGCTGCAGCACCGGCACCGTTGACCAGGGCACGCTGAAGACCTGGCGGGTGCCATCCGCTTCTTTAATGGTGACCTGCAGATCGCCGCCGTTGCCCGCGGCGTAGAGATCGTCGATGGTAAACGGCCCCGGCGGCACCGTGCTCTGGTAGATTTCGTAGCCGTTTTGTTTGACTGACACCTGCGCGGTGCCGCGGGCGATCCCGTGGATCACCGGCGCGAAGCCTTTCTGGCTGTCCGGCAGCATATTGTCATCCGAGGCCAGCTGCGCGCCGCGGAAGTTGATCCCGTCGAAGACATCGCCGTTGGTGTAGCTATCCCCGAGGGTAAGCCGCGAGCGCAGGGAAATAATGTCCCGCTCAAGCCAGCTGTTGACGTGCTGCCAGCGGTTCTCATTGGATGACGCGCTGCCGCCGCTGCTGTAACTCCAGGTGCTGTTATCGCGCAGGCGCCAGGCGCCGAAATTCAGGCCGCTTTGCAGATTCAGATAGGCGTAACGGCTGTTGCCCCCGGTGGTGTTATGGACGTTGTTGCCGGTGAAGTTATAGTTAACCAGCCCGGCGGTGATGCCGTTATCCCATAGCTCCGGCGGGATATACCCGCGGGCGTGGCTGCCCATAAACGCCTGGGGTACGGTGAGATACAGGCGCTGTTGGCCGACATCGAAGCGGGTGGTGGCTTCGCTGATGAGCGTCGTTAGCGGCACGCAGGCTGTACTGTCCAGGGCCGCCATGCCCGTCACCCGTCCGGTATCCACCCCCATGCTCGCCAGCTGGCCGCGGGTCAGGCAGGGCGACAGGCCATGGCCTTGCGCATCGGCCTGGAAAGTGACGTCCCGGGTGGTCATATAGCCGTTATTGAGATAAATATCGACGCGATAGGTGCCCGGCGGGACCTCCTGGCCTTTTTCAAATCCCGACAGGTCTGCCACCGCCGCCGGATCGTCAGCTAAAAAGCGGGGGTTAAAATAGAGGTCCGCCTGCGCGGCGAACGGCTGTGAGCAGAGCCACAGCGTCAGCGCCGGCGTAATCAGGCGCCGGGCGCTTCGGCGACCCCCATGGTCCAGTCCATATTTTCGATGTGACATAATCCCTCCGGTCCGACGTTGCCCGGCTGTCAGTGCTTCTGGTCATGCGCAGCGTGGCCCGCGCGGCGGGGCACACCAGATTTAACGCAGTACGCCATTCATTTTCGGCGTCAGCGCGCCGTAATCGTTAATGGTGCGATAGGTGATGGTGTTGCCGGCATCCGCGGGCAGCTTGACGCTGGTTTTACCCATCGGCGGCACCAGGGCGTTTTCCAGAATGCGCGTTCCGGCGTTCAGTTCGGTCACCGTCAGGTAATAAGGGGTTGGATTCGTCAGCGTTAGCGACGATCCGTTGCGGCTAAAGGTCAGCTTGTCCGCCGCCTGATCCGGGGGCAGGGTCAGTTTTGCCGGTCGGTAGTAGAGCTTGATGCGGCTGATAATCGCCAACTGGAGGGTGTTGTCGCTGAGCTTCGATTTATCCATTGAGGGAATAGCCTTCACGTTCATCCAGAACAGGCTTTCCCGATCCTGCGGCAGCTGGTTATTGGTCGCATCGATAATGCGCAGGGTATTCTCTTTTTTGCCCTGCATGGCAAACAGCGGGGGAGTGATAACAAACCGGCCGTCTCGCTGCCCATCGGCATTTTCCACCCATGACTGAATAAGCCAGGTGCTGTTGTCGTCGTTATTGGTCACCGCCAGCTGGACCTGTTTCTGACCCGCCGGGTAGATGACCCGAGTCGCGCCCAGCGCGACGCCCGCGTGCGCGCTGGCGCTCAACGCGCCGGCGGCGAAAAGCACACATCCCGTCAGTATGCCGCGTATCGTCGTTGCTGTTTTTCTCACATTATCTCCTTGTCTGCTCACGGTGTTGTCCTGCTGGTCTGCGGGTTGATTACTGATAGGTTAATGAGAACCAGGCCTGGGCGTTGGCCGCGCCGCCGGTGACCTGGCGTCCGGTCGCCCGATATTTGGCGACGAAATTTAGCGTCGTCGGTCCGCGGTAGAGCGGCACCCAGCGATCCGGCGGACGATTGAGAGGCAGCTGCTGGCCGTGACTGTCGAACAGCGCGATGCCGATCCCGCTGGCGATCCCCGGGCCTTCACCCACCGACAGCACGTCGGGGTTTTTGCCGTCAGCCACGCCGTGAAATGCCACCCCGACATGCTGGCTGACTGCCGTACTGCAATCCTGTAAATGAATCGTGAAAGGGATCGGGTTGCTGTCTTCGCCCACGTCGTGAAATCGGTTACTGCTGATCTGTCCCAGATTGACCGTCATCTGCCGATCGCCGGCTTCGACGCGGCAGGAACTGGCCATGATCAGGCCCTGAAAGCGCATGCTGCCCCCCGGCAGCGTGACGTTCCACTGATTACCGGCCAGCGCCAGCGGAGGCAGCAGCAGTAGCAGACCCGATTTCATTCCCTGCATCGTTTCACCCCGGTTGCAAAATTAAGCGCGGGCCCTCCTGGCCCGGATGGCTTCCTTGCCTGATGTTTGCCTTACTCGTACTGCACTTTGAAGGTGGCGTCCGCGTTCGCGATACCGGCGGTCGCGGCGCCAGTGGCGTAGTAACGCGCCTGGAACGGAATGATGTTGGTGCCGTCATTCAGCGTGGTGGCTGCGCTGAAGGTGGCGCCGTCCAGCGCCAGCGGCGTGCCGGTGTTGTCGAGGATCTGCACGCCGACGTTGGTCGCGCTGCCGGCGGCAGAGTTTTGCAGCGCCAGAACGGTGGTATTGCTGCTGTCGATGGCCGTACCGGCGAAGGCGACGGACGCTTTGGTTGCTACCGTGGTGTCGCAATCATCCAGCTGAATGTTGAAACCAACGGACGAACTGGTGCTCCCCGCCGTGGCCAGCTTCGCGGAACGCACCTGGCCCAACTGGACGGTTTGATCGATAGAGCCGGCATCCACCGCACAGGCCGCGTTAACGACTTCCCCTTTAAAATGGACGGTCCCGCCGTTAACCGTGGTGGTATCGGCCAGGGCCGCCGCGGAGCTCAGAGACAGGGCTGACACAACAATCATTGCCAGTGTTTTGATTTTCATACTGTTTTCCTTTGAACGATGTCGAAATAACGAACCGGATTGGCAGCCGTTGTGCCTTCCAGGCATTTCAGATTTCAGCCGAGTGGTCTGGCTGCCGGCTCTGCACAGTTTTCGCCCAACCGATGAGACAATTGGGGCCATTTTGACTCGTTGAGATAAACGATCTGTTCGTTGTTTAATCCTTCCTGTTTACCGGTATTAAACTCTGTTTAATGTGGTTTTATTGGTTATTTAATCTGGTGGTGTTAGCGAGAGTGCGAAAGGAAGAGAGATACCGCTGGCGAAGGCGCGCCAATGCAACGGGAGGGCAGGGTGGGGAAAAGTGCGTAAT
>NZ_JAGRRA010000007.1:0-265588 GCF_018223875.1 Klebsiella sp. 54
GCCCTTTATCCCGCCGCTTCCACCCCCAGCACCCCACCGCCAATCACCACCGCCGGGCCGGGTATCGCCAGAATACGTTCCACGTCCGCCAGGGTGCGGAAGGGCATAACCTGCGGACGATCAATGCCCGGCAGCGGCGGGATAAAGGGCCGCGAACCGGTGGCGAACACCAGCTCATCCCACGGCAGCCAGGTCTCCGCGATGCGCAGCCGCCGTTGCACAACATCGACTTCATCCACCGCCTCGCCAGACCGCAGGCACACCCCGTGCCGGGTGTACCACTCCGCCGGCAGCAACGGGAGCTGCGCCGCTGTTTTTTCGCCAGCCAGCAGCGGCGAGAGCTGGATGCGGTTATAGGCCGGGTGCGGCTCGTCGCCGACGACGGTAATGGCAAACCGCGCAGGGTCGCGCTCAACCAGCCGCTGCACCAGACGGGTGGCCGCCATGCCGTTACCGATCACCACCAGTCGCCGCGTCATGACCGCCTCCTTACGCCGCTTTCGGCTGTTTTTCATACAGGAAATGGAGGATCTGCTGGCGCAGATGGTGATACCGGCTGTCGTCCGCCAGCTGAACGCGGTGGCGCGGACGCGGCAGATCGACCGCGAGGATCTCGCCGACCGTCGCTGCCGGACCGTTGGTCATCATCAGCACCCGGTCGGAGAGCAGCACCGCTTCATCAACGTCGTGGGTGATCATGACGATGGTGGTATTGAGCTCCTGCTGAATCTGCATCACCGTGTCCTGGAGGTGGGCGCGAGTCAGCGCGTCCAGAGCGCCGAAGGGCTCATCAAGCAGCAGCACTTTCGGCTTCATCGCCAGCGCCCGGGCGATACCCACCCGCTGCTTCATGCCGCCGGAGATCTCCCCGGGCCGTTTATGCAGCGCATGACCCATCTGCACGCGCGCGAGATTGTGTTCAATCCACTCCCGACGCTCATGCTTGCTCATGGTGCGACGGAACACCTGATCCACCGCCAGCGCCACATTGTCGAAACAGCTCAGCCACGGCAGCAGTGAGTGGTTCTGGAAAACCACCGCCCGCTCCGGCCCGGGACCGGCGATTTCCCGGTTATCACACAGCAGTCCGCCCTCGGTAGGGGTGGTGATCCCGGCGATCAGGTTTAGCAGAGTCGATTTTCCGCAACCCGAGTGGCCGATCAGGCTAATGGTCTCCCCTTCGACGATATCGAAGGAGACATTCTGCAGCGCCAGAAACTCGCCGCTGGCGGTGTTGAAGCGCTGGCTGACGGCCTGCACCTGAATTAATGGTTTCATGTTGGCTCCTTATTTTTCCTGCCAGCTAAAGCGGCGGGCGAGCAGCATCAGACCCTGCTCCAGCAGCAGGCCGACGACGCCGATAATGACGATGGCGATGATGATGTTTTCCACATTGAGGTTGTTCCACTCGTTCCAGATCCAGAAGCCGATCCCCAGCCCGCCGGTGAGCATTTCCGCCGCCACGATCACCAGCCAGGCGATGCCGATGGAGAGGCGCACGCCGGTGAGCACCGCCGGCAGCACCGCCGGAAAGAGAATTTTGCGCATCACCGTCCACTCCGAGAGCTGGAGGACGCGGGCGACGTTGAGATAGTCCTGCGGGATCCGCCGCACGCCTTCCGCGGTGTTGATCACCATCGGCCAGATGGAGCAGATAAAAATGGTCCAGCTGGAAGCCGGCTCCGCCTTCTGGAACAGCAGCAGGCCAATCGGCAGCCAGGCCAGCGGGCTGACCGGGCGCAGCAGAGCAATCAGCGGATTAAACATGCGGGCGAAGAACAGCGAACGGCCGATCAAAAACCCCAGCGGAATGCCCGCCAGCGCCGCCAGGCCGAAGCCCACCGCCACGCGCTGCAGAGAAGCCAGCACGTTCCAGCCGATGCCCATGTCATTCGGCCCGTCCTGATAGAACGGATCGGCAAACAGGGTCAGCGCCGAGTCCAGCGTGCTCAGCGGCGTGGGAAAGCCTTTGCTGTGCATCGCCGCCAGCTGCCAGGCCAGCAGCAGCACCCCCAGCCCCAGCAGCGGGGGCAGCAGGCGCTGGATGAGCTCACGCAGCCAGCGCGTGACGGTTGGCGTGGTGCGCCGGACCTGCACCGGCGGCAGGAGAATCACTTCGCCAGGCGCGTTCTCCACGCTGACGGCCGGTTGCTTACGTTGTGCCTGCTTCATCTCATGCCCCCTTACGTTGAATAGCGAAATGGCGGGCGTAGCCTTCCGGGTCGGACCCGTTCCAGACCGTACCGTCCATCAGTGTGCTGCTGCGCATCGTGGCTGCCGGCGCGCTGATCCCCCCTACCGCCTGGGCGGCAGCCTGCCAGACGTCGATGCGATTAATGCGCGACGCCACCGCGAGATAATCCGGAGCCTGTTTCAGCAGCCCCCAGCGACGAAACTGGGTGAGGAACCACATCCCGTCCGACAGCCAGGGGAAGCTCACCTCGCCCTCGGCGTAAAAGCGCATCGGATGGGGATCCTGCCAGCGGCGGCCGAGGCCGTTGTCATACTCCCCAAGCATCCGGCCGGTGAGGTACTGCTCTTTGGTATTGAGCCAGCCGCGCCTGGCGAGCAGGCGGGCCGTCTCCCGGGTGTTCTCCGCCGAGGCGGCGATCCAGCGCTGCGCCTCCATCAGGGCCGCCACCAGCGCGCGGGCGGTGTTCGGCTGGCGTTCCACCCAGTCGCGACGGGCGCCCAGCACCTTTTCCGGATGCTCGGGCCAGATATCCTGGGAAGTGGCCGCGGTGAAGCCGATACGGTCGTTTATGGCGCGGGCGTTCCACGGCTCGCCGACGCAAAAGCCGCTCATATTGCCGATGCGCATGTTCATCACCATCTGCGGCGGCGGCACCACGACGGTGCGCACATCGTTAAAGGGATCGATGCCGGCGCTCGCCAGCCAGTAGTAGAGCCACATAGCATGGGTGCCGGTGGGAAAGGTATGGGCGAAGGTGTAGCTGCCCGGCGCGCTGCGGTCGATCAGCCGCTTCAGACCGCCGAGGTCGGTCACCCCTTTCTCCTGCAGTTCGCTGGAGAGGGTGATGGCCTGACCATTGCGGTTGAGGGTCATCAGATTGGCCATCGCCTGCGGCTTGCTGGCGATCCCCAGTTCAAGTCCGTACAGCAGGCCATAGAGTATATGCGCCGCGTCCAGTTCACCGGCCACCAGCTTGTCGCGCACCGCCGCCCAGCTGGCCTCCTTACTCAGCGCCAGGGTAATGCCATATTTTTTGTCAAACCCCTTCGCCGCGGCGATGGCCAGCGGCGCGCAGTCGGTCAGCGGAATAAACCCGACCCGCACGGTGGTCTGCTCCGGTCTGTCCGAGCCGCCGGCCCATGCGGCCTGCATCACGCCCGGCAGCAGCATCGCGCCGCCCAGCGCGGCCCCTGCCTGCAGCAAGCGCCGCCGTGAAATTGAAAATTTATCGCTCATATCCGCTCCACACGCGCAAAAAAAAAAGCGCCCGACAGTGCATATGCACTGCAGGACGCCTTTATCCACGGACACCCGAACCGCCATTGGTTCGTCGCCCGGACTTTTATTCACTCACTATAACTAATGCAAAGGGGATGCCAGCTTTGGCAATGGCGCACTGGCGGGCTTTTCCTTTCGCCCGGGTCGGCTTGTCAGGCAAAAGTGCACCGCCGACAGGCAGCAAATGCCCATCGGTTGTGCATCTACTCCTTTGGAGTTACTGGCCAGATCGCCTTCACCATCAGCAGCGCGCGGGCTATCTCAACCATCCGCTGATTCTTGTCCATGGCCATCTTGCGCAGCGTCTGCCAGGCCTGCTCCTCCGGCATCCCCTGGTGTGTCATCAGCAGGCTTTTCGCTTTTTCGATCAGCTTGCGTTCCTCGAGTGCGTCTTTCAGCGAAGCCAGCTGGCTGGAGAGCTGCTGCAGCTCATAGGCCTGCTGGCGCACCAGCGGCAGCAGCTGTTTATCCAGCCGCGGCGTCACGCTGTCGCTCTCCTCCCCGGCCAGCCAGCCAGGCGCGTCGTCTTCTAACAGCGCGTCGGAGGCGTCCAGCAGATCGTCGATCAGTTGCTCTTCCACTTCGCGCAGTTGCTCAAGCCGCTGGGTCTGCAGGCCGAACCAGCGCAGCGCCGTTTCCCCACCGTCCGCCGCCGGCTGGCGGGTGCAGGCGATCCGCCGCAGCTGCTCTATGTCCAGACCGGCCTGGCACTCGGTAGTAAACAGCTGGACGGTCGCCGGACTGCCCAGCGCCTGGAAGCTGTCGAAGCAGGGCTGCTGACCGTCAATACGGTCCACCAGCTGCTGGCGCAGGCTGTCGCTGAACTCGCCGCGGGTAAAGCCCAACGCTCCCAGCGCGCGCTCCTGACCCACCAGCTCTTTTCCCTGCATAAAGCTGTACAGGGCGACCATACGCCCGGCTACCGGCGGGTCGTCAATGCTGTCATTGAGCTGCGGGACGATATTCAGCAGATGGCGGATAATACGGCTGAACTGCTCCGTCGCGGCTTCAGCGGCTACCTGCCGGCGGCTGACCTGCTCACGCAGCGTCGGGAGCTGCGCCAGATCGCCTACCGCCCGGGCGATGCGCCAGCACAGCGCGCTGCCGGCGACCGCGCGCGCCCGTTCGAGGGCGGCATAGAACAAGGCCAGCCGCTCATCAACCAGCGCCCCACCCGCCCGACACTCCGCCGCGTACAGCTGGCCGCCCGAGCAAAGAAAAATATTCGACGCCCCGCGCTCGCACTGCAGCATATGCACCAGCGCGCTGAGCTGACTTGCCAGCTCGCCCAGCCGGGCTAGTTGCTGAAGCTGTTGTTTTTGCAGGCGGCGCGCCAGCTGCAGCCAGGCCGTCGCCTCGTCCGCGTGACCAGTCGTATTATTCATACCCCTCCTCCGGGTTAACGCTTTATACTGCGGTAAAGCAATAACCGTGCCTTTAAGAAGGAGTTTGTATGCAACGTATTGTGATTATCGCCAACGGCGCCGCCTACGGCAGCGAGTCCCTGTTCAACAGCCTGCGCCTGGCCATTGCCCTGCGCGAACAGCAGTCCGACCTCGACCTCAAGCTGTTTTTGATGTCCGACGCGGTCACCGCCGGGCTGCGCGGGCAGAAGCCGGCGGAAGGCTATAATGTGCAGCAGATGCTGGAGATCCTCACCGCCCAGCAGGTTCCCGTGAAGCTGTGCAAAACCTGCGCGGACGGCCGCGGGGTCAGCGCACTGCCGTTGATTGACGGGGTGGAGGTTGGCACTCTCGTTGAGCTGGCCCAGTGGACCCTGGCGGCAGATAAAGTGCTGACCTTCTGAATCTGGGGTGCCGAACGGCAGGAAATATTAGGTTTCGCCACCTGAAGAGGCGAAAAAAACGTTAGCTGAATGCTTTCAGGAACAACGTCATTTTTGTTTAATCTTTATCCCTTTTTTTGATCAAAATCAGCATCCCGACCCGCGCCGTTTGGTGTGATGCACAGAGCAAAGTGTGAACAATATCACGCGAGGACTGGGTGGGCAGGATGCTGTAGCAGGACAGAAACGGGGTACAAAAATGGCGATGGTAAAAGCAAGTTTGACGTTGTTTGGCGGTGACACGCTGGTGGTGCGGTGCTCAGAGCGCTGCCATATTCATCTGATGAGCGCGAAGGTCCCTGGCGACAGCCATGCGGATATTCTGAGCGTGCAGGATCGGGACAGCGCCTATCTGACGGTGCCCTACAGCGGCACCTGGAACGTGCTTATCGACAGTCACAGCCAGTCACTGGAGCACTCCATCAGCTACGTGCCAGCCTGACCGTCACTGACAGAACACCCGCCCGGCCATGCCGGGCGTTTTTCTTTTCCGCACGCTCAGGCCAGGCCCGGCGTCGGGCTCTCGCCCAACAGCGCGCGGACGCTGGCCACCAGATCATCAAGACTGGCGTCGTGCATCCCGAGCTTACTTAACGCCTGTTCCAGCGAAAACAGGTACTGAGCGTTGGTCCCAAGCGGCCCGCTGGCCCGGGCGATCAGCGGAGCGATGACCTGGGCGCTGGTATCCGGCTCAAACAGCGGATGACGCGGATCCATAATAAACACCAGAGCATTTACCGTTCGCCCGTCGTCCAGCTCCAGCTTGCACCAGGTGGGCAGATAGCAGCCGGTGATCATCTCCCGTTTCCACAGCAGAGTCAGCTCTTCTTCCAGCGTGTCGTCCGGCAGACGATAAGCGACGCCGGTAGTCCGGCCGCCCTCTTTCAGAGCCAGCATGCGTCCCGGCTGGCATGCGCTTCCGCGCCCGGCGGTCAACCGCAGGCAAAACGCGCGGTGCCAGCCCGGCAGCGTGCCGGTGCAGGACTCGCGATAATTGAGCGCCGGGTTCCAGATAAGCGAACCGTAGCCAAAGATCCATACTGAGCCATCATCCGGGCGGCAGGCCAGCGTCGCCGCCAGCGAGGCTGCGCGTTGTTCTGCCGACCAGAGTAGCGATTCCTCAATAGCGCCAAACGCTGTCTTACAATCCGCATTCATCAAGAAATCACGAGTTAACACTGTTTACTACCTCCGCCACTGCCCGCTTCCCGGCGTTCGTCTCATGCATCCGTCAATATTGCTGAAATATTATCCAGCTTTATCTTTCAATAAGCAATCAGCGGGGCGCTGGCAAGCGTAAAAGCGGCGTCAGCAATTATTTTTTCTTATGCCACTTATCGTCATCGCCTTTCTCGTAGCTGTTCTTCACCGCCGCCCAGGCGACTTTGTGTGCCGTCTCTTCGCGGCTGGCGTCATCGCGCCGGTCGTCTTTATCCTTATATTGATCCCAGGCGCTGTTAAACGCTTCTTTATAAATTTCCTGCGCATGGGCAGGCAGAACATGCTTAACGCTATCGGGTAGCTCTTGTTTACTGTGATAGGGCATTATGGCCTCCTGTTTGAGCATAAAGTTTAAGTCTGGAACGCAGGCGGCAGGCTATCAAGCCGATGATGAGTTAAAAATGAATTTTAGTAATTATCTGAATATTAATGATAAAAATAGAGTAATCGCAAATTATAATAAACTAATCAAGGTATCTCTCGACACCCGTAAATTTAAGTAAAAATCCAGCGGCAATTTAGCAAAATCTGTTACTTTATCGCCCTGCGTTTTTATAATTATAACACCTGCATAAATGGAGATGGTTCATGACCCATGCACATGAGGCGGTAAAAACCCGCCATAAGGAGTCCTCCCTCGTCTTTCCGGTTCTAGCGCTGGCGGTGCTGTTTTTCTGGGGCAGCAGCCAGTCACTGCCAGTGGTTATCGCGATTAACATCCTCGCGCTGGTCGGTATTTTAAGCAGCGCCTTCAGCGTGGTCCGCCACGCCGACGTCCTCGCCCACCGCCTGGGCGAACCCTATGGCTCCCTGATCCTCAGCCTGTCGGTGGTTATCCTTGAGGTCAGTCTGATCTCGGCGTTAATGGCCACCGGCGACGCCGCGCCGACCCTGATGCGTGACACGCTCTACTCCATCATTATGATCGTCACCGGCGGTCTGGTCGGTTTTTCCCTGCTGCTGGGCGGGCGTAAATTCGCCACCCAATATATGAATCTGTTCGGCATTAAGCAGTATCTTATCGCCCTGTTTCCGCTGGCGATTATCGTGCTGGTGTTTCCCATGGCGCTGCCGGGCGCGAACTTTAGCACCGGGCAATCGCTGCTGGTGGCGGTGATATCGGCGGCCATGTACGGTGTTTTCCTGCTTATTCAGACCAAAACCCATCAGAGTCTGTTTGTTTATGAGCATGAAGACGACGGCGACGATGACGACCCGCACCACGGTAAACCGTCCGCCCACAGCAGCGGGTGGCATACCGCCTGGCTGCTGGTGCACCTGGTGGCGGTTATCGCCGTCACGAAAATGAACGCCAACCCGCTGGAAACGCTGTTGACCAGCATGAACGCCCCGGTGGCCTTTACCGGCTTCCTGGTAGCCCTGCTGATCCTGTCGCCGGAAGGCCTTGGCGCGCTCAAAGCGGTGCTCAACAATCAGGTACAGCGGGCGATGAACCTGTTCTTCGGCTCCGTGCTGGCCACCATCTCACTGACGGTCCCGGTAGTCACCCTCATCGCCTTCCTGACCGGCAATGAGCTGCGCTTTGGCCTTGGCGCGCCGGAAATGGTGGTGATGGTCGCCTCGCTGGTGCTGTGCCATATCTCCTTCTCCACCGGACGCACCAATGTGCTGAACGGCGCGGCCCATCTGGCGCTTTTCGCCGCCTACCTGATGACCATTTTCGCCTGACCTCGCTTCCCCGCCCGGCGGAGTCCGGGCGAAAAAAAAGCCTGCCGGTTTTGACGCCGGCAGGCTTTTTAACTGATGAGGTCAGGCTTACTTGCTGGTATCCAGCTCGTCGAAGCTTTTCACCAGATCGTCAATCGCTTTCATCTGCTTGAGGAACGGCTCCAGTTTATCCAGCGGCAGCGCGGAAGGGCCGTCGCATTTCGCGTGGTCCGGATCCGGATGCGCTTCGATAAACAGACCGGCGATACCTACCGCCATACCGGCGCGGGCCAGCTCGCTCACCTGCGCACGGCGACCGCCGGAGGCAGCGCCAAACGGGTCGCGGCACTGCAGCGCGTGGGTGACGTCGAAGATAACCGGTGAGTTGTTGGAGGCTTTCTTCATCACGCCGAAGCCAAGCATATCCACGACCAGGTTGTCGTAACCGAAGTTAGCGCCGCGGTCGCAGAGGATCACTTTGTCGTTACCACCCTCGATGAACTTATCGACGATGTTGCCCATCTGGCCCGGGCTGACGAACTGCGGTTTCTTGACGTTGATCACCGCCCCGGTTTTGGCCATCGCTTCCACCAGGTCCGTCTGGCGCGCGAGGAAGGCGGGAAGCTGGATCACGTCCACGACGTCAGCCACCGGCTGCGCCTGGCTGGCTTCATGAACGTCGGTGATGATTTTCACGCCAAAGGTCTGCTTCAGCTCCTGGAAAATCTTCATCCCTTCTTCCAGACCCGGCCCACGATAGGAGTGGATGGAGGAACGGTTGGCTTTATCAAAGGAGGCTTTGAAGACGTAGGGGATGCCGAGCTTCTGCGTAACGGTGACGTAATGTTCGCAGATACGCATCGCCAGGTCGCGTGACTCCAGCACGTTCATCCCGCCGAACAGCACGAACGGCAGGTCGTTCGCTACGTTGATATCACCAATGCTAACCACTTTTTGTTTCATAAGTTCGCCTTATCAGGGTGTAACCGGAATGGTTCCAGACTAATGCAATGTAATTTGTTTGTGCGAAATCGTGTTGATTTGTGCGCGGATCATCTCGCTAATCGGATCCTCCGGACATTGCTCGACAAAATAGCTCAGGTCCAGCAGCGCCACGTGATCGCAATCCAGCTGGGCATATATCAGCCCGCGGTCGCGGATCTCATACGGGTCTTCCGGGTTAAACTGCAGCAGCGCTTCGCTGGCGCGCAGGGCCAGCTCCATCTGCCGCTCTTCCATCAGCGCCGACTTCAGGGTGTCCAGCAGCTTGCGGATCACCTCGGCGTTATCCGCTTCGTCGAGATCTTCATTAAACAGTTCCGCCACCGGCCCGATGTTGCCCTTCAGCCATACCTCCAGAGTATGTTCGTCGAGGGTTTCGCCATTGAACGGATTAATCAGCCACATCTCTTCGCTGGTTTCCGGGTCCGCGCGCAGCAGCATCTGGGTCGGGAAGATCACCGGCACCACCGGCAGCCCCAGACGCTGGGCGATCCACAGCAGGATCGCGCCTAACGACACCGCGCTCCCCTGACGGTTGACCAGCACTTTATCCAGCCAAAGCGCGTCGGAAAGACGATAAACGCCCTGCGAGGCGCCAAAGCCCCACTCCTCGTAAAACAGCGCCAGCAGGCGTTCTATCTGGCGTTCCTGGTCCCACGAAGGCGCAATTTCCTCCTGCGCGAGGCGCAGCAGCCGCTGCAGCTCTTCCTCGACAAAACGCGTCGGAAAATCGTCGCGAACCTGTTCAGAAATGAGGACCATGCCATCACACAATGGCGCTTTGTTAAATTCGAAATCCGCTAATGACCCCATGACCTACCCCAGTATCGGTATTCTTGTGATGGCGAGTTGAATGATGATAAACAACACCACCAGCGCCAGCAGGAACGCGATAAAGCGGCTCTGCTGGCTGCGCGGACGACGACGGCCCAGCGCGATAAAACCTAATGCGATATAAATGATAACGCCAAACAGCTTTTCAGTCAGCCATGCGCCGTCTTCTGTGAACGGCAGGTAGTGCGTTATCGCCATTAATCCCGCACCGCTGAGAAACAGCAGCGTATCGCTGCAGTGCGGCGCAATTCGCACCCACCGCTGGTTCAGCAGCGGGCTCTGGTGATACATCCACCAGTAACGTAAAACGAACAATCCTACCGACACCACCACGCTGGCGATGTGCAGATAGAGGACAGCCGTGAATAAGTTCATCAGCCAACGTTCTCCATGTCGGGTAAACGTCCGAGGGTCAGACGCTCATTGTCGCCATAGTCGCGACAGGTCGCGACGTCCAGATAGCCCGCTTCGCGGAACAGCGCGCGCACCGCTTCGCCCTGGGTCCAGCCATGCTCCAGCAGCATCCAGCCGCCGGGCTGCAGATACTGCCGCCCCTCGCGGATAATCTGCGCCAGATCGGCCAGCCCCTCATCGCCCGCCACCAGCGCCGTTAGCGGCTCAAAGCGCACATCGCCCTCGGCGAGATGCGGGTCTGCAGCGTCGATATAGGGGGGATTGCTGACGATCATGGCGAAACGCTGCCCGGCCAGCGCGGCAAACCAGTCGCTTTGCCGTATCGTCACGTTAGCGATGCCCAGATGGGCGGCATTACGCAACGCCAGCGCCACGGCGTCCGGCATGACGTCCACCGCGGTGATCTCACAGTCCGGACGCTCGCTGGCCAGCGCCAGGGCAATGGCGCCGGTCCCGGTGCCGAGGTCGAGAATACGGCACGGCGCGACGGGCAGACGCGCCAGCGCCTGCTCTACCAGACATTCGGTATCCGGGCGGGGGATCAGCGTCGCCGGGGAGACAAACAGCGGCAGCGACCAGAACTCCCGCTGCCCGACCAGATGGGCGATGGGCTCTCCGCGCTGGCGTCGCTGCAGGAGCGCCTCCAGCGTCGTCGCCTCGTCAGCGGAGAGCGTCGTTTCGCCGAAGGCCAGGATCCAGGTGCGCGCCCGGCCGGTGACGTGTCCCAGCAGGATCTCGGCGTCGCGTCGCGGACTGTCGCTCTCCGCCAGGCGGGCGATTGCCTGCTGCAGCCAGGCCTGAAAGGTCATCATTCCTGCTCGGACAGCGCCGCCAGCTGATCGGCCTGGTGTTCCTGGACAATCGGCTCAATCAGCATGTCGAGTTTGCCCTCCATCGCCTCATCCAGACGGTAAAGGGTCAGGTTGATGCGGTGGTCGGTCACGCGGCCCTGCGGGAAGTTGTAGGTACGGTTGCGATCGCTGCGGTCGCCGCTGCCCAGCAGGTTGCGGCGCGTGGAGGCTTCCGCCTGCTGACGCTTGGCCACTTCGGCGGCACGGATCCGCGCACCCAGCACCGACAGCGCCTTGGCTTTGTTTTTATGCTGAGAACGTTCGTCCTGACACTCCACCACGATGCCGGTGGGCAGGTGGGTAATACGGATCGCCGAGTCGGTGGTGTTAACGTGCTGCCCGCCCGCGCCGGAGGAGCGGAAGGTATCGATGCGCAGATCCGCCGGGTTGATATCCGGCATTTCCGCCTCCGGCAGCTCCGGCATCACCGCCACCGTACAGGCGGAGGTGTGGATACGCCCCTGCGACTCGGTGGCCGGCACGCGCTGCACGCGATGACCGCCGGATTCAAATTTGAGCCGGCCGTAGACGCCGTCGCCGCTGATCTTGGCGATCACCTCTTTAAAGCCGCCGTGTTCACCTTCGTTGGCGCTGAGGATCTCCACCTGCCAGCGGCGCGATTCCGCGTAACGGGTGTACATGCGGAACAGATCGCCGGCAAACAGCGCCGCTTCGTCGCCGCCGGTCCCGGCGCGTACTTCCACGAAGGCGTTACGCTCGTCATCGGGATCTTTCGGCAGGAGCAGGACCTGCAGCTGTTGCTCCAGCTGTTCGCCTTTATCTTTGGCGTCCCGCAGCTCTTCCTGCGCCATTTCGCGCATTTCCGGATCGTCGAGCATCATCTGTGCGGTTTCAATATCCTCCTGCACCTGACGCCAGTCGGTATAGCAGCGCGCCACATCGCTCAGTTGAGCATACTCCCGCGACAACGCGCGGAATTTATCCTGATCGGCAATCGTCGCGGCATCGCCGAGCAGCGCCTGCACTTCTTCGTGGCGCTCGTACAACGCTTCCAGTTTGGCAACAATAGAAGACTTCATAGGCGTGAATTCACCCTGTCCTGAAAATAAGAGAAAGGTGCGCTATTCCAGCCCGAGGCTGTTGCGCAGAATATGCAGGCGTTCGTCGTCCCCGTCACGGGCGGCCTGCTGAAGAGATTTGGTTGGCGCATGGATCAGGCGGTTGGTGAGCTTACGCGCCAGATCCTGCATAATTTCCTGGGCATCGCCGCCCTGCTCCAGCGCGGCCAGCGCCTTCGCCGTCAGCTCCTCACGGACCTGCTCAGACTGCGAACGGTACTCACGAATGGTCTCGCTGGCGCTCTGCGCGCGCAGCCAGGCCATAAATTCGCTGGTCTCCTGCTCGACGATCGATTCCGCCTGCACCGCCGCTGCCTTACGCTGCGCCAGGTTATGCTGAATGATGTTTTGCAGATCGTCGACGCTGTAGAGGTAGGCGTTAGCCAGTTTACCGACCTCCGGTTCGACGTCGCGCGGGACGGCGATATCCACCAGCAGCATCGGCTGGTTACGCCGCGCCTTGAGCGCGCGCTCCACCATGCCTTTGCCGATGATCGGCAGCGGACTAGCGGTGGAGCTGATAATGATGTCGGCCTCTTTCAGCCGTTCGTCGATATCGCTAAGGGCAATCACCTCGGCGCCCACTTCTTCCGCTAGCGCCTGGGCGCGTTCACGAGTGCGGTTGGCGATCACCATTTTGCGCACGTGATGTTCGCGAAGATGACGCGCCACCAGTTCGATGGTTTCACCGGCGCCGACCAGCAGCACCGTCACGCTCGACAAGGATTCAAAGATTTGCCGCGCCAGGGTACAGGCGGCGAAGGCGACGGAAACGGCGCTGGCGCCGATATCGGTTTCGGTACGCACGCGCTTGGCCACCGAGAACGATTTCTGGAACATCCGCTCCAGTTCGCTCACGTTGAGGTGGCCGCGGCTGGAATCGGCGAAGGCTTTTTTCACCTGACCGAGGATCTGCGGTTCGCCCAGCACCAGCGAATCAAGGCCGCTGGCGACGCGCATCAGATGGCTGACGGCGTCGTTATCCTGGTGCCAGTAGAGGCTTTTACGCAGGTCTTCTTCATTGAGGCCGTGGTAATTGCACAGCCAGCGGATCAGCGCTTCCTGCAGGTTATCCTGCTCTTCGACGCTGAGATAGAGTTCCGTGCGGTTGCAGGTCGACAGCACCACTCCACCCTGCACCATCGGCTGAGCCAGCAAGCTCTCCAGCGCCTTATCGAGCGTTTCCGGCGAAAACGTGACGCGTTCTCGCAGGGCGACCGGAGCTGTTTTGTGATTGATGCCAAGAGCTAAAAGGGTCATTGTGAGGGAGTAGTACCAGCGTTGCTAAGGTTAGTCTGAGTGCATCATACAGGATGCGCGTAATCAATAAAAGAGAGGCTCCCCTTTTGGAGTAATAGCCAAAGCAAGACCGCCATTAAGGTTAATTTTTTGATTTCAGACAACTTGAACGTAGACGCTATCGCCCGGCGACGCTAGCATTAAGGGTTATAAATGTAACCTGCTACACAAATCGGCCCGCTGTTCCCCTGCCGCCGGATTTCACTGTAGACATCAAGGATTTGTCATCATTATGAATCGACTGTTCCGCCTGCTGCCGCTGGCCAGCCTCGTCCTGACCGCTTGTTCTGTTCATACCCCCCAGGGGCCTGGCAAAAGCCCGGATTCGCCGCAGTGGCGCCAGCACCAGCAGGCTGTTCGCAGCCTCAACCAGTTCCAGACCCGCGGGGCGTTTGCCTATCTCTCCGACGAGCAAAAAGTCTATGCCCGCTTCTTCTGGCAGCAAACCGGTCAGGACCGCTATCGCCTGCTGTTAACTAACCCGCTGGGCAGCACCGAGCTGTCGCTGACCGCCCAGCCGGGCAGCGTGCAGCTGATCGACAACAAAGGCCAGACCTATACCGCCACCGATGCCGAAGAGATGATTGGCCGCCTGACCGGGATGCCGATCCCGCTGAACAGCCTGCGCCAGTGGATCATCGGCCTGCCGGGTGACGCCACCGACTATTCGCTGGACGATCGGTACCGTCTGCGCGAACTGAACTACACGCAAAACGGCAAAACCTGGCACGTCACCTACGGCGGCTACACCACCGATACCCAGCCAGCCCTGCCGTCTAATGTCGAGCTAAACAATGGCGCCCAGCGCATCAAGCTGAAGATGGATAACTGGATCGTGAAATGATGAGCCGCTGGCCCTCACCTGCAAAACTGAATCTGTTCTTATATATCACCGGCCAGCGGGCCGATGGTTACCACACCCTGCAGACGCTGTTTCAGTTCCTCGACTATGGCGATACGCTGACCATCGAACCGCGCGCTGACGGCGAACTGCGTTTGCTTACGCCGGTGGCCGGTGTACCGGATGAAGAAAATCTGATTATTCGCGCCGCGCGTCTGTTGATGCGCGCCGCCGGCGAAAGCGGCCGCCTGCCGGCGGGCAGTGGCGCCGATATCAGTATCGATAAACGCCTGCCGATGGGCGGCGGCCTGGGGGGCGGCTCGTCCAATGCCGCCACCGTGCTGGTGGCGCTTAACCATCTCTGGGGCTGCGGGCTTTCGGAAGATGAGCTGGCGACCCTTGGTCTGCAGCTGGGGGCCGATGTGCCGGTCTTCGTGCGCGGCCATGCCGCCTTTGCCGAGGGAGTGGGTGAAATTCTCACGCCGGTGGACCCCGAGGAAAAATGGTACCTGGTGGCTCATCCAGGCGTCAGTATTCCGACGCCGATCATTTTTCGCGACCCGGAGCTACCACGAAATACCCCGCGCCGGTCAATTAATACGTTATTAAATTGTGAATTCAGCAACGATTGCGAGCTTATCGCAAGAAAACGTTTTCGCGAGGTTGATGCCGCGCTTTCCTGGCTGTTAGAATATGCGCCGTCACGCCTGACCGGCACAGGGGCCTGTGTGTTTGCTGAATTTAACACCGAATCCGCTGCCCGTCAGGTGCTGGACACTGCCCCGGCATGGCTAAATGGCTTTGTGGCGCGCGGAGTCAATCTCTCGCCGCTCAAGCAGGCCCTGCTCTGATTCCTGCGCTGTGATGGCGCAACGATCATGAGTCAGCCGGGGAAATTGAGTTACGGTGACAACGTCACCCTGTTCCAGACGTTGCATCGTGCTCTTTAAATACACCGACTGGATCGAATGGCGCCAGCCCGCACATTATTGGCCCATTCATCCACCACTGGACGCATGCCTGAGGTTCTTCTCGTGCCTGATATGAAGCTTTTTGCTGGTAACGCCACCCCGGAACTAGCACAACGTATTGCCAACCGCCTGTACACTTCTCTTGGCGACGCCGCTGTAGGTCGTTTTAGCGACGGCGAAGTCAGCGTACAAATCAATGAAAACGTACGCGGTGGTGATATTTTCATCATCCAGTCCACTTGTGCTCCCACCAATGACAACCTGATGGAACTGGTTGTTATGGTTGATGCTCTGCGTCGTGCTTCGGCAGGTCGTATCACCGCCGTTATCCCTTACTTCGGTTATGCTCGTCAGGACCGTCGTGTTCGTTCTGCTCGTGTGCCAATCACCGCGAAAGTGGTGGCGGATTTCCTGTCCAGCGTCGGCGTTGACCGCGTGCTGACCGTTGACCTGCACGCAGAACAGATCCAGGGCTTCTTCGATGTGCCAGTTGATAACGTGTTCGGCAGCCCAATCCTGCTGGAAGATATGCTGCAGCTGAACCTGGACAACCCGATCGTGGTTTCTCCAGACATCGGCGGCGTAGTTCGTGCTCGCGCTATCGCTAAACTGCTGAACGATACCGATATGGCCATCATCGACAAGCGTCGTCCGCGCGCCAACGTCTCCCAGGTGATGCATATCATCGGCGACGTCGCTGGTCGTGACTGCGTGATGGTCGACGATATGATCGACACCGGCGGCACCCTGTGTAAAGCGGCAGAAGCGCTGAAAGAGCGCGGCGCGAAACGCGTATTCGCTTACGCGACGCACCCAATCTTCTCCGGCAACGCAATCCAGAACATCAAAAACTCTGTGATCGATGAATTTGTCGTCTGCGATACCATTCCGCTGGCACCAGAAATTAAAGCGCTGGATAAAGTGCGTACTCTGACGCTCTCCGGTATGCTGGCTGAAGCTATTCGCCGTATCAGCAATGAAGAATCAATCTCTGCTATGTTCGAACATTAATCGAGCCGAGCACAAAAACCCGCTGCGGCGGGTTTTTTTGTCTCTGCATTTTTAATTCTTCCACAACATCATTCGGCATGCGTCAAGGCGGCAAGTGAATGAATCCCCGGGAGCGTACAGGCAGTACGTGACTGGGGTAAATGAACGCAGCCAACACAGAGGCATCCCGAAAGATGACGTGGAAATGATCAATGCCTCCTTCACCTGCCATTTAGTTGACAGATGATGCGCTCATGGATGAAACATTATTGTGAACAGATTATTTTCCTCACATGTGATGCCTTTCCGCGCCCTCATCGACGCTTGTTGGAAAGAACAGTACACCACGGCCCGCTTCACGCGTGACCTGATCGCCGGGATCACCGTCGGGATCATTGCGATTCCGCTGGCGATGGCGCTGGCGATTGGCAGCGGTGTGCCGCCGCAATACGGCCTCTATACCTCAGCGGTGGCAGGGATTGTGATCGCCTTAACCGGCGGGTCGCGCTTTAGCGTTTCCGGCCCGACCGCCGCCTTTGTGGTGATCCTCTATCCGGTTTCCCAGCAGTTCGGCCTGGCGGGGCTGCTGGTGGCGACGCTGATGTCGGGGATCTTTTTAATTCTTTTCGGCCTGGCGCGCTTTGGCCGCCTGATCGAATATATCCCGCTGTCGGTCACCCTCGGCTTCACCTCCGGGATCGGTATCACTATCGGTACCATGCAGATTAAGGATTTTCTCGGCCTGCAGATGCCCCATGTGCCGGAGCATTATCTGCAGAAAGTGGCCGCGCTGGCGATGGCCCTGCCGACCATTAACGTCGGGGACGCCGCCATCGGCGTCGTCACCCTCGGCACCCTGATCTTCTGGCCGCGGCTGGGTATCCGCCTGCCGGGCCACCTCCCCGCGCTGCTGGCCGGCTGCGCGGTGATGCTGGTAGTCAACTTGCTGGGCGGCGATGTGGCGACGATCGGCTCACAGTTTCACTATCAGCTGGCGGACGGCACTCAGGGCAACGGCATTCCGCAGCTGCTGCCGCAGCTGGTGCTGCCCTGGGATATGCCGGGCTCCAGCTTTACCCTGAGCTGGGCTTCGCTGCAGGCGCTGCTGCCTGCCGCATTCTCCATGGCGATGCTCGGCGCGATTGAATCTCTGCTGTGCGCGGTGGTGCTCGACGGTATGACCGGTACCAAGCATAAAGCCAACAGCGAGCTGATTGGCCAGGGGCTGGGCAACATCGTTGCGCCGTTCTTCGGCGGGATCACCGCCACCGCGGCGATTGCCCGCTCGGCGGCGAACGTGCGCGCCGGCGCCACATCGCCGGTTGCCGCCGTGATCCACGCCCTGCTGGTGATCATGGCGCTGCTGATCCTCGCCCCGCTGCTCTCCTGGCTGCCGCTGTCGGCGATGGCCGCCCTGCTGATGATGGTGGCATGGAACATGAGTGAGGCGCATAAAGTCATCAATCTGCTGCGCCACGCGCCGAAGGACGACATCGTGGTGATGCTGATGTGCATGTCGCTGACGGTGCTGTTTGATATGGTGATCGCCATCAGCGTCGGGATCGTGCTGGCTTCGCTATTGTTTATGCGCCGTATCGCGCGCATGACGCATCTGGCGCCGGTCAACGTCGAAGTGCCAGACGATGTGCTGGTGCTGCGGGTGATCGGTCCGCTATTCTTTGCCGCCGCCGAAGGTTTATTCAACGATCTGGAGACCCGGATCGCCGGCAAGCGCATCGTGGTGCTGAAGTGGGACGCCGTGCCGGTTCTCGACGCCGGCGGTCTGGATGCCTTCCAGCGCTTTGTGAACAAGCTGCCGGAAGGCTGTGAATTGCGCGTATCTAACCTCGAGTTTCAGCCGCTACGCACGTTAGCGCGCGCCGGCGTCAAGCCGCTGCCAGGCCGCCTGAGCTTCTACCCCGATCGTCAGGCCGCGCTGGCTGACCTGTGATCACCCGGCGGCAGGCCCCTGCGCCTGCCGCATCAACGCCCCCGTCGCCTGTTGTAGCCAGCTCAGCACCGCCGGCGTAATCCAGGTGCCCTTCATCAAATGCGGCTCCTGCTCCATTGCCCGACGAAACTTCTGCAACGTCTGCGGCCGGGTACCGGCGTAGGACTGAAACAGCTCAAGCCACGCCCGGGCCAGCGCCTGACCCGACGCTGAATCCGGCGCTATACCCTCCCGACATGCCTGATGCAGCTTCGCCACCAGCGCTGGCCACTCCTGTAGCCGGTCGAAATAGTGCTGGCGGGTGAACGCCATCTCTTCATCATCGAGATACCGCGCCCAGATGGCCAGTTTGCTTTCGGCAAAGGCTTCGGTGATAAAGGCGATGATGGCCGGCGTGACGCCGGTCTGTTCAACCATTTGCGGCTCGGCGGCATGCATCGCGTTCAGGCGGGTCAGAAACTCCGGGCGCCCTGCTGTATCCTGCTCCAGGCGCTCCATCCAGCGCGTCGCCAGACTCATCGCCTGCGGACTGTCCGTCGGGCAGCCGCTCGCCATCAGCGTCTGCACCTCCTCCGTTAGCTCGCGCCACGCTTGGGCGCGCTGTTCATCCTGTGCCGCAAACGGCAGCGCGGCTAACTCCTGTTGACTAAACCAACGATCGTACATTTTCATTAACTCCAGCGTCTGTAGCCAGGACTCCAGATCGGGTTCATTGCCGCTCGCCAGCGCCTCGCGCAGCGCCAACAGCCGGTCGCGCAGCCTGGCGACATCACGCAGTTGGTCATTCAGCGTCTCTATCTGCTGCGTCAGCAGCTCAGGCAGCGACAGCGTTTGCCGATCGAGATAGTCCTTGATGGTGGCGAGCGTCAGCCCGGTCTGCGCCAGCGCCTTTATCATATGCAGGCGCTGAACCGCTGACAGGTTATAGAGCCGATAGCCCGCCTCGCTTCTGGCCGAAGGCGTTAACAGCCCCGTCTGTTCATAATGATGCAGCGTACGCACCGTCAGTCCGGCGCGCTTCGCCAGCTCTCCCACCTGAATTAACATGACTGCTCCTCTCTGTGGCCAGGTCCGCTACTCTGCTGCCTGACGTAACGTCAGGGTCAAGCATAAAACGCGCTTAATATTCACTTTTGGCGGCAACCATAGCATCACGAAGCTCAGGTCGGAATGGGGGTCGTCATATGGCGGGAAAAAGAAGAAGCGATAACGAGAGTCAGAGAAAAACGCATCGGCCGCGGAAGGCCGATGCGGAAAATGCGGTTGCGGTTAGCTGTGACGATGCTGGTTACGACGGCAGCGTTTATCGTAGTGGCGCACCCACCAGTAGCGGTCGCTGACCTGCTCGTGGCCGCCAATACGGGCTCCGGCCAGCCAGAGCACAGCACCGACGAAGATGCTTAAGATAGCGCCATGCGCAAAGAATTGTGGCAGGTTAAGCTGCGGAAGCTGGTTCAGAATGGAGTAACCCACCCCCACAACCATCACCACCAACCCTAACCCCATGAGTACGTTACCGAGTAACGAAGCGTTTTTGCGTTTCATGTGTCACCTCCGGACTTTGGGTTGCCAGGGAATGTCCCCAAATCTTATAGGTGTAGTATAGACAAGCTCTCTTCTGCGGAGTGCGCCCACGATCACATTAGTGAACAGCGAATAGACAAAAATTTACAAATAAGTCTATGAACCATATCAAATTCTAATGATTTAGTGAGTAAATCATCAATGCCGGTATTGTCTTATAGCCAGAATTTTGTCAAGCGCGCCCGCAGACAGTACACTACGCGGCAGAGAATGCCCCATGCAGGATAGAAAACGTGACCATTAAACTGATTGTCGGCCTGGCCAACCCCGGTGCGGAATATGCCGCCACCCGGCACAACGCTGGCGCCTGGTATGTGGATTTACTGGCGGATCGCCATCGCGCGCCGCTGCGCGAAGAGAGCAAATTCTTCGGCTACACCTCGCGCATCAACCTGGCGGGCGAGGATGTTCGCCTGCTGGTGCCCACCACCTTTATGAACCTTAGCGGTAAAGCCGTGGCCGCGATGGCAACCTTTTATCGCATCAACCCGGACGAAATTCTGGTTGCCCATGATGAGCTGGATTTGCCGCCGGGCGTGGCGAAATTTAAGCTTGGCGGCGGCCATGGCGGCCACAACGGCCTGAAGGACATCATCAGCAAGCTCGGCAATAACCCGAACTTTCACCGCTTACGCGTCGGGATCGGCCATCCGGGCGATAAAAACAAGGTTGTCGGCTTTGTGCTCGGCAAACCGCCGGCCAGCGAGCAGAAACTGATTGATGATGCCGTCGACGAAGCGGCGCGCTGTACGGAAATCTGGTTAAAGGATGGTCTCACCAAAGCGACCAACCGTTTACACGCCTTTAAGGCGCAATAAGCCGTTGTCGTGCGGCATTTTTGCCGCGCACCGTGTATAATAGGCAAAGCTATTCAATTTTCTGCAATCTGTTCCTTGTAACAGATTGATTATCCAAAGATTAAGGTGATTTAAATCATGGGATTCAAATGCGGTATCGTCGGTTTGCCCAACGTCGGCAAATCCACCCTGTTCAATGCGCTCACCAAAGCGGGTATTGAAGCGGCCAACTTCCCCTTCTGTACCATTGAGCCGAACACCGGTGTCGTACCGATGCCCGATCCGCGTCTGGACAAGCTGGCTGAAATCGTCAAACCGCAGCGTATCCTGCCGACCACCATGGAGTTCGTTGATATCGCGGGCCTGGTTAAAGGCGCGTCCAAAGGCGAAGGTCTCGGCAACCAGTTTCTGACCAACATCCGCGAAACCGAAGCTATCGGTCACGTGGTTCGCTGCTTCGAAAACGACAATATCATTCACGTCGCGGGGAAAGTGAACCCGGCGGAAGATATCGACGTTATCAACACCGAACTGGCGCTGTCTGACCTTGATACCTGCGAACGTGCGATTCACCGCGTCTCCAAAAAAGCCAAAGGCGGCGATAAAGACGCGAAAGTTGAGCTGGCCGCGCTGGAGAAATGCCTGCCGCAGCTGGAAAACGCCGGTATGCTGCGCGCGCTGGATCTGACCAAAGAAGAGAAAGACGCCATCCGCTATCTGAGCTTCCTGACCCTGAAGCCGACCATGTACATCGCGAACGTCAATGAAGACGGTTTCGAGAACAACCCGTACCTCGATCAGGTTCGCGCCATCGCCGAGCAGGAAGGGTCTGTGGTGGTGCCGGTGTGCGCCGCGGTTGAAGCGGACATCGCCGAGCTGGACGATGAAGAACGTGACGAGTTTATGGCTGAGCTGGGCCTCGAAGAGCCGGGTCTGAACCGCGTGATCCGCGCTGGTTACGCCCTGCTGAACCTGCAGACCTACTTCACCGCTGGGGTGAAAGAAGTGCGCGCATGGACCATCCCGGTAGGGGCGACTGCGCCGCAGGCAGCCGGTAAGATCCACACCGACTTCGAGAAAGGCTTTATCCGCGCGCAGACCATCGCTTATGAAGACTTTATCGCCTACAAAGGCGAACAGGGCGCGAAAGAAGCCGGTAAAATGCGCGCTGAAGGCAAAGATTACATCGTCAAAGATGGCGATGTGATGAACTTCCTGTTCAACGTCTGATCCCGCTGGCTGGCATTTCTGCCGCCATCGAGTAATAAAAAATCCACGCACCGGCGTGGATTTTTTTTCGTGCGCCAGACGGCGCGCTACTCCACGATATGGGTCTCTTCTGCCGCTTCGTAGCCATCAACGATCTGCACAATCTTTTTTAACTCGTCCTCAATAAAAGCCGGGGTGGCGCTTTCCCCTGAGGCCGGGTGATGAAGCTCCACCGAGATGCCGCTGGCAGCATTGGTCAGCGACAGGCTAATCTCCTGCGGATCCGCCGCAGACGAGGGTCGCCCGATATGCTGCGCGATGGTCGCCGCCGCCGCGCGCGTATCGACTTCCGCGAGATGCCCCCACCTCATTTCAACATGCCCCTGCTGCCCTGCCTTTATCACCTGCAGCGTATAACCGCTTTTTGCCATTGCCATGTCTTATCCTCCGGTTTCATTGCCCGGGCGACACATTCTCAGCCCGGTTTTATCAGCAAAGTTCGAACACTTCCGCCTTGCCGTTAATGACTCTTTTCCACATAGGTCTGCATATTTTCTTTGGTCACTAACTCAAACGGGATCCAGACATGGGATTCGACTTTTTCTCCTTTAATCAGCTTCAGCGCCACCGCTAAGGCCGTTTTGCCCTGACCAACGGCATCCTGGAAGACTGTTACCTGGATCTTATCGCTGGCCAACGCTTTTAGCCCATCCGGCGTGGCGTCGATCCCGCCGATCAGCAACTTCTTCTGGCTCTTCTCCAGCGCCATCGCCGCGCCAATCGCCATCTCATCGTTGTTCGCCGCCACAATATCAATCTCTTCCCCGTTACCTGCCCAGTTCTGCATCAGATCCATTCCCTCGCTGCGGGAATAGTTGGCCGGCTGTTTCTGCACCACTTTCATCGCCGGGTATTTGGCCACCACCTGCTCTACGTCTTTGGTGCGCTGCAGCGCGCCGGCATCGGTGAGATTGCCGATCATGATGGCGACGTTGCCTTTGTAGTTTGCCAGCTTCGCCAGCGCTTCCATCTGTAATGTACCGGACTCCCGCTCGTCCGATCCGACAAACACCACGCCAGGCGGTAACGTTTTATCCCCCGGCGTCCGGTTCACATACACCAGCGGCATTCTGGCCTGCTGCGCCATCTTCGTCAGCTGCGGGGTGCTGGCGGAGTCCACGGGGTCCACAATGATGGCGTCCACGCCGGAGGCGATGAAGCTCTGCACCTGATCGGCCTGGCGTCCGGTGTCGCCGCGGGCGTCTTCGAACTGCACATCGACGTGACGGGCTTGAGCTTCTTTCTCAATGGACTGACGGATAATGGTGAGAAAGTTTTGATCGAAGTAAGCCATCGAGACGCCGATCTTATCCGCTAATGCCGAAGCGGAACTGGCCAGAAGGCCTACTAACAGGATGATTTTACAGTGCTTCATAGCATGCCCTCAGAGGTCGAAATAAAATTTTCAATATAAACACAAACGGTATATTTAAATCATTTTCAGACTACGAAGGGCGTAGAGTTCTTGCAATCATGATGTAAAGAAAATGTTGCCATGCGCACACTTTATTTCACCGCCTCACTCACCGAAGGCCCACCGGTTGCGGGTCGCGCAGCGGGCGGCGACGCCGGCTGATTTCGCTTCAGCAGGGCATACTCCACGATCGGCTGTTGCAGATGCAGTTCGGCGAGGCTGCCGCGGGCGGCAGGCCAGGGTTGACCCGCGGGGAGCGCGGCCAGCTCGCGCAGCTACTCCTCCAGCGGAACGGCGCGGTTAAGCGACTGCATGATGGCAAACACCGCCGTTTTCAGTTCGCTCACCGTCAGGTGCTTCCCCTTCTGCTCGTCGAGGGCATTGAGCTGACCGGCGAGCCGTTGCAGCTGCCGCATGCCCTCCGCCCAGCCGGTGAGGTGTTCCGCGGGCAAGCTGCTCGGCATACGGCCAGTTAATATTCGGCCGCGCCGGGTGGTTGAGCTTGTTCATTTCTGCACGCAGCGCAATAAAATCGGCCAGCGTGCGCGGGTCGCCACCGGTTTAATAGCGGAGGTCTGTATGTGTTGTCATCATGATGTCTGTCAGCGCGAGGATTAGCGGGCGGAGCGAGCGTCAAGGTACTGCTGGCGGTTGAGGTGGCGGATCAACACCCGGCCATTGCCAGGCGCTACATTACCCCGTATTTTGGGTTTCCGCTGTGGGCGGATGAAGTCACGATCGCGAGAGGAACAATGAAACCGTTATTTGTCTATGGGACGCTCTGTCCCGGTCGCAGCAATGCGCATATTCTGGAGACGATCGGGGGCGAGTGGCGTCCGGGCTACGTCACTGGCACCTTTTACGCGCGCGGCTGGGGCGCTGCCGCTGATTTTCCGGGGATCGTCCTCGACGCCAACGGCCCGCGGGTCAACGGCTATCTGTTCCTGTCCGACCGGCTGGCGGCGCACTGGCCCATGCTGGACGAGTTTGAGGAGGGGTACGATCGGGTGTCGGTTGAGGTGACCACCGACGATGGACAGCAGGTCAGCGCCTGGATTTATCAGCTCCAGCCCCGGGAGTAATCCCCCGCCAGTCTCGCGCTACTGGCCACAGCGGCCCAGCACGTCCGCGGGTCTGGCGTCGTTTCCGCCAATGCAGGTATACTTGCCAGATGTTTCCTAAGCTTCAGATACGCAAATGACAAAACTTACCTTACAAGAGCAGATGCTCAAAGCCGGCCTGGTCAGCAGCAAAAAAATGGCCAAAGTCCAGAGAACGGCGAAAAAATCCCGCGTGCAGGCCCGTGAGGCCCGGGAAGCGGTGGAAGAGAATAAAAAAGCCCAGCTGGAGCGCGATAAACTGCTCAGCGAGCAGCAAAAGCAGGCGGTGCTGGCGAAAGAGTATAAAGCCCAGGTCAAGCAGCTGATTGAGATGAATCGCATTACGGTCGCCCGGGGCGATATCGGCTTTAACTTTACCGATAATAATCTGATCAAAAAAATCATGGTCGACAAGACCACCCAAACCCAGCTGATTAACGGCCGTCTGGCGATTGCCCGCCTGGCGGTGGATAACAAACCTGAAGGGGAGTATGCGATTATTCCGGCGGTCGTGGCAGAGAAAATTGCCCAGCGCGATGCCAGCAGCATCGTGTTGCACAGCGCCCTGAGTCAGGATGAACAGGATGAAGACGATCCGTACGCCGACTTTAAGGTGCCCGACGACCTGATGTGGTGATCGCGGGCTTCCGGCGGCAGGCGATCAGAACGAGCTTGCCTGCTGGATATGCATCGGCTCGCGGCTGACGGGATGGACAAAGCGCAGCTCGCTGGCGTGCAGCATCAGCCGCGGAGCCTGTTCCGTGCCCGGCAATTCCCGGCCGCCATAGAGATCGCAGCCAAGGATCGGATAGCCCAGCAGCTGACAGTGGATCCGCAGCTGATGGGTGCGCCCGGTCTCCGGGGTAAGCGCCACCCTCGTCAGCGCCAGCGCCCTCTCCCCTTCCCGCGTCTGGTACAGGCGGTCAATGACCCGGTAGCGCGAACGCGCCGGTTTGCCGTGCCGGACACTGATCGACATGCGCGGGAAACGGGCCGGGTCTTTGGCGATCGCCGCCTCCACGACCCCCTCGTCTTCCGGCAGATGGCCGCACAGCAGCGCCGTATAGACCTTACCCACCGTGCGCTGGCTGAACTGTTGGCACAGCGCAGCGTTAATCCCCTTGTTGCGGGCGACCACCATCAGACCGGAAGTGCCGAAGTCAAGGCGGTGTACCAGGGTACAGCCCGGAAAGCGCTGGACCAGTCGATGATGGACAGAGTCGAGGTTGCGCGGATCTTTGCCTGACAGGCTCAGCAGCCCGGCCGGTTTATTGATTAGCAGCAGGTGTTCATCCTGATACAAGAGGGTGATCTGGTCGCGGCACGGCGGCGCGACAAAGGTATCGATAATGGTGGACATCAGGCGGCCCGAAGAAGGAGTGGCCGGCGATAGTACCCCATTTTGTCCGCCGGTACGACGCTGGCGCACGATCCGCCCTCGCGGCGGTGTCATTTATCACCCACACTTATCGTAAAGGCATGGTCTGCGCAGGCAATGTGCTTTACACTGCGCGCTGCAAAATTTGAGTTAACCAACGAGTAAGAACGGTAATGGCGATGAACGGAACAATCACAACGTGGTTTAAAGATAAAGGTTTTGGATTTATCAAAGATGAAAACGGCGAAAACCGGTATTTTCATGTGATTAAGGTCGCCAATCCCGATCTCATCAAGAAAGACGCGGCGGTGACTTTCGAACCAACCACCAACAATAAAGGGCTGTCGGCCTACGCGGTCAAGGTCATTCCGGAGAGCAAATATATCTATATCGCCGGCGAGCGGCTGAAGCTGACCTCCATCAAGTCCTATGTGGTTTACCGGGAAGAAGAGCCGGTCGAGACCCGCGTGGATAAAGAAAACGCGGTGCTGTCGGTCGGGCTGCTGATGAACAGCATCCGGCCAAAATCCACGGTGCAGCCGGGAGAGATGCGCTCGGTGAAAAAGCTGGCGATCACCACCTTTCAGGGGACAACCCTGATCTTCTCGGAAGACGAAATCGATATCGATGCCACGGTAAAACTGCTCAAGGTTTGACGACCCGGCGTGCGGTCAGCCGCGCGCCCAGTCACCTGCCGAGCCGATTTTCGTCGCCATCGCCCCTCACCGGACGGGGCGAGGCGTCAGACAGCCGATAAGGATGCCGCCGCCATGCCCGTAAATTTTGACTTCAACGATCTCTATGCCTTTCGCGCCCTGATGGAGTATGGCAGCTTTCGGCTGGCCGCAGAATCCATTTGCCTGTCGCAGTCGGCCCTCAGCCGGCGCATCGAAAAGCTGGAGACCGCCTTGGGCAACCGGCTGTTCGAGCGCACCACCCGCCGCGTGACCCTTACGCTGTATGGACAGAATTTTGCCGAACGTTCAGAGCAGCTGCTGGCCCACGTCGAGACGGTGCTGGCGGATATCAGCCAGGTCAGCAAGGCGCGCACCGGGCTGGTGACGGTGGCGACGGTACCCTCTGCCGCCTACTACTTTATGCCGGACATCATCCGCAGCTTTCAGGCGCGTTATCCCCAGGTGCGTATCCGGCTGATTGACAGCAGCGTCGGGAATGTGATCGAGGCGGTCAGCAGCGGACAGGCTGACTTTGGGCTCTGCTTTGCCAAAAACCTGCCGGCCAGCATCGAATTCACCCCGCTGGCCGACGACCGCTATGTCGCCGCCTGTCGGCATGACCATCCGCTGGCAGGCAGGACGCACCTCAGCTGGCAGGCATATTTTGAACAAGATTATATTGGCCTCGATCGGGTCTCCGGCAACCGGACGCTGCTCGACCGGGAGCTGGCGCATCTGACGCCGGCGCGGCCAAGCATTTGCGAAACCCGCCACGTCACCACGATGCTGGGGATGGTGGAAGCGGGCATCGGCATTGCCGCCGTACCCGCGATGTCAATGCCCGCTGGGGAGCATTCCGTTCTCCGCGCCGTGCCGCTCACTGATCCGGTGGTCACCCGCACGGTAGGCCTGATCCGCCTCAGCGGCCGTATTCAGTCCTACGTAGCGGCAGAGCTGGAGAAGCTGATTATTGAACAGTATCCTTCTGGCTGACCGGCGCAGCGGCGGCCACGCTTCGCATACCGGTGGCGTGGATGGTCTCCTGCGCCGCCGGTGAGGCCAGATAGGTCAGCAGCGCCTTTCCTTCCTGCGGGTGGTCGGCGCTGACGGTCACCGCCCCGGCAAAACGGGTGATGTACTGCAGGTTATCCGGCAGTTCGCCGACGAAGGTTACGCCGGGCACCGGCAGCAGTTCGCTCACCTGCTGAAAACCGATCGCATAACGTCCCTTCGCCACTTCCGAGGCCACCGGAATACGCTCCACCATCTGCGCTTTGCTTTGCATTGCCTCATCAATGCCCAGGCGGTGGAACAGCGTCGAGCTGACATAGCGTCCGCTGGCGCTGTCGGAGTACGCGACCGACGGGGCAGCCAGCAGCGCCGCCCGCAGCTGGTCTGCGCTGCGGATGGCCGGCAGCGGCGCTCCCGCTTTCACCACCACGCCGATGGGCGAGTCGGCCAGCTCCCGGCGGGAATCCGGCTGCGTTCGGCCCGCTTTCTCAAGGCTGGTCAGCGCGTCGCCGACCATAATCACCACGTCCGCGTGTTCGCCCCGCGCCAGGCGGTTAGGGATCGCCTGCGGCGTTTTCCCCATTGACGGGCCGGGGATCACCACGAGATGGTTGCCAGTTTGTTTTTCCCACGCCGGGGCCAGCTTTTCCAGCGCCGCTTTGAAGCCGCCGGAGATCATCACGGTGACCTCAGCGGACAGCGCGCTGCCGCCGGTGGCGGCCAGCAGCAGCGTGGCCAGCAGGGTTCCTGTCGTTTTACGCATCATCCTCTCCCTGATTAACGTGCCGTCTGCAGCGCGACGGCGCTGCGGCGATAGAGGTAGCAGGTGGCCAGCAGACCGCAGACGGCGGCAAAGCTCATCCAGTAGCCAGGGGAGGCTTTATCACCGGTATATTCGATCAGCGCCGTGGAGATCACCGGCGTGAAGCCGCCAAACACCGCGGTCGCCAGGCTATAGGCCAGCGAGAAGCCTGCCACGCGCACTTCGGCGGGCATAATTTCGGTCAGCGCCGGGATCATCGCCCCGTTGTACATGCCGTAGATAAACGACAGCCACAGCAGCACGCTCAGCATCATCAAAAAGCTCGGCGCGTTCGCCAGCATGGTCAGCGCAGGCCAGGCAGTAGCCAGCGCCAGCAGCGTCATGGCAATCAGCACCGGTCGGCGGCCAAAGCGGTCGGACAGCGCCCCACCCACCGGCAGCCAGAAGAAGTTGGAAATCGCCACCAGCAGCGTGACCAGCAGGCTGTCAGAGGCGCTGAGCATCAGCACTTTTTTGCCAAAGGTCGGCGCATAGACAGTGATCAGGTAGAACGCGGTGGTGGTCATCGCCACCATCATCATCCCCGCGATGACCACCTGCCAGTTCGCCAGCAGGGTGGCGAACACCTGGCGCATCGCCAGGTGATGGCGGCGGGCAGTAAACTCCTGAGTCTCCTCCAGCTTACGGCGCAGCACAAAAATGAACGGCACGATCAGGCAGCCAAAAAGGAACGGAATACGCCATCCCCAGTCGCTGATGGCGCTCTGCTCCAGTACGGCGTTGAGGGCAAAGCCCATCGCGGCCGCCACCATGATGGCGACCTGCTGGCTGCCCGACTGCCAGCTGGTGTAAAACCCTTTGCGGCCCGGGGTGGCGATCTCGGCCAGATAGACGGATACCCCGCCCAGCTCAGCGCCGGCGGAGAAGCCCTGCAGCAGACGGCCGATCAGCACCAGCAACGGCGCCCACAGGCCAATGGTCTGGTAAGAGGGGATCAGCACGATCAGGAAGGTGCCGGTGGCCATGATCGTCAGGGTCACAATCAGCCCTTTGCGCCGCCCTACCTTGTCGATATAGGCGCCAAGCACGATGGCGCCGATGGGCCGCATCAGAAAGCCGGCGCCAAAGACCGCAAAGGTCATCATCAGCGAGGCGAATTCACTGCTGGCCGGAAAAAAGGTATGTGCGATGTAGGTGGCATAAAACCCGAACAGGAAAAAGTCGAACTGTTCGAGAAAGTTACCGGACGTGACGCGCAGAATGGCGCCGAGCCGATCACGGGTACTCATCAGTGAGGTTGTCGAATGCATGCAGGTCTCCAGTTTGTTATCCACGCGTTGTCGCGCGCCTGTTGCTGAAGACTGAAACAGAACCCGGTATGAAATAAGCGTAATAAACGCATCCATTGATGCAATTTACGCATAAATAACATTTAGCTAATTAACATTACTTTTATATACAATCATTTAACACTTTCTGTACCCTCAGCATCGGTGGTGGAGATGAAAATGTGAGTTTTCCGTTTTGTGACCGAGGCCAGGGTACGCGGTTGCGCCCCCGACGGTATAAGACATGCCTGGTCCGGGATGGTTAACGCGATGCGCAGCGGCGATAGGTTAATAACCCGGATGTGGCCTCAGGGCGCCGGCGCCGTGGCGACGTTCCCCAGCGTCTGCAGCAAGGAGATCAGCCAGCGGGTGGCCTCGCGTTTCCCACTGCGTTTATGGGCGTAAATCTTGACGTCAAACGGGGGAACCGGAAACGGCAGCGGGAAAATGGTCAGCCGGGCGGCGCGGGCCATCGTCTCCGCCGCCCGCCGGGGCAGCGCCATCAGCAGATCGCTCTGCTCAATAATAAAGGGGGCGCTCAGCATCGAGGGCGTTTTCACCGCCACCTGCCGCGAATAGCCCTGCCGCTCCAGCTCGCAGTCCAGCACCCCCTGCCGCTCATTCCACGGGGTTACCACCAGATGACGGGCCGCAAGATAGGCGTCCAGGGTCAGCGCCGTGCGGTCAGCCTGACTGATGACCACATATTCGTCCCGCAGCCAGTTGATCTCCTCAAGATCGGGATGGGCTGGCTCGTCAGGGGTGTTGAACCCGAGAGCCAGGTCGACCTCGCCCGCCAGCAGCTCGGTCAGCGCCGGGCTATGGGGCAGATAACGAAGCTCAAACCGCAGCCCGGGCGCCTCCCGCTGCAGGCGGTGCATCAGCGTCGGAAAGACGCAGAATGCGGTGAAATCGGTGATCGCAATCTGCATGCAGTCGGTGCTGGCGCTCGGCACAAACGCCGCCGGCGGCGTCAGCTCCTGATTGAGAAATTTCAGCGCCGAAGCGATAGAGGGCGCCAGCTGGCTGGCATAGACGCTGGGACACATCCGGTGGCCTTCGCGATAGAACAGCGGGTCGTTGAGGGCGCTGCGCAGCCGGGAAAGCGCATGGCTCAGCGCCGAGGTGCTCATCGCCAGCTCTTCCGCCGCCAGGCGCACCGAGCGGGAGCGATAGACCGCGTCAAAGACCGGCAGCAGGTTGAGGTCAATCCGGCGCAGGACTGGATGCATAATATTCATCATTTGCTGATTTCATTGCACTTAATTCTTTTCACAATACCGCTTATGCTCTGGGTCAGCAATGTTGCTTTCCTTGATACCATTCAGACAGGACGACCCATGAGCATCACGATCCGCCAGGCCACCCCGGACGACGCCACCGCCATTTACGACATGATTTATGAACTCGCGGTCTACGAGAAAGCCCCCGAAGAGGTGGTGACGACGGCAGAGGAGATCAGAGAGACGCTGTTTGCCAGCAGCAGCAAAACTGAGGCGCTGATCTGCGAGGTGGCGGGCAAAGCGGTGGGCTACGCCGTGTTCTTCACCAGCTACTCCACCTGGCTTGGCCGCAATGGCATCTATATGGAAGATCTGTACGTGACCCCCGACTATCGCGGGATCGGCGCCGGGAAAGCGCTACTGAAAACCATCGCGCAATATGCTGTACAGCGTCAGTGCGGGCGTCTGGAGTGGAGCGTGCTCGACTGGAACCAGCCGGCGATTGATTTCTATCTGAGCATTGGCGCGCAGCCGCAGGATGAGTGGGTGCGTTATCGCCTCACGGGCGATGCGCTGCGGGCCTTTGCGGAGTAAAGCGGCTCGCCAGCAGGTCGGCGCCAGGCGTCGACCTGCTGGCCGCGGATCAGGCTTCGACCGCGCTATTCTGCAGCTGCGGACCGGCCAGCGCCAGACGCGCGCCCGCTTCGGTATCGCTGTACTGCTTAAAGTTATCCATAAACAGCTGAGCCAGACTCTCCGCCTTCTCCTGCCACTTATCCGCTGAGCTCCAGCCATTACGCGGATCCAGCACCGCGCTGTCGACTCCCGGAATGCTCTGCGGGATCGCAAGATTGAATACCGGGATGGCCTCATCGCGCAGCGGGCCGGTGGTACCGTTGAGGATTGCGCTAATGATGCTGCGGGTATCGCGCAGCGACAGGCGTTTGCCCTCGCCGTTCCAGCCGGTGTTGACCAGCCAGGCTTCCGCACCGGATTCCGCCATCTTCGCCGCCAGGACGCTGGCGTACTGGGTCGGGTGAAGCAGCAGGAACGCCGCGCCGTAGCAGGCGGAGAAGGTCGGCGTCGGCTGGGTAATGCCACGCTCGGTGCCCGCCAGCTTCGAGGTGAAGCCCGACAGGAAATGGTACTGCATCTGCTCGGTGGTCAGACGGGAGACCGGCGGCAGGACGCCAAACGCGTCAGCGGCAAGGAAAATGACCTTCGACGGATGGCCTGCGCGGGACACCGGCTTGACGATATTGTCGATATGCGACAGCGGATAGGAGACGCGGGTATTCTCGGTTTTGCTGCCGTCGGCATAATCCACGCTGCCGTCGGCGCGCACCACCACGTTTTCCAGCAGCGCATTGCGGCGGATGGCGCCATAAATCTCCGGCTCCGCCTGCGGGTCGAGATTAATGGTCTTGGCGTAGCAGCCGCCTTCGAAGTTAAATACCCCGTCATCGTCCCAGCCGTGCTCGTCATCGCCAATCAGCTGACGATGCGGGTCGGTGGACAGCGTGGTTTTGCCGGTACCGGAGAGGCCGAAGAACAGCGCGACGTCCCCTGCTTCGCCACGGTTGGCCGAGCAGTGCATCGACGCGATGCCTTTCTGCGGCAGCAGGTAGTTCATGACCGAGAACATCCCTTTTTTCATTTCGCCGCCGTACCAGGTGCCGCCGATGAGCTGAATACGCTCGCTCAGGTTAAAGGCGACGAAGTTCTCGGAGTTCATGCCCTGCGCCTGCCAGTTGGCATTGGTGCAGCCGGCGCCGTTGAGCACCACGAAGTCTGGCGTAAAGCTGGCCAGCTCGTCGGCGCTCGGCACGATAAACATGTTTTTGACAAAGTGGGCCTGCCACGCCACCTCGGTAACGAAGCGCACGCCAAGGCGGGTGTCCGGGCTGGCGCCGCACCAGGCGTCGATGATGTACAGTTTTTTGCCGCTCAGCTGGCCTGCGACCAGGCTTTTCAGGCTGCGCCACACGTCTGGCGATAATGGCTTATTGTCATTGCGGCCGAGGCCGGAGTCAGCCCACCATACGGTGTCGCGCGTCTGCTCGTCTCTGACGATATATTTATCGCGCGGCGAGCGGCCGGTGAAGATACCGGTATCCACTGCCACAGCGCCAGAGTCGGTCATCACGCCGCGGGCCGCGCCGGTCAGCTCAGGGGAGGTTTCATGTGCAATAAGCAAATCGTAATCAGGGTTGTAAAACAATTCGCCGCTTGCATTAATCCCCAGCTCCTGCAGAGCCATTTTTACTGATTCAATTTGTTGTGACATGGAACTCCTGACAAACTATTTAAGGTAAGAGGCCTGGGTTATTCATTGCTTTCGTCTTCGTCGCCCGCTATTGAATAAGATAATTCCGGGGCAATGAAATAAAGCAATAAATAACCGTGAGTCGCGATTTCATATCGTGCTCATGTAGGGTTGCCGATACGCATTCATAAATCTCAACTTTCCAAAAAATGTTAACACCTGTCGATAATTATGTTAATTGCATAGTTTCTATGCGCTATGCTAAAATTGCATAGCCTTTATTGCGTTTTTGAGGACTGGATCGGTGTTGGCAAATCTGGAAGTAAAATGGCTGTATGATGTGATTGCTCTCGAGGAGTCACGCAGCTTTACCCTGGCGGCCAAAGCCCGCAATATCTCCCAGTCCTCGTTCAGCCGACGCATCCAGTCGCTGGAGGCTTCCCTCGGATTCAGCATCTTCGACCGCAGCGCCAACCCCCTGCAGTTGACCAACCGCGGGAAAATTTTTGTCGGCTATGCGCGAAATATGCTCGACGATATGGATTTTCAGATCAGCCGTATTAAAGGTTTAAATAACACCACGCAAAAAATAAGAATCGACGCCGCCCCTTCGCTGTCGGTGTTATTGCTGCCGGAAATTATCGCCGGTTACACCGACCGTAAAAATAAGACTTTTCATGTTGAATCGATTAACGTCAACGACGCCGTATTTAACCTGAAAGAGGGTAAAAGCGATTTTATCCTCTCCTTCTATAATGAAGAATTAATGAACTATCCGTTTATTAATCATAAAATTTTTGATTCTTACCTACACCTGGTCTCCCCCTGCGACGAACATGGCCGGCCGCTGTTTCATTTACATCGCGGCGTGCTGCCGCTGATGAAATACGCCAACGACAGCTATATGGGGCGCCAGGTGAACCAGGTCATCGACCGCACGCCGGAGATCACCTTCTCCCTCACCTTTGTCTCTTCCATGAGCGAGCTGCTCAAGCGCATGATCCTCAATGGCGACGGCGTGGGCTGGCTGCCGCAGTACTCTATTCAGCGCGAGCTGGACGAAGGCCGACTGACGATCCTCGATGAGAGCCTGTCGCTGCCGATCGGCGCCTGGCTCTACCGCTCCGGCTCGCGGCTTAACCAGGCCGCCGAACGTTTCTGGCAGCACATTAAAACCCGTAACGAAGCGCAGGATTAACTCTCTCAGCCGCTGATCCCCAGATACGCCTTACGCACCTCCGGGTCGTTGAGCAGCGCCTGGCCGCTGCCGCTCAGGCGGATCTGGCCGTTCACCATCACGTAGGCGCGGTCCGACAGGTTGAGGGCATGGCGGGCGTTCTGCTCCACCAGAAACAGCGTCATTCCCTGGGCCGTCAGCTCGCGCAGGATCTGAAATATCTGCTTCACCACCAGCGGCGCCAGCCCCAGGCTCGGCTCATCCAGCAGCAGCAGGCGCGGCCGGCTCATCAGCGCCCTGGCGATGGCCAGCATCTGCTGCTCGCCGCCGGAGAGGGTCATCGCCCGCTGTCCCCGCCGCTCTTCCAGCCGGGGGAACAGCTGGTACATCCGGGCCTTGTCCTCGGCCTGATAGCGGTTGCCGATGGCAATGGTCCCCATCAGCAGATTCTCCTCGACGGTCATATCGGGAAAAATGCGCCGCCCTTCCGGGGCCTGGGCGATGCCGTTGCTGGCGATAAAGTGGGTCGATTTCCGGCTGATCGCCTCCCCGCGATAGAAAATCTCCCCGCCGGCAATGCGCGGCTGGCCGAAGACCGACATCAGCAGCGTTGATTTACCGGCGCCGTTGGCGCCAATCAGCGCCACCGTCTCCCCATCGTTGACGGTGAGGGAGACCTGCTTCAGGGCGTGGATCGGCCCGTAGAAGACATCCACCTCATCAAAGGCAAGCAGTGGCTGGCTCATCGGCGGGTCTCCTCTTCCTCAGCGCCAAGATAGGCGGCAATCACGCTGGCGTTGGCCTGGATCGCCTGCGGCGCGCCGCGGGCGATGACGTCCCCGTGGTCGAGGACGATGATATGATCCGAAATCTCCATCACCATCCCCATATCATGTTCGATCAATAGCACCGTGATGCCGTGCTGCTGACGCAGAAAGCGGATAATCCGGCTCAGCGCCTGGGTTTCCACCGGGTTGAGTCCGGCCGCCGGCTCGTCCAGACAGATCATCTCCGGGCGGGTGCACATGGCGCGGGCGATCTCCAGCCGCCGCTGCTGTCCGTAGGAAAGCGTTCCCGCCAGACGGTTGGCGCAGTCCACCATCTCCACCACCTCCAGCCAGTAAAAAGCGCGATCCAGCGCCTGACTCTCCGCCTGCCGATAGCCGCGGGTATTGAGGATCCCGGCCAGCAGATGGCGGTTAACCTGGGTATGCTGGGCCACCAGCAGGTTCTCAATCACCGACATCTCGCGGAACAGGCGAATATTCTGGAAGGTACGCGCCAGGCCAGCGCGGTTCACCAGATGGGTGCCGCCGAACATCTTGTAATAGATCCGCCGCCCCAGCTGCGCCGGGTGGAGAAAATCGTCCGGGTGAAGCTTTTGCCCCAGCACCTGAATGACATCGGTGACCTTTTCCCGCGCCCGCAGCACGATGCTCCCCCCCGTCGCCCGATAAAAGCCGGTCAGGCAGTTAAATACCGTGGTTTTGCCCGCGCCGTTGGGGCCGATCAGGGCGGTGATCGACCCCCGCTCCACCTCCAGATTGACGTCATTCAGCGCTTTGATGCCGCCGAAATGCATCATCAGATGCTCAACGCGTAAGATGCTGTCGGTCATGGCGCGACTCCTTTTCGCCACGCAACCCCGCTGCGGCTGGTGCGCACCAGGCCGCGCGGCCGCCAGATCATCATCATCACCATCAGCACGCCGAACAGCAGCACGCGATATTCGTCAAACCCGCGCAGCAGCTCCGGGGTGACCGTCAGGACAAACGCCGCCAGCACCACCCCCAGGGTGGAGCCCATACCTCCCAGCACCACAATCGCCAGGATCAGCGCCGACTCAAAAAAGGTGAACGACGTCGGGTTAACAAATCCCTGATAGCTGGCGAAGAACACCCCGGCGATGCCGGCGGTCGACGCGCCGAGCATAAACGCCGAAAGCTTGACCAGCACGTGGTTGAGCCCCATCGCCCGACAGGCGATCTCATCCTCGCGCAGCGCCTCCCAGGCGCGGCCGATAGGCATCCGCGTCAGGCGATGCTTCACCAGCAGCACCAGCATCACCACCAGGCACAGCACGGCGTAGAGAAAGATGAATTTCAGGTTGGGGTTGTAGCTGACGTGGAAAAACTCATGGACGGGGATGCCGCCATCCTTAGCCCGGCGGGTAAATTCGAGGCCAAATAGCGTAGGGGACGGCACCGGTACGCCGTTGGGACCGCCGGTGAAGCTCACCCAGTTGTTGAGCACCAGGCGGATAATTTCGCCAAAGCCGAGGGTGACGATGGCCAGATAGTCGCCATGCATACGCAGCACCGGAAAGCCGAGCAACGCCCCGGCGAGGGCCGCCATCACCGCCCCCAGCGGCAGCATCGCCCAGAAGCCGAGCCCGAGGTACTGGTAGCCCAGCGCCAGGCCGTAGGCGCCGATGGCGTAAAACGCCACATAGCCCAGATCGAGCAGCCCCGCGAGGCCCACCACAATATTTAACCCCAGGCCAAGCAGAACGTAGATCAGCCCAAGGATGGCCACGGTCAGCAGATATTTTGTGGCGAGAAACGGAAAGACAATGGCCAGGCCCACCAGCATCGGCATTATCCAGCGCAGCCGCGAGCGGTAGCCCGGCGGCCGGACGTACACCCCGTCATCCGCCCCCTCAAAGCGGGCAATAAAGGCTTTTCCCCTGTGGCTCTGCAGCAGCAGGCTGAGCGCCAGCCTGCCGGCCATCACCACCGCCACCAGAATCGCCACCCGCGCGGGCGCGAGGGTAAAGCCATACCCTTTGAGCACCACGCCGACGATCGGGCCAAAGACAATTAATGCGCAAAGACCGGCCAGCACGCTGTCGATCAGCGCGCTTTTGATTTCCCGCGCAGGCTGGCGCGTCAGTTCACCCATAGAGCCCCCTCAGACCTTGGCCACCAGCGGACGACCCAGCAGCCCCTGCGGGCGAAAAATCAGGATCGCCACCAGCAGCGCAAAGGAAAAAACGTCTTTGTAATCCGAATTCACCAGCCCGGCGAACTGGGCTTCGGCCACCCCAAGCAGCAGACCACCCAGCATCGCGCCCGGCAGCGAGCCAATCCCGCCCAACACCGCGGCGGTGAAGGCTTTGATGCCGATAATAAATCCGATGTAGAAGTCGAAGGTGCCGTAGTTCATGGTCACCAGCACCCCGGCCAGGCCGGCCATCGCCGCGCCGATGACAAACACCAGGGAGATCACCCGGTCGGTATTGATGCCAAGGATCGCCGCCATGCGCCGGTCCTGCTGGGTGGCACGGCAGATGCGCCCCAGCCGGGTGTACTGAATAATCCAGGTCAGGATCAGCATCCCCGCCAGCGCCGCGACGAGAATAAACACCTTGGTCCAGGTGATCTGCACCACCCCATCGCCCACCGTCATGCGCAGCGCGCCGCTGAGCAGCGTCGGGATCCCCTGCTGGTTCGGCCCCTGGCTCAGCTGGACATAGTTCTGCAGGATCAGCGACATCCCGATAGCCGAGATCAGCGGCGCCAGCCGCGTCGAGTTGCGCAGCGGCCGGTAGGCGATGCGCTCGATCGCCCAACCGTACACGCCGGTGACCACGATGGTGAACACCAGGGTGGCGAAAATCAGCAGCGGAAAGGAGTGGATCCCGAAGAAAGAGAGCAGCGCCAGGCCGATGGCGCACAGGTAGGCGGAGACCATATACACCTCGCCGTGAGCGAAGTTGATCATGCCGATGATCCCATACACCATGGTGTAGCCGATGGCGATTAAGCCGTACACCGCCCCCAGCGTCAGCCCATTGATCAATTGTTGCAGAAAAAACGCCGTCATAGCCCCTCCAGCCGCCAGGCCGACGGCCGCCGGGATGGGTACCCGGTCGACCGCCGTCATGTGACGATTCGCAAGTCAAAAGGACAGAACGTCCTCAGGTCGTGGCCGATCAGAGCTGGTGATATTTGCCCTTGTCATCCCACTGATAGACCACGTAGTCGGACACCTTGAGGTCGCCTTTGCCATCCCAGGCTTTCTTGCCCATCACCGTCTCGACGTCGTGGTTCTTCAGCCAGTCGCTGGCTTTGGCGTTATCGGTGCCGACGGCGTTCCAGGCCGCGGCAATGGCCTGAATGGAGGCGTAGGCGTAGAGGGTATAGCCTTCTGGCTCAAAGCCGCTGGCGCGGAACTTCTCGATCACCGCTTTGCCGTCCGGGAGGGTGCGCGGGTCCTGACCAAAGGTCATCAGCACGCCGTTGGTGAACTGCGGCCCGCCGGCGGCCGTCACCAGCTCCTCGGTGACGATACAGTCGCCGGAGAAGAATTTAGCCTGCACTCCCTGCTCGCGCATCTGGCGCACCAGCGGGCCGGCCTCAGGGTGGCAGCCGCCAAAGTAGACCACGTCCGGCTTGAGGGCGCCGATCTTGGTCACCAGGGCGTTAAAGTCTTTTTCACCGCGGGAGAGGCCTTCGTACAACACTTCTTTGGTGCCCCGCTTCGCCAGCGCTGCGCGGGTGGCATCGGCCAGCCCCTGGCCATAGGTGTCTTTATCATGGATGACGGCAATTTTCTTCGCCTTCAGCACGTCCAGCATATAGTTGGCGGCAATCGCCCCCTGCTGATCGTCGCGACCACACATGCGGAAGAGATCCTTCATGCCGCGCTCGGTGATCTGCGGGTTGGTGGAGCCGGGGGTAATGGTCAGGATCCCGGCTTCGTCATACACCTCGGAGGCCGGCATCGTTGAGGAAGAGCAAAAGTGCCCCACCACGGCGGAGACTTTCGCCTCGTCCACCAGTCGGTTAGCTACCGCTACCGCCTGTTTCGGTTCGCACGCGTCATCCCCCTGCACCAGCACAATTTTTTCGCCTTTGATGCCGCCGGCGGCATTGATATCAGCCACCGCCTGCGAAGCCCCTTTCCAGTACTGGGCGCCGTAGGTAGCGTTGGGGCCGGTGAAGGGCCCGGCGACGCCGATCTTTACGTCAGCCTGGGCGTAAAAGGCCATGCTCATACAACCTGCTATCACAACATGAAGCGTCATTGTTTTCAGTTTCAAAGACATTCGGATATTCCTCAGCGATTTAGAGCCTGGCGTCATGGAATGACGCAGAAAATATCACTTACCGTGTGGTGCCGACGCAGGCACAGCGCCAGGACGGCCAGGGTGGAAGAAGCAAAAATCCCGCCAGGTAGAGAGGGCCCGCCGGAGAGCGGACGCCCCGGTCGGTGCGCACGCGACGGCAACCCGTGCCGCATCCGGCAAGGGCGCATTCCCTTTCAGGTCAGGAGATCGGTTGCCATCACGTGGCGAGCCGGACAACGCGGTATCCGTACCGGCCCGTGAGCTAAACATAGATGCAGTTAGCGCTCGCTGCGCGCCAGCGTGGTGCAAAAATGCGAATATGATCAACAGTGGTGATTATTTTGTTGCGGTAATGTGAAGATGATAACAGGAGAGCCCGTTAAGGGCTCGCCTGTGGCCCAGCGGCCGCTCAGAGTTGGCTGGTGAACGTTCGGGAGATCACATCCTGCTGCTGCTCGCGGGTCAGCGCGTTAAAGCGGACCGCATAGCCAGAGACCCGAATCGTCAGATTCGGATACTGCTCCGGATGTTCTATCGCATCGAGCAGCTTTTCCCGGTTCAGCACATTGACGTTGAGATGCTGTCCCCCCTCCACCGTCTCCTCGTGATGGAAGTAGCCGTCCAGCAGCCCCACCAGGTTATTTTCCTGCGCCGACGGCGCTTTGCCGAGGGCCGCCGGCACGATGGAGAAGGTGTACGAGATGCCATCTTTGGCGTAGGTAAACGGCAGTTTCGCCACCGAGGTCAGCGACGCCACCGCCCCTTTGCGATCGCGGCCATGCATCGGATTGGCCCCCGGGGCGAACGGCGTCCCCGCCCGACGTCCGTCCGGCGTGTTGCCGGTTTTCTGCCCGTACACCACGTTGGAGGTGATGGTCAGGATCGACTGGGTCGGCACCGCCTGGCGCCAGGTGGGCAGCGCCTGAATTTTGCGCATAAAGCGCTCCACCAGGTCGCAGGCGATGGCATCGACGCGATCGTCGTTGTTGCCATACTGCGGATAATCCCCCTCAATGACAAAGTCCACCGCCAGCCCGTGATGATCGCGTACCGGCTTCACCCGGGCGTACTTTATTGCCGACAGCGAATCCGCCGCCACCGACAGGCCGGCGATGCCGCAGGCCATCGTGCGGTAAACGTCGCGGTCGTGGAGGGCCATCAGCGCCGCCTCGTAGCTGTATTTATCATGCATGCAGTGGATGATGTTCAGCGCGCTGATGTACTGCACCGCCAGCCAGTCCATAAAGTGGTCGAGGCTGGCCATCACGGTGTCGTAGTCCAGCACCTCATCGCGCAGCGGCGCGGTTTTCGGCCCCACCTGGATCTTCAGTTTCTCATCCATCCCGCCGTTAATTGCGTAGAGCAACGTTTTGGCCAAATTGGCGCGGGCGCCGAAGAACTGCATCTGCTTGCCGATGACCATCGGGCTGACGCAGCAGGCGATGGCGTAGTCGTCGCTGTGGAAATCGCTGCGCATCAGGTCGTCGTTCTCATACTGCAGCGACGAGGTGGCGATAGAGACCCGGGCGGCGTATTTTTTAAACGCCACCGGCAGCGCCTGCGACCAGAGCACGGTCAGGTTGGGCTCCGGCGCCGGGCCCATGGTGTGCAGGGTATGCAGATAGCGGAAGGTGGTTTTGCTGACCAGGGTGCGACCATCCAGCCCCATGCCGCCCAGCACTTCCGTCGCCCAGATGGGATCCCCGGAGAACAGCGAATCAAATTCCGGGGTGCGCAGGAAACGCACCATGCGGATCTTCATGATGAAGTGGTCAATCAGCTCCTGGGCCTGCTCCTCATTCAGTAAGCCGGCGCGCAGATCGCGTTCAATATAGATGTCGAGGAAGGTGGCCGTGCGCCCCAGCGACATGGCGCCGCCGTTCTGCGACTTCACTGCCGCCAGGTAGGCGAAGTAGAGCCACTGTACCGCCTCACGGGCAGTGCGCGCCGGGTGGGAAATATCGCAGCCGTAGCGGGCCGCCATCTCCTCCATCTGCAGCAGCGCGCGCCGCTGTTCGGCCAGCTCTTCGCGCAGGCGCAGGGTGGCCTCCAGCGCCTCGCCGCGCTCCAGGGCTGGCTGCAGGTCGGCAAACTGCAGCTCACGTTCGCGGACCAGAAAGCGAATGCCGTACAGCGCCACGCGGCGGTAATCGCCGATGATCCGTCCGCGACCGTAGCCGTCCGGCAGCCCGGTCAGCACCCCGGATTTACGGCAGCGCAGCATATCCGGGGAATAGACGTCAAAAACGCCCTGATTGTGGGTCTTGCGCAGCGCCGTAAACTGATACTCAAAGTCAGGATCCATTTCGCGACCATAGGCCTCGAAGGCGCTTTTGATCATATTGATGCCGCCAAAGGGATGCAGAGCGCGCTTCAGCGGCTGGTCCGTTTGCAGGCCGACGATCTTTTCCAGCGGCTGGTTGATATAGCCCGCCGCGTGGGCGGTGATGGAGGTAGCGACATTGGTGTCGAAATCCACCGGCGCATGGGTGGCGTTCTCGACGCGGATCCCGGCCATCACTTGCTCCCAGAGGGCAGTGGTGGCCGGCGTCGCGTCGGCGAGGAAAGACTCATCGCCCTCGTAAGGGGTGTAGTTATGCTGAATAAAGTCGCGAACGTTAATCTGCGTTTGCCACGCCGTACCGCGAAAGCCCTGCCAGGCGTCGGCGTATTGTGCGTCGTGGGTGTCGATATCTACTTTCATGAACATCGTCTCTCTACAGAATAAAAAAATCAGGCCAGCGCCGCCGCGGTGTGGATCCGGCCTAAGCGGATCGCATCGAGGGCAATCATGCGCTCTTCATTGGTGGGGATAACCGCACAGCGCACCCGGCTGCCGTCGGCGGAGATCAGACGCTCACCGTCCGAATTGGGCTGCTGGTTGCGGGCGGCGTCCATCTCAAGGCCAAAGACCGCCAGCCGCTCGCTTACCAGCCGGCGGATTAGCACCGAGTTTTCGCCAATCCCGCCGGTAAAAATAATGCCGTCGAGACGCTGCAGCGCGGCGGCGTGGCCGGCGATATGGCGGGCGATGCGATGGACGAAGGTTTTGATCGCCAGGCGGGCGCGGGCATGGCCCTCATGCCAGGCCTGCTCCAGCACCCGCAGGTCGGAGGAAAGGCCGGAGATCCCCAGCAGGCCGGAGGCGGTGTTGGCCACCCGCTCCAGGTCACTGAGGGTCTGCCGGGTTTCCGCGGCAATCCACGCCATGGCGCCGAAGTCGACATCGCCGCTGCGGGTGCCCATCATCAGCCCCTCCAGCGGCGTCATCCCCATCGAGGTGTCTACGCTGCGGCCGTTGCGCACTGCGCAGACCGAGGCGCCATTGCCCAGGTGGGCGATCACCAGACCACTCTCCTGCTCCGGCAACCCGAGCAGCGCCAGGGCGCGCCGGGAGACATAGCGGTGCGAGGTGCCGTGGAAGCCATAGCGGCGCACCCCGAGGTTCTGGTAATACTCCCACGGCAGACCATAGAGAAAGGCTTCCGGGGCCAGGGTCTGGTGAAAGCTGGTATCAAAGACCGCCACCTGCATCACCTCCGGGAACAGCCGCTGCGCCGAGGCGATGCCGCTGAGGCTGGCGTAGTTATGCAGGGGGGCCAGGGACGACACCTGGCGAATATTGTCGATAACCTCCTCGCTGATAATGACCGACTCGGTGAAGAGGTCGCCGCCGTGGGCGACGCGGTGGCCAATCAGGGCCACGCTGCCGATGAGGTCGCGTTGGGCTAATGCCCCGGCAATCGCCTGGAGGGCGCCTTCGTAGCCGCGCGGCGCCAGCGCCACCGGTTTGCCGCCGTTAAGCGAGAGAGACGCCTGGTCTGCGTTGATGCCCTCGGCCACGCCGTTGAGCAGGCAGTCGCAGCTGGCGGCGTCCAGCACGGAAAATTTGATCGACGACGAGCCGCAGTTGATCACCAGAACTACCGGAAATTCAGTCATGTTGTACTCCGCGTGGCCTGAGCCGGATTAGAACAGTTTGTAAACGATGTTGAGGATGGTCAGCAGACCAATAGCGGTCACAAAGAGGTTGTCGAGACGGCCACGGTATTTGGCCAGCGAAGGCGCTTTACGAATGGCGTACATCGGCAGCAGACACAGCAGCGAGGCGATAATCGGCGCGCCCATGGCCTCAATCAGGTCGAGGATATTGGGGTTGGCATACGCCACCACCCAGGTCGAGCCCATGATGAACACCATGCTCAGGGTATTGAGCTTGCCGCTGGAGACGCGGGTTTTATCCCCTTTATAGCCGAAGCGCAGGATCAGCCCGTTCAGCCCCTCGAGGGTGCCGAGATAGTGGCCGAAGAACGATTTGAAGATGGCCACCAGGGCGATAATCGACGCGCCATATTCCAGCAGGGTGGCAAAGGTGGATTTAGTGCCCGACATCGAGGCAAAGTGATTCGCCAGATAGGAGAGCACCGGGATATTCTGCGCCTTGGCGTCCGCCATGTTCTGCGGCGAGAGGGTAAACAGGCAGCTGAAGGCGAAGAACATCACCACCGCCACCATCAGCATGCTGGCCCGGGAGATAATCTGCGAACATTTTTGTTCGGTGTACTCCCGGCCAAACTGCGCTTCATACTCTTCGCGTTTGGAGACCACAAACGAGGAGACGATCGGCGAGAAGTTGAAGGAGAACACCATAATGGAGATGCCCAGCCATACTGTCACCAGAATGCCGTCATGACCGGTTAAGGCGATATCGCTGAGGTTCACCTGGTCAATCACCGCGCTATTCCAGTAAGGGATCAGAGACAGGGAGATCACCACCAGGCTGGCGATAAACGGCCACACCAGATAGCTCATCACCTTGACCATCAGGTCTTTACCAAACCAGATGACAAACGCCATCAGCAGCAGCAGGAGCAGCGCCACCACCCCGCGGTTGAGGGCCGGCATCTGTAGCTGGTTCTCCCAGAAGGTCATGAAGGTATTGGTGATCGTGACGCCATAAATCCACAGCAGCGGGCAGATGGCGAAGAAGTACAGAAAGGTGATCACCACCCCGCCGGTTTTGCCAAAATGCTCTTCCACCGTTTCGGTGATATTGCCGGAGGGGTTAGCCCCCGACAGGCACAGCCGCGCCAGCGCCCGATGGCAATAGAAGGCAATGGGATAGGCCAGCACCAGCATCACCAGGATCGGGATCAGCCCGCCGAAGCCGGCGCGGATGGGGAAAAACAGTACCCCGGCGCCGATAGCGGTGCCAAACAGGCCCAGGGTCCAGGTGGTGTCAGATTTACGCCAGGACGAAAGGCTTGTCTGGCTGGATGCAATGCTCTCAGTCGTACTCATATCCTGTCCTCACTACTGTATTGAATTAAGCGTCAACAAAACCCGTAATTTGCGAGACCCGCGAGAGATCGATATTGCCGCCGGAAATCAGGCTGACCGTTTTGCGGTTCTGGATATAGCTGTCTAATTTGCCGCTTAATAACGCGGCGCAGGCCAAGGCCCCGGCCCCTTCGGTGATCACTTTATTGCGCTGAATTAAGGCGACCATGCTCTGGCGAATGTCGTCCTCACTGACGAGGACGATGTCATCCACCAGCTGGCGGGCGATTTCATAGGTCAGTTTCCCCGGGCGGGCGACATCGCAGCCATCGGCTAAAGTGCCGGCGTGGCGATGGCTGGTGATCTCTCCGGCGTACCAGGAGGCGGCCATACCGTGAACATTCTCCGACTGCACGCCGATAATACGGATCGTCGGGTTAATGGATTTAATCGCAATCGCGATGCCGGCAATTAAGCCACCGCCGCCAATCGGCACGATGACATTATCCACGTCATACAGATCTTCTAATATTTCGAGACCGATGGTGCCCTGCCCGGCAATAACCTGCGGGTCGTCATAGGGGGGAATAAAAATACGGCCTTCAAGTTCAACAATATCGCTGGCTTTGGCGAGGGTATCGTTAAAATTATCGCCATGCAGCACCACCTCCGCCGAATAATCGCAGGTGGCGGCGACTTTCGATTTCGGCGCCCCTTTCGGCATCACCACTTTCCCGTCAATGCCGAGCATGGCGCAGGAGAGCGAGACGCCCTGGGCGTGGTTGCCCGCTGAGCAGGCCACCACCCCTTTGCGTTTTTCCGCCGCGGTTAACCCGCTGAGCTTATTAAAGGCGCCGCGAATTTTAAATGAGCCCGTGCGCTGCATATTTTCGAATTTAAGAAATATTTCCCCCTTGCAGCGTTCGCTAAAATAATTCGAGCGCGGCATACCCGTTTTATATATCTTTCCTGCCAGGCGTTGTTTCGCTTCGAGAATATCGTTAATCGATACCGGAAGATCGTAGGTAATATGCATGATGGCCTCTGTTTCTTAAGATAAAGTCAATAACCGGGCGTCATCCTGCTGATAACAGCGAGGATGGGTGTTGGGTTATTTAATAACTATCAGTCAGGCAATTTCTATTGGCTGCCAGTGGCGGTTGCCCTGCCCCGATGAATACTGTTTCGCCATCTCCACCAGCGACGCCGCCGCGGTTTTCAGCCGGTAATTTTTCGACCACACCGCCGCATAGCGCGCCACCGGCAAGGCCTCTTTAATGGGGATGGTGACAAACTGGCTCGAGCCGAACGGCGTGGTCATGTCGCAGGGAATGACCGTCAGAAAATCGGCATTGAGCACCAGGTTATAGATCGTCACCACCGAATCGGTATTGACGATATTTTCGCGGCGGATGCCGCTGCGCTGCAGGGTGGTCAGCAGTTCGCTGTAGTAACCCATATTGGTCTCCGGCAGCACCCACTGCTCGTGCTGGAGCGAGGCCAGGCGGACGGTGCCGTTGCCGATCCGCGCCCGGTTCGCCACCAACACAAACTCAGACTCAAACAGCGGCTCGACGTGCAGGTCCTGCAGCTTCATCTCATCGCTCAGCGTCCCGATGGCGAAGTCGAGGCGGCCGTCGCGGATTGCCGGCAAAAAGGCGGAGAGCTGCGCCTCATACATTGAGACCCGCGCCTTGGGGAAGGTCATTTTGAACTGATGCACCATCTCCGACATAAAGGTAAACCCCACCAGCGAGGGGAAACCAAAGGAGACATCCACTACCGTGCTGTTGGTCAGGGCATTCATTTCATTGACCATATTTTTCATTTCACGGGTGATTGTCTCTGACCAGTTAAGAAATACCTGCCCGGCCTCGGTGAGCGAGACGCCGGTATTTCGCCGAACGATTAACTCGCTGCCAAAATAGCTTTCCATGTCGCCAATGATTTTACTGACCGCCGGCTGAGTGAGTCCTAACGCTTTTGCTCCAGCCCCGATTGACCCGCTGCGGATCACTTCCTGGAAAACCACCAGATGCTGAGTTTTAGGCAGAGAAAAAGTATTCATCACGTCTCGCTTTCATTCCTTTGTTGACGGCGGAAAGTGTAACAAATCGCGATCACCGGGTTATGTGAGAGCTCTCACAAAGGCTCCGCCGCGGCGGATGAGCAAGAGTCACAAGTCAGAATAAATAAATTAAAATCAATACATTAAAAGCATCATGAACGCTATTTGCACGTCTTTTGCCGTGCCCGAATGCGGGGATAAAAATAATTGATGGCAATAACATCGACGGCAAAATGGCGATAAAAAATACGCCTTTTGCACGCTATTTGACCAACACTGTCAGGGTGAAAAGAAAGCCGAAAATTAAATTAATGCTGTAAAGAATAAAAAGCAGACGTAATCAACGCCCTTATTTAGCGACAAGTCGGTTTGGCATCACATTTTATCTGCGGCGAGCGGGAAAAGGGCACAGGCAATATTTACATCAAAGAAACATTATATTCACAATCTGGTTTTTCTTGTGCGGCGGACGGTGCGGCTTTTTCCGCCCTATCGCAGGCGGTCATACTTTGATTAAAATCAACCCTGGTAATTTATCTTTTACGGTGGCCGCTTGAGAGTCATTTGTGTTGCCGATCACAAATCCATAAAACAACCTTCCGGCTTTTCTTCCACCGCAACTGATTAACCAGCTTTTCACTATGCAAATGCAAATAACGTATTTGCCCTCCCCGCAGGCGCTCTGTAGTTTGAGCCAGGATCCCGGCGCTACTTTATCCGGGTCAGGACTTTATTATTCAGAGTGTTGAATTCCACCATGATTAAATTAACGCATCTTTGCAAAACCTATCCAGGCAGCGCCCAGCCGGCCATTCGCGACCTCAGTCTGGATATTGATCATGGCGAATTCTGCACCTTCGTCGGCCCGAGCGGCTGCGGAAAAACGACTATCCTGCGCATGATTAACCAGTTGGATATTCCCGACAGCGGCGACGTCTATATTCAGGGCGTCCGCCTCGCTGACGCTGATATTATCCAGGTCCGCCGCCAGATCGGCTTCGTGATGCAAAGCGCCGCGCTCTTTCCCCATCGTACCGTGGCGCAAAATATCGCCACCGTACCGCGGCTGGCGGGCTGGAGCAAAGCGCGGATCCGCGCGCGCATTGACGAACTGGTGGCGCTGATGTCGCTCGACAGCCATCTGCTGCACCGCTATCCGCATCAGCTCTCCGGCGGCCAGCAGGGACGCGTAGCCATCGCCCGCGCCATCGCCGCCGATCCGCCGATTTTACTGATGGATGAGCCCTTCGCCGCCATCGACCCGGTGGTCCGTGAACGCCTCCAGGACGAGCTGTTGCTGTTGCAGCAGCGGCTGCAGAAAACCATTGTACTGGTGACCCACGACATCAATGAAGCGATCCGTCTCGGCGATAAAATCGCCATTTTCCAGGAAGGCGGCTTGCTGGCGCAGTTTGATACCCCCGACCGTATTCTGGCCCACCCGGCAAGCGAGTTCGTGCGCCGCTTTATTGGTCCGGAACCCAATCTGAAGCGGCTGGGCATGATACAGGTCGGCCAGCTGCCGCGTCACGATGTCCCCCTGCTCGACGAAGCGCTAACGCCGATCGCCAGCGCCCATCCACCGCTGGCCAGCCCGCTGCGCCTGGTGCTTGACCGCCAGCGACGCCCGCTGCACTGGTTTGATCCGCTGCGGGGTCTCACCCTGCCGGTGGAGCGCCCGCTCGCCAGCAGCCACAGCCTGCGTTTTGCCTATAGCGCGCTGCTCGACGTGGCGACCGGCGTGCTGGTGCATGTGGATGGCGAAGGACAATACCAGGGGGCGGTGTCTCACGCCCTGCTGCAGCAAGTGCTCGACGGCGCGGTGGGAGTGAGACCTCATGATTGACTGGGGCTGGGTTATCGATAACCGCGCGATGATCGGCGATCTCCTCTGGCAGCATGCGCGGATGGTCCTGCTGGCGCTACTTTTCGGCTCCCTGCTCACCGGCGGCCTGTTAGCCATTACCCTGCGCTGGCCCGCGACGGCGCAGCCGCTCATCACCCTTTGCGGCGTGCTGTTTACCATTCCCTCGCTGGCGCTATTTATTTTATTGCTGCCGTTTACCGGGCTGTCGCTGACTACCTCGCTGATTGGCCTGACGCTGTACTCGTTGCTGATCCTGTTGCGCAACATGCTGGCCGGCATAGAAAAGCTGCCACAGGCGGCGCTGGAGTCGGCGCGGGCGCTCGGCTACACCCGGGGATTCCGCTTCTTCGATATCGAGCTGTGGCTGCTGCTGCCCTCCTTGTTTGCCGGGCTGCGCATTGCCTCGGTAACGCTGGTCGGCCTGGTCACCGTCACCGCGCTGATCGGCCAGGGCGGGCTGGGACAGCTGCTGCTGGCGGGTTTTAATCAGGACTTTCTGACGCCGATTATCGTCAGCCTGGTCCTGAGCCTGCTGCTGTCGCTGGTCTTTGACGGGCTGATCGCCCGTCTCGGCGACTGGCTAACGCCGTGGACGAAATGATGACACTGCTTCTCGCCACCTTTCACTGGTTGACCCAGCCGGAGCACTGGCTGGGCGACGAGGGCATCCTGCTGCGCCTGGGCCAACACCTTTATTACGTGCTGGTCAGCATGGCCGTGGCCTGCGCCATTGCCCTGCCGCTTGGTATCGCCCTGGGCTACTGGCGCAAAGGCGCCTTCGTGGTGATCAACCTGTTTAATCTTGGCCGCGCCATCCCTTCGTTAGGGCTGATTTTATTATGCATCATCGTTTTTGGCTTTAACGATATCCCGGTGCTGGCGGCGCTTATCGCGCTTTCTATTCCGCCGATTCTCACTAACACCTGGGTGGGGATTTATCACGCCGACCGCCCGCTGTGCGATGCGGCCATCGCGCTGGGCATGACCCCCTGGCAAAGCCTGTGGCAGGTGCGGATCCCGCTGGCGGCGCCGCTGATCCTCGCCGGGGTGCGCACCGCGCTGGTTCAGCTTATCGCCACGGCGGTGGTCGCAGCCTATGCCGGTCTGGGCGGGTTGGGACGATTTCTGATCGACGGACTCGGGCAACGGGATATCCCGCAGGTGATCGGCGGCTCGCTGGTGGTTTCCCTGCTGGCGATAGGCGGCGAACTGCTTTTCGCCCTCTGCGCCGGCCGCCTGGTTCATCGCCGTATTGCCGCGCCTTATTAGCGTGACACTGACATGACCCCAGCGCCTGGCGCTGATTAACCTGAAAATAAAAGAGGTATTATGAAGCAATTATTTGGCAAGGCCGTCACCGCCCGTCGATTTCGTCTCTCGTTGCTGGCCGCCGGGCTGTTCAGCCTGAGCGTTTACACCTATGCCGCCAGCGTCACGGTGGGCGGGGCCAACTTTACCGAAAGTTCCATTCTCGCCAACATCTACGCCAGCGCGCTAAAGAAAAATCATATCGAGGCCAACACCCGTCTCAACCTCGGCAACCGGGAAATTATTATTCCGGCGCTGCAGAGCGGTGAGATCGATATCGTTCCGGAATATCTTGGCGCCCTGCTCAATTTCTATAACGGCAAAACCGAGGCCACCAGCCAGCAGGACGTCAGCGCTGAGTTGGCTCAGGTCCTGCCTGCCAATTTCACTCTGTTGAACCCGGCCCCGGCCACCTCGATCACCGCCTGGGCGGTACGTGCCGAGACCGCGGAGAAATACCATCTGCGCACCCTCTCCGACCTGAAGCCCATCGCCCCGCAGCTGGTGATCGGCGGACCGCCGGAGCTGGCGGTACGCGCCCTGGGCCTGCCGGGGCTGAAACGCGTCTATGGTCTTGAGTTCAAAGCAGTGAAATCGCTGGACATGGGCGGGCCGCTGACCCGGCTGGCGCTCAATTCGGGCAAAATCGACGTCGCGACGGTCGTCTCCACCCAGGGCAATCTGGCGAAGGAGAAATGGGTGGTTCTGGAAGATAATAAACATGAGCAACCGAGTCAGAACGTGGTGCCGCTGGTGCGCAAAGCCAGTCTGACGCCGGAGATCGGCGCCGTGCTCAATGAAGTCTCAGGCAAACTGGACAATGCCACACTGATTGCCCTCAACCAGCAGGTAGATCTTCAGCATAAAGATCCAGCGGCCGTCGCCGAACAGTGGGTGAATGCCAACCTATCCCAACACTGACCTTCACTCCGCCACGGATGGCGTTCAGCCGCGAGTCCACGCTATGTCTACCCGACACATGATCCTGAACCTGTTCTTTTATAACCCACAGGGGGATTACCGTTTCTCCTGGCGTCACCCTGACGCGCCTGAAGCGGACATATTTACCCTCAACTATTACGCCAGTCTGGCGCGCAAGGCCGAAGCGGCGACCCTCGACGCTATCTTTGTCGCCGACCATATCGCGGTGTGGGATACGGTGCCCAGCGGCCTGACCCACTACGCCAACGCCCGGCTTGAACCCCTGACGCTGCTCTCCGCCCTCGCCGCGGTGACGGAGCATATCGGCCTGATGGCCACCGCGTCCACTTCCTATAACGAACCCTATAACCTGGCTCGCTACTTTGCCTCGCTGGATTTCCTCAGCAATGGCCGGGCAAGCTGGAATGTGGTCACGTCGTGGCTGGAAGAAGAAGCAGCAAACTTCGGTCTGGAGCAGCTTCCCCGCCACGGCACGCGCTACCAGCGGGCCAATGAATTCATCGACGTGGTCACTCGCCTGTGGGATTCCTGGGAAGATGGCGCGGCGATCTTCGATAAAGCGCGCGGATTATTTGCCGATGCCGACAAGGTGCATCATCTCGAGTATCAGGGCGAGTACTTTCGCGTGCGCGGCCCGCTCAACGTCCCTCGCCCGCCGCAGGGCCATCCACTGCTGGTGCAGGCCGGCTCTTCGGAAGCAGGGAAAGCGCTGGCCGCCGCCTGGTCCGATATGCACTTCGTGTTTATTCACTCGATCGCCGAGGGGCTGGCCTATCGCGAAGAGATGAATCAGCGGCTGCGCCAGCACGGGCGCGATCCGGCCCATTTCAAAATCATCGCCGGGGTCCTGCCGGTGGTGGTGAACTCCGACGAGGAGAAGGCGGCCCGCCAGCAGCTTAACGAACAGCTGATGAGCGACCAGATGGCTATCGATCTGCTCTCCTCTTATCTTCGAATGGATCTCAGCGCCCTGCCGAGGGAGCAGCCCCTGCCGCCGCTCCCTGATGAAGAGAGCTTTGACGGCATCCGTACCGCGCTGAAGCTTATCCGCCAGTACGATCCGCGGCTCACTCTGCTGGAGTTGGGGAAGTTGTTATTACAGAGTTCTGATAGCTGGCTGCTGCTGGGCAGCGCCGAGGAGATTGCCGCCACCTTAACGGAGACCTGGCAGGCGGGCGCCGCCGATGGGTTCAACCTGATGTTCCCGCTGCTGCCGGGAGACTTTGACCGCTTTGTTGACCAGGTGGTGCCGCTTCTGCAGCGTAACGGCGTCATGCGTGACCGCTATCCGCCCGGCACCCTGCGTGAAAAGCTCGGTCTGCCGGCGGTGGCAAACCGCTTCACCGCCCCTTCCCGCCCCGCGTTACCGCCGACGCCGTAGTCTGCCATGACCCGCCCCGGCGCAGATCGCTGGCCGGGGCATTTTACCTATAGCTGGCTGACTCCCTGCGCCGCGGCCTCATCCCGCCACGCCAGCAGCGGAGCATAGGCCTCCCGCGACATATCGCTATAGCCGCAGATCAGCAAGGCGTCGCACAGGGAACGATAGCGCGCATCGCTCACTAACTGCTGGAGCGCCTCGCGCAGGCTGTTCAGCGTCGAAGCCGGGGTGGCGCTGGCAGTGATCAGCGGCAGCCCTGGCGCGTCCGGGCTCCAGCCGATCGCCACCAGTCCTGCCAGGGCCTGCGGCTGATGTCGCTGCAGCAGAGCGTAGGTCACACAGTCGATGGCGGCGATATCGGCGTTTTCCTGCTGCAGCTCGCGCAGCGATTGCCGATGGCTGCCGCTAAACACCACAGCCGAAAAAAATCGCCCCTCCCGCGAGAGCGGCGCGACCATTTTGCGCAGCACGTTGTAGCCGGACTGCGAGTGCTCGGCATTGCACACGGCCCGGCGGCCAAAAAAGTCCGCCAGCATCCGGTGACTATCCGCTTCGCGGACCACCAGCAGGCTGCGGTAGCGGCGCCCTTCGCAACCGGGCGCGGCGTAGTGGAAGCAGCCCACCGTCTGCACCTCCGGCAGCTGGGTCACCAGCGGATAGCCACAGGTCTGACTCAGCAACAGCCTCGGCTGGCGCCAGTGGGCCAGCAGATCCTCGGGGTCATCCGCCGGCGGGTCCCCCGCCACCATCACGCCGCGTTCGGCCAGCAGCGACTGTACCGCCTGCCACAGAGCCTGGGTTTGTTGACGGTGGATGGCATACATCGGAAAGGTCATGCGTTCAGCCATGTTCTCCTCCCGCCTGCTCGCCAAAGCCCGGATGGGCGTTCACCGCCACCGCCCGGCGGCTAAAATGGCGTCGCCACTCACCGTACCCACGCACCAGGAACCCCTGATTACGCTGCAGATAGGCCGTCTGGCGATGCAGATACAGCTGACGTAAAGCGTACCAGGGAACCCCTGGCAGGTCATGATGCACCGCATGGTAGTTGAGATTGAGGAACAGCACTCGCCAGGGGAGCCCGGCCTCGTTGATCACCGAGCGGGCCAGCGGGTCATCCGCGGCCCGGTGTTCGAGAAAAGAGCGCACTTTGGTCAGGGCCAGCGCCGGGTAGCTCACCGCCAGCACAAACCACAGCGGGGAAAAACCCTGCGCCGCCATCCAGGCCAGCAGGCCCGTCAGCAGCAACAGATGCAGGCTCCACATGGCGATGGCGCGGTGGTCGCCCTCGCGGAAAGCCCGCAGCGCGCTGCGCAGGGTGTGAACGATATCCATCAGCGGCGCCAGCAGCAGACGCCCCCAGAAGGTATTGCGCAGGTGGATAAGGCGGCGTTGCCAGGCTGAGAAGCGCTGCCAGCTTTCCGCGGTCACGTAGTACGATTCGGGATCATCCTCGGGGTGCGTCAGCAGATGGTTGCGATGGTGCGCCAGATGGCTGTCGCGATAGACGCCATAGGGATACCAGACCGCCAGCGGCAGCGTCCCCAGCAGCTGGTTAAACCATGCCAGCCGGGTGGGATGCCCATGGATCAGCTCATGCTGTAAGGACATATACCAGGCGGTAAACCAGATCAGCAGCAGCGTGGCCGGAAACAGGCCCAGCGTCCGCCAGCCCGCCACGCAGGCAAACCAGCCGCCGTAAACCGTCACCAACAGCAGCCAGGTCGGCAGCTCGCTGCGCCACAGCCAGCTGCGCGCCAGCTGGCGGATCAGGATGCGCTGTTGGTCATCCACATAGACAGCCGTCTTCTTTTCCGTCACTTCCGATACCTTGCCGTGTTGCCTCATTCCCTCCGAAGATGTGAGATAACACGTTAAATAACAAAGTATTTAATTTACTTAGCTTTGCCAAAAAGCGCGTTTGTATTGAGCACGGCAAAAAATACCGTCCATGGCGCAACAGGCTGGCGGCGTTTAAACAGATCCATTGCCCGGCGGCGCTGCGCTTGCCGGGCCTACGGGATGATCCCCACCCCCGCTCCATCCAGGCCGGTGCAGGCGCAGCCCCGCCGGACAAAAACAGTAGAGTCGCTTTTGTGCCGGGCGGCGACGGCACCTTGCCCGGCCTACGATCCGTGCGACCTGTCGTTAATTAATTCACCATTCTTGTTGAAACTCGCTGTTGGCAGCCTCGACACCGCTGTAACTTTACCGCCAGGTCGAGGACACTTAAGGGCTCCATAGCCTTATCCATCTTCGCGTCGAGGTTAGTTGTAGCGCATCAAAGAAACTACTCCCCTTCCCGCTCTGCTGGCGTCCAGGCCGGCAGAGTCTGGAAGGTGTGCAACAGCCCCTCGGACCACGCCTTGCGGATGCGGTTGAAGTAGGGATCGCTGTCGGTGATGCGATGCTGCCCGGCGCTGCTCAGGCTGCCGCTGCGGTAGAGCAGCGTATCCAGCGGCAGGCCAACGGACAGATTACTGCGCAGCGTCGAGTCAATGGAGATCAAGGCGCAGCACATCGCCTGCTCCAGCGGCGTATCGATGGTCAGCACCCGATCGATGATCGGCTTGCCGTACTTGCTTTCGCCAATCTGGAAATAAGGCGTGTCGCGGGTGGCTTCAATAAAGTTGCCCTCCGGATAAATATGGAACAGACGATGGGTTTCGCCGGCGATCTGGCCGCCAAGCAACAGGTTGCAGTTGAAGTTGGTGTTACTGCAGTTTTGCTGGTTGCTGCTGTCGCGCTGGATCACCTCCAGCAGCGTTTTACCGATCAGCATTGCGGCGTCGTAGAGGGAAGTCACCTGCATCAGGTTCGGCTCCTGCTGGGTACGGATCCGCGCGCTGAGCAGGCTTATCACGCTCTGGGTGGTGGCCAGGTTGCCGGCGGATTGCAGCACCAGCACCCGTTCCCCTTCCTGATGGAAAACGTGCAGCTTTTTAAAAGTGGCAATATGGTCGACGCCCGCGTTGGTGCGGGAGTCGGAAGCAAACACCAGTCCATCCGCCAGGCACATGGCCACACAGTAGGTCATTGCGGTTATTCCCGTATTATTGCTGCTGCGCCTGCTGGCTGTGTTCGCGCACTTCAGCGTTGGTTAACATAATCTCCCCGCCGCCGCCCAGCCGGGTGCCCCGTACCGGGCAGGCGTCGAGATAATCCAGTCCGGTCGCCAGCCGCAGATGCTGATTCAGGCGACGGGTATTATTGGTGATATCAAACGACAGCCAACGGCCGTCGAGCCACACTTCCGCCCAGGCATGCATCGCGACATGCTGGGCGTTATCGCTGTAGACATAGCCGCTGACGTAGCGCGCCGGGATCTCCAGCGCCCGGCAGCAGGCGAGAAAAACATGGGTATGATCCTGGCACACGCCCTTCGCCCGGGCGAAGGCGTCGGCAGCGGAGTCCTGGACCTGGGTCGCGCCGGGGGAGTATGGCATTCTTAACAGCAGATCCGCCATCAGTTGATTCAAACTCTCTTCCGCCGCATCGGGACGATAGAGGCGCTGCGCGAACTCACGGATCGCCGTATCGGCGCGGGTCAGCGGCGTACTGCGCAGAAAAACCAGCGGCGACAGCAGCTCGGCCTCTTCATCACACGTCTCTTCCCCCTCGTCGGCGATATCGACAATCCCGCTGGCGCGGATGGTGATCTCTTTATGCGGGTTATCCAGCGTCAGCACATGCAGCACATTACCCCAGCCGTCGGTCGTGGTCACCGCCGCGCCGTCCGGCAGGGTCAGCGTCCAGGCGGTGATCGTCTGCCGTCCGGTGCTGCGCGGGGTCAGGCGCAGATACTGGGTGGAAAACTTCACTTCTTCATCGTAGCCATAGCGGGTGAGATGATCGATGACCAGTTTCATAAGGCCTCCAGATAGGTTTGTCTGATGCTGTCGGACAGGGCGTTAATTCTCGCCAGCAGTCCGTTAAGCGTGGTCTGCAGGTCCGCCTGCGCCAGGTCGTCACGGGTGCTGAAGCGCAGGTCAACGTTGAGCTGATGGGCGAGGCGCAGCGGCTGATAAGAGCGATCGTTGGCGATCTTCTCCAGTTCGCCCACCAGGTCGGCAATGCTGGCGCGCAGCGAACGTGGAATATCGTTACGCAGGATCAGCAGCTCCATCACCGTTTCGCGACTGACCGGCTGGCGGTAGAGGCTGTTGTAAGCTTCGCGGGCGCTGACCGCATTGAGCAGGGTATCCAGCCGGTAGTATTCGCGCACCGGGTCCGGATCGTTGGTCAGCTGTTGATCCTTAATCAGCAGCAGCTGGGTGGTGGCGAACGCGCGCTCGATCAGCGTGCCGATACCGATAAAACTCAGGGCGTCGTTGCGCAGCAGCGTGCCTATCACCGCTCCGCGAAACAGATGCACCCGCTCTTTCACCCACTCGAAAAAACCGTCGCTCCCCAGTTCGCCCAGCCCCTGCTGGCGGAGGGTCCGCAGTTCGATGCGGGTGGCATTGATGCTCTCCCACACTTCGGCCGACAGACTGCCGCGCACCGCGTGCGCGTTGTTCCACGCCATCTCCACGCAGCTGTAAATACTGCAGGGGTTGTTGCCATCGAGGGCAAAAAAGTTGAGCAGATTGCTCATGGTAAAGCGGGCATGGCGCGCCTGAAACAGCTCGTGGGTCATCGACAAATTCAGCGGTAGCGCCAGATCCCGCGACTGCTGGCTGTGGCGGGGGATCATTGATAATTTCCAGGTCACGTCCAGCACCCGGGCGTAGCTCTCCGCCCGCTCAAGGTAGCGGGCCATCCAGAACAGTTCACTCGCCGTACGACTTAGCATGATGTGTCATCCTCCATCACCCAGGTATCCTTGGTTCCGCCGCCCTGCGACGAGTTGACCACCAGCGACCCTTCGGTCAGCGCCACGCGGGTCAGGCCGCCGGGCACCAGGCGCATCTCCTGTCCGGAAAGCACATAGGGGCGTAAATCGATATGCCGTGGCGACAGCCCTTCATCAACGAAGGTTGGGCAGGTCGACAGCGCAAGGGTGTCCTGGGCGATATAGTTGGCCGGATTGGCAAGCAGGCGCTGGCGGAAGGCCTCCCGCTCCTCTTTGGTGGAACGCGGGCCGACCAACATGCCGTAGCCCCCGGCGCCATGGACCTCCTTGACCACCATCAGCTCCAGATTGCTCAGCACGTAGCGCAGGTCCTCCGCTTTCCGACACTGCCAGGTGGGGATATTGCTGAGGATCGGCTGTTCGCCGAGGTAAAAGCGGATCATCTCCGGGACGTACGGATAGATCGATTTGTCGTCAGCCACCCCGGTGCCGATGGCGTTGGCCAGCACTACGCCGCCGGCGCGATAGACGGACAGTAGCCCCGGGACGCCGAGCATCGAATCGGCGCGGAAGGCCAGCGGGTCGAGCCAGGCGTCGTCGATGCGGCGATAAATCACATCCACCCGCCGCGGCCCCTCGGTGGTGCGCATATACACCGCGCCGTTTTTAATAAACAGATCGGCGCTTTCCACCAGCTCGACCCCCATCTGCTGCGCCAGGAAGCTGTGCTCGAAGTAGGCGCTGTTGAAGCGACCCGGGGTCATCACCACGACGCAGGGATCATCCACCAGCGAACTTTCGCGCAGGGTCTGCAGGAGGTAGCTCGGGTAGCGCTCCACCGGCGCAATGTGATGCTGCTCGAACATCTCCGGATAGAGGCGCATCATCATCTTACGGTTTTCGAGCATGTAGGAGACGCCGGACGGCGTGCGCAGATTATCCTCCAGCACGTAATACTGACCGTCGTTATTGCGCACCATATCGACGCCGGTGATATGGGCATAGGTGTTGTTTGGCAGGTTGATGCCCTTCATGCACGGCTGATACTGCTCGTTGGCCAGCACCTGTTCGGCCGGGATCAGCCCCGCACGCAGGATATTCTGCTCATGATAGATGTCATAGAGAAAAGCGTTCAGCGCTTTCACCCGCTGGCGTATACCGCGGTCAATGCGCTGCCACTCCCCGGCGGGTATGATCCGCGGCACGCTATCAAACGGGATCAGCCGCTCGGTTCCCTCATCCTCGCCGTACACGTTAAAGGTGATGCCGATACGGTGAAAAAGCAGTTCCGCTTGCGCTTTTTTCTGCCGGATAGAGAATTGATCGGTGTTGCGAAACCATTGCCACCAGGCATTATAGTGCGGCCGCTGCTCACCCTGGGCGGTCAGCATCTCGTCATAATAATGCCCGTCAGGAAGCGTTATTTTTATCATGGCCGTCTCCTCCGGTTGTACTCACTTTGTGGTAATCCCGATAAGAGATAAGCATTAATTATGCCAGGTCATCCGCCGCCGCGGCGTTGTGCAAATCGGTTCTGACCCGCCGTCTGGTTGTGCAAAAAATCGCCACAATGGCCGCCTGCGCCCGGCTGCGGTTGCACCGTCGTGAGGCAGGGCGACGATTTTTGCGCCATGGTGGACGCCAGCGCCGTCAGCCAGTGTGCCGCAGGCCGGGCCTCACAGCCCTTCTCGATCCGCTGGTATTCGCCTCCAGCGCGCCGTGGCCAGTAGCCCGGGCGCCTTGGCTTGCCGGTAAGCCTAATCGCGTTGCCGGCGGTTGTAGCAGAAAACCAGGCAGGTAAATCCTCTGTTTTCGCGCAAAATGTTACCCCTGACACGCGTAGCGGCAGATATTCGTCTAAGGTTTTTGGATGGCCAAACGTCGTGGCCCGCAGTCGATAATGATAAGGAGAACTCCCCATGACGAGTACTGATGCACATCGTCCCGCTGCTTTGCCCTGTTCCCTGCGCCTGGCGATCGGCGGCGCCCTGCTCGCCCTGATGAGCCTGAATGTCCAGGCGGAAGACGGCAAAACCGCGCCGCCACCCTCGCCGGATATTCTGCTGGGCCCGTTGTTTAATGATGTCCAGAGCGCAAAGCTCTTTGCCGATCAAAAAACCTTCGCCGACGCGATCCCTAACAGCGATCCGCTGATGATCCTTGCCGATTACCGGATGCAAAAAAACCAGGCCAGCTTCGATCTGCGTCACTTCGTTGAGCTGAACTTCACGCTGCCGAAAGAGAACGACGCCTATGTGCCGCCCAAAGGGCAAACCCTGCGTCAGCATATCGACGGCCTGTGGCCGGTCCTGACCCGCAGCACCGTCGAGGTGGAAAAGTGGGACTCGCTTCTGCCGCTGCCTAAGCCCTACGTGGTCCCCGGAGGACGCTTTCGCGAAGTCTATTACTGGGACAGCTATTTCACCATGCTGGGTCTTGCCGAAAGCGGTCACTGGGATAAAGTCGAAGATATGGTCGCCAACTTCGCTGCGGAAATTGACACCTGGGGCCATATCCCCAACGGTAACCGCACCTATTACCTCAGCCGTTCGCAGCCCCCCTTCTTCTCCTTTATGGTAAGCCTGCTGGCGACGCACGATGGCGACCAGGTGCTGAAAACCTACCAGCCGCAGCTGGAGAAAGAGTATCGCTACTGGATGGCCGGGGCGGACGCGCTGGCACCCGGCAGCGCCGACAAACGGGCAGTGCGGATGGCGGATGGTGCGCTGCTCAACCGCTACTGGGACGATAACGACACCCCACGTCCCGAGTCCTGGCTTGACGACGTCAAAACCGCCAAAAGCAACCCGAATCGTCCGGCCACCGAGATCTATCGCGACCTGCGCTCCGCCGCCGCTTCCGGCTGGGATTTCAGCTCCCGCTGGATGGACAATCCGCAGCAGCTCGCCACCATTCGCACCACCTCGATTATCCCGGTCGATCTCAATGCCCTGATGTTCCATCTGGAGAAAACCCTCGCCCGCGCCAGTAAAGCAGCGGGGGACAGCGCCGGCGCTACCCGGTACGACGCGCTGGCCAACGCCCGCCAGCAGGCTATCGAGAAATACCTGTGGAATGAAAAAGAGGGGTGGTACGCCGATTACGATCTGAAAACCCACAAGGTGCGCAATCAGCTGACCGCCGCGGCGCTGTTCCCGCTGTACGTCAATGCCGCGTCGCGCGAGCGAGCGACGAAAGTGGCGGCCGCCGCCGAGTCGCGGCTGCTCAAACCCGGCGGGCTGACCACCACCACCGTCAACAGCGGCCAGCAGTGGGACGCCCCCAACGGCTGGGCGCCGCTGCAGTGGGTGGCCGTCGAGGGGCTGCAAAACTATGGTCAGCAGAAGATCGCCATGGAGGTCACCTGGCGCTTCCTGACCAACGTGCAGCATACCTATGACAGCAAGCAAAAGCTGGTGGAGAAGTATGACGTAAGCTCAACCGGCACCGGGGGCGGCGGTGGGGAATATCCACTGCAGGACGGCTTTGGCTGGACCAACGGCGTCACCCTTAAGATGCTGGATCTGATCTGCCCGCAGGAGAAACCCTGCGATGCGCTGCCTGCTACCCGTCCGGCGACAACGCCTTCACCGCAGGACAAACCTGTTGCGGCGCCCGCGGCTAACGACCCCGCCCCTGCGGAACCGCAAAAGACCGGCTCCTGACGCTTTGCCGCCCCCTACCAAAATCGGTAGGGGGAAGCGGTCTCCCTGGTCACTACCGTCCCGCGCAGGCCCATTCTGCGGCTCGCGGGAAACCCTTCTCCATCCCCTCGCGCTGAACAGATCACCTTTTCGCTTGATCGCATAAATACAAACAATAATAATTCGCATTACTTTTTAACGAATAATGACAGATTCGTTTTTCCCGCGGCGGCGTACAGGAGTACCAAACCGCGCAGGTTCAGGATGATCTTATGAACGTGGCTATTTCTCGCAAACGCCCGGGGCTGCTGTACGCCCTCGCGGTCGCACTTCCCTTCACCGCGCAGGCCGAAGAGACGGTGGTGGTGACGGCCAGCCCGCCGGCATCCGCCAGCGCGCCGACTGAGGGCTATAGCGCCAGCACCTCGCTCGGGGCGACGAAAACCGACCAGCCGTTAATCACCACCGCCCAGTCGGTGTCGGTTGTCACCCGCCAGCAGATGGCGGATCAGGGGGCGAATACCATCAGCCAGGCGCTGGAATATACCCCGGGGGTCTACTCCAGCTTCGGCGGTGGCGCCACCCGGTTTGACGCTATCTCCCTGCGCGGCTACCACGGCGGCGACGTCGATAACCTGTTCCTCGACGGCATGCGTCTGATGAGCGACGGCGGCAGCCATAACGTGGTGCAGATCGACCCGTGGTTTATCGAACGCGTCGATGTGATCCGCGGCCCCTCCTCCGCGCTCTACGGGCAGAGCGTGCCGGGCGGCGTGGTCAACCTGACCTCCAAGCGCCCGCAGTTCAGTCAGCAGGGCCACGTCCGCCTGACTGGCGGGACGCAAAATACCAAAGGCGCGGCCTTCGATTACACCGACGCCATCAATGAGCAGTGGGCATGGCGGCTGATCGGTATGACCCGCAGCAGCGACACGCAGTATGACCATACCCGCGAAGAGCGCTACGCCATTTCACCTTCCCTGCTGTGGCAGCCGGACAGCGATACCTCGCTGCTGCTACGCGCCTATCTGCAAAAAGATCCTTCCGGTGGCTATCATGGCTCTTTGCCGCTGGACGGCACCCGCTACGCGCACAATGGCCGTAAGCTCTCCACCAGCACCAACGAGGGCGATCCGGGAGATGGCTATCAGCGCCGCCAGCAGATCTACAGCTATGAGTTTGACCACCAGTTCACCGACGTCTGGTCGGTCTATTCCGCGGGAAGCTACACCCACACCAACGTCTCCCTCGATCAGGTCTACCAGGTCGGCTGGATAGATGACAGCGACATGCTGGCTCGCGGCTACAGCGGCTCGCGCGGTTCGCTGGACGGCTGGTCAACCGATAACCGCCTGCGCGCCGATTTCAATACTGGCGATCTGGCGCATACCCTGATCCTCGGCGCTGAATACCATCGCTTCCGCAACGATCTGTGGACCGGCGCCGGCGGCGCGGCGCCCCTTAACCCGTTTACCGGCTATACCACCCAGACCGGGCATACCGTGACCTACAGCGATGATAATAATCGCCGTTATTACCAGACCGGGCTGTATCTGCAGGATGAGATGGTCTGGGACCGCTGGCATGTGGATGTTTCCGCCCGCTATGACCGTATCGTTTCCCAGCAGGTCAGCGATACCCTGGGCACCTCAAACCGCCGTTCAGACGACCATATCAGCGGCCGCGCCTCGCTGTTGTACGCCCTGGACAACGGTCTTTCGCCCTACCTGAGCTACAGCCAGGCGATTACCCCGGCGATGCTGCCCGGCGCTGACGGCAAACCGTTGAAACCGACCACCGCCGAACAGGTCGAAGCCGGCCTGAAGTTCCAGCCGCCGGGCAGCAGCGACCTCTATAGCATCGCGATTTACGATCTGATGCAAAAGGATGTCGCCACCCGCGACCCCAACATCGCCACCGCCACCTATATTCCGGCGGGTAAGGTCCATTCCCAGGGGGTTGAGCTGGAAGCGCACCACCAGATCACCCCGCAGCTGAGCACCCTCGCCTCGTATACCTGGAATCGTCTGCGCTTCCAGGACACTAAGGACGGTACCGACAACAACACGCCGCAGCTGACCCCGGATCAGATGGCCTCCTTCTGGGCGCGCTATCAGTTTCCGGCGGGGATCTCGCTGGGCGCCGGCGTCCGCTACATTGGTAAACAGTGGGCGGATGATGCCAACACCGCGCGGCTGCCGTCGGTCACGCTGATGGACGCCATGATGCGGGCTGACCTCGGCGTCTGGTCGCCGGGGCTGAAAGGCGCTTATGTGCAGGTCAACGCCAACAATATCGGCAATCGTGAATACGTTTCCGGCTGCTACGGCACCGGCAACTGCTACTGGGGAGCAGAGCGCAGCGTCATGGCCACCGTGGGCTACGACTTTTAACTGACAGCGTAAAGATAAGCCTCCGCCCGTGACGGCGGGGGCTTTCGTTAACAGGTGACGTCACGCTTTGATGGCTAATATTGACTTAAAGATGCCAGGCCATTATTTCACTTGCCCCCCGATGATGAGAGGACTTAATATGCTGGCGAAAACAGGTTAGGACGCTCACAAGGAATAAAAGTGAACCCTGTCATTAGCTATCTCACCAATTTACATCCGTTATCATTTATGGGTTACCATATATTATCCACCACAGTGATATATATTCTGGTAAATATAATTATTGCGAAGACCCGCCCTACTGAAAATACCACAGCCGTTCCGGCGCCCTATTCTATCTCACCCTCTTTTTTAGCCTGGCTACGTAATAGCGCCACCAGCGTCATTCAGCTGGCCATGTTCAGGCTGTTAAGAAAAAACTATGTCACTCTCATCCATTCTGCGGACAATATTCAACTCTGCGCCAATCAGCAGTACGCAGAATGCAAAATGACCTGTGTGGAAAAAATACTGTTTGACCATTTCGCTACGCCAAAATCCAGTGACCAGGATCTGCCGCTTTCTCTGCACGTCGCCGAAAAGAACCACTGGGCCACCGATCCTCACTGCCAAGGGCTGCGGCTCAGCCCGACGCACCAAACGTGGAATATGATATTGATTGCCGCCCCCTCCCTGCTATTAATCGCCGCGCTCGCCTGGAAAACGCTTTTTGATAATCAGGCGATAATTCACTCCAGCGTATTCAGCTGGCTGACAATGGGGATGGTTTCCGGCCTGTGGTGGCTGTGGCTGTTATGCATCACCTTAAATGCCACCCGGCTGGACCGGGAAGGGATCGCCGTTAATATCTTTCATCACTATATTGATACCCTGAAGGAGACGCTTATTGCTGACTCAGATACCCTGACCGATGAAAACGCCGATTATTGCGTGGCGATCGGTAAAACCGCCCTGCTTCCCGAAAGATATGGTGAATATGTAAAAATCATCAACCTTATTAAGTATCCCTTTTGTCTGCAGAGGCTGGATTAACGAGGGGATGGTATGTGGAATTTTATAATGCATCTGCATCCACTGCTTTTTCTTGGCGGTTTTATACTTATCGTCCCGGGTATCTATATTGCTATTGGTATAATGATTATCCTGTCGCGGCCAGCGGCTCAGCCCCAGCCGCACGCGATAGAGGTTAGCCCCTGGCTGCTGGCGTGGCTGACCGGAGAAGGGACCCGGGTGATTCAACTGGCAATGTTCAGCTTACTCAGTAATAAGCATCTGTGGATCCCGGAGCCCGGGCAGGTTTTGGCTAACGGACGCTATGCAAACCACGAAATGAACGTCATTGAAAGCATACTATTTGACCATTTTGCGGTGCGAAAGCCGTGTCATGAAGATCTGCCCCGCTGCCTGAGTATCGCCGGACGTAACCTCTGGCAGGAACAGATAGCAAGTGCGGGTTTAGCCTTAAGTCCGCTGCGCCGCGGATGGAATATGCTGGCCATCAGCATCCCTTCGGTCGCCCTCGGCGTTATCGTTGCCAGTAAGACCTTTATCTGGCTCGACCTCACCGCATACAGCATCTTCAGTTGCCTGCTCATGCCCTCGGGTTGCGTTCTGTGGGGCGGATTATGGATAGAGGCCATTAGCAAAACCATTCGTCTCGATATCAACGGCATTTCGCATCATGACGCCCACGCCTGCATCAATGCGTTACGAGAAACGTTAGCGTATAAAGGCGCGCAGGAGGATGACGCGACGGCCATGCTCTGCGTGGCGGTAAACGGCGTGGAATCGCTTCCCGAGCGCTACCGGGAATATAAAGCGTTAATAGCGCCGATTAGCGTTATCACGTCGCTGCGCACAGAGGATTAGGACCCCGCCAGGCCGGCGGGGCGAAGGTAAGGTTACATGGCGTCCAGCGCTTTCTGCAGCTTCCAGATATAGCGCGGCGCCTGCGGAGCCGGGTGTTTTTTCGCCACATGCTCGAAGAACTCATCGGCGTCGAGGTCGTTAATCTCCTCGATGGCGTCCTGCCGGTTTGACGAGAAGGTGCGCAGCAGCGCGCCAGCGCCGTTGGCATAGGAGACCACCACCGCATAGCGCATCACCTGCGGGTCTTTGATCCCCGCCAGCGGACCATTCTCCAGAATGCTCAGATAGGCGGCCCCCATCGAGATATTCCGTTCCGGGTTTTTCAGTTCACTGACCGACGGCTCGCCGCGCCAGCCCATCCGCCGGTAAACATCGCGTCCGGAGGTCGACGGCTTAAGCTGCATCAGCCCGACGGCGCCGGATTTACTCACTACCGCAGGGTTACCGCCCGACTCGATGGCAATGATCGCCGTGATCAGCTGCGGATCCACGCCCCAGGCGGCGCCGGCTTTTTCACTGATCGGCATCCACTGCATCGCCCGCTTCACCGGGACCTCGGGGTTCCACGGTGGATTGGTGTAATCGTGTTTCGAACTACAACCGGCCAGAAAAACGACTAAAATAAGCAACCATCTCAATTTCACACATCTATCCTTATCTACCCAAACGCCATCATGCTGCAGAACGACGGCAGCGGTACGTCCCCCGCCCGCCGACAGCCTGATGGATGACGGGTGCGGATTGAAGTTAGCCACCTGGAGATGACAATCGCCATTCCAGGCGGCATCATAACCCTTTCATTCATAGCAAGGAATTATCATGTCTCAGTTTTATCTGGTCGCGCCATCCGGTTATTGCATCAACCAGCAGGCGGCGGCCCGCGGCGTCGAGCGTCTGCAGCAGGCCGGGCACGAGGTGGCCCACCAGCAGGTCATTCCCCGTCGGCAGCAGCGTTTCGCCGGAACTGAACATGAACGGCTGGCCGATATTAACCAGCTTGCCCAGCTGCCTGGCCGCAACCGGATCGTTCTCGCGGTGCGCGGCGGCTACGGCGCCAGCCGCCTGCTGCCGCATATCGACTGGCAGGGGCTGATTGCCCGCCAGCAGCGTGACCCGTTGCTGATTTGCGGCCACAGCGATTTCACCGTCATCCAGTCGGGCCTGCTGGCCATGGGCAACGTCGTCACCTTCAGCGGGCCGATGCTCGCAGGGAACTTCGGCGCGGAGACCCTCGATCCGTTTACCGAACAGCATTTCTGGCAGGCGCTGCGCCAGCCTGAATTCACCCTCGAATGGCCGGGCGAAGGGCCGAACTGCCGGGTGGAAGGCACCCTGTGGGGCGGGAATCTGGCGATGCTGACTTCGCTTATCGGTACCCCGTGGCTACCGGCGATCCGCGACGGCATCCTGGTGGTAGAGGATATCAATGAGCACCCGTTCCGCGTCGAACGCATGCTGCTTCAGCTGTTGCACAGCGGCGTACTGGCGGCGCAGAAGGCGGTGATCTTCGGCAGCTTCACCGGCGGCGCGCCGAACGACTATGACGTGGGATATGACCTGCCGCAGGTTTTTGATTATCTGCGCCAGCAGCTCTCTGTACCGCTGATAAGCGGACTGGAGTTTGGCCACGAGCAGCGCACGGTGACCCTGCCGCTGGGCGCGCGCGCGCGGCTGGTCAACCAGCCATCAGCCACCACCCTGACAATCAGCGGCCACCCGGTGCTGGCAGAATAAATTTCCCAGACGCATAGGCGGATTCCCTGCGAATTGTTAAAATAGTGTCACTTTTAGCCATTTTTTCACGCCAGTCAGGGAGTACGTGAACATTGGACGCCGCTGCGGTCATTAGTCTGTTTATTCTGGGTTCTGTTTTAGTAACCTGCAGTATCTTATTGAGCTCCTTTTCTTCGCGCCTTGGCATCCCGATTCTGGTCATCTTTCTGGCCATCGGGATGCTGGCAGGCATTGACGGCATCGGCGGCATCCCCTTCGACAACTACCCCTTCGCCTACATGGTGAGTAACCTGGCGCTGGCGGTGATCCTGCTGGACGGCGGGATGCGCACCCAGGCCAGCTCCTTTCGCGTCGCGCTGTGGCCAGCACTGTCGCTGGCGACGGTCGGGGTGCTGATCACCTCGGCGCTGACCGGGATGATGGCGGCCTGGCTGTTCAAACTGGATATGATCGAAGGCCTGCTGATCGGCGCCATTGTCGGCTCCACCGACGCCGCGGCGGTCTTCTCGCTGCTCGGCGGCAAGGGGCTCAACGAGCGCGTCGGCTCGACGCTGGAGATTGAGTCAGGCAGTAACGACCCGATGGCGGTCTTCCTGACCATCACCCTGATCGAAATGATCCAGCAGCACCAGACCGGCCTCAGCTGGATGTTCGCCGTGCATATCATTCAACAGTTCGGTCTCGGGATCGCCATCGGCCTCGGCGGCGGCTACCTGCTGCTGCAGATGATCAACCGCATCGTGCTGCCCGCCGGGCTCTATCCGCTGCTGGCGCTGAGCGGCGGGATCATGATTTTCGCCGTCACCACTACCCTCGACGGCAGCGGTATCCTCGCCGTCTATCTCTGCGGCTTTCTGCTGGGCAACCGGCCTATCCGCAACCGGCACGGTATCCTGCAGAACTTCGACGGTCTGGCGTGGCTGGCGCAAATCGCCATGTTCCTGGTGCTGGGCCTGCTGGTGACGCCCTCCGACCTGCTGCCGATCGCTATCCCGGCGCTGTTGCTGTCGATGTGGATGATTTTCATTGCCCGTCCGCTGTCGGTATTTGCCGGTCTGCTGCCGTTCCGCGGGTTCAACCTCCGCGAACGGGTATTTATCAGCTGGGTCGGCCTGCGCGGCGCGGTGCCGATTATTCTCGCGGTGTTCCCGATGATGGCCGGCCTGGACAACGCCCGCCTGTTCTTCAATGTCGCCTTCTTCGTGGTGCTGGTGTCGCTTCTGCTCCAGGGCACATCGCTATCGTGGGCGGCGAAAAAAGCCAAAGTGGTGGTGCCGCCCGTCAGCTGGCCCATCTCCCGCGTCGGGCTGGATATTCACCCGGAAAACCCGTGGGAGCAGTTTGTCTACCAGCTGGGCGCCGATAAATGGTGCATCGGCGCGGCGCTGCGCGACCTGCATATGCCGCCGGAGACGCGGATTGCCGCCCTGTTTCGCAACAATGCCCTGCTGCACCCCACCGGCAGCACCCGCCTGCGGGAAGGCGATATCCTGTGCGTCATTGGCCGCGAGCACGACCTGCCGGCGCTGGGCAAAATGTTCAGCCAGTCGCCGCCGGTGGCGCTCGATCAGCGTTTTTTCGGCGACTTTATACTTGATGCCGAGGCCCGCTTCGCCGATGTGGCGCAAATCTACGGCCTCGACGGCGGAGAGGAGTTCCGCGAACATCAGCAGTCGCTGGGGGAAGTGGTGCAGCAGCTGCTGGGCGCCGCGCCGGTGGTGGGCGACCAGGTGGAGTTCGCCGGGATGGTATGGACAGTCGCGGAAAAAGAGAACGATCACGTGCTGAAGGTAGGGGTACGGGTCGCGGAAGACGAGGCGGAGTGATCCGCCCCGGAACAGGTTACAGGGTCACAACAGGCACCCGCGGCGCCAGGGCGCACATCAGCTCATAGCCGACGGTGCCGCAGCTGGCCGCCACGTCGTCGATTTTAATCTCTTTGCCCCACAGTTCGACCGGCGCGCCGATCCCGGCCTGCGGACAGGGCGTTAAATCGACCGCCAACATATCCATCGACACGCGCCCGACGGTGGTGGTGCGTACGCCGTCCACCAGCACCGGCGTGCCGCTCGGCGCCACCCGCGGGTAGCCGTCGGCATAGCCGCAGGCGACGATGCCGATCCGCTGCTCCTGGGTGGTGCGATACAGGCCGCCATAGCCAATCGCTTCGCCGGGGCGCAGGTTCTGCACGGCGATGATTTCGCTGCGCAGGGTCATCACCGGCTTCAGGCCGGTGTTCGCGATATCCTGCCACTGCCCGGAGGGCGATGCGCCATACAGCACGATGCCGGGACGAACCCAGTCAAAATGCGCTTCCGGATGCCAGAGCGTCGCCGCCGAGTTGGCCAGCGAGCGTGGGCAATCCAGCCCCTCCGCCGCCTGTTCGATCCGGCGCATCGGCTCAACAATCCCCTGCGGGTTCTCCGCCTCCGCGAAGTGCGACATCAGCGTCATCTCGCCGACGTTGCTTATCGCCCGCAGCTGCTGCCAGACGGTATGCACCCGCTCCGGCATAAAGCCCAGCCGGTTCATACCGCTGTTCACCTTGAGATAGATATCCAGCGGCGCGCGCAGCTTCGCCTGCTGCAGCGCCTTAATCTGCCAGTTGCTGTGGACGCTGGTGGTTAAGCGATATTGATCCAGCACCGCCAGCTCATCGGCATGGAAGAAGCCCTCCAGCAACAGGATCGGCCCTTTCCAGCCCTGCTCGCGCAGCAGGATCGCCTCTTCCAGGTTGAGCAAGGCGAAACCATCCGCCGCGCTTAACGCACTCCATACCCGCGCCACGCCATGGCCATAAGCATTTGCTTTGACCACCGCCCACAGGCGCGACCCGGGGGCCGCGCGACGCACTATCTGTAAATTCTGCCGCAAGGCCAGCAAGTCGATACTGGCCACTACCGGACGGGTCATGCAAGCTCCTTAGTTGTGTGCGCCATGCAGATGCTGCGGACGCGCCGGGGTAAACCCGGGGCTATAGCGGGCGACAGCCAGATCGTCGTAAGGGATCGCCGGCGTGCGGCCGGAGATCAGATCGCTGATAAGCTGCCCGGAGCCGCAGGCCATGGTCCAGCCAAGCGTGCCGTGGCCGGTGTTGAGCCACAGGTTTTTAAACGCCGTGCGCCCGACCACCGGCGTGCCGTCCGGCGTCATCGGCCGCAGGCCGGTCCAGAAGGTGGCCTGCTCAACGTGGCCGCCGCGCGGGAACAGATCGCGCACCACCATCTCCAGGGTTTCGCGACGCGGCTGCAGCAGCGCTTTATTAAAACCGACGATCTCGGCCATACCGCCGACGCGAATGCGCTGATCGAAACGGGTGATGGCGATTTTATAGGTCTCATCAAGGATAGTGGAAACCGGCGCGCCGTCTTCCTGGGCAATCGGGATGGTTAACGAATAGCCTTTCAGCGGGTAGACAGGAATATCCACCAGCCCCTTGAGCATCGCCGTCGAGTAAGAGCCAAAAGCCATGACATAGGCGTCGCCCTTGATAATCTCATCGCCGCATTTCACCCCGGCAATGCGATCGCCCTCCTGCAGCAGGGCGTCCACCGCGGTGTTGAAGCGGAAGGTGACCCCGGCCTGTTCCGCCATCGCCGCCAGACGAGTGGTAAACAGCTGGCAGTCGCCGGTTTCATCGTTTGGCAGACGCAGGCCGCCGGTCAGTTTGTGGCTAACCTCCGCCAGCGCGGGCTCCACTTCCGCCAACCGCTTCGCCTCCAGCAGCTGATAGGGCACGCCGGCGTCCTCCAGCACCGCGATGTCGCGGGTGGCGTTTTCATACTGTTTGGCGGTACGGAACAGCTGCAGCGTCCCGCCCTGACGCCCTTCATACTGAATGCCGGTGGTGTCGCGCAGCGCCTTCAGGCAGTCGCGGCTGTACTCCGCCAGGCGCACCATCCGGCCTTTGTTCTCCATATAGTGGCGGGTGTCGCAGTTGCGCAGCATCTGCCACATCCACTTCAGCTGGAACGACGTGCCGTCAAGGCCGATCGCCAGCGGCGCATGGCGCTGGAACATCCATTTGATCGCCTTCAGCGGCACTCCCGGCGCCGCCCAGGGCGCCGCATAGCCGGGAGATATCTGCCCGGCGTTGGCCGCGCTGGTCTCCTCTGCCGGACCGGGCTGACGGTCGATGACTGTCACCTCATGACCCGCCTGACTCAAATACCACGCGCTGGCTACCCCAACCACCCCACTTCCCAGTATGACGACACGCATAGCAACTCCGTAACAGTTAAAGAACAATCATCTAATTACAAATTGATAACTCAGTTGAAAATATTATTCAACATACGCTTTATTTATGGTGACTTAACTCACAGCAAACCGCACCAGTCCTGAGCTGTAAGATTTACGATCTCATGCTGCGCTTTATTTTTACCCAGCATTTAATTCTGCAAATAAGCGCAAAAAACGGCTTTGAGATGGGGAAATCGCGAAGAAAAGCGATTGGCTGACAACACAGTTTGCTGTGCGGTGTTCTATGCTTGTTTAGAGGTTTTCCGTTCAGAGAAAACCAACAACAACGAGGGCGCGCTAATGGCTACGATTGACTCCATGAACAGGGACACCACCCGTTTAAGCGATGGACCCGACTGGACGTTTGAGTTACTGGAGACCTACCTGGCCGAAGTGGACCGGGTCGCTAAGCTCTATCGTCTTGACACCTACCCGCACCAGATCGAAGTCATTACTTCCGAACAGATGATGGACGCCTACTCCAGCGTCGGCATGCCCATCAACTATCCGCACTGGTCGTTCGGCAAAAAATTCATTGAGACCGAGCAGGCCTATAAGCACGGCCAGCAGGGCCTGGCGTATGAGATCGTCATCAATTCCAATCCCTGCATCGCCTATCTGATGGAAGAAAATACCATCACCATGCAGGCGCTGGTGATGGCGCACGCCTGCTACGGGCATAACTCGTTCTTCAAAAACAATTACCTGTTTCGCAGCTGGACCGACGCCAGCTCAATCATCGACTACCTGATTTTCGCCCGCAAATACATTACCGAGTGCGAAGAGCGCTATGGCGTCGACGAAGTGGAGAAACTGCTCGACTCCTGCCACGCGCTGATGAACTACGGCGTCGACCGCTATAAACGTCCGCAAAAAATCTCGCTGCAGGAGGAGAAGGCGCGGCAGAAAAGCCGGGAAGAGTATCTGCAGAGCCAGGTGAATATGCTGTGGCGTACCCTGCCGAAGCGCGAAGAGGAGAAGGCGATTGAGTCCGCCCGCCGCTACCCTTCCGAACCGCAGGAGAACCTGCTGTACTTTATGGAGAAGAACGCCCCGCTGCTGGAATCGTGGCAGCGCGAGATCCTGCGCATCGTGCGCAAAGTCAGCCAGTATTTCTACCCGCAGAAACAGACCCAGGTGATGAACGAGGGGTGGGCCACCTTCTGGCACTATACCATCCTCAACCATCTCTATGATGAAGGGAAAGTGACCGAGCGCTTTATGCTGGAGTTTCTCCACAGCCACACGAACGTGGTCTTCCAGCCGCCGTACAACAGTCCGTGGTACAGCGGGATTAACCCCTACGCGCTGGGGTTCGCCATGTTCCAGGACATCAAGCGCATCTGCCAGTCGCCTACCGAAGAGGACAAGTACTGGTTCCCGGATATCGCTGGTTCCGACTGGCTGGAAACGCTGCATTTCGCCATGCGCGACTTCAAGGATGAGAGCTTTATCAGCCAGTTCCTGTCGCCGAAGATCATGCGCGATTTCCGCTTCTTTACCGTGCTCGACGACGATCACAACAATTATCTCGAGATCTCGGCGATCCACAACGAAGAGGGCTATCGCGAAATCCGCAACAAGCTCTCGGCGCAATATAACCTCAGCAATCTCGAGCCGAATATCCAGGTGTGGAACGTTGACCTGCGCGGCGACCGCTCGCTGACGTTGCGCTATGTGCCGCACAACCGCGTCCCGCTGGACAAAGGGCGGCGCGAAGTGCTGAAACATGTGCATCGTCTGTGGGGGTTCGATGTGCTGCTGGAGCAGCAGAATGCCGACGGCAGCATTGAGCTGCTGGACCGCTGCCCGGCGCGGCCAAACGCGCTATAGCATTGCGGGACGTTAAAACGACGAAGGGGGCCATCGGCCCCCTTATTTTATTTATCGATCGCGAATAGCGGCTTAACGCACATTCATGGCTAAATCGCCGGGCAGCGATTTCTGCATCCGGTGCCAGATCTCACCGCTGTCATGGCCGTAGCGACGAACCAGCTCATACACCTGATCGTGCAGGCCGCCTTCGCACACCTTCGCCAGCTGATGATAAAAGCCCAGCGCCAGGCTGCGCGCTTCCGGGCTGGAGAAGTAGTGGCGGCCGATGCGGGTATATAGCCCCTTCATGCCGTTGAGGATCAGGCCATAAATCGGGTTGCCGGAGGCGAAAGCCAGACCGCGGAAAATGTTGTAATCGAGATCGGCGAAGGCGTCGGCGTGATCTTCCACTTCCCGGGCGCTGTCCAGCACCGCCAGCGCTTTATCCGGATGCTGACGGAACGCGGTGCGAATAAAAATCGTGGAAATATTGGTGCGCACGGAGAGCAGGTTATCAATCAACTGGGGGACGCTGTCGTGATCGAGACGCGCCAGTGTTTCAAGGATATTCAGCCCGGAGGTCTCCCAGAAGTTGTTCACTTTGGTGGGTTTGCCGTGCTGAATGGTCAACCAGCCGTCACGCGCCAGACGCTGCAACACTTCGCGCAGCGTGGTGCGGGTGACACCGATCAGCTCAGAAAGCTCGCGTTCAGCGGGGAGAATCGATCCAGGTGGGAAGCGGTTATTCCAGATGCTCTCAATGATATACTCTTCCGCGAAACCCGCAGGGCTCTGCGCCTTAATGACCATAATAATATTTCCATTACACATTGTTGCAATTGCACTCATCATACCAGAGCCGCTATAGCGCAGATAGCATCGCAAGTGAATTAAAAAGGGATCGCCGTTTCATTTTCCGTTTTTACTTTACGCTTTTCCTTATCTCCCGTAACCGCCGCAGCGCTGCGAAGAAAGTTGCTTCTCATTTTGCTCAACTGGTACTCTTGCCAATAGTTACGCACAAAATCATGCACTAATTGACGGGGAAGGATTCTGTCGTGGAAATTTCTTATGGCCGCGCGCTGTGGCGCAATTTTCTTGGCCAGTCGCCTGACTGGTACAAGCTGGCATTAATCATTTTCTTAATTATCAATCCGCTGGTGTTCGCCGTGGCGCCATTTGTCGCCGGCTGGCTGCTGGTGGTTGAGTTTATCTTTACCCTCGCCATGGCGCTGAAGTGCTATCCGCTGCTGCCGGGTGGCCTGCTGGCTATCGAGGCGCTGCTGATCGGCATGACCAGCCCAGCGCACGTGCGGGAAGAGATCGCCAGCAACCTGGAAGTGCTGCTTCTGCTGATGTTTATGGTGGCGGGCATCTACTTTATGAAGCAGCTGCTGCTGTTTGTCTTTACGCGCCTGCTGTTAGGGATCCGCAGCAAGATGCTGCTGTCGCTGGCCTTCTGCCTGGCCGCTGCCTTCCTCTCCGCCTTTCTCGATGCGCTGACGGTGGTGGCGGTGGTGATAAGCGTCGCCGTCGGGTTCTACGGCATCTATCACCGCGTCGCCTCGGCACGCCCGGACGATAGCGACCTGCTCGACGACAGCCATATCGAGCAACACTACCGCGAGGTGCTGGAGCAGTTCCGCGGCTTTCTACGCAGCCTGATGATGCACGCCGGCGTCGGGACCGCGCTCGGCGGCGTCATGACCATGGTCGGCGAACCGCAAAACCTGATTATCGCCAAAGCGGCGGGCTGGCATTTTGGCGAGTTCTTTCTCCGCATGGCGCCCGTCACCCTGCCGGTGATGGTCTGCGGTCTGTTAACCTGTCTGCTGGTGGAAAAGTATCGCCTGTTTGGCTACGGCGAACCGCTGCCGCCGACGGTGCGCAAGGTGCTGCAGGAGTTTGACGATCGCAGCCGCGCCCAGCGCAGTCGTCAGGAGCGGCTACGGCTGATTGCCCAGGCGCTCATTGGCGTTTGGTTGATCGTCGCCCTCGCTTTTCACCTGGCTGAGGTCGGCCTGATTGGCCTGTCGGTGATCATCCTCGCCACCACCTTTACCGGGGTGACCGATGAGCACGCGATTGGCAAGGCGTTCACCGAGGCGTTGCCCTTCACCGCGCTGCTCACGGTGTTCTTTGCCGTAGTGGCGGTGATCATCGACCAGCAGCTGTTCACGCCGGTCATCGAGTTTGTTCTGCAGGCCTCTCCGCACGCGCAGCTGTCGCTGTTTTATCTGTTTAACGGCCTGCTGTCGTCCATCTCGGATAACGTTTTTGTCGGCACGGTCTACATCAACGAAGCGAAAACCGCCCTCGAGCATGGCGCCATCAGCCTGAAGCAGTTTGAGATGCTGGCGGTGGCAATCAACACCGGCACCAACCTGCCGTCAGTGGCCACCCCGAACGGCCAGGCGGCATTCTTGTTCCTGCTGACTTCCGCGCTGGCGCCGCTTATCCGACTCTCCTATGGCCGCATGGTGTGGATGGCCCTGCCCTACACCCTCGTACTGACGCTGGTCGGCCTGCTGTGCGTCGAGTTCACCCTGATGCCGGTCACCGAATGGTTGCTGGCTCACGGCTGGCTGGTTACCCCCACCCTGCCGTGATCCACGCGTCGCCCGGGTTCGCCCGGGCGATTCAATAACCAGTTACGTAATATTTTCCGCCGGGCCGCTGGCGTCGGTACGGTTTTCGTTTACACTGCCATGATTTAGCATCTTCCAGGGAAATGATTATGTTGCAATATTTAAACCAGTGCTCGCGGGGACGCGGCGCCTGGCTGCTGATGGCATTGACCGCGTTCATTCTCGAACTCGTCGCGCTGTGGTTCCAGCACGTGATGCTGCTGCAGCCGTGCGTGATGTGCATTTATGAACGCTGCGCCCTGTTTGGCATCATGGGCGCGGGGCTGGTGGGCGCTATCGCCCCTAAAACGCCGCTGCGCTATGTCGCCATGCTGATTTGGCTGTACAGCGCGGTACGTGGGCTACAGCTGGCGTGGGAACATACGATGATTCAGCTGCACCCATCGCCGTTCCAGACCTGCGATTTCGCCGCCCGTTTCCCGAGCTGGCTGCCGCTGGATAAATGGTTGCCGCAGGTGTTTGTCGCGTCCGGCGACTGTTCGGTACGCCAGTGGCAGTTCCTGTCGCTGGAGATGCCGCAATGGCTGGTGGGAATTTTCGCGGCTTATCTGGTGGTCGCTATCCTGGTGATCGTTGCTCAGCCTTTTAAAGCCAAAAAGCGCGATCTGTTTGGCCGCTAAGCCGCAGCGAGTACCGCACACTGAAACGCCCTACGGGGCGTTTTTTTGTGCCTGCCGTTCATCACTGAATCGTTTCCTGTCCGTGGTTGACCACACACACCAAAAGGTGCATATTAAATACATCTTTTATAACCCCACAGGAGCTCACATGTCATCTTTACTGATCCCCGCAGACTGGAAAGTTAAACGCTCCACCCCGTTCTTTACCAAAGAGAACGTCCCCGCCGCCCTGCTGAGCCACCACAACACCGCGGCCGGTGTCTTCGGTCAGTTGTGCGTCATGGAAGGTACGGTCACCTATTACGGTTTTGCCAATGAACAGGCGACGGAGCCGGAGAAAAAAGTCGTGATTCATGCCGGGCAGTTTGCCATCAGTCCGCCGCAGTACTGGCACCGCGTCGAACTCAGCGACGATGCCCGCTTCAATATTCACTTCTGGGTGGCGGAAGAAACCGACGGTGAAAACGGGCTGTTTCACGCGAAGAAAGCGTGACGGGCTTACCGCGCCCTGTCAGGCAGATTGAGGATATGGTCCTGCCAGTCGACAACGGTGGACTCGGGCACCGCTATATGGCGGACGGAGATACGTTCGCCGTGCATCGCCGCTTTTGAGCCGGTCAGCAGCGGGTGCCAGGCCGGCAGAGGTTTGCCTTCCGCCAGCAGGCGATAGGCGCAGGTCGGCGGCAGCCATTCGAAGGTCGGCAGATTTTCACGAGTGAGCTTGATGCAGTCCGGCTCATATTCGAAGCGACGCTCGTAGTTACGGCACTGGCAGGTTTTGATATTGAGCTGACGGCAGGCGACGTTGGTGAAGTAGATCTCATCGGTATCTTCATCCATCAGCTTATGCAGGCAGCACTGGCCGCAGCCGTCGCACAGCGATTCCCACTCCGCGTCGGTCATGTCATCCAGGGTTTTTTGTTGCCAGAAAGGTTGTTCGCTCATCGGAATGTCCGTCGTTGCCAGTTAAGGGTGCACCTTATAACCAGTCTGGCACGACGATGCAAGTTTTGCCGCCCCAAAAGGCGGCAAACCGCGCTTACAGTACGCGGGTGGTGAGCGACAGGCCGTTGAAACCGACCTCCAGCTCGTCGCCGCTGTGCAGCGGTCCCACCCCTTCGGGGGTGCCGGTGAGGATCACGTCGCCGGCTTTGAGGGTAAAAAAGCGCGACATGTAGGCGATCAGCGGCACAATCTTATGGATCATGTCGGCGGTAGTGCCCTGCTGGCGCACTTCGCCGTTAATCTTCAGACTTAACGGCGTATTCTGCGGGTCGCCGTGGAACTCGGCCGCCGGAATAAAGCCGGAGATCGGACAGGCGTTATCGAAGCCTTTGGCCTTCTCCCACGGCTGCCCGGCCTTTTTCATTTTAGCTTGCAGGTCGCGCAGGGTGAGATCCAGCGCGACGCCATAGCCGGCAATCCCTTTCAGCACATGCTCTTCCGTCGCCTGACGCAGCGTACCGCCGATCAGCACCGCCAGCTCCACTTCATGATGCACCGAACCCAGCCCCTCAGGAAGCACCAACGGCTGACGGAGATCGCACAGCGCGCTCTCAGGTTTAATAAACAGCACCGGCTCTTCCGGCGTCGCACTGCCCATTTCCTTGATGTGCTTTGCATAATTGCTGCCGACGCAAACCACTTTGCTCACCGGATAATCCAGGAGCGCTCCCTGCCAGTTATGATGTTGGTACATTATTTTCCCTCGTGGGTTAATCGGATTGTTTCCCCTGTTCCGCCAGGTGTTTCTTTAGTAGATTTTCAGATGGCGGAGGAAGTTGCAGGTAATAGCCCTGTTCGCTTAGCGCCTGTTTCACTTTTTCAAGGTCGGCGTTAACCAGTTTTTTGCGCCCATCAAGCGGCAGCAGCATCGCCATTTGCGGCGTGCCGAAACCGCGCATGAGCTCGTCAGGAACGCGTGAGAAATCGTCCTTTTTTTCGACGTATAAATAGGTTTGTTCACGTTTAGTACTTCGATAGATCACACAAAACATAGTTTTACTCGGAATTAGACCCGTGGTCACTTGCCTCAATATATCAGTGACTATAACATGCCTTTTAGTCTTCGGAATATCACCGCACTTCGGCGGTCGATAAACAGCAAATTGAGTAAGGCCAGGATGTCAAATACGCCAATCGAACTTAAAGGCAGTAGCTTCACGTTATCTGTCGTTCATTTGCACGATGCAAATCCCGAGGTTATTCGTCAGGCGTTAGAAGACAAAATCGCCCAGGCTCCCGCCTTTTTACGCCATGCTCCGGTGGTGGTGAATATCGCCAGCGTCGAGGAGAGTGTCGAATGGCGCGCCGTCAACGAGGCTATCGCCGCGACCGGTTTACGCATTATGGGCGTCAGCGGATGCAAAATCCCGCGCCTGAAAACCGAAATCGACCGCGCCGGGATCCCGTTATTAACCGAAGGGAAAGAAAAAGCCCCTCGTCCGGCACCGTCCGAACCCGCCCCGCCGCCGCCAGTTGCTAGTCAGATCACAAAAACGCGTTTGATTGATCAGCCGGTACGTTCCGGTCAGCGCATTTATGCGCCACACTGTGATCTTATTGTTACAAATCATGTGAGTGCCGGTGCGGAACTTATCGCTGACGGCAATATCCATGTATATGGCATGATGCGAGGACGCGCATTGGCAGGCGCCGGTGGCGACAGAGACGCCCAGATATTTTGTACCCACCTTGCGGCGGAGCTGGTCTCCATCGCTGGGGAATATTGGCTGAGCGATAACATCCCGGCCGAATTTTATGGCAAAGCGGCACGCCTGCGTTTAGGCGAAAGCGCTTTGACAATTCAACCGTTAAATTAATCCCTTTTTAACAAGGAATTTCTATGGCACGCATTATTGTTGTGACTTCGGGTAAAGGGGGCGTTGGCAAGACCACCTCCAGCGCGGCCATCGCTACAGGTTTGGCCCAGAAGGGAAAGAAAACCGTCGTTATCGACTTCGACATCGGCCTGCGTAACCTCGACCTGATTATGGGCTGCGAACGTCGCGTCGTTTATGATTTCGTCAACGTCATCCAGGGCGATGCCACATTGAACCAGGCGCTGATCAAAGATAAGCGCACGGAAAACCTCTACATTCTTCCGGCGTCCCAGACCCGGGATAAAGACGCCCTGACCCGCGAAGGCGTCGACAAAGTTCTCGAAGAACTGAAGAAGATGGAGTTCGATTTCATCGTCTGTGACTCCCCGGCAGGCATTGAAACCGGTGCGCTGATGGCGCTCTATTTCGCTGACGAAGCCATTATTACTACCAACCCGGAAGTCTCCTCCGTTCGCGACTCCGACCGTATCCTTGGCATTCTCGCCTCCAAATCCCGCCGCGCGGAAAATGGCGAAGAGCCGATCAAAGAGCACCTGCTACTGACCCGCTACAATCCAGGCCGCGTCAATAAAGGCGATATGCTGAGCATGGAAGACGTGCTGGAGATTCTGCGCATCAACCTGGTGGGCGTGATCCCGGAAGACCAGTCAGTCCTGCGCGCATCCAACCAGGGTGAGCCTGTGATCCTCGATGCCGCGTCGGACGCAGGCAAAGCCTATGCCGATACCGTTGAACGTCTGCTCGGAGAAGAACGCCCTTTCCGCTTCATTGAAGAAGAGAAGAAAGGATTCCTCAAACGCCTGTTCGGAGGATAAATTATGGCTTTACTCGACTTTTTTCTCTCGCGAAAAAAGAACACGGCTAATATTGCGAAAGAACGCCTGCAAATCATCGTCGCCGAGCGCCGCCGCGGGGACGCGGAGCCACATTACCTGCCGCAGTTGCGCAAAGATATCCTGGAAGTGATCTGTAAATACGTGCAGATCGACCCGGAGATGGTCAGCGTGCAACTGGAGCAGCGGGACGGTGATATTTCCATTCTTGAGCTGAACGTGACCCTACCCGAAACGGAAGAGTCGAAACCCTGACCTGCTGTTCCATCCCGAAAAAAAACCGGCTACGCCACGCGCCGCCGGTTTTTTTATGGCCTGAACCAGACCGTCCGCTAGCGCGGATAGTCGCTTAACAGCCTCTTCAGCCGTTCGGCCATCAGCTCACCACGCCAACCGGAAATCAGCTCAGGCTCAGCGGCCTGCGTTTTCAGCTGCCAGTGCCAGTTCAGCAGCTGGTTGATCTGCCGACGCGACGCCAGCAGCTCCGCGCTTACGCCCTTCTCAGCGCTCACTTCCTGCACCAGCGCTTTAATATCTTTAAAGGCTTTGCGGTAGCCCGGCATGTCGATTAGATTCTGCAGCGGCGCCGGCAGGGCCGACTCCGGCAGCGCCTGTGCTTTCTCGACCAGGCTAATCAGCGTTTTGCCATGGAAGCGAATTTCGCTACCGGACAACCCGAGGCTGTCGAGCTCGCCGAGGCTGGTGGGCATATAGCGCGCCACGCTCCACAGATGCTCTTCCCGCACCACAAAGTTCACCGCCAGGTCGCGCTCCCGCGCTTTGCGCAGGCGCCACTCCGCCAGCAGCTGCAGGCAGCCCAGCTGGCGGGTACGCAGCTGCCAGGCGTTGCCGATATCGCGCCAGGCCTCAGCCGGGTCGACCACCTCCTGGCGACGCTGCTGCATCAGGCGGCATTCGTCCAGTGCCGCCGATAGCCAGCCCGCGCGATCGGTCTCCGCCATTAATTGGCTGGCGATCGGCAACAGGTACCAGACGTCGGCCGCGGCATATTCACACTGACGCTCGGTTAGCGGACGCGCCAGCCAGTCGGTGCGGGATTCGCTTTTGTCCAGCGCAACCCCGGAATACTCTTCCACCATCGAGGCGAAGCCCCAGGACATCGGCCGACCGCAGAAGGCTGCCAGGATCTGGGTGTCGATCAGCGGCTGCGGCATCAGGTTGAACGCGTTGAGAAAGACTTCTAAATCTTCGCTGCCGGCATGCAGGTATTTGGTCACATCCGGGTTGAGCAGCAGCTCGCGCATCGGCGCCCAGTCGGTAATCGTCAAGGGATCGATCAGAGAGACCTGGCGGCCGTCGAACAGCTGCAGCAGCCCCAGCTGCGGGTAATAGGTGCGGGTACGGACAAATTCCGTATCCAGAGCGACGGCGGAGGCGGCGCTTGCCGCTTCGCAGACAGCGCGCAGGCCATCGTCGGTGGTGATCATCTGATAGTTCAAAGCATACTCTCTTAACTTGCGCCCATAAAAAACGCCGGCGTAGCCGGCGTCTGGCGACTCATTCGTTACTTAGCCTTTATTGTCCACTTTAGCGCGCGCTTCGTCACGCAGTTCTCGCCGCAAAATTTTCCCGACGTTGGATTTCGGCAGTTCGTCACGGAATTCCACCAGCTTCGGTACCTTGTAACCGGTCAAATGGCGACGGCAGAACGTAATCAGCGCTTCTTCGGTTAACGCGGCATCTTTCTTCACCACGAAGATCTTCACCGCTTCGCCGCTGCTGCCGGACGGCACGCCGATGGCCGCCACCTCAAGCACGCCGCTGTGCTGCATGACCACATCTTCGATTTCATTCGGATAGACGTTAAAACCCGACACCAGGATCATATCTTTTTTCCGGTCAACGATGCGCAGGAATCCCTCTTCATCCATCACCGCGATGTCCCCGGTGTGCAACCAGCCGTCTTTAATAATCTCATCCGTCGCGTCAGGACGCTGCCAGTAGCCCAGCATCACCTGCGGCCCCTTGATACAGAGCTCGCCCGGCTGACCCGGCGCCACTTCGTTATCGTCGTCGTCCACCAGTTTGGCTTCAGTGGAGGGCACCGGCAGGCCAATGCTGCCGCTGTGGTAGTCGATGTCGTGCGGGTTGACGCTGACCAGCGGCGAACACTCGGTCAGGCCGTAGCCCTCCAGCAGATATTGTCCGGTCAGTTTCACCCAGCGCTCAGCCACCGCCTGCTGCACTGGCATGCCGCCGCCGGCGGAGAGGTGCAGCGAGGAGAAATCAAGCTGCTGGAACTCTTTGTTGTTCAGCAAGGCGTTGAACAGGGTGTTGACCCCGGTCATGGCGGTAAACGGATATTTCGCCAGCTCCTTCACCAGCCCGGGGATATCGCGCGGGTTGGTGATCAGCAGATTCTGCCCGCCCAGCTCGATAAACAGCAGGCAGTTCATGGTGAGGGCGAAAATGTGATACAGCGGCAGCGCGGTGACCACAAACTCTTTGCCGCGATGCAGCAGCGGGCCGTAGGTGGCATTGACCTGCTCAAGGTTGGCCAGCATGTTGCGGTGGGTCAGCATCGCCCCTTTAGCCACCCCGGTGGTGCCCCCGGTGTACTGTAGAAACGCCAGATCTTCCGCAACGATCTCCGGCTTCACGTACTGCATGCGATAGCCGTGCTGCAGCGCGCTGCGAAACGAGATGGCATCCGGTAGATGGTACTTCGGCACCAGCCGCTTGATGTACTTAACCACAAAGTTCACCAGCGTGCCTTTGGCGGTGGAGAGCTGGTCGCCCATGCGCGTCAGGATCACGTGTTTCACCTGGGTCTTCGCCACCACTTTTTCCAGGGTATGGGCAAAGTTGGAGACGATGACGATCGCCGCCGCGCCGCTGTCGTTGAGCTGATGCTCCAGTTCACGCGGGGTATATAAGGGGTTGACGTTAACCACGATCATCCCGGCGCGCAGGATGCCAAACAGGGCCACCGGATACTGCAGCAGGTTAGGCATCATCAGGGCCACCCGGTCGCCCTTCTGTAGTCCTAAGCCCTCCTGAAGGTAAGCGGCGAAGGCGCGACTGCGCTCTTCCAGCTTACGATAGGTCATCACTTCACCCATATTGATAAACGCCGGTTGGTCGGCGTAGCGGGTGGTGGCATGTTCAAACAGTTCAACCAGGGATTGATAGCGGTCAGGATTTATCTCCGCCGGAACATCTGCGGGATAACGGTTTAGCCAAACCTTTTTCACTGCATCACCTCTGAAATAGTTATTCGTCGTCATCACAGCCCCTGGAAAATACATTTTGTTAACATTATATTAACTCAGCGTACCAGTTTATTAATTAGGCAATGAGCAGGTTGCGAAGCGCGTCACTATTTTTTTTCTTATTCGACTGAAAACAAAGAAACAGCGGACCGGCCGCTGTTTCTTTGAACTAACAAAAACAACAAAATCATTCGGTTACAACGTTTCTGACCTCAGCTGGGCCGGGGTTGTACCACCCCCATCCGCCATAGCCGTAACCCCAGGGGCGCGGACCCAGCATCCACGGGTCGATCGGCTGCGGGGGCATCACCACCTGCTGCACCACGTTCCAGCGTTTGTAGCCGGTGGCGTTCATCAGCATAAATTTGTAGGGCGTGCTGCCTACTTTGCCTTCGACCACTCCGGCAATCGGCCCGACCACGGTCACTAGCTGACCGCGGAAGTCCACCGGATCGAGGAAGCCATTAACATCGGCATAGATCCGCCCGCGCGAGGGTTCGCCAAGTTCCGGTCGCGCACCGCTGTCCAGCGGCACGGTAGCGATTTCTAAGCGGGTTTTCCCCTGCTGGTTCTGCACGTTGACCACCTTGCCGCCAAAGCGCGCTTCCTGACCGACGTACAGCTGCGGGGCATTCATCACCCGCACTAAATCCTGCTGCGGCGTGGGGCTGGTGCCTTTGATGGCATCCGGCACCGATACGCAGCCGCTCAGCGCAACGGCAACTGCCGCGGCCAGCAGCAAGCGAACGCCCTGTATTTGACCCGCCATGATGCGACTCCTTTTCTCAGTCTTCTTGTTACTGAGATTCACTCGCGGCCCGGAAGTTTCTTCCACGCCACCTCGTTACGCAAATAAACCGGCTCCGCTTTCTCCACGGCCACGGTTTTCCCTGCCGCCAGCAGATAACAGGCTAACGGCAGCATATCCTCTGCCGCCGGCAGTTCAATTTCGCCGCTGCTTAAGGTCAGTCCGCTCTCTTTCGCCAGATCCGGCCACGCCTGCCAGCCGGTGCCGACGGTGGCCCATTCGCCGGAAAGCTGCGCCAGCCGTTCGGCCACCGCGTCCGGTTTGAGCACCGCTTCCGTCTCTTCGCCGTGCCAGACGCCCTGCTCGTCGCGCTGATACTCGGCCCAGTAGACTTCCCCCATCCGGGCGTCAATCGCCGCCAGCACGCGGGTGGCGCCGGTTTTGCGCCACGCGCCCTGCGCCATGGTGGCCAGCGTGGAAACACCGATCATCGGCAGCTCCGCGCCCAGCGCCAGCCCCTGAGCGATACCGATGCCAATGCGTACGCCGGTAAAGCTGCCAGGACCGCGGCCAAAGGCCAGCGCGTCCAGCTCGGTCAGGGTGGTGCCGCTCTCGGCGAGGACCTCCTGCACCAGCGGCAGGATACGTTGGGTATGTTCGCGGGGACAAATTTCGAAATGAGCACTAAGGGTGCCATCATTCCACAGCGCTGCGGAGCAGGCTTCTGTGGCGGTATCGATAGCCAAAATTCGCATGGGTGGTCACGCTCTCGTTACATAGTTCAGGCCTTCAGGCAGCCTGTTTTCCGGCAGACGGACAACCCGTCGCCACACCGCCCGAAGTCTAGTGGGAACCGCTAATTAACAAAATGGCGCGCAGCTTAACACATTTCAGGGCGGATTACCTTGCCGGCGGCACGGCGAGAAAGCGCACCGCCCGGCGGATATCGCGGGTTCGCGGCGCCGGCGGCAGACTGGCCAGAAAGACCGCGCCGTAGGGGCGCATCACCAGCCGGTTGTCGCAGATCACCAGCACCCCGCGATCGTCGATATCGCGGATCAGGCGGCCCACCCCCTGCTTAAGGGTGATCACCGCGTCCGGGAGCTGCACTTCATCGAACGGATCGCCGCCGCGCAGCCGGCAATCTTCCATCCGCGCTTTCAGCAACGGATCGTCCGGCGAGGTAAACGGCAGCTTATCAATGATCACCAGCGACAGCGCGTCGCCGCGCACGTCGACCCCTTCCCAGAAGCTGCTGGTGGCCACCAGCAGGGCATTGCCGGCGCTGACGAACTGCTGCAGAAGCTGGCCTTTACTGGTCTCGCCCTGCAGCAGCACCGGCAGAGTCATGGTGGCGCGGAACTGCTCCGCCAGATCGCGCATCATGGCGTGCGAAGTGCACAGCATAAAGCAGCGACCGTCGTTAGCCTCGATCAGCGGCTTGAGCATCGCCGCCAGATGGCGCGCCGCGCCGGGCTGGTTCGGCAGCGGTAGGTTACGCGGCACGCAGAGCAGCGCCTGATGCTGATAATCAAAGGGGCTCGGCAGCAGCAGTGTCTGCGCCTCGTCGATCCCCAGCCGGGCGGTGAAATGGTGCAGATCGTCGTTTACCGACAGCGTCGCCGAGGTAAAGATCCAGCTCCCCGACTTCTGCGCCATCACCTCTTTAAACTTCTCGGCCACGGTCAACGGCGTCAGCGCAAGGGTAAAGTGGCGCGAAGTGCATTCATACCAGTAACTGTAGCCCGGCTGATTGATCTCTTTCAGCCGCTTCAGGCGCCCGCGATAAAGGGTGGCGCGCTCAAAGGCGGCATCGAGCAGCGCCGAACGCCCCAGCGAGAGTTTGGCGACGTCGTAACACAGTTCAAGCGCATCATCGAGCAGCAGCAGCGCCCGCTGAATGTGGCTGTCCGCCAGCAGTTCGCGCAGGTTGCCGCGGTAGCCAGGGTCCCCCAGCTGCAGGCGGAAATCCTGGGCGCTTTGCGCCAGGCGGTCGGCGCATTTTTGCAGCTGTTGAGTGTCTTTCAGTTCGGTGCGATAGGCAATGGTGATGTCTTTCGCCAGATCCAGCAGCTGGCGGCTGGAGAGCGACTGGCCAAAGTACTGGCTGGCGATATCCGGCAGCTGATGGGCTTCGTCGAAGATCATCACCTCCGCCTCGGGGATCAGTTCGGCAAAGCCGCTCTCTTTGACCACCATATCGGCAAGGAACAGGTGATGGTTGACGACCACTACGTCGGCGTCCATCGCTTTTTTACGCGCCTTCACCACGAAGCAATCTTTATACAGCGGGCAGTCGCTGCCGAGGCAGTTATCGTTGGTGCTGGTGACCAGCGGCCAGGCCTGGGAATCTTCCGCCACGCTGGCGCAGGTGCTGATATCGCCATCCTGAGTTTGGTTCGACCAGGAGCGCAGGAGGATCACGTCGCTGAGGGTTTGCACCGGCAGATCGCCGCCCGCCAGCGCCTGCTGTTCCAGGCGTTCTAGGCACAGGTAGTTGGAGCGCCCTTTGAGCAGCGCCAGTTTGCCGGTGAATTTGAGCGCTTTGGCGACGGTGGGCAGATCGCGGCTGTAGAGCTGATCCTGCAGCGCTTTCGACCCTGTGGAGATAATCACCTTTTTTTTCGCCCGCAGCGCTGGCGCCAGGTAAGCGTAGGTTTTACCGGTTCCGGTCCCCGCTTCCACCACCAGCGGCCGGGAGGCCTCAATCGCTTCGCTGACCGCCACCGCCATCTGGCGCTGCGGCTCGCGCGGTTTAAATCCCGGTATGGCTTTGGCTAGCTGGCCGTCTGCTGCAAAATCGTCGATCACATTGCCCCCTGGTTATTTGGACAGTGATTATGTCAGGGAGGGCGGCGTTTCGCCAGTCCGGGTAGTGACGCGAGCGGAACATTATGGCAGTCTTGCCGCAGCTAAATGGAATGCTCAGAGAGGAATGAGAAATGACAATTACGCGTATTGATGCCGAAGCCCGCTGGTCAGATGTAGTGATCCACAATCAGACCCTTTACTACACCGGCGTGCCGGCGAATCTTGATGCCGATGCCTTCGAGCAAACCGCCAACACCCTGGCGCAGATTGACGCGGTGCTGGAAAAACAGGGCAGCGACAAGTCGCGCATTCTTGACGCCACCATTTTCCTCGCCGACAAAAGCGACTTTGCGGCGATGAATAAAGCGTGGGACGCCTGGGTGGTAGCCGGTCACGCCCCGGTGCGCTGCACGGTGGAAGCAACGCTGATGAACCCGCAGTATAAGGTTGAAATCAAAATTATCGCCGCGGTGTAATTACTCGTCTTCGTCTTCATCTTCAAAGCGCGCGACGATCCGTTCGCCGGTATGCGTCGCGCGTAGCTCTTCCGCCACCAGGGCAATCGCCTGGCCACTGCTCATCCCCTGGGCCATCAGTTCCTGGATACGTTCGACCGCTTTTTGCTGTTGCTCGTGGCTCAGCGAAGGTAAACCTGCAAACATCTTGTACTCCTGCTACATTGTGGGGCGTAATTATTTCACGCCGTCCCCGCCTACGCCAGAGGGACGGTAACGTTCAGGATCGAGAAAGATGTTGTCCCCCGCGATTATTACCCTGCCCTGGCGCCCGGATGCCGCCGAACACTATTTTACGCCGTTAAGCGCCCTGCCCTGGGCGATGCTGCTACATTCCGGCTTTGCCGACCATCCGCATAACCGTTTTGATATCCTGGTGGCGGCCCCGCGCGCCACGCTGCTGACGCGCGGTGAACAGACCTGGGTCGATGACGGCGAGACCACTTTTGTCTCGGCGGACGATCCGCTGCAACTACTCCAGCAGCAGCTGGATCGTCAGCCGTTCACGCCGCAGCCCCATGAGGATTTGCCGTTTCTTGGCGGCGCGCTGGGGCTGTTCGGTTACGATCTGGGCCGCCGTTTTGAGCGACTTCCCACTGTGGCGCAGGCCGATATCGCGCTGCCGGATATGGCGGTGGGGATTTATGACTGGGCGCTAATCGTCGACCATCAGCGCCAGCAGGTGTCGCTGCTCAGCTATGACGACCCGCAGCAGCGTCTGCAGTGGCTGGAGGCGCAAACGTCGGCGCCAGGTGAAACCTTCACCCTGACCTCTGCCTGGCAGTCAAATATGAGCCGCCAGCAATACGGCGAGAAATTTCGTCAGGTGCAGGCCTATCTGCGCAGCGGTGACTGCTATCAGGTCAATCTCGCCCAGCGTTTTCAGGCACGCTACGTCGGGAATGAATGGCAGGCTTTCCGCCAGTTGAACGCCGCCAACCGCGCCCCCTTTAGCGCCTTCATCCGCCTTGCGGAAGGGGCGATTTTAAGCCTGTCGCCGGAGCGATTTATTCAGCTCCGCCAGGGGGAAATCCAGACGCGCCCGATTAAGGGCACCCTGCCGCGGCTCGATTCGCCGCTGGCGGATGCGCAGCAGGCGGAGAAGCTGGCGAACTCGCCGAAAGATCGCGCCGAGAATTTAATGATTGTCGACCTGATGCGCAACGACATCGGCCGCGTCGCCGTCCCGGGCAGCGTGCGGGTCCCTGAGCTGTTCGTGGTGGAGCCGTTCCCGGCGGTCCATCATCTGGTCAGCACCATCACCGCCCGCCTGCCGGCGACGCTGCACGCCAGCGATCTGCTGCGCGCCGCCTTCCCGGGAGGGTCGATCACCGGCGCGCCGAAGGTCCGGGCGATGGAGATTATTGATGAACTGGAACCCCAGCGACGTAACGCCTGGTGCGGGAGCATCGGCTATCTGAGCTATTGCGGCAATATGGATACCAGCATCACCATTCGCACCCTAACGGCCTGGCAGGGGCAACTGTACTGTTCCGCCGGCGGCGGGATTGTGGCGGATAGTGAGGAAGCCGCAGAATATCAGGAAACTTTTGATAAAGTTAATCGTATCCTGCACCAACTGGAGAACTAGACCATGGCGGACCGCGCCCTCAATCTGGATGACTTTCTGTCCCGCTTTCAGCTGCTGCGTCCACAGCCTTCGCCACAGGCGCTAAACCAGCGGCAGGCGGCGGTGCTGGTACCGATCGTACGCCGGCCGCAGCCTGGCCTGCTGTTGACCCAGCGTTCGCCGTTGCTGCGCAAGCACGCCGGCCAGGTCGCCTTTCCCGGTGGGGCGGTAGATAATACCGATGCGACGCTTATCGCCGCCGCTCTGCGCGAAGCCCAGGAAGAGGTGGCGATCCCGCCAGAGAAGGTTGAGGTGATTGGCGTTCTGCCGCCGGTGGACAGTGTCACCGGCTTCCAGGTGACGCCGGTGGTGGGCATTATTCCACCGGATCTGCACTATCACGCCAGCCAGGACGAGGTCTCCGCGGTATTTGAAATGCCGCTCGCCGAAGCCCTGCGCCTCGGGCGCTACCATCCTCTCGATATCCACCGCCGGGGCAACGACCACCGCGTCTGGCTCTCCTGGTACCAGCATTATTTTGTCTGGGGAATGACCGCCGGGATCATTCGCAAGCTGGCGCTGCAGATAGGCGCGCGCCCTTAGCTATACTGATTATGAGAGGGCGCTCTCACTATTAGTAAAATCGCGGTTATCCATTAGTTTAATTCATGTGAATAGTTGAACTGACAGGGCGCTTCCCTCTTACACTATGCGCAGTTATTACATCGTTACCGCACCCGCGGTAACCCTGTCAGGAGTATTATCGTGATTAGTCTATTCGACATGTTTAAGGTGGGGATTGGTCCCTCATCTTCCCACACTGTTGGCCCGATGAAGGCCGGTAAACAGTTCGTCGATGACCTGGTCGAAAAAGGATTGCTTAATGCAGTGACCCGCGTGGCGGTTGACGTCTACGGTTCGCTGTCATTAACCGGCAAAGGCCACCATACGGACATCGCCATTATCATGGGACTGGCGGGCAATCAGCCCGATACGGTCGATATAGACGCGATACCGGCATTTATCCGTGACGTCGAGACACGCGGCCGTCTGCTGCTGGCCAACGGTCAGCACGAAGTGGACTTCCCGGCGGATGACGGCATGCGTTTTCGCAGCGACAATCTGCCGCTGCACGAAAACGGCATGACCATTCATGCCTGGGCCGGCGAGAAAGAGATCTACTGCAAGACCTATTACTCGATTGGCGGCGGCTTTATCGTCGATGAAGAGCACTTCGGCAAAGAGAACGCCAACGAACTGCAGGTGCCCTACCCGTTTAAATCGGCGCAGGAAATGCTGGCCTACTGCAAAGAGACCGGCCTGTCGCTCTCCGGGATGGTGATGCAGAACGAGCTGGCGCTGCACAGCAAAAAAGAGATCGAGGACTATTTCGCTAATGTCTGGCAGACCATGCGCGCCTGTATCGACCGCGGCATGAACACCGAAGGCGTGCTGCCTGGCCCGCTGCGCGTACCGCGTCGCGCGTCGGCGCTGCGTCGTCTGCTGGTGGCCAGCGATAAGCTCTCCAGCGATCCGATGAACGTCGTTGACTGGGTCAACATGTTCGCGCTGGCGGTCAATGAAGAGAACGCCGCCGGCGGTCGCGTGGTGACCGCGCCGACCAACGGCGCCTGCGGCATCGTTCCGGCGGTACTCGCTTATTACGATCACTTTATCGAATCCGTCAGCCCGGAGATCTATATCCGCTACTTTATGGCCTGCGGTGCGATCGGCGCGCTGTACAAGATGAATGCCTCCATTTCCGGCGCCGAAGTCGGCTGTCAGGGCGAAGTGGGCGTCGCCTGCTCGATGGCGGCGGCGGGTCTGGCCGAACTGCTCGGCGCCAGCCCGGAACAGGTCTGCGTGGCGGCGGAGATCGGCATGGAACATAACCTCGGACTGACCTGCGACCCGGTCGCCGGCCAGGTACAGGTGCCGTGCATTGAACGTAACGCCATCGCCTCCGTGAAAGCGATCAACGCCGCGCGGATGGCAATGCGCCGCACCAGCGAACCGCGCGTCTCGCTCGATAAAGTGATCGAGACCATGTACGAAACCGGCAAAGACATGAACGCCAAGTACCGCGAAACTTCGCGCGGCGGACTGGCGATTAAAGTTCAGTGTGACTAAAGTGTTGGCTTTCGCCTGCCCCCTCCCGGTGCGCAGGCGTAAAGCGAGGGGAACTGAAAGCCCCCTGCCTTCCTGATGCGCCCTCTGTGGCGCATTTCTTTTTTCTATACCTGACGATATTCTGCCACTACAATTGCTCTATTAAATAAGCCACGCTTAACCACTCGTCCTGTCGACAGGGTGTCGCACATGCAGACTGCACAAAAAGTCATTACGGCCTATCGTCGCAAACGCATTATTGTCTGCCTGCTGGTAGCCCTGGTGACCCTGGGCGCCACCTTAGCTATCCGATTTATTTCGCAGCGTAGCGAAAATGAAGGCTATATTCGCATGGCCGCCAGCCAACGGGTGGCGGCGCTGGATAACATCCTGCGTCCGCTGAGCGCGCAGCGAACCACCCTGCTTCCTCTGGTGGGCCACCCCTGCCCGGATATCCATTTGTCGCTGCGTAAAATCGCGGCCTCGTTGCAGACCGTTCGTTCCGTCGCGCTCGTGACGTCAGGTATCGTTTACTGTTCGAGTATTTTTGGGCCGCGACAGTCGGATTTACATCGCCTGCAGCCTGCGCTTCCTGCACCCCGTCCTCTGCTGCTCTTTTCGAACGACAGCTCCTTGCTCAAAGGCACACCGGTGCTGATACAGTGGTATCCAGCCTCGGAGAGAGGCGTGGATGGCGTGATGCTGATTGTCAATATCGAGCTGCTGGGGACCTTAATTCTCAACGAAAAATCATCCCTGATAAGCGACGTCAGCCTGCAGGTTGGCGATCGTTATTTTAGCAGCAGCCATGGGCTTCTCGAGAAAGCGCATACCCCGCCGGGAACGGTGATTTATCGCCAGCGCTCTACCGAGTTTCCGTTTATCGTCAATATCAATGGCCCTGGCGCCTCTGCGATTGCGCTTGAGGAGCTGCCCGGCGAGCTGCCGCTGGCGCTGATCTTCAGCCTGTTGATGACCGGCATCGCCTGGCTGGCCACCGCCGGCAGAATGAGCTTCTCGCGGGAGATAAGCCTCGGTATTTCCGCCCGGGAGTTTGCCCTCTGGTGCCAGCCGCTGCAGGATGCGCGCAGCGGCCGCTGCTGCGGGGTGGAGATCCTGCTGCGCTGGAACAACCCTCGCCGCGGTGCGATTTCGCCGGAGGTGTTTATTCCCATCGCCGAAGGGGACAATCTGATCATCCCCCTCACCCGCTATGTGATTGCCGAAACCGCCCGCCGTCTGGATGCTTTTCCCCGCGACCGCCAGTTTCATATCGCGATTAACGTCGCTGCCCGCCACTTTGCCAACGGCTTACTGCTGCATGACCTGCATAATTACTGGTTCAGCATGAACCCGGTACAGCAGCTGGTGGTCGAGCTGACCGAACGCGATGTCCTGCAGGATGGCGACCAGCACATGGCCGAAGATCTGCACCAGAAAGGCGTCCAGCTGGCGATCGATGACTTTGGCACCGGCAACAGCTCCCTGTCGTGGCTGGAAACACTGCGCCCGGACGTGCTGAAGATTGACCGCTCGTTTACCAGCTCGGTGGGGATAGACAGCGTCAATGCCACGGTGACCGATATCATTATCGCCCTCGCCAACCGGCTGAATATTATTACCGTTGCCGAAGGGGTGGAGACGCAGGAACAGGAAAGCTACCTCAGAGACCACGGTGTCGATGTGCTGCAGGGGTTTTATTATGCCCGGCCGATGCCGGTGGAGGCATTCCCGGCGTGGCTGGCCAGTCGAGAGGCAACAGAATAACGCACCGGTCCCCAAGGGGACCGGTGCGCAGGACGATTACTCTTCTTCGTCGCTCGGCGGACGGGTGACCACCGCGCGAACCAGATCGACCCGGTAGTCATTCGCTTCCACCACGGTGAAATGCAGCGGCGGTAATGACACCACGTCGCCAATGCGCGGGATATGGCCATTGGCGGAGATCACCAGACCAGCAACCGTAGCAATATCCTCATCGTCATTGATCAGCGGATCCAGCCCCAGCGCCTGCTGCAACGCATGCAGGTCGGTCGACCCCTTAATAAGCCAGCCGTCGCCATCGATAACGATCTCCGGCGTCTCATCGGCGTCCGGGAATTCTCCAGCGATCGCTTCCAGAACGTCCAGCGGGGTCACTAATCCCTGCACCACGCCAAATTCATTGGTCACGATGACGAAACTGCCGCGGGCGCGGCGCAGGACGCCGAGCAGATTGATCGGGTCCAGCGTTTCAGGTACCACGATCGCCGGGGAGGCGGAGGCCAGCGCCGCGACGTTTTCGCCCGACTCCAGAGCCACCAGCATCTCCTTCGCCCGCACGATACCAATGATTTCATCCAGTTCTCCGCGGCAGACCGGGAACAGACTGTGCGGCGACGAAAGCAGCTGACGGCGAATTTCATCTTCACTCTGCTCGGCGTCGACCCAGCTGATTTCCCCGCGCGGCGTCATGATGCTGCGCAGAGAGCGCTGAGCCAGGGTCAGCACGCCGTTAATCATGTAGCGCTCTTCTTCCGCAAAGGCGCCTTCCGGTACCGGCACCGCCGCCGGGCTGTCAGCGTCGTGGTTGACGGAGGCCTGTTTATTACGGCCGCCCATCAGACGCAAGATCGCATCCGCGGTACGGGCGCGCAGCGGCAACGTCGACTGGTGACGTACAAAGTTGCGGCGCGCCACCTGGTTAAAGAACTCAATGATGATCGAGAAACCGATCGCCGCGTAAAGGTACCCTTTCGGAATATGGAAGCCAAACCCTTCCGCCACCAGACTCAGGCCGATCATCAACAGGAAGCTCAGACAGAGCACCACCACCGTCGGGTGCTGGTTGACAAAGCGCGTCAACGGCTTGGAGGCCAGCAGCATCATGATCATCGCAATCACGACCGCTGCCATCATCACCGGCAGATGGTTCACCATCCCGACCGCGGTGATCACCGCGTCCAGTGAGAAGACGGCATCCAGCACTACGATCTGCAGTACCACCACCCAGAAACTGGCATAGCCTTTCCCGTGACCGGCATCGTGCTGGCGGTTTTCCAGCCGTTCATGCAGCTCAGTTGTCGCCTTGAACAGCAAGAAGATCCCGCCAAGCAGCATGATGAGGTCACGCCCGGAAAAGGAGAAATCGGCGATAGTAATCAGCGGCTTCGTCAGCGTCACCATCCAGGAGATCACCGACAGCAGCCCCAGGCGCATCACCAGCGCCAGCGACAGGCCGATCAGTCGCGCTTTATCACGCTGCTTCGGCGGCAGTTTGTCCGCCAGGATGGCAATAAACACCAGGTTATCAATACCGAGCACAATTTCCAGAACGATAAGCGTCAACAGGCCGGCCCAGATTGAGGGATCCATTAACAATTCCATGTGCGACTCCGGTTAGCGGCAAGGTCAGTCATCGCCATGTCATGCACGGACGCGACAATAGATGCTGAAAGATAAGCGTGATGCGTGGAGGTGGCAACCAGGTGCCAGAAAGTGAAAAGACGTCGATGACGGTCCATACTGCGGGCTATGCCCTATACTCCTGAGTAATTAAACGGAAGTTAAACATAGCAAAATATAGAGCGAAATTGGAAAAGATTTACCTGAATTTGCAATAACTAAGGCTATTTTTTGCGCTGCAAAATTATTAGCAGGCGATGCCTGATTAACGGATCTTCATCACATTAATTATTTTTTCACTGTCTAAAATAATTCGCGGTAGTAACTATTTTCTATCTTACACCCTAACTGAATCGATTTTGTCCTCAAAAGTGATTCAGGATGTATCAAAGCAGATGATGCATTCACGATAATAAAGGAGGTAGCAAGTGACGATTGCTATTGTAATAGGCACACATGGTTGGGCTGCAGAACAGCTGCTGAAAACAGCAGAGATGCTGTTGGGCGAGCAGGAAAACGTTGGCTGGATCGATTTCGTTCCGGGTGAAAACGCCGAAACGCTGATCGAGAAATACAATGCCCAGTTGGCAAAACTGGATACCAGTAAAGGCGTGCTGTTTCTCGTCGATACATGGGGAGGCAGCCCGTTCAACGCTGCGAGCCGCATTGTCGTCGATAAAGAGCACTACGAAGTTATCGCCGGCGTCAACATCCCGATGCTGGTGGAAACCTTCATGGCCCGCGATGACGATCCTTCCTTTGATGAGCTGGTCGCCTTAGCGGTAGAGACCGGCAGCGAAGGCGTGAAAGCGCTGAAGGCCAAACCGGTGGAAAAAGCGGCCCCTGCGCCCGCTCCAGCCGCGGCGCCTAAAGCCGCAGCACCGGCCAAACCGATGGGTCCGAATGACTACATGGTGATTGGCCTCGCGCGTATCGACGATCGCCTGATCCATGGTCAGGTCGCCACCCGTTGGACCAAAGAGACCAACGTCACCCGCATCATCGTCGTCAGCGACGAAGTCGCCGCAGATACCGTGCGCAAAACCCTGTTGACCCAGGTTGCGCCGCCGGGCGTCACCGCCCACGTGGTGGACGTCGCCAAAATGATCCGCGTCTACAACAACCCGATGTACGCCGGACAGCGCGTCATGCTGCTGTTTACTAACCCGACCGACGTTGAGCGCGTCGTCGAGGGCGGCGTGAAAATCACCAGCGTCAACATCGGCGGTATGGCGTTCCGCCAGGGCAAAACCCAGGTTAACAACGCGATTTCGGTCGATGCCAAAGATATTGAGGCGTTTAACAAGCTGAACGCACGCGGTATCGAGCTGGAGGCACGTAAAGTGTCCACCGACCCGAAACTGAAAATGATGGATCTGATCGCCAAGGTCGATAAATAACCCGGACGATCGCGCCCCAGTTTTCACTTTAAGACTTAATCAACAGGAGAAGTACAATGGAGATTACCCTTCTTCAGATTGTGCTGGTGTTCATCGTCGCGTGTATTGCGGGTATGGAGTCGGTGCTTGATGAATTTCAGTTCCACCGTCCTCTGGTCGCCTGTACGCTGATCGGCGCCGTTCTCGGCGATATGAAAACCGGTATTATTATCGGCGGTACGCTGGAAATGATCGCCCTGGGCTGGATGAACATCGGTGCGGCGGTTGCCCCTGATGCCGCGCTGGCGTCCATTATTTCCACCGTTCTGGTTATTGCCGGCCATCAGAGCATCGGCGCCGGCATCGCGCTGGCTATCCCGCTGGCGGCTGCAGGCCAGGTGCTGACCATCATCGTGCGTACTATCACCGTAGCCTTCCAGCACGCGGCGGATAAAGCGGCGGAGAATGGCAACCTGACTGCCCTGTCGTGGCTGCACGTCTCGTCCCTGTTCCTGCAGGCGATGCGTATCGCTATCCCGGCCGTCATCGTGGCCATTTCCGTCGGTACCAGCGAAGTCCAGGGCCTGCTGAACGCAATCCCTGAAGTGGTCACCAGCGGCCTGAACATTGCCGGCGGCATGATCGTGGTGGTTGGTTACGCGATGGTCATCAATATGATGCGCGCGGGCTACCTGATGCCGTTCTTCTACCTCGGCTTCGTCACCGCCGCCTTCACCAACTTCAACCTGGTGGCCCTGGGCGTGATTGGCGCGGTCATGGCAATCCTCTACATCCAGCTGAGCCCGAAATATAACCGCGTCGCCGGTGCCCCGGCTCAGGCGGCTGGTAACAACGATCTCGATAACGAACTGGACTAACAGGTGAGCGAAATGGTTGATATGACTAAAAATACCACCGAGAAAAAACTCACTCAGAGTGATATTCGTGGCGTGTTCATTCGTTCTAACCTGTTCCAGGGTTCATGGAACTTCGAACGTATGCAGGCGCTGGGCTTCTGCTTCTCTATGGTTCCGGCGATTCGTCGTCTGTACCCGGAGAATAACGATGCGCGTAAGCAGGCGATTAAGCGTCACCTTGAGTTCTTCAATACCCATCCTTACGTTGCCGCTCCGGTACTGGGCGTAACGCTGGCGATGGAAGAGCAGCGCGCCAATGGCGCAGAGATTGACGATGGCGCTATCAACGGCATCAAAGTCGGTCTGATGGGACCGCTGGCCGGCGTCGGCGACCCGATCTTCTGGGGCACTGTGCGTCCGGTGTTCGCGGCCTTAGGCGCCGGGATCGCGATGAGCGGAAGCCTGCTCGGCCCTCTGCTGTTCTTTATCCTGTTCAACGCAGTGCGACTGCTGACCCGCTACTATGGCGTCGCCTACGGCTACCGCAAAGGCGTGGACATCGTGAAAGATATGGGCGGCGGCTTCCTGCAGAAACTGACTGAGGGGGCGTCAATCCTCGGCCTGTTTGTCATGGGGGCGCTGGTTAACAAGTGGACGCACGTGAACATTCCGATGGTGGTGTCAAAAATCACCGGCTCTGACGGACAGGTTCATGTCACCACGGTGCAGACGATCCTCGACCAGCTGATGCCGGGCCTGGTACCGCTGCTGCTGACCTTCGCCTGTATGTGGCTGCTGCGTAAGAAAGTTAACCCGCTGTGGATCATCGTTGGCTTCTTCGTCATCGGTATCGCAGGCTACGCTGTCGGCCTGCTGGGTCTGTAATTTCCAGGTTGTACGCCGGGGGCTAGCCCCCGGCTTTTTTTTATCAGGAGGAACGCAAAGCAATGACATTCACGGACCTGGTGATCATCCTGTTCATCCTTGCGCTACTGGCCTACGCGGTGTATGACCAGTTTATTATGCCGAGGCGCAACGGCCCGGTGCTGCTGGCCATTCCCCTGCTTCGCCGCAGCCGCGTTGACGGCCTGATCTTTGTCGGCCTCATCGCCATTCTGATCTATAACAACATCACCCAGCACGGCACCCCGATCACCACCTGGCTATTGTCTGCGCTGGCGCTGATGGGACTCTATTTATTCTGGATCCGTACGCCGAAAATCATTTTCAAACCGCGCGGCTTTTTCTTCGCCAACGTGTGGATAGAATATCAGCGAATTAAAGAGATGAATTTATCCGAAGACGGCGTGCTGGTGATGCAATTAGAGCAACGGCGGCTGCTGATTCGCGTACGAAATATCGACGATCTGGAGAAGATATACAAACTTATTGTTTCAACTCAATGAGTTATAAATATAGCCAGCGCTATGCTTTTTCCGATTTCGTCTGGGGGATTATATAGCCATGGCTATATTTCCCCACCTGCTCTTCTGTTTTTCATTAACTATTTATTTACTTATAAATTCAAATGAAAATCGTTATCATTTGGTTATTAAAATAGCCCTCTTCTGTTATTGTTTTATATTCTAAAAATATGTTAAGGTTGCGCCCGTCGTTGGGGAGTAGCCGATTTCCTGCCCGCCAGGAAATGTACGTGTCAACATACTCGTTGCAAAACGTGGCACGTACGGGTTGAAGTGATTCAATCAGGCGAGACCATAGATACATCACTGCTGTACGTATTGCTCAGCCATTGAGCGGCTCCGCGTATATTTACTGGGGGCAGCGATGTGTCATATGGATTATCCCCGGTCAGGACAGGCACATGAATTTATCCGCAACCCTTCTTCTCGCTTTCGGCATGTCTATGGACGCCTTCGCGGCCTCTATTGGCAAAGGCGCCACCCTGCACAAACCCAAATTCTCAGAAGCAGTGCGCACCGGGCTGATTTTTGGCGCTATTGAAACCCTGACGCCGCTGGTCGGCTGGGGACTGGGCATGCTGGCCAGCCAGTTTGTTCTCGAATGGAACCACTGGATTGCCTTTATTCTGCTGGTGTTTCTCGGCGGGCGGATGATCATCGAGGGGTTTCGCGGCGACAGCGACGAGGCGTGCGAGGCGCCTCGCCGGCATGGCTTCTGGCTGCTGGTCACCACCGCCTTCGCCACCAGCCTTGACGCCATGGCGGTCGGCGTCGGCCTGGCCTTCCTGCAGGTCAGCATTGTCACCACCGCGCTGGCGATCGGCTGCGCCACCTTTATCATGTCGACGCTGGGGATCATGGTAGGTCGCTTTATCGGCCCGCTGCTGGGCAAACGGGCCGAAATTCTCGGCGGTATCGTGCTGATTGGCATCGGCAGCGAAATCCTCTGGAGCCATTTCGCCGGTTAAGCTTTACTCCTCGCGCTGCCAGCAATGGATCATAAAATCGGTCTGGCAGCCAAAGGTTGCCTGCTGACGCAGCGCGTCATGCACGTCGGCCTTGGCCCGCCACGCGAACGGCGTCATCTGCAGCAGAGCCTGCGCTTCACTGCCCGTCAGGGTCATCGGATAAGCCAGCTGCTGCTGAGCAGCCAGGCGGAACCCCGGCATCGCTTCCGTCTTCAGCTCATGCAGGCGGATCTCATCGTAAATCAGCCCTTTCAGCTCCAGCAAATGGCGGGGTCCCGGCGTGGCGGTGATCACCCACCCGCCAGGCCGCACCACTCGCGCCAGCTCACCGGCGTTGCAGGGGGCGTAAATGCGCACTATCGCATCGAAGCTGTTATCGGAGAACGGCAGACGCTGGCTGGAGGCGACGCAAAAATTCACCTGCGGATAGCGTTTTGCCGCCGCGCGAATTGCCGGCTTCGACACGTCCAGCCCCCAGCTGCGGCTGGCGATGGCGGCAAACGCGTGGGTGTAATATCCTTCGCCACAGCCGATATCCAGTAACGCCTGAGGGGCAGCGTGCCGCAGTCGTTCAGCGATAGCGTCCCGCAGCGGCTGATAATGCCCGGCGTCAAGGAACGCCCGACGGGCCTGCATCATCTCAGCGCTGTCGCCGGGATCGCGCGACCGTTTGAACTGCACCGGTAGCAGATTGACGTACCCCTCTTTCGCCAGATCGAACTGGTGCCGCTGCGGGCAGGAATAGTGGTTGTCGCTACGGCTGAGCGGCGCGTGGCAAAGGGGGCAACTGTATGACATGACGGCTCCGGTGTCGCTGAAAGGGCGAAAGTGTAGCGCTATTCGCCCTTGCAGACCACTGTTACAGCGCCGGCGCCAGCGGGTGGCTGTCGTGCATGACGATCAGATTCTCCGCGCCTTGCGGCATACCGTCCGGCATGACGTTCTCCAGCCGCAGGACGTCGCCCATAATCTGGCTGAATACCGGGGCGGAAACGGCCCCGCCGTAATACGAGCCATTGCTGGGATCGTTCATCACTACCACCAGCGCGAACTGCGGACGGCTGGCGGGCGCCACGCCGGCGGTATAGGCCACATATTTATCGATATATTTGCCGTCCGGGCCGATCTTCTTCGCCGTCCCCGTTTTTACCGCCACCCGATAGTCGCGCACCGCCGCCTTAGTGCCGCCTCCGCCCGGGAGCGCCACGCTCTCCATCATATGCTCCACGCTGTGGACAATATTCTCCGGCATTACGCGCGTGCCAATCACTGGCGGGTCGATGCGGGTGATCGACAACGGTCGTTCAATGCCGAAGCCGCCGATGGTGGCATAAACATGCGCCAGCTGGAGCGGGGTCACCATCAAACCATAGCCGAAAGCGAAGGTGGCGCGATCCAGTTGCCCCCAGTAGCGACGATGCGGCATCAGCCCAGCGCTTTCCCCGGTCAACCCCAGCCCCGTCGGCTCGCCGAAACCGAAAGCCGTATAGGTGTCAATCAGATGCTGCACCGGCATGGCCAGCGAGAGATGCGACACGCCGGTATCGCTGGATTTCTGCAGGATCCCGGTCAGGCTCAGCTCCGGATAATAGCCGACATCGCGGATACGGTGGCCGTCAAGGACAAACGGATGGGTGTCCACGACGCTGTCCGGCTGGACAATCCCCTGCTGCAGCGCGGTCATGATCACCAGCGGTTTGACGGTCGACCCCGGCTCGAAGGTATCGCTGATGGCCCGGTTGCGAAAATCATCCAGCGTTGCGGCATCGCGATTGTTTGGATTGAAATCGGGATAGCTGGCCATCGCCAGGATCTCGCCGGTATCGATTTTGATCAGCACCGCTGCCCCTGACTCGGCTTTATTCCAGCGAACAGCGTTGTCGAGGGCATCTTCCGTTACCGTCTGCAGGCGCTCATCGATACTCAACTGCAGATTATGCGCCGGCACCGGCGGTACTTCGGTAATATTCTCAATCACATTGCCATGTTTATCTTTACGCACCAGACGTCGCCCGGGTTTACCGGTCAACTGGGCGTTGAAGCTTTTCTCCACCCCTTCGATGCCCTGATTATCGACATTGGTAAAGCCCAGCAGATTGGCAGCCACGTGGCCTGCCGGATAGAAACGCCGCGATTCATCACGCAGGTAGACGCCAGGCAGATGCAGTTTATCAATCCACTCCGCCTGCTCGGGATTGATCTGCCGCGCCAGATAGAGAAAGCGGGCGTGAGGATGGCTCTGTACCCGCTGGGCCAGTTCCCCGAGGTTGAGATGCAGCGCTTCGGCCATCGCCTGCCAGCGGGGCCCGTAGCCGACGCCGCCTTTCTCCATGGTGGTCTGCGGATCGATCCAGATCGCGCTAACCGGAACGCTCACCGCCAGCGGTCGTCCTTCCCGGTCGGTGATCATCCCCCGCTCAACCGCAACGGGCTCTTCGCGCAGAGAACGCATATCCTCTTGTTTTACCAGATTATCGGGGGAAACAACCTGCAGCCAGCCCACGCGGGCCAATAGCAGTCCCAGACAACCGAGTATGGCCACACAGAGTAACCCGAAGCGAATCGGGGTAAAGCTGGCGGCGGACTTCATTTTTTTGTTTAGCACCATAGCTCCGGCATTGTTTTGCAACCAACTGATTTAACAGAAAATTAGCAAAACAGACTGCTACACAATGCTAATAAAGTTGAGTATTTGCAACAAGACGCGACGAGAGGGGGGAAAATGACATGCTTTGCAATAAAAACGCAAAAGCCCCGCACAGGCGAGGCTTTTATACAAGAAGAGTGGTCTTGTATCAGATAGCAGTTACGTTAACTGCAGCCGGACCTTTCTGGCCGTCCTGAATTTCGAACTCAACGTTCTGGCCTTCAGCCAGAGTTTTGAAGCCGTTACCCTGGATAGCGGAGAAGTGTACGAACACATCTTTGCTGCCATCAGCCGGAGTAATGAAACCAAAACCTTTAGACTCGTTGAACCACTTAACTTGACCTTTAATCTTTGCCATTTGCAAAATTCCTTAGACTGTTTTCTTCGCCTGCTGGCGTTTACATAGATAAAACTGACACATAACTGCATGAGGCACTAATTTAAGGTTCGGCAGAGAAGCGGTATTCAACGACAACGTGTTTACTCAGGACTTCTTTACTGAAAATGCCACACATAAACAGAACTGTACCTCGTTTAACCCGAAAGGTGTTATCACACACTACGTAAATAATGGCAAGCCATTTTTAAACGTGTCTCGATCGTTCGCACAAATTATAAGGTAATCCTTTGATCGCCTGCACATTTATGCGTCTTTGCCGCCCCTGGCAAGGCGCTATGGCGTTTATCAATAACGCCGGAGCGCTGCCTTGTAACTGCAACTTTTTTACCATAGCTCAACAACTTCGCTTCGTCCAGGTATGTCCGTATACGAACTGCCAGTATACGGGCGACTGACGAGCCGTGATGAATATTGATGCGCAAAATTCGTTATAACCCCAGACGAAAAATCGCTAAAGCCAGGCCAGTGTAGTGATAATAAATCCTTTCAGTCGTCTCGCTAAAAATAGTGCTAATTCTGCACCTTAATAATGAAAAAAAGATGACAGCGTCACGTTATCCGACAATAAACGCGGCGGGGATCACTTTATTTACAGCGTGTATAAAAGAGGATAGTGCATTGAGAAAGGAATAATGGAATAAGAATAAGATATTACCGACCGCTATCATGCAGGTGCGCATCATATGATGCACACCTGTCGAGGTACTTAGCGCTCTGCCACCAGGCGGATAAACTCATCCTCCCCTTTCGCCTTACCGGCGACGGTCGGCTCGACCACGTCCTCTTTTTCCGGCGCACTGGCTTCGCACAAGCGACGTAGCAGCGCATTCTGCCGCTTTTGCTGATCCAGCAGAGCCTGCAGCAGTTCTATCTGCTCATTCGCCCGCGAGCTGGCGCGGTTGACGAAGAACCATAACAACAGACCGACAAGCAGCAGCGCCACAGACACGGCCAGCGATGCCAGATTTAAGATCCCAGGATTTAGTAACTCACTCATTTCACCACCTCAAAGAGAAGGCGTTCATTCTACCACCCGCGGCGCAGAAGGAAATCAGTCGTCAGAAAAATGTCTTACCACGGGATAAATTTATTGATAGTGCAAATGCCGCTGAAAAACTGAACATCCTGGTCGCACATTACGTTAAGCATCTGAGTCCACAGCAACAGGCAGCCTGCTATGATGACTATCAGTAAAACCCACCGTAATTTTTTCACTCCACTCTCCGCATCAGTACTTTATGTCGCCAGGATAACACGGCCTTCTTAAACCGCGGCTAACTGTAATACGAAAGGCAAGTTTAGGAATCATCGACTTGTTTCAAAACGTGTTCGTGTCAAAATCACGGCAAGGATCATACAAATAATGAGGCATCAATGCGATTAATCATTCGTACTATTGTGGTCGTGGCTATCTTATGGATTGGCGTATTATTAAGCGGCTACGGGGTATTATTCCACAGTGAAGAAAACGTCGGCGGCCTGGGCCTGAAGTGTCAATATCTCACCGCCCGTGGGGTCAGTACCGCACTTTATGTGCATTCCGATAGCGGCGTGATCGGCGTCAGCAGCTGCCCGCTGCTGCGTAAAAGCGCAACCGTCGTGGATAACGGCTAAGATCGAACCGGCGACCGCGACGATAGCGCCGCGGTCGCCGAATGCTTCAGCGCGGTCAGAAGGGGTAGTCGTTGTAGCCCATCTGCTCAGAAATCTTGCGCGCCGCCTGGTGCAGCATCGCCACATATTCATGCAAACGTTCTTCAGAGAACCGTAAGGTCGGGAAAGAGATGCTCAACCCGGCGATGACTACGCCGAAACGGTCGAATACCGGTACCCCAATGCAGCGTAGCCCCTCTTCCTGCTCTTCGTTATCTTCGCCGTATCCCTGCTCGCGAACGCCATCCAGCACCTTCAGCAACTCAGCGGTACTGGTGATGGTCCGCTCGGTGCTGCGTTTATACTCCACGCCGTCAAGGATCTGCTCCACTTCGCTGCGATCGCGCCACGCCAGCAGTACTTTGCCAATCGCGGTGCTGTACAGCGGATTGCGACGGCCGATACGAGAGTACATCCGCAGGTTATACATCGAATCAATCTTGTGAATATAAACAATACTGTCTTCATCCAGCGCGCCGAGATGGATCGTCTCTTTCGTCAGTCGGGAAAGTTCCCGCATCTGAATATCGGCGCTGCGCACCAGGTCGACGTTCTGCAGCGCGCGCGCCCCCAGCTCGAACAGTTTGAGCGTGAGGGAGTATTTCTCAGACTCTCCCTCCTGCGCCACATAGCCCAGTGATTTCATGGTCTGTAAAAAGCGATAAACGGTGCTTTTCGACATCATGACGCGCTGGGACAGTTCGGTAATGCCAATTTCACGCTCTTCACCCAGCGCCTGCAGGATGCCGAAAACCTTCAATACCGAAGAGACAGAATCTGGCTGTTTATCCAAATCTGCACCTGCCATTTATCACCTCGTCGTAACTGTTTTATAAAATTTAGAACCGGTTTTTATTATAAATTCGCCGCCTCTGCGCCGCAATCATTCTTCTGCCACTTCGTTACAAATCTGCGACATACGGCGGAATAATCAATGCTAAACTCATCATTCAAAAAACCGTTTCATTTAAGACTCATTTTCACCATGGATAAAAACTCTTCCGATGGCGTGCCGCTGCCGCAGCGCTATGGCGCCATTCTGACCATTGTGCTTGGGCTGACCATGGCCGTGCTCGACGGGGCCATCGCCAACGTCGCGCTGCCGACCATCGCCAGCGATCTTAACGCCTCCCCGGCGGCTTCAATCTGGATTGTTAACGCCTACCAAATCGCCATTGTGATCGCCCTGCTACCGCTCTCTTTCCTCGGCGACATGGTCGGCTATCGTCGTATCTATAAGATAGGCCTGGTGGTGTTTATCTTTACCTCGCTGGCCTGCGCCCTGTCGCGCAGCCTCGAAATGCTAACCTTCGCCCGCGTCGCCCAGGGGCTGGGCGGCGCCGCGCTGATGAGCGTAAACACCGCGTTGATCCGCCTGATTTATCCGCAGCGCTTTCTCGGTCGTGGCATGGGTATCAACTCCTTTGTCGTCGCCGTCTCTTCAGCAGCAGGCCCGACGATCGCCGCTGCGATCCTCTCCCTCGCCTCATGGCAATGGCTGTTTTTAATTAACGTGCCTCTCGGCATCGTCGCCTTACTTCTGGCGATGCGCTTTCTGCCGCCCAACAGCGCGCGCAGCAAAATCGTCCGCTTCGATTTGCCGAGCGCCATCATGAACGCGCTGACCTTCGGGCTGTTGATCACCGCCCTGAGCGGTTTCGCCCAGGGCCAGTCCACTCAGCTGGTGCTGGCGGAGGTCGCCGCTATGCTGGTGGTGGGCTTTTTCTTCGTTCGCCGTCAGCTCACGATGCCCGTCCCGCTGCTGCCGGTCGATCTGCTTCGCATCCCGCTCTTCTCCCTCTCTATCTGCACCTCCATCTGCTCTTTCTGTGCGCAAATGCTGGCGATGGTCTCTCTGCCCTTCTTCCTGCAAACAATGATCGGGCGCAGCGAAGTGGAGACCGGCCTGCTGCTGACGCCGTGGCCGCTGGCAACGATGGTGATGGCGCCGCTGGCCGGTTATTTAATTGAAAAATGCCATGCGGGGTTGCTGGGGGCCATTGGGCTGCTGGTTATGGCCTGCGGCCTGTTCGGCCTGGCGCTGCTTCCGGCGTCGCCCAGCGATCTGGATATTATCTGGCGTATGGCGCTGTGCGGCGCCGGCTTCGGGCTGTTCCAGTCGCCAAACAACCACACCATTGTCGCCTCGGCCCCGAGCCATCGCAGCGGCGGCGCCAGCGGCATGCTGGGTACCGCTCGCCTGCTCGGCCAGAGCACCGGCGCCGCGCTGGTGGCCCTTTTATTCAACCTGCTCGGCAACAGCGGCACCCACACCGCCCTGCTGCTGGCCGGCATCCTGGCGACCGTCGCTGCGCTGATTAGCGGTCTGCGCGTCACTCAGCCGCGCGCAGCCTGACGATTAAGGACAAAAAAAATCCGCAGCCTTCGGGCTGCGGATTTTTATTTTCAGCGTCAGATTGACGGACTATTTCAGATATTCTCCGCTACGCAGCGCTTCAATACGCTTGTCCAGCGGCGGGTGGGTCATAAACAGCTCGCTCATGGACTTCGCTTTACCGTTGATGCAGAACGCCATCATGCTGCTGGCTTCCTGCGGCTCATAGCTGGTTTTCAGGCGCTGCAGGGCGGCAATCATCTTTTCGCGGCCCACCAGACGCGCCGAGCCGGCATCAGCATGGAATTCGCGATAACGAGAGAACCACATGGTGATAATGCTGGCCAGAATACCGAACACCAGCTCCAGCACCGTGGCGACGGCGAAGTAGATCAGCGGGTTGCCATTGCTGCTCTCGCCTTCATCTTCCCGGTTGCCGCCGAGGAAGCCGGCCGCAATCTGCGCGATAACGCGGGAGATAAAGATAACGAAGGTGTTCACCACCCCCTGAATCAGAGTCATGGTGACCATATCGCCATTGGCGATGTGGCTGATTTCATGGGCGATGACCGCTTCCGCTTCATCACGGCTCATGTTTTGCAACAGCCCGGTACTGACAGCGACCAGCGAGGCGTCGCGACGCGCACCGGTAGCGAAGGCGTTGATGTCAGGGGCGTGATAGATAGCCACCTGCGGCATGGCAATGCCCGCCTGCTGCGCCTGCTGCGCAACGGTGTTCATCAGCCAGCGTTCCGTTTCGTTGCGCGGCTGCTCGATCACTTCCCCACCCACAGACTTCAGCGCCATCCATTTCGACATCATCAGCGAAACGATAGAACCACCGAAGCCGAACAGCAGGGCCATAATCAACAGACCGGTCATGCTGCTGGATTGGATCCCCGTGAGGCTTAACACCAGCCCGAACACGACCATCACTGCCAGGTTCGTCAGCAGGAAAAGCGCGATTCGCATCATAATTTTCTTTTTACCTCAATTTAACAAAACGCACTATGCGATTACCCACATCGTATGGGTCAGGCTGCAATTTTCAACCATCAACCCCCGCTAAGTCACGATAAAAACACAACTTTACATTTTGTAGCATCTTGCTGACAGCGGCAGAGCAGGTTGACATTTTGTTAGATGAGCTGAATGGCGATGACAAAGGGCATAAAAAAAACGGGCACCTCTCAGGGTGCCCGTTGGCGACTTATTGGCTGGCCGGCGGTTCCACCGCTGGGCGCGCTTTTTCGAGATGGGCGAGGTCTACCGCGATATGGACCGTCTCATCAAGATACGGATCCGGCTCCTGGTAATCCTTCGGCAAATCGTCCAGTTTTTTCAGCGGCGGTTTGCCTTCGCGTTTCAGGCGATCGTTAATCCGCGCCAGACGAATCGCATCATCCTCTTCGTTCTCTTTTTCACGCTGAGCGTAGTTCAGAGAGACGATGTTACGTTTGTCCTTCATCGCGTTATAACGGGCAATATCCTTCATGATGTACTGGAACTCAGGATTCTGGGCAATACGCTCGTCGTGGCGCTTGAGCAGTTCCGGTCCAAATGGGGTCAGATCCCCGGACTTCACGTAGGTGGCCGCGTTGATGCTATCCCACGGCAGCGCGTTGTCTTCATACTGCTCGCCGGTTTCGCGATCTTCATTGCCGGTTGGCATCATGATATCCGGCGTAACGCCTTTGCGCTGAGTACTGCCGCCGTTAATGCGGTAGAACTTCTGGATAGTGTACTGCACGGAACCTAACGCCGGCCAGTCCGGACGCAGCATCTGATCGTAGATACGATTCAACGAGCGATACTGCTGTACGGTACCTTTACCGAAGGTCGGCTCGCCAACGATCAGCGCGCGGCCATAATCCTGCATTGCGGCGGCAAAGATCTCAGACGCCGAGGCGCTAAAGCGGTCAACCAGCACCACCAGCGGCCCTTTGTAATAGACTACGCCATCGTTATCGCTGTCTTCGCGCACCTTGCCATTGTTATCCCGCACCTGCACCACCGGGCCGGACGGAATAAACAGCCCCGACAGCGATACCGCTTCGGTCAGCGCCCCGCCGCCGTTGCTGCGCAGATCGATAACGATGCTACTGACGTTCTGTTTTTCCAGCTTCTGCAGCTGCACCTTCACGTCATCGGTCAGGCCAACGTAAAAGCCCGGGATATCCAGCACGCCGACTTTTTCTTTACCAACGGTTTTCACCGACATCTTCACCGCGCGATCTTCCAAACGGATGCGCTCGCGGGTCAGGGTGACGATACGCGTCTTGGCCCCTTTGCCGGCCGGCAGGATCTCAAGGCGAACCTTGCTGCCCTTCGGCCCTTTAATTAGCGCCACGACGTCATCCAGACGCCAGCCAATGACATCGACCATCGACTTCCCGGTCTGGCCGACGCCGACGATGCGGTCGCCGACGCTGATCGCTTTGCTCTTCGCAGCCGGACCACCGGCCACCAGCGAATTAATCACCGTGTAGTCATCATCCATCTGCAGCACAGCGCCGATCCCTTCGAGTGAGAGACTCATCTCGGTGTTGAACTGCTCGGTATTGCGCGGCGACAGATAGTTGGTGTGCGGGTCGATTTCGCGGGCGAAGGCGGTCATCGCCAGCGAGAAGACATCCTCGCTGTTGGTTTGCGCCAGACGACGGATAGCGAACTTGTAGCGACGGGTTAAGGTGTCGCGGATCTCTTTATCGTCTTTTCCCGCCAGCTTCAGGCTTAACTGGTCAAATTTAACCTTGGCGTCCCACAGCTTGTTCAGCTCGGCCTCGTCTTTCGGCCACGGCGCTTTGGAGCGGTCAAGGTTGAAATTGTCGTTGCCGGTAAAGTCCATCGGACGTTCCAGCACCTTCAAAGCATACTGATAGCGTTCGAAGCGGCGCTGCTGCGCCAGGTTGTAGAGGTCGTAGAAGACGTCCAGTTTCCCGGTGCGCAGTTCGTCGCCGATTTGGTCTTTTTTCGCCGCGAACTTCGCCACATCGCTGGCCAGCAGCACATTATGGCTGTAGTCCAGCAGGTTCAGATAACGGTCAAAAATTTTTGCCGAGAAGGCGTTGTCGAGATCGAACTGACGGTAGTGAGAGCGGGTAAAGCGCGACGTCACGCGCTCGCTCACCGTCGCGTGCTGCGGCTCTTCTTTCAGCACGGGGATTTGATCTGCACGGGTTATTTCATCAACAGCGAAAGCATGGCCTGCTATTGCCAGCAGGCCCGCAAGCGCGGTGATTTTAAAAAATGTGTTCATGCCTGGCCCGGCCTCCGTTTCAGAACACCAGGTGTTCTGCGCGTACAATCATTGACATACCAGAAGTCAGCTGTACACGAACGCCATCTTTGGTGATTTCCAGAACGGTGGCGTCCATTGCGTTATTGCCTGCTTTTACCTTCAGCGCCTGGCCGACGGTCAGAACGGAAACATCCGATACCGGAGTAAGACGCTCTTCACGCGGAGCTTTGGCCGCAACAGGACGCGGTTTACGCTGTTCAGCGCCCTCTTTACGACGCGGCTGCTGAGGACGCGGTTTACGCTCGCGGCGAACGCCTTCATCCGGCTGGCCTGCAGCGGCAGCGGCCTCGCGTTTTTTCGCCTGCTGGGCAGCGCGCTGCGCCTGAACGCGAGCTTTCGCTTCTTCCAGCTGCTGACGCGCATGGGCAATGTGCTGCTCTTCCAGTTCGCCGCACGGGTTGCCGTCCAGGTCAACGCGGATAGCGCCGGCTTTTACGCCGTAGAGATAGCGCCAGCTCGAGGTGTAAAGACGTAATGCAGCGCGAAGCTGGGTTTTGCTGAGATTCATCTCACCACCCACTCGCTCAACGAGATCCTGAAAAATTCCGATTTTCAGGGGGCGCGCTTCGCCTTCAGCGCTGAAGCACTGAGGGAAACGTTCGGCCAGAAAGGCGATAACTTCTTTACTGCTATTCAACTTAGGTTGATTTTCCATGAAATTTCCTGATTACAACGGACGTAGCCAACAAGCCGCAGGCATGAACAGGCGACATTATAATGACGTCCTCGCTAAATGCTACGTTATCCGTTGATTATCCCACGACACGGGTAAAGATTTTTTGATAATCAGTGGCCGCGATAAGTTTTTCCAGATGCTCGACCAGTGTGCGCAACCCCTGCTCATCTTCAGCAGTGAAGCGGCCGTAAGCCGGACTGTCGATATCCAGCACGCCGATAATCTGGTCGTTCACGCGCAGGGGGAAGACAATTTCCGAATTACTGGCGGCATCGCAGGCAATGTGGCCGTCAAAGGCGTGGACGTCCTCGACGCGCTGCACCTGGGCTTGCGCCACCGCCGCGCCGCATACGCCGCGCCCAACCGGGATCCGGACGCAGGCCAGTTTGCCCTGGAACGGCCCCAGCACCAGAGTATCGCCTTCCAGAAGATAGAAACCGGCCCAGTTGACCTCGCCCAGTCGTTCAAACAGCAGCGCGCTGGTATTAGCGATCATCGCCAGAAAACTGGTTTCACCTGCCATTAATGCCTGGAAATCGCGGTTCAAATCCGCGTAAAATTCTGTTTTGCTCATTATATCTTCACTTGGTTGTCTTACTGCCTCATACGTACAGCCTACTAAAATAAGCATTAAATGCGCTTGGGCTCAAGATGAATTCATTCATAGGTTAAGATAGTGAGATACATTCATTCCTGTACGTAATAAATGCCGATAAAAACACCCACCCTTAAGCCTGCGAATAAGATGGTCGTGCATGCCGTCAGCACGCCGCTTCCCTATGCGCATTATCAGCGCTGTACGCAGTGTGACATGCTGTTCCGCTTACCGGTGCTCAAACGCAACCAAAGCGCCTGGTGTCCACGCTGTAACGCGAAGGTGCGCGATGGCCGCGACTGGTCGCTGACCCGTCTGGGCAGCATGGCCCTGGCCATGCTGCTGTTAATGCCCTTTGCCTGGTCCGAACCCCTACTGCGCCTTCACCTGCTGGGGGTTCGCATTGACGCCAACGTCCTGCAGGGGATTTGGCAGATGACCGCGCAGGGCGACCCGCTTACCGCCGCGATGGTGCTGTTTTGCGCGGTGGTCGCCCCGGTACTGCTGGTGGTCTCGATTAGCTATCTGTGGCTGGGCAACGTGCTGGGGATGAACCTGCGCCCGGTGCTGCTAATGCTCGATAAGCTCAAGGAGTGGGTGATGCTGGATATCTATCTGGTGGGCATCGGCGTCGCCTCCATCAAGGTGCAGGATTACGCCTTTCTGCAGCCCGGCATCGGCCTGGTGGCGTTTATCTCCCTGACGCTGCTGAGTATCCTGACGCTTATCCATATGAACGTCGAAGAGCTATGGGAGCGCTTCTATCCCGAACGGCCGGCGACCCGCGCCGATAACAATCTGCAGGTGTGCACCGGCTGCCACTACACCGGCTACCGCGACGCCCGCGGCCGCTGCCGACGCTGCCACACGCCGCTGCACCATCGCCGGCCGCAGAGCCTGCAGCGCAGCTGGGCGGCGCTGATTGCCTCGCTGGTTTTCCTCCTACCGGCCAACCTGCTGCCGATCTCTATCATCTACGTCAACGGCGCGCGCCAGGAAGACACCATCCTTTCCGGGATCATCTCCCTCGCCAGCAGCAATATCGCCATCGCCGGCGTGGTGTTTATCGCCAGTATTTTGGTGCCATTCACCAAAGTTATAGTGTTATTTACCCTGCTGCTCAGCATACAATTCAAGTGCGAGCAGGGGCTGCGCACCCGCATCCTGCTGCTGCGGCTGATAACCTGGATTGGCCGCTGGTCGATGCTGGATCTGTTTGTTATCTCACTCACCATGTCGCTCATTAATCGCGATCAGCTCCTCGCCTTTACGATGGGGCCGGCCGCGGTTTACTTTGGCGGCGCGGTAATTTTAACTATTCTTGCAGTTGAATGGCTGGACAGCCGCTTACTTTGGGACGCACATGAGTCAGGAAACGCCCGCTTCGCAGACTGAAGCCAGAATAAAAACCAAACGTCGTATCTCGCCATTCTGGCTGTTGCCGGTCATCGCGCTGCTGATTGCCGCCTGGCTCATCTGGACCAGCTTTGACGACCGCGGATCGACGATTACTATCGATTTCCAGTCTGCTAACGGCATCGTGCCGGGGCGGACGCCTATCCGCTATCAGGGGGTGGAAGTCGGTACCGTCCAGGATATTAGTCTCAGTAAAGACCTGAGCAAGATTGAAGTTTCCGCCAGCATCAAGCGCGATATGAAAGAGGCGCTGCGCAAAGATACGCAGTTCTGGCTGGTCACGCCGAAAGCCTCTCTGGCCGGCGTGTCGGGCCTCGATGCGCTGGTGGGCGGGAACTATATCGGCATGATGCCGGGCAAGGGCGAACCCGAAGATCACTTCGTCGCCCTCGACACTCAGCCAAAATACCGTATCAACAACGGCGAGCTGATGATCCACCTGCAGGCGCCCGACCTTGGCTCTCTGAGCAGCGGCTCGCTGGTCTACTTCCGTAAGATCCCGGTCGGGCGGGTGTATGACTTCACGCTGAATGATAATAATCAGGGGGTCACCATTGATGTGCTGATCGAGCGCCGGTTCACCAACCTGGTGAAAAAAGGCAGCCGTTTCTGGAACGTCTCGGGGATCAAAGCCGATGTCGGCCTGAGCGGGGCCAAAGTGCAGCTGGAGAACCTTTCCGCGCTGGTGAACGGTGCCATCGCCTTTGACTCCCCTGCCGATTCGCAGGTCGCGTCGCAAAACGATGACTATCATCTGTATGAAGACCTGGCGCACAGCCAGCGCGGGGTGGTGGTGACCCTTGACCTGCCTGACGGCGACGGCCTGAAAGCGGGCTCGACGCCGCTGATGTATCAGGGGCTGGAAGTGGGCCAGTTAAGCAAACTGAATCTTAACCCCGGCGGCAAAGTCACTGGCGAGATGACCGTCGATCCGAGCGTGGTGACCCTGCTGCGGGAGAAAACGTTGATTCAGATGAAGAAGCCGAAGATCTCCCTCGATAACCCCAGCGTCAGCGCCCTGCTCACCGGCAATACCTTTGAGCTGGTGCCCGGCGAAGGCGAGCCGCGTAATCACTTCTCCGTCATGCCAGCGGATAAAGCGCTGCTGGAGGAGCCCAATGTCGCCACCGTCACCCTATCGGCGCCGGAGAGCTACGGGATCGACGGCGGCCAGCCGCTGGTGCTTCACGGAGTGAAAGTCGGCCAGGTGCTGGAGCGCAAGCTGACGGCCAAAGGGGTAACCTTCCAGGTGGCGATTGCCCCGGAATACCGCGATCTGATTCGCGGCGACAGCAAGTTTGTGGTGAACAGTCGTCTGGACGTCAAAGTGGGACTTGATGGCGTGCAGGTGCTGGGCGCCAGCGCCAGCGAATGGGTGAACGGCGGGATCCGGGTGATCCCGGGTGAAAAAGGCGAAATGCAGAGCAGCTATCCGCTGTACGCCAACCTCGAAAAGGCGCAGGAAAACAGCCTGAGCGAAGTGCCGACCACCACTCTGAGCCTCTCCGCTGAGACGCTGCCTGACGTTCAGGCTGGCTCGGTGGTGCTGTATCGTAAATTCGCCGTCGGCGAGATCATCGCCGTCAAACCGCGCAAAGACGCTTTCGATATCGATCTGCATATCAAGCCCGAGTACCGCTACCTGCTGACCAACAACAGCGTCTTCTGGGCGGAAGGGGGTGCGAAGGTTAAACTTGACGGCAACGGACTCACCGTTCAGGCCTCGCCGCTGGCCCGCGCCATAAAAGGGGCGATCAGTTTCGATAACCTCAACGGCAGCAGCGCCAATGCGCGGCTGAATAACAAACGTATCCTTTACGCTTCTGAAACGGCGGCGCGCGCCGTGGGCGGCCAGATCACCCTGCATGCGTTCGACGCCGGGAAGATGGCGGCCGGGATGCCGATTCGCTATCTCGGCATCGATATCGGTCAGATCCAGTCGCTGGAGCTGATCACCGCCAAAAACGAGGTGCAGGCGAAAGCCGTGCTTTATCCGGAATACGTCGGCACGTTTGCCCGCGCCGGGACCCGCTTCTCGGTGATCACCCCGCAGATCTCCGCCGCGGGCGTGGAGCATCTCGACACCCTGTTCCAGTCCTATATTAACGTTGAGCCCGGACGCGGCCCGGCGCGCCGCGACTTTGAGATCCAGGATACGACGATCAGCGACTCGCGCTATATCGACGGCCTGAATATCGTGGTGGAAGCGCCGGAGGCCGGATCGCTCGGCATCGGTACGCCGGTGCTGTTCCGCGGCCTGGAAGTCGGGACGGTGACCGGTCTGTCGCTGGGATCGATGTCTGACCGGGTCATGGTTAAGATGCGCATCAGCAAGCGCTACCAGTACCTGGTGCGCAATAACTCGGTGTTCTGGCTGGCCTCGGGTTACAGCCTCGACTTCGGCCTGGTTGGCGGCGTGGTGAAAACCGGGACCTTCAATCAGTTTATCCGCGGCGGGATCGCCTTTGCCACGCCGCCGGGTACGCCGCTGGCGCCGAAGGCCCAGGACGGCAAGCACTTCCTGCTGCTGGAGAGCGAGCCGAAAGAGTGGCGGGAGTGGGGCACCGCCCTGCCGCAGTAATCCTCGCCTCCCCTTCTCCCGCCCCGGCAAACGCCGGGCGCGGGCAGACACAAACCTCACGCCCCGGTGTCCTGCACCGGGGCGTTTGTGCTAAACTGCGCACCCTTTTTTTCTGTGGTGCGCTGCCTGTGGCCGAAAATACTGTCTATTTCCCTGAAGCGTTTCTCGCTCAAATGCGCGCGGCGATGCCGGCTCATCTCTCTTTCGACGATTTTATCGCCGCCTGTCAGCGCCCGCTACGCCGAAGTATTCGCGTCAATACGCTGAAAATCAGCGTCGATGATTTTCTCTCTCTGGTCGCCCCCTATGGTTGGCAGCTGACGCCGGTCCCGTGGTGCGAGGAGGGATTCTGGATCGAGCGGGACGACGACGACGCGCTGCCGCTGGGCAGCACCGCCGAACATCTCAGCGGTCTGTTCTATATACAGGAAGCAAGCTCAATGCTGCCGGTCGCCGCCCTGTTCGCCGATAACCCGCAGCCTGAACGAGTCATGGACGTTGCTGCCGCTCCGGGGTCGAAAACCACCCAGATCGCCGCCCGGATGAGCAATGCGGGCGGCATCCTGGCGAATGAGTTCTCCGCCAGCCGGGTGAAAGTGCTGCATGCCAACATCAGCCGCTGCGGCATCAGCAACGTCGCCCTGACCCATTTCGACGGCCGGGTGTTCGGCGCGGCATTGCCCGAAGCCTTCGACGCCGTTCTGCTTGATGCCCCCTGCTCCGGCGAAGGGGTGGTACGCAAAGATGCGGACGCGCTGAAAAACTGGTCGCCGGAGAGCAACCTCGACATCGCCGCCACCCAGCGCGAGCTTATCGACAGCGCTTTCCATGCCCTGCGCCCCGGCGGGACGCTGGTCTATTCGACCTGCACCCTGAACCGCGAAGAAAATCAGTCCGTCATTCACTGGCTGCTGTCCCGCTACCCGCAGGCGGTGGCGATCCAGCCGCTGGGAGAGCTGTTTCCCGGCGCGGCCGATGCCTTAACCGCCGAGGGATTTCTGCATGTCTTCCCGCAGATCTTCGATTGTGAAGGCTTCTTTGTCGCCCGCTTGCGCAAGACGGCGTCGATCGATCCGCTCCCGGCGCCGGGCTACAAGGTCGGCAAGTTCCCGTTTGCGCCGCTGAAGGGCCGGGAGGCCGCCGCGGCGACCGCCGCCGCCCGCGCTGTCGGGCTGGAATGGGACGCGAGCCACACGCTGTGGCAACGGGATAAAGAGCTGTGGCTGTTTCCGCAGTCTATGGAGCCTCTGTTTGGTCAGGTGCGGTTTTCGCGCATTGGCGTGCGTCTGGCGGAACTGCACAATAAGGGTTACCGCTGGCAGCATGAGGCGGTTATTGCCTTTGCCGCGCCGCAGCGCGCCTTCGAGCTGACGCTGGAGGAAGCGGAGGAATGGTATCGCGGACGCGACGTCTATCCGCAAACCCCGCCAGCGCAGGATGAAGTCATTGTCACCTTCCAGGGCGTGCCGCTGGGCCTGGCCAAGCGCGTCGGCTCCCGTCTGAAGAACAGTTACCCGCGCGAGCTGGTACGCGATGGGAAACTTTTTGCCGGCAAGGTGTGACGCCGCGCAAAAAATACGCACTTTTTGACTGGCGGTTTTCCCCCCATTGACTACGCTGAAAAATGACGGCCGCAACTGGTCGTACCACAACTCAGCTGAAAAAATGGGGTGAAGCGATGAGTAAAACCAATGTCCGCATCGGCGCGTTTGAGATAGACGATGCCGAACTGCATGGTGAACATCAGGGTGAGCGAACGTTAAGCATTCCCTGCAAATCCGATCCAGATTTATGTATGCAGCTTGACGCCTGGGATGCCGACACCAGCGTTCCCGCGATTCTCAATGGTGAACATTCCGTCCTCTACCGTAAACATTACGACCGCCAGTCCGATGCCTGGGTCATGCGCCTTGCCTGACGCCAATGAACCCGTCGCCTGAGACGGGTTATTTATTTCCCCGTCCCGCCGTCATCCCCTACACTAAACAGTATGTCCCCCCGAACATGAGGCCAGGATGTTTGCCTTAGTGTTGTTTATTTGCTATCTGGATGGCGGCTGCGAGGACATTGTGGTGGACGTCTACCGCGAGGAAACGCAGTGCCTGGTGGCGATGGAAGATCAGCGGATCCGCCACGGCGGCTGCTACCCGATAGAAGATTTTATTGACGGCTTCTGGCAACCCGCCAGCGAATACAGTGACTTTTAGTCTGCCGACTGCAGCGCCACCAGCGTCAGCGTGCCGCCGAACACAGCGCCGGTGTCAATATAGTGTTGATTGTCGTAGTCATAACGCGCGCGAAGCGGCGTATGGCCAAACCAGAAATGGTCAGCCCCGGCGATAGCGCCATGACGCCCGGCCAGATGTTCACTCAGACGATGGCGGCTCCACAGGACCCGCTGGGGATCCACCGGCTGCTGCCAGCGATAGACCGGCGCCGGATAATCGGCATGGGCGATCACATGCCGCACTTTTGCGCACTCCACTTCAATAATCAACGGCAGCCGCTGACAGCGCGCCAGCAGGCGATCGACGTCATCCCGCTGCCGCACGTTGCTCCGGGCGTACCAGTCGCCGCCGTTCATCTGCCAGAGCGTCATATCTCCGCTCTCCAGCGCCTCGAGCGCCATCTGCTCATGATTCCCGCGCACGGCCCGGAACCAGCGGCTGCGCAACAGGCCGAGACAGTCAGCGCTTTGCGGCCCGCGATCGATCAGATCGCCCACCGAGATCAGCAGATCGGCCCAGGGATCAAAGCGCAGTCGGCGCAGGCGCGCCATCAGCAGCGCAAAGCAGCCATGCAGATCGCCCATCAGCCAGATATTACGCCAGTCTCTGCCATTAATACGCTGATACATATAATTACCTCTCTGCTGTAATTATAGGTAATTCCAGCGTATAGCCGCTGTTTTTTATTTACACCTCAATCGATTTTAAACAAACGGCAAATATAGTCGGCCAGAGGATTAAGCTTATCAGCGCCTCGTTTTAAAATAGCAGGAAATAACAACGAGGTGTTTATCGTGACAGACAATAGCCTGCATTCATCCAGCGTGCTCACGCCGCGCTCGCATCTCATTGCCGATCTGGTGATGGGTAGATTAACACCCGCACCTATATGGCGGCAGAAAAATTACCGCTTTAAATTTCTGCTGCGCACGGCATTATTTTATAGCCCGACCAAAGCGATGCTGGAGGCGCTGAGCGCTCGTGACGATTTTAACCAGCTGCTGGCGGCGCAGGCGACGCTGCCGGGGAAAGTGCACCGTCAATATCTAACGCGCGATCTCAACGCCTGGCAGCGGGCGATGGCGGTAATAAGCCATTATCGCTATGTCGATACCCTGCGCGGTTCCCGGCTGGCGCATGCCATGACCGCGGTGTGCGAGGTCCCGTTGCTGACGCTCAATGGAAAGGATGAGCGCCAGTTTTCCCTCTCGGCCTCTTCGGCCGGGAAGGCCGAGCGTGAGGGTGAAACCACCCTGTGGCTGCGCGACAGCGATCATACCCTGCTGGCCAGCGCCACCTTCAGCGTGACCTGGGATGGCGAAGCCTGGCAACTGATCATCGGCGGCTTGCAGGGACCGCGACGCCACGTTTCTCATGAGGTGATCAAGCAGGCGACCCGCGCCTGCTACGGTCTGTTCCCGAAGCGCCTGCTGCTGGAGTTTATCTGGCTGCTGGCCGCTCGCAGCCATATCGCAGCGATTTACGGCGTTAGCGATAATGGCCATGTGTTTCGCGCCCTGCGCTATCGCCTGAGCAAGGGGCGCCATTTCCACGCCAGCTACGACGAATTCTGGCAATCCATCGACGGCAAGCCGGAAAGCCCCTGGCGCTGGCAGCTACCGCTGCGTCTGGAAAGAAAACCGCTGGAGAGCATCGCCAGTAAAAAACGGGCCGAATACCGGCGTCGATTCCAGCTGCTGGATCAGCTGGCGGAGCAGGTGGCAATATTGACGCAGCCACTGCCGGGCGAGTAATTTCACGACCAGTGAACTCGCCCCGTCACGCGGCGTTTGCTTATTATGTTCTTATTTCGCTACTATCATGGTCCCCGCAGACCACTGGATAGTCGTTAGCATGATGAGTAAAACCGAAATTTTCCTGCTGATTATTCTCGCGGTCGTCCTGCTGGGCAGCATATGGTTTATTTTCAGCGATGAAATTTGGCTTTTACTCTGCTATCTGGAAAGTCAGATATTTCCCACCTTCAGCGTTCCGGAATAATACCGGACGCTCGGAACTACGCCCCTCAATATTATTTCCCGCCCTTTCGTGGGGCGCGGACGGCTAATCGCATGAATTGCCAAATCAATAAGGTTTTGTTTATTCTATTTATCATACAAATATGTATACTAGCAGCCTTCCGATGTTGGCCCGCCAGTTAACCTGCACGCCGGGCCTGTTTAGGTGCAGGTTTTTTCTTTTCCTCTCCCCTCGCTTACGGTTCCGCCTTCCCCATACCGTTCTTCCGCAGGATGCAATTTGTGTGTAAATGAATTGTGTATGCTAAAAACGGTGTGCTATAACGGGACATCCAGAGGCCAGCCTGGTGATTGACTGAATTGACTGAATTGACTGACAGGATGTCGCTGGTGATCGCGAAAGCAGACAGATTAAGATAAAAAGAGACCGAATACGATTCCTGTATTCGGTCCAGGGAAATGGCTCTTGGGAGAGAGCCGTGCGCTAAAAGTTGGCATTAATGCAGGCTAAGTCGCCTTGCACTATAAGAATAGTTTAACGCGTCAGCTTTTCCAGTCTGCGGCCAATGTGGCCGAATAATTCCTTGAAAAGTGGGCGCTGCCAGCCAAAAAACCGCCACTGCCGTTGTCCGGCAAGGGCGGTTTTTTTTATGCTATTACAGCGAGATAGCGCGAAAATCTAGCAGAGCTTCTGCGCGCGCTCGATAAACGGCGCGAGGCTCATTTTTTGCCCAGGATGCTGCGGATCGTCGATCTGGATCACTGAGATCGGCTGGGCGGTGGTTTTGCCGGCTTTGACCTGCTGCTCAGCCACCTCATTGAGCGGATACTGGACCAGAGTGCTCGGGTTGATAGCGTAAAGGGCATTGCCCGGACGACAGGTCAACATCACCTCTTCACGGTTGAACGCCCAGCTTTCCTTCCCTACCTCAAAGCGGCTCACGGTGATAATTTGCGGCGCCGCCAGTGCAGCGCCGGAGCTTGCCAGTAACAACATGGTCAGAACAATTTTTTTCATGATTTTGCCAGTTAATTCAATAAGGTTCCCAGGTGGCAAACAGACTGACGGCCAGCAGCGCCAGCGCGCCCAGCCCTATCTCAGCCTGCGTGGTTCGCAGGATCAGACTTTCCGCCCGCGAACCGCTTGCCGACATGCGCGGTACCAGAACATACCTGTTCACTAACGCAATTACCACCATCCCGGCCACCAGCGCACATTTGATCAACAGCAGACGTCCCCAGGGCGATGCGCCAATCATCCCTCCCTGGATCAACAGCGCATTGATCGCCCCGCTGGCAAGGGTGCCGGCGACGGCCAGATGCCCGTAACGTGAAAAGCGCGCCATGGTATAGACCGCGGCCTGCCGCCAGCGCCCCTGCGCCAGGCGCAGGCAATAGATAAAGGGCAACAGGCCGCCGAACCAGCTGGCAACGCAGAAGAGGTGGACAGCATGATTAGTCCGCTGCAGGGCGCCGAGTAAACCATCATGCATGGCGGCATGCCCTACCCCAGCGGAAAGCAGCAGCTGGGCCGCCAGCAGGGCCACCAGCTGGCGAGCGCCATGTCGGGGACGGATCCACACTACGGCGAGGGCGATCCACGCCAGCAGGATCTGCCAAATCCACACCCCGCCGAAGCGGGTGCCCGCCACCGCCCGCCAGACGGCGGGTTGCCAGACATCCGCCCAGCCGTCGCCCATCAATCCCCCCTGCAGCAGATACAGCGCCAGGGTAGAGAGGGCGCCGATCAGCAGCAGCGGGCGCAGCAGCGGATAGAAGCGCAGCATCAGTACGCGTCGCAGCGGCACCGGCGCCCACCAGGCGCCATACAGCACGCAGCCAAAAGCCAGCATCAGGGTGATAAAGTGCCCAAAGCGCAGAGTAATGTAGAGCCCGGTCAGCATCGCTTACTTCACGCTAAAGGTGTATTGCCCTTTGGTTTTATGGCCATCCACTGAGACCACATGCCAAGCCACCGTGTATTCTCCCGGCGGCAAGGTTTCCGCTACAGGCACGGTGACCTGGGCGGGGTTGTCGGCGCTGCGGGTCAGTTTGCCGGTGGCCACCGCATGCTGCTGTGGACCGGTGACGGTCACGCCGCTGAACGCGGGTTCAATGCCTTCGGAGAAACTGAGCGTCAACGTCTGCGGGGAGGCCGCCAGCTGCGCTCCGGCGGCGGGGATCTGCTGCTGCAGGTGAGCGTGGGCAAGCGCGCCCGCCGCGGTTAATAGCCCGGCAAACGCAACGGAGAGGCGCAATGCGCGTCCAGCAAGAAGTCGCATATTCGTCATTCCCTTTTGTTATGTCTGTAGCACAGAGAATAACCCTGTATAATGGCAGAGTCGAGCCGGGCGTCAGGCCCTGACCGGGTTTACAAGCAGAGTGGAGTGGATGATGGAAAGAAATCTGGCCAAAATTTCGCAAGATGAGATGGATAAAGTTAACGTCGATCTCGCCGCCGCCGGCGTCGCCTTTAAAGAGCGGTATAATATGCCGGTGGTCGCTGATTTGGTCGAGCGTGAACAGCCCGCCCATCTGCGCGACTGGTTCCGCGAACGGCTGATCGCCCATCGGCTGGCCTCCGTTTCACTGTCCCGCCTGCCCTGGGAGCCGAAACAGAAATAATGCCTACTTGCCCCCTCGCCGTCGGTTGGCAAGCCCGGCCAATTACTTTACGCTTATTGTTTTGCTCTGGAGCGAGCCATGCTGCGCGTCATTGATACCGAAACCTGCGGACTGCAGGGGGGCATCGTTGAAATCGCCTCGGTCGACATTGTCGACGGGCAAATCACCAATCCCATGAGTCATCTGGTGCGTCCTGACCGCCCCATCAGCCCGCAGGCGATGGCTATCCACCGGATTACCGAAGAGATGGTCGCCGATAAGCCGTGGATTGAGGAGATTATTCCGCACTATCATGGCAGCCCGTGGTACGTCGCGCATAACGCCAGCTTCGATCGTCGGGTGCTACCGGAGATGCATGGCGAGTGGATCTGTACGATGAAGCTGGCCCGCCGGCTGTGGCCGGGGATCAAATACAGTAATATGGGGCTCTATAAATCACGTAAGCTGAACGTGGCCACGCCGCCGGGGCTGCATCACCACCGGGCGCTGTATGACTGCTATATCACCGCTGCGCTGCTGCTGGATATCATCAACGTTTCCGGCTGGACGCCTGACGAAATGGCCGATATCACAGGTCGGCCGGCGCTGCTCACCACCTTTACCTTCGGCAAATATCGCGGTAAAGCCGTCGCCGAGATTGCTGAAAACGATCCAGGCTATCTGCGCTGGTTATTCAACAATCTCGACCGCATGAGCCCAGAACTGCGCCTCACGCTCAAGCATTACCTTGGGGAATAGCCCCTACACTGCCGCTTTCCCCGGCAGTGTCCCCTGCGCCAGGGCGATGAAAAAGGCGTACTCCAGCGCCACCCCCTCATAGCTTTTAAAGCGCCCGGATTTTCCGCCATGCCCGGAGTCCATATCGGTGCAAAGCAGCAGCAGGTTATCGTCGGTTTTCAGTTCACGCAGTTTTGCCACCCACTTCGCCGGCTCCCAGTATTGCACCTGGGAATCGTGCAGCCCGGTGGTCACCAGCATATGCGGATACGCCTGCGCCTTCACGCCGTCGTAGGGGCTGTAGCTTTTCATGTAGTGGTAATAGGTTTCATCCTGCGGGTTCCCCCACTCTTCAAATTCGCCGGTCGTCAGCGGAATGGTCTCATCCAGCATCGTGGTTACCACGTCGACGAACGGCACCTGGGCTATCACGCCGTGGAACAGCTCTGGACGCTCGTTAACGGCCACCCCCATCAGCATCCCGCCGGCGCTGCCGCCCATGCCATAGCAGAGCCGCGGGTCGCCGTACCCCTGAGCCAGCAGCGCGTCGCAGACGTCGAGATAGTCGTTAAAGGTATTTTTCTTACACAGGAATTTACCGTCCTCATACCACTGCTGCCCCAGCTCGCCGCCGCCGCGGACGTGGGCGATGGCGTAGACAAAGCCGCGGTTGAGCAGGCTCAGCCGACTGGCGCTGAAATCGGCATCGATACTGTCGCCATACGAGCCATAGCCATAGACCAGCAGCGGATTGCTCCCTTTACGAAAATGGTCGCGATGGTAGACCAGCGAGACCGGGACTTCGACGCCATCGCGGGCGGTCACCCACAGATGCTCGCTCTGATAGCAGCGGGTGTCCAGCCCCTTCACCTCCTGCTGCTTGATCACCCGTCGTTCGCCGGTATCCATATCCAGTTCAAACAGGGTGTCGGGCGTCGTCATCGAGGAGTAGCCGTAGCGCAGGCGCGACGTTTCGGGCTCCGGATTATAGGCAAGCCAGGTGACATAGGCCGGATCGTCAAAGGCGATCCCCACCACCTCCCGGGTCTTGCGGTTAATCTGCCGCAGACTGGTCAGGCCGCGCTGACGCTCCTCGACGACCAGCCAGTCGGTAAACAGGGTAAATCCTTCAAGCATCACGTCGTGACGCGGCGGGATCAGCGTGGTCCACTGATCTTCATCGCGTAGCACGGTACGATAGAGACCAAAATTCTTCCCGTCCCGGTTGGATCGCAGATAGAAGGCGTGCTGATAGTGATCGAGGCTATATTCATGATCTTTACGCCGCGGCAGGAAGCAGACCGGCTCGGCGTCTGGCAGTTCGGCGTTGAGCAGCAGTACTTCGCTGGTGGTGGCGCTGGAGAGATAAATCACCACGAACTGCTGGGATGTGGTTTTATGCACGCTGACGTAGAAGGTCTCATCTTTTTCCTCGTAGACCAGCACGTCGCTCTGCGCCGGCGTCCCGACGGTGTGGCGCCAGACCTGATAAGGAAGCAGCGTGGTGGGATGTTTACGCACGTACCACACAAAGCGTGAATCGTTGCTCCAGGCAAAGCCGGAGGTGACATTTTCCAGGGTCTCCGGATACCACTCGCCGTTGCTGAGGTCGCAAAAACGCAGACCGTACTGGCGACGGGAGAGATAATCTTCCGCCACCGCCATCAACTGGTTGTTGGGCGCAATACCCAGCCCGCCCAGGGTGTAAAACTCGCTCTTTGCCGCCCGCTGGTTGGCATCAAGCAGGATCTCCCACTCGTCCCACTCTTCTTTCAGCACCGACTGTCGCTGGTAGATAGCGTATTCGCAGCCCGGCTCATACACCTGCCGGTAGCGAAAGCCGTTTTTACTATAGGGGGCAGAGACTTCCCGCTGCGGAATGCGGTCGATAATCTCTTTCAGCAGACGCTCCTGCAGGCTGAGCTGCGAATCCATCACTTGCTTGCCGTAGGCGTTTTCCGCGTGCAGATATTCCAGCACATCAGGCCGCGCGCGTTCATCGTCGCGCAGCCAGTAATAGTTATCGATGCGTGTATCGCCATGCAAGGTCATGGCGTGAGGGATCCGTTTGGCTTTAGGTGGCATGTTATTCTTCTGCTGCTTTTTCGTGACACAAGAGCATTCAGGCCGCAGGGTGGCGCCTGAATGATGACGTGTCTATAAGGGTGGCAAAAGACGCGGGCGATGCAAGCGAAACGTGATAATTTAAACGCTTAGCGCCTGTTTTTGTGACTGGATGTCCTGTTCGATGTCGGCCCGGACATCTTTTGGCAACGCCAGAGCCTCACCCAGGGCGTTGAGATAGCTGCGCTCCATAAAGTGGTCGATATCAATCACCGCGCAGCTGACGTAGTAGATCTCCAGCGCCTCCTGCGGGTCAACGATGCCCTCGGCGAGACGCTGCGGATCCAGCGGCTGAGCCAGCGCCTGGTCAATCAGCACCCGGGCCTGCACGTCAATATTGGCCTCCCGAAGCTGGGCTTCAATCCTCGCCCGCTCGTGATCGTCGATATGACCATCGCTTTTGGCGGCAAACACCAGGGCGGTGATCAACCGCACGCTGCGCGGATCGACCTCCGTCGGCGCCGCAGCCGTCTCGGGTGTCGGAGCGGGCGTGTTCTGAGCGCGCATTTTCTGCTGATACTTGTTCCACAATACGGTACCCGCCACCGCCCCACCGCCAGCCAGCAGCGCGCTGGTGCCATATTTCGCCAGCAGCTTGCGTGACGATTTGCTGGCCACCAGCAGCCCCGCCAGCCCGCCGATGGCGCCGGGCAGCAGGGCGCTCCCTTTTGACGACTCGCCGGACGGCGACACGCCCTGCTGTCCGAGCAACGACTGCAGTTGATTTAGCCAGTTAGCCATGGTTTTCCTCTCAGGTGACAAACACTGTTATCAGCCTAAACGACGCGATGTCAGGAAATGTTAGACATGGCTAAAGATGCGCAAAGGTGCGCGCGGCGGCGGCACCGGGTCCAGCCGACCGACAGACCGACCGACAGACCGACCGACAGACCGACCGACAGACCGACCGACCGACAGACCGACCAGCCCATCAACCCATCAACCCATCAGCCCATCAGCCCATCAGCGGCTGACCGCCAGCCATCAGGCCGCTTTGGCTTTCCGCGTTTTGGCAGCTGGCGCGGCGGCCTCTTCCGCCGGGGAAGCCTCAGCGTCCGTTGACGGCGCGGGCGCATCGTGCGCAGTCGCATCCTGCTCCGGCAGTCTGCCGGCGCGCAGAATATGCTGCAGCGCCTCTTTACGCTCCGCCAGCCACATCGCCATGGTATCGCGCTGGGCATCGTCCATTTCCAGCGGCGATGCTACCAGCCAGTCATTCAGCACCTCTGCCAGATCGAGCATTTTGTCGTAAGCGTCGGCCTCTTTTTTGCTGGCAAAAGACATTTTTTCCTCACCTTCGCGGATCACTACATATTTAATTTCAACCGCCATGCTGCAGCCTCTTAGTACTGTATTTTTATACAGTATAGCAAATTTCCCTTCCGGACTCAACTCACGCGCATAAAGACAGACGCAAACGTTTTCGTTTATAATCGACCGCATCTTTTTTTACTGCGGAAGAGAGTTATGACTGTATTAGGCACCGCGCTGCGCCCGGCAGCCACCAAAGTTATGCTGTTAGGCTCCGGCGAGCTGGGTAAAGAAGTCGCCATCGAATGTCAGCGTCTGGGCATTGAAACTATCGCCGTCGACCGCTACCCCGATGCCCCGGCGATGCAGGTCGCCCACCGCGCCCACGTCATCAATATGCTGCACGGCGAAAGCCTGCGCGCGCTGATCGAACAGGAAAAACCCGATTACATCGTGCCGGAGATCGAAGCTATCGCCACCGATACCCTGGTCGAACTGGAGCAGGCCGGGCAGAAAGTGGTCCCCACGGCGCGGGCAGCGAAGCTCACCATGAACCGCGAAGGCATACGCCGTCTGGCGGCCGAAGAGCTGCAGCTCCCCACCTCCAGCTACCGTTTCGCCGACAGTGAAGAAGCCTTCCGCGCGGCGGTAGCGGAGATCGGCTTGCCGTGCATCGTCAAGCCGGTGATGAGCTCCTCCGGTAAAGGTCAGAGCTTTATCCGCTCGGCTGACCAGCTCAGCGAAGCCTGGCGCTACGCCCAGCAGGGCGGCCGCGCCGGCGCCGGGCGGGTGATCGTCGAAGGGGTGGTGAATTTCGACTTTGAAATCACCCTGCTCACCGTCAGCGCCGTCGATGGCGTGCATTTCTGCGCCCCGGTCGGTCATCGTCAGGAAGATGGCGATTATCGTGAATCCTGGCAGCCGCAGCAGATGAGTGACCTGGCCCTTGAACGCGCGCAGAATATCGCCCGTAAGGTGGTGCTGGCGCTGGGAGGGCATGGCCTGTTCGGGGTAGAGCTGTTCGTTTGCGGCGATGAGGTGATCTTCAGCGAAGTCTCCCCGCGCCCGCACGACACCGGAATGGTGACGCTTATTTCGCAGGATCTCTCGGAATTCGCCCTGCACGTTCGCGCCTTTCTTGGATTGCCCGTCGGCGCTATCCGCCAGTATGGTCCGGCCGCTTCCGCGGTGATCCTTCCGCAGCTGACCAGTCAGAACGTCAGCTTCGGCCAGCTGCAGTCGGCCGTCGGAGCTGGCCTGCAGCTGCGTCTGTTCGGCAAGCCGGAGATTGACGGCACCCGTCGTCTGGGGGTGACCCTCGCCGTCGCCGATTCGGTGGAAGAGGCTGTGACGCGGGCTAAAACCGCCGCCGCGGCGGTTATCGTCGAGGGGTAAAGACAAAAAAACCCGGTCGCGTTGCCGCTGACCGGGTTGTTGACCTTGAGGCGCGGTTTACTTCGCGCCTTCCACCGCTTCACGCGCCAGGGTGGTGATGCGATCGTAGTCGCCAGCTTCCAGGGCGTCGGCCGGCACCAGCCAGGAGCCCCCGATGCACAGCACGCTGTTCAGCGCCAGGTAATCACGGTAGTTAGCCGGGGAGATACCGCCGGTCGGGCAGAAACGAATGTGACCGAACGGACCCGCAATCGCCTGCAGCGCTTTCACGCCGCCGTTGGCTTCTGCCGGGAAGAATTTAAACTCTTTCAGACCGTACTGCATGCCCAGCATCAGCTCGGAGACGGTGCTGATCCCTGGGATCAGCGGAATAGTGCCGTCTTCGGTCGCCGCTTTCAGCAGAGATTCGGTCAGCCCCGGGCTGATAGCGAACTGCGCGCCGGCTTCCGTTACCGCTTTCAGCTGCTCGACGTTGGTAACCGTGCCCGCGCCGACAATCGCATCCGGCACTTCTTTAGCAATTGCGCGGATCGCCTCCAGGGCGCACTCGGTGCGCAGAGTCACTTCCAGGACGCGCACGCCGCCCGCGACCAGCGCTTTCGCCATCGGTACCGCGTGTTCCAGCTTTTTCACTACGATAACCGGGACAACCGGACCGGAGGTGAGGATTGCTTCTGCTGTTGTTTTCCAGTTTTTCATCAGGATTTTCTCTCGCCAGATCTACAAATTAAATCGTCTTAAAAAGTGATGCAGGTTGCGCCCTGCTCCGCGCCAGAGAGCTTCTCACGCAGCGCCCCAAACATCTCCCGACCGGTTCCTACGCGCGACGCGCTGAGGTCAGGGATATGCGGCTGACGCGCCGCCAGTTCGGCATCGTCCACCAGCAGCGTCAGTTCCCCCGTCTGCCCGTTCACGCGAATAAGGTCGCCATCGCGCACTTTCGCCAGCAACCCGCCGTCATAGGCTTCAGGCGTGACGTGGATGGCTGACGGGACTTTACCGGAGGCGCCAGAGAGTCGGCCATCGGTCACCAGCGCTATTTTGAAACGGCGGTCCAATAATACACCAAGTGGCGGCATAAGTTTATGTAATTCTGGCATCCCGTTCGCTTTTGGCCCCTGATGACGGACCACCACCACGCAGTCTTTGTCCAGCAGACCCGCTTCGAAGGCCGGCAACACGTCGTGCTGGCTCTCGAACACCACCGCCGGCGCTTCGATCACCTGGTTCTCAGCCGGGACTGCCGAGGTTTTCATGACCGCGCGTCCCAGGTTACCGCTCAGCACCTTGGTGCCGCCGTGACGGGAGAACGGTTTCTCGAATGTCGCGATGACCTGATCGTCAAGCGGCGCCGTCGCCCCTTCCCGCCAGTCCAGCTCGCCGTTGTTGAGCCACGGCTCGAGGGTGTAGCGCGACAGACCGAAGCCAGCGACGGTGTGAACGTCCTCATGTAGCAGGCCGCCTTTCAGCAGCTCGCGCACCAGAACCGGAACGCCGCCCGCTGCCTGGAAATGGTTGATATCCGCCGGACCGTTGGGGTAGAGGCGCGCCAGCAGCGGTACCACGTCTGACAGGTCGGAGAAATCATCCCAGTTAATGATAATGCCCGCCGCGCGGGCCATCGCCACCAGGTGCATAGTGTGGTTGGTGGAGCCGCCGGTCGCCAGCAGCGCCACAATGCCGTTGACCACCACTTTTTCGTCAAACATTTTGCCCAACGGCATCCACTCGTTGCCATTGCCGGTCATGCGGGTGACCTGGCGCGCGGCGGCGGCGGTCAGCGCTTCCCGCAGCGGAGCATCCGGATGGACAAAGGACGAGCCCGGCAACTGCATGCCCATAAACTCCACCACCATCTGGTTGGTGTTCGCCGTACCGTAGAACGTACAGGTTCCCGGCGCGTGGTAAGAAGCGGCTTCGGACTCCAGCAGCGCCATGCGGTCAACTTTGCCCTCCGCGTACAGCTGGCGAATGCGAACCTTTTCTTTATTAGGCAGGCCGCTGGCCATCGGACCGGAGGGAATAAAGACCGACGGCAGGTGGCCGAATGAGAGCGCGGCCATGGTCAGTCCGGGCACAATTTTATCACACACGCCGAGGTACAGAGCGCCATCGAACATGTTATGCGACAGGCCGATGGCCGCGGACATGGCGATCACTTCGCGACTCAGGAGAGAGAGCTCCATGCCGTCCTGTCCCTGGGTCACACCATCGCACATCGCCGGCACGCCGCCGGCCACCTGACCGACCGCATTGGCGCTGTGCAGCGCTTTGCGAATGATATCCGGGTAGTGTTCATAGGGCTGGTGCGCGGACAACATATCGTTGTAGGAGGTGATGATGGCGATGTTGTTGCGCAACATGCTTTTCAGAGAGGCTTTGTCGTCGGCCTGACAGGCCGCGAAACCGTGAGCCAGATTGCCGCAGGCCAGTTGCGCACGATGCACGGTGTCGGTTTTGGCCTGGTTAATCCTTGCGAGGTAAGCCGCGCGGGTATCACGCGACCGTTCGATAATGCGATTTGTTACCCGTAACATTGTCGAATTCATAAAGGCTCCTCAAAATTTTATCTGTCCGGCCGCTGCGAGATGACGTGTTTTGGTGTCCGAAGCCACCAACACCAGCGCTCAGGGGCAAAATGTCTGAAGGCAGTGTAATAAAAAAAGCCCCGTGGGTGAATCCTCACGGGGCTTAAAAGATTAAAAAGCGTGCGACTTTCTGCGTCAGATCATGTTACCGGTAAAATAACCCTGACGGATAAGATCGCGAGCTTACTCAAACTCGTTCCACGAGCGTCCATCGCGGGTGATCATGGCAACCGAGGCCACCGGTCCCCAGGTCCCGGCCTGATACGGTTTCGGCGCATCGCGGTCGGCCGCCCAGGCTTCGGTGATGGAGTCCACCCACTTCCATGCCTCTTCCACTTCATCGCGGCGGACGAACAGCGCCTGGATACCGCGCATGGTCTCCAGCAGCAGACGTTCATAGGCATCGGCCAGATGCGTCTGGTTGAAGGTTTCGGAGTAGCTCAGATCCAGCTTGGTGATCTGCAGGTTATGCTTATGGTCAAGGCCCGGCACTTTGTTCAGGACCTGGATATCCACCCCTTCGTCCGGCTGCAGACGAATGGTCAGCTTGTTCTGCGGCAGCTCCTGCCAGGTCTCTTTAAACAGGTTCAGCTCCGGCGTTTTGAAGTAAACCACCACTTCGGAACATTTGGTCGGCAGACGTTTGCCGGTACGCAGATAGAACGGTACGCCAGCCCAGCGCCAGTTATCGATATCAACGCGGATCGCCACGAAGGTTTCGGTGTTGCTGGTTTTGTTCGCCCCCTCTTCTTCGAGGTAGCCTGGCACTTTTTTGCCCTGGGCAAAGCCGGCGGTGTACTGGCCGCGAACGGTTTTCTCGCGCACATTGGAGCGGTCAATACGGCGCAGGGATTTCAGCACCTTGACCTTTTCATCACGGATGCTGTCGGCGCTGAGATCGGACGGCGGCGACATGGCAATCATGCACAGGATCTGCAGCAGGTGGTTCTGGATCATGTCGCGCATCTGTCCGGCCTGGTCGAAGTACCCCCAGCGCCCTTCAATGCCTACCTCTTCCGCGACGGTGATTTCCACATGATCGATGGTACGGCAGTCCCAGTTATTGACGAACAGAGAGTTGGCAAAGCGCAGCGCCAGCAGGTTGAGGACTGTCTCTTTTCCGAGGTAATGGTCGATACGGTAGACCTGGCACTCTTCAAAAAACTCGCCGACCTGATCGTTGATTTCCCGCGAGGTTTCCAGCGAGGTGCCCAGCGGTTTTTCCATAACCACGCGCGCAGGCTTGGCATTGAGCTTCGCTTCGCCCAGACCTTTACAGATGGCGCCAAAGGTGCTCGGCGGCATGGCGAAATAGTTGATGGTGACGCGATTCTTTTGGTCCAGCATGTCACCCAGGCGGGTGAAGCCGCTGGTGTCATTGACGTCAAGATTACAGAACTCCAGGCGGCCGCTCAGGGAATCCCACAAACCTTCATCAATTTTTTCCTTCATGAAGGTTTCCAGCGCTTCGCGCACCACTTTGGTGTAAGCCGCTTTATCCCAGTCGGCACGGCCGACGCCAATGATCCGGGTGTCGGCGTGGATCTGGCCCGCCTTTTCAAGCTGATACAGGGAAGGCAACAATTTACGCCGCGCCAGGTCGCCCTTCGCGCCGAAAATGACCAGGTCGCATGCCTGGGCCGTTTGCGTTACCGCCATGTCATTCTCCTCAGTTGATAGTCTGGTGCTTTTGCCAGGCTATATTTGTAATTTTCTTACACTGCACTGTACTGTGTTTACCTGTTTCCCGAAAGCCTTCCCCTCCGTTTGCAGCGGGAAAACCGCACAGGGTGAAAACATTCGGCGATGATTTAGGCATCTGGCTGATATTGTTCGTTGTTTGTACCTGTTTCAGGTCAGTAAAATACGACTCTGATCATGTAATGAAAAAAAACAACATTTTTTCCCGTCATTCCTCACCGCTTGCGCTTGCGGAGGGGTATATTCTTGCTAAAACGCCCGATGATTTCACCCATTAATGAAATCGTTTCCATTGATGAGCGCCCTGTTACTAATGAACATGCTGGAAAAAATCCAGTCCCGACTGGAACACCTTAGCAAATCTGAACGCAAAGTGGCGGAAGTGATCCTTGCCACCCCCGCGCAGGCCATTCATTCGAGCATCGCCGCCCTCGCCCTTGAGGCCGGAGTGAGCGAACCGACCGTCAATCGCTTCTGCCGTAGTCTCGAAACCCGCGGCTTTCCTGACTTCAAACTACATCTCGCCCAGAGCCTTGCGCACGGCACGCTCTATGTTAACCGCAATGTTGATGAAGACGACAGCGTTGAGTCATACACGGGAAAAATATTTGAATCGGCCATGGCGAGTTTAGATCAGGTCCACCATTCTCTCGACATGTCGGCGGTGAATCGTGCGGTGGATCTGCTGACTCAGGCAAAAAAAATCGCCTTTTTCGGCCTCGGCTCCTCGGCGGCGGTCGCTCATGACGCGATGAACAAATTTTTCCGCTTTAACGTGCCGGTCATCTATTCCGACGACATTGTCCTGCAACGCATGAGTTGTATGAATTGCGATGACGATGATGTGGTGGTGATTATCTCACATACCGGAAGAACCAAGAGCCTGGTAGAGCTGGCGCAGCTGGCGCGTGAAAACGATGCCATGGTGATCGCTCTCACCTCCCCCGGCTCGCCGCTGGCCCGGGAAGCCACGCTGGCCATTACCCTGGATGTGCCGGAAGATACCGACATCTATATGCCGATGGTCTCGCGTCTGGCCCAGTTGACCGTCATTGACGTGCTGGCGACAGGCTTTACCCTGCGCCGGGGGGCAAAATTCAGAGATAACTTGAAGAGGGTCAAGGAAGCGCTGAAGGAATCGCGTTTTGATAAAGAACCGTTCGTACCCAGTGATAATCAATAAAAGTTGATAACAAGCAGTACCCCATTACACCTTCGATAACGATCCGGCTGTGCGACGTTGCAGGCTGGCGCTACCGAATCCATGTTCACGCAACACCAAAGTTGTATCAGTCAACGGAGTATTACATGTCCAGAAGGCTTCGCAGAACCAAAATCGTTACTACCTTAGGCCCGGCAACTGACCGCGATAACAACCTGGAAAAAGTTATCGCCGCGGGCGCAAACGTAGTGCGTATGAACTTCTCTCACGGCACCCCGGAAGATCATCAGCTCCGTGCCGATAAAGTGCGTGAGATTGCGGCAAAACTGGGCCGTCACGTGGCCATCCTCGGCGACCTCCAGGGACCAAAAATTCGCGTATCGACCTTCAAAGAAGGAAAAATTTTCCTCAACGTCGGCGACAAATTCCTGCTCGATGCCAACCTCGGCAAGGGCGAAGGCGATAAAGAGAAAGTCGGAATCGACTATAAAGGCCTGCCGGCGGACGTCGTGCCTGGCGATATCCTGCTGCTCGACGATGGTCGTGTGCAGCTGAAAGTCCTCGAAGTTCAGGGGATGAAAGTCTTCACTGAAGTGACCGTTGGCGGCCCGCTGTCCAATAACAAAGGGATCAACAAGCTCGGCGGCGGCCTGTCTGCCGAAGCGCTGACCGACAAAGACAAGGCCGATATCGTCACCGCCGCTAAAATCGGCGTCGACTATCTCGCCGTCTCCTTCCCGCGCTGCGGCGAAGACCTGAACTACGCCCGTCGCCTGGCGCGCGATGCCGGCTGTGATGCGAAAATCGTCGCCAAAGTCGAGCGTGCGGAAGCCGTCTGCGATCAGGACGCCATGGACGACGTGATCCTCGCCTCCGATGTGGTGATGGTTGCCCGCGGTGACCTTGGCGTCGAAATCGGCGATCCGGAGCTGGTGGGCATCCAGAAAGCGCTGATTCGTCGTGCGCGTCAGCTGAACCGTTCCGTCATTACCGCCACCCAGATGATGGAGTCGATGATCACCAACCCGATGCCGACCCGTGCGGAAGTCATGGACGTGGCCAACGCCGTGCTGGATGGTACCGATGCCGTGATGCTCTCCGCGGAAACCGCTGCCGGCCAATACCCGTCCGAAACCGTGGCCGCGATGGCGCGCGTGTGTCTGGGCGCCGAAAAAATCCCGAGCCTCAACGTCTCCAAACACCGTCTGGACGTCCAGTTCGACAACGTGGAAGAAGCGATTGCCATGTCGGCGATGTATGCCGCCAACCACCTGAAAGGCATCACGGCTATCATCACCATGACCGAATCAGGCCGCACCGCGCTGATGACCTCGCGCATCAGCTCCGGTCTGCCAATTTTCGCTCTCTCCCGCCACGAGCGCACCCTGAACCTGACCGCCCTCTACCGCGGGGTGACGCCGGTGTTCTTCGACAGCCAGAATGACGGGGTGGCCGCTGCGCACGATGCCGTCAATCTGCTGCGGGACAAAGGCTACCTGGTCTCCGGCGATCTGGTGGTTGTTACCCAGGGTGACGTGATGAGCACCATCGGCAGCACCAACACCACGCGTATCCTCACCGTCGAGTAAGCCTCGGTGTCTACCTGCCAGCGATACGGCTGGCAGGTTTTTTTTTGCCCTCCGGCAGGCTACACCATCCAGCTCAGTAATAGCGTCGCGGCGATCACCGTCGACGCCCCGCCGATACGCGTCGCAATCTGTGCAAACGGCATCAATCCCATGCGGTTTGAGGCCGAGAGAATGGCCACATCCCCCGTTCCGCCTAACCCGCTGTGGCAGCTGGTGACAATGGCGGCTTCCACAGGATACATATTTAGACGTGAAGCGATAAAGAACCCGCTCAGCGCCATGGCAATGACAATTGAGCCGCACACCACGACGTAGCCAACGGAGAAGACCGATACCACGCTCTCCAGCGGTACATACAGCATGCCCAGGCCGATCATCAGCGGCCACACCAGCGCGGCGGAGACGAACTTGTAGCAGCTGTGCGCCCCCAGCTCCATCGCCGCCGGGATAACTTTGGTATATTTGCAGAATACCGCCGCCAGAATCATCAGCACCGGCCCCGGAATATGCACCACCTTCTCCAGCAGGCCGCCGACAATAAAAAAGGCGCAAATCATCAGCAACCCGGCGCCCATGAGCTGAAAATCGGTCGGCTGCGTACTCTGATTCTGCGCAAAGACGCTGTTATCTTCATGGCTGCGGATCAGTAGCCCGTTGCCGGACAGCGCCGGGCGACGGGCGCCCATGCGGGCCAGAAAGCCGGCGCAGATAATGGCGAAGATGTTACCCACCACCGCCGCCGGCGCCAGCTGGGCCACGTAGACATCAGGCGTCTGCCCGAGGATCGCCGAATAAGCCAGCGACAACGGCAGGATCCCTTCGCCAATGCCGCCGCCGATAATCGGCACAATGATAAAGAAGAAGGTGTGATACAGACTGTAGCCGAATAAGCTGCCCACCAGCAGGCCGGTGGCGATTGCCGCGCCGGTCCCAACTACCAGCGGGACAAACATGCGCACCATCCCCTGGATCAGAATCGTGCGGTTCATTCCCAGGATACTGCCGACCACCAGGCAGGCGATGACGAAATAGAGGAGATTGGCCTCCTTCATCAGTAAATGCACGGTATCGAGCGTATGCGCTTCAAACACGCCAAAGTAGACCAGCACTGAGGGCATCATCAAACACAAAATCGCCGGACCGCCAATATCTTTTAACACCGGCACCATGCGGCCAATTTTCGCCAGCGCGAACCCCAGGGTCATGATGACCGCCAGTCCGCCAATCATGTTTTTTGGCAACAACCCCGCGCCCGCGGAGAGCGCCACTATCGCGGCGATACCGATGAACAGCGTTAATGGCACAGCGCCGACTTCGATATTGGCGAAAAGTCGAGTCGCTTGCCCGTTTGGCAATGTTTTATCTATCGGTTGGTTGAGTGAATTATTTTTCATATTTTTACCTGAATAATAAAGAGGTCACGTAGGGTCAGGATGCAATATTAAAATTGCGCAGCACTATGAATTCAAAAGCGCTAAACGCCGTATCAACTAAATACACCGAAACGGTAACACAGGACTTTAAAACTAAAAACGACAACCGTATTAACGCTGTCGGCTTTGTGACTGAACCATAAAGTTTATTTTAAGTAATTTAATTTATTATCACGAAGCTAAAGTTATCGCCCGCTAAAATAATTATTCCTGTTAATGCAACCCCATGATTTAATCCTCTTTTCCCTATTTGTAACTAAAGTAGCCAAGGCGAAATTATTTAAATCCAGATGACTGTGATGGCTATCACCTTTTAAATATTAGGGGATCGTTAGATTGGCAGCACAACAAACCGATAATATATGTCAGGACATTTTATGCCTTCACTGCTCTTGCAATCTCTTTTCCCGTTGGTATTTATCATGCTGCTCGGATGGCTTAGCGGCAAACTCGGCTATACTCGCCGTGAGGACGCATCCGTTCTCGCCACGGTAGTTATCCGCTTTGCGCTTCCTTTTCATCTTTTTATCGGCGCATTACATACCAGCCCGGATAAAATAAAAAACTTCACCTTTATGGCGGTGCTGGTTATCGGTCTGATGGGGTCGTATTTTCTTACGCTACTGATCTCGCGCTATGTTTTTCGTCATGATATTAAAACTAGCGCGATTCAGTCGCTGGTTTGCGCCTTCCCCGATATGGCCTACTTCGGCGCTCCCGTGCTGGCGGTGCTGATAGGTCCGGAGGGCTTTCTCGGGGTGCTTATCGGAAACCTGGTGACCAGCGTGTTGATGATCCCTCTGACCATCATCCTGATCCGCATGGGAGACCAGCCCGGAGACGCTGGGGCTCCCCAGCTCCACGCCGGGCAGTTGATCCTGCAAAACCTGCTGAAAGCCGTGAGAAACCCCATTGTCTGGATCCCCATTTCCGGAGTACTGCTCAGCCTGGCCGGGATCCAGCTGCCGCATCTGCTCAGCGTACCCGTTGAAATGGTGGGTAAAATCGCCGGCGGTCTGTCACTCTTCGCCCTTGGGCTGCTGTTTTACGGTGAACGTCCGACGGTCAATATTCAAACCTGCACCAACATCAGTATTAAAAACCTGATCCAGCCGGCCATGATGGCGCTGGCCGGGCTAGCCTTTGGGCTCAGTCATACCCTGATGCAACAGGTTATTATCATCGGCGCGACGCCTTCCGCTATCGCGGCAGGGATGTTTGCCCTGCGCAGCGATACCTATATTGAACCCGCCTCATCTTCTATTTTGCTGGGCACCGCCATCGGCGTGGTCACCGAAGGCGTCATGATTTATCTCATTTCGTAATCACGGAAATAAAATACCTAGACATCAGGCAACGTTTTAATTTGATATTCAGGAGTCATGTCATGTTAGCCACAGAAACCTTATACACCCCCTATAATGGTGCCGTCCTGCTGGAAAACCCGTTATTAAATAAAGGCCTCGCGTTTACGGAAAGCGAACGCACAGCGTTTAATCTTCAGGGACTGTTACCGCACAATGTGGAAACCATTGAAGAACAAACCGAGCGCGCATGGGGCCAGTTTTGCCAGTTCAAAAAAAGTATTTCGCGCCATATTTATCTCAGAAATATTCAGGACACCAACGAGACGTTATTCTATAACCTGCTGCGCAGCCATATGAAAGAGACGCTGCCGATTATTTATACCCCGACGGTGGGTGAAGCATGCGAACATTTTTCAGAAATATATCGCCGAGGACGCGGCCTGTTCATCTCCTGGCCCAACCGTCACCATATTGACGAGATGCTGCAGGGATTTTCCCGCAACGATATCAAAGTCATCGTGGTGACCGATGGCGAGCGTATTCTGGGGCTGGGCGACCAGGGGATTGGCGGGATGGGGATCCCCATCGGCAAACTCTCGTTATATACCGCCTGCGGGGGTATTCATCCGGCATCAACGCTGCCCATTATGTTAGATGTCGGTACCAACAATCCGCAGCATCTGGAAGATCCGCTGTATATGGGCTGGCGACATCCGCGCATCAGCGACGAGCAATACCTGGAGTTTATGGACATGTTTGTCCATGCCGTTCAACAGCGCTGGCCGAATGTCTTGCTCCAGTTTGAAGATTTTGCCCAAAAAAATGCCACGCGACTGCTCAACCGCTATCGACACCAGCTGTGCTGTTTTAACGATGATATTCAGGGAACCGCCGCCGTGACATCGGGGACGCTGATCGCCGCCGCTGCCGCCGCCGGGACGCCGCTCCGCGATCAGCGGGTGGTTTTCCTTGGCGGCGGTTCGGCCGGATGCGGCATTGCGGAAAAAATCATTGCGCTGATGGTGGATGATGGGCTCTCAGAGACGGAAGCACGCCGACGCATCTTTATGGTTGACCGCTTTGGTCTGCTGATTGATGAGATGCCTAATCTGCTCGATTTTCAGCGCGAGCTGGTCACCCCCCGAGCCAGTATCGCCCACTGGGATACCGAGGCGGCCCAGCTGTCGCTGATGGATGTCGTACGCAACGTCCACCCTACCGTGCTGATCGGCGTGTCAGGCCAGCCGGGGCTGTTTAGCGAAGAGATAGTGAAAGAGATGCATCGGCACTGCCCGCGTCCGATTATTATGCCGCTCTCTAACCCCACCTCCCGGGCCGAGGCCCAGCCGAAGGATCTGCTGGAGTGGACTCGGGGTAGCGCGCTTATCGCCACCGGCAGCCCGTTCGACCCCGTCTTCTATGACGGCAAAACCTACGACATCGCCCAGTGCAATAACGCCTATATTTTCCCCGGTCTGGGGCTGGGGATCCTTGCCAGTAAAGCCGAGCGCGTCACCGAAGCAATGCTTATCACCTGCAGTAAAACGCTGGCCGCCCACTCGCCTCTGGCGACCCGCGAAACCGGCGGGTTGCTGCCGCCGGTAGAAGAGATCGAAATGATTTCCCGGGCCATTGCCGCTGATGTCGCCCGCGCGGCTCAGCAGGACGGCGTAGCGCCGCAGATTGACGAGGTGCAACTGGCGGCGAATATCGATAAAACCTTCTGGCGAGCGCGCTACACCGCGTATAAACGTTCGTCATTGTGATCGCTCATCTCGCGGGAAGCCGGCAGGCTTCCCGCCACTCGGGGGAACCACTCATGTTCAATGTGCTAATTGTCGATGATGATCCCATGGTGGCCGAACTGAACCAGTTATTTATCAGCCGGATAGCTGATTTTCACTGCTGCGGAGTTGCGGCGACGATCGCCGACGCCAAAGCGATGCTAAGCCATCTGGCGCAGGTCGATCTGCTGCTGCTGGATGTCTATATGCACCAGGAGAGTGGCCTGGACCTGCTGCCGGCGCTTCGCGCTGAGGGGCGGAATATTGACGTCATCATGATGACGTCCGCCGCCGATGCGCTCACCGTCCAGACGGCACTGCGCTATGGCGTGGTTGATTACCTGATTAAACCGTTTCAGTTTTCGCGCTTTGAGGAGGCGCTGCGGACCTGGCGCAATAAACGCGATGCGAAGCAAGCGAAATCCTGCTACGCCCAGGCGGATATCGATACCCTGCTACGCCGCGGGGTTCTGCAACAGGACGGTCCCCGCCGCTTGCCGAAAGGGCTGACGCCGCAAACGCTTCGCCTGGTGTGCCGGTGGATAATCGCGCATCAGGCGCGGGATTTTTCAACCAATGAGCTGGCGGCGGCGCTGCAGATCTCCCGAGTATCGTGCCGCAAATACCTGATCTGGCTTGAGCAGATCAACGTGCTCTTCACCAGCAATCACTACGGCATCACCGGCCGCCCGGAGTATCGCTACCGGCTTGTGGCCGAGAGCGTGATGTTGCTGACGCAATATAGCCAGTGAGCCTGGAATGCCCACTGGCGCGCTTGCAGTCTACTTCTTAGGGTACAGCTCTTTGCGTTTGTAGGGCTCGATTTCACCCGGCTTGCGCGTCTTCAGCAGCTTCAGGATCCAGGTGTACTGCTCGGTGTGCGGCGTAACAAACACCTCCACCTCTTCGTTCATCCGCCGGGCGATTGTTGTATCGTCAGCGTCCAGCAGATCGTCCATCGGCGGGCGCACCAGCACCGTCAGGCGATGCGTCTTGCCATCATAGACCGGGAACAGCGGAACGACGCGGGCGCGGCATACCTTCATTAAGCGGCCAATCGCCGGCAGGGTGGCCTTATAGGTAGCGAAGAAATCCACAAACTCGCTGTGCTCGGCGCCGTGATCCTGATCGGGCAAATAGTAGCCCCAGTAGCCCTGGCGCACCGACTGAATAAACGGTTTGATCCCGTCGTTGCGCGCGTGCATCCGTCCGCCAAAACGACGACGCACGGTATTCCACACGTAATCGAAGACCGGGTTGCCCTGGTTGTGGAACATCGCCGCCATCTTCTGCCCACCGGAGGCCATCAGCATCGCCGGGATATCCACACCCCATGCATGCGGGACGAGGAAAATCACCTTCTCGTTATTGCGCTGCAGCTCGTCGATGATCGCTTTACCCTGCCAGTCGACGCGGGCGAGAATTTTCTGCGGATCGCGCAGACCCAGCTCGGCCATCATCACCATCGCCTGCGGCGCCGAGGCGTACATGGCGTCGATGATCGCTTCCCGCTCGTGCTCACTTTTTTCCGGGAAGCAATACAGCAAATTAATCTGCGCCCGGCGGCGCGAGCTTTTCGCCAGACGCCCGACCAGACGACCGAGTTTGCCGAGGAGCGGATCGCGGAAGGATGGCGGCGTCAGCGCAATACCGGCGAAGGCAAAAACACCCAGCCAGGCGCCCCAGTAGCGCGGCAGTAAAAAAGATTTTTCAAACTTAGGGATAAACTCAATATTATTTTTTTTCGTTTCCATGCCCAATCCGCAGATCGACTGCTTAATCAAGATAATGGGATAGTGTAGCGAGACGTTGGGTATCCTACAAAAGAAAAAGCCGGCGCCCTGGGGCACCGGCTTTCCACTGACCGGTGGTTAGTCAAACCGCAGCTGCGGAACGACCTCTTTGACCTGCGCCAGATAATCGGTACGGTCGGAACCGCTCAGCCCTTCGGTACGCGGCAGTTTCGCCGTCAGCGGGTTGACCGCCTGCTGGTTGATCCACACTTCGTAGTGCAGGTGCGGCCCGGTAGAGCGTCCGGTATTCCCCGATAGCGCAATACGATCGCCGCGCTTCACTTTCTGCCCCGGCTTCACCAGCAGTTTACGCAGGTGCATGTAGCGAGTGGTATAGGTACGGCCGTGGCGGATCGCCACGTAATACCCGGCGGCGCCGCTGCGCTTGGCCACCACCACTTCGCCATCGCCCACTGCCAGCACCGGCGTTCCCTGCGGCATCGCAAAATCGACGCCACGGTGCGGCGCGACGCGCCCGGTGACCGGATTCAGACGACGCGGGTTAAAATTAGAGGAGACGCGGAACTGACGCGCCGTCGGGAAGCGCATAAAGCCTTTCGCCAGCCCTGTCCCGTTGCGGTCGTAAAATTTACCGTCTTCGGCACGGATGGCAAAGTAGTCCTTCCCGTCGGAGCGCAGACGCACGCCGAGCAGCTGGCTTTGCTCGCGTTTGCCGTCAAGCATTTCGCGGGACATCAATACCGAGAACTCATCGCCTTTCTTCAGCTTACGGAAATCCATCTGCCACTGCATGGCCTTGATCACCGCGCTGATTTCCGTGCTGGTCAGCCCGGCATCGCGCGCGCTGGAGACAAAGCTGGCGCCGACGGTGCCCTTCAGCACGCTGTTGACCCAGTCGCCTTTCTGCAGCTCGCTGCTCATTTTAAAGCCGTTATCCACGCGGGTGTAGGTGCGGGTTTCGCGGCGGGACATCTCCCAGGTCAGACTCTGCAGATCGCCGTCGGCGGTCAGGGTCCAGGAGAGCTGCTGGCCAATCTTCAGATTACGCAGCTCTTTATCGGCGGAGGAGAGCTGGGCGATATCACCCATATCGATACCGTACTGATTCAGGATGCTGCTGAGGGTATCGCCGGTCGACACCACGTATTCGTGCCCGCCGGCATCGCTATCGGCTTTTTCGTCGAGTTCATCCTGAGGAATGGCTTCTTCTTCCTGCGGGGCCTGATCGATCGGCTCGGAGGCTTCCGGCAGCAGGGAGCGGATCTCGCTTTTTTCCAGCTCAATAGTTCTGACGATGGGGGCGGATTCCGGGTGGTAAATGTAGGGTCGCCAGACGGCGACCGCTAAGGTAAGAACGCTAAGCGACCCCAGCATAACGCGATGAGGTCGTGGCAGATTGTTAAATGCCTGAGTGACAGCGCGGGCTATCTGTTGCACGTATTCACTTCCTCGTTAATCTCCTTTCAGGCAGCTCGAATACTGATTCGCCAGTTGGGTGAGGAATTGCGGGTAACTCGCTTTACCCAGCTTAATTCCGCTACCCAGTGGATCCAGGGTCCCCATGCGCACAGACGTGCCCCGGGCAACAGCTTCGATAACCGCTGGCCTGAACTGTGGCTCAGCAAAAACGCAAGTGGCTTTCTGCTCAACCAGTTGTGTTCTGATTTCGTGTAAACGCTGCGCACCAGGCTGTATTTCAGGATTGACGGTAAAATGCCCCAGCGAGGTTAAACCGTAGTGTTTTTCAAAGTAACCGTAGGCGTCATGAAAAACGAAATAACCCTTTCCTTTCAGCGGTGCCAGCTCATTGCTAACCTGCTTGTCGGTCGCCGCCAGCGCGGCCTCGAACTGCTGCAGGTTGCTGTCGAGTTTGGCTCGACTCTGCGGCATAAGTTCCAATAATTTATCGTGGATTGCAACCGCCGAAAGCCGCGCTATCTCTGGGGATAACCACAGATGCATATTGTAGATACCGTGATGGTGATCGCCGTCACTTTTTTCCGCTGCGCCATGGTCATGACCATGATGATCGTCATCATCGTCAGCGCCGGCGATCAGCAGCGGTTTGACCCCATCCAGCTCAGCGATGGTCACCTTTTTATTCGCCGCAATGCTTTGCGTCGACTTATCCATAAAGGCTTCCATTTCCGGACCGATCCACACCACTAAGTCTGCGTTCTGTAAGCGTTTTACATCGGAAGGACGCAGGGAATAATCATGCTCAGAGGCACCATCGGGCAGCAGCACCTGGGTGTCGGTGACCCCATCGGCGATGGCTGCTGCGATAAAGCCCAGCGGTTTCATGGAAGTCACCACGGCGGCGCTGGCCTGCGGTACCTGTGCGAACAAAAAAACAGCGCCAAGTCCAGCGCAAAGAAGCGTATTTTTATGTAACATAATGCGTCTAGTCATCGAAACGAGTGAGTGTGATGTGATATTATAACATTCACTAGCTTGTGCAACCCCTAAATGATTATGACAAACCTTGTAACGCTGGAAAATGTCTCGGTGGCCTTTGGCCAACGCCGCGTGCTGTCTGACATCTCGCTGGCTCTCACGCCAGGCAAAATATTAACCCTGCTGGGGCCCAACGGCGCCGGTAAATCGACGCTCGTGCGGGTGGTTCTCGGGCTGGTAGCACCGACAGAGGGTGTTATCAAGCGCGAAGAACGCCTGCGGATCGGCTATGTACCGCAGAAACTGCATCTGGACGCCACGCTGCCGCTGACCGTCAGCCGCTTCCTGCGTTTACGTCCGGGCACCCGCAAAGACGACATTCTGCCGGCGCTGAAGCGCGTGCAGGCCGGGCATCTGATCGACGCGCCGATGCAAAAACTTTCCGGCGGCGAAACCCAGCGCGTGCTGCTGGCCCGCGCCCTGCTCAATCGTCCGCAGCTGCTGGTGCTGGATGAACCGACCCAGGGCGTCGACGTCAATGGCCAGGTGGCGCTCTACGATCTTATCGACCAGCTGCGCCATGAGCTGGACTGCGCGGTGCTGATGGTCTCCCACGACCTGCATCTGGTGATGGCCAAAACCGACGAGGTATTGTGCCTGAACCAGCATATCTGCTGCTCTGGCGCACCGGAAGTCGTCTCGATGCATCCGGAGTTTATCTCCATGTTCGGCCCGCGCGGCGCGGAACAGCTGGGGATCTACCGCCATCACCATAATCACCGCCACGATCTTCAGGGGCGAATTGTATTGCGTCGGGGAAACAGCCGCTAATGATTGAACTTCTCTTACCTGGCTGGCTGGCCGGGATGATGCTGGCCTGCGCCGCCGGCCCGCTGGGCTCCTTTGTGGTCTGGCGCCGCATGTCCTATTTCGGCGATACGCTGGCGCATGCCTCGCTACTCGGCGTCGCTTTCGGTTTACTGCTTAACGTCAATCCGTTTTATGCGGTGATCGCCGTGACCCTGCTGCTGGCCGGCGGGCTGGTATGGCTGGAAAAACGGCCGCATCTGGCGATTGATACCCTGCTGGGCATCATGGCGCACAGCGCGCTGTCCCTTGGGCTGGTGGTGGTCAGTCTGATGTCTAACGTCCGCGTCGATTTGATGGCGTACCTGTTCGGCGATCTGCTGGCGGTCACGCCGCAGGATCTGATCGCCATTGCTATTGGCGTGGTGATTGTGATTGGCATTCTGCTCTGGCAGTGGCGGAATCTGCTGGCGATGACCATCAGTCCGGACCTGGCGTTTGTCGATGGCGTGAAGCTGCAGCGGGTCAAGCTGCTGTTGATGCTGGTCACCGCCCTGACTATCGGCGTGGCGATGAAGTTCGTCGGGGCGCTGATCATCACTTCCCTGCTGATTATCCCGGCCGCTACCGCCCGCCGTTTTGCCCGCACGCCGGAGCAGATGGCCGCCGTGGCGGTGGGCGTGGGCATGCTGGCCGTCACCGGCGGGTTAACCTTCTCGGCTTTCTACGACACGCCGGCCGGGCCGTCGGTGGTGCTGAGCGCTGCGGTGCTGTTTATTCTCAGCATGACGAAAAAAGCCGCCAGCTAAAAGTGAAAAAGCCCGGTCGCGCTGCTGACCGGGCTTCACCATGAACGGCTCAACCACAACGCGCTACGGCATTTCCGGCGGCGTAATCCCGAAATGGTTCCAGGCGCGCACCGTCGCCATTCTTCCCCGCGGCGTACGCTGCAGAAAACCCTGCTGAATTAAGTAGGGCTCCAGCACATCTTCAATGGTTTCCCGCTCTTCGCCAATCGCGGCGGCGAGGTTATCCAGCCCCACCGGCCCGCCGAAGAACTTATCTATCACCGCCAGCAGCAGCTTGCGGTCCATATAGTCGAACCCTTCCGCATCGACGTTGAGCATATCCAGCGCCTGGGCGGCAATGTCGGCGGAGATGGTGCCGTCGTGGCGCACTTCCGCGAAGTCACGCACCCGGCGCAGCAGACGGTTGGCAATACGCGGCGTGCCGCGTGAACGGCGGGCCACTTCCAGCGCGCCCTCGTCGCTCATCTCCAGCCCCATATGGCGGGCGCTGCGGCTGACAATATGCTGCAGATCGGGGATCTGATAGAACTCCAGACGCTGCACGATGCCAAAGCGGTCGCGCAGCGGCGAGGTCAACGAACCGGCCCGGGTGGTGGCGCCAATCAGGGTAAACGGCGGCAGGTCGATTTTAATCGAGCGCGCCGCCGGCCCTTCGCCAATCATGATATCCAGCTGGTAGTCTTCCATTGCCGGATAGAGCACCTCTTCCACCACCGGCGAGAGGCGATGGATCTCATCGATAAACAGCACATCGTGCGGTTCGAGGTTGGTGAGCATCGCGGCGAGATCGCCCGCTTTCTCCAGCACCGGGCCGGAGGTGGTACGCAGATTCACCCCCATTTCATTGGCGACGATATTGGCCAGGGTGGTTTTCCCCAACCCTGGCGGGCCAAAAATCAGCAGGTGATCGAGGGCGTCGCCGCGCAGCTTCGCCGCCTGGATAAAGATCTCCATCTGCGAACGCACCTGCGGCTGGCCGACATATTCTGCCAGCAATTTTGGGCGGATGGCGCGGTCAGCGGCCTCTTCGAAGCCGCTGCTGTCTGCCGATACCAGCCGGTCTGCTTCAATCATCCCTTACCTCACAACGCGGCGCGCAGCGCTTCGCGGATTAGCGTTTCACTGTTGGCGTCCGGACGCGCGATCTTGCTGACCATCCGGCTGGCCTCCTGCGGTTTATAGCCCAGCGCGACCAGCGCGGCAACCGCTTCCTGCTCGGCATCGTCCGCCGTCGGGCCTGCCGGCGAGGTTAGCACCAGATCGGCCGCCGGGGTGAACAGATCGCCGTGAAGCCCTTTGAAGCGGTCTTTCATCTCGACGATCAGGCGTTCAGCGGTTTTTTTACCAATCCCCGGCAGCTTCACCAGCGAGGCGACCTCTTCCCGCTCAACGGCGTTGACGAACTGCTGCGCCGACATGCCGGAGAGGATCGCCAGCGCCAGCTTTGGCCCTACGCCGTTGGTTTTAATCAACTCTTTAAACAGGGTACGCTCCTGTTTATTGTTAAACCCATACAGCAGCTGGGCATCTTCACGCACCACAAAGTGGGTGAAGACAATCGCCTCCTGCCCGGCCTCCGGCAGCTCATAAAAGCAGGTCATTGGCATGTGCACTTCATAGCCGACGCCCGCCGTTTCCAGCAACACCAGCGGGGGTTGTTTTTCGAGAATGATGCCTCTGAGTCTGCCTATCACGTGGGGCTCCTGCGTTATGGTCTAAGTATCTGGCGGTATCATAAAAAAAGGCTGGATAGATATCCAGCCTGATTTGCGATTATCGTAAGCGCCCTCGCGCCAGATTGAGCCGGGTCTCGCTGATCTGAGCGGCATTCTGGCTGACATGGCAATGGGTGATGGCGATCGCCAGCGCATCCGCCGCATCCGCCTGAGGATTGGCAGGCAGCTTGAGCAAGGTGCGCACCATGTGCTGGACCTGACTCTTTTCAGCGCTGCCAATGCCGACAACCGTCTGCTTAACCTGGCGGGCGGCGTATTCAAACACCGGTAGCGACTGATTGGTTGCCGCCACGATCGCCACCCCGCGCGCCTGCCCGAGCTTTAACGCCGAGTCGGCATTCTTGGCCATAAAGACCTGCTCAATGGCGAAAAAGTCGGGCTGGAACTGGGTGATGATCTCCGTCACCCCGGCGTAGATCAGCTTCAGCCGCGACGGCAGATCGTCCACTTTGGTGCGGATACAGCCGCTGCCAAGGTAGCTCAGCTGCCGGCCGACCTGACGGATCACGCCATAACCGGTAACGCGCGACCCCGGGTCAATGCCGAGAATAATAGCCATCACGCGCCTCCGGTGAACCGTGGATGCGGCTGCATCACAGGGTGGCTGCGACCTCGTCGGAGATCTCGCCGTTATGGTACACTTCCTGCACGTCGTCGCAGTCTTCGAGCATATCGATCAGACGCAGCAGCTTCGGCGCCGTCTCGGCATCCATATCCGCTTTGGTGGACGGGATCATCGAGACTTCAGCAGCGTCGGCTTTCAGGCCAGCGGCTTCCAGCGCGTCGCGCACGGCGCCCATCTCTTCCCATGCGGTGTAGACGTCGATCGCGCCGTCGTCATAGGTCACCACGTCTTCAGCGCCAGCTTCCAGCGCCGCTTCCATGATAGTGTCTTCATCGCCTTTCTCGAAGGAGATGACGCCTTTTTTGCTGAACAGGTAGGAGACAGAACCGTCGGTGCCGAGGTTACCACCGGTTTTAGTGAAGGCGTGACGCACTTCCGCAACGGTACGGTTACGGTTGTCGGACAGACATTCCACCATCACCGCGGTGCCGCCAGGGCCATAGCCTTCGTAAATGATGGTTTCCATGTTCGCGTCTTCATCGCCGCCGACGCCGCGCGCGATGGCGCGGTTCAGGGTGTCGCGGGTCATGTTGTTAGACAGCGCTTTATCCACCGCCGCACGCAGACGCGGGTTGGACGCCGGATCGCCGCCGCCCAGACGCGCTGCGGTAACCAGTTCGCGAATGATTTTCGTAAAGATTTTACCGCGCTTGGCATCCTGTGCCGCTTTGCGGTGTTTGGTGTTGGCCCATTTACTATGACCTGCCATAAAAAACTCTCCAAAAAGCGCGCCCTTTCAGGCGGCGTTAATTACAAATTCTTCAATCGCCTGCCGGTTGCTCCACGACTTGGTCAGCGCAGCGGCTTCCGTCGCGCTGACCCAGCGGTAGGCCAGATGTTCGGTAAAGGTAATTTCCCGCTCATGAGGCAGCGCAAGACAGAACCAGAATTCCGTATTTCGCTCCACTCCCGGCGCATAGCGATGACGCAAATGAGAAAAGATCTCAAACTCCACCGTGCGCTGACAGTCGATTAAGGTCAGTTGCTCGCAGGCAACGTCAATGGCGACCTCTTCCTTTACTTCACGCGCGGCAGCCTGCAGCGCGGTCTCTCCTGCTTCCAGGCTGCCGGTGACCGACTGCCAGAACGCGGGATCGTCGCGCCGCTGCAACATCAGCACCCGTTTCGTATCTTCGGCGTAAATCACCACCAGCACCGAAACGGGCAGCTTAAATGACATATTACTTGTTCTCCAGAGACGCTTTTGCCTCTTTCTCCACAACCTGAATACCCAGTTCACCGAGCGCCGCCGGATTGGCGAAGCTTGGCGCTTCGGTCATCAGGCAGGCGGCCGCGGTGGTTTTCGGGAAAGCGATAACGTCGCGGATGTTATCGGTACCGGTCAGCAGCATGGTCAGACGGTCAAGACCGAACGCCAGGCCCGCATGCGGCGGGGTACCGTATTTCAGCGCATCGAGCAGGAAGCCGAATTTCTCACGCTGCTCTTGCTCGTTAATGCCCAGAATACCAAATACCGTCTGCTGCATGTCGCCGCGGTGGATACGCACCGAACCGCCGCCGACTTCATAACCGTTAATGACCATATCGTAGGCGTTGGCCACGGCCTCTTCCGGCGCAGCTTTCAGCTCGTCCGCCGTCATATCTTTCGGCGAGGTGAACGGATGGTGCATCGCCGTCAGGCCGCCTTCGCCGTCGTCTTCGAACATCGGGAAGTCGATCACCCACAGCGGCGCCCACTTGCTCTCGTCAGTCAGGCTCAGATCTTTGCCCAGCTTCAGACGCAGCGCGCCCAGCGCGTCGGCCACCACTTTCTTGTTGTCGGCGCCGAAGAAGATCATGTCTCCGTCCTGCGCGCCGGTGCGGTCGAGGATCGCTTCCACGATTTCAGCGGTCAGGAATTTGGCCACCGGGCTGTTGATCCCGTCCATGCCTTTGGCACGTTCGGTCACTTTAATATAGGCCAGCCCCTTCGCGCCGTAGATCTTGACAAAGTTGCCGTATTCGTCAATCAGCTTACGGGTCAGAGAAGCCCCGCCCGGCACGCGCAGCGCCGCCACGCGCCCTTTCGGATCGTTGGCCGGGCCGGCAAAGACCGCGAACTCCACTGATTTCAGCAGGTCGGCGACGTCCACCAGCTCCATCGGGTTACGCAGGTCCGGTTTATCGGAGCCGTAGCGACGTTCGGCTTCGGCGAAGGTCATGATCGGGAAGTCGCCCAGATCGACGCCTTTAATCTCCAGCCACAGCTGACGCACCATCGCTTCCATGATCTCACGCACCTGCGGCGCGGTCATAAAGGAGGTTTCCACGTCGATCTGGGTAAATTCAGGCTGACGGTCGGCACGCAGGTCTTCATCGCGGAAGCATTTGACGATCTGATAGTAGCGGTCGAAGCCGGACATCATCAGCAGCTGTTTGAACAGCTGCGGCGACTGCGGCAGCGCGTAGAATTTGCCTTTGTGCACGCGGGAAGGCACGAGGTAATCGCGGGCGCCTTCCGGGGTAGCTTTGGTCAGCATCGGGGTTTCGATGTCGAGGAAGCCATGGTCATCCATAAAGCGGCGCACAAAGCTGGTGATTTTCGCGCGGGTCTTCAGACGCTGCGCCATTTCCGGACGACGCAGGTCGAGGTAGCGGTATTTCAGACGCGCTTCTTCGGTGTTGACGTGATTGGAGTCCAGCGGCAGCGATTCTGAGCGGTTAATGATCGTCAGATCGGAAGCCAGCACTTCGATAGCGCCGGTGGCCATGTCCGCGTTGATGTTTTTCTCTTCACGCGCGCGAACGGTGCCAGTGACCTGAATGCAGAACTCATTACGCAGTTCAGAGGCTAACTTCAACGCATCCGCACGATCCGGATCGAAAAACACCTGAACGATGCCTTCGCGGTCGCGCATATCGATAAAAATGAGGCTACCGAGATCGCGACGGCGGTTGACCCAACCACACAGAGTCACCTGCTGCCCAACGTGGGACTGTCGAAGCTGTCCGCAATATTCTGTACGCATGAGATATCCCTTAACTTAGCCGTCGGCGGATTGTCGTCTGCCCTGCAGGCGACGAGGTCGCAGCTTTAGCTGATGTCACAACTGAATGAAAAAAGGCGGCTATTATACTGGAAATTCTGTCGTTCGATAAGTCCGACGCACGATGTACGCTGCTTTGCTGCGCGCTTAACGTCCACACTCACATAAATTAACAAAATTTGTTACCCTTTTGCTGAAGCCGCAAAGGTATTGTAGCCGCCTGACAACAGATGAAGATACGGGGATACCATGTTAGAACTCAATGCGAAAAACACGGCGCTGGTGGTGATCGATCTGCAGGAAGGCATTCTGCCTTTCGCCGGCGGCCCACATCGGGCTGACGAGGTGGTGGCGCGCGCCGCTCGCCTGGCAGACAAATGCCGGCAACAGGGTTCGCCGGTGATCATGGTCCGCGTCGGCTGGTCGGCCGATTTCGCCGAAGCGCTGAAACAACCTGTCGACGCTCAGGCCGGGGCGCATACGCTGCCTGAGAACTGGTGGGCCTATCCGGCCGCGCTGGGTAAACAAGAGCGCGATATCGAAGTGACCAAACGCCAGTGGGGCGCGTTCTATGGCACCGACCTTGAGCTTCAGCTGCGCCGCCGCGGTATCGACACCATTATTCTCTGCGGCATCTCCACCAACATCGGCGTCGAATCCACCGCCCGCAACGCCTGGGAGCTGGGCTTTAACCTGGTCATCGCCGAAGATGCCTGCAGCGCCGCCTCCGCCGAACAGCATCAGGGCAGCATGACGCATATTTTCCCGCGCATCGGCCGCGTGCGCAGCACCGAGGAGATCCTCGCCGCGTTATGATTTATATTGGGCTTCCCCAGTGGTCGCACCCGAAATGGGTGCGCCTTGGCATCACCAGCCTTGAAGAGTACGCCCGCCACTTCAATTGCGTCGAGGGCAACACCACCCTGTATGCGCTGCCCAAGCCGGAGATTGTCGCCCGCTGGTACGAGCAGACCCACGATGACTTCCGCTTCTGCTTTAAATTCCCGGCGACTATCTCGCACCAGGCCGCCCTGCGCCATTGCGACGAGTTAAGTAGTGAATTCTTCACCCGCCTGGCGCCGCTGGCCTCGCGCATCGGCCAGTACTGGCTGCAGCTGCCGGCGACCTTTGGTCCTCGCGATCTCCCCGCGCTATGGCACTTTCTCGATGGGCTGCCGAAGGATTTCACCTACGGCGTCGAAGTTCGTCACCCCGAGTTCTTCGCCAAAGGGGAAGCGGAACAGCAGCTCAACCGCGGGCTGCACCAGCGCAACGTCAACCGCGTGATCCTCGACAGCCGCCCGGTCCACAGCGCCGCGGCCACCAGTCCGGCGATGATCGACGCGCAACAAAAGAAACCGAAGGTGCCGGTGCATGCAGTGATGACCGCCCGGCAGCCAATGGTGCGATTTATTGGCGGCGACGATATGGTCCATAATCGGGAACTGTTTCGCGTCTGGCTGCAGACGCTGCCGAAATGGCATCAGTCGGGGACGCCGTGGCTGTTCCTCCATACCCCCGACATTGCCTACGCGCCGGCGCTGGTGGATACCCTGTGGGGCGATCTGCGCGCTGCTCTGCCGGCGCTAGGAAATGCGCCGTCGATTCCGCAGCAATCTTCTCTTTTCTGATATCCTGCTATCATATCCGGAGCCATCTGCCAGAGTTAAAGGGAGTTTTCGTATGGTCAGCGCGCTGTATGCCGTTTTAGGTGCGTTATTGTTAGTGAAGTTCTCATTTGACGTGGTGCGTTTGCGCACCCAATACCATGTAGGCTATGGCGACGGCGGCTTCAGCGAGCTGCAGGTCGCCATCCGCGTTCACGGCAATGCCGTCGAATATGTGCCGATTGGCCTCATTTTGCTGTTATTTATGGAGATGAACGGCGCCCAGACCTGGATGGTGCACGTTTGCGGCATTTTATTGATCCTCGGACGACTGATGCACTCCTGGGGTTTTCATCACCGTGTCTACCACTGGCGCCGCTCCGGCATGAGCGCCACCTGGTGCGCGTTGTTGCTGATGGTGCTGGCCAATCTCTGGTATATGCCCTGGGAGTTGGTTTTCTCCCTCCGTTAGCGCACAATACGCCGTTTTCGTTTTTTCGGGTTTAACGTTATGTCTCACCGCGATACGCTTTTTTCCGCGCCGATTGCCAGCCTCGGCGACTGGACCTTTGATGAACGGGTTGCTGAAGTCTTCCCCGATATGATCCAGCGTTCTGTGCCTGGCTACTCCAATATCATCTCGATGATCGGCATGCTGGCTGAGCGCTTCGTTCAGCCCCACACCCAGGTTTACGATCTTGGCTGTTCGCTGGGCGCCGCCACTCTTTCCGTGCGCCGCAATATTAGCCACCCGGGCTGCCGCATTATCGCCATCGATAACTCCCCGGCGATGGTGGAGCGCTGCCGTCGCCATATTGACGCCTATAAAGCACCGACGCCGGTCGAGGTGATTGAAGGAGATATCCGCGATGTGACCATTGAAAACGCCTCGCTGGTGATCCTGAACTTTACCATTCAGTTCCTTGAGCCGGGCGATCGCCAGGCGATCCTCAATAAAGTCTATCAGGGGCTGAATCCCGGCGGCGCGCTGGTGCTCTCGGAGAAATTTAGCTTCGAAGACGCCCACGTCGGCGAGCTGCTGTTCAATATGCATCATGACTTTAAGCGCGCGAACGGCTACAGCGAGCTGGAGATCAGTCAAAAACGCAGCATGCTGGAAAATGTAATGCTGACCGACTCTGTGGAAACCCATAAAAAACGCCTGCGTCAGGCTGGGTTCGAACATGCCGAACTGTGGTTCCAGTGCTTTAACTTTGGCTCGCTGGTGGCAGTAAAATCCGGGGAGCAGGCATGATCGACTTCAGTAACTTCTATCAGCTGATCGCCAAAAGCCCGCTGTCTCACTGGCTGGAGACGCTGCCTGCCCAGGTAGCCGCCTGGCAGCGCGAGGCCCTACACGGCAAGTTTCGCGAATGGGAGCGCGCCGTTGAGTTTCTTCCGGAATTAACGCCCTGGCGTCTGGACCTCCTGCACAGCGTCACCGCCGAAAGCGAAACGCCGCTCAGCGAAGGCCATCGGCTGCGGATAGAAAATCTGCTGAAAAACCTGATGCCATGGCGCAAAGGGCCTTATTCGCTGTACGGCATCAACATCGATACCGAATGGCGCTCCGACTGGAAATGGGAGCGCGTCCTGCCGCACCTGTCCGATCTTAGCGGACGAACCATCCTCGACGTGGGCTGCGGCAGCGGCTATCACATGTGGCGGATGATCGGCGCCGGCGCGCATCTGGCGGTCGGCATCGATCCCACCCAGCTGTTCCTGTGTCAGTTTGAAGCGGTACGTAAGCTCCTCGGCAACGACCAGCGGGCGCATCTCCTGCCGCTGGGCATCGAGCAGTTGCCGGCACTGGAGGCCTTCGACACCGTGTTCTCGATGGGCGTGCTCTACCACCGCCGCTCGCCGCTGGATCATCTGTGGCAGCTGAAAGATCAGCTGGCGCCGGGAGGCGAGCTGGTGCTGGAGACGCTGGTGGTCGAAGGGGATGAAAATACGGTGCTGGTTCCGGGCGACCGTTATGCGCAGATGCGCAACGTCTATTTTATCCCCTCGGCGGCGGCCCTGAAAATGTGGCTGGAGAAGTGCGGATTTATCGATGTGCGCATCGTCGACGCCTGCGTCACCTCGACGGAGGAGCAGCGGCGCACAGAATGGATGACCAGCGAATCGCTGGCCGATTTCCTCGACCCGCGGGATCAGCGCAAAACCGTGGAAGGCTATCCGGCGCCATTACGGGCTGTGATCATTGCCACTAAACCGGAAACCCAGCAGTCGCTGGCAAAAAAAGCGAGATAAAAAAAGGCCCCTGTTTAATGGGCAGGGGCCTGGTACGGGCAATCATCATATTGGGCGACATGATGTGCAGCAAAAACCGTTTAACTTCTGTTAGCGGAAATTATCTTTTTCATCTCCGCCACCGCTGCGCCATTCACGGCGTAGCGTCTGTATTCGTCCGCATCGGGATCGGCTGACATCGAAACGCCTGGGTGACGAAAGCGCATTTCCGATGGCAACCACTGGCCTGCAGAGCTATGAACCTCTTTCACCCCCGCCTGCAGAAACAGCGGCAGGTTCGCGGCGCGCACTCCCGCACCGGCCATAATGATTGGAGTATCCCCTGCGGCAATAAGTTCCGTAATTAATGAAATACCTTTCTCCGCCGAGGATTGCTGACCGGAAGTCAGGATACGTTTAACCCCCAGCTCACCCAGAGTCTTCCAGGCCTGACGCGGGTCGGCGCACAGATCGAACGCGCGATGAAAGGTCACCGCCAGCGGCCCGGCCGCAGCCATTATTTTTTTCATCCGCGGGATATCGACCTGACCATCGACATCCAGTACGCCGGTCACCAGCCCGGGAAAGCCGAGCTCCCGCACCATGCGGATGTCGCTAAGCATCGCGGCGAACTCCTCTTCGGTATAGCAGAAGTCGCCGCCACGCGGGCGGATAATCGGATGCACCGGGAGAGTAATCGCCTCGCGGACCGAGACCAGCACCCCGTAAGAGGGGGTTAATCCCCCTTCCTGCGGCGCGGCGCAGAGTTCAATACGATCGGCGCCGCAGCGCTCAGCTTCCCTGGCGCACGCCATGCTGTAACAACAAACTTCCAGTACCGCCATTCCTCACTCCCTGATCCAGACAACTTTCTTAGCATGTCATGATTTCACGCGGCAGACGCCGCGCAGCTTCACACTGTTACGTATCGGCTTGCTCGCTGGCGACGATTTGTTCAATAGACCACGGATGAAATTTGACCGTCACGCTGCCGTCGGTGACCGCCAGGGTGGGATTAGGCAGGCGCTCGTGTTCCCCTTTCGGCGAGCTGGTTTTGACGACGATCCCCGGCTGGCTGAGTCCGTCATCGGCCAGCAGCGCCAGAGCGCGGGCATTCAAGGTAGCCGGATCGCCGGGCAGGACAATTTCGATATGCTCCCAGCCTTCATGGGGATAGCGCTTTTCACCCGGCCACGGCAGCTCAACGATATGGAAGCGCCAGTGCGCCACGCAGACCGGCTCCGCCAGTTTAAACAGGCAGATAGGCCGGCCGTTGATTATATTCTCCGACAGCAGAGTGCCGCACTGCGCCAGACCGCTGCGCCAGCGCTCCGCGGTAGTGTTCTGATGACAGCGCAGGGAGATATGGTCGGCGTCGAGTCCGCCGATCTCCAGTCCCAGTCGCGCAGCGAAGCGCTGCAGCGCATCGGAAAATCGCGGGAGATCCGCCGTAATATCGGCCAGTTGTTCAATCTGCTGCCAGTTCGCCATGGGTTTGCTCGTCAATTAGGTTCGTCAATAATAAAAAGGCTAATCTACCGTGTTTCCGGCCGCGGACCAACCGCCACCCTGCCGCTGCGTGACTGACCGGCGATGGATTGCCCACGCCGCCGGGCCGCGCGCGATGCTGACGGACGGGGACAAATGCAGTATACTCCCGCCCTAATTTGTCCACATTCCGGCGCCGCCTCCCTCGGGGGCTGGCGCATTACACGTAAGGTATTCCGGTGAATATTCAGGCTCTTCTCTCAGAAAAAGTCAGCCAGGCCCTGATCGCGGCAGGCGCGCCTGCCGATTGCGAACCTCAGGTCCGCCAGTCAGCAAAAGTTCAGTTCGGTGACTATCAGGCCAACGGCGTGATGGCTGTCGCCAAAAAACTGGGCATGGCGCCGCGACAACTTGCAGAGCAGGTACTGTCTCATCTTGACCTCAACGGCATTGCCAGCAAGGTTGAAATCGCCGGGCCGGGCTTTATCAATATTTTCCTTGACCCCGCGTTCCTGGCGGACAACGTCAACCGCGCGCTGCAGTCCGAACGCCTGGGCGTCGCCACGCCACAGGTACAGACCATCGTCGTCGACTACTCGGCGCCGAACGTGGCGAAAGAGATGCACGTCGGCCATCTGCGTTCGACCATCATTGGCGATGCCTCGGTCCGTACCCTGGAGTTTCTTGGCCATAAGGTGATCCGCGCCAACCACGTCGGCGACTGGGGCACCCAGTTCGGCATGCTGATCGCGTATCTGGAAAAACAGCAGCAGGAAAACGCCGGTGAGATGGCCCTGGCCGACCTCGAAGGTTTCTATCGCGAAGCGAAAAAACACTACGACGAAGACGAAGCCTTCGCCGAGCGCGCACGCAGCTACGTGGTTAAGCTGCAGGGCGGCGATGAGTACTTCCTGCAGATGTGGCGTAAGCTGGTCGACATCACCATGTCGCAGAACCAGATCACCTACGATCGCCTGAATGTGACGCTGACCCGCGATGACGTGATGGGCGAAAGCCTGTACAACCCGATGCTTCCGGGGATCGTCGCCGATCTGAAAGCCAAAGGGCTGGCCGTTGAGAGCGAAGGCGCCACCGTGGTGTTCCTTGATGAGTATAAAAACAAGGAAGGCGAACCGATGGGCGTCATCATCCAGAAAAAGGATGGCGGCTACCTCTATACCACCACCGATATCGCCTGTGCGAAGTATCGCTATGAAACGCTGCACGCCGACCGCGTGCTCTACTACATCGACTCCCGTCAGCACCAGCACCTGATGCAGGCGTGGACCATCGTGCGCAAGGCAGGCTATGTGCCGGACTCCGTGCCGCTGGAGCACCATATGTTCGGCATGATGCTGGGTAAAGATGGCAAGCCGTTTAAAACCCGCGCCGGCGGCACCGTTAAGCTGGCGGATCTGCTGGACGAAGCGCTGGAGCGCGCGCGTCGCCTGGTGGCCGAGAAGAACCCGGAGATGTCCGCTGATGAGCTGGAAAATCTGGCGAAAGTGGTGGGTATCGGCGCGGTGAAATATGCCGACCTGTCGAAAAACCGCACCACCGACTACGTTTTCGACTGGGATAATATGCTGGCGTTCGAAGGCAACACCGCGCCGTATATGCAGTATGCCTATACCCGCGTGCTCTCCGTGTTTCGCAAAGCCGGCATTGATGAAAACGCCCTCACCGACGCGCCGGTGGTAATTGCGGAAGATCGCGAAGCCCAGCTGGCCGCGCGCCTGCTGCAGTTTGAAGAGACCCTCTCCGTGGTCGCTCGCGAAGGGACGCCGCACGTGATGTGCGCCTACCTCTACGATCTGGCGGGCCTGTTCTCCGGTTTCTACGAGCACTGCCCGATCCTCAGCGCGGAGAGCGAAGCGACCCGCAACAGCCGCCTGAAGCTGGCGCTGCTGACGGCGAAAACCCTCAAGCTGGGTCTTGATACCCTCGGTATCGAAACCGTCGAGCGTATGTAAAACCAACCCGGCGAAAGCCGGGTTAGTTTTTTCAGGCGCCGCGCCAGCGGGCTCTCTTGTTCAGAAATACTTGCGCAGATACTCGGTCAGACAGAGGATCGCCATCGCCTGGCCGTAGGGCATCGAGGTGAGTGGGATCTGGCGATAGAAATCGAGGTCTGACCCCATTCCGGTGCCAAAGGAAGTCTGCAGCAGCTCCCCCTGCGGCGATATATTCTGCACAATTCCGCGAATCGCTTTTTCTGCCACCCCGGCATAGTGCTGCCCGACATATCGCTTGCGCACCGCTTTAAGTATGCCGTAGGCAAAGCCGGCGGTCGCCGAAGCCTCAGGATAAGAGTGCGGGTCGTCCAGCAGGGTATGCCACAGGCCGCTGTCATCCTGGCATTTCGCTAAAGCGGCAATTTGCGCGTTCAGCACCTCGGTCAGATAGCGCCGTACCGCATTCCCTTCCGGAAGATCCACTAACTCAAGAAAATCCGGGATCACCATGGTGAGCCAGCTGTTGCCCCGTGCCCAGCGCGCCCGGGCAAAGTTATGCCGACCGTCATAGCTCCAGCCGTGAAACCACAGCCCGGTTTCCCGGTCCATCAGGTTCTGCACATGAAGCAGGAACTGATAGGTCGCCTCCTCCACATACTGCGGACGGTGAAGCAGCTTGCCTATTTTGGCTAACGGCAACACGGTCATCATCAGCGTGTCATCCCACATTTGCTGGTGGTTCTCTTCCGCCAGGGTGATGTGCTGCATACCGCCCTGCTCGGTACGCGGCATCTCATACATCGCCCACTCCGCCCAGCTCTCCAGCCACGGCAGATACGCCTTACACCCGGTCTCTTCAAAGCGATAAGCCAGGGTCAGAAACGGCGCCATGGTGTTGACGTTTTTGGTCGTTGCCCCCTCGGCGAAGCGGTCGGCAAACCAGCGGTCGATGATATCGCGCATCTCGATATCGCCGGTTTGCTGATAATACTGATAGATGCCGTACAGTCCGACGCCGTGGGTCCACTCCCAGCCGGCCCAGCCTTTGGTATCAATAACGCGCCCGTCATCCAGGCGCAGTAAAAATTGCCCGCTCTCATCTTTAATATTCACCAGGTTTTGCGTCACGTTGCGGATCAGCGCCTGCAGTTCGCTGCGGGCGATAAAACGCTCAGGCTGACAGAGTAATGGGCTATGTTTGACCGGCCAAACTTTCATGTTGTTAACCTCGGGTATATGTCGAATTCAAAGCGCCGCCCTGGGTGAGCGCCGGGGCAGCAGGTTTATGACGATTCAGATAGCCAATATTGTTATTCCCCCACAGGCAGTCGTAGGGCATCCCCGCCAGCATCTCGACCACCGCGCGGTGTTCTGCACTGGTCAGCTCCGGCCGGGCGTGACCGCTTTCGCGCATTCTGAGGGTTTCGCTGCGCAGGACGCTGTGGGTATGCAGATTGAGTTTGAAGCGCAGTGAAACGAGGAAACCGCAGGCTAACACCACCAATGTACCGACGCTGAGGATCAGCAGAATGGTATGGCTGACCCCTTCAGGCTGTATTTTTTGCCCGGAGACAAACCCCGACAGTTGCATAATGATGCCCACCAGCATCACCGCCCCCGCCTGCGAGGCTTTGCGGGTCAGGGTCATGATGCCGGCAAAAATCCCCTCTCGGCGCTGGCCGGTGATCGCTTCGTCGACGTCGGCGATATAGGTGTAGGTATTCCACGGCACGTAGTTAATCCCGCCGCGTCCCAGTCCGGCGACAGCAGAGATGAGCAACAATAATGAATAGACGTCGCTCAGTCCGGCGTAATAGAGCAGCGCATAGGAGAGCGAACTCAGGCCAAAGAGGACCACCACCATGCGGTACGACGGCGCGGGGCCAAAGCGAATGCACAGCGGGATCATGGCGATCACGGCAATAAACTGGAAAATCGCCATCGTCCCCAGCAGATTCGAGGCGACAGAAGCTTCCTGCATCAGAACAAAGACCACGTAATAGGTAAACACGGCATTGAAGACGTCCTGGGCGATATAGCCCCCCAGATACATGCCGAGGTGCTGGCGGAAAATTTTTATCCGCAGCGTAGAGCTCAGCTCAATCACCAGGCGATTGAGGCTCTGGGCGAGAGTGAGGTTCTGTTTTTCCGCTTCCGCCCGCAGCGCCGCCTCTGACCAGGCCTCACGCGGCCGCTCCCAGGTGAAACACCAGACGAAGGTCAGCATCACCGCGCACAGGACCGAGAACACCAGACTGGCATAAAAGAACGAGCTGGCATTGTCTTTGCCGAGCCAGGTAAGGAGGATCCCCGGCAGAAAGGAGGCTAAAATCGCCGACATTTGCGCCATTGAGATGCGCGCGCCGGAGAATTTGGTTTTCTGTTTAAAGTCATCGGTCATCTCCGGCACCAGCGTCTCGTAGGGCACCAGAATCATGGTGTAGACCATATCAAACAGCAGATAGGTGACCAGGTAGTACCAGAATCCCATCTCGCCGACCCACATCGCCGAGTAGCTGAATACGCAGGGGATGCCGAGCAGAATAAAGAATTTTCTGCGGCCGAAGCGCTTGCCGAGCCAGGTGGTGCCGAAGTTATCGGTGAGAAAGCCCATCAGCGGGCTCACCACCGCATCCAGTACGCGGGCGGAAGCGAATATAAGCGTGGCTTCTATCGGGGAGAGTCCGCAGAAGGTGGTGTAAAAGTAGAGCAGCCATGCGGCGGTTAGCGCCGTGGTGCCGGCGCCGAGGAAATCGCCCGCGCCGTAGGCCAGGTAGTTAGCCAGTCCAATCTTTCGTGTTTTCATCGCCGTGATCCTGTGTCTTTTTTTAAGAGAACGCCGACAATCTTTCCGGATTTGCCACCGGAAGGGAGTGGGTACCTGGCTACACTAAAAGCAGTGAAACGACGTTACCTTTGTGTTTTTGCCACGGAAGAACCGCCGATGGCAAAATGACAAAGAGACGATGTCTCAACTTCACTCATTTATAAAACAGCATTTCTTTTAAATAAAAAATTAGGTTCATTTATGTGATCTTGTCGGGAAAACGCGGACTGGCGAAGAGCGTCGCAAATCCCGGGATCGGCCCTTGCGTAGCCGGGTAAACAGGAGTAAAGAAGGAAAGAAAGGGTTATTCCGCGTATCTCAAGGAGGCCAGATGCCTTATTCACATCTGCTGGTTGCCGTCGCGCCAACGCCGGAGAGTCAGGTATTAATTAAAAAAGCGGTGTCAATTGCCCGCCCCGTGAACGCGAAAGTGAGCTTTATCACCCTCGCCACGGATCCGGAGCTGTATAACCAGTTCGCCGCGCCGATGATGGAAAACCTGCGCGAGGTGATGCAGGAAGAGACGCGTGATTTTCTCAACGAGCTGGCGCGTCACGCGGACTACCCGATAGAAAAAATGACCATCGCCTGCGGCGAACTGGGCCATCATATTAAGGACTTCTGCCGGTCACACCAGGTCGATCTGGTGATCTGCGGCAATCATAATCATTCCCTTTTTTCGCGCGCCACCTGCTCGGCGAAAAATATCGTCGGCAGCTGCGGCGTCGATGTCCTGCTGGTTTCCCTTGAAAAGGGCTAACGCCGGTTAGCCCTTTTCCTGAACTAGGCCAGTTTAGGGAACGTGGCTATCTTCCCCCGCAGGCGGCTCTCCTCGCTGCGCGGCGAAATATGCTGCAGATCGTCGACAAAGCGCGCCTGCCAGTTATGAATATCATTTTCTCTGATCACATCCAGCATCGCGGAATGACGGGCAATACGTTCCGCCAGCGGCATGCTTAGGGCGCGATCCAGCGCGGCGGCAACCTCGTCGCGATCGTAGGGATTGACGATCAGGGCGCTGTTCAGCTCCTGCGCCGCGCCGGCAAACTGCGACAGGACCAGTACGCCAGGGTTATCCGGATCTTGCGCCGCCACGTATTCCTTCGCCACCAGGTTCATGCCATCGCGCAGCGGCGTCACCAGCCCAACGTCAGAGTAGCGGAAGACCTTCATCAGCAGCTTACGATCAAAATGCTGGTTCAGATAGTAAAGCGGAGTCCAGCCAAGCTGGCCGAACTGGCCATTGATGCGTCCGGCTGCGGTTTCCAGCTGGTGGCGGATATCCTGATAGGCCTGCACATCGCCGCGGGACGTCGGCGCGATCTGGGTATAACGGATCTTACCGTGATGCTGAGGATACTTTTCGAGCAGCGTCTCATAGGCGAGGAACCGCTCCGGCAACCCTTTCGAGTAGTCAAGGCGCTCCACCGAGAAGATATTCTTCACGTTTTTGAGCTCGTTTTTCAGCTGGACCAGCTTCGGCGGCAGCGGACCTTTGGCATTGCGCGTAATCTCGTCCGGATCGATCCCTATCGGATAAACCTCGGTGCTAAACGCTTTACCCCACGCCTGATAGCGTTTGTCTCCGAGGTCGGAGAGTCGGGTCTGCATGGCTATGCTGTCGAGAAAGGCGGTTCTGTCGCTTTCAGTCTGGAAGCCCAACAGATCGTAGTCGCACAGTTGCTCCAGCAGCTCAGCGTGCGGCGGTAGCGCGTTAAAAATCTCCGGCGTCGGGAAAGGAATATGCAAGAAGAAGCCGATGCGGTTGTTGACCCCGCGCTTGCGCAGTTCGCTGGCGAAGGGCAGCAGATGGTAATCATGGATCCACAACGTATCATCTGGCTCGATCAGCGGTAGAAGCTTGTCCGCCAGCATGGCGTTAACTCGCTGATATCCCTCCCAGGCTTCGCGCTGGAAGCTGACCAGATCAAGACGATAGTGGAAGGCCGGCCACAGCACGGCGTTAGAGAACTGGTTGTAGTATTCATCATGGTCACGTTCGTTAAGGTTGAACGATGCCCATGAAATATTTCCGCGGGAGACCTGCTTCAGCGGCTGCTGGTCATCGCCAATTTCGCCGCTCCAGCCAAACCACAGACCCCCTGCCGCTTTCAGTGCCCCCAGGATGCCGACGGCCAGACCGCCAGCGCTCGATTTTTTATCGTCCGGTAAGGCGATACGGTTAGAGACTACGACTAAACGACTCATGGTCATCCCTCCTTTCGGTTTGCGCGTCATACGCCAGATGTTGCAACCACGTCCTTACGGCGGCGGCATCCGCCAACCGCCAGTGCGCCTGAGTTTCCCCGGCGCCAACTTTTATCGACATTCCCTGCAGTTGATTCACCACGCTGAATCCCGCCTCGTCGGTCAAATCATCGCCGACAAAAACCGGTTCGCGACCGGCAAACGGCGCTTCCTGCATGAAGGCAGTGATCGCCTCCCCTTTGTTGACACCGCGGGGTTTAATCTCCACCACGCACTTGCCAAGCTGCAGCGCCAGCAGCGGGTAGCGCTGAACAATGCGCTGCGCCAGCTCCAGCACTGCGGTCTGCTGCTGCGGGGCCTGACGGTAGTGCAGCGCGAAGGCCATCTCTTTACTCTCCAGCTCGCACCCGGGGAGCGCCTGCAGTGCCGAGCTCAGCTCAGCCGCGATTTCATCCCGCAGGGCCGACGGCAGAGAGACAATATAGGTTTTACCATTGATATCACGGCGCTCGGCCCCGTGAACGCCGGCCAGCGGTAGCCGCCAGGGATGGGTCAGCGCGTCAAGTTCAGCCATTGAGCGCCCTGAAATCAATGCCACCGCCCCGCCCTGCTGCCGGGCCAGCGCGTTGAGCGCCTGCAGCGTGTTGTCGGGTATCACCACCTGATCGGGGTGCGGCTGGATATCGGCAAGAGTACCGTCGAGGTCAAAGAAAAAAGCGTAGTTTCCGGTTAGCGCAGGCGGTACAGATATCTGGTTATCCACCCTGTTTCCTCCTTATCATGGCCAGCCGAAGCTGGTTGTTAATTATATGTTAGCCATGTAAGTATAGACAGTGTGACCAACCTCGCCATTTTTGATAGATACCGCCAGCGAAACGGGCGCTGGCGGCAATTACTCTGTAGACTTAAAAGTTATGCCTGAAATCAGGCCGCACGTTTGGCTTTTTGTTTGTAACGGTCAAAGATCACCGCCGCCAGCAGGATGACCCCGCGCACGACGTATTGCGAGAACGGCGAGATGTTAAGCAGGTTCATCGCATTCTCCACGGTCCCGAGGATCAGGATCCCGGCCACCACGTAGGAGATCTTGCCGATCCCGCCCTTCAGCGACACCCCGCCCAGCACACAGGCCGAAATAACAATCAGCTCATAGCCAATCGAAGTCATCGGCTGGCCGCTGGTCATTCGCGACGCCAGGATAATCCCCGCCGCGGCGGACACCAGACCGGAGAGCACAAAGATAATAATCTTGGTGCGCACCACCGGAACGCCGGCCAGACGCGCCGCCTCTTCATTGCCGCCTATAGCCAGCGTATTACGGCCAAAGGTGGTTTTGTTTAGTAATAATCCGAAAACCACCAGGCAGGCGACCGTCAGCCAGATCGGCGCCGGCAGACCAAACCAGTTGGCGTAACCGAGGGTGAAGAAGCGCTCATCTTCGATGCCCACCGCTTTACCGTCGGAGATAATGTAGGCCAGGCCACGGACAATCTGCATAGTGGCCAGCGTGGTGATTAGGGCGTTGATCTTCAGACGAGCAATGACAAAGCCGTTGACCAGGCCACTGACTGCCCCCAGCAGCAGACCGGCGGCAATCCCCAGCCACAGGCTTTCGCTCAGGTTAATCACCACCGCGGTAGTGACCCCGGCACAGGCGATAACCGACGCCACCGACAGGTCGAAATCGCCGGAGGCCAGGCAGAAGAGCATGCCGCAGGCCACCATCCCGGACATCGAGATCGCCAGCCCCAGCCCCTTCATATTGACGAATGAGGCAAAGTTAGGCACAAAAATTACGCAGCCGATAAACAGCACCGCAAACACCACCAGCATGCCAAACTGATCCCAGATACGGGCGAAGCTAAAGGCAGAGCGGGTAGCGCCGGACGTAGTCACTGATGACATCATTTACTCCTTACTCAGGCGACAGCCTGACTCACTTTTGGCATCGCAAGGCTTAACGCCTGCTGTTCATTGGCTTCTTCATGCAGCAGTTCGCCGGCGACTTGCCCTTCACGCATCACCACGATGCGGTCGGCGACGCCCAGCACTTCCGGCAGGTCGCTGGAGGCAAATACCACGGCGACACCGGCGGCGGCGAGGCCATATATCACGTTGTAAATTTCATGTTTGGCGCCGACATCGATGCCGCGGGTGGGCTCATCGAGCAGGATCACCTTCATCTCTTCCGACAGCCAGCGGCCAAGGATCGCTTTCTGCTGGTTGCCGCCAGACAGGTTCATGATCAGCTGTTCCGGGCCCGGCGTTTTAATGTTCAGCGACTGGATATGCTGATCGGCGTTGTCCGCCTCCCAGGCGTTGTTGATCAGGCAGCCGGCGTGGATATGCTTGCGCCGGGCGCTGATATTGATATTGTCGCGCACGGAGTGAACCGGAATAATCCCCTCCGCTTTACGATCTTCCGGACACAGCATCATCCCGGCCTGGATGGCCTGGGCCGGTTTGCGGATGTCGACGGGCTGGCCATCGATATACACCTGACCGCCGGTGATCCGCGTCCCGCCGAACAGACCTTTCATCAGTTCGCTGCGCCCGGCGCCCACCAGCCCGAACAGGCCGACGATTTCGCCACTGCGCACCGAGAGGCTGACCGGCGTGCGCACGCCCGGGGCTTTGACCTCCTCCAGACGCAGCCGCTCTTCGCCATAGGGACGAGGTTTCCAGCCGTAAATATCACCCAGATTGCGCCCGACCATCGCCTGGACCAGCGCGTCGTGGCTGACGCTCGACATATCGTCAAAGGTGCAGACGTAGCGACCATCCTTAAAGACGGTGATGGCATCGCTGAGGGCAAAAATTTCTTCCATCCGGTGTGAGACATAGATGATGACCCGCCCCTCCTCCCGTAGCTCGCGGATAACGCGAAACAGATTGTCGATCTCCCGGGCGGAGAGCGAGCTGGTCGGTTCATCGAAGGCGATAATCTTGGCATTACGCGCCAGCGCTTTGGCAATCTCCACCATCTGCCACTGGCCTATAGAGAGATACTTCAGCGGCGTCTCCGGGTCGATATCCAGCCCCAGATGCTCCAGCTGCAGACGGGCCTCATAGTTGAGCAGCGAGCGGTTGACGATGCCGCCTTTGTGCGGCAGCTGGCCAAGATAGATATTTTCGGCGACGGTCATCTCCGGGATCAGATGCAGCTCCTGATAGATAATCGCCACGCCGGCGTTGAGCGCCGCCATCGTATTAGTGAACGCCATCTGCTGGCCGCCGATCTGCAGGTGGCCAGCGGTGGGGGTGTAGTTACCGCTGAGAATTTTCAACAGCGTCGATTTGCCTGCGCCATTTTCGCCCATCAGCGCGTGGATCTGTCCTGGGTAGCAGTCAAAACTGATATCGGACAAGGCCTTTACGCCAGGGAACGTCATGGTGATGCCGCGAAATGAGAGATAAGGGGTAGACTGTTGCATAACGACTCCGCTCTTCTGCACTCAGCCCCCGCCGCGGCGGGGGCCAGTTCAACCGGGCTGTTACAGCCCTTTTTTCGCCAGCTCTTCTTTGAAGTTATCGCGGGTAATCAGCACCACATCGGTCACCGCAGTGAACTTCGGCGGCTCAACGCCCTTGGTGACCCAGTTGTAGAGCATTTCACTGGTTTTATAGCCATGGATGTCCGGGCTTGGCAGCAGGGAGCCATAGAAGCCGGTCGGCTGCGCCTTCGACAGTTCGTTGACGGCATCCACGCCGTTGATGCCAATACCAATCACATCCGGCGCTTTAAAGCCCTGCCCTTCTGTGGCACGCACGCCGCCAAGCACAGTGTTATCGTTCATCCCAACGATCAGCCAGTGTTTCACCTGCGGGTGCTGGACCAGCATTGAGTTACCGGCGTCAAACGCCCCCGGGATATCGTTAGATTTTGTCGGAACGCGGTAGATTTGCGCTTCCGGGAAGCCGGCCGCCTTCAGGGCATCGATGGAGCCGGTGGTGCGACGACGGGCGGTGTCCAGCTCATCGGCGGTGATGGCCATCACCGCAGTGTCTTTGACATCCCAGCCGCGTTTCTGCATTTCTTTATACAGCTCCTGTCCCTGGCGGGCGCCAATTTCGCTGGCCGCCATCATCACCAGCGGCACGCTCTCCATCGGTTTACCTTTGGCGTTGACGAACTGGTCATCGACGGTAATCACCTTCATGTCATAGCCGCGTGCTTTAGCGACTATCGCCGAGCCGAGCTTAGGATCGGGGGTACAGATGACAAAGCCCTTCGCGCCGCTGGCCGCCAGGCTATCGATGGCGTTCAGGGTTTTCTCACCATCCGGTACCGCTATTTTAATGACGTCAAAGCCTAAATCTTTTCCTGCTTTATCAGCAAATTTCCACTCGGTCTGGAACCATGGCTCTTCCGGCTGTTTCACCAGAAAACCTAATTTAAGGTTTTCCGCCATAGCTGATTGTGACATAACCGCTGCGAGACCAATGGCCGCCAGCGCTTTAGTAAATTTGTGCATGGTAAACTCCAGCTTTAATTCGCTTTCATGTAGGGAAAAATCGGAATTAACTTTTTTATCAGCATCAAAACAAGGCATTAGAAAAATCGCATCCCCTACTGCCGTTGTTAGAGTAGTAATACCCGGAAATTATTTCTCCATACGAGAGCATTATCACATCGCGGAATTACAGTAATTGCGTACATAGATTTAGCAAAAAAAGACATAAAAAAAGACATAATTGTCATACAATTTAACCAGTGAATAGCAGGATCATCTATACCACCAGCAGGCTTATCCTTGTGATGTCAGTGGGTGTTTAACAGAGGGTTACGGCACTGTTATAACCAGCGGCTAAGGGGGTCGCAGCGGCGGTCGACTGCCCGCCGGCGCTGTTGTGCAACAGACGCGCGCCGCCAGTCCAGCGTCGGCCGTTTTATATCGCGATAAAACGGATCTTTTGCGTAATTTATTCCGAATTGATAAAAGATATTCCCGCTGCATAGAAAAGCCTGCAACAAAAAATAAAAATAATTATCATCACAACGAAACATTGCCCTCTGAAATAACTTATAGCTTTGAGTTATACGATGAATCTCGTAGTCAAATATCTATAACTTATACCTGACACACCGCACCCACGCCCCAGCCTGAGCCGCAATCCCACTGCATGTCGTCATGCAGGAATAATGGTGTAACAAAACGTAAATTATCCATCTTGAGAGTTTTCTTAATCGCATTCAGCGAGTATTCTTAAATTGTCGGCAAGTGGAAAAATTACCCGACTCATACGGAATGTGTAAAGTTTTATTATTCTGCAACAGTGCAGCGCGTCACTCTTTTATCCTGTTGTTTGCTCCAGGAACCGTTGACGCGCACCAGTAACCCCTTCCCGGTTAATAAGGATATTTTTATGGCAGTTCCAGGAATGGCACAAAAGCTAAACACCCAGATGAACCTTGAGTTCCACGCCTCTAACGTTTACCTGAACTTAAGCGAGTGGTGTGCCCGGCATCGCTTCGACGGCGCCGCGACATTTCTGCGCAACCGCGCGCAATGCAGCATCACCCTCACCATGCGCGTATTTGACTATCTGAAAAAAGCCGGCAGCTGGCCGATAGTCAATCCCGACCGCGCCTGTAATCCCGAATGTACCTCGCTGGAAGATCTCTTTACCCAAACCCTGGTCGATTACCGCCAGCGGAGCAGTATGCTGAGCGGTCTCGCCGAGGAAGCCAAAGCGCAGAGCGATGACAACACCTGGCGTTTTCTGACCCGCCTGGCGGAAGAGCAGCAGCAGGATGGGCTGCTGCTGCAAAGCGTGCTCGAGGAAATTCGCAATGCCGACAAAGCCGGGATAGGTATGGAACAGACCGATCGCCGTCTGATGACCCTCGTCGGAGCGTCACAGAACCCCCACTAATCAGACGCGCCGGGCCTTTCTCGCCCGGTCAGGGGGAGCGCGTTCGCGCTGCCCCGCCCTGTTTATTAATCCGTTCTTGCTATTCTCCCCTGCTATTTATTCCTCAAACGAATAAAAAAGTTTTAACTCGATCCCATTCCCTCGTCACCGTTACCCCTTAGGGGGGATTAGTGAGCGCGGTCACTTTTTGTTGAGTCATAAAGAAATATAAAAACACTGTTTCAAAAATATAAAACACGAGGTTTATTTTTTATGGCTAGATACACGGCTTCAGCCTCTGAAGGGCTGCAGGGAAGACCGATCTTGTTACGCCATCAGTTAGCCTACGGCGGCGGTAACCTGTTAGGGAGTGGCGCACTGGCGATAAGCGGAGCATGGCTACTCTATTTTTATACGACCTTTTGCGGCCTGACGCTGATCGAGGCCTCATTTATCTTCTCCGTCGCCAGCATCATCGACGCCATCAGCAACCCGCTGATGGGCTATCTGACGGATAATTTTGGCAAAACGCGGTTAGGCAAGCGCTTTGGACGTCGGCGCTTCTTTTTGCTGATCGGCATTCCTCTGATGCTGTTCTACCCGCTGCTATGGGTAGAGGGCCTGAGTTTCTGGTACTACCTGTGTACCTATGTGGTGTTTGAGATCATCTATACCTCCATCATGGTGCCCTATGAGACGCTGGCGACAGAGATGACCGATGATTTCTCGCTACGCTCAAAGCTCACCGGCTATAAAGCCATCTTCGGCAAGCTGGCCAACTTCCTCGCCGCGTTTATTCCCGGACAGTTCATTCTGCTGTACGGCAAAGATTCCGCCACCCCTTTCTTCCTCACCGGGCTGACCTATGGCGCGATCCTGATCGTCGCGATTACCTGCCTGTGGCTGTGCAGCTGGGAGCGCGAGCGTGCGGAAGCCGTGGATACCAGCGCGAAAAAGGGGCTGCTGAGCACCCTGCTGTCGCTGGCGAAAGACATGCGTTCCACCTTTTATCTGCGCGTGTTCCGCAAACATCTCGGTATGTACCTGTGCGGGTTTGGCGCGGAATGGCTGTTTGCCTCCATCTTTACCTATTTCGTGATATTCGTTCTGCAGCACGATCCGGCAATGGTGGCCGGGCTGAACAGCCTGAACTCGATTCTGCAGCTGATCTCCACCGCGCTGTTTATCGGCCTGTGTGTGAAAAAGGGCTTTAGCAAACCCTATATCCTCGCGCTGGGGATCGTGATTTTCGCAGTCCTGCTGTATACCTCGCTGTGGTTCTTCCATCTGCCGTCAGGCCTGGCGACAGTGCTGATGTTCGGTATTACCGTGCTGTTCGGCCTGGGGACCGGCGGGGTTTACTATATTCCCTGGACCGTTTACACCTTCCTCGCCGATGTCGACGAAATCTACACCGGACGCCGCCGGGAAGGCATCTATGCCGGCGCCATGACCTTCTCAGGGAAAATTCTGCGCTCGATTGTGGTGTTTTCGATGGGAGCCATCCTGAGCTTTTACGGTTTCCAGTCAAAAGCGCACAGCCAACCGGAAAGCGCCGTGACCGCCATCGCGGTGGTATTCTGCGTCGGTGTCGTCGCCTTAGCCCTGGCCGCCATCGTCTTCAGTAAGCAGATGAAACTGGACCGTAAAGCTCATCTGGTGGTTCTGCAGGAAGTCGCGCGGATTAAAGCAGGCGGTAAAATCAGTGATATTGCGCCGGAGGTGCGGGCAATCGTAGAGGATCTGGTTGGCCATCGCTACGAAGAGTGCTGGGGCAACAGCAAATTGTTTAAAACCGCTGAGCCTGCGCCAGTGCAGACCGTGGTTTCTCATTAAAGAAAAAGGCCCCGGCGGTAATCCGCGGGGCCGGTTACTAATGCGTTTCTTCCTGCGGGGTAAACTTCAGCTCAATCAGGGCAATCGCTTTTTGCACCGCGCGAAGCGTCACCGGGTCGGCAGAAGCCGGGTGGCTGGCGAAGTCGATGGCTTTCAGCTGACTGGTCATTTTTTCACGCACTTCCACCGGCGCGATGACGTCAATCACGTCGAGGATCTGCTTGATAACCAGCTGGCAGGCAACCACATCGGAAACCAGCTCGTCGTGTTCGGTAAGATGTTGAGACATTAATTACTCCTTTTTTCAGGAGCGTAATAGTACCCTAAATCGATAACGATAATAAAACCTGCCGCGGCAGGTTTTTTTCACCACCCGAGTGGCTGGCGGCGCCTCTGCTGCCGCTTTGCCGAGGATCCCCTTGATGGCAGCGACAACATGAACACCGCGATCTCTTCCGGTAACGAACGTGCTTTTTCAGCCCCGGCGCTGCTGGTGGCTGGCGCCTTTTTTATGGAGTTTCTCGACGGGACGGTGATCGCTACTGCCCTGCCCGACATGGCGAGAGATTTTGGCGTCACCGCCGTCGAGCTTAATATCGGCATCAGCGCCTATCTGATAACCCTCGCGGTGCTGATCCCGGCCAGCGGCTGGATCGCCGATCGCTTCGGCGCCCGGGCTATCTTCACCCTCGCCCTGGCCATTTTTACCCTTGCCTCGATCTTTTGCGGCCTCTCCAGCGAGGTGCATACCTTTGTCGCCATGCGTATCCTGCAAGGGATCGGCGGCGCGCTGATGGTCCCCGTCGGCCGTCTGGCGGTACTGCGCACCACGCCGAAACACCTGCTGATTAAGGCCATCGCCACCCTCACCTGGCCGGCGCTGGTGGCCCCCATTATCGGCCCGCCTTTGGGAGGGTTTATTACCCGCTACGCCAGCTGGCACTGGATCTTCTTTATCAATGTCCCGCTGGGCGTTGCGGCGATTATCCTGTCGCTGCGCATCATTCCTGATATCCGCGAAACGGCGCGGCGCGCCTTCGATATGACAGGATTTATCACGACCGCGGTGGCGATGGTTAGCCTGGTCACGGCGATGGAACGGCTCGGCGATCGTCAGCCGCAGTTCTGGCCGACGCTGGCCCTCGCCGCGCTGGGCTTCGGCTGTCTGTTATATTCCATTCGTCATTTCCGCCGGGCGGCGGCGCCTATGGTTCGTCTCGACGCCCTGCAGGTGCCGACGTTCCGGGTGACGATGTACGGCGGCTCGCTGTTCCGGGCCTCCATCAGCGCGGTCCCCTTTCTCCTGCCGCTGCTGTTTCAGGTGGGGTTCGGCATGGATCCCTTTCACTCCGGTCTGCTGGTGCTGGCGGTATTTGTCGGCAATTTAACCATTAAACCCGCCACCACGCCGCTGATCCGCTGGCTGGGCTTTCGTCGCCTGCTGTTGATCAACGGCGCGCTGAACGTCTGTTCGCTGCTGGCCTGCGCGCTGCTCACGCCACAAACCCCGGTCTGGGCGATCATGCTGATCCTTTATCTCGGCGGGGTGTTTCGCTCTGTCCAGTTCACGGGCGTGAGCACGCTGGCCTTTGCCGATGTCCCCGCCGCGCAGATGAGCGATGCCAATACCCTGTTCAGTACCGCGTCGCAGCTGGCGGTGGGGCTGGGGATCACGCTTGGGGCGATCGGCATTCGCCTGGGGGAACAGGTCGGCGACTGGCTGCACCTTTCCGCCGTGCCGGGGATCAGCTTTCGCCTGGCATTTGTGTTTATCGCGGTGATCTGTCTGGTGGGGATGATCGACAGCCTGCATCTGGCTAAAACGGCAGGCAGCAGCGTGTCGGCGAAGAAAACCTGAATGATGGAAGGGCCAGCGGCGCTGGCCCTGATAACGATTACCCGACGATCTGACGGACGAACGCTTCGATCGCTTTATCCTGGCAGTTTTCGAAGAAGCATTGCTGGAAGCGAGGGCCAGAGACCGCAGTTTTCACCAGCTCCGGATCGATGGCGCGCAGGGTGTCGAGATAATTTTCTTTGACTACCGCCGCTTTGACCTGGTTGAGGATCCCGGCATTACGCACCTGCGGTTCTTTGCGCTCCGGCGGGTAGCCTTCCCCGTTACGACCGGTAAAGGCTTTTTCAAAGATAAAGCGCACATTCAGCTCGGCGCCCCACCCGAAACCTTTGGCAAACGGCAGCGACAGCGCGTTACCGTTGTTGATCTGGGCAAACAGGAACGCGTCCGCCGGGTCGATACAGTAGCCGCAGACCACGCCAGGATGGATGTTCAGCGACATCAGCGCTCCCTGGCCGGTACCGCAGCCGGTGACCACGAAGTCAACCGCCTTCGAATTCAGCAGGATGCTGGCCATGATCCCGAGGTGAATATAGGTCAGATGATGATCGTTCTCATCGCTCATACCGACGTTAAAGACCGGAAATCCTTTTTCGTCGGCAACCGCGTTAAGCTCCTTGAGGATGATGGCGTTTTTGTTCGCCTGGCTGTTCTCCATCATCAGTGCAATCTTCATGGTTTACTCTCCTGAATGCTGTGCGGGCCTGCCCGCAGAATGTCATTGGCGTTGACTGCACTCTACTACCTGGAAAACAAACTTTCAAATTTTATGAAAAGTTGTTTTAAAAATTACGCAGCGCTTCACACTTTCACCGCCTCTGCCGCTCAGGTTACCGTGTCGCCCCTCATCAGGACCACTCCGCATGGCGCTCCCCACCAGGCAACCCGCAGAGGGCGTCGTTTCGCCTCCGCAAAAAACTAATAATAAATTAAAACCATTCTCATTTATTATTAAATTGCCAATGCGTGTTATTCCCATTAGCATTTTAATAAATCCTTTTTAAATTTACTTTTTGCAAATAATTAAATAACAAATTATAGTGGCAGCCGATAACATCTATTTTTTAATTCCAGGAGCGCGACGATGCTGAAAACGGAAATGATCGACAAACTGAATGAACAGATGAATCTTGAACTTTATTCTTCTCTTCTTTATCAGCAGATGAGCGCCTGGTGCAGTTACCATAGTTTTGAAGGGGCTGCGGCCTTCCTGCGCCGCCATGCCCAGGAAGAGATGACCCATATGCAGCGCCTGTTCGACTACCTGACCGACACCGGCAGCCTGCCGCGCATCAACGCCATCGCCTCCCCGTTTGCCGAGTATGCGTCACTGGATGAACTGTTCCGCCAGACCTATGAGCACGAGCAGCTGATCACGCAAAAAATTAATGAACTGGCGCACGCGGCTATGACCAGTCAGGATTACCCGACCTTTAATTTCCTGCAGTGGTATGTCGCCGAACAGCATGAAGAAGAGAAATTATTTAAATCGGTAATTGACAAACTGACCCTCGCCGGGAAAAGCGGTGAAGGTCTGTACTTTATCGACAAAGAGCTGGCCACTCTCGATACGCAGAATTAATTGCTCGCGCCGCGACGCTTCTCCGTCGCGGCATTTTTAATGCTGGCAAATCTTATTTTCTGCGGTGGTAAACCCTGTCGCTCTGGCAATAAATTTACCTTTTTGCTCTAAAAACGCCACCAGCTCCGCAGCGCTCAGATTTTCCGCCGAACAGGTGTGAAAGCGCGCCTCTGCGCCAAAGCGACGGTGTATGGCCGCCTCCAGCGAAGCTGCCGTCCAGCACTCCCCCGACGCCAGCATCATCTGCAGCACTTCATGACCATGTATAGAAGACATAACCCCTCCGGAAAAAAACGTCAGCTTAGGCCAGACCGGCGGCCCGCGCCTTGCGCCAGCGCAGGCTTTCGCCCTTTCGAATTCGTAAAGTTTTGATTACACTGCTTGTAACCCTGATTTGACGAAAGACGCAATATCCCCTACTCTGCGCGGCATAAATTATTGTGATTTGCTGTAGGGATAGCGAAAAGCGTGAAGAACCGCACTCTGGGCAGTATTTTAATCGTAGCCGGCACCACAATCGGTGCAGGAATGTTGGCAATGCCATTGGCCGCCGCAGGCGTCGGGTTTACCGTCACGCTGGGTTTACTTTTCACCCTGTGGGCATTGATGTGCTATACCGCCCTTTTGCTGCTGGAAGTCTACCAGCATGTCCCTGCCGATATGGGGCTCGGTTCTCTGGCGGCGCGCTATCTGGGCCGTTACGGACAGTGGATCACCGGGTTGTGCATGCTGTTTCTGTTATACGCCCTCACGGCGGCCTACATCAGTGGCGCCGGCGAATTACTCGCTTCCAGCCTCAACCAGTGGCTGGACTGGCAGCTGCCGCCGGCCGCAGGCGTACTGATCTTCACCCTGCTCGGCGGGGCGGTGGTGTGCATTGGCACCGCGCTGGTCGACCTGTTCAATCGCTTCCTGTTTAGCGCCAAAATCGTCTTCCTGGTGATTATGCTGGCCCTGCTGATGCCGCACATTCATCAGGTGAATCTCCTCACCCTGCCGGTTGAGCAAGGCCTGGCGCTGTCGGCCATTCCGGTGATCTTTACCTCCTTCGGCTTTCACGGCAGCGTGCCGAGCATCGTCAGCTATCTGGGGGGCGATATACGTAAACTGCGTCGGGTGTTTATTATCGGCAGTTTTATTCCGCTGGTGGCCTATATTTTCTGGCAGCTGGCGACGCTGGGCAGTATTGACGCCCCAGCCTTTACCGCCCTGCTGGCGCAACATGCCGGTCTGAACGGTCTGCTGGAGGCGATCCGCGAAGTGGTAGCGTCACCGCACGTGGAGCTGGCAGTACACCTGTTTGCCGACCTTGCGCTGGCAACCTCCTTCCTCGGCGTCTCGCTCGGGCTGTTTGATTATCTGGCCGATATGTTTCAGCGCAAAAACAACGTCAGCGGGCGTCTGCAGAGCGGGATGATCACCTTTTTGCCGCCGCTGGCGTTCGCCCTGTTCTATCCCCGCGGCTTCGTCATGGCCCTGGGCTACGCCGGGGTGGCGTTGGCCGTTCTGGCCCTGATGTTACCGGCCATGCTGGTCATGAAGAGTCGCCGACTGCATCCGCAGGCCGCCTGGCGGGTGGCCGGCGGCGCCCCGGCGCTGTGGCTGGTCCTGCTGTGCGGGATCGGCATCGTGGCGATCCAGTTCTGCATCGTCGCCGGGCTGTTACCGGCGGTGGGATAAAAGAAGGGGCCAGCCGGCCCCTTTTTCATTTCGCTAAGCAACACTGCTTATACTTTTTACCGCTGCCGCACGGACAGGGATCGTTACGTCCAACTTTCGCCTCATTTCTTACCGGCTGCGGGACCACCTCCGGCCGCGGATTCGCCATCCAGTACTGGTAAAGCGCCAGCGCCGCCGGGGTGATACGCTCGATACTGGCGATAAATTCATCCGCCGTCAGATTATCCAGCGCGGAAAACTGTTCTTCGCTACCGTGAAGCGCAATCGCCTCCAGCTCAGGCTGAAGTTCAGCGGGCAGCGTCGACCAGTCGCTCAGCGCCACGCCGCGCAGATAGCCAAAACACCACTCTTCAACGATGGTCAGTTCCTGACCTTCCGCTTCGCGGGTGCCGAACAGCGGTTCGAACTGATCGGGATAAGACTCGAGTCGTTCGGCGATATCGCTCATATGCTGCAGCGTCAGATTGACAAAGCGATCGCGCTCGCGGTCGTTGGCCCAGCGTGGCACATTATCTGCGCCACCCCAGATCGCCAACAGCCACTGGGCGGGTTCAATAGCGGTGGGCGCCGAGAGGATCGCCGTCAGCAGGCCATCCAGTTCAGAGACATCCAGAATAGCGCCTTCGGTGGCGTATTTCGCCAGCGTCTCGTCCAGCCATTCCAGTTCGTTTTCGTTTAAGGGTCCGGTATTCATTCACAGGCTCGCATGGTAAAAATCGGGCCTACAGTAGCCGAAATGCCGGCAGAAAGCCACCCGGCAGCGCCCATTGCGCCTGCGCCGACCCGACACAATCAGGCCAGCCCTTGTAGCGCCGCCGCCACGTCGCGACAGGCCTCCTCCCCTAACGGCAGCAAGGGGCGGGGAAGCGAGTCAGGGTCGCACAATCCCAGGATGGCCGCAGCGGCGGCGATCACCCGCAGGCTGCCGCCGTAGCGGTCAAAGCACCGCCAGAGGGGCGCCAGTTGCTTATTCAGCGCCGCCACCTGTTCCGCGTCGCCGTGACGGATGGCTTTTACCAGCGCCAGTGAGATCCGGGGAAAGAGTCCGCCGCAGACCGAGTACCAGACCTCACAGCCGGCCTGCAAGCCCGCTGTCGCCCGGACGTCACCGCTCACGCCAAGCGTGACGCCGCAAGGCAGATGACGACGCAGCGCCGCCACCCGTTCGCTGGCCTGTGGCGCGGGCAGACCGGGAATTTTAATCGAGGCGATGGCCGGTAAGGCGGCAATGCGCCCCTGCAGCTCATCCGTTAACGTCACGTGGGTGGTACGGGGATTGTCATACAGGCAGACCGGCACCGAGGCATGCCGGCAGACCTCCTCGTAAAAAGCATAGATCTCCTCCGCAAACAGCGGCTGATAGGACATCATCGGCAGGAGCAATGCATCCGCCCCGGCCTGCTGGGCATCCTCCACCAGCCGCAGCACCTCGCTGGTGGCGATGGCGCCGACGCCGACCATCATCGGGGTCGACCCGGCATGCGCCTTCGCCACCTGCACTACCCGCTTGCGCTGCTCACGACTGAGATAAGCGTAGCTGCCGGTTGAGCCTAAGATGCCCAGGGAGTCGACTCCCGCATCGGTAAGACGAGCAAGAATACGAATAAACGCTTTTTCATCGATATTTTGCTGATGCAGCGGCGTTAACGGAAATGCGCAAAGCCCTGTGAACATGATGCCTCCGGCAGGCTGGGAGAAGTGTCCGGACGATAGTAGCAGGGAGAGATCGTTTTGTCCTGGGACAAATGAGCGATTGCCGGTGACAATGAAGTGGTTCTCCACTACGTGGCGATCCTATTCGCGATATTGCCGCTGTCAGCCCAGACATCGATAGCCACCAGTTTCTGCCGAGGATATTCAACGACGCCGTTCCCTGCAGTCGCTATTTTTACTGCATTGCCAATCTTAAATCAATTTGCCATAAGACCGCATGATTGATGTTGTTATATATAAGCAGCAATTAAATAAGGTACCACTACGGCTTCAAATGGATAAAAAATGGCAGATGACAACCAGGAAAAATATCTAAAAATATGATTAATAAAGTCAACGTATAAAATATTACTGGGTCGACCTGCAGATCCTGACGGTCCTGAAAACTATTATCACGCAACTTCTGACAAGCCGCTTGCAGAATCAGCGCAACTTCTTAACGCATCGCTGATAAACAGTGACGAGTTCAAGGGATTAACAACATCCAGAATGGCATTCGAGAATATGTGTCTCCCGCCACATTGTGTATCAGGGACGGAGACTCAAGAGCGGTTGGCTGTAAAGCACATTGTGTCGCCAGGAAGTCATTGTTTAACATCGCGGACACTGAAAAAATTCAATCTGAAAACACCACACTGCCTTTTGACTGGATTTTTTCCTGCCCCGCGATGGTCATCGATTGCCTGAAGGACGATTTTCACCCATCGCGATCCCTCGAACCGTTTAGGCGTATTACGTCCGGGCAGTAAAGAGGTTCAGGAACATATTAAAAAGCGCGGATGGCAAGCTTTTTGTCATTTGCTGCAGAGAAGAGATCAATCTTGTAAAGGTGCCCCCGGCATTAGTCGCCGAACTTGCTCAGCATACGACGAACTTCTATCTGTTAGCTTTTTCACTGCGGAAACCCCCTCACCTTCAGCTGGAGAGCATCGCGTCCGGGGATAATTATTCGCTATATCGTTTTACTCCAGAGTCTGAAGAAAAATTTACCGGCAAATTCCCTTCGCTTACGGATGAGATGGTATTTATATCGACAGTACTTTCTTTCAACCTCGAACTATAGAGACGGTTTCAACGCCGGTCCGCTGTCTCGTCTTGTACCCACTCGCTTCCTCCCTGCTGGCCTGGGGGAGCGAGATCGTCCCGAACGCCTTATCCCCCACCCGTTAAGCCGATTATCCACCGCGACTCGGACCTGCTTCGCGACGGTAAGCCTTTACGCCAGAAGTCTGTGCCGGTCACAGACCTTGACTTCAAGCTTCTCCTTGCCCGGATTCAGAGCGGCACCCCGTATCTCCAGGCGCAGGCTTAGCCAGTGACAATAATTCGGGTGTAGCGCAAGATGGACAAGAGAAACAGGATGACATGTCGTGATGAAGAGGGATTTAAAAACAAAAAAACCACCCGTAGGTGGTTTCACGACACTGCTTATTGCTTTGATTATTCTGCTTTTATCCCAATGGTACCCGGAGTGGGACTTGAACCCACACAGCGCGAACGCCGAGGGATTTTAAATCCCTTGTGTCTACCGATTCCACCATCCGGGCTCGGGATATAAAGTGGAGGCGCGTTCCGGAGTCGAACCGGACTAGACGGATTTGCAATCCGCTACATAACCGCTTTGCTAACGCGCCTTTGATACTGAAGCACCCGCCTATGCCGATGCTATTAATTTGGAGCGGGAAACGAGACTCGAACTCGCGACCCCGACCTTGGCAAGGTCGTGCTCTACCAACTGAGCTATTCCCGCATCATCAAGTTATTTGCTAATCACTTGATTTTGTTATCGTCTGGAAGACTGTGCCGCCGTTCGATGCGTTGCATTCTACTTATCTCTCGCGGTGAGTCAACGGTATTTTTCGCAACTTTGCATCGTTTGCTGAAAATAACGGCGAAACGATCACTGATCAAGCAAATCGCCGCGCGCCGCGTTCAAATATTGCAGCATCGACCACAGCGTCAGCACCGCCGCCACGAGGAAAAGCGCGATCCCTGCCCATTCCACCCACGGATAAGGACGCCACAGCATCCACACCAGGGCGGTCATCTGCGCGGTGGTTTTTACTTTGCCAATCCACGAGACCGCCACGCTGCTGCGTTTTCCCAACTCCGCCATCCACTCGCGCAGCGCGGAGATAATAATTTCCCGGGCAATCATCGTCGCCGCCGGCAGCGTGACCCACCAGGTGTGATAGTGCTCAGCGACCAGCACCATGGCGATAGCCACCATGACTTTATCGGCCACCGGATCGAGGAAGGCGCCGAACCGGGTACTCTGGTTCCAGCGACGGGCGAGGAAACCATCAAACCAGTCGGTCACAGCGGCAACAAAGAAAATCAGCGCGCAGGCAAACGGCGCCCAGCTAAAGGGCAGATAAAACGCCAGCACAAAGAACGGGATCAGGATGACGCGGAACAGAGTAAGCAACGTAGGGATATTAAATTGCATAGTGACGGGTAACTATCTGTTGTAAGTAAAAATTAGCCCTATGTTGCTACAGAGCCCCTAATGTTTCAACGAGTAGAAGATCTTTTCTGCCAGAGCGTGAGAGATGCCCGGTACTTTGGCAATTTCTTCGACGCTGGCCTGCTGCAGCCCCTGCAGTCCACCCATGTACTTCAGCAGCATCTGGCGACGCTTCGGCCCCACCCCCTCGATAGTCTCAAGCGAACTGGTGTTCTTCACTTTCGCCCGTTTTTTGCGATGGCCGGAGATTGCATGATCATGCGATTCATCGCGGATATGCTGGATCACGTGCAGAGCCGGCGAATCCGGTGGCAGGCTAAACCCCTCGCCTTCCGGCTCAAAGAATAACGTTTCCAGGCCGGCTTTACGATCGCTACCTTTCGCCACCCCCAGCAGCAGCGGATGATGTTTATCCCAGGGGACGTCCAGCTCCGCAAATACCGCTTTCGCCTGCGCCAGCTGCCCCTTGCCGCCGTCTATCAGGATCACATCAGGAATCTTGTTGTCATCAATCGCTTTGCCATAGCGACGGCGCAGGACCTGATTCATCGCCGCATAGTCATCGCCCGGGGTGATGCCGGCGATATTGTATCGCCGGTACTCCGCGCGCAGCGGACCATTGCTGTCAAATACCACGCAGGAGGCGACGGTCTGTTCGCCCATGGTGTGGCTGATATCAAAGCACTCCATCCGCTTCACCGCCGGCAGCTCCAGCACGGAGGCCAGCGCCTGCAGACGCTGATGAATGGTCGATTGCTGAGACAATTTGGTGGTTAACGCCGTCGCGGCATTGGTGCGCGCCAGCTTAAGATAACGCGCCCGGTCGCCCCGCGGCCTGGTCTGCACATGGATTCGACGCCCCGCCAGTTCTGACAGCGACTCGGCCAGCAGCGTCTTATCTCCGAGGTTAAAGTCGAGCAAAATTTCCCCCGGCAGCGTGCGCATCTGGCTGCCCTGCAGATAGAACTGGCCGACAAAGGTCTCGACGACCTCGCCCAGCTCGGTACCGCCCGGCACTTTCGGGAAGTAGCTGCGGCTGCCCAGTACTTTACCCTGGCGGATAAACAGTACATGGACGCAAGCCATGCCGGCATCGAAGGCAACCCCGATCACGTCAAGATCGTCGCCGGTGTTAGAGACAAACTGTTTCTCCGTCACGCGGCGGACGGCCTGAATCTGGTCGCGAATGCGCGCCGCCTCTTCAAACTCAAGGTTCTGGCTCGCCTTCTCCATCCGCGCGATGAGCTGAGTCAGCACCTGGTCATCTTTGCCGGCAAGAAACAGCCGCACATACTCCACCTGCTGTGCATACTCGTCTTCACTGACCAGCCCCGCCACGCACGGCCCGAGGCAGCGGCCAATCTGATACTGTAGACAGGGACGGGAGCGATTGCGGTAGACGCTGTTTTCACATTGACGGATGGGAAAGATCTTCTGCAGCAGCGCCAGGGTCTCGCGCACGGCATAGCCGTTGGGAAAAGGACCAAAATACTCGCCCTTCGCATGTTTGGCGCCACGATGCATCGCCAGACGCGGATGGGTATCGCCGCTGAGGAAAATAAAAGGATACGACTTATCGTCGCGCAACAGCACGTTGTACCGCGGCTGGTACAGCTTGATATAGTTGTGCTCAAGCAGCAGCGCTTCCGTCTCGGTATGGGTGACGGTCACGTCGATTTGCGCGATCAGCGCCACCAGCGCTTCCGTTTTACGCGACGCGAGGTTGCTGCGGAAGTAGCTGCTGAGCCGCTTTTTCAAATCTTTGGCTTTGCCAACATAGATGACGGTTCCGCCAGCATCATACATCCGATACACACCGGGCTGGCTAGTTACCGTTTTCAGGAAAGCTTTTGCGTCAAAAACATCACTCACTGGCTTGCTAACGACTCCGCATTACACAGGCCATGGCGAATTGCCAGGTGGGTCAGCTCGACATCGCCATGAATGTTCAATTTGCTGAACATCCGATAGCGATAGCTGTTAACCGTTTTAGGACTCAGATTCAGCTGCTCTGAGATCTCATTCACCTTCTGACCTTTGGTGATCATCAGCATAATCTGCAATTCGCGTTCAGACAAACTGGCAAACGGCGATTCTGTTTTTTCCGGTTCAATCTGACTTAACGCCATTTGCTGAGCAATATCAGAGGCAATATAACGTTGCCCTGACGCGACGCAGCGAATCGCATTCACCACTTCCTGTGGCGCGGCGCCCTTACTGAGATAGCCTGCCGCCCCCGCCTGCATGACCTTGGCAGGTAAGGGATTCTCAGTATGCACGGTCAACATGATCACTTTCGTGCCCGCTACCGAGCGCGCAATTTTGCGCGTCGCTTCCAGACCCCCGATCCCGGGCATGTTCATGTCCATCAGGACGACATCGGCGGAATTAGCCCGGCACCACTTGACGGCGTCTTCGCCGCAGCAGGCTTCGCCAGCGACTTTAATCCCTTTTATATCTTCCAGAATGCGTCGTATCCCTGCGCGCACCAGTTCGTGGTCATCAACAAGAAGAACGTTGATCAAAGGAATAATCTCCAGAATGAGGGATAACGCTACTGATACTTTATCTCCCACATATTACCGGGTTTTATTGCTATTTTAAAAGGCAAAAAAATGCCCTCGCCTCGATTTGGCTCTCATTTATGGCAATGTCTGTGCACACTCAGTGGAAAGTCATTGCGAACAGTCGGTTGCACGAGTCTTATTTTTTAACAATCCCCATACAGAAGGCACAAAAAACACAACAGATTACGTAGCGCATAAATACGAGGCTAAATATGTAACAATTATTAACGTACTAAATAGATAGTGGCAATTATTGGCCTGACGATGGCTATTACGTCTTATCTGAAGCATAAAACCATTCACAGCTCAGATGAGAGAACAGAAATTAAGCACTCCTTTTTTTTCTGTCGCTTGTGGTATACTGCGCGGCCTTCACATTGAGTAGAGCGCAATAGCGCAGCGAGTAAACGAGGATATCGATGAGCACACCAGATTTTTCCACTGCAGAAAATAATCAGGAACTGGCGCAGGAAGTCTCCTGCCTGAAAGCGATGATGACGCTGATGCTGCAGGCGATGGGCCAGGCAGATGCGGGTCGCGTGATTATTAAAATGGAAAAGCAGATCGCGCAGATGGAAGATGAGGCTCAGGCCGCCGTATTCTCCAGCACCGTTAAGCAAATTAAACAAGCTTATCGGCAGTAATCCTGTACCGGCTGAAAGTATGACTGACAGCCGGTATCACGTCTGGCACGCAGAACGGCAGGCGCCTTCAGATTAACCCTGTCGCCACAGCGTAACAGGCAATTTGCGTTTTATTCGGCGCGTTAAATTTCCGTTGCATATTCTTCTGATGGAAATTGACCGTATTTTCCGAAATCGAGAGAATCATCGCCACCTCCGCAGAGGTCTTTCCTTCCGCGGTCCATTTGAGGATCTCCAGTTCGCGCCGGCTGAATTTCATCTCCGGCGGCATCACCATCTCATCTTCAAGACGCAAGAGCGTCAGCAGGCTCAGCTCCGTCAGCGTTCGCAAGCGCAGCTCCAGCTCATCTTCAGCATAAGCGTTCGGCAAACGGTTGTTCGCGGAGACGGAGAGAAAACCCTGAGCATGATTCGGCAACGTCAGGCACTGTGTCACCCCTTTTTGCAGACCATGGTCGCGCGCGCCGTCCCATAACGCCTGCGCATCGCGAAACAGCCCATCTTCCCACGGCAGATGGCCACGCATAAAATTCTCCGGGCGTAATACGGGATCTATGGCGAAATAATTCTCTGCCTGGTAATGAGACATCCATGCGCGGGGATAGGTCGACTGAAACGTGACGCGGGGGCGAGTGAAAGGCACCGGGTGACGCACACAAAGCGTATAGAAATCATATTCCAGCGTTTCTGTTTCTCGTTGCAGGAGATTATAAACCTCCTGAGCGGCGGCCATGGACTGAAATTGATGCAGCATATCCCGCCGCCAGCTGAAAAAATCATTGTCCCTCATAGCTGTGCAAATAACTCCTGATTGATAATCATTATTATAAATACAGAAAACTAACACATAAATCTTATTTATATGTATAAAATATCGTAGCTGTCGCATTTATTAGCCTGAAGACTTGCCTTTTCCCAGTTCGCTGCGCTGAAACTAAGGCCCCTCCCTTCATTTTCTACACCCTACAAGGGGGGATGGGAAGCGGTGTATACGGCCAGGGGAGTAAATAGCACAAAGACGTGACGATGGGGTGTTACCCCAGCGTGGAATTGGACTCATTGCGGCGGCTCACACGAAAGCGAGCCGCCGCGCCTGCGCCTGCTCTATTGCATCAGGAATTTTTCGAGGAACTGGCGGGTTCGCGGCTGCTGAGGCGAGGCGAACAGCGCTTTGGCCTCGCCTTGTTCAACGATGCGTCCCTGATCCATAAAAATCGCCCGATCGGCAACGTCGCGAGCGAAGCTCATTTCATGGGTCACGATAACCATGGTACGTTTCTCCTGCGCCAGCTGGCGGATGGTATTGAGCACCTCCCCTACCAGCTCGGGATCGAGAGCCGAGGTCGGTTCATCAAACAGGATCACGTCCGGACGCATGGCCAGCGCGCGGGCAATCGCGACCCGCTGCTGCTGCCCGCCAGAGAGGCGGCGCGGATAGCTGTTCTCTTTGCCGCTGAGGCCCACTTTCGCCAGCAGATCGCGCGCCCGCGCCATCGACTCCTGCTTGTCTTCACCTTTTACGATGACCGGCCCTTCAATGATGTTCTCCAGCACCGTCCGGTGGGGAAACAGGTTGAAGTTCTGGAAGACAAAGCCAACGTGCTGGCGCAGCCGACGGATAAGCCCTTTTTGCGGCCCGAGGCTGCGACCAGCGTCGATCGTCACATCGCCGACGCGGATAGTGCCGCTCTCCGGTTGCTCCAGCAGATTAATGCTGCGCAGCAGGGTGGTTTTACCCGAGCCGCTGGGGCCGATGATTGCCACCACTTCGCCTTCCTGCACCTCGAGGTCGATACCGTGGAGCACCGTCTGGCCATGGAATTTTTTCACCAGGCTTTTTACTTCAATCGCACTCATTTCGGATCACGCTCCTGGCGGTTCAGCTGGTTTTCAAAATAGTTCTGCAGCGAGGAGAGTACCGTCGCCATCACCCAGTAGATCAGAGAGGCGGCCAGATACATGGTGAAGACCTCCAGCGTACGCGAGGTGATAAGCTGCGCCTGACGGAACAGCTCCGGCACCTGGATCGTCGCCGCCAGCGAGGTATCTTTTACCAGGCTGATAAAACTGTTAGAGAGCGGCGGCAAAGCGACCCGCGCCGCCTGGGGTAAAATAGCCCGACGCATCGTCTGCCACGGGGTCATACCGATACTGGCCGCCGCTTCCCATTGCCCTTTGTCAATCGAGGCGATGGCCGCGCGCAGGGTTTCCGCCGCGTAGGCCGCCGTGTTCAGCGATAAGCCGATCATCGCCGCCGGGATCGGGTCAAGCTCAATGCCAAACTGCGGCAAACCGTAGTAGATCATAAACAGCTGAGCGATAAGCGGTGTCCCGCGAAAAATGGAGATATACATGCGCGCCAGCCATTTTACCGGCCAGAGGGTCGACATGCGCATCAGCGCCAGGATAAAGCCCAGCACCAGGCCGAAAAACATCCCGCCAATGCTCAGCTGCAGCGTAAAGACGGCGCCTTTCAGCAGAAAAGGCGCAGAATCGATGACCAGTTGAATACTTTCTTGCATGCTGTGGTTTCTGTATTAGAGGTGAGGATGATAGGCAAACAGCGCCGGCGCTCCGCCGGTATGGACGAACAAAATCGGCCCTTCATCCTTAAAGCGTTTCTGCGTAATGCCATCGATAAGTCCGGCCATCGCTTTGCCGGTATAAACCGGGTCGAGCAAAATACCTTCCAGTTGCGCCAGCAGCTTCACGGCGGCCATTCCTTCCTCATTTGGCGTCCCGTAGCCTGGGGCAAAGTAATCGTCCCACAGGATGATGTCGGCTTTCGCCTGCAGCTCAAGGCTGTTGGCCACGGCCTGCTGCAGCGCTACCACTTTCGGCAGCTGGTCGGCAACCGCGCGCGACACCGTCACCCCAATCAGTTCCGCCTGCGGCATCAGCTGTTCAAGGCCGACCGCCAGTCCGGCATGGGTGCCGGCGCTCCCGGAGGCGACCACCACCGACGAAATCTCCACCGCGTCTTCGCACTGCTGGGCGATTTCCAGCGCGCTTTCCACATAGCCTAGCGCCCCAAGGGCGTTTGAACCGCCGACCGGAATGACATACGGGCGGTACCCCTGCGCTTCGATACGGGTCGCCAGCTCGTCGAGCTGCGCAGCGGGATCGGTCAGGGCATCGCACATCTCAACCTGGGTATTAAACAGATCCAGCAGCAGGCGGTTGCCATTGCTCAGATAATTCTCCGCACGGGTGCCGATGGGATTTTCCAGCAGCGCCACGCAGTGCAGGCCCAGTTTGGCGGCGACCGCCGCCGTCTGGCGCACATGGTTAGACTGGATCGCGCCGGCGGTAATTAAAGTATCCGCCCCTTCGCGCAGCGCATCGGCGGCGAGAAACTCCAGCTTGCGCAGTTTGTTTCCCCCCATCGCCAGCGGCGTCGTATCATCACGTTTGATAAAAATTTCGCGCCCGAGGTGATCGGACAGACGCGGCAGATACTCCAGCGGCGTCGGCGCGCCGATCAATTCCAGACGCGGAAAGCGGGTTAAATTTTGCAGTGACATGGCCCCTCCTGACTCAGTTATGCTTCATTATGCACACAGTTACGCGCTAAATAAAAAAAGGCGCTTCCAGGAGCGCCTTTTTTCACCGCTGGCCTTTATTTTGTCACGTCAGCGCCAAACCATTTCTCTGACAGGGCCTTCAGGCTGCCATCTTTCTGCATATCCGCGATCGCGCCATCTACCGCTTTCAGCAGGTCATCGTTGCCTTTGCGCAGTGCAACGCCAGCTTCCTGACGGGAGAACGCTTCGCCGGTTACCGCCAGCGTGTTGTTAGTTTTCTTCACCAGATCCAGCGCCGCCAGACGGTCAACCAGAATGGCGTCAATACGGCCTACGCGCAGATCCTGGTATTTGGTCGGATCGTCATCATAGGTGCGGACATCCACGCCCTGGACGTTCTGACGCAGCCACTCTTCATAGTTAGTGCCCAGCCCGACGCCCACTTTCTTGCCTTTCAGATCCGCCGCGGTTTTAATCGCGCCTTCGTTGCCTTTCTTCACCAGCGCCTGCACACCGGAGATCGTGTACGGGGTGGAGAAATCGTATTTTTTCTTACGTTCATCAGAGATAGTGACCTGGTTAATCACCACGTCAATGCGCTTGGAATCCAGTGAGGCCAGCATACCGTCCCACTTGGTCGGTTTGAGGTCAGCCTTCACGCCCAGATGTTTCGCCAGCTCGTTGGCGAACTCCACTTCAAAGCCGGTCAGCTTACCGTCATCGCCCTGGAAGCTAAAAGGAGGATAGGTGCCTTCGAGGCCCACGCGCAGGGTGCCGCGCTCTTTAATCTGATTGAGCAGGTTTTCCGCCGCAAAAGTTTTCACGCTAACGCCAGCCATCAAAACAACGGCCATCGCGCCCATCAGCGCCTGACGACCCAGAAGTGCTAATTTCATAGATACCCCGAAGGTTAGGATTTTCCTGTAGTGTAAAGCGCTTAACGGCCCGACACCAACATCGTTACGCTACATCTTATGCAAATTTATTATATATGATCCGCTTTAGGGTATAGCGAAATTCAGGGCTTTCCTCACCCGTTTTGCGGGATATCTCCCATACTGCAAAGGTCAGCCTGTTGACGTCTGGAGCATGGAAGATGAAAAACCCCACCTTGTTGCAATGTTTTCACTGGTACTACCCCGCCGGCGGCGAACTGTGGCGTGAAGTCGAAGCGCTGGCCCCCAGTCTTAACGAAATCGGCATCAATATGGTCTGGTTGCCCCCCGCCTACAAAGGCGCCTCGGGCGGCTATTCCGTCGGCTATGACACCTACGATCTCTTCGACCTCGGCGAGTTTGATCAAAAGGGCTCTGTCGCCACCAAATATGGCGATAAGACCCAGCTGCTGGCGGCGATCAACGCCCTGAAGGAGCACGACATCGCCGTGCTGCTGGACGTGGTGGTGAACCATAAAATGGGCGCCGATGAAAAAGAGGCCCTGCGCGTGCAGCGCGTTGATGAGCAGGATCGCACGCAAATTGACGAGACGATCATCGAGTGCGAGGCATGGACTCGCTATACCTTCCCGGTGCGCGCCGGACAGTATTCGCAGTTTGTCTGGGACTACAAGTGCTTTAGCGGCATTGACCACATCGAGAATCCGACGGAAGACGGTGTATTTAAAATCGTCAACGACTACACCGGCGAAGGCTGGAATGAACAGGTCGATGACGAGCTTGGCAACTTCGACTACCTGATGGGCGCCAATATCGATTTTCGTAATCACGCCGTCACCGAAGAGATCAAATACTGGGCGCGCTGGGTGATGGAGCAAACCGGTTGCGACGGTTTTCGTCTTGACGCTGTGAAGCATATCCCCGCATGGTTTTACAAAGCGTGGATCGAGCATGTTCAGGAGGTAGCCCCGCAGCCGCTGTTTATTGTTGCGGAATACTGGTCCCATGAAGTGGAAAAGCTCCAGCAGTATATCGATCTGGTCGAGGGCAAGACGATGCTGTTTGACGCCCCGCTGCAGATGAAATTTCATGAAGCGTCCCGCCAGGGGCGCGATTACGACATGAGCCAGATTTTCAGCGGGACGCTGGTGGAAGCCGACCCCTTCCATGCCGTCACCCTGGTCACCAACCATGATACCCAGCCGCTGCAGGCGCTCGAGGCGCCTGTTGAGCCATGGTTTAAACCGCTGGCCTATGCGCTGATCCTGTTGCGTGAAAATGGCGTACCCTCGGTCTTCTATGCCGATCTCTTCGGCGCCTCCTATGAGGATACCGGCGGCGACGGACAAACCTACGCCATAGAAATGCCCGTTATCGAACAACTCCACGAGCTGATCGACGCCCGTCAGCGTTTTGCCCACGGCGTGCAGACTCTCTGGTTCGATCACCCCAACTGCATTGCCTTCAGCCGCAGCGGCACGGACGAGGATCCCGGCTGCGTGGTGGTGATGTCCAATGGTGATGAGGGAGAAAAGACCCTGACGCTGGGCGAGAATTATGGCAACAAACGCTGGCGGGATTTCCTGGGCAATCGGGAAGAGATTGTCGAAACCGACGGCGAAGGCTGCGCCACCTTTACCTGTAACGGAGGAAGCGTCAGCGTGTGGGTGCTGGAGGCGGTGCTGTAGTCATCTGACGCCGGACGGGCCAGCGGTGGCCCGCCGGAATCTTAGTGCGCGGTGGCCGGCGCGCTGACTGGAGCGGTGGCACGCGCTTTAGCCCACGCTTTCTCGCACTCCGGGGTGAGACGTTCAACGCGGGTCAACGTCATACGATCGTAGGAAAGGGTGTTGCCCTCGCGCTCGATCGGGTAGATATCCAGGGAAGCGGTCACGTTGTAGATATCGCTATCGCGGTTCATCAGTTTCCCCGGCTGGGCGATCACGCGCTGCCACTGGCGGCAGTCGAAGGTGTCCCCATCTTTGGTGACGATCAGGCTGGCGATGGCGTCCGGACTCATCATCTCATTCTGCGGCCCTTTCGTCTGCCAGTAGCCTTCCAGGCCTGCCGGCGCTGGGGCTTTAACAACGTCTTCGTAACGATCAACCTGCACGCATCCGGCCAGCGCCACCACCATGCCAGCAAAAACTAACTGTTTCATCATTCATCCCACAAGCTGATAAAAAAGTATTGTGGCATTAAAGCGTTAAGCCTTCCACCCCCGCTGCGGGCGGAGAAGCCGGATAAAACACGGCCAGGCATCGCGACCTTCATATGAAATAAGGAAATTCTGAAAGTAAAAGAATCTTTGGCGCCTAACCATAGCAGCCACGGGCACTTTTTGTTTTTAATTCGCTCACACTACCGGTTCTCGACTTTACTTTAAGAGTTTTCCTGGCAAATTATATGCAGAGATGCGGAATAGTTTAATGGAACTAATGGGTTCTTTCTTAAACCTACTATTATTACCGCCCGCAAGGACTGCTTCGCACAGCCAGTGCGAAGTGTATATCGTTACGTGTTGATTGAGGATGGGTCATGTCAACGATGATTATGGATTTGTGCAGTTATACCCGGTTGGGACTTACGGGATATCTGACCAGTCGGGGAATTAAAAAACAGGAAATCGTTGAGGTCAACTGCGCTGAGGATCTGCACAGGCACTGTGCGTCATGTTGCCCGGCGGTGGTGTTTCTGAATGAAGATTGCTTTGTGCATGATGATGAAAGTAATAACATTATTCGCCAGATCATCACGCAAAATCCGGCGACGCTGTTTGTGATTTTTATGTCGCTGGCGAACATCCATTTTGACCGCTATCTGCGGGTACGTAAGAATCTGCTAATCAGTTCAAAATCGATCACCCCAAAAGACCTTGATGTCATTCTGGTTAATTATCTTAAATACAAGAACACGAGCCTGGGGCAGTTGAATTTACCGACGTTGTCGCTAAGCAAAACAGAATCAAATATGCTGCAAATGTGGATGGCCGGGCATGGTACTTCGCAAATTTCAACGCAAATGAACATCAAAGCGAAAACGGTATCATCGCACAAAGGTAATATTAAAAAGAAAATACAGACGCATAATAAGCAGGTGATTTACCACATCGTTCGGCTGACCGAAAACATTACCAGTGGTATTCAGGTGAATCTACGCTGAAACAAACTGGCGGTGGTCCCGCCAGTTCGGTTTTACGAGATTTCTTTTTCCACGAAGATCCCATCCGGGTGCCCTATTTCATTGAAAAACCAGATCCCCAGGGGATAGTCTTCCAGCGAAACCAGATACATCGTCCCTTCGCTAAACGACTCAATTGCCAGCACTACGCCCGATCGACGTGGGCCACCGTCGGTCTTCACCGTGACACGATCGTTCACCTGCATAATCCATCTCCTCTCTATTTTCAGCCAGTGTAGAACAAAACCACGCCGCTCGCAGCGTCGCGGCCGGTGACTGGCGTTTTTTTAGACCGACTATACTTAAAAAGGCTTGAGCGACGCTCAGCGAGGGGGGTAATGATGAAGAACCGATTGACAGACCAGACCGGGAACGACGTTGATGTGAACGTTGATGCTCTACTGGCGGCGATTAATGAGATCAGCGAAAGCGAAGTCCACCGCATCCTCGATGACCCTCAGCGCGCCAGTATCGATGGCCGCGGGGCGCATACCTGGCGCGAACTGGCGGAGGCATTTGAACTCGATATTCATGATTTCAGCGCCAGTGAAGCCAACCGCTAGTGATGGGCGAAAAAAATCCCGACTCGCAGGAGTCGGGATCAAACTTGCTAATGCAAGAAGCACTTGAAAATTCGTTACACCGGGAAATCCGATGCGTTGAAACATTATCCTCAATTATTTTGCATGACAAGAGATATTCATGACGCAAAATATTGAGAAAGTCGGCGCTTCGCAGCAGAAAGGGCTGCAAGGCTGATGCGAGAAGGCTTAGCCGCAAACCGGTTTCATCTGATAGTACGATCGCCAGACATTACTTTAAGATAAATCTCAAATCCGCTGGCGCGAGCGAAACGTTTTACTCACGCTTCGCTGCGATAACAGACCTGGTTGCGGCCATTCTGCTTGGCCAGATACAGTCGACCATCGGCGACCGACTGCAGCGCTTCAAAGTGATACTCTCCCTGCTCTTCGCTGGCGCTTACCCCTAACGACGCGCTGACCCGCAGCGTCACGTTGTTATGCAAAAAGACCTCCCGGCCATGAATACGCAGGCGTAGCCGCTCCGCTATCGCCGCCGCTTCCTGCAGCGTGGTATTCGGCAGCACGACACAAAACTCCTCTCCCCCCACGCGGCCCAGCAAATCGCCTTCCCGAACAGTGCCGGCAAGGGTACTGGCCACCATCGACAGCACCCTGTCACCCGCCTGATGACCATAGCGATCGTTAATGCTCTTAAAGTGATCCAGATCGAGCTGGATCACCGCCAGCGGTAGTCCGCTGCGCTGGCAGGCGCTGGCGACCGCCATCGCCTTTTCAAACAGCGCCCCGCGATTGAGCAGGCGGGTTAAGGCATCGTGCCAGGCCTGCCACTCCAGAGAGGTCTGGAGGACGCTCATATTGCGGACCATACGGCGGATCACCAGCCAGGAGAGCAGCAGCATCAAGGTGAAGAGGATCCACATCAGGGTCAGGGCGATGGTGATGGTGCCAAAGTTGCCGCGTACGCCTTCCCGCAGGGTGTGGATCCGCAGCAGCACGCCGTCAAAATTCCGTAGTTTGGCCCAACTGATATAGCGCGTCAGCAGACGCAGGCCGCCCTGGTTATCATGGGCAAACGCGCGGCTGAGCAGCTCCTGCTCGCGCGGCGACAGCAGCGTCAGGACATTCCCCGGCGCAGAGGAGGCCAGCAGGCTAAGATGGCTGTCATAAAGCTGGTATTCCCCCTCCTGCCCGCCCTTCATCGCGCTGATTAAAAATGCTTTTATTTCGCTGACTGAGAAATCCATCGCCAGCACGCCGCGCCAGTAACCGGCAAAATCCAGCGGTATCGAGGCGGTAACCACCTGCTCTTCCAGCTGCGGGTCATCGTCAGGAAAGGTTTGCCAGATAACGCCGCGGTACGGATTGTTCCGCTGGGTCTGCCGGGTAAACCAGAGGGCGCTGATAGCGCGCGAATAGTACGTCTTCACCTGCGATTCATCGCGCAGCGGCAGGGTCGAGGTGAAAAAGCCGCTGCGGGAGATATATTGCATCCGCTCGGCAAAATCGCGGTCATGCTGCGTCAGATTTAACAGATAACCCAGCTCCAGCGTCGCCATCAGTTCATTGACCACCAGCGGATCGTCCGGCAAGAGCAGCGGGTTCTCCCTGACGACGCTCTCCGAGACGCCAAACACCGGCAGCGTCCGGCGGTTCGGGAGCGCCACCCGCCAAATCTCCTGATGGCGCTGGTTCAGATAGCGCTGGCTGGCCTCGTGCAACACATCGACGTCGAGGGGGCGTTCAAGTGCGGACTGCATACCGTGGCGAAAAAACATCATCCTGTCGATGTTAAACTGCAGCAGCCCATCCATTTCATGCGCGACATTAGCCAGATTATTGCGCTGGTTCGCCACGTAGGCCTCTTCCAGGACGTTGATTTCACGCCAGATCAGCAGCGTGGAGAAAAATAGCACCACGATAAAACAAACGTTAACCACATGTGCCGGGCGAGTCAGGAAGTAGCGCTTTTTCAACTTCAACCGCAGTGGCTTATCCATCTTTCTCTCGTAGTACGTTGCGCAAACCTGACGTCGTCAGCGCACGCGGTTTCTGTCGATACCGGACGCGCTGTTTAGCGTAGACCACGCGGCGCCAATACGCGGCGCCGCACCTGATTACTTCGCAGCGCCACGCAGGCGGCTCACCGCCTTGACGCCGGCCAGGACCACCGCACCGATGATAAAACCCAGCACCAGATTGACCACCATCGGCAGCAAGGCGGCCAACATGCCGCCCAGGCCCGCGCTCCAGTGCTCAATGGCATGGTGCAGCGGCGCAATACCGTGGACCACAATCCCGCCGCCAACGAGAAACATGGCCAGCGTCCCGACGACAGAGAGCAGTTTCATCAGCCAGGGAGCCACGGCCAATAACCCTTTGCCCAGCCACTGCGCCAGCGTACTGCGTTTCTCCGCCAGCCAGTAACCCATGTCATCCAGCTTGACGATCACCCCCACCAGGCCATAGACCCCGATGGTGACCAGAATCGCGATCCCTGAGAGAATGAGGATCTGATTCAGCAGCGGCGCTTCCGCGACAATGCCGAGGGTGATGGCGACAATTTCCGCGGACAAAATAAAGTCGGTGCGAATCGCCCCTTTTACTTTGTCACGCTCAAAGGCCAGCGGGTCACGATCCGCCAACGCCTGAAGACGCTGCTGCCGTTGCGCTGGGTCCTCCTTGTGCTTACGCGCTTCCAGACTGTGGAGCACCTTCTCCACCCCTTCAAAACAGAGAAACGCGCCACCTACCATCAGCAGCGGCGTGATCGCCCAAGGAATAAAGGCGCTGATCAGCAGGGCCAGCGGCACGAGGATGATTTTATTGACGAACGACCCTTTCGCCACGCCCCAGACCACGGGCAGCTCACGATTTGCCCGCACGCCGGTCACCTGTTGGGCATTCAGGGAAAGATCGTCGCCCAGCACCCCCGCCGTTTTTTTCGCCGCCAGCTTGCCCATCATGGAGATATCGTCCAGCAGCGTGGCGATATCATCAAGTAATGTTAAAAGACTACTTCCTGCCAAAATGATTTTCCTTCTCTTTTCATCAATGTCTCCCTCGAGTATGCGTTAAAAAACGGCCGCTGCCCAAGGTACAATTAGTCAATATAAATTTAACAACCTGGCGCAAATTAAGCGCTCGCCAGCAGGATAGTTTTCACGTTTACTATATGTCCCCTTTCTATCTCTGCACCGTCGTGAGGAAGTATGTCTACCCGTCAGCTGTTACCGCTTATCGGGGCGCTGTTTGCGCTGTATATCATTTGGGGCTCTACCTATTTCGCCATCGCCGTCGGCGTCGCCAGCTGGCCGCCGCTGATGATGGCCGGAATTCGCTTTCTCTCTGCCGGCGTGCTGCTGCTGGGATGGCTGTTGGCCACCGGCCATAAACTGCCGGCCCGCAGGCCGTTGCTTAATGCCGCGCTGATCGGGGTTTTGCTGCTGGCCGTCGGCAACGGCTTTGTCACCCTGGCCGAACATCAGCACGTTCCCTCCGGGATCGCCGCGGTGATGGTCGCCACCGTTCCGCTGTTCACCCTGTGCTTCAGCCGCTTTTTCGGCATCACCACTCGGAAGCTGGAGTGGCTGGGGATTGCCATTGGCCTCGCGGGTATTGTGATGCTTAACAGCGGGGGCAACCTGAACGGCAACCCCTGGGGCGCACTGCTGATTCTGATTGGCTCTCTGAGCTGGGCCTTCGGCTCGGTTTACGGCTCGCGGATCGTGCTGCCGACCGGCATGATGGCGGGGGCAATCGAGATGCTCGCCGCCGGGATCGTCCTGCTGGCCGCCTCATGGCTGAGCGGTGAAACCTTAACCCGCATTCCGTCGTGGTCCGGGATCGCCGCCGTAGCCTATCTGGCTATCTTTGGCTCGCTGATTGCCATCAACGCCTACATGTTTTTGATCCGCAATGTCACCCCGGCGGTGGCCACCAGCTACGCCTATGTCAACCCGGTGGTAGCGGTTCTCCTTGGCACCGGATTCGGTGGCGAAAGCCTGTCACTGATCGAGTGGCTGGCGCTGGCGGTGATTATTTTCGCCGTCGTGCTGGTGACGCTGGGCAAATATCTCTTCCCGGTTCGCAGCGAAGTTACTCCTTGTAAGGCGTCGAAATAAGCGCCAGTTCGCGGATCCCCTGGGTGTCGATCTGCGCGTCGTGTCCGGCACCGCAGATCCACTCTTCCAGACGCTCGGTGAGCGCCTCGTCATTCAGCTTCAGGCGACCGCGCAGGGCGCACTCCCAGACGATAAGCACCCGCCAGCCCTGCGCGGCCAGCTTTTGCCGGTCACGGGCATCGCGCGCCACGTTGCCGGCGATCTTGTCCAGCCAGAACGCCGTCCGGGTGGCCGGCACCTTAAACAGGTAACAGTCATGGTGGTGCCAGAAACAGCCGTGGGTAAAGATGACGCAACGGTAGTCGGGTAAAGCGAAATCGGGGCGCCCCGGCAGCTCGCGATCCTGAGCAATAAAGGTGAATCCCGCCTGAGTCAACAGCGCCGCTATCCGCTTTTCGATCGCCGTATCGCGCGTGGCGATAGCCCGCATATTTTTACTGCGTGTGGCTTTATCGTGAACATCCGCCATCGTTATCATCCGCTTCGCGACGCGCCACCGCCTGAGCGATGCGCGGGGCCAGGAGCTTCGCCACCGCGGCGAAGACCGGAACCACTACCGAGTTGCCGAACTGACGATAGGCCTGGGTATCCGACACCGGGATGCGGAAACGCGCCCCCTGAGGCGATTCGAAGCCCATCAATCGGGCGCATTCCCGCGGCGTCAGCCGACGAGGACGCCGCTGTTGATTCTGCGGATCGTCAAAATGCGTCTCGCCCAGCGGCCGGTCCCAGCCGCGATCGACGAGAATTTCGGCGCCATCTTTATAGTAGCGGGCGGAGAGCGTCCGGGCCACGCTGTGAGGATTCGCGGGGTCCACCAGGCCATAACCAAAGCCATTGCCCCGCGCCTGATGCTTGCGCGCATAGCGATAAAGATATTTCCACAGTACCGGCGTGAGGATAAATTTGGCATCCACCGTCGGCTCCAGCAGCTCGCCAAATGTTGGCCGAACCGCCGGGTAAAGCGCCGCGATATCGCGCAGCGTAAACCCTTCGTGCAGCTGCAGATCGCGACGGAAGCCTACCAGCACGATGCGCTCCCGGTGCTGTGGTAAGAAATGGCGCCCGTCGATCACTTTCGGATCGTCCGGCCCGCTATGCCCGGCGTCAGCGACCTCATACCCCAGCTCATCCAGCGTCTGCATGATGATGCGGAAGGTGCGTCCCTGATCGTGACTTTTGAGATTTTTAACATTCTCCAGCACAAAGATCGCCGGCTGACGGGCGGCGATAATTCTCACCACATCAAAAAACAGCGTCCCCTGGGTTTCGCAGGCAAAGCCGTGGGCGCGACCCATGGCATTTTTTTTCGATACGCCGGCGAGTGAGAAAGGCTGGCAGGGAAAGCCGGCCAGCAGCACATCATGCTGCGGGATAGTCTCGCGGATATGCTGCGCCGCCTCGTCATCGCTAACGTCGGGGCGATGGCTGAGGGTGATATCGCGGATATCTTCATTGAAACGGTGTTGCTGCGGATCGCAATACCAGTTGGCCTTATAGGTGCGCACCGCATGCTTATTCCACTCGCTGGTAAAGACGCACTGCCCGCCGATGGCTTCAAAACCGCTGCGGATCCCGCCGATACCGGCAAACAGATCGACAAAGCGGAACCCATAGTGCGGATGATGGGCCGGCGGCGACGGCAGCAGCGTCGCCAGATGAGCGACCTCCTGCGGACGCAAACGCCCCGCCGCGCGGCTGAGGGCCGCCACGCGCTTGAGGATCGCCGCGCTCCAGTGCTGCTCCCCGACGCTCACCAGCTCGGCGACCAGCGTTTTCACATCGTAGATCGTCATCAGCTGACGCAGCAGCGCCTGAGCCTCTTCACCGGCCTGCTCCGTCAATGACAACGACCTGTTTTCCTTAATTAACTTTTGTGGCATACCCTCAACCAGCGCGGACGATTTTTGCAGAGAGTACCATAAATCACTGGTCGGTTGACGGCTGCGGTGCAAAGCGGCGTAAAACCGCCTCATCCAGCGCCATAGGCTCCCCCTTCAGCTCCGCGCTGATCTTGGCCATAAACTCAACGAGGAAGCGCGCATTATGCTGCGCCATAGCCCTTCCTGCGGCGGTCTGCATGGTTTCCGGCAGGCGCAGGAGTTTGCACTGGAAATGGTCGAGGGCATATTTTCTGTCATCCAGCGCTCGCCGGTCGGCGAAAGGATCGTCGGCATCAAACAGAATGGTGTTCAGGGCGCCGGCGACGGCGAAGACCCGCGCCAGGCCAATCGCCCCAAGCGACTCGAGACGGTCGGCGTCCTGGACGATTTTCGCCTCCAGCGTGCGCGGCGGGATCGCCGCGCTAAAGCTGTGCGCCTCAATAGCATGGCTGACCGCCGCATAGCGGTCTGCGGGAAAATCGGTAAACGACGACTGCAAAATCGCAAGGGTTTTCTCGGCAGCCATCATCGAAGAGCGGCTTCGCTCCGGATGATTTTTAGGCAGACTGACAATGTCATGAAAATAGCAGGCCGTGAGAAGCACCAGCCTGTCGACTTCCACCTCCCCGGCGGCCAGCCGGGTGGCGGTGGCCCAGACGCGACGAAAATGGGACAGATCGTGCGCCGCATCCTCCTGGGCGTGGTGCGTCAGTATCCAGTGCTCAAATCGTTGCTGCCAGTCTACCAGGTTCATAGGCGTTCCTTATCTGAAGGTCAGCCTCGAGCATAGCAACTTTACGACCGATGATCCCGCCTGCTTCTGGCGGGCCGTGTATACCAGACGACAGCACCTAGGATCGCGCCAATGCCGGCGAGCACCAGCATCCCCAACAGGGCGCCAAGCCATTTCCCTGCCATTGTGCCAAAGTCGCCCTCCGCGCTGGCGCCGGGAACGCTGTGAATTTTCCCTACCACCCACCAGTAACGCACAATGACCCAGACACAATATCCGCAAAAGGCATACAACGCCCAGAGCGCGAGTTTGCCGCCCGGGCTGCGTTTTGCCTGCTCTTCCATCTCATTCTTCTCCGTGACAAATCATACTACTGTCACCCAAAACGTGACACGAATCACATTATACCGCCAACCTGCGCCACAGGCAGCAGTTTCATCCTTGTCTTCTGCACCTACTTATCACTTATGCTGCCAATGGAAATACCCAAGGGTTTGTTCTTTATTACTTACCCACAGGATTAAACATTAACGACATCAACCATGCCGCGTATTGTACTTATCTTCCCCGGCGAGTTTGACTCATAAATTATATTTAAATGCTGAATAACCCTCTCGCCGTAAATTTATACAAATAATTTCATTTGGTTAACCGAGCCCGCAACAAAACAACATAACCCATTGCTATATAATAAAATAATAATAAAAGAAGATTCATTTAAATTTAATATAACGAACCATTTGGAAATATTTTGCAATATCTTACATTATTTATTTACATATTTTATTTTAAATAAAAATGAACCTGGTCGTTAGTATCTGATAGTCATTCCGGAGGGATTGTCATAATTCACAGAAATTATTATTAAAAGGGAATATATAATGAAAAGAAAAGTACTGGCTCTCATGGTTCCGGCATTATTAATGGCCAATGCCGTTAATGCCGCGGAAATCTATAACAACAACGGCAACAAACTGGACCTTTACGGGAAAGTCGCCGGCCTGCACTATTTCTCAGACGACACTTCAGAGGACGGCGATCAGACCTATGCACGCTTTGGCATCAAAGGCGAAACGCAGATCGCTTCCGAGTTAACCGGCTACGGTCAGTGGGAATACAATATCAAGGCCAATACCAGCGAAAATGAAGGAGCGAATTCCTGGACCCGTCTGGCCTTCGCCGGTCTGAAGTTTGCTGACTATGGCTCACTGGACTATGGCCGTAATTACGGCGTGGTGTACGACATCGAATCCTGGACTGATATGCTGCCAGAATTCGGCGGCGATACCTACACCCAGACCGACGTCTACATGACCGGCCGCACCAACGGGGTGGCCACCTACCGTAACAGCGATTTCTTCGGCCTCGTCGACGGCCTGCATTTCGCCCTGCAGTATCAGGGTAATAATGAAAACGCCGGTTCTGGCGAAGGCACTAACAACGGTGGTGCTCGTAAACTGGCGCGGGAAAATGGCGACGGGTTTGGTATCTCCAGCTACTACGATCTCGATATGGGCATCAGCTTCGGGGCCGCCTACTCATCTTCCGACCGTACCCATAACCAGCTGGCGGCAGCACGTAGCAGCCATATTTATGCCAACGGTGATAAAGCCGACGCCTGGACCGTCGGCGCCAAATATGACGCCAACAACATCTATCTGGCCGCCATGTATGCGGAAACCCGCAACATGACCTTCTACGGCAACGGCGCTATTGCCAACAAGACGCAGAACTTTGAAGTCGTCGCCCAGTACCAGTTCGATGAGTATAATTTACCGCTGCGTCCGTCTGTGGCCTATCTGCAATCAAAGGGTAAAGATCTCTACTCCTCTTCTCGCTTCGGCGACAAGGATCTGGTCAAGTATGTCGACATCGGCATGACCTACTACTTCAATAAAAATATGTCCACCTATGTGGATTATAAAATCAATCTGCTGGACGAAGACGATCGCTTCTACAGCAACAACGGTATCTCGACCGATGATATCGTGGCCCTCGGTCTGGTTTACCAGTTCTGATCCCCATCTAAGCCCGCGCTCAGCGGGCTTTTTCTTGTTCCCGCTCCGTTGAGATCACTCTTTTCGACATTGCCGCTTTCCAGGCGTACCTTCCCTCTTTATGATGCGTTTAAGCTCGTTCGGGCAAATTGCGGCGGTAAGACCACAAAAGGACAAGGCACAGTACCGCGTCTTTACGCTGAAACCAGGACGATGATGATGGCGATACCCCAGCGCAGGCGTTATACCTGAAGCTAACGGTGTTATTGAAGGGGAATGGTCAGAGAAAGAATAGTGGCGGAGAGAGGGGGATTTGAACCCCCGGTAGAGTTGCCCCTACTCCGGTTTTCGAGACCGGTCCGTTCAGCCGCTCCGGCATCTCTCCGCTGTTGTGGTTGCTATAATGCCAGGATCTTTGGCATTTTAATAGCTCCCGTTTCGGTAATCGTGTTCAAGTGACGACTTTGCGAGCAATATGATGTTTAAATGGCCCTGGAAAGCAGATGATGAGTCCGGCAACGCAGAGATGCCCTGGGAGCAAGCGCTTGCCATTCCGGTTTTAGCCCACCTTTCGCCCGCTGAGCAGCATAAGCTGACGCAGATGGCTGGCCGTTTCCTACAGCAAAAACGTCTGGTAGCGCTTCAGGGACTGGAGCTGACTCCGCTGCATCAGGCGCGGATAGCAATGCTCTTTTGCCTGCCGGTACTTGAGCTGGGGATAGAGTGGCTGGACGGTTTTCATGAAGTGCTGATCTACCCTGCCCCGTTTGTCGTGGATGATGAATGGGAGGATGATATTGGCCTGGTCCACAACCAGCGGGTGGTGCAATCGGGGCAAAGCTGGCAGCAGGGTCCCGTGGTGCTGAACTGGCTGGATATTCAGGACTCCTTTGATGCGTCAGGCTTTAACCTTGTGGTGCATGAGGTAGCGCATAAGCTCGATACGCGGAATGGCGATCGGGCCAGCGGGGTACCGCTGATCCCACTGCGCGAAGTCGCCGGCTGGGAGCACGATCTCCACGCGGCGATGAACAACATTCAGGATGAGATAGATCTGGTGGGGGAAAGCGCAGCCAGCATTGACGCCTATGCCGCCACCGATCCCGCTGAGTGCTTTGCCGTCCTATCGGAATATTTTTTCAGCGCGCCTGAATTGTTCGCGCCCCGCTTCCCGGCCCTGTGGCAGCGTTTTTGCCATTTTTACCGCCAGGATCCGCTGGCGCGCAGACGGGAGAATGGCCTGCAGGACGAAGACGATCGGCGCACTGTTCACTAAAACAACGTGTTGAGCTAAATTTAGCCATTTGAATCAGCAAGTTAATTTTAGTGTTGACACAAAAATGCCGGGCCAGTAGTATGCGCCTCGTTCACACGATTCCTCTGTAGTTCAGTCGGTAGAACGGCGGACTGTTAATCCGTATGTCACTGGTTCGAGTCCAGTCAGAGGAGCCAAATTTAAAAAGCCTGCTTTTAAGCAGGCTTTTTGCTTTTCGGGCCCCGCCGGGCCGCCATCCCGCATCAAGGCTTAACTTTTTCCACCGCTACAAACTTCCCTGCGCCGCTGTGGCGCTGATATTCACCGGCATGCCGGAGCGGCGCTGCAGGGTTTGCTCGGCCTGCGAAGAACTCACTCCCGGCCCCTGAGTAAACTCGCGCAGCGCCGAGGTCATCGGCAAGGGGACTTTTCTGTCGGATTCAAACTCCGCCCGGTTGCGCGACAGCGGCTCGTGCACCTCCAGCCAGTGGCTGCCGTCCGGCTCCACGGTATACTTCACCGGCTGATCGATCAGCTGGACGCGCGTTCCCACCGGGACGTTATCAAACAGGAATTTAATGTCGTCATTACGCAGGCGGATGCATCCCTGGCTGACGCGCAGCCCGATACCAAAGTTGGCATTGGTGCCGTGGATGGCGTACAGCCTGCCGATATAGATCGCATACAGCCCCATCGGATTATCGGGCCCGGGCGGCACCATCGCCGGCAGCGTTTTGCCCTCTTTCGCATACTCGCGGCGGGTATTGGCGGTCGGTACCCAGGTGGGTCCCTCCTGCTTGCGCTCTACCGCCGTCACCCAGTTACGCGGCGTTTCACGTCCCGCCTGACCAATGCCGATTGGCAGGACTTCCACGCTATTGCCCAGCGGCGGGTAATAATAGAGACGCATCTCGGCGACGTTGATGACGATCCCCTCCCGCACGGTGTCAGGCAGGATCAGCTGTTGCGGAATGGTCAGCGTCGAACCGGAGTGCGGCAAATAGACATCGACGCCGGGGTTAGCCTCCAGCATATTGCTCAACCCCTGGCCGTACTGGGCGGCAAAACTTTCCAGTGGTTGAGTGTTGTTCTCCGGCACGGCAATGGTAAATGCGCTGCCCACCAGACGGCTCCCCTCCGGCGGCAGCGGATAGCTAACGGCCAGCGCGCTGTGGCTGGCGAGCAGCATCAGCGCCGAACAAAGTAATTTCACACGCCGCATCGTCATTTTCCCTTCCTCAGTCGCGACTCTCGTGTGTGAATTATAGCGGTATTTCCTCTCCCCGATCCGCTGGCCAGCATTTCCTTAAATCTGATAGTCGATAGCGGCCTCTTCCGGCTCCATCGCCTGGCGCTTGATCTCATCCAGCGACAGTCCGGCATTGCACAATTCGATAAAGCGCCAGACGTAATTACGCTGCAGCTGGCCCCGCTTCAGTCCCAGCCACACGGTATTGGCATCAAACAGATGGCGGGTATCGAGGCGCGTAAAGGTGTCCGCTTCGCGGGCATCCCCGGACTGCTCGGCGACCAGCCCGACGCCCAGCCCCAGCTCGACGTAGGTCTTGATGACATCGGAATCCTGGGCGCTCAGCACAATATCCGGCATCAGCCCTTTACGGTTGAAGGCCTCATCGATCCGCGAACGGCCGGTGATCCCCTGGCGATAGGTGATTAACGGCCAGCGGGCAATCGCCTCCAGCGTCAGAGGAGACACCTGGGTCAGGGGATGGTCTTTGGGTACCAGCAGGCTGTGATGCCAGCGGAACCAGGGGAAAGCCGCCAGCGTAGGATCGTTGCTCAGACGCTCGCTGGCGATGCCGATATCCGCCCCACCGTTATGCAGCAGCGCTTCAATTTCCTGCGGAGTGCCCTGCACCAACTCGACGCGAACGTCGGAGAACAGCTCGCGGAAGGCTTTAATCACCGGGGGCAGGCTGTAGCGCGCCTGAGTATGGGTGGTGGCGATGGTTAAGACGCCGGAGGCATCGTTAGTGAAGAGATCCGCCAGCCGCCGGACGTTGCTGGCTTCATTGAGGATCCGCTCGGCAATGGATAACAGCGCTTTACCCGGCTCGGTCATTCCTAACAGGCGTTTGCCGCGACGGATAAAGATCTCAATCCCCAGCTCCTCTTCCAGTTCCCGGATATGGCGGCTGACGCCTGACTGCGAGGTATAGAGCATATTCGCGACTTCCGTCAGGTTGTAATCCTGACGGGCCGCCTCACGGATAATTTTCAGTTGCTGGAAGTTCACCCTTTCCTCCGGGCCAATGGACTTAACGTATCTGCTATTGTTAAAGTCTGTTGTCCCGGGTAACAAATAATAAAAACCAGCAACTTATTCCTTAAGAGAATATAGCCTAACTCACCAGCTGCAGTTCACGGTTCTCCAGCGATGGACGGCTCACCAGAGACAGCAGGATCTCCTTCACCGCCTGCGCCTGCGGCGACAAACCGCCGCGCGCCGACATGTTCAACGACAGCGACAGGCTCATTGACGGCGTGCTAATCCGCGCCATCCAGCCGTTCGCCGCGCCGCACAGGGAGCGGGCAGCGGATTCCGGCAGGACCGTCGCCCCCATGCCGCTGGCGATGGCCGCGGTCAGGGTGGTAATGGATTCAATCTCGCCGATAATTTTCGCCGACAGCCGACGCAGGGTGAACGCTTCGGTGACCCGCGCCCGTACCGCGCTGTAATCGCGCGGCAGAAACAGGTTCATCTCCGCTACCGCCGTGAGGTCCACGCTCTGCCCCGGGCAATCGCGGGTACCGACCAGGTAGAGATCTTCTTTCAGCAGCGGCTGGCTGACGATGCCGGCCACCGGCGAACGCTCATACAGCACCGCCATATCCAGCTGGCCCGCCAGCAGCTTGTCATTCAGCGCCGTGCCGCTGCTCTCTTGCAGATAGACCATCACCTCGGGCAGTTCATTACGCACCGTCTGCAGCAACGGCATAGTAATGGCGGAGGCCGCCGTGCCCGGCGCCAGGCCGATCGAGACCTGGCCACGCAGCGTCTGACCGACGTTATTGACCGCCAGCTGCGCCTGCTCACACTGGCGCAGGATGGTCCGCGCATGGGTATACAGGATTTTACCGGCTTCCGTTGGCGTGACCCCTCGCTTAGTGCGTATCAGCAGCTGCTGGTCCATTTCACCTTCCAGGGTCGCGACCTGCTGGCTGAGGGCCGGTTGGGCGATGTGCAAGACTTCAGCGGCCTGGGTCAGACTGCCGATATCGACGATTTTCACAAAATATTTCAGTCGTCTTAAGTTCATTTTGCCTCCTGTAAGGAACGCCAGCGTTAACGCTGGAAGTATGATGAAACTGGTTTTGCAATTTGCTTGCCAGCTTTTCATTTCCGCTGCCGCTGCCCGCCACAGGCGGTGTTATAAGGGATAGTGATAGCAATCCGGTTTTTATTTGCCCGGTAAGCAGATTGTGGTATGCCCCATTAGGGGTACATTCGCACTACAACGGTGCAATCTGCTGAAAAAAACAGCGCACGAGTGAGGGTTGCTGAAATTGTCAGCAGTCGAACGCAATTCTTTGAATCAGGCTTTGACAAGGCCGGGTGGCATCGTTAATATGCGCCCCGTTCACACGATTCCTCTGTAGTTCAGTCGGTAGAACGGCGGACTGTTAATCCGTATGTCACTGGTTCGAGTCCAGTCAGAGGAGCCAAATTTAAAAAAGCCTGCTTTCGAGCAGGCTTTTTGCTTTTCCGCGCCAGCTGCGCGGCCGGAGGGCGAAGGATCCCCCTCCAGCAATGGCGCCCCTAGCGCAAACTCTCTTCCTTCAGGTCTATCTCCCGCAGCACCTCATAAAAGGTGATATCGCTAATGTTGTGGGCGCGACGCAGCCGGAACAGCTCCTGACGCTGGGCGATAATGACCTCTCTTTGCATATATTTCTCCAGCCTGGCGCGCTTCGCCAGCTCCAGCCCGACGTCCTGCCCTTCGTCATTGTCGTTATAGTGAAGCCGACGCTGGTAGGTTTCCAGCAGCATATTGCCGGCATCCGCCCGCAGGGCCTGCTCAGTGGGATCCTCCACCGGCTCGTCGAGTAGCGCATTTAGCCGGTTGATGGCCACTTCGGTCATGACGGCGCCAATATCGTCCTTGCCGGTGTCATGGGGTAAATCATCGGCAAGATAGCGGGTCATGAACGGCAGACCGATAGCCGCCACCACCAGCGACATCAGGATCACCGCCATTGAGAGAAAGATCAGCAGTTCGCGGCCCGGGAATGGTGAACCATCCGCCAGCACCGCCGGCAGCGTCAGAATACCGGCGAGCGTCACGGAGCCTTTAACCCCCGCCAGCGCCATGACGGCGAGGATGCTGAATCGCGGACGGACGGTGATGGCCTTGCCCCGGCGTTTACGGCGAAAAATGGTCAGCGTCATCGACAGCCATACCCAGGCGAAACGCATCAGACCGAGCGCGAGAGTGATGGCCACGGCGTACAGCAGCAGATACCAGGGCGAAGGGACGCCGGCCTGGCTGGCTACCGCCGGCAACGTCCTGAGCATGCGGGGCAACTGCTCGCCCAGCATCAGGAAGATCATCCCATTGAGGGTAGTCTGCAGCATGGACCACACCGCGCTGCTTTTCATGCGCGTCGCGGGAAGCCGTGGCCCCGACAGCTGCTCATAGTGCATCGCAATGCCGGCGGCGACGGCGGCAAGAATGCCGGAGACATGGAACGCCTCGGCCAGCAGGTAGGCGGCGAAGGGGATAAGCAGGCTGATCAGGATCTGGATGGCCGGCTCCTCGCGGGTGCGCCGCACCAGAAAGTTATTACATTTGCCGGTGACCCACACCACCACGAGCCCACTGAGGATGCCCCCGAACGCCATCAGGAAAAACTTCATCACCGCCTCTCCCGGTGAGAAGCTGCCGGTCAGCACCGCGGCGATGGCAAAATTAAAAGCGACGAGACCCGAAGCATCGTTTAACAGCGACTCCCCTTCGAGGATATGCGCCATCCGGGAAGGCAGCGGCGAGCTGGCGGTCATTGCCGATACCGCCACCGGATCGGTGGGTGACAGAATCGCCGCCAGGGCGAACCCCGCCGCCACGGTAATCGCCGGAATAAGCCAGTGAATAAACAGGCCAATACCGAGGATAGTCACCATCACCAGGCCTATCGCCAGCGACAGAATCGGCTTCATATCGCGGAAAAACGCGTCTTTCGGGATCCGCCAGCCATCGAGGAAAAGCAGCGGCGGGATAAACAACAGCAAAAAGATGTGCGGATCGAAATCGACCTGAAAACCACCGGCGGCCAGCGCGGCGCCCGCCGCAATCTGGATCAACGGCAGCGGCACTTTAACGGGCAGAAGATGGGAAATGAACACCGTCACCACGATGGCCATGATAAAGACCAGCACAATAGCGATTAGCGACATTCCTCCCCTCCTTTGACGGCAATATTCATTCTGTACATCAGGCTGTTATTCCTTTTTCGCAGGTGTGGTTTCAGCGGCGGGTTATTTATCCAGACGCCGATAATAAAGGACAGGCTTTCCTGTCTGGCGGCGTGTTTATTTAAACTGAGGTGGCAACCGGCGCCCGTTCAGGGGGGACAATGTGTTTTATCATGCCAGCATTGTCAATCCGCTATGGTCTGCAAATCATCGTCAGCCCGGCAATATAATCTCTACCATTCATCCTTATCATTCCGTGGCGACCAGAGAGATATATGGTCAGCGGAATAGCCTCAGCGGATTGATATTCTCTGTCGTAACGGCCCGATATCCATGCATTAGCCATTATTGATAATCCGCATTGCCTTTCATAAGCCGAATGCCTCGAAATCCCGCCCTTCGCTGCCATACATTGCTTGCCCGATACCAGGATTGGGGGTACCCTGACAAAAAATTAAACCACACGGTCTAAATGATGAATCCCGCTATCTCCGCCAACATGAAGCCCCGCCGCGGCCGACCGCCAAAGGCCAATCGGCAGTTTGTCGACACCCGCCAGGCGCTGATTCGCTCGGGCCTGGAGGTGCTGACCGAAACGGGCTATCTCGCGGCGGGGATTGATGCAGTAATCAAGAATATCGCCGTGCCAAAGGGGTCGTTTTACCACTGTTTCAAAAGCAAGGAGGCCTTTGGCCTCGCCGTGCTTGCCGCCTATGGCGACTACTTTGCGCATAAATTAGATAAATTCCTGCTGGACGACGCCGTGCCGCCGCTGGAACGGATGGCGGCCTTCGTGCGAGATGCCGGTCAGGGAATGGAGAAATACCAGTTTCGTCGCGGCTGTCTGGTAGGCAACCTGCTGCAGGAAGCTCCGCTGTTGCCCGAGGCATTTACCCAGCGGTTGCAGGCCATCCTGGCGGCATGGGAGGCGCGCGTGGCCCGCTGCCTGCACGAGGCGCAGGCTGCCGGGGCGATCGCCAGCGACACCTCACCGGAGGCGCTGGCCCAGGTGTTCTGGATCGGCTGGGAAGGCGCGGTGATGCGCGCCAGACTGGTCCAGTCCGCCGCTCCCCTTAACCAGTACTGGGATTTCTTTGCGCACAATATGATGACAATAACACCTGCACAGGACGGCGATAGCGCCGATAACTCCCTTCAGACGAGGAATACTCAGTCATGAAAGCATTAGTTCTGGACCAGATTGACAACCGCACCGTGGCCGCCGTCAAAGCGATTGACCTGCCCGCCCTTGCCGAAGGCGACGTGCAGGTCGCCATCGACTGGTCGAGTCTCAACTATAAAGATGCCCTGGCGATCACCGGCAAAGGCAAAATCATCCGCCAGTTCCCGATGGTGCCGGGGATTGATTTTGCCGGCAGGGTAAGTGAAAGCCGCGATCCGCGCTTTGTTCCCGGCCAGGCCGTGATCCTCACCGGCTGGGGCGTGGGCGAAAACCACTGGGGCGGTCTGGCCACCGAGGCCTGTGTCAAAGGCGACTGGCTGGTTGCCCTGCCGGAGGCACTCAGCGCGCGCCAGGCAATGATCATCGGCACCGCCGGCTTTACCGCAATGCTGTGCGTCGATGCCCTCGTCAGTGCGGGCATCACCCCGGAAAGCGGTGATATCCTGGTCACCGGCGCCAGCGGCGGGGTCGGCAGCACCGCCGTGGTACTGCTGAAAGCGCTCGGCTACCGGGTGACAGCCGTATCGGGCCGCGAGTCGACGCACGATTACCTTCGCCAGCTCGGCGCCGACGCCATCCTGCCGCGCAGCGACTTCGCAGAGACCCGCCCGCTGGAGAAACAGCTGTGGGCGGGCGCGGTGGATACCGTTGGCGGCACGATGCTGGCTAAAGTGCTGGCGCAAACGCAATATCGCGGCTGCGTCGCCGCCTGCGGTCTGGCCGGGGGCTTCGATCTGCCGACCACCGTAATGCCGTTTATTCTGCGCAATGTGCGTCTGCAGGGGGTGGATTCGGTGATGGTGCCCACCGCAGAACGCGACGCGGTCTGGCAGCGTCTGGCCCAGCTGCTGCCGGAGGGCTACTACCAGCAGGCAGCCACCGAAATCACGCTGGAGCAGGCGCCAGCGTATGCCGCAGATTTCCTCAGCAACAATATTCATGGCCGCACGCTGGTCAACATCGGCCAGTAATTCTCTCCTCCCGGCGCCCCATGGCGCCGGTCCCCGGGGCGATCCTGACATATCATTTCCTTCCCCACGGGATTATGATGACGCGAACGAATGGCTTTGCGAGTGGTAAAGAACGTAAATGGATGTCATAAGCATCATTATGGCGGCGGGCAAATCGTCCGTTGACGTCGCGCTGTATACGCTGTTGCCGATAATGGTGATCATGCTGATTATCATGAAATATCTGGAGGTCCGCGGCATCCTCGATGTGATTGTGCGCTGGGTTGCGCCATTGCTGAAGCCCTTCGGCTTAACCGGAATGAGCGCCTTCGCCCTGATCCAGATTAACTTTGTCAGCTTCGCCGCCCCGCTGGCCACGCTGTCCATTATGGACAAACGCGGCGTTTCTGACCGGCAAATGGCCGCCACGCTGGCCATGGTCTTCGCCATGGGGCAAGGCAACGTCTTCTATCCCCTCACCCCTTTCGGCCTCCACTGGCTGGCCTCGATCGTTATCTCAGTGGTCGGCGGCCTGTGCGCGGCGGCAGTCGCCTGGCACGTCACCGGACGGCGCTTATCGGTCGCCGAGAATCCTCGCGCGGAAGCGCTGCCCAACGCCGAGCAGAACAGTCAGGGCATTCTGGCGGTGATCAATAGCGCCGGCTCCGACGCCATCCGCCTGGCGCTCGGCGCGGTGCCGATGCTGATCCTGTCGTTAACCATCGTCGGACTGCTGCAGGGCGCTGGCGCCATCGACCTGCTGCAGCAGTTGCTGAAACCGGTGCTCGGCTGGCTGCACATTCCGCAGAACTTTGTGCTGCCGGCGCTGGTGAAGTGCGTCGCCGGAGGCACCGCTTACTTTGGCGTCATTTCCGAGCTGATCCAGCAGGGCAAAGTCACCGTCAGCCAGGTCAACGCCTCGGCAGGCCTGCTGATCCAGACTTTCGATCTGCCCGGAATCGGTATTTTCCTCGGCATCAGCTCACGGTTTGTCCGCCTGTTTCGCTTCGTGGTTCCCGCGGCGATCGTCGGCATTCTGCTGCGCACCGTCCTGCACCTGAGCCTCTTTTAACGCCTGCGCGCTGGCCTGCGCCTTCAGGCAGGCCACCACCGCCGCCTGCTCGCCGCAGGCGATATGCTCATCGATACGCGCCAGCATCCATGGAAAGAAAGGATTAGAGGTGACGCGCATTAACGTCTCCAGCCCCACGCTCAGCGTTCCGGTTTCTCCACGCAGTGAAATGGTGCCCAGGCTAATGCCGTAGCGGTTCTTCTCGTCCGGCTCGCGGCCATACAGCGAGTCGCTCAGGGGAAACGGCACCGCCACATGCGACAGGGAGTACATATCCGCCGGCCAGGCAAGGTGTAGAGGATAACGATGCTCTTCCCGTTCCTGGGCCAGCGTAGTGCGGGCGACGGTCTGCAGCGTGTGCGCCGTCGCGTTGGTCACCACCGTGGTGGTATAGGCCCTCGGCGCCGGCGGCAGCAGCGTATTCACCGCCGCATAGAGCGCGGGACGGAACAGGACACGGAGATCCGCCGCCTGGTTTATGTCGAACACCACCAGCTCACTGCCGTTGTCCGGCAGGTAGCGATACAGGGACTCCACCACCGCCCGGGTGCTGACGGTGGAATCCATCACCGACTGAAAGGTGAGGACTGGCGGCAGCGCTTTCAGCTCCCCCTGACGGGACGCACGAATAATCTGCTGCTGCAGCGCCTGGCTTAACAGCCAGGACTGTCTCGCCGCTTTTACCGGAAAAGAGTTGTACTTGAACGGATTAAATTCAGGCGCCACGTTTAGCCAGGCCGCGCGGGCAAACGCCGGGAAGATGGACGGCAGCCCGGCGAGACCGGCAAAACGGGCAAACGCCGTCACGCCGATCATCGGCGACAGCAGGATAATCTGCTGCGGCTGGCGTAAATGGCTGTCCTCCAGGCTATCGAGGGCATACTTGAGCGCCAGCGCGCCGCCGTTAGAGTAGCCGACCAGATGCAGCGGCACGTCCGCCCCGGCCAGGCGCGTCGCTTCGCGCACCGCCAGACGCGTTGCCGCCAGCCAGGTCTCCCAGTCAACGGCGGTTAACGCCCCCGGCGCGGTGCCATGGCCCGGCAAACGCGGCGCCACCGCCACATAACCCCGCTGCCGCCAGAGTTGCGCCAGATAGCGCACGCTGTAGGGCGAATCGGTCAGGCCATGGAGCAGCACCACGCTGCCGCGCGGTTTGCCCTGCGGCAATAGTACAAAAGAGCGGTTCCAGTCCTGCGTAAACTGTCCCGGCCAGACCCGGCTGTGGCGATAAAAGCGGTTGACTGGGGTTTTATCTTCTTCCGGCAAGGCCTCTGTCACCTCACGCTGAAGATCGGCGAAAATCGTTTTCTCCCGCGCCAGATACTGGGCAAAGGTCGCCTGGTCGATCTCTTTGGCCGTCATCTCGTTGCCATGCCAGGTATGCCAGCGATGCAGCGCGGGGCCGCGCTGGGACTCATAGATCCGTCCGGCGAGAAACACCACCAGCAGCGCCAGCACCGCAACGATCCCTTTTTTTAACAGTGAGCCAATAACGGCGCCTGACGTTCGCCAGTGGCGTAAAAGATGCTTCATGACGCTCTCTCTATTATTTTTCGCATAGCCGAACTCAGCTGCCCTATTCCTGACAGGCTATTTTCACTGTCTGCTTCTCAGCATAGTCATCGGCTCCGGCAAATTAAACCCGGCAGATCATTCATGTTCAGCGAAAAAAAGCCTACCGCTGAGATCAACGTTAGGTCGCCTATTTTTAAACACTGTATAAACCAAGGGGATAATCTTATTGTCAGGCCTTCAGGAAACATGAATTATCGGCAGGGATGTGATCAGGACAGGAAGATATAGATGGAGTGGTGGGTAAAAAAAGTGAGAAAAAATTCAATGACCAGCCCCTGCTGCGTCGTGCTTCAGAGCGGTACATTAGCGATGATTGCTGAAATTGAAGCCTGTCGCCTTGACCTGCAGGAAGGCGATAAACTTACTCCGCTGGCCGATGCGCGTTATTGTCTGAATAATAACCCGACACAGACGTTGAAGATCCTCAAAGCAACCCATTATAGCAGTGAGCGCTGGGCAAACGCCGGCAAATAAATCGGGTCCGACCCCTTTGCCAGAGATGATCTGGGTCTCTTCGCATCTGACAGATAAATTCCCCTTCGCCCTTTTCACGCTGTGACATACTATCGGGAATGTCAGCAGACCTGAAACAAGGAGCGAATCATGAATAACAAGGCCGCCAGTCTGACCCCGGAACAAGCGCTTGCCGAGCTGGAAGCGCGCTATGAAGCCTCGGTCACGGCATTACGCAAAGCCATCGGCGACTATATCGACCATAATACGCTCCCCGATACCGAAGCCCGCGCGGAAGGTCTTTTTGTCTATCCGCAGCTCTCGGTCTCCTGGGACGGCGCCGATCATAAAGCCCTCAAAACGCGCGCCTGGGGACGTTTCACCCATGCAGGGTGCTATACCACCACCATCACCAATCCGAAACTGTTCCGCCACTATTTGCTGGAACAGCTGACCCTGCTGTATCAGGACTATGGCGCGCATATCAGCGTCGAGCTGTCGCAGCATGAGATCCCCTATCCTTACGTGATAGATGGTTCCACCCTGACACTCGACCGCTCGATGAGCGCCGGTCTGACGCGCTATTTCCCTACCACCGAGCTGTCGCAGATTGGCGATGAGACCGCAGACGGCCTGTTCCATCCTACCGAGTTCTATCCGCTGTCGCACTTTGACGCCCGCCGCGTCGATTTTTCGCTGGCGCGTCTGCGGCACTATACCGGCACGCCGGCGGAACACTTCCAGCCCTACGTGCTGTTCACCAACTATACCCGCTACGTGGATGAGTTCGTCAGCTGGGGCTGCAGCCAGATCCTCGATCCCGACAGCCCCTATATCGCTCTCTCCTGCGCCGGCGGGATCTGGATCACCGCCGAAACCGAAGCGCCGGAGCAGGCCATTTCCGATCTGGCGTGGAAGAAGCACCAGATGCCGGCCTGGCATCTGATCACCCACGACGGCAAAGGGATCACGCTGATTAATATTGGCGTCGGCCCGGCTAACGCCAAAACCATCTGCGACCACCTGGCGGTGCTGCGCCCGGATGTCTGGCTGATGATCGGCCACTGCGGCGGCCTGCGCGAAAGCCAGGCCATCGGCGACTATGTGCTGGCCCACGCCTATCTGCGCGACGACCATGTACTGGATGCGGTGCTGCCGCCGGATATTCCAATCCCCAGCATTGCCGAAGTGCAGCGCGCCCTGTACGACGCCACCAAGCAGGTGAGCGGGATGCCGGGCGAGGAGGTGAAGCAGCGGCTGCGTACCGGGACGGTGGTCACCACCGACGACCGTAACTGGGAGCTGCGCTATTCCGCTTCCGCGCTGCGCTTTAACCTCAGCCGCGCGGTGGCTATCGATATGGAGAGCGCGACCATCGCCGCCCAGGGCTATCGCTTTCGCGTCCCCTACGGCACGCTGCTTTGCGTCTCGGACAAGCCGCTGCACGGTGAGATCAAGCTCCCCGGTCAGGCCAACCGCTTCTATGAGGGGGCCATCTCTGAGCATCTGCAGATCGGCATCCGGGCTATCGACCTGCTGCGCGCCGAGGGGGATCACATGCACTCGCGTAAGCTACGCACCTTCAACGAACCGCCGTTCCGCTAACCGGTGACGTGGGAATAAAGAGGAAAACGCTGGCGTTCCCCGCTGGGGAGCGTCAGCGCTCGGGTGAGCGAAACAAACGTCCCGGCGGTGACTCCGGTTTTTTCGTCCGCAAGGAAACAGGCAGACAGAAAAGCAAAAAGCCTGCTCGAAAGCAGGCTTTTTTAAATTTGGCTCCTCTGACTGGACTCGAACCAGTGACATACGGATTAACAGTCCGCCGTTCTACCGACTGAACTACAGAGGAATCGTGTGAACGGGGCGAATATTAACGATGACGCCGTACGCTGTAAAGCCTGTTTTTAATAAAATGAATCGTTTGCCGAATTATTCCTCACTTTGCGCAAAAAATGGCGTTTATCCGGCAAACGGATCAGGTTTCCGGCGTTGAGGCCTTCACCCGCGGGTACTTCCACAGCCAGCGACCGCTCACCATGCGGAAGTAAAACAGCACGCCGCGCACGGCCCAGTCGAGCACCATCCCTAACCAGACGCCGATCACCCCCATCCCCAGCACGATGCCCAGCGTATAGCCCGCCACCACCCGGCAGCCCCACATGCCGAGCATCGACACCCACATGGTATAGCGTACGTCACGGGCGCCTTTAAAGGCGCAGGGTAAAGTCCACGACAGCGACCAGATCGGCATAAACAGGGCGTTGAGCCACAGCAGCTGCTTCACCACCTCTTTTACATCCTCTTCATGGGTATAGAAAGAGGCGATAAAGCCCGCGAACGGGGCGCTGCCCCAGGCAATCAGCGTCAGAATAATGGTCGACAGCCAGAACACATGCCAGGCCTGGAATTCCGCCTGACCAATCTGCCCTTTCCCCAGCCGCTTGCCGGTGATGATCGTCGAGGCGGAGCCGAGGGCGTTGCCCGGCAGGTTAATCAGCGACGCCACCGAAAAAGCAATGAAGTTGCCGGCGATAACGTTGGTGCCCATCCCGGCGACGAACATCTGGGTCAGCAGCTTACCGCCATTGAAGAGAACCGATTCGATACTGGCCGGGATGCCGATCCCCATCACCTCCCAGATAATGGCGAAGTTAAAGGGTTTGAAGTAGCCTTTCAGCGACAGCCGCAGCGCGGGATTGAGGCCCACCATCAGCACCCAGATAGTGGCGATGGCGCCAATATAGCGGGCAATGGTCAGCCCGAGACCGGCGCCGACAAAGCCCAGCCCCGGCCAGGAGAAGAGGCCATAGATGAGCACGCTGCTGATTAGGATATTGAGGATGTTCATCCCGCCGTTGATCAACAGCGGGATTTTAGTGGTACCGGCCCCGCGCAGCGCCCCGCTGCCGATCAGCGCAATCGCCGCCGCCGGATAGCTCAGCACCGTCAGCTCGAGATAGGTCAGCGCCAGGTCCTTGACCTGGGGGGTGGCATCGCCGGCGACAAAATTAATAATTTCCTGACCAAAGGCGTGGATCACCCCCGCCAGCACAATGGAAAACAGGGTCATAATGGCCAGCGACTGGCGCGCGGCCGCTCTCGCCCGCCGCCGATCTCGCTTGCCGAGGCTAAAGGCCACCACCACCGTGGTACCCAGATCGATGGCGGCAAAGAACGACATGATCACCATGTTAAAGCTATCGGCCAGACCCACCCCGGCCATGGCCTCTTTTCCCAGCCAGCTGACAAGGAAGGTGCTCAACACCCCCATCAACAATACGCAGGCATTTTCCAGCAGAATGGGCACAGCGAGGGGGCTGATTTCGCGCCAGTACAGCACACGATAACGCTGACGTTTTTTAAACCAGGATGTCCGTTCGACTGCCTGGCGTACGGCGGAGGTGACGTTCAAGAGAGACCTTAGTGAGAGATGTTGAAACAACATTTCAAATGATGATCGAGAAATGGATATCCTGCAAAGTATTTTTCCGTAATAATTGTCGGAAATGACAACAAATTGTTGATGGAAGCGGCAGTTGCACCTGAACGGACGAATTGATGTTTGACAAAAGATTTTTCGCCGCTAAGATACGACTCCACACGATTCCTCTGTAGTTCAGTCGGTAGAACGGCGGACTGTTAATCCGTATGTCACTGGTTCGAGTCCAGTCAGAGGAGCCACATTTAAGAAGCCTGCTTTCGAGCAGGCTTTTTGCTTTTCTGCGTCTCTGGCCTTAACGCAGAATCGAATCCAGCCCGGCAAGCACCTCATTGACAACGGCGACAGGTATGCGTTTCAGACGCTTGCCTTTCGCTACCGCCGCCCTACGCCCCAGGTATCCTCCATGAACACGCCGCCGCTCAGCCTGAAAAAGCGCCCGGCGGTAGGATGATTTTGCTGACGCTTGCGGGTGAGATAGCGTGAATGAATCACTCTGTCCCATGTCTTATAAGGAGGCGCCATGAACCTCAGACAACAGCAGCAGCAGGCGTTTGACCGCAGCGGTCAGCCGCTTATCGTCGGCGACGTCAACCACTGTCCACTGCCGCCGGAGACCCTCGCCGCGCTGGGTCCGGATTCCCCCTATGTGGCGCAGGTATACGGTTCGGGTCTGACCGGCGAGGTTTACCGGCTGCGCATCGCCGGCAAGGAGTATAATTTAAAGAAACGACGCGCCGTCGCCGGCGTTGCCAATCTTAACGGCCAGCTGTCGTTTTTGAATGAGGTACAGCGCCGACAGGCGTTGCAACGGCTGAAGGATGACCCGAATACCGCACCGCGCTTCACCCACATCGTCCCAACGCTGTATGCCGATTATCGCCTCGGCATCCTGCTCTCCCCCTGGATCGATGGCGAGCCGATTCACCAGCTGACCCCGCCGCTGATCGCCCAGCTGTTCACCACGCTGGAAGCCTGCGAGGAGCAGGGACTGATGGAGTGGGATCTCTGTAGCGGGAACCTGTTGGTGGACCGGGAGGAGCAGCTGTGGCTGTTCGATTTTGGCTATATGTATCCCTTCGACCCGCTGAGAGAATTCAACAGCAACGGTCTGGCCGATCCCCTGTTTCACTTTGTCGAGCGCTTTGAGACCCGTTTCTTTTTTAGCTGGCTGATGACCCGGGTGCCCGATGCCGAACAGCAGCTGGCGCAGTATCGCGAGATGAAGCGGCTGGCCGTCGAAAGCTACCGGCGCAAGCTGGTCTGGCTTCGCGCCCGGCGGGCAGCCCCGCAGGTGCAGGCTCATTTTCAGCAGATAACGACGCGCTGGGAGACGGCGCTGGCTGACCCTGCCGCGCTGCGCCGCTTGTTCGCCCTGGAAGCCTTCCGCTCCCATGTGCTGGATATTGAAGACGACCTGCATGGCCAGTCCTGCACCTTGCTCACCCTGCAACGTATCGACTGGGTGATAGGCCAGCTGGAACAGCATTATCGCTTTATCGCCGACGAAGGCGGCCTGTTTTACGACAACGCTGGGAAATCGCAGCAGGCGCTGCTCGGTGACTATGCGCAGAAGCGGCAGCAGGCGCAGCAGTACCTGCTCAATGCCGCCGCGGCAAAGGATTAACGGCGTTCGCGCCCCTGTTTCTGCTTCGCCTGATACATCAGGCGGTCGGCGGTGGCCACCAGCGCGTTGAGACTGGGATGGCTGGCGGGATCGTACTCGACGCAGCCCCAGGAGAACGCCAGCTGCCAGGGGTGAGCCGCCTGTTGATTGAAACGCGCTACGTTGTGGCTGAGCGTCTCCATTGCCGCCGCGGCATCGTGGCGGCTGGTATTGGCGAACAGAATAATAAACTCATCGCCTCCCTGCCTGGCGAGGATATCGGATTCACGGAAGGCGCTTTTCATCAAATCGGCGATGGCGATCAGCGCGCGATCGCCCTCTTCATGCCCCCAGGTATCGTTGATGTGCTTAAAGCGATCGAGGTCGACAAACGCCAGGCTCACCGGCTCATGGCGGCGCTGGGCCGTCAGCAGGGCATACTCGGCGAGGGTGAGGAATCCCCGGCGGTTAAACAGTCCCGTCAGCTCATCGGAGGTTGCCGCATCCAGCACCTTGAACTCATCCTCCACGATCGCCGCCAGATCGCTTAAGATCTGTATTTCATGCGCGGAGAACGAACGCGGCTGATGGTCCATCAGACAAAAAGACCCCACCGTCGCGCCATCCGGCAGCTGAACCGGGTACCCGGCGTAAAAGCGGATAAACGGCGCCTGAATCACCAGCGGATTGTCGTGAAAACGCTCGTCCTGCTGCATGTCGTTAACGATAAGCGGGTCGGTTTGCAAAATGGTATGGGCGCAAAATGAAATATCTCTCGGCACCGTGTCCACATCCAGACCGGCACAGGATTTGATGTGCAGCAGATCTTCCCCTACCAGGCTGATGGAGGCCACCGGCAGGTTATACAGCGAACGGGCAAGCCTGGTCAGGCGATCAAAGCGTTCTTCTTTTCCGCTATTCAACAGCCCGGAAGAGCGAAGCGATTGCAGGCGACGCTGCTCGTCGGGATGAAGTCCGGCTAATTTCATTGTCTCTCTCTTGTCTCTTGCGCAGAATTCCACCGGGATTCCCGCTGGAAACCCGGTGTTTTATCCTGCCAGGGGAAAAATAGTCGTCAGGTATCCCATGAGTTAAGCAGATTTCCCCTGCTCGTCAACCGGCGCGCCCCGGCGACTGGCGGCCAGGGCGCTGGCGGAAGGCCATTGACGGCTTTCCGCCCGGCGAAAGGGAAGATCAGGCGCGGATAAACGCCAGCAGGTCGGCGTTGATGGTATCGGCGTGAGAAGTGTGCATCCCGTGCGGGAAGCCAGGATAAATGATCAGCTGGCTGTTGGGCAGCAGCTGGTCCTGCAGGATAGCGGCATTTTTATAGGGAACGACCTGATCGTCATCCCCCTGCATAACCAGCACCGGCAGCGTAATCGACTTAAGATCTTCGGTCTGGTCGGTTTCTGAAAACGCCTTGATGCCTTCATAATGGGCTTTGGCGCTACCGATCATCCCCTGTCGCCACCAGTTCTGGATCGTCCCCTGCGACACCTCCGCCCCGTCACGATTGAAGCCATAGAACGGGCCAGAGGCGACGTCGAGATAGAACTGGGCGCGGTTAGCCGCCAGCGCTTTGCGGAAACCGTCAAACACCTCGATCGGCGTGCCGCCAGGATTCTGTTCGGTCTTAACCATCAGGGGCGGGACGGCGCTGATGAGCACCGCCTTCGCCACCCGCCCCTGCGGCTGACCGTAGCGGGCCACGTAGCGGGCGACCTGGCCACCGCCGGTAGAGTGTCCAACATGGACCGCATTGTGCAGATCCAGATGCTCCACTACCGCCGAGACGTCTGCCGCATAATGGTCCATATCATGCCCCTCGCTGACCTGATCGGAGCGGCCATGGCCCCGGCGGTCGATAGCGATGACCCGAAAACCTTCGGCAAGGAAAAACAACATCTGGTTATCCCAGTCGTCGGCGCTTAACGGCCAGCCGTGATGGAAAACAATCGGCTGAGCTTCCTTTGGACCCCAGTCTTTGAAGTAAATATTGACGCCGTCTTGGGTGGTGACAAATGCCATGTTACAGACTCCTCTCTCAGGATAACCAGCCTGCAGGCCCGTGCCTGGGCTGAATGCCGACGGCGGCCGGCTGAGATGCCAGCCGCGCAGGAATGTGATGCCAGTAACAGTGTAGAAGAAATTTATCACCCCGCCGGACGACTTATCCCGTCTCGCTTGATCGGCTCGCTCAAGCCCAGCAAGCGCCAGCGGCTACGCCGCACTCTCCTGCTGACGGATCCGCACAATCAGCGCGCCGAGCAGCGCCCAGTCCAGCAGCACGGCGAAGGCAAAGCACACGCCGCCGCGTCCTGCCCCGGCGGTGTGCCAGGTCAGCAGCGTCGCCGCGATGGCGACAGCCACGCTCAGCGCCGTGGCGCCGCTGACGCGGCTACCCGACAGTGCCGCCCGTCCCGCGGCAACGCGCCAGGCGACAGCCGCCCCCGCGCTGCCGAACGTCACGCCGGGGAGCAGCGCCGGCCAGGCCTGGCCGCCATACCACGCCACCAGCGCCAGCAGCCAGCCGGCCGCCGACAGCAGGAAAGCCCAGCGCGTCGCCGCCAGGGGCGCCCGATAGAGCCTGGGCTGCGCGCGCGCGAATCCCCATCCGGCGCCGAAGGCCGCGCTCAGGAGCGCCAGCAGACCCAGCGTGCCGCTCGCCCCGATAACGGGGGCCATGATTAACAGCAAGGCCCCGGCGGCGAAGACCACGCTGAGAGCGATGGCGCGGCCGCGCGGGTCGATGGTTCCCGCCGCGTCCGCGGCGGCATGGTGGTGTAAAACGTGCATATTCAGCTCCTGACACCGCAAACGACATGAAAATAACTCATGTCATCGTCTTTACATGCCCGTAGCCTATCGCCACTATACAGGGACACACAAACGCATAGTTTTCAGCCATAGATGAGAAAAACTCAGCCATGAGAACACCCCGCCTGCCGCCGCTGGGCGCCCTGCGCGCCTTCCACGCCGTCGCCCGCCAGCGTAGTTTTAAACTGGCCGCCGGGGCGCTCGGCGTCAGCGCGACGGCGGTCAGCCATCAGATTAAACTGCTGGAATCAGTCCTGGAGTGCCGGGTCTGCGAGCGCAGCGCGCAGGGCGTCAGCCTGACCGCCGACGGCGAGATCCTCTACGCCGCCACCCAGCGCGCCTTCAGCGCCCTGGAGCAGGCCGTTGTGCAGATTGCCCAGGCCCGCCAGCCGCCATCCTTAACCGTCACCACCACCTCCAATTTTCTCACCCACTGGCTGGTGCCACGGCTGGCGGACTTCACCGCCCGCTTTCCGGCTATCGACCTGCGTCTGCACACCAGCGTCGAACGGGTGGATCTGCATCTGGGCACGGTGGACGCCGCGATTCGCTATCGCGAATCGCCCGAGCCGGATCTGTGCTGTACGCTGCTGCATGAGGATCGCTTTATCGTGGTCGCCAGCCCGACGCTGGCCCTCAGTCGGCCTGACGATCTGGCGCAAGTGACGCTATTTCACGTCGCCAACCGGCACGTACCGGCGGATTCGCCGAGCTGGGAGAACTGGCGTCGCCGCTATGGACCGCCGACGCTGAATATTGACGCGGGGTTAACTTTTAGCGATGAAACCCATGCCCTGCAGGCGGCGGTGGCTGGCCAGGGGGCGGTGATCGCCAGCGAACTGCTGGCGCGGGATCTGCTGCAGCGCGGAGTGTTATCCGCGCCATTCAGCAGCGCGTTACCGGGCGCCAGCTACTACCTGGTCACCACCGAGGCGGCAGCGCAGCGGGGGGATATTATCGCGCTGCGGGAGTGGCTGGTGGGTAAAATGGCCTCGGGCGACAGCGGCCAGGCGGCAGCGGGATAACGGCCTTACCAGCCGCAAACGTTAGTCTCTTCGTCGGACTCATAGCCGCGGACGATATTGATCAGCTCCTTCACTGCATCGGCCGCGGCGAGCGGGTCGCACAGCGCCGCCAGCGAGGAAAAGCTTTTATCGACCGAGACGCCGTTATTGTTATTGGTGACCGTCAGCACAAACTCCCCCTCTAAATTGTCGTCCGGCAGATCGCTCAGCAGCCCATGAACGGCCTCCACCGCCTGCTGCGGAATATACAATGCCATCGGTTTGAGGAATATTTTTTCTTGTTTCCGCTGAAGGCGGCCATTCTCTACCGCTAAGGTATAACCTTTATTTTCACTGTTCATGCTTTTAGCCCTCGATGAGAATATTCGGATCAACATAGAAGTCGACATTAAATACCGTGTCCTCCGACAGGGCCTCAATGCAGTGCCATTTTTCCGGCGGAAAAACGCCAAACTGGCCGGCTTCAATGGTCAGGGTTTCAACCGGCTCGGGGCTGCTCTCATCGGCATAGCCGAGATAGCGGATCGCCCCCTGCATCACCGACAGCCGGGGATAGACCCCCTGGCGGGTGCCAGCGTCCAGATGGCGGCGCCAGATAGAAGCCGGCGCGGTCTCCTTTGTCCACAGCGGCGTGCTGCGGGTATGAACGTAATGGGTGGGAATAATAATTCGCTGCATGATTGCGCCTCACTTTACCGTCGCACAGGATACGGTCAGAAATAATCGATATGATGCATATCATATACCTCTTTCAAAGGGGAAGGATATTATTTTGCTGGTGAATTTTACCTCTACTCCTTTTTATACCCCTCAGGGATTAACGCTTTGATAAAATAAAAAAGGCGATTACAGTGTCCTGAAATCGCCCCGCAATAATTATGTTAAGCCGTTTACATTTAAATTAGCGCAGCGGACTCGGTTTGCCGATTAAATAGCCCTGCACCAGGTCGCAGCCCAGCGCCTGTAGCGAGGCCAACTGCTCTTCGGTCTCCACGCCTTCAGCCACAATACGCATATGCAGGCTCTTTCCCATGCTGATAATCAGGCGCACGATATCCAGATCGTCTTTTTGCTCCGGAATATTAATAACAAACGAGCGGTCGATTTTGATTTTGTCGAACGGGAAGTAGCTTAAACGTGACAACGAAGAATAGCCGGTACCGAAGTCATCGATGGAGATTTGAATGCCCTGCTCTCGCAGCTGGCTGAGAATTTCCAGCGAACGGGTGTTCTCATTGAACACGTCCGACTCGGTGATCTCCAGATCCAACCGTCGCGGGTCGAGGCCAGTCTGCTGCAATACGCTGATAATGGTGTCGGTCAGCGAGGTGTTCATCAGCTGAATCGGCGAAACGTTGACCGAGACCTTGAGCGGCGTCGCCCAGCTGGCCGCTTCGGCACAGGCGGTTTTCAGCACCCACTCGCCGAGGGCATTGATAAGGCCGATTTTCTCTGCCACCGGGATAAACACCGTCGGCGGCACGGCGCCGCGCACCGGATGGAACCAGCGAACCAGCGCTTCGTAGCCGTAGATTTCGCGCGTGACGGTATCGGCGATCGGCTGGTAGTAGACTTTGAATTCGTCATGGGACAGGGCCTGCAGCAGATCGTCTTCAAACGATTTATTCTCCTGCAGACGCTGCAGCATCCCCGGCCGGAAGATTTGTACATGGCCGCTGCCCTCTTTTTTCGCCTCATACAGCGCGAGGTCGGCGCACTTGTACAGATAATCGGTCCGGCTTTCGCCATCAGAGATCACGATCCCGATGCAGGCGTCGATATTAATCTGCGCATCGTAGATCTGATAGGGCTGGCTGATCTTCTCCCGGATAACATTGGCCCGCTCGAGGGCCATCTCTTCGGTCAGATCGTAAGAGAGCATCGCGAACTCATCGCCGCCGAGGCGATACAGCGTCTCAGAGGTTTTACGGAAAAAAGAGAGGCGGCTGGCCAGATCCTGCAGCAGCTTATCGCCGGCGTCATGGCCGAGGGTATCGTTTACATCCTTAAAGCTGTCGAGGTCAAAAAGCATCACCACGGCGCATCCGTTATAGGGACGCACCTGATTGACGATCTCCTGCAGACGCTGCCAGAAAGAGAGACGGTTTGGCATACCGGTCAGCGAATCATGGTAGGCGTCGTACTGCAGACGACGGTTCTGCACCTGCAGTTTCTCTTTCGAGACCTGCAGATCGTTGGCCAGGGTTTTCATACGAACGTGGGCGCGCCGCAGATTATTATTCTGCCGCAGCATCAGCAGCCCGAGGGTAATACACATGGCGATCAGCAAAATGGAGATCACCGAGTAGATATAATAGAGATGCTGAATTTTATCATGGGTGATATTAACGATATTAATATCTTGCGTCAGCGTGGCGGCCGCCATTGAGGTCAGGGGACCATCCAGCTCGCTTAACACCGGCAGGATCGCTTTAACCTGTGCCGGCGTCATGGTGTCAACTTGTTTATCAAGCAAATGAAGATTGCGGATCAGCGTGGCGACCACCGCCTTCCGCTGTTCGCTTTTATTAATAAAGCGACCCAGATCGCCCTGCTGCAGAAGTTCGATCTGGCTCATCATGATCTCGAGGCGCAGGCGCACCTCATCGTGGTCCGCCCCTTCGGCCCCAATCGCCATGCCCGCCAGACGAGACTCCAGTCGCATATATTCCGATACCATCTGCGACATTGACCACGAGTCCGTATAGCGGGTAAATTTTTGCAACTCACTTTGTCGCTCATGCACCAGATAAGTAATATATCCAGTAACAATAAACAACGACAAAATAATAGCCGTGAGTATTCGATTCAAGATCCAACCCTTACTCTATAATAATCTTAGAAACTTGCCAGGCCGATCGGGAATAATAGATCTGGTTCTGTAATTCAGCACTGCTGTCGTAAGGGTAGACGATAAATAACGGGCCTTTATCCCGAACGCGCATATATTCGCCGTTCATTTTTAACGCCATAATGACCGGGAATTTATAAAAATCGTCCATCGGGATAAGGGTGGTGTAGTCGTTGAGCGCCAGCACGCGGACGGATTGGCCTTTAGCGCCGACTAAATCCATGAGTTTATTAAGGGGAATGCCATCAAAACGGACCTTCCCGGTGTACCAGGGGGTGGTGGTTTCCACCGTCTTCATACCCAGTTTTTCCAGCATCGCGAGATCAAAAACCGCCTTGTCACCGACATTCGTATTTCCGATTTTCCCGGAAATGGTCAGTACAGGTTTTCCTGTCGGCGCAGGCAGTTTTTCAGCATAAGCAGAAGGCAACATGACAGAACAAAATAAAACTGCAAGAAGTAGACGCATTTAACTCACCATTCCAGAGAAGGAGACATGTTAAGTGTAAACCATTTACGTCAATTCTTAAAAGGTGCTCCTCTTTGTTATCCGTTGATTTAATTAAAAGTATAAGCTGGCTGGCAAATTGCCAGAATGTTTAGTAAAGGGTGTGATTTCGCCCGCCTTTCCGGCCGCTTATTTTTGCACCAGTTCTCCGCTTAGCAGGCAAACTACTTTCCTCCACGGCCGCCGCGCGGTAGTCTCAGAGCAGACGCAATGCTAAAAGCGTCTCATTCCAATAACAACGAATATGTGACTGACAGGACAGGGTATGGATTCAACAATAAGCGTGCAGCCCGACGAGGCGCCGGATTCGCTGCATCGGGCCCGGCGGGCGGCATGGGGCAGCTTTGCCGGCGCCGTGGTCGACTGGTACGATTTTCTTCTCTATGGCATTACCGCCGCGCTGGTGTTCAACCGCGAATTTTTCCCGCAAATCAGCCCGGCGATGGGCACCCTTGCCGCATTTGCCACCTTCGGCGTCGGGTTTCTTTTTCGCCCGCTGGGCGGGATTATCTTTGGCCACTTCGGCGACTGTCTCGGGCGCAAGCGGATGCTGATGATGACCGTCTGGATGATGGGTATCGCCACCGCCTGCATCGGCCTGCTCCCGTCGTTCAGCCAGATCGGCTGGTGGGCGCCGGTGCTGCTGGTATTCCTGCGGGCGGTTCAGGGCTTTGCCGTCGGCGGCGAATGGGGCGGCGCGGCGCTGCTCTCGGTGGAGAACGCTCCGAAGGGAAAAAAAGCCTTTTACAGCAGCGGCGTGCAGGTGGGCTACGGCGTCGGCCTGCTGCTCTCCACCGGGCTGGTATCGCTGATCAGCAGCCTGACCACCGACGAGCAGTTTCTCAGCTGGGGCTGGCGCTTACCCTTCCTGTTCAGCGTGGCGCTGGTCCTGATTGCGCTGTGGATCCGTAACGGTATGGCCGAATCGCAGGAGTTTGAGGCCCAGCAGAGCCAGGCCAACGCGCCGCAGGTGAAAAAGCGGCTGCCGGTGGTGGAAGCCCTGCTTCGCCATCCCGGGGCGTTTTTACTGATTATTGCCCTGCGGTTGTGCGAACTGCTGACCATGTATATCGTTACCGCCTTCGCCCTCAATTACTCAACGCAAAACCTCGGCCTGCCGCGTGAGCTGTTTCTCAACATCGGCCTGCTGGTGGGCGGCCTCAGCTGTCTGACTATCCCCTGCTTCGCCTGGCTGGCGGACCGTTTTGGCCGTCGGCGGATCTACATTACCGGGGCGCTAATCGGCACGCTGAGCGGTTTCCCGTTCTTTATGGCGCTGGAGAGTCAGTCCGTTTTCTGGATCCTGTTCTTCGCCCTGATGCTGGCCAATATCGCTCATGATATGGTGGTCTGCGTCCAGCAGCCGATGTTTACCGAGCTGTTCGGCGCCAGCTATCGCTATAGCGGCGCCGGCGTCGGCTACCAGGTAGCGAGCGTAGTCGGCGGCGGCTTTACGCCGTTTATCGCCGCGGCGCTGGTCACCTTCTCCGGGGGAGCCTGGCACAGCGTGGCCCTCTATCTGACCGCGGGATGCCTGCTGTCAGCACTCACCGCGCTGCTGATGAAAAAACATACCGTCGACTGACCCGCGCCCTCCGGTAAGGAGAATGCATGTCTTTATTGCCTCTGGCCGACTGCTGGCCACGCCGCTTTACCCCCGCCTCGCTGGCGCTGCAGTTTTGCGAGGACCCCACCCTGGCAGAACAGCCGCTGTTTGCCAAAGCCTGCGCCGGCGAGGCCGTCGCCCAGCTCTGGCAGGCGCCGCAGGGATTCGTGGTGCCGGGGAGCTATCGTCAGTTTGCGGACCTGCCGGCGGTCAGCGCGCATTTTGCCGCGCGGGGCTGGCCGGTATGGCTCCGCCGCTCCGGGGGCGGTCTGGTGCCCCAGGGGCCGGGGATTATCAACCTCAGCCTCGCCTGGCCGGTGCAGCAGCCGCTCGGCGAAGCCGCCGAACCCATCTATCACTCGCTGTGCGCTGTGCTGCAGCGCACCCTCGCGCGCTTCGGCGTTGCCAGCCACCCCCGGGCGGTGAGCGGTTCCTTTTGCGATGGCCGGTATAACCTCGCCTGCGGGGAGGGAGAGGCGGCGCGTAAGATTGTCGGTACCGCCCAGTACTGGCGGCCGCTGACGGCGAGCGGCGGCCATGTGGTGCTGGCCCATGCGGTGATCCTTATTGACGCCGACCTTAGCGCGGCGCATCAGGCGGCGAACGCCTTCGAAGCGCAGCTCGGCAGCGGGCGGGTCTACCGCGCCGACAAAACCGTCACCCTGGCGCAGTTGCTTCCCGGCGAGCGCCATCTGCTCCCCCGATTCAGCGAGGCGCTGGCGCGGGAGCTGGACGCGGCTCGCTGAAGGTCGCTTTCAGGTAGCGGCTGAATGTCTCCACCGCGTGCGACACCCGCGGAGCATAGGGCCGGATGACGTACAGCCGATCGGCGAACACCTCCACCGGCTGCCACGCCGGCAGCAGCTCCTGCACCAGCCCGCGGCCGATGGCCTCCCGGGCGCTAAAATCCGGCAGCAGCGCCACCCCCAACCCCGCCAGCACCGCATCGCGCAGCGACTCGCTGTTGTTGGTGGCGAACGGCCCCTGCACGTTGATGGTCACCCGTTCATCGGGCGTCTGGCGGGAGGCAAACGTCCACTGCGGGCGCTGGGGCCCACGGGGATAGGTCAGGCACTGGTGATGACGCAGATCGTCAGGCGTCTCCGGGCGGCCATGGCGAAGGATATAGTCGGCGGACGCGACGATCAGCGTCGCGGTGTGGCACAGCGGCCAGGCGACGTGGGTGTCCGGGAGCGCCTCGCGCCGACAGTGGCGGATGGCGAGGTCGAACCCTTCGCTGCCGAGAGAGACCAGCCGGTCGGTCACCTCCAGCTGCAGATGCAGCTGGGGATGCTGATGCAAAAACGGCGCGATCGCCGGCACCAGCTGTTGACGGGAAAAAGCCACCGGCGCGGTCAGGCGCAGCGTCCCCCGCAACGGCCCGCCCTCATCGCAAGCGCCGGTGAAAATATCCCGCAGCTGGCCAAACGGCTCATTGAGCTCCGCCACCAGCCGCAGCCCGTCGTCGCTGAGGCTGACGCTGCGGGTGGTGCGATGGACCAGTGTTTTACCGGTCACCCGCTCCAGCTCGCTGATTTTCTGGCTGATGGCCGACTTGCTGATCCCCAGCTTTTCCGCGGCCCGGGTATAGCTTTTCTGCTCTTCCAGCACCGTCAGCCAGTAGAGATGGGCCCAGTAACTCTCCGGACGACTCTCGCTCATGTTGATTGTTCACCAGTAAAAACAATGTATTCAACTATAGCGGTTTTTGCCCGCGACGGCATCGGCTAGCATCTTTATCAGACCGCGATTATTGCCTAACGATAAGGAACACCTGCATGCCATTACTGACATTTGACCTGATAGAAGGCCGTACGGAACAGGAGATCAGAACCCTGCTGGATGCCGCTCATCGCGCCGTGCTGCGCGCCTTCGAGGTACCGGAACGCGACCGCTACCAGATTGTTCACGAAAACAAAGTCCACCATATGGTGATTGAAGATACCGCCCTCGGACTGACCCGCACGCGGGATCTGGTGGTGGTGCGGGTCTATACCAGCCCGCGCAGCGACGCGCAGAAGCAGCGCTTCTTCGCCATATTGGAGGAGGAGCTGGCGGAACACTGCGGCCTGAGCGGCGATGATCTGATGGTGTCGATTATCAGCAACCAGAAAGGCGACTGGAGCTTTGGCCGCGGGGTCGCCCAGTATCTTACCGGCGATCTTTAACCCGCGGCCGGGAGAGCGCTGTCAGCGGCGGCCAGCCGCCGCGATGCGCTGGCGCGCCTGCTGTTCGATATTTTCCAGCAGTTCCTGGACATCGTCTTCGTCAATATCGAGGAACTGTCCTTCCAGCAGCGCGGCGTGAATATCTTCCCGGGTAACCGAAATGCCCAGCGGCACCGTCCGGGATTTGACCTCCTCTGCCGCCAGCGGATGGGGGTAGCGGCGGCCAACCAGATTGTTAAACACGATGGCCAGCAGCGCCAGCATCAGGGAGTTGAGCAGCACCGGCGTCAGCACAAAGTGATAGCCTTCGCTGTGCACCCCGGCGCCGCCGAGGATCGCCGTCAGGGCCACCGCGCCGCCGGGAGGATGCAGGCAGCGCAGAAAATACATCCCGGCGATGGCCAGCGCCGCCGCCAGCCCGCAGGCCAGCGCCGGGTCGGGCACCAGCATACCCACCGTGACGCCGATCAGCGCCGACAGCACATTGCCGCCGACAATCGACCACGGCTGCGCCAGCGGACTGCTCGGCACGCCAAACAGGAGTACCGCCGAGGCGCCCATGGGAGCAATAAACCACAGGTTAACTTCGCCCAGCAGCCAGTGGCTGAACATGCTGGTCACCGCCAGGCCGGTGCCGGCGCCGATGGATCCCAGCACAATATGCCGTCGAGCCACCGGCAGCGCATGCGGCTTCAACCGCCCAAGGAAAATCCGCAGCCGTGAAAACAGGCCCGCGGGAATGACACTCAACATCGCTTTATCGCTCAGATCATAGGAATAACTTATATTTTATTTTCTTTTTTTAACCTTACATTAACAACCCTGTATTTCGCAGGGGATCGCACGGGCGGCGATTTCCAGGCGGCACAGGGCTGTGAATTCTCGCCCGGACTGATAGAATCCCTTTTCTGTCAGGGAGATACCCCTTTGCGAACTGAAGGTCATAACCCAGTGAATAATAAAATCTCTTTAGCGAAAGAAGTGGCATGGGCCAGCCAGAATATGCCGCGTACCCTGCGCCAGGTCGCCGCCCTGCCCGACCTCAGCGGCGTCCGCCTGGCCTGCTGTATGCACCTCGACATGAAAATGATCCCGCTGGTGCAGGGGATCCTCGACAAGGGCGCTCAGGTCTTTTTAACAACCTGTAACCCCACCACCGTGCAGGACGACGTGGTGGCCTGGCTGGTGGAGCGTGGCGCCGAGGCCTGCGCCTGGCGCAATATGAGCGATGCCGACTGGCAACAGTCATGGGAAAAAGCGATCGCCTGGCAGCCGACTCATCTGTGCGAAATGGGAGCCGATATCACCACCCTCCTCCACCAGCGCGGCGAGTTCGGCAACATCGTGGCGGGTCTGGAAGCCACCGGCTCCGGCGTCAATCGGCTGGGGGATATTCAGCCCGGCTATCCGATCTTTAACTGGGACGATCTGCCGGTCAAAGAGGGGCTGCATAACCGCCATATGGTCGGACTCACCGCCTGGCATACCTTCTTCCAGACCACTCATCTCACCCTGCATGAGAAAAAAGTGCTGGTCATCGGCTACGGCCTGGTTGGCCAGGGCGTCGCGGCGGCGGCAAAAGCTTTTGGCGGCCAGGTGATGGTGGCGGAGATCGATCCTGCCCGTCGACTGCAGGCGGCCTATGACGGCTGGCACGTGGTCGATCTCCAGGAGGCTATCGCCTCGGCGGACGTGGTCGCCACGGCGACAGGCGGTAAAAACGTGGTTAATCGCCAGGCGCTGGACCGGGCGAAAGCGGGAGTGTTTATCCTTAACGTCGGCCACGTGGCGGAAGAGATCGACGGCGAATACCTGCGCCAGTATCCTCAGGAAGAGGTGATGCCGTATATCAACGCCTACCGCATGGCTGACAAAACCGTCTACCTGATGGCCAATGGCTCGATGCTCAACCTGACCGCCGGCTTCGGCGACAGCCTGAACGCCTTTGACGTCACCCTGGCGGTGATGGCCAGCGGTATCGGTCATATTGTCAGCGACGGTATGCGCGCCCCGGCGCAGGTTTACCTGCTACCGCAGGCGGTCTGGCAGCAGGCGCTGTAAACCCGGCGCATCGTCGAAACGATGCGCTTTATCATCAGGACGCTGGCGCGCTATCGGGCAGCACAATGTTGCTCTGCGCCAGGGTCCCCATCTGATGGTACATTGCACTGGCGGCATCCAGCAGGTGCATGGCCAGCGCGGCGCCGCTGCCCTCCCCCAGGCGCATGTCCATATCGAGATACGGGCGCAGACCCAGCGCGTCGAGGGCGATCCGCGCCCCTTTCTCCGCCGACAGGTGCGAAGGGATAAGATACGGGTGCGCCGCCGGGGCCATGCGGCAGGCCGCCAGAGCCGAAGCGTAGGAGAGGAAACCATCCAGCACCACCGGCAGACCGCAGGAAGCCGCCCCGAGGATCACCCCGGTCATGCCCACCAGATCAAAACCGCCCACCTTCGCCAGCACGTCCAGCCCGTCCGCCGGGTTCGGCTGGTTATAAGCGATCGCCTGGCGCACCACCGCCACCTTATGGCCCCGCTGCGCCAGCGGCAGATTGGCCCCGCAGCCCACCACCGCGTCGGGGTCGCTGCCGGTCAGGACGCTGATCGTCGCTGCCGCCGGGGTGGTATTGGCCATCCCCAGCTCTCCCACGCCAAAGACTTTCACTCCGTCGGCGGCGAGCTGGCGGGTGAAATGCATGCTGGCCAGCAGCACCGTCTCCGCCTGCTGACGGCTCATCGCCGCCGTCCGGGCGATATTCCCGCTACCGCGGGCCACCTTGAGGTTGATCAGGCCCGGCAGCGGCTCGGCGTCGATGCCGACATCCACCACCTCCACTCTCACCCCAGCCTGCGCCGCCAGCACGCAAACCCCGGTGTTGCCCCGTACCATATTGCCGGCATGAATGGCCGTCACCGCCTGCGGCGAAGGGGTCACGCCTTCATGCCAGACGCCATGGTCGGCGCACATGACCACGATGGCTTTATCGCTCAGCGCCAGCTGCCCCTGCAGCCCCGGCAGACCGGCCAGCTGCACCGCCAGGCTCTCCAGACGACCAAGGCTGCCGGGCGGCTTTAACAGGCCATCAATATGCTGCTGCGCGCGCGCCATGCCCGCCACATCGGGCTGCGGAATGGCAGCCAGTAACGCCGAAAGTGTTTCCATTCTATTCCTCACCGTGGATGCCAGGCCTTACAGTAGCGCCAGTAAAAAGAATAATTCGCCCAGCTCGATCGCCGCTCCGAGGGTATCCCCGGTCTGCCCGCCGAGGGTGCGCTTCAGCACCCACCCCAGGCCCCCGATCAGCACCAGGGCGATCAGCGCGGCGCGCAGCCCCTGCAGCCCCAGCAGGGCGGTGGCCAGCGCGATCGCTATCGCCAACGTCGTTAGCGTCTGCTGCAGGCTAATCTTGCCAATAAACAGATTGCCCAACCCTTTTTCCCGCGCATAGCGATGGCGATACATCAGCAGTACCGCCATCCCGCGACCGACGGCGCAGGCCGCCGCCAGCGCCGCGATGGGGTTGACATCGCGCAGCAGCAGTTCGCCGACCACCAGCACCTTGGCCACCAGCACAAAAATCAGCGCCAGACCGCCGTGGGTCCCCAGCCGGCTGTCGCGCATGATCTCCAGCATCCGATCGCGGGTGCGGGCGGAGAAGATGCCGTCGCAGGTATCGGCCAGCCCGTCAAGATGAAATCCGCCGGTGAGCAGCGCCAGCGCCAGCGCGCCGAACAGCGCCGCCAGCGGGACGCCGCACCATGGCTGCAGGAGGTACACCACCGCGCCGGCGATGGCGCCGAGCAGTAAACCGACCAGCGGGAAGGTAACGATACTGCGCTGGTACTGTTCGATCTCCAGGCCCTGGGATAACCGCGCCGGGACCGGCAGACGGCTGATAAACGAGAGTGCAGCAAAGAATGACTTAATCACGTGGGGTTGACTCCTGTCGGCGAAAGCAGCGGAAGAGTTCTGTCGCGCCCGGTCAGCACCTGAGTTTGTCTTCTGGCGAATCGATCGTCGGAGAGGTGAGAGGTGTTGAGATATCGCCCTGACGCCGCTGCGTCAGATGCCCGGCCAGGATGAGAGAAACCTTTCCGATATCAATACGTTTTCGCGGGGCAGTATAGCAAAGAGTCGGTGAGGAGAGGCAGTTGCCGGGACAAAGTTTTCGCAGAAAAAGAGACAGGAGCTGGTAGTGCAGAACAGCCCGGCGACGCTGACCGCCGCCGGACAGCAGGCATTAGCCTTCGACTTTGGCTTCGCCCATCACTTTCAGTTTTTTGGAGATGTCGCGACGCTCTTTGGACAGCTCGGCATTCTTGATGATGTAGTCATCAACGCGGTCTTCGTAATCGCTCTTCATGCTGGCGATGATGCCCTGGATGGCTTCCACGCTCATGCCCGGCTTGATGTAGTCGCTGAGGTTGTCCAGCAGCAGAACGCGCTTCTGGTTATCACGGATCTTTTTCTCAACGTCCTGAATTTCACGCTGCAGTTTGTTCTTACGACGGTACAGACGAACAAACTCCAGTACGTCCTGGAAAGAAGGCTTAGTTGTTTCCATTTTTACACCCCTAATAATTGAGATTCGGATTCGTAAAGCGACTGCGTTATAGGGCTAACATAACTGCTAGCAGTCGCTGATGACAATGTTTTTTCCTTTGCGTTTATCATAACCCTAAACGCTGCTGAATCGAAACAACCCATGCAGTTACCCGGCGCATCTGGTGCTTATTTGCGCAATGCGCGGCAGATCAGATGCGACAGCAGCTCCAGCTGGCGTGCCAGTTCAATAGAGAGCCAAACATAGCCATGGATCGGGGTTTCCGCCAGGCTGTCGTCCCCCTGCTCTTTCATCAGCTGGCGCAGTTCGAGGACAATCTCATTCAGCTTTTCATTGTTGGCGCGCACAGGCTGAGGGTTTCCTTCGTACAGCGCGTGGGCGATGGCCAACAGCGTCTGCTGGGTCATCTGCTGCGTCTCGCGCAGGGTGTGCGCATTGAGCATCACGAAGTGACCCGGACGGGTTGCCCACCAGGCGTTGATCTGCAGCTCCAGCATGCACACGAGGTTGCGGCTGACGGTCTGGATAGCCTCGAAGATCGCCTTCTGGATATGCGTCTCTTTGCTGGCGGGAGTGATCAGCCCGCGCATTTTGACGACGTCGTTGAGCGCCTGCTGAAGATGTTTTTCCAGCCGCGGCCGATCCACCAGATTTGGCGAGAAGCCGGCCTGGTAGAGGCGGTTGAAGTTGGTGACGTAGCTGGCCATCTGGATACGCCAGTGGATAAACGCCCGCTGCGGCCAGATACCGGTAAACAACATTGCCAGCAGCGAGCCGAAGATCACGTCGCCGCTTCGCCACAGCGCGGTATGCATATCGCCGGGCGGCGCCCCGACCACCACCGACAGGGTAATGCCGATCAGCAGCGCCTGATAGGGTTTCTTGCCCAGCGCCAGCCAGCCGCAGAGGAACATTGCCGCCGCGCACCAGAGGACCATCAGCGGCAGGGAGATAAGCTCAAGCTTCAGCGCCACCAGCCCCAGCGCCGAGCCGAGGATCGTGCCGCCGATGCGCTGAAACGCCCGCGGCACGACGTTGCCCCAGAAGGAGATCGGCCCCATCACCACCACCAGGGTAATAAGAGGCCAGGTCCCCTCGGGCACGTTCAGCAGCCGCACCAGCAAAAAGGTGAGCACAAAGGCCAGCGCAATCCGCACACCATGCACCACCCGATAATGGCGATACAAGCGGATCTCAAATGGCTTGAGTGATTTATCAGCGCGCACAACCCTCTCCGGCAAAACGAAAAGGCCAATTGTAACTGCTTTTTCGCCCGGAGCATGCCGGGAATGTAAAAATCCTTGTCCGGAACAGGGGTAAACCGCTACGACGCAACGCGCTCAACGGGGACATACATGTCGATATCCCAGTAGCCGTCATGGTTGCCATCGTTGAGATAGATCTCAAAACAGGGCCTGGGGGCCACGCGATGCGTTGTGCTCTGCAGCAGACTGTCGAAAAACTGCATCCACGGGGTAGCAAAATCGTAATCCACCACTCGCGCGCGGGCGCAGGCGTAATCCCCGCCGGCAATCGCCGCCAGTATCACCCCTTCGCTGTTGGCGGGAATGACGTAATCCTCGTCAACGGCGACCACGGTGGCGCAGCGTAGTTTTTCCGCTGGCACGTCCTCCGGGTTATCGTAGTAGACGGCAAGCCACTCGCGGGCGGGCACCTGATGGTTCTCAACCCACATCATCAGTTGCTCAAACCCCTGCTTGACGGTTTGATCCCAGGGCCCGACCAGATGGAAACCGGCAATGGTTTTCTTGCCGAGGGTGGTGACGCTGTAGTTCATCTTGCCTCCTTCGTGAACATATTACTGTATAAATGTACAGTTAATCTAGCAGGAGATCCCCCCTCAGTATGTGCGCGAATTCACAGAGTCGCCATTGCGGCTGATGAAAAAAACGGCGATTTTGTCGCCGCGTCTGCCGGGCGGTAGCCGAAAAAAAACCGCCTGCAAAGAGGCGGTTATCATGGTTACAGCTCGTGGTGCAGGTAATCGCTCATTCGCGAGAATACCCCGCCTTTATTAATGCTTTCGAGGGTGACCAGCGGATAGTGGCCCACGACCTTGTCGCCGTCATACAGCGAAATCTCGCCGACCCGCTGATTGGCGGCGATCGGCGCCTCCAGATCCTTTTTATCCAGCACGTATTTCGCCTTAATCCGCGATACTTCCGCCTTCGGCAGCGCTAACCAGAAATCTTGATCGGTGCCGAGCTTAATCTGCTCTTTATCGCCGTACCAGATGCGCTCAGTGCCGACCTTCTGCCCCTTCTGCAGCACCTGCACGGTGTCGAAGTTCTGCTGCCCCCAGTGCAGCAGTTTAGCGGCCTGCTGCTCGCGGCCTTTCGGGCTGTCGGCCCCCATCACCACGGCGATCAGCCGGCGCTGACCGTCCACCGCCGAGGCGATCAGGTTGAACCCGGCGCCCGATGTGTGGCCGGTTTTCAGGCCATCGACGTTCATGGTTTTATCCCACAGCAGACCGTTACGGTTTTGCTGAGTAATGCCGTTCCACGTCAGGCTTTTCTGGCTGTACATGTGGTAGACGTCAGGCTCGCCATGGATAATCGCCCGCGACAGCACCGCCAGGTCATAGGCCGAACTGTGCTGGCCCGGGGCATCGAGGCCGTGGACGGTTTCGAAATGGGTGTCCTGCAGATGCAGTTTTTCGACATACTGATTCATCAGGGCGACAAACTGCGGCTGACCGCCGGCGACATAGTCGGCCAGCGCGACGCAGGCGTCGTTGCCGGAGTCGACAATCAGCCCACGGCTGAGGTCGCGGACGCTGACGCGGTCCCCTGGCTTTAAGAACATCAGGGATGACCCGTCGAACACCGGGTTGCCCTTCGCCCAGGCGTCTTTACCCACGGTGACGATATCGTCAAAGGTGATACGATGGCTGTCGATGGCACGATCGACCACGTAGCCGGTCATCAGTTTGGTCAGGCTGGCAGGATTACGCTGCTGATGTTCGTTACCCGCGGTCAGCACCTGACCGGTGGTGTAATCCATCAGCACCCAGGAGCCAGCCTGAATGGAAGGCGGCGCGACCGTAGCAGGTAAGTCGACGGCAAATGCGCAGGAAACGCTCGAAGCGAGCAAAGATACAGCAATAAACAAACGGCCTTTCAACGGCATATCCTCTAGATTTACAGATCCGCCGTCCTTTTTACGGAACTTCGCGTTTCATATCAGGGTTTAATTGCAAGAAAATATGACACAGCAGAGGAAGTTGCTTGCCGTTACCCTTCTGATGACCGGGCAAATCGTTTACCATACCGGTCGCACGCCACCACGGATAATGAACAGACTATGCAAGATAGCGTCAACCAGCCCGGATTTTTATTCCACGATTATGAAACCTTCGGCACCAGCCCTTCCCTCGACCGGCCGGCGCAGTTCGCCGCCATCCGCACCGACGCGGAGTTAAACGTGCTCGGCGAGCCCGAGGTGTTTTACTGCAAGCCCGCTGACGATTATCTGCCGCAGCCGCAGGCGGTGATGATCACCGGGATCACCCCGCAGGAAGCGCTGGCCAAAGGGGATAACGAGGCCGCGTTTGCCCGCCGCATCCACGATCTGTTCACGGTGCCGCAGACCTGCATCGTCGGTTATAACAACGTGCGCTTTGACGACGAAGTGACGCGGAATATCTTCTATCGCAACTTCTATGACCCTTATGCCTGGAGCTGGCAGCACGATAACTCGCGCTGGGATCTGCTCGACGTGATGCGCGCCTGCTATGCCCTGCGTCCGGAAGGGATCGTCTGGCCGGAGAATGACGAGGGTCTGCCGAGCTTCCGGCTTGAACATCTGACCGTCGCCAACGGTATTGAACACCAGAACGCCCATGACGCGATGGCCGACGTTTACGCCACCATCGCCATGGCGAAGCTGGTGAAAAACCGGCAGCCGCGGCTGTTTGACTATCTCTACAGCCACCGCAATAAGCGCAAGCTGGCGACGCTCATCGACGTGCCGCAGATGAAGCCGCTGGTGCATGTCTCCGGCATGTTCGGCGCCGCGCGCGGCAACACCAGCCTGGTGGCGCCCCTGGCCTGGCATCCGGAAAACCGCAATGCGGTGATCATGGTCGATCTGGCGGGGGATATGGCGCCGCTGCTGGAACTGGATGCCGACGCCCTGCGCGAGCGGCTTTACACCCCACGCGCCGAGCTTGGCGATCTGCCGGCAGCACCGATTAAGCTGGTGCATTTGAACAAATGTCCGGTGCTGGCCCAGGCCAATACCCTGCGCCCGCAGGATGCCGACCGGCTGGGGATCTCCATTCAACGCTGTCTGGACAATGCCCAGCTGCTGCGGGCGAATCCGCAGGTGCGGGAGAAAGTGGTGGCGGTGTATGCCGAAGCCGAGCCGTTCGTGCCGTCCGAAAACGTCGACGCCCAGCTTTACAATGGGTTCTTTAGCGATGCCGACCGCGCGGCGATGAAAATCGTGCTGGAAACCGAACCGCGCAATCTGCCGGCGCTGGATATCACCTTCGCCGACAAGCGCATCGAACGCCTGCTGTTTAACTACCGGGCGCGCAACTTCCCCGGCACGCTCGATGAACATGAGCAGCAGCGCTGGTTAGAGCACCGTCGTCAGGTATTTACGCCTGAGTTTTTGCAGGCCTATGCCGATGAGCTGCAGATGCTGTATCAGCAGTATGCGGATGATAAAGAGAAGCTGGCGCAGCTGAAGGCGCTGTGGCAGTACGCACAGGATATTGTCTGATTGGCGGACATGCCCGGGCTACAAACGATGACCGGGGAGGACGCCTGACCGTAGGCCCGCGCAAGCGCAGCGCCGCCGGGCATTGCCTCCCCAGTTCGTGCTTACCTTTTTGCCCGGTGGCGGCTTCGCCTTACCGGGCCTGGACGCTGGTACCAGAGTAGCCCGGGTAAGGCGCTAGCCGCTACCCGGGATGACTGGCTTAACTTTTCGCACGGCTGGCGATGATTTCATCCGCTACGTTGCGCGGCGCTTCCGCGTAGTGGTGGAACTCCATGCTGTAGGTTGCTCGTCCCTGAGACATCGAGCGCAGCGTGGTGGAATAACCAAACATCTCCGCCAGCGGCACATCGGCGCGGATGATCTGGCTGCCGAAGCGCTCTTCCATCCCCTGCACCATCCCGCGACGGGAAGAGAGATCGCCCATGATATTCCCGGCGTACTCTTCCGGCGTCTCCACCTCCACGTGCATCACCGGCTCAAGGATCACCGGGTCCGCTTTGCGCGCCCCTTCCCGGAAGCCGAAGATCGCCGCCATGCGGAACGCCATTTCCGAGGAGTCCACGTCGTGGTACGACCCGAAGGTCAGGGTCGCTTTCACGTCAACCACCGGATAGCCCGCCAGCACGCCGGTGCCCATCGCTTCGCGCAGCCCTTTCTCCACGGAAGGGATGTACTCGCGCGGCACTACCCCGCCTTTGGTGGCGTCCTCGAAGACGAATCCGCTGCCCGGCTCCAGCGGCTCCAGGGTCAGCACGACGTGCCCGTACTGTCCTTTACCGCCGGACTGGCGCACAAATTTGCCTTCCACGTCCGTCACTTTCTTGCGCAGGGTTTCGCGGTAGGTGACCTGCGGACGACCAATGTTGGCCTCAACGCCAAACTCGCGCTTCATCCGGTCGACAATAATCTCCAGATGCAGCTCGCCCATGCCGGAGATAATCGTCTGGCCGGACTCTTCATCGGTATGCAGACGGAACGACGGATCTTCCGCCGCCAGCCGCTGCAGCGCGATGCCCATTTTCTCCTGGTCCGCTTTGGTCTTCGGCTCAATCGCCAGCGAAATCACCGGCTCCGGAAACTCCATGCGCTCAAGGGTAATAATCGCATCCGGGTCGCATAGCGTATCGCCGGTAGTGACATCCTTCAGCCCAACGCAGGCCGCGATATCCCCGGCGTGCAGTTCGTCAACTTCGTGGCGATCGTTGGCCTGCATCAGCACGATACGTCCGATGCGCTCTTTCTTGCCCTTCACCGGGTTCCACACCGCATCGCCTTTCTTCAGCATCCCGGAGTAGACGCGGATAAAGGTCAGCTGGCCGACGTAGGGGTCGGTCATCAGTTTGAACGCCAGCGCCGACAGCGGCTCATCGTCGCTCGGATGGCGTTCCGCCGGCTGGCCTTTCTCATCCACGCCCTGTATCGCCGGAATATCCAACGGCGACGGCATCAGCTCCACCACCGCGTCGAGCATGCGCTGCACGCCTTTGTTTTTAAAGGCGCTCCCGCAGAGCACCGCCTGGATTTCGCCCTTCACCGTGCGCTGGCGCAGACCGGCGACGATCTCCGCCTCGTCCAGCTCGCCGGTTTCGAGGTATTTATCCATCAGCGCGTCGCTGGCTTCCGCCGCCGCCGAGACCATTTTCTCCCGCCACTCGCGGGCAGTCGCCAGCAGATCGTCAGGGACCGGCCCGTAGCTGAAGGTCATGCCCTGAGTGGTGTCATCCCACAGGATGGCGCGCATTTTCACCAGGTCGACGACGCCGGTGAAATGCTCTTCGGCGCCAATGGGGATGACAATCGGCACCGGGTTGGCCTTCAGGCGGTCGATCATCATCTGCACCACGCGGAAGAAATCCGCCCCGGGGCGATCCATCTTGTTGACGAAGGCCAGCCGCGGGACATGGTATTTATTCGCCTGGCGCCAGACGGTCTCCGACTGGGGCTGCACCCCGCCGACGGAGTCATACACCATCACCGCGCCGTCGAGCACGCGCATGGAACGTTCCACCTCAATGGTGAAGTCCACGTGCCCCGGGGTGTCGATGATATTGATCCGGTGCGGCTCGAAGCTGCGGTCCATACCCGGCCAGAAGCAGCTCACCGCCGCCGAGGTAATGGTGATCCCGCGCTCCTGCTCCTGGGCCATCCAGTCGGTGGTTGCCGCGCCATCGTGTACTTCACCCAGCTTATGGCTCATCCCGGTGTAAAACAGGATGCGCTCGGTGGTGGTGGTTTTACCGGCATCGATATGCGCGGAGATACCGATGTTGCGATAACGTTCGAGGGGGATGGGTCGGGGCATGATGCGTCCTTAGTCGTTTTGACTGTCAGTCTGCGGTCGGAATGATCCGCAGTTCATTTCACTGCCGCTTATGATAGTACAATTGTACGAGTATATTCGAACTATTTTGACTATTATTATGATTGGTCAGGTTGCGGCGGCGCGCGTGGCATCAGACCTGGAGTTTGGGTATAGTAGCCGCCAGCCGCCGATACGAGCTGCGGCCGCCATGCGCCGCGCCACCGCCGACACAGGATTATTATGATCGCCAATCACCCCGAACGAGAACAAATTCGCCTGGAAAATGTCCTTTCCGCGCTCGGCAACCCGCTGCGACTGGAGATCATCCGCACGCTGGCCGACGGCAGCGAGCAGAGCTGCAACGCGCTGCGTCAGGAAGAGGTGGCCAAGTCCACCATGACCCACCACTGGCGCGTCCTGCGCGACAGCGGTGTGATCTGGCAGCGGCCTCAGGGACGGGAGAATATGATTTCGCTGCGCCGGGAAGATCTGGACGCCCGTTTTCCCGGCCTGCTGGATACGCTGCTGAACGTGATGCAGCAGCCATGAATCGCTAACCGACAGCCTACTCCTCCCCCGCCAGCCGCTGATACTGTCTGAAACGGGCCCGGGCATCGTCCTCCGTTTGCCGGAACAGGGCGTCCGCCAGATCCGGTGTGGTTTTGTGCAGCGCGGCATAGCGCACCTCGCCGAGCAAAAAGTCGCGGAAGCTCTCTTCCGGCTCTTCGGAGTCCAGTATAAACGGCGTTTTGCCCTCGGCTTCGCGCTGCGGATGATAGCGCCACAGGTGCCAGTATCCCGCCTCCACCGCCCGCTTCGCCTCGCGCTGACTGCAGCGCATCCCGGCTTTCAGACCGTGGTTGATACAGGCGGCGTAGGCGATCACCAGCGACGGCCCCGGCCAGGCTTCGGCCTCGGCGATGGCCCGCAGGGTCTGATCTTTATCGGCGCCCATGGCGATCTGGGCGACGTAAACATTGCCGTAGCTCATCGCCATCATGCCGAGATCTTTTTTCCGCGTGCGTTTCCCCTGCGCGGCAAATTTGGCGATCGCCGCCACCGGGGTCGACTTGGACGACTGGCCGCCGGTGTTGGAGTAGACCTCGGTATCAAACACCAGAATATTGACGTCTTCCCCGCTGGCCAGCACATGATCGAGGCCGCCGAAGCCGATATCGTAGGCCCAGCCATCGCCGCCGAAGATCCACTGCGAACGCCGGACGAAATAGTCACGGTTCTGCCAGAGCTGCTCCAGCAGCGGAACCCCCTCTTTTTCCGCCGCCAGCAACGCACTGAGGCGGTCCGCGCGTTCGCGGGTCCCCTCCCCCTCATCCTGCTGCGCCAGCCACTGCCGCATCGCGGCGTGAAGCGCGTCGCTGACCGGCAGGGCCAGGGCGCGGGTCATCTCCTCGGCGATCTGTTGGCGGAGCGCCTGGCCGCCAAGCATCATGCCAAGCCCGAACTCGGCGTTATCCTCGAACAGCGAGTTTGCCCAGGCCGGCCCGTGGCCGCGGTGGTTGGTGGTATAGGGCATTGAAGGCGCGCTGGCGCCCCAAATCGAAGAACAGCCCGTGGCGTTGGCGATCAGCATCCGGTCGCCAAACAGCTGGGTGATCAGCCGGGCATAGGGTGTTTCGCCGCAGCCCGCACAGGCGCCGGAAAACTCCAGCAGCGGCGTTTCGAACTGGCTGCCTTTGACCGTCGTTTTGCGAAACGGGTTGTCTTTTGGCGCCAGCCCCAGGGCGTAATCCCAGACCGGGGCCATCGCGCGCTGGCTGTCGAGGGAGACCATCTGCAGCGCCTTGCCGCGCGACGGGCAGCTCTCCACACAGTTGCCGCAGCCGGAGCAGTCCAGCGGCGAGATAGCCAGATGATAGTGGTAGTCTTTGGCCCCCTGGGCCGGTTTGCTCAGCAGCCCGGCGGGCGCCGCGTCCTGCTCTTCAGCGCTCAGCAACGCCGGGCGGATCGCCGCATGCGGGCAGACGAAAGCGCACTGGTTACACTGGGTGCAGCCGTCGGGCTGCCAGACCGGCACCTCCAGGGCAATGCCGCGCTTCTCCCAGGCGGCGGTGCCGGAGGGAAAGGTGCCGTCTTCCATCCCGGCGAAGGCGCTCACCGGCAGCAGGTCGCCGCGCTGGCGGTTCATGGGCTGCAGAATATCGCGGATAAAGTCCGGCATCAGGGTTGTCGCCTGCGGCGCCGGCGCCTCGAGGGTCGCCCAGTGGGCGGGAACCGTCACCCGACGCAGCGCCGCCATCCCCAGCTCGATAGCCCGCTGGTTCATCTCAATGACGCTCGCCCCTTTGCTGCCATAGCTTTTCTCCACCGCCTGCTTGAGATAGTCCGCCGCGGTTTGCGGATCGATAATGGCCGTCAGCTTAAAGAACGCCGCCTGCATCAGCATGTTAAAGCGCCCGCCGAGGCCCAGCTCGCGGGCGATGTCCACCGCGTTGAGGGTATAAAAGTCGATCTTTTCCTGCGCCAGATAGCGCCGGACGCTGACCGGCAGGTGCTGCTCCAGCTCCGCCTCGGACCAGCTGCAGTTGAGCAGAAAAGTGCCCCCCGGCTTCAGCCCCTCCAGCAGGTCGTAGCGGTCGACATAGGATTGCTGAGAGCAGGCGATAAAATCGGCCCGGTGGATCAGGTAGGGCGAGGTGATCGGCCGATCGCCAAAGCGCAGGTGTGAGACGGTGATCCCCCCGGACTTTTTCGAGTCGTAGGAAAAGTAGGCCTGAGCGTAGAGCGGCGTGTTATCGCCGATGATCTTGATGGCGCTTTTGTTCGCCCCGACGGTACCATCCGAGCCCATGCCCCAGAATTTGCAGGCAGTGATCCCGGCATGGGAGACCGCCAGCGGTTCCTGCCGGGCGGGCAGCGAGGTAAAAGTGACATCATCGACAATGCCCAGGGTAAAGCCGTCCTTCGGCAGCGGCTGCCTGAGGTTATCAAACACCGCGGCGATATCGTTGGGCAGCACGTCCTTACCGCCGAGCGCGTAGCGGCCGCCGACGATCAGCGGCGCATCGTCGCGCTGATAGAAGGCGTTTTTGACGTCGAGGCACAGCGGTTCCGCCTGCGCCCCCGGCTCTTTGGTGCGGTCAAGGACGGCAATGCGCTGCACGCTGGCGGGCAGTTGGGCGAAGAAGTGCGCCAGCGAGAACGGCCGATAGAGATGGACGCTGAGCAGCCCCACCTTCTCCCCCGCCGCATTGAGCGTCTCCACCACCTCCTGGACGGTGTCGCACACTGAGCCCATGGCGATAATCACCCGCTCGGCGTCCGGCGCGCCGTGGTAATTAAACAGGTGATATTCCCGCCCGGTCAGCGCGGTGATCTTCGCCATATAGCTTTCCACCAGATCGGGCAGCGCGAGGTAGAAGCGGTTACCGGCCTCCCGCTCCTGGAAGTAGATATCCGGGTTTTGCGCGGTGCCGCGGATCACCGGGTGATCCGGGTGCAGCGCCTGACGACGAAAGCGCTCCAGCGCCGGGCGGTCCAGCAGCGTCGCCAGTTGCTCATACGCCAGCACCTCGATCTTCTGTATTTCGTGCGAAGTACGAAAGCCATCGAAGAAGTTGATAAACGGTATCCGCCCGGCGATCGCCGCCAGATGCGCCACCGCCGACAGGTCCATCACCTGCTGAACGTTATTCTCCACCAGCATGGCGCAGCCGGTCTGGCGCACCGCCATCACGTCCTGATGGTCGCCAAAAATATTCAGCGAATTGGTCGCCAGCGCCCGGGCGCTGACGTGAAAGACGCCCGGCAGCAGCTCCCCGGCGATTTTGTATAAATTGGGGATCATCAGCAGCAGCCCCTGCGACGCGGTGTAGGTGGTGGTGAGCGCCCCCGCCTGCAGCGCGCCGTGCACCGCCCCGGCGGCGCCGGCTTCAGACTGCATCTCCATCAGGCGCACCGGCCGACCAAAAAGGTTCTTTTTCCCCTTAGCGGCCCATTCATCGACATTTTCCGCCATCGGCGTGGAGGGGGTGATGGGATAGATGGCCGCCACGTCGGTAAAGGCGTAGGAGATCCAGGCCGCCGCCGCGTTGCCATCCATTGTTTTCATGTTTCCGGACATCGTTCAATCCTCGAAGGTGAGCGTTCTCTTTACCGCGACAGCCCGCGGCAAACCCTGTTTCCTCTTCAAGCACAGCCTGTGCCAGCTCGCGAATTGCCGCCTGTCGCTTATTAATTCAACAGGTTAAGGGAAGAAAGGCGCAGATCCGTCCGGCGGAATTGCGGGGAATAAGACACAGGGCGCGACAAGCTGTTGAACAGGCGACAAAGCGCCGCGCCGGGCCGGTGGCGGGAAATTGTTCTGTTTCGCACATTTGGTGGCGTTATTGTGCCGTTTGCGCAGGCCCCCTGCGCGGCCGGTTCACAAAAATCACTTATTTATCAAACACCTAAATAAAAAAATCACAGCTGGTATGTTCCCTGCACTTCTCTGCTGGCAAACACTCAACAACAGGAGAAGTCACCATGACCATGCGTCAATGCGCTATCTACGGTAAAGGCGGTATCGGTAAATCCACCACCACCCAGAATCTCGTCGCGGCTCTCGCCGAGATGGGTAAGAAAGTGATGATCGTCGGCTGCGATCCGAAGGCGGACTCCACCCGTCTGATCCTCCATGCGAAAGCCCAGAACACCATTATGGAGATGGCGGCGGAAGTGGGCTCGGTCGAGGATCTGGAGCTCGAAGACGTGCTGCAAATCGGCTATGGCGATGTCCGTTGCGCCGAATCCGGCGGCCCGGAGCCAGGCGTCGGCTGTGCCGGACGCGGGGTGATCACCGCCATCAACTTCCTCGAAGAAGAAGGCGCCTATGAAGAAGATCTGGATTTCGTCTTCTATGACGTCCTCGGCGACGTGGTCTGCGGCGGCTTCGCTATGCCGATCCGCGAAAACAAAGCCCAGGAGATCTACATCGTCTGCTCCGGCGAGATGATGGCGATGTATGCCGCCAACAATATCTCCAAAGGGATCGTGAAGTACGCCAAATCCGGCAAGGTACGCCTCGGCGGCCTGATCTGTAACTCGCGTAAAACCGACCGCGAAGATGAGCTGATCATCGCCCTGGCGGAGAAGCTTGGCACCCAGATGATCCACTTCGTTCCCCGCGACAACATTGTGCAGCGCGCGGAGATCCGCCGGATGACGGTGATCGAGTACGACCCGACCTGTCAGCAGGCCAACGAATATCGTCAACTGGCGCAGAAGATCGTCAATAACACCAAAAAAGTAGTGCCGACCCCCTGCACCATGGACGAGCTGGAGTCGCTGCTGATGGAGTTCGGCATCATGGAAGAAGAAGACACCAGCATCATTGGTAAAACCGCCGCTGAAGAAAACGCGGCCTGAGTACAGGATCCTCACCATGACCAACGCAACAGGCGAACGTAACCTTGCGCTCATCCAGGAAGTCCTGGAGGTGTTTCCCGAAACCGCGCGCAAAGAGCGCAGAAAGCACATGATGATCAGCGATCCGCAGATGGAGAGCGTCGGCAAGTGCATTATCTCGAACCGTAAATCGCAGCCCGGGGTGATGACCGTGCGCGGCTGCGCCTACGCCGGCTCGAAAGGGGTGGTGTTTGGGCCAATCAAAGACATGGCCCATATCTCGCACGGCCCCATCGGCTGCGGCCAGTACTCGCGCGCCGGACGGCGCAACTACTATACCGGCGTCAGCGGTGTCGACAGCTTCGGCACCCTGAACTTCACCTCTGATTTTCAGGAGCGCGATATTGTCTTCGGCGGCGATAAAAAGCTGAGCAAACTGATCGAAGAGATGGAGCTGCTGTTCCCGCTGACCAAAGGGATCACTATCCAGTCGGAGTGCCCGGTGGGCCTGATCGGCGATGACATAAGCGCCGTGGCCAACGCCAGCAGCAAGGCGCTGGATAAACCGGTGATCCCGGTGCGCTGCGAAGGCTTTCGCGGCGTCTCGCAATCGCTGGGCCACCATATCGCCAACGACGTGGTGCGCGACTGGGTGCTGAACAATCGCGAAGGGCAGCCGTTTGCCAGCACCCCGTACGATGTTGCCATCATTGGCGATTACAACATCGGCGGCGACGCCTGGGCCTCGCGCATTCTGCTGGAAGAGATGGGGCTGCGGGTAGTGGCGCAGTGGTCCGGCGACGGCACCCTGGTGGAGATGGAGAACACCCCGTTCGTTAAGCTCAACCTCGTCCACTGCTACCGCTCGATGAACTATATCGCCCGCCATATGGAGGAGAAACATCAGATCCCGTGGATGGAATATAACTTCTTCGGCCCGACCAAAATCGCCGAATCACTGCGCAAAATCGCCGATCAATTTGATGACACCATTCGCGCCAATGCGGAAGCGGTGATCGCCAAATATGAGGGGCAGATGGCGGCCATCATCGCCAAATATCGCCCGCGACTGGAGGGGCGCAAAGTGCTGCTGTACATGGGGGGGCTGCGGCCGCGCCACGTCATCGGCGCCTATGAGGATCTCGGGATGGAGATCATCGCCGCCGGCTACGAGTTTGCCCATAACGATGATTACGACCGCACTCTGCCGGACCTGAAAGAGGGCACTCTGCTGTTTGACGATGCCAGCAGCTATGAGCTGGAGACCTTCGTCAAAGCGCTGAAGCCCGACCTCATCGGTTCCGGGATCAAAGAGAAATATATCTTCCAGAAAATGGGGGTGCCGTTCCGCCAGATGCACTCCTGGGACTATTCCGGCCCCTATCACGGCTATGACGGCTTCGCCATCTTTGCCCGCGATATGGATATGACCCTGAACAATCCGGCGTGGAACGAACTGACTGCCCCGTGGCTGAAGTCTGCGTGATTGCCCCTTCACTATCCCGTCAGTCCACCGATTTGTGGCGCGGGAGGAGAACACCATGAGCCAAACGATCGATAAAATTCACAGCTGTTATCCGCTGTTTGAACAGGATGAATACCAGACCCTGTTCCAGAACAAAAAGAGCCTTGAAGAGGCGCACGACGCACAGCGCGTCCAGGAGGTGTTTGCCTGGACCACCACCGCCGAGTATGAAGCGCTGAACTTCCAGCGCGAGGCGCTGACCGTCGACCCGGCCAAAGCCTGCCAGCCGCTCGGCGCCGTACTCTGCGCGCTGGGGTTCGCCGGTACCCTGCCCTACGTGCACGGCTCCCAGGGCTGCGTCGCCTATTTTCGCACCTACTTTAACCGCCATTTTAAAGAGCCGGTGGCCTGCGTCTCCGACTCCATGACCGAGGACGCGGCGGTGTTCGGCGGCAACAACAACATGAATCTGGGCCTGCAGAATGCCAGCGCGTTGTATAAACCCGAGATTATCGCCGTCTCCACCACCTGCATGGCCGAGGTGATCGGCGACGATCTGCAGGCGTTTATCGCCAACGCCAAAAAAGAGGGATTTGTTGACGACAGCATCGCCATTCCTTACGCCCATACCCCCAGCTTTATCGGCAGCCATGTCACCGGCTGGGACAATATGTTCGAAGGGTTCGCGAAGACCTTTACCGCTGACTACGCCGGGCAGCCGGGCAAACAGCAAAAGCTCAATCTGGTGACCGGATTTGAGACCTATCTCGGCAACTTCCGCGTGCTGAAGCGGATGATGGCGCAGATGGATGTCCCGTGCAGCCTGCTCTCCGACCCATCCGAGGTGCTCGACACCCCCGCCGACGGCCATTACCGGATGTACGCCGGCGGCACCAGCCAACAGGAGATCAAAACCGCGCCGGACGCCATTGACACCCTCCTGCTGCAGCCGTGGCAGCTGGTGAAAAGCAAAAAGGTGGTTCAGGAGATGTGGAATCAGCCCGCGACGGAGGTGGCCGTTCCGTTGGGTCTGGCCGCTACCGACGCGCTGCTGATGACCGTTAGTCAGCTAACCGGCAAACCGATCGCCGACGCCCTGACCCTGGAGCGCGGCCGGCTGGTGGACATGATGCTGGACTCCCACACCTGGCTGCACGGCAAAAAATTCGGCCTCTATGGCGATCCGGATTTCGTGATGGGCCTGACGCGCTTCCTGCTGGAGCTGGGCTGCGAGCCGACGGTGATCCTCAGCCATAACGCCAATAAACGCTGGCAAAAAGCGATGAAGAAAATGCTCGATGCCTCGCCGTACGGCCAGGACAGCGAAGTGTTCATCAACTGCGACCTGTGGCACTTCCGGTCGCTGATGTTCACCCGCCAGCCGGACTTTATGATCGGTAACTCCTACGGCAAGTTTATCCAGCGCGATACCCTGGCGAAGGGCAAAGCCTTCGAAGTGCCGCTGATCCGTCTCGGCTTTCCGCTGTTCGACCGCCATCATCTGCACCGCCAGACCACCTGGGGCTATGAAGGCGCGATGAACATCGTCACGACGCTGGTGAACGCCGTGCTGGAAAAACTGGACCACGAGACCAGCCAGTTGGGCAAAACCGATTACAGCTTCGACCTCGTTCGTTAACCATCAGGCGCCCCGCCGCAGGCGGGGCCAGGAGGGAGTATGCCCATCGTGATTTTCCGTGAGCGCGGCGAGGCGCTGTATGCCTATATCGCCAAACAGGATCTGGAGGCTCGGGTGCTCCAGGTCGAACATGACGAGACCGACCGCTGGGGCGGCGCGATTGCCCTTGAAGGGGGGCGTCGCTACTACGTCAATCCGCAGCCGGGGCGGCCGGTCTTCCCGATAAGCCTGCGCGCCACCCGCAGCACGCTGCTATAAGGAGCTGGAAATGTCCGATAACGATACCCTTTTCTGGCGTCTGCTGGCGCTGTTCCAGACGCTGCCGGAGCTGCAGCCGGTGCAAGTCGTCGACTGGCTGGCGCAGGAGTGCGGCGAGACCTTGACCCCGGCACGCTTAACCACCCTGACGCAGCCTCAGCTGGCCGCCAGCTTTCCTTCGGCGACGGCGGTGATGTCCCCGGCCCGCTGGGCGCGGGTCATCGCCTGCCTTCAGGGGGCGCTGCCCGGCCATTTACGCATCGCCCGCCACCCTCAGCGAACGCCGCAGCTGCGGGTCGCTTTTTGCTCGCAGGATGGCCTGACCATCAATGGTCATTTTGGCCAGAACCGGCTGTTTTTTATCTATGCCTTCGATGACCAGGGCGGCTGGCTGGCAGATCTGCGCCGCTATGCCTCCCCTTCGGCGGCGTCTGACGCCAGCGAGATGCGCGCCAGGCTACTGGAGGATTGCCATCTGCTGTTTTGTCAGGAGATTGGCGGGCCTGCCGCCGCGAGGTTGATCCGCCATCAGATCCATCCGATGAAAGCGCCACCGGGCACGACGATTCAGGCGCAGTGCGCCGCGGTGAGCGCGATGCTGGCCGGTCGGCTGCCGCCGTGGCTGGCGAAGCGCCTCAACCGGGATAACCCTCTGGAGGAACGTGTTTTTTAATCGTTGTGTTGTGCTTGTTGCCCGCCGACCCCGCGGGCCTTTTTTTTGCCCCCGCAGGGGCATCCTTTCTTTCAGCAAGACAAGCGCCGCAGGACAGGGACAAAAGTGACAGCGGGGGGTTGGGCGCATCAGGAAATGTTGTGCTTGTTGCCCGCCGACCCCGCGGGCTTATTTTTGCCCCCGCAGGGGCATCCTTTCTTTCAGCAAGGCAAGCGCCGCAGGACAGGGACAAAAGTAACAGCGGGGGGTTAGGCGCATCAGGAAATGTTGTGCTTGTTGCCCGCCGACCCCGCGGGCCTTTTTTTACCCCTGCAGGGACATCCTTTCTTTCAGCAAGGCAAGCGCCGCAGGACAGGGACAAAAGTGACAGCGGGGGGTTGGGCGCATCAGGAAAATTGGCGAGAACGCAGGCGCGCATCCAGGACTGGCCGCCAGGACGGCGGCCAGAGGGCGGTCGAGACAGGGATGTCGAGTCCGCCCGTTCCGCCAGATGAAGCCGGAGTGGAGCGGACCGCGCAGCGGCAATTTTCAGCGCCATGCGGGGGGTCATGGGGGGCGGGCGAAACGCCCCCCATGCCGTTCACCCGCAGAGGGCGCGATGAAATAGAGAGGAAGGTCGGTGAACGGAATATTCCACCTTATCGACCCTTCCCGCCATTCACCAGTCTGCAGCAATACTGTCGCGGTAAATCCAGTTATCAGCGCGATAAATCATGCCCCCCCTTGTCCGATTGTTGCCTTTGTCGCAAAACCCACAACCCTTTTTCCTTAAAAATCAATCCCCTTCTCCCTGGAGCGCGAATTGCATCACCTCTCCGGTCTCCCACCGTCAACGAGGTCACTATGAAGGGAAAGGAAATTCTGGCGCTGCTGGACGAACCCGCCTGCGAGCACAACCAGAAGCAAAAATCCGGCTGCAGCGCCCCTAAGCCCGGCGCCACCGCCGGCGGCTGCGCCTTCGACGGCGCGCAGATAACGCTCCTGCCCATCGCCGACGTCGCGCACCTGGTGCACGGCCCCATCGGCTGCGCGGGCAGCTCGTGGGATAACCGTGGCAGCGTCAGCGCCGGCCCGGCCCTCAACCGGCTCGGCTTTACCACCGATCTCAACGAACAGGATGTGATTATGGGCCGCGGCGAACGCCGTCTGTTCCACGCCGTGCGTCACATCGTCGACCGCTATCGCCCGGCGGCGGTCTTTATCTACAACACCTGCGTACCGGCGATGGAGGGCGATGACATCGAAGCGGTATGCCAGGCCGCGCAGACCGCCACCGGCGTCCCGGTCATCGCCATTGACGCCGCCGGCTTCTACGGCAGCAAAAATCTTGGCAACCGGATGGCGGGCGACGTGATGCTCAGGCAGGTGATTGGCCAGCGCGAACCCGCCCCGTGGCCGGACAACACGCCCTTTGCCCCGGCCCAGCGCCACGATATCGGCCTGATTGGCGAATTCAATATCGCCGGCGAGTTCTGGCAGGTCCAGCCGCTGCTCGACGAGCTGGGGATCCGCGTCCTCGGCAGCCTCTCCGGCGACGGCCGCTTTGCCGAGATCCAGACCCTGCACCGGGCGCAGGCCAATATGCTGGTCTGCTCGCGGGCGCTGATCAACGTCGCCCGGGGGCTGGAGCTGCGCTACGGCACGCCGTGGTTTGAAGGCAGCTTCTACGGGATCCGCGCCACCTCCGACGCCCTGCGCCAGCTGGCGGCGCTGCTGGGGGATGACGACCTGTGCCGCCGCACCGAGGCGCTGATCGCCCGCGAGGAGCGAGCGGCGGAGCAGGCGCTGGCGCCGTGGCGCGAGCAGCTCCGCGGGCGCAAGGTGCTGCTCTACACCGGCGGCGTGAAATCCTGGTCGGTGGTCTCGGCCCTGCAGGATCTCGGCATGACCGTGGTGGCCACCGGCACGCGGAAATCCACCGAGGAGGATAAACAGCGGATCCGGGAGCTGATGGGCGACGAGGCGGTGATGCTTGAGGAGGGCAACGCCCGCACCCTGCTCGACGTGGTGTACCGCTATCAGGCCGACCTGATGATCGCCGGCGGACGCAATATGTACACCGCCTGGAAAGCCCGGCTGCCGTTTCTCGATATCAATCAGGAGCGGGAGCACGCCTACGCTGGCTACCAGGGCATCATCACCCTCGCCCGCCAGCTTTGTCTGACCCTCGCCAGCCCCGTCTGGCCGCAAACGCATGCCCGCGCCCCGTGGCGCTAGGAGAACACCATGGCAGACCTTATCCGTAGCGAAAAACCGCTGGCGGTGAGCCCGATTAAAACCGGGCAACCGCTCGGGGCGATCCTCGCCAGCCTCGGGCTGGCCCAGGCCATCCCGCTGGTCCACGGCGCCCAGGGCTGCAGCGCCTTCGCCAAAGTTTTCTTTATTCAGCATTTCCATGACCCGGTGCCGCTGCAGTCGACGGCCATGGATCCGACCGCCACGATCATGGGGGCCGACGGCAATATCTTCACCGCGCTCGACACCCTCTGCCAGCGCCACAGTCCGCAGGCCATCGTGCTGCTCAGCACCGGTCTGGCGGAAGCGCAGGGCAGCGATATCGCCCGGGTGGTGCGCCAGTTTCGCGAGGCGCATCCCCGCCATAACGGGGTGGCGATCCTCACCGTCAACACCCCGGATTTTTTTGGCTCTATGGAAAACGGCTACAGCGCGGTGATCGAGAGCATCATCGAGCAGTGGGTGGCGCCGACGCCGCGGCCGGGGCAGCGCCCCCGGCGGGTCAACCTGCTGGTCAGCCACCTCTGTTCGCCAGGGGATATCGAATGGCTGAGCCGCTGCGTGGAGGCCTTTGGCCTGCAGCCGGTGGTCCTGCCGGACCTCTCGCTGTCGATGGATGGCCACCTCGGTCAGGGGGATTTTACGCCCCTGACCCAGGGCGGCGCCTCGCTGCGCCAGATTGCGCAGATGGGCCAGAGTCTGGGCAGCTTCGCCATCGGCGTGTCAATGCAGCGGGCGGCATCCCTCCTGAGCCAGCGCAGCCGGGGGGACGTGATCGCCCTGCCGCACCTGATGACTCTCGACCACTGCGATACCTTTATCCATCAGCTGGCGAAGCTGTCCGGACGCCGCGTACCGGCCTGGATTGAGCGCCAGCGCGGCCAGCTGCAGGATGCGATGATCGACTGCCATATGTGGCTGCAGGGCCAGCGCATGGCGATGGCCGCGGAGGGCGACCTGCTGGCGGCATGGTGTGATTTCGCCCGCAGCCAGGGGATCCAGCCCGGCCCGCTGGTCGCCCCCACCAGCCACCCCAGCCTGCGCCAGCTGCCGGTCGAGCAGGTGGTGCCGGGGGATCTTGAGGATCTCCAGCAGTTGCTGAGCCACCAACCCGCCGATCTGCTGGTGGCTAACTCGCACGCCCGCGATCTGGCGGAGCAGTTTGCCCTGCCGCTGATCCGCGTCGGCTTTCCCCTTTTCGACCGGCTCGGCGAGTTTCGCCGGGTCCGCCAGGGGTACCCCGGCATGCGCGACACGCTGTTTGAGCTGGCCAATCTGCTGCGCGACCGCCATCACCACACCGCCCTCTACCGCTCGCCGCTTCGCCAGGGCGCCGACCCCCAGCCGGCTTCAGGAGACACTTATGCCGCCCATTAACCGACAGTTTGAGATGGTCCACGCCGACGAGTGGTCGATGAAAGTCGCCTTCGCCAGCTCCGATTACCGCCACGTCGATCAGCATTTTGGCGCCACGCCGCGGCTGGTGGTCTACGGCGTCAAGGCGGATCGAGTCACCCTGCTGCGGGTGGTGGAGTTCCCGGTCGTCAGCGGCCATCAGACCGAGAAGATAGCCGAGCGTGTCCACGCCCTGGAGGATTGCGTCACCCTGTTCTGCGTGGCGATTGGCGAGGCGGTTTTTCGCCAGCTGCTGCAGGTGGGCGTCCGCGCCGAACGGGTTCCCGACCAGACCACCATCCTCGGCTTACTGCAGGAGATCCAGCTCTCCTGGTATGAAAAAGCGCAGCGCCGCAGCACGCGGCAACGCGACCCGCAGCGCTTTAACCGCCTGCTGGAGGAGCAGACATGGCGGGAGGAGCCCGACCCGCAGCCCTGAGCCTGTCGTTTATGTGACAAAGCCCACAAAACGCCACAACAGTGTCGGCTCTGTCGGGGGAGCTGATTCAGCCAGATAATTAATAAATAAGGTTTTTATGCGTTGGTACTGCAATTGCTTGGGGAACAGTACCACCGCCAGTCTGCGGTGCACCGCGCCCCGGCATTTTCGTCATCATCCCTGGAGCTGACAGCATGTGGAACTACTCCGAGAAAGTGAAAGACCATTTTTTTCATCCCCGCAACGCGCGCGTGGTCGACAACGCCAACGCGGTGGGCGATGTGGGTTCATTAAGCTGCGGCGATGCGCTGCGCCTGATGCTGCGGGTTGATCCGCACACCGAGATCATCGAGGAGGCCGGCTTCCAGACCTTCGGCTGCGGCAGCGCCATCGCCTCCTCTTCCGCGCTGACGGAGCTGATTATCGGCCACACCCTGACCGAAGCCGGGCAGATCACCAACCAGCAGATCGCCGACTACCTCGACGGTCTGCCGCCGGAGAAAATGCACTGCTCGGTGATGGGCCAGGAGGCGCTGCGTGCGGCCATCGCCCATTTTCGCGGCGAAAGCCTTGAGGAGGAGCATGAGGAGGGCAAGCTGATCTGTAAATGCTTCGGCGTCGACGAAGGGCATATTCGCCGGGCCGTGGTGAACAACGGCCTGACCACCCTCGAGGAAGTGATCAACTACACCAAGGCCGGCGGGGGCTGTACCGCCTGCCATGAAAAAATTGAGCTGGCGCTGGCGGCGATCCTCGCCCAACAGCCGCCCGCCCCCCTGCCGGCGGAGACGACCCAGGATGCGCACTGGCAAAGCGTGGTCGATACCATCAACGAGCTGCGCCCGCACATTCAGGCCGACGGCGGCGACATGACGCTGGTGAGCGTCACCCCGCGCCAGGTGACCGTCAGCCTCTCCGGCAGCTGCAGCGGCTGCATGATGACCGACATGACCCTCGCCTGGCTGCAGCAGAAGCTGATGGAGCGTACCGGAAGTTACATGGACGTGGTGGCGGCCCCGGCCGCGGTTAACTAACCCAAGGGGGATACGATGAAACCTGTTTATCTCGATAACAACGCCACCACCCGTCTCGACCCGATGGTTCTCGACGCGATGATGCCCTTTTTGACCGACTTTTACGGCAACCCTTCGTCGATACACGATTTTGGTCTGCCGGCGCAGGCCGCCCTTGAACGGGCGCACCAACAGGTGGCCGCCCTGCTCGGAGCCGACTACCCCAGCGAGATCATCTTTACCTCCTGCGCCACCGAGGCCACCACCACCGCCATCGCCTCGGCGGTGGCCCTGATGCCGGAGCGGCGCGAGATCATCACCAGCGTGGTCGAACATCCCGCCACCCTGGCGGTGTGCGAACAGCTGGAGCGCCAGGGATACCTGATCCACCGTATCGCCGTGGATCGGCAGGGGGCCCTCGATATGGCGCAGTTTCGGGCGGCGCTTAGCCCGCGCGTGGCGCTGGTCAGCATTATGTGGGCCAATAACGAAACCGGCGTCATGTTCCCGGTGCCCGAGCTGGCGGAGCTGGCCCATGAGCAGGGCGCGCTGTTTCACTGCGACGCCGTGCAGGTGGTGGGCAAAATCCCGATGGCGCTCAGCCAGACGCGGATCGATATGCTCTCCTGCTCGGCGCATAAATTCCACGGCCCCAAAGGGGTGGGCTGCCTCTGGCTGCGGCGGGGAACGCGGTTTCGCCCGCTGCTGCGCGGCGGCCACCAGGCGCATGGCCGGCGGGCCGGTACGGAAAATATCAGCGGCATTGTCGGGATGGGTGCCGCCAGCGAGCTGGCGCAGGTCCATCTCCCGGGCATGGCGCAGATTAGCCAGCTGCGCGATCGCCTTGCACACCATCTCCAGGCCACTATCCCGGCGGTAACGGTGATGGGCGGCAGCCAGCCGCGGGTGCCCGGCACGCTTAATCTGGCCTTCGAGTGCATTGAAGGCGAGGCGATCCTGCTGCTGATGAATCAGGCCGGGATCGCCGCCTCCAGCGGCAGCGCCTGCACCTCCGGCTCGCTGGAGCCGTCGCACGTCATGCGGGCGATGAATATCCCCTACACCGCGGCCCACGGCACCGTTCGCTTCTCCCTCTCGCGCTACACCCGGGAAAAAGAGATCGACTACGTCATCGCCGCCCTGCCGCCCATTATCGACCGGCTGCGCGCCCTGTCGCCCTACTGGCGGAACGGCCAGCCGCACCTGCAGGATGGCGCCTTCACGCCGGTCTACGGTTAAGACGGAGAGACGAAAATGGGACGCGTACTGATCAATGACACCACCCTGCGCGATGGCGAACAGAGTCCCGGCGTGGCCTTCCAGGCCAGCGAAAAAATCGCCATCGCCGAGGCGCTGTACGCGGCGGGGATCGAGGCGCTGGAGGTCGGCACCCCGGCGATGGGCGAGGAGGAGTGCGCCCGTATCCGGCTGGTGCGCCGTCAGCTCCCGGGCGCCACGCTGATGACCTGGTGCCGAATGCAGGCCGGCGAAATTCGCCAGAGCGCCGAGCTGGGCATGGACTGGGTGGATATCTCCATTCCCGCCTCCGACAAGCTGCGGCAGTACAAACTGCGCGAGAGCTTACCGCTGCTGCTGGAGCGGCTGGCGGCCCTGATCCACCTCGCCCACACCCTTGGCCTGAAGGTCTGCATTGGCTGTGAGGACGCCTCGCGAGCCAGCGACGCGACGCTGCAGGACATTGCCCGGCAGGCCGGCGAGGCGGGAGCCACCCGTCTGCGCTATGCCGATACCCTCGGTATCCTCGACCCGTTCACTACCGCGGCGCAGATCGCCGCCCTGCGCCGCGTCTGGCCCGGCGAACTCGAGATGCACGCCCATAACGATCTGGGCCTGGCTACCGCCAACACCCTGGCGGCGGTCCGCGCCGGGGCCACCAGCGTGAACACCACCGTGCTGGGCCTGGGCGAACGGGCGGGCAACGCGGCGCTGGAGACCGTGGCGCTCGGGCTGGAGCGCTGCCTGGGCGTCGAGACCGGGGTGCGTTTCACCGCCCTGCCGGCGCTGTGCGAACAGGTGGCCCTCGCCACCCGCCGCCCGGTGGATCCCCAGCAGCCGCTGGTGGGCGAGCTGGTCTTTACCCACGAATCCGGCGTGCACGTCGCGGCGCTGCTGCGCGACAGCGAGAGCTATCAGGCGATCGACCCCGCCCTGCTGGGCCGCGGCTATCGGCTGGTGCTGGGCAAACACTCTGGTCGCCAGGCGGTTAACGGCGTCTTCGACCGGATGGGCTATCACCTGACGTCAGCGCAAATTGACCAGCTGCTGCCCGCGCTCCGCCACTTTGCGGAAACCGGTAAACGCAGCCCGCGGGATGATGAGCTGGCGGCAATCTTTCACGCGCTCTGTGGCGCCGAAACGCTGCAGGCCAGGGGGTAAGCATGGAGTGGTTTTATCAGATCCCCGGCGTAGACGACCTGCGCTCCGCCGACGCCTTCTTTCAGTTTTTCGCCGTTCCCTACCAGCCCGAGCGTCTGGCCCACTGCAGCCTGCCGGTGCTGGCCGCCTTTCACCGTAAGCTGAAGGCGGAAGTGCCTCTGCTCAACCAGCTGGAGGAGAACCCGCGCGCGCACTGGCTGCTGGCGCGCCGGCTGCTGGCGGAGAGTTATCAGCAACAGTTCGAGGAGAACAGGCCATGAGACCCACATTCACCTTTAGCGAAGCGGTCCGCGTCGTGCGCGCCATCCGCAACGATGGCACCTATGCGGGCCTGCCATCCGGCGCCCTGCTGGTGCGCCGGGGCAGCATCGGCTATGTCCGCGACTGGGGGGTGTTCTTGCAGGACCAGATCATCTACCAGATCCACTTCCCGGACTGTGACCGGGTTGTCGGCTGCCGCGAACAGGAGCTGATTGCCGGCGATCGGCCCTGGCTGGCGGGGAATCTGCAGTATGGCGATAACGTCACCTGCCAGACGGCGCTGACGTTGCAGGGCGAAGTGGTGGTCAACGTCGGTCAGCAGGGGCGCATTGAAGCCACCGATCGGGGCGAGCGCGGCGACGGCTATATCGTCGACTTCGGCGGCCGCTGGTTCCTGGTGCCGGTGACCGCGCTGGCCCTGGCAGAGGAGGAAGAATAATGCAGCCATGGCAACGATTTGGCCGGCGGCGGCTGGCGCAGAGCCGCTGGAACTGCGAACCGGCGGCCATCGCCGCGGCGGACCGGGAGGCCTTCGAGGCGGCCTGGCAGCGTCAGGCCAGCGTGGAGCAGGCGCTGGTCGCCCAGGTCGCGGCGGAGGCGATCCCCGCCGCGCTACGGGAAGGCCTCGCCGCTTCGCTGGGCGCCTGGCTGGATGAGGGCGGGTTTACGCCGCCGGAGCGGGCGGCGATCGTCCTGCATCATGCCCGGCTGGAAACCGCCTTCGCCGGGATTGCCAGCCAGGCGCCGCAGCCGGATCCCGCCACGGTGCAGGCCTGGTATCTGCGGCATCAGGCGCAGTTTATCCGCCCGGAACAGCGGTTGACCCGCCATCTGCTGCTCACCGTCGATGGCGACGACCCGGCGGTTTACTCGCGCATCCAGGCGCTTCATGGGCAAATCGCGGCCTCCCGCGAGGCGTTTGCGCCGCTGGCCCAGCGACACTCCCACTGTCCAAGCGCCCTCGACGGCGGACTGCTGGGGTGGATCGGCCGGGGGTTGCTTTATCCGCAGCTGGAGGAGGCCCTGTTCGCGCTGACGGAAAACGCGCTGAGCGCGCCGGTGGCCAGCGAGCTGGGCTGGCACCTGGTATGGTGCGAAGCCATCCGCCCCGCCGCGCCGATGACGCCTGAGCAGGCGCTGGAAAGCGCCCGCGATTACCTTAGTCAACAGAGCCAGCGCCGCCACCAGCGCCAGTGGCTGGCTGAGATGTTAGCGCGCCAGCCGGGGCTGTGCGGGTAGCCGACAGGCCACCCGCCAGCGTTTACAGCAGGTGCGGTTTAATCTCCTCAAGCCAGGTAGCCAGGCGCGTTTCGGTTTCGTCGAACTGGTTATCCTGGTCCAGCACCAGCCCGACAAACCGCTCCCCCTCCAGCGCCGATGAGGCGCTGAACTCATACCCCTCGTTCGGCCAGCTGCCGATCATCGTCGCCCCGCGGGCGCGCAGGGCGTCGTACAGCGGCCGCAGCCCGCTGGCGAAGTTATCGGGATAGCCGCGCTGATCGCCGAGGCCAAACAGCGCCACCGTTTTCCCCTGCAGGCTGACGTCGCCGAGGGTCTGAAGAAATTCCGCCCACGACTCGCTCTCGCCCCCGGCCTCAAGGCCCGGCAGCTGGCCGTCGCCAAGCGTCGGCGTGCCCAGCAGCAGCGCCGGGTAGGCCAGCAGGTCCGCCAGCGTGGCGCGGTTAATATTGACCGGGGCGGCGGCGGCCTCCCCTAATTGCTTGTGGATCATTTTCGCGATTTTGCGGGTTTTACCGGTATCGGTGCCAAAGAAAATGCCAATGTTGGCCATAGTACGCTCCTGTCGGAATGGTGTCGGAAATAGGGATAACCGCAGGGGTATTGCGAAGGCTGTGCCAGGTTGCCCTGCACCGTGACGGCCCATCCCTGCCCCATCAGGATCGCTTCCCGCCGCAGCAGCGCCCGCGAAAGGCGGCCCCGGCGGGCCGAAAGGTAAAAATCAGCGGATTTTCCCCCTGTCGGATCAATGTTTCGTTCGGTCGTTTCGATAAGGGCGCACAGTTTGCATGGTTATCCGGGTTCGGCTCAGCCCGCCGCGATCCGCGCAGGGTGTCGGACAATTTGTCATAACTGCGACACAGGAGTTTACGATGACCCTGAATATGATGCTCGATAACGCCGCGCCGGAAGCCATCGCCGGCGCGCTGACTCAACAACATCCGGGGCTGTTTTTTACCATGGTGGAACAGGCCTCGGTGGCGATCTCCCTCACCGACGCCAGCGCCAGGATCATCTACGCCAACCCGGCGTTTTGCCGCCAGACCGGCTATTCGCTGGCGCAATTGTTAAATCAGAACCCGCGCCTGCTGGCCAGCAGCCAGACGCCGCGCGAGATCTATCAGGAGATGTGGCACACCCTGCTCCAGCGTCAGCCGTGGCGCGGCCAGTTGATTAACCAGCGGCGTGACGGCGGCCTGTACCTGGTGGAGATTGACATCACTCCGGTGCTCAGTCCGCAGGGGGAACTGGAGCACTATCTGGCGATGCAGCGGGATATCAGCGTCAGCTATACCCTGGAGCAGCGGCTGCGCAACCATATGACCCTGATGGAGGCGGTGCTGAATAATATTCCCGCCGCCGTGGTGGTGGTGGACGAGCAGGATCGGGTGGTGATGGACAACCTCGCCTATAAAACCTTCTGCGCCGACTGCGGCGGCCGGGAGCTGCTCACCGAGCTGCAGGTCTCCCCTGGCCGAATGACGCCCGGCGTGGAACAGATCCTGCCGGTGGCGATCCGCGGGGCCGCGCGCTGGCTGTCGGTGACCTGCTGGCCGCTGCCCGGCGTCAGCGAAGAGGCCAGCCGCTACTTTATCGACAGCGCCCTGGCGCGAAGCCTGGTGGTGATCGCCGACTGTACCCAGCAGCGCCAGCAGCAGGAGCAGGGCCGCCTCGACCGGCTGAAGCAGCAAATGACCGCCGGCAAGCTGCTGGCGGCGATCCGCGAGTCGCTGGACGCCGCGCTGATCCAGCTGAACTGCCCGATTAACATGCTGGCGGCGGCCCGTCGGCTGAACGGCGAGAGCAGCGGCAACGTGGCGCTGGAGGCCGCCTGGCGAGAAGGGGAAGAGGCGATGGCCCGGCTCCAGCGCTGTCGCCCGTCGCTGGAACTCGAAAGCCCCGCCGTCTGGCCGCTGCAGCCCTTTTTCGACGACCTGTGCGCCCTCTACCGCACCCGCTTCGATCCCGAGGGGCTACAGCTGGACATGGCCTCACCACATCTGATCGGCTTTGGCCAGCGCACTCAGCTGCTGGCGTGCTTAAGCCTGTGGCTCGACCGCACCCTGGCCCTCGCCGCCGAGCTGCCTTCCGTCCCGCTGGCGATGCAGCTCTATGCCGAGGAAAACGACGGCTGGCTGGCGCTGTACCTGACCGACAACGTGCCGCTGCTGCAGGTGCGCTACGCCCACTCCCCCGACGCACTGAATTCGCCGGGCAAAGGCATGGAGCTGCGGCTGATCCAGACCCTGGTGGCGCACCATCGCGGGGCCATCGAGCTGGCTTCCCGGCCGCAGGGCGGCACCTGCCTGACCCTGCGTTTCCCGTTGTTTAACACCCTGAACGGAGGTGAAGCATGATCCCCGAATCCGACCCGGACACCACCGTCAGACGCTTCGACCTCTCTCAGCAGTTCACCGCCATGCAGCGGATAAGCGTGGTGCTGAGCCGCGCCACCGAGGCCAGCAAAACGCTACAGGAGGTGCTCAGCGTATTGCACAACGATGCCTTTATGCAGCACGGGATGATCTGTCTTTACGACAGCGAGCAGGAGATCCTCAGTATCGAAGCGCTGCAGCAAACCGAGCAGCAGACCCTCCCCGGCAGCGCGCAGATCCGCTATCGTCCCGGCGAGGGGCTGGTGGGGACGGTGCTGGCCCAGGGGCAGTCGCTGGTGCTGCCGCGGGTCGCCGACGATCAGCGTTTTCTCGACCGTCTGAGCCTCTACGATTATGACCTGCCGTTTATCGCCGTGCCGCTAATGGGGCCCAACGCCCGGCCCATGGGAGTGCTGGCGGCCCAGCCGATGGCGCGCCAGGAAGAGCGGCTGCCGGCCTGCACCCGCTTTCTCGAAACCGTCGCCAACCTCATCGCCCAGACCATCCGGTTGATGATCCTCCCGGCCTCCGCCACCCTGCCGGGCCGCCAGCCGCCGAAGGTGGAACGGCCGCCGAAGGTGGAACGGCCGCCGGCCTGCTCGTCGTCGCGCGGGGTGGGCCTTGACAATATGGTCGGCAAGAGCCCGGCGATGCGCCAGATCGTGGAGGTGATCCGCCAGGTTTCGCGCTGGGACACCACCGTGCTGGTGCGCGGCGAAAGCGGCACCGGGAAGGAGCTGATCGCCAATGCCATCCACCACCATTCGCCGCGGGCTGGCGCCGCCTTCGTCAAATTTAACTGCGCGGCGCTGCCGGACAACCTGCTGGAAAGCGAACTGTTCGGCCATGAAAAAGGCGCCTTTACCGGGGCGGTGCGCCAGCGTAAGGGGCGTTTTGAGCTGGCGGATGGTGGCACCCTGTTTCTCGACGAGATTGGCGAAAGCAGCGCCTCATTCCAGGCTAAGCTGCTGCGCATCCTCCAGGAGGGGGAGATGGAGCGGGTCGGCGGCGATGAGACCCTGCGGGTGAATGTCCGCATCATCGCTGCCACCAACCGCCACCTGGAGGAGGAGGTCCGGCTGGGCCACTTCCGCGAGGATCTTTACTATCGCCTGAACGTGATGCCCATCGCCCTGCCCCCGCTGCGCGAGCGTCAGGAGGACATCGCCGAGCTGGCGCACTTTCTGGTGCGCAAAATTGGCCAGCATCAGGGGCGCACGCTGCGGATCAGCGAGGGGGCGATCCGCCTGCTGATGGAGTACAGCTGGCCGGGCAACGTCCGCGAACTGGAGAACTGCCTCGAACGATCGGCGGTGATGTCCGAGAGCGGCCTGATCGATCGCGACGTGATCCTCTTCACCCACCAGGAACGTCCGGCCAAAGCCCTGCCCGCCAGCGGGCCAGCGGAAGACAGCTGGCTGGACAACAGCCTGGATGAACGCCAGCGGCTGATCGCCGCGCTGGAAAAAGCCGGCTGGGTGCAGGCCAAGGCGGCGCGGCTGCTGGGGATGACGCCGCGCCAGGTCGCCTACCGGATCCAGATCATGGATATCACCCTGCCGCGTCTGTAGGCCGCGGTGTCAGGTTCAGGACATTGTCGCCCGTGCGGCGGGAACACGACAATATTTTGCCGCAGGGAAGCGGAATAACTCATTATTTTTCAGTTTGATATAAAATCGCTCTCTGGTATGCCCTTTGCAGCAGGAAGGTATCGCCCAACCAAGAAGGTACGACCATGACTTCCTGCTCTTCTTTTTCCGGCGGCAACGCCTGTCAGTCGGCGGACGCCAGCGCGTTAGCGCCGCGGGTGGCCGATAAGGTCGCCGCGCACCCCTGCTACTCCCGCAGCGGGCACCACCGTTTCGCCCGGATGCATCTCCCGGTCGCCCCGGCCTGCAATCTGCAGTGCAACTACTGCAACCGTAAATTCGACTGCAGCAATGAATCCCGCCCCGGGGTGTCATCGACGCTGCTGACCCCCGAGCAGGCGGTGCTGAAAGTGCGCCAGGTGGCCCAGGCCATCCCGCAGCTGTCGGTGGTTGGCATTGCCGGGCCCGGCGATCCGCTGGCCAATATGACCCGCACCTTCCGCACCCTGGAGCTGGTCCGCGACCAGCTTCCGGACCTGAAATTATGCCTGTCGACCAACGGGCTGATGCTGCCCGACGCGGTGGATCGCCTGCTGGAGGTCGGCGTGGATCACGTTACGGTGACCATCAACACTCTGGATGCCGAGATCGCCGGGCAAATCTACGCCTGGCTGTGGCTCGACGGCGAACGCTACCGCGGTCGGGAAGCCGGGGAGATCCTGATAGCCCGCCAGCTGGAGGGGGTCCGCAGGCTAACCAACGCCGGGGTGCTGGTCAAGATAAACTCGGTGCTGATCCCGGGGATCAACGACAGCGGCATGGCCGAGGTCAGCCGTTGTTTGCGGGAAAGCGGCGCGTTTATTCACAATATTATGCCGCTGATTGCCAGACCGGAGCACGGCACGGTCTTTGGCCTCAACGGCCAGCCGGAACCGGACGCCGGGATGCTCGCCGCGATCCGCAGCCAGTGCGGGGCAGCGATGCCGCAGATGACCCACTGCCACCAGTGCCGCGCCGACGCCATCGGCATGCTGGGCGAAGATCGCAGCCAGCAGTTTACCCAGCTTCCGGACCCGGACAGCCTCCCCGACTGGCTGCCCATCCTCCACCAACGCGCCGAACTTCATGCCAGCCTCGCCACCCGGGGAGAGTCGGAGGCGGATGACGCCTGTCTGGTGGCGGTAGCCTCCAGCCGCGGCGAGGTGATTGATTGTCATTTTGGCCATGCCGACCGCTTCTCGATCTACAGCCTGTCGGCCGCCGGCATGGTGCTGGTAGGCGAGCGCTTTACGCCGAAATATTGCCGCGGCGCGGAGGAGTGCGAACCGCAGGAGAACGAGGCCAGACTGGCGGCGCTCCTCGCGCTGCTCGCCGACGTGAAAGCGGTGTTCTGCGTGCGTATCGGCCATACGCCATGGCAACAGCTCGAGCGACAGGGCATTGAGCCGCAGGTGGATGGCGCGTGGCGGTCGGTCGCCGAGGTGCTGCCCGCCTGGTGGCAGCGGCGGCGACAGAGCCTGGCGGCATCGCGTCTGCGTCAGGGGGTCGCCTGATGGCGCCGGTTGACTGGTTGACCCGCCTGTGGCGACTGTATCACGCCGGAAAAGGCTGCTTTCCGCTGCGGATGGGTCTGAGCGTCGAGGCGTGGCTGGCCCTGCAGCAGCGGTTGGGCGAAATGGCGACGCCGCTGGACAGCGAGGCGCTGAGCCGCCGCCGGCTGATGACGGAGCTGAATGCCACCCGCGACGAAGAGCGCCGCCAGCTGGCGCGGTGGCTGGCGGAGTGGATGGCGCCGGGAGCCGAACCGATGGCGCCGATCGTCGCCGGGGCGGCGCTGGCGTTTAATCATCTGTGGGAGGATCTGGGTCTGGATTCGCGGGCGGAACTGGGCCGGCTGATGCGCGACTGCTTTCCGCAGCTGGTGGCGCAGAACGTCCACCATATGCGCTGGAAAAAGTTCTTTTATCGCCAGCGCTGCCTGCAGTCGCAGGGGGAGATCGTCTGCCGCTCGCCGAGCTGCGACGAGTGCCTGGAGCGCAGCCTCTGCTTCGAACCGCCGCCGCAATAAACAACCCGCAGGTGTCCTGACCGCTAACCCAATACTGCTTCTGTTTTACCGCTTTACGCGAATATCTGCCGGGTGGCGCTTCGCTTACCCGGCCTACAAAGCCATTTATATATCAGAAGGTTATTCAATACCGTAGGCCCGGCAAGCGCAGCGCCGCCGGGCAAGGACAGCGGGCGCGGAGCCGCTTTTGTGCCGGGTGGCGGCTGGCGCCTTACCCGGCCTACAGGGTTCGTGCGACCTGTCCTTGATTTACCCACTTGCGTGACTGAAACTGCCGGTGCTGGCGGCCTCAAAATCGCTGAGACGTTCCCGGAAGGCCGGGGCAGCCCGCATGGATGCGGGCTGAGGGCCGTGTTTTGCATGGACGCTGCCTCGGCCCGACCCGAAGCCTGCAGGGATAAGTCGAAGGTACCGCGTAGCGGCGATTTTGCTGGCCGGAGCCCGGGGGTACAGGGGGCGGCGGCGACTGGCCGCCCCCTGTGCGCTCCCTGCGCCATGAGAGACATAACGCAGAAGACTTACCGGGAGCGCAATGCCCGCTGAAGCCACAGATAACATAAAAGACTTCCCAGCAGTGCTTTCCCTCACCCTAACCTCTCCCGGGGGGAGAGGGAACCGTCCGGCAGTCGTTTCCGTGGCCAACATATTGCCGGGCAAGGGCAGCGGGCGCGGAGCCGCTTTTGTGCCGGGTGGCGGCTGCGCCTGACCCGGCCTACAAAGCCATTTACTTATCAGAAAGTTACACTACACCGTTGGCCCGGCAAGCGCAGCGCCGCCGGGCAAAAAACAGGTCCCGGTATCGAACAAGCGCAGACGAAAAAAAGCCGGAGGTTTCCCTCCGGCTTTTCTCATTCACATCACGCTACGCCTTACGCCACGTCTTCGTACTGCGGCACCGGGTTGCGGAAGCTTTTGGTCACGCAGGCCAGATAGACCAGACCGATACCGGCCCAGATCAGGCCCAGAATCATCGAGCTCTCTTCCAGGTTGACCCACAGCGCGCCGACGGTCAGGGCGCCGCACATCGGCAGGAACAGATACTGGAAGTGGTCTTTCAGCGTCTTGTTGCGTTTCTCACGGATCCAGAACTGCGAAATTACCGACAGGTTAACAAAGGTAAACGCCACCAGCGCACCAAAGTTAATCAGCGCCGTCGCCATCACCAGGTCGAAGTTAATCGCCAGCAGGGCAATAGCGCCGACCAGGATGATGTTCATCGCCGGGGTGCGCCAGGTCGGGTGGACGTAGCCGAAGAAGCTTTTCGGGAATACGCCGTCACGACCCATCACGTACATCAGACGCGCCACGCCAGCGTGCGCCGCCATACCGGAAGCCAGTACGGTGATGGTGGAGAAGATCAGCGCGCCCACCTGGAAGGCTTTACCTGCCACGTAGAGCATAATTTCCGGCTGTGACGCATCCGGATCTTTAAAGCGCGAGATATCCGGGAAGTACAGCTGCAGGAAGTAGGTGGCAAAGATGAAGATCAGGCCGCCGATCAGCGCGGTCAGGAAGATCGCGCGCGGAATGACGCGCTCTGCATCTTTGGTCTCTTCAGACAGGTTGCTGATGCCGTCGAAGCCGGTAAACGAGAAGCACAGGATCGTCGCCCCGGTAATCATCGGGATCACGTGCGCGTCACCGGACCAGAACGGACGGCTGCTGGCCAGCGTACCGGCGCCTTCGCCTTCAAACACGCCATAAATCACCATGCCGAGAATGACGGCAATCAGCACCACCTGCAGCACCACGATCACGGTGTTGAAGTTGGCCACGGATTTAATGCTGCGCAAGTTAAAGGCGGTCATAAAGGCGACCAGCGCGATAACAAACACCCACGACGGAATCGAAGGCACCAGCGCTTCAAAATAGATTTTCGCCAGCAGAATGTTGATCATCGGCGCGAACAGGTAGTCGAGCAGCGAGGACCAACCCACCATAAAGCCAACGGTCGGGCTGATGGATTTCTGTGCATAGGTATACGCCGAGCCGGCGGACGGGTAACGACGTACCAGCTTGCCGTAGCTCAGCGCAGTAAACAGGATAGCGATTAACGCAAAGGCGTAGGCCGTCGGCACGTGACCGTCGGTCATACCAGAGACGATACCAAACGTATCGAACAGCGTCATCGGCTGCATATAGGCCAGGCCCATCATTACAACCGGAACTAGCGTAAGTGTTTTACGTAATTCCACGCGAGAGGTATTTGGAGTAGCGTTATGCGACATAGTTATCCCCTTTTACGGTGAACGCCAGCGCGTAAGCAAAAAATTGCCCCATTTCTTTCTATTCCTCAGCGACAACGACTGTCGGTTTTTAGTAAATATCTATCCGGTACGAAGCCCGGCCTCTTGGTATTGAATGATGTGTCTTTCGACCAAAAAAATAACCGACACTTTAAAAAAAAGCGTCGGCTAGTCTCTGGTTTTCAGGCCGCATATTTTGCAACAAATTCAACGGCGTTGACAAGATGTTATGAAGTTCATTGCGTAAGCATATTTTTTAACGTGCTAATATCTATACGGTTTCCATATGATAAATTGTAAAAATAGCACTATTTGCTAATAGCGTTTCCCGCCACCATTTACCAGCCAAACCGCAGGTAGCGTCATTCCAGCCGATCCACGCGTGCTGACGAGGCGACTGCCCGCGCACGGTCAAGCTGACCAGTTCGCCGCTCTCCAGCAGCCCCTGCACCTGGTAACGCGGCAGGCAGCCCCACCCCAGCCCCATGCGCAGCAGCGCCAGCTGCCCCGTAACGTCACATACCGTCAGGGTCTCCTGATCGCCGAGCAGCGCCCCGCCCTCGCCGGTGGCGACCGCGCGGTAACGGCGCAGAGTTCGCCAGCTC
>NZ_JAGRRA010000008.1:0-83868 GCF_018223875.1 Klebsiella sp. 54
AGATTAGTCGATGCGTCCGCAGGACGTGTTGACAAAACAGAATTTGCCTGGCGGCACTAGCGCGGTGGTCCCACCTGACCCCATGCCGAACTCAGAAGTGAAACGCCGTAGCGCCGATGGTAGTGTGGGGTCTCCCCATGTGAGAGTAGGGAACTGCCAGGCATCAAATTGCAGTAAGCCGGGGTGACAACCGGTGGTCATAAAGCGAAAAAATTCGGTGGAGCGGTAGTTCAGTCGGTTAGAATACCTGCCTGTCACGCAGGGGGTCGCGGGTTCGAGTCCCGTCCGTTCCGCCACTTATTTAACATTAAGCCTGCTCAGATAGCAGGCTTAGTGGTAAGAAAGCTTTAGGGGCGTAGTTCAATTGGTAGAGCACCGGTCTCCAAAACCGGGTGTTGGGAGTTCGAGTCTCTCCGCCCCTGCCATTTATAAGAATCCTTTGCTCAGGCAAAGGATTTTTTCTTATCTCTGCTCTCTATCTGCAATATCCCTGTTCAAAATACCTTGCTTCTCTCCGTCCATGGAGAGTACCGCTTATTCCAGGATAGGGCTTTTCAGGATCTCGTGGATCTGCGCCTGCTTATCGCTATTTTGTAACCAGATCGCATAGAGTGGGCGGGACAGCGTAGCGCTGTCCATAACCGTATGTAACCCATGCTTCTCTTTCGCCCAGCGGACAGGTAGCCAACAGCAGCCGCTCAGACGCGATAATTGCTGATAGACCAGTTCAGCTGAAGAGGTAGTGAGCAGCGGAACATCATCGCTTCCTATCAGACCCACTTCGTTTTGCTGAAAATCAGGCCCCCATTCAAGGCGCAAGTAATTCAATTCATTTCTGTTTTTTGCAGGCGATGCGCAATACAAGGCAAGGGTAAAATTACCCAACAGCTGGCTGCTTAATTCATCCATCTTCGGCGATTCGGTGGTGATCAGCAGATCCAACTGGCGTTCGTGAAGCTGTTTAACCAGCGACTGCCGCTGTGCGATACGCGCTTCAAACTGGAGATTGTAAGGTGCGCTGTAGAGGGTGCCGAGCCAGCCGTTAAGCATGCATTCCCACAGCGAGGCGCTGGCTCCGATGGAGAATTCATTATGTCGCGAAGAGTGTGCGACCTCCTTGCGCGCAGCCTGCCAGGTATTCATTAACGTTTCGGCGTAAGGCAGGAGCTTTTCTCCGGCCGTCGTCAGGCGAATGTTATTACGATGTCGGGTGAACAGGTTCACACCAAGTTGATTTTCCAGCTGACGAATACGAAAGCTGACCGCTGACTGCGTCAGGTAAAGCGCCTCTGCTGCTCGCCCAAAGTGACGAGTTCTGCTCACTTCCAGGAAAGTCTTGAGCAATTCCGTATCCACACCGTTCTCCACAAAATTATTTGTCGTGATGATTTAAATGTTTTGTTTGACGCTCTGTCAAGCGTAACTAATACTCCGCGCCATAAATAGCTCGGCCAAAGAATCAGGAGCGTGTAGGATGGCGGAAAGCTTTACGACGACTAATCGTTTTTTCGACAATAAAAATTATCCACGCGGGTTCTCCCGTCACGGTGATTTCACCATCAAAGAGGCGCAACTGCTGGAACGTCATGGTTATGCCTTTAACGAACTGGAACTGGGTAAACGCGAACCTGTTACCGATGATGAAAAACAGTTTGTCTCGGTGTGCCGTGGTGAGCGTGAGCCGGTAACGGAAGCAGAACGCGTATGGATTAAGTATATGGCGCGCATCAAGCGGCCGAAGCGTTTCCATACCCTTTCCGGCGGCAAACCGCAGATGGAAGGCGCTGACGATTACACCGAAAGCGATGACTAAGAAAAAAGGGCGTAAGCCCTTTTTTTACGCCATCATTTTCTGCAGATGGTTTAGCATCCGGTCTATCGCCCGATAGCTGAGCGCCTCCTGCAAATGACGGCGTTCAATCTCTTCAGCCTCTGCCAGATCGGCAATGGTTCTCGCCACCTTTAACAGACGCTGCCAGGCTCGAATAGAGAGCCCCAACTGCGTTAGCGTCTGTTCCAGCCAGACAGCGTCCTCCCGCCGTAAGTGGCAGCAGCTCTTCATTTCACGATTCTCAAGATGAGCATTGAGCTTATTTTGCCTGAGCATTTGCCGTTCGCGCGCCGCCAGCACCCGCTGCCGGACCGTTGCGCTAGACTCTTCGCCCTGCGTGCCCTGGCTCAGTATCCCTGGCGGCGGCAGCGGGATCTCTAAGGAGAGATCGAAGCGGTCAAGGAAGGGGCCTGACAGACGTCCCAGATAACGTAATGTCTGCTCAGGCGATGTACGATTATGTTTGCCCTGATAATGCCCTGTCGGGCTTGGGTTCATCGCCGCGATAAGCTGAAAGCGCGCCGGATAGTCAATTTTGGCGCGCGAGCGTGATATGTGGATCTTGCCTGACTCAATGGGTTCGCGCAGCGCATCCAGTACACGCCGCTCAAACTCAGGCAGTTCATCAAGAAACAGCACGCCATTATGGGCCAGGGAAATCTCACCGGGGACCGGTATTGAGCCGCCGCCCACCATCGCTGCCAGCGAGGCGCTATGGTGAGGCGCGCGAAACGGCCTCTGACGCCACCGGGTCTTCGCGGTATGCAGATTGACCAGGCTCTGAATGGCCGTGCTCTCCAGGGCTTCCTGATTGCTTAATGGCGGCAGGAGACCGGGTAGCCGGCTGGCAAGCATGGTTTTCCCGGTGCCGGGTGGGCCGATCAGGAGCAGGTTGTGACCCCCGGCGGCCACAATCTCCAGCGCTCGCTTGCCCTGCTGCTGGCCGATAACATCGCGCAGATCTTCGCCGCGTTCATCAACGGTGGGTGCCTCGGCGAGAGGCGGCGAAAGCGATGTCTGCCCCGCGAGAAAAGCACACACCTCCTGCAGATGGTCGGCGACCAGGCAATCGCTGCCGCCGATCAGGCCGACCTCAGCCGCATTATCAGAGGAGACGACGATGCGCCGGCCGGCTTTGATGGCTTCCATTGCGCTGGGGATCGCCCCTGGAACGCCGCGTAACCCACCTGTGAGGGCGAGTTCGCCCACAAACTCATATTGATTCAGTCGCGTCGTGTTGAGCTGCTCTGAGGCAACGAGAAGCGCGAGAGCGATAGGTAGATCGTATCGCCCGCCCTCTTTAGGCAGATCCGCTGGCGCCAGGTTAATGGTTATTTTCTTCGCAGGGAAAGCGTAGCCGCTGTTGATCAGGGCGCTGCGAACCCGGTCACGGGCCTCTTTCACGGTGGTCTCCGGCAGTCCGACCATAGTCAGGCCGGGCAGACCGTTGCTGAGATGAATCTCGACAGTAATCAATGGCGCTTCGATACCGAGCGCCGCGCGGGTATAGACGATGGCGAGCGACATAAAACCTCCTGGACCAGGCAGGATTATGGCTGACCTGTGTTAAAACGGGATCGGTAATAGTCAGAAGTTAGGACCATAAATCCATACTTTTCGCGCCATATTGTTACATTTAGCCGAAACTGGAAGTTCGCTCGCAAAACAGAGCGGCGTTGGGAAGGAGGGCGCAAAAGAGCGCGGCAGGCGAGAGAAAACTGAGTTTTTTTCATCTTCGAATTTTTTCATATAAAACAATTATTTTTGCTGAAACTGTTAGGCTGCTCAGCAACAGAGATATAAAAAAATCTTGTGTTTTATGTGATGTCTGTGGTACCTCTTTAGGTATTCCTTCGAACAAGAAGCCAGAAAGTACAGAAAATGACAGCCCTTCTACGAGTGATTAGCCTGGTCGTGATTAGCGTGGTGGTGATTATTATCCCACCGTGCGGGGCTGCACTTGGACGAGGAAAGGCTTAATAATCAAGCCTTAACGAACTAAGACCCCCGCACCGAAAGGTCCGGGGGTTTTTTTATAACTGAAATAACCTAAGCGAGGAGCAGATGATGACTTTTAGCATAAAATTCTGTTTCTCCCGATTTATGACGGGGAACTAACTATGAATGGCGCGCAGTGGGTGGTACATGCTTTGCGGACACAGGGGGTCGACACCGTTTTTGGCTATCCGGGTGGCGCAATTATGCCGGTTTACGATGCACTGTATGACGGCGGCGTGGAGCACCTGCTGTGCCGGCATGAGCAAGGGGCAGCCATGGCGGCCATTGGTTATGCGCGAGCAACCGGTAAAACCGGGGTATGTATCGCGACTTCCGGCCCGGGCGCAACCAACCTGATCACCGGCCTGGCGGACGCTTTGCTTGACTCCATCCCCATTGTCGCTATCACCGGCCAGGTGGCCGCACCCTTCATCGGCACGGATGCGTTCCAGGAGGTAGACGTTCTCGGTTTGTCACTGGCCTGTACTAAGCACAGTTTCCTCGTGCAGTCTCTGGACGAGCTGCCGCGGGTCATTGCTGAAGCTTTCCAGGTGGCAAACTCAGGCCGTCCAGGCCCGGTGCTGGTTGATATCCCTAAGGATATTCAGATGGCGCAGGGCGATCTCGATCCCCATTTCTCTATGGTCGCCGATGAGATGGCATTCCCGCAGGCGGAAGTGGCTCAGGCTCTGCAGATGCTGGCTCAATCGCAGCAACCGATGCTGTATGTTGGCGGCGGGGTCGGCATGGCGCAGGCGGTACCGGCGCTGCGCGAATTCCTCGCAGTGACCCGGATGCCGGCGACCTGCACCCTGAAAGGGCTGGGCGTGGTGGACGCCGATTACCCGTATTATCTCGGCATGCTGGGAATGCACGGCACCAAGGCGGCCAATCTGGCGGTACAGGAGTGCGATCTGCTGATCGCTGTCGGCGCGCGCTTTGACGATCGCGTGACTGGCAAGCTCAACACCTTCGCGCCGCATGCCAAAGTGATCCATATGGACATCGATCCGGCGGAGCTGAACAAGCTGCGCCAGGCGCACATTGGTCTGACCGGCGATCTGAACCGCTTGCTGCCGGCGCTGCAGCAGCCGTTAGCGATCGATGGCTGGCGCGAGCGGAGTGCCGCACTGCGTGCCGATCACGCCTGGCGTTACGATCATCCCGGTGAGGCTATCTACGCGCCGCTGCTGCTGAAACAGCTTTCCGACCGCAAGCCGGCGGACAGCGTGGTGACAACCGACGTAGGCCAGCATCAGATGTGGTCGGCTCAGCATATGACCTATACCCGCCCGGAAAACTTCATCACCTCCAGCGGCTTAGGCACCATGGGCTTTGGCCTGCCGGCCGCCGTTGGTGCCCAGGTGGCGCGCCCTAACGATACGGTGATCTGTATCTCTGGTGACGGCTCCTTCATGATGAATGTGCAGGAGCTGGGCACCGTAAAACGCAAGCAGTTACCGCTGAAGATCGTATTACTCGACAACCAGCGGTTAGGGATGGTTCGACAATGGCAGCAGCTGTTTTTCCAGGAACGTTATAGCGAAACCACTCTGACTGATAACCCTGATTTCCTCACGCTGGCCAGCGCCTTCGGTATTCCTGGCCAACACATCACCCGTAAAGACCAGGTTGAAGCGGCACTCGACACCATGCTTTCGAGCCAGGGGCCATACCTGCTTCATGTCTCAATCGACGAACTTGAGAATGTCTGGCCGTTGGTGCCGCCCGGCGCCAGTAACTCTGAAATGCTGGAGAAATTATCATGATGCAACATCAGGTCGCTTTACAGGCACGTTTCAACCCGGAAACCTTAGAGCGCGTGCTGCGCGTTGTCCGTCACCGTGGTTTTCAAATCTGCGCAATGAACATGGAAACCGCAGCGGACGCACAGAACATAAATATCGAATTGACCGTTGCCAGCCCGCGGCCCGTCGAATTACTGTTTAGTCAATTAAGTAAACTGGTCGACGTTGCCTGCGTCGAGATCCAGCAACCCACATCACAACAAATCCGCGCCTGAGCGCAAAGGAAGAAAAATGACGACGAAAAAAGCTGATTACATCTGGTTCAATGGCGAGATGGTTCCGTGGGGCGAAGCGAAAGTTCATGTGATGTCCCATGCGCTGCACTATGGCACCTCGGTATTCGAAGGCATCCGTTGCTACGACTCGCACAAAGGCCCGGTGGTGTTCCGTCATCGCGAACATATGCAGCGTCTGCATGACTCAGCCAAAATTTATCGTTTCCCGGTCTCCCAGAGCGTCGACGAACTGATGGAAGCCTGCCGCGAAGTCATTCGCACTAATAATCTGACCAGCGCTTATATCCGCCCGCTGGTGTTTGTTGGCGATGTCGGCATGGGGGTAAACCCGCCTCCGGGTTACAACACTGACGTGATCATCGCGGCGTTCCCGTGGGGAGCCTACCTCGGCGCAGAAGCGCTGGAGCAGGGGATCGATGCCATGGTCTCTTCCTGGAACCGCGCGGCGCCGAACACCATCCCGACGGCGGCGAAAGCCGGCGGCAACTATCTCTCCTCGCTGCTGGTTGGCAGCGAAGCGCGTCGCCATGGCTACCAGGAAGGTATCGCCCTCGATGTTAACGGCTATATCTCTGAAGGCGCTGGCGAAAACCTGTTTGAAGTGAAGGACGGCGTGCTGTTCACTCCGCCGTTTACCTCTTCCGCGCTGCCGGGCATTACCCGCGACGCCATCATCAAGCTGGCGAAAGATCTCGGTATTGAAGTCCGCGAGCAGGTATTGTCCCGTGAATCCCTGTACCTGGCGGATGAAGTCTTCATGTCCGGCACCGCGGCGGAAATCACCCCGGTACGCAGCGTGGATGGCATCCAGGTCGGCGCAGGCCGTCGCGGTCCGGTCACCAAACGCATTCAGGAAGCCTTCTTTGGCCTCTTCACCGGTGAAACAGAAGATAAATGGGGCTGGTTGGATCCGGTAAGTAAGTAATTAAAAATGGGACGGCACGCACCGTCCCATTTAATAAACACAGATGGGAGTAAAAAGAGCATGCCTAAGTACCGTTCCGCCACCACCACACATGGCCGCAATATGGCGGGCGCCCGCGCGTTGTGGCGCGCAACCGGGATGACCGATGCCGATTTCGGCAAACCGATTATCGCCGTCGTTAACTCCTTTACCCAGTTTGTTCCTGGGCACGTGCACCTGCGCGACCTCGGCAAACTGGTTGCCGAGCAGATTGAAGCCGCCGGTGGCGTGGCCAAAGAATTCAACACCATCGCAGTGGATGATGGGATCGCCATGGGCCACGGGGGTATGCTCTATTCACTGCCATCCCGCGAGCTGATCGCCGACTCGGTGGAGTACATGGTTAACGCCCATTGTGCGGATGCGATGGTCTGTATCTCCAACTGCGACAAAATCACCCCGGGGATGCTGATGGCTTCCCTGCGCCTGAACATTCCGGTGATCTTTGTGTCCGGCGGCCCGATGGAAGCCGGGAAAACCAAGCTGTCAGATAAAATCATCAAGCTCGACCTGGTGGATGCGATGATCCAGGGGGCGGATCCGAAAGTGTCCGACGAGCAGAGTAATCAGGTGGAACGCTCCGCCTGTCCGACCTGCGGCTCCTGTTCCGGGATGTTCACCGCCAACTCCATGAACTGTCTGACCGAAGCGCTGGGCCTGTCGCAGCCGGGTAACGGCTCTCTGTTGGCGACCCACGCCGATCGTAAGGAGCTGTTCCTTAACGCCGGGAAACGTATCGTTGAGCTGACCAAACGCTATTACGAGCAGGATGACGCTTCCGCGCTGCCGCGCAATATCGCCAGCAAGGCGGCCTTTGAGAACGCCATGACGCTGGATATCGCCATGGGCGGTTCCACCAACACCGTTCTGCACCTGCTGGCGGCGGCGCAGGAAGCTGAAATCGACTTCACCATGAGCGATATCGATAAGCTTTCCCGCAAAGTGCCGCAGCTGTGTAAGGTGGCGCCGAGCACGCAGAAATACCATATGGAAGATGTGCATCGCGCCGGCGGCGTGCTGGGCATTCTGGGCGAGCTGGACCGCGCCGGGCTGTTGAATCGCGAGGTCAAAAACGTTCTCGGCCTGACGCTGCCGCAGACCCTGGAACAGTACGATGTGATGGTGACCCAGGACGACGCGGTGAAAAAAATGTTCCGCGCCGGGCCGGCGGGCATCCGTACCACCCAGGCGTTCTCGCAAGACTGCCGCTGGGATACGCTGGATGACGATCGCGCCGAAGGCTGTATCCGTTCTCTGGAACACGCTTACAGCAAGGACGGCGGCCTGGCGGTGCTGTACGGCAATTTCGCGGAAAACGGCTGTATCGTGAAAACCGCCGGCGTGGACGACAGCATCCTGAAATTTACCGGTCCGGCGAAAGTGTATGAGAGCCAGGACGATGCGGTTGAGGCCATCCTCGGCGGTAAAGTCGTTGAAGGCGACGTCGTGGTGATCCGCTACGAAGGGCCGAAAGGCGGGCCGGGGATGCAGGAGATGCTTTACCCCACCAGCTTCCTGAAGTCGATGGGGCTGGGCAAAGCCTGTGCGCTGATCACCGATGGCCGTTTCTCCGGCGGCACCTCAGGGCTCTCTATCGGTCACGTCTCACCGGAAGCGGCGAGCGGCGGCAACATTGCGCTCATTGAAGATGGCGACATGATCGCGATTGATATTCCGAACCGCAGCATCCAGCTGCAGCTGAGCGATGCGGAAATTGCGGCGCGTCGTGAAGCCCAGGAAGCGCGTGGCGACCAGGCGTGGACGCCGAAGAATCGCCAGCGTCAGGTCTCCTTTGCCCTTCGCGCCTACGCCAGCCTGGCGACCAGCGCCGACAAAGGCGCGGTTCGCGATAAATCGAAACTGGGTGGCTAATCATGGCGGATTCACAACCCCTGTCCGGCGCACCTGAGGGCGCCGAATACCTGAGAGCAGTGCTGCGCGCGCCGGTTTATGAAGCGGTGCAGAAAACGCCGCTGCAAAAAATGGACAAACTCTCTTCTCGCCTGGATAACGTTATTCTGGTGAAGCGCGAAGATCGCCAACCGGTACACAGCTTTAAGCTGCGCGGCGCCTACGCGATGATGTCCAGCCTGACCGCGGAACAGAAATCCCACGGGGTGATCACCGCCTCGGCGGGCAATCATGCCCAGGGCGTGGCGTTCTCCGCATCGCGGCTGGGCGTTAAGGCGCTGATCGTGATGCCGGTAGCGACCGCCGACATCAAAGTGGATGCCGTTCGCGGCTTTGGCGGCGAAGTGCTGCTGCATGGCGCCAACTTTGACGAAGCGAAGGCGAGGGCGATTGAGCTGGCGCAGCAGCAGGGCTTTACCTGGGTGCCGCCGTTCGATCACCCGATGGTCATCGCCGGTCAGGGAACCCTGGCGCTGGAGCTGCTGCAGCAGGATGCCCACATCGACCGCGTGTTCGTCCCGGTGGGCGGCGGCGGCCTGGCGGCAGGCGTGGCGGTGCTGATCAAGCAGCTGATGCCGCAGATTAAAGTGATCGCGGTGGAAGCGGAAGATTCGGCCTGCCTGAAGGCGGCGCTGGACGCCGGTCATCCGGTGGACCTGCCGCGCGTCGGCTTGTTTGCCGAAGGCGTGGCGGTCAAACGCATCGGCGATGAAACCTTCCGTCTGTGCCAGGAGTATCTGGACGACATCATCACCGTCGACAGCGACGCTATTTGCGCGGCGATGAAGGATCTGTTCGAAGATGTGCGGGCGGTGGCAGAGCCTTCCGGCGCGCTGGCGCTGGCGGGGATGAAGAAATATGTCGCTCAGCACAATATTCGCGGCGAGCGACTGGCTCACATCCTGTCCGGGGCCAACGTCAACTTCCACGGTCTGCGCTACGTGTCTGAGCGCTGCGAGCTCGGGGAACAGCGCGAAGCGCTGCTGGCGGTGACGATCCCGGAAGAGAAGGGCAGCTTTCTGAAGTTTTGCCAGCTACTGGGGGGCCGCTCGGTGACGGAGTTCAACTACCGCTTTGCCGATGCCAAAGACGCCTGTATTTTTGTGGGGGTACGCCTGAGTCGTGGCCTGGAAGAGCGCAAAGAGATCCTCCAGTTACTGAACGACGGCGGCTACAGCGTGGTGGATCTCTCTGATGATGAGATGGCTAAGCTGCATGTGCGCTATATGGTCGGCGGCCGGCCGTCAAAAGCGCTGCAGGAGCGGCTGTTCAGCTTCGAGTTTCCGGAATCGCCGGGGGCGCTGCTGAAATTCCTGCATACCCTTGGCACCCACTGGAATATTTCACTGTTCCACTACCGCAGCCACGGCACTGACTATGGTCGGGTACTGGCGGCCTTCGAGTTGGGCGAGCACGAGCCGGACTTTGAAACTCGTCTCAATGAGCTGGGCTATGAGTGCCACGACGAAACGCATAACCCGGCATTCCGCTTTTTCCTCGCGGGTTAGTGGTTGGGAAGAATTTTCCAGAAAGCATCAATAAGCGGCTCATGCAGCCGCTTTTTTTGTGCGCAAACGCCCAGCTCAAACGGCGTTTGCTCATCGCTGCGCTCCAGGATCATCACCCTGTTGCGTACCGGCTCCGGACTGTTCTCCAGCACCACTTCCGGCAGCAGCGCCACGCCGCATCCCAGGGCGACCATCGACACCATCGCTTCGTGCCCGCCGACGGTGGCGTAGATCGACGGATTGCTGATTTTATGCCGCCGAAACCACAGCTCGATGCGCCGACGTACCGGCCCCTGGTCGGCCATGATAAAGGGCACTGTCGACCAGTCGGGGCGCTCGACGGTCACCTGGTTGCGCACCGGGCAGGGAAGGGCCGGGGCAATTAACACCACGGCGAGGTTCTCCAGCATCGAAAACGCCACCGACCCTGGCAGAGTCTCCGGCTTACCGGCAATCGCCAGGTCGGCTTCGCCGGTGACCACCTTCTCCATGGCGTCGGCGGCGTCGCCGGTCGACAGCTTGATCTCCACCGAGGGGTGCGCGGCGCGAAAGCGGTCGAGGATCGGCGGCAGATGGCTATAGGCGGCGGTGACGGAGCAGAAGATGTGCAACTCGCCGGAGAGCGAAGGGCCCTGCTGATCGATGACGTGACGAAGCTGCTGATACTGCAGTAAAGTCTGTTGGGCAAAGGTACGTAACTCTTCCCCGGCTTCGGTAAGGGTCACCGTGCGATTATCTCGCACGAACAGCGGCTGGCCGAGGTCCTCTTCCAGGCGCTGGATCTGGCGCGAAAGCGTCGACGGGCTGACGTGCATGGCCCGCGCGCTGCGGCCAAAATGGCGGCTTTCCGCCAGATGCAGAAAGGTTTTCAGATCGCGTAAATCCACGGCGCGTACTCCCCGGTTTTGTATTTCATAAAATGCAACGTGACGTTGTGAATATATCAATTTCCGCAATAAAATTCCTGTCATATAGTAAGTTCATTCTCGCAAAAGCGAACCGAACAATAAGCACGACACAACATCACGGAGTTACAGACATGGCTAACTACTTTAATACACTGAACCTGCGCCAGCAGCTGGCACAGCTGGGCAAATGCCGCTTTATGGCGCGCGACGAATTCGCCGATGGCGCAAGCTACCTTCAGGGTAAAAAAGTGGTCATCGTCGGCTGCGGCGCGCAGGGCCTGAACCAGGGTCTGAACATGCGTGACTCCGGCCTGGATATCTCCTATGCGCTGCGCAAAGAAGCGATCGCCGAGAAGCGCGCCTCCTGGCGTAAAGCGACCGAAAACGGCTTCAAAGTCGGCACTTATGAAGAGCTGATCCCGCAGGCGGACCTGGTGGTTAACCTGACTCCGGACAAACAGCACTCTGACGTTGTGCGCTCCGTACAGCCGCTGATGAAAGACGGCGCGGCGCTGGGCTACTCCCACGGTTTCAACATCGTGGAAGTGGGCGAGCAGATCCGTAAAGACATCACCGTGGTGATGGTGGCGCCGAAGTGCCCGGGTACCGAAGTGCGTGAAGAGTACAAACGCGGTTTCGGCGTACCGACGCTTATCGCGGTACATCCGGAAAACGACCCGAAAGGCGAAGGCATGGCCATTGCGAAAGCATGGGCGGCGGCGACCGGCGGCCATCGTGCGGGCGTGCTGGAATCTTCCTTCGTTGCCGAAGTGAAATCTGACCTGATGGGCGAGCAGACCATCCTCTGCGGCATGCTGCAGGCGGGTTCTCTGCTGTGCTTCGACAAGCTGGTGGCGGAAGGTACCGATCCGGCGTATGCAGAAAAACTGATTCAGTTCGGCTGGGAAACCATCACCGAAGCGCTGAAGCAGGGCGGCATTACCCTGATGATGGATCGCCTCTCTAACCCGGCGAAACTGCGCGCTTATGCGCTCTCCGAGCAGCTGAAAGAGATTATGGCGCCGCTGTTCCAGAAACACATGGACGACATCATTTCCGGCGAATTCTCCTCCGGTATGATGGCGGACTGGGCGAACGACGATAAGAAACTGCTGACCTGGCGTGAAGAGACTGGTAAAACCGCGTTCGAAACCGCGCCGCAGTATGAAGGTAAAATCGGCGAGCAGGAGTACTTCGATAAAGGCGTTCTGATGATCGCGATGGTGAAAGCGGGCGTTGAGCTGGCCTTCGAAACCATGGTGGCCTCCGGCATCATCGAAGAGTCCGCGTACTATGAATCTCTGCACGAGTTGCCGCTGATCGCCAATACTATTGCCCGTAAGCGTCTGTACGAGATGAACGTGGTTATCTCCGATACCGCTGAATATGGTAACTACCTGTTCTCTTATGCTTGCGTACCGCTGCTGAAAGAGTTCATGACCACCCTGCAGACTGGCGACCTGGGTACGGCGATTGCCGAAGGCGCGGTAGACAACGCTCAGCTGCGTGATGTTAACGAAGCCATTCGCAGCCACGCTATTGAGCAGGTTGGTAAGAAACTGCGCGGTTATATGACCGATATGAAGCGTATCGCGGTAGCCGGCTAATTCCTCGTCGTCTTTCGACTTGCCGATGCGTTGGCTACGGTACGTACACCCCAGTCACATAGTAATCTATGTTCGTGGGGATGTACCTCCTTGCCGCCTTCCGGCAAGCCGAAATCCATAGAGGAATGGATTTGTTTAATAGGCCTGATAAGCGAAGCGCCATCAGGCAAAAACCCGGAGATTAAGATCCCCGGGTTTTTTTATTATTTCCGGTACAGCACTTTGATGATGTGGTAGCCGAACTGGGTATGCAGCGGTCCGGTTGGCTCCAGCACCGGGCAGGAGAAAACCACTTTATCGAACGCCGGCACCATCTGGCCCTGGCGGAACTCACCTAAATCACCGCCGCGTTTGCCTGATGGGCAAATGGAGTGCTTCTTCGCCAGCTTACCGAAGTCGGCGCCGTTTTTAATCTGCTCCAGAAGATCCAGAGCCAGTTTCTCTTCTCTAACAAGAATATGCAGTGCTGCTGCTGTTTTTGCCATGATCGTGCCTTGAATAGGTTGAGATAAATCGGGGCGCAATATACCACGCGTCAGCGGCGATAAAGCACCTTAATGATATGGTAGCCAAATTTGGTTTTTACCGGACCGTAGGGCTTGAGAAGTGGGCAGCTAAAGACCGCCTGATCGAATGGGCCGACCATCGCGCCTTGCTGAAACTCCCCCAGATCGCCGCCGTTACGCCCGGACGGGCATTTCGAATAGCGCTTTGCCAGATGATCGAAGCTGATGCCGCGTTCCAGTTTGGCAAGGATCTCCTGGGCCAGTTTCTCTTCTTTGACCAGGATATGCAGGGCTGCTGCGGTCTTTTTCATGGTTCTGCTCTACGGGTTAATCGCGATTTCTTCACTTTACCATCAGTCGGTAAATCTCGGCTCCGCTTTCTGCTACAATCGCCACCCCGTTCGAAGATTGAGCAAGACTCCCATGCGTTTAAACCCTGGCCAACAACAAGCCGTCGAATTTGTAACCGGACCTTGCCTGGTGCTGGCGGGCGCCGGCTCCGGTAAGACCCGCGTGATCACCAATAAAATCGCCCACCTGATCCGCGGCTGCGGCTATCAGGCGCGCCATATCGCGGCCGTGACCTTTACCAACAAAGCCGCGCGCGAGATGAAAGAGCGCGTTGGGCAAACGCTGGGGCGCAAAGAGGCACGCGGGCTGATGATTTCCACCTTCCACACTCTGGGGCTGGATATCATCAAGCGGGAATACGCCGCGCTGGGCATGAAGTCTAACTTCTCCTTATTCGACGATACTGACCAGGTGGCGCTGCTCAAAGAGCTGACCGAAGGGTTGATCGAAGATGACAAAGTGGTGCTCCAGCAGTTGATCTCGACGATCTCCAACTGGAAAAACGATCTGAAAACCCCGGCGCAGGCCGCCGCGGGTGCGAAAGGCGAACGGGATCGCATTTTCGCCCACTGCTATGGGCTGTACGATGCGCATATGAAGGCCTGCAATGTCCTCGATTTTGACGATCTGATCCTGCTGCCGACGCTGCTGCTGCAGCGCAACGAGGAGGTGCGCGAACGCTGGCAGAATAAGATCCGCTACCTGCTGGTGGATGAGTATCAGGATACCAACACCAGCCAGTATGAGCTGGTGAAGCTGCTGGTGGGCCAGCGGGCGCGTTTTACCGTGGTAGGCGACGATGACCAGTCGATCTACTCGTGGCGCGGCGCGCGGCCGCAGAACCTGGTGCTGCTCAGCCAGGACTTCCCGGCGCTGCAGGTTATCAAGCTTGAGCAGAACTATCGCTCCTCCGGGCGTATTCTGAAAGCCGCTAACATTCTGATCGCCAATAACCCGCACGTTTTTGAAAAGCGGCTGTTCTCTGAGCTGGGATATGGCGCTGAGCTGAAAGTGCTCTCCGCCAACAATGAAGATCATGAAGCGGAGCGCGTGGCCGGGGAGCTGATCGCCCACCACTTCATTAATAAAACCAATTACAAAGACTACGCGATCCTTTATCGCGGCAATCACCAGTCGCGGGTCTTTGAAAAGATGCTGATGCAGAACCGCATCCCGTACAAAATCTCCGGCGGCACGTCGTTCTTCTCGCGCCCGGAAATTAAAGATCTGCTGGCCTATCTGCGCGTGCTGACCAACCCGGACGACGACAGCGCCTTCCTGCGTATCGTGAATACACCGAAGCGCGAGATCGGCCCGGCGACGCTGCAAAAGCTCGGTGAGTGGGCGATGGGCCGCAACAAAGGATTGTTCACCGCCAGCTTTGATATGGGTCTCAGCCAGACGCTGACCGGGCGCGGCTATGAATCACTCACCCGCTTCACCCACTGGCTGCGTGAGATCCAGCAGCTGGCCGAACGCGAGCCGGTTAACGCCGTGCGCGACTTAATCCGCGGAATTGACTACGAATCCTGGCTGTATGAAACCTCGCCCAGCCCGAAGGCCGCAGAAATGCGCATGAAAAACGTCAACCAGCTGTTCACCTGGATGACCGAGATGCTGGAAGGCAGCGAAATCGATGAGCCAATGACCCTGACGCAGGTGGTCACCCGCTTTACGCTGCGCGACATGATGGAGCGCGGTGAATCGGATGAAGAGCTGGATCAGGTGCAGCTGATGACCCTTCATGCCTCAAAAGGGCTGGAGTTCCCGTATGTTTACCTGGTGGGAATGGAAGAGGGATTGCTCCCGCACCAGAGCAGCATTGATGAAGATAATGTCGATGAAGAGCGCCGGTTAGCCTACGTGGGCATCACCCGCGCGCAGAAAGAGCTGACCTTTACGCTCTGTAAGGAGCGCCGGCAGTATGGTGAGGTGGTGCGCCCGGAACCGAGCCGTTTTCTGCTGGAGCTACCCCAGGACGATCTGATTTGGGAGCAGGCGCGCAAAGTGATTACCGCTGAAGAGCGAATGCATAAAGGACAGGCTAACGTGGCGAACATTCGCGCCATGCTGGCAAAAGCTAAAGAGAAAGGATAGCGATAAGCTGGCCGGGTAAGGCGAAGCCGCCGCCCGGCAATGTTCAGCGTATTACTTCACCTCAAGTACCCAGTGCACATAGCTCTGCCACTGGCATTCCTGTTCGATCAGCTCAGCCCCAAGCGGGTGATTATCCAGCCAGTTTTCCGGCAGCGTCAGGGACAGTTTTTCATCATCGGCCACAAGATTGATGGCGGGCAGCAAATCGTCACGCCGCCGGCTGGCAAAGAGTATCGCCAGTCGCAGCAGGCGACAAAGATGTTCGGCAACTCGCGGCGGAACGGCATTCTGCTGATGAAGCGATGAGAGGTCGATGGCGTTAGTCTGGTTAAGCAGCAGCGTCGCAATCAGCTTCTTCTGCGCCGGGGTAAAGCCGGGCAGGTCGAGATTATTGACCAGATAGGCCGCGTGCTGCGGCGCGCGCTTAAAATCCACGCTCAGGCCAATTTCATGCAATGCACAGGCGCTGAGGAGCAAGTCGCGGCTTAGCGGATCCAGCTCCCAGCTGCCGTCCAGCTGGCTGAGCAGGTGGCTGGCGAGACCAGCGACGCGCTGGGCCTGTTCGGTGTCGATCATAAAACGACGCTGAATATTACGCAGAGTGCGGCTGCGGATGTCCTGTTCAACGGAGAGATGCAGCATGCCGTACACCAGACCTTCACGTAACGCGCCGCCCGCGAGGGTCATACACTGAATATTCAGTTCGCTGAAGATAGCGATAAGGATCGCCAGCCCGCTTGGAAACACCAGCGCTCGCTCAAGGGTTAAGCCTTCGATCTCCAGCTCTTCCAGGCGTCCGCACTGAATGGCGCGCTGTTTAAGCTGCTGGAGTTTGGTCAGGGTGATCCGCTCATCCATCCCCTGCGCCATCATAATTTCCTGCAGAGCCTGAACGGTGCCGGAGGCGCCAACGCACACTTTCCATCCGTGATAGCGCAGCACATCGGCGACGGGCAGCAGCACCTCACGCGCGGCCGCCTCGGCAAGATCGAAATTTTCTTTCGTCAGGCTGCGATCGGCGAAATAGCGTTCAAGCCAGGTCACACAGCCCATCGACAGGCTAAATAGCGAGGTCGTTTGCGCGCCGGTTCCGGTCACCAGTTCGGTGCTGGCGCCGCCGATATCGACCACCAGTCGCTGATCGGCGCCGCCGGTGGTGTGGGCGACCCCCTGATAAATCAGACGCGCTTCTTCTTCGCCGCTAATGACCTGTACCGGACTGCCGAGGATCTCCTGCGCTTTCGCCAGAAATTCGCCGGCATTGACGGCAAGACGCAGCGTGGCGGTGGCCACGACGCGGATTTGCGCCGGCGGAATATCCTGCAGGCGTTCGGCAAACAGGCGTAAGCACTGCCAGCCGCGCTCCATCGCTTCTGCGGAGAGCGTGTTGTCGCTATTCAGGCCGGCGGCAAGACGGACTTTGCGCTTAATGCGGCTCAGCGTCTGGATACTGCCAGCCACCTCGCGCACCACCAACATATGGAAACTGTTGGAGCCCAAATCAATGGCGGCATACAGCGAGGTGGAGCTCATGCTCTTCATCGTTCAGAAGGCTCCCTGGTCGACGGGGCGCTTGTGCCCAATCCGTGTAACTGAGCGGGTTGCCGGGGAAGCGCGCCCTGGCACATTCTGAATGATTGAGCGTATAGCATAGATTTCTTAACCTGAACGACGACGATTGCGCGGTGGACCGTTGCGGCGCGGGCCGTTGCCTGGGCGAGCACGGGTCAGGCGCAGCGGCTTCGGCAGATCGGTCATCAGCGCGTCCGGGTTGTACTTGCTGACCGGAATTGAGTGACCAATATAGGTTTCGATAGCCGGCAGGTTCAGCGCATACTCTTCGCAGGCGAGGCTGATGGAGTGACCGCTGGCGCCAGCGCGACCGGTACGGCCAATGCGGTGAACGTAATCTTCGCAATCGTCTGGTAGATCGTAGTTAAAGACGTGGGTCACGGCCGGAATGTGCAAGCCACGAGCGGCAACGTCAGTCGCGACCAGGATATCGAGGTCGCCGCGGGTAAATTCTTCGAGAATACGCAGACGTTTTTTCTGCGCCACGTCGCCGGTCAGCAGACCTACGCGATGGCCGTCGGCGGCGAGATGGCCCCAGATATCTTCACAACGATGCTTGGTATTGGCGAAGACGATGGCGCGATCGGGCCACTCTTCTTCCAGCAGCGTCTGCAGCAGGCGCATTTTTTCTTCGTTGGACGGGTAGAAGAGCTCTTCTTTAATACGGTGGCCCGTTTTCTGTTCCGGCTCGACTTCAACGTACTCGGCGTTGTTCATTTGTTCGAACGCCAGTTCGCGTACGCGATAGGAAAGGGTCGCGGAGAACAGCATGTTCAGACGCTGAGTGGCCGGCGGCATGCGGCGGAATAGCCAGCGGATATCTTTAATAAAGCCGAGATCGTACATGCGATCGGCTTCGTCCAGCACGACGACCTGAATGGCGCCGAGGTTAATGTGGTTTTGCTTCGCGTAATCGATCAGACGACCGGTGGTGCCGATCAGAATATCGACGCCGCTTTCCAGCACTTTTAGCTGCTTATCGTAGCCGTCGCCGCCGTAAGCCAGACCCAGCTTCAGACCGGTGGCCTGCGCCAGCGGTTCAGCGTCCGCGTGGATCTGTACCGCCAGTTCACGCGTCGGCGCCATAATCAGCGCGCGCGGCTGGTTTACCTGGCGATCGGCGATAGCCGGGTGAGAGAGAAGATAATGAAACGTCGACGTCAGGAACGCCATCGTTTTACCGGTACCGGTTTGCGCCTGCCCGGCGACATCGCGGCCTTCCAGCGTCAGCGGAAGGGCGAGGGCCTGAATAGGTGTGCAATTATGAAACCCTTTCTTTTCAAGGGCTTCAATGACTGCCGGGTGCAGGGCGAAGTCGGAAAACTTCTGTTCTGTTAAATGTGTTTTGCTCATAGTGTGGTAGAATATCAGCTAACTATTGCATTAAGAAAGCGTATCCGGTGAAATAACGTCAACCTTTCGTTGGCGGTGTGCGAAATTATTCAAGGTACGTCTACGGTAACTGAACGAATCCAGGATAGCTTAGACCACTAAGCGAGTCGGGAGCGATAAATCTGCAGCATGCAGTTCGCGTTCGGGCAACCCTGGCGTCAAAAGGTGGGTCCATGATGGATCGCGCCAGTTGGCAGACCAGAGAATTGAGGTATCCTGAAGAATAGCGTGCATAACGTAGCTGCAGCGCGTCGTTGATGGCTACGACACCAACACACCAGGCTTATTCCTGTGGAGTTAAATATGAGCGATAAAATTATTCACCTGACTGACGACAGTTTTGACACGGACGTACTCAAGGCTGACGGGCTGACCCTCGTCGATTTCTGGGCAGAGTGGTGTGGTCCGTGCAAAATGATCGCCCCGATTCTGGATGAGATCGCTGAAGAGTATCAGGGCAAACTGACCGTAGCTAAGCTGAACATCGACCAGAACCCGGGTACCGCGCCGAAGTACGGCATTCGCGGCATCCCAACCCTGCTGCTGTTCAAAAACGGCGAAGTGGCGGCCACCAAAGTTGGCGCCCTGTCCAAGGGTCAGCTGAAAGAGTTCCTCGACGCCAACCTGGCGTAAGCGAATTGCTGTTCCGGCGTCCAGATTCCTATTTTTTGCGGAACTCTGGACGCCCGGCTGGAGTCGTGCTAAGTTAATCCACAGACTTCGTTTTAAACATACCTTGTTTGAATCTTGTTTTACCCGAAGCATCCCGCAAAAAAATGCGCGTGAAGCTATTAATTCCGGGCTTTTCACTCATTCCGTCTAGTCGTTTCAGTTCTGCGTTCTTTCCTGTGACCAGGCAACGTACAGACACGAGATGAAGGCCGTTAACAGGCATGGAAGTTCCTGCCATACCATTCACAACATTAAGTTCGAGATTTACCCCGAGTTTAAGAACCCACACCACTATGAATCTTACCGAATTAAAGAATACGCCGGTTTCTGAGCTGATTACTCTCGGCGAAAATATGGGGCTGGAAAATCTGGCTCGTATGCGTAAGCAGGATATTATTTTTGCCATCCTCAAGCAGCATTCGAAGAGTGGCGAAGATATCTTTGGCGACGGCGTACTGGAGATACTGCAGGATGGATTTGGATTCCTCCGCTCCGCAGACAGCTCCTACCTCGCCGGCCCTGACGACATCTACGTATCCCCCAGCCAAATCCGCCGTTTCAACCTCCGCACTGGTGACACCATTTCCGGTAAGATTCGTCCTCCGAAAGAGGGTGAGCGTTACTTTGCGCTGCTGAAAGTTAACGAAGTTAACTACGACAAGCCGGAAAACGCCCGTAACAAGATCCTGTTCGAGAACTTAACGCCGCTGCACGCGAATTCTCGTCTGCGTATGGAGCGTGGTAACGGTTCTACCGAAGACTTAACCGCTCGCGTACTGGATCTGGCTTCCCCGATTGGCCGCGGCCAGCGTGGTCTGATCGTCGCGCCGCCGAAAGCCGGTAAAACCATGCTGCTGCAGAACATCGCGCAGAGCATCGCTTACAACCATCCGGACTGCGTGCTGATGGTGCTGCTGATCGACGAACGTCCGGAAGAAGTGACCGAGATGCAGCGTCTGGTGAAAGGTGAAGTCGTTGCTTCCACCTTCGACGAACCGGCATCCCGTCACGTTCAGGTTGCTGAGATGGTTATCGAGAAAGCGAAACGTCTGGTTGAACACAAGAAAGACGTTATCATCCTGCTCGACTCCATTACCCGTCTGGCGCGCGCCTACAACACTGTGGTCCCGGCTTCCGGTAAAGTGCTGACCGGTGGTGTGGACGCTAACGCCCTGCACCGTCCGAAGCGTTTCTTCGGCGCGGCGCGTAACGTTGAAGAGGGCGGCAGCCTGACCATCATCGCCACGGCGCTGATCGACACTGGCTCCAAAATGGATGAAGTTATCTACGAAGAGTTTAAAGGCACCGGTAACATGGAGCTGCACCTCTCTCGTAAGATTGCTGAAAAACGCGTCTTCCCGGCTATCGATTACAACCGTTCCGGTACGCGTAAAGAAGAGCTGCTCACCACTCAGGAAGAGCTGCAGAAAATGTGGATCCTGCGCAAAATTATCCATCCGATGGGTGAGATCGACGCGATGGAATTCCTCATTAATAAACTGGCAATGACTAAGACGAATGATGACTTCTTCGATATGATGAAGCGCTCGTAAGGTAAAAAAAGCCAAAAACGCCACGCCTTTGCGTGGCGTTTTCATTTTGGGATTTGTATGATCCAGAGACAGAGAAAGCGGGACGAAAGTTGTCGTATAATGGCGCCGGACAGCAGGCGGAGACAGCTTTAACAGACTAAAATCTATACAATAAATTTGTAATGTTCTGCTTTTCCCCTTCTGGAGTTGGGGCATCATCGCTATACTTCCCGGATTAACTATGCTGAGAGCACATGCGTTGTGAATTTACTCACTGCTATTACTGAATTAATCAGTATTTTCTTATTCACGACCCTCTTTATTTTTGTCGCGCGGAAAGTGGCAAAAAAGATTGGGTTAGTGGATAAACCAAACTATCGCAAACGGCATCAGGGGTTGATTCCGTTGGTCGGTGGTATCTCAGTTTATGCAGGCATCTGTTTTACCTTCGCTATCGCCGATTATTATATTCCTCACGCCTCGCTGTATCTGGCCTGTGCGGGGGTATTGGTGCTGGTTGGTGCGCTGGACGATCGCTTCGACATCAGCGTGAAAATTCGCGCGGTCATTCAGGCCGCGATCGCCGTGATTATGATGATGGCAGGGAATCTGCATCTGAGTAGTCTGGGCTTTATTTTTGGCTCGTGGGAGCTGGTGCTGGGGCCCTTCGGCTTCTTCCTTACTCTGTTTGCCGTCTGGGCCGCCATCAATGCGTTTAATATGGTCGATGGGATTGACGGTCTGCTCGGCGGCCTGTCATCGGTCTCCTTTGCGGCGACCGGGATCATCCTTTGGTTTGATGGCCAGTACAGCCTGGCGATGTGGTGTTTTGCGATGATCGCCGCCATTCTGCCCTATATTCTTCTTAATCTTGGCGCCCTCGGCCGCCGCTATAAAGTTTTTATGGGTGACGCCGGCAGCACCATGATTGGCTTCACCATCATCTGGATCTTGCTGGAAACCACCCAAGGTAAAACGCATCCCATCAGCCCGGTCACTGCGCTGTGGATTATCGCTATCCCGTTGATGGATATGGTGGCGATTATGTATCGCCGCCTGCGTAAAGGCATGAGTCCTTTCTCACCGGACCGGCAGCATATTCATCATTTGATCATGCGCGCCGGGTTTACTTCCCGCCAGGCGTTCGTCCTGATTACCCTGGCCGCTGCCCTGCTGGCGCTGGTTGGCGTCGCGGCGGAATATACCCGCATTGTGCCGGAATGGGTGATGTTAATTCTCTTTTTGGTGGCCTTCTTCCTTTATGGCTACTGTATTAAGCGCGCCTGGAAAGTGGCGCGTCTGGTTAAGCGCATCAGACGCAGAATTCGGCGACACAGCGGCAATAATCCGAAACTAACCAAGTAAAGCTGGGGATGTGATGACTCAACCATTACCGGGAGCACAAGCAGTGAACGTTGAGAACGAGCTGGATATTCGCGGGCTGTTTCGCGCTTTATGGGCAGGAAAAGGCTGGATAGTCGGCGGCGCTGTTCTCTTCGCCGCTATCGTGTTGGTGTACACCTTCTTTGCTCGCCAGGAGTGGAGCGCCACGGCGATCACCGATCGGCCTACTGTCAACATGTTGGGGGGGTACTATTCCCAGCAGCAGTTCTTACGCAATCTGGATATCAAAGCCGACCTGGCCTCGGTGGATCAGCCTTCCGCCATGGATGAAGCGTATAAAGAGTTCATCATGCAGCTGGCCTCCTGGGACACCCGGCGTGATTTCTGGCTGCAAACGGACTACTACAAGCAGCGCCAGTCGGGTAATGCTCGCGCCGATGCGGCGATGCTGGATGATTTGATTAACAATATCCAGTTTATGCCCGGCGATGCGGCCAAGAGCGTCAATGACAGCGTCAAACTGACTGCCGAGACCGGGCAGGATGCCAATAATTTGCTGCGCCAGTATGTGGCTTTCGCCAGCCAGCGGGCGGCCGGCCATCTTAACGACGAACTCAAAGGCGCCTGGGCGGCGCGGACGGTGCAAATGAAGGCGCAGGTGAAGCGCCAGGAGGAGGTGGCCGAGGCTATTTTCAACCGCCGGACCCACAGCGTGGAGCAAGCGCTGAAGGTCGCTCAGCAGCATAACATCTCACGCAGCGAAACGGATGTTCCTGCCGATCAGTTGCCGGATTCAGAGCTATTTTTATTGGGCAGGCCGATGCTGCAGGCCAGACTGGAAAACCTGCAGGCCGTCGGACCGGAATATGACCTCGATTACGACCAGAATCGCGCCATGCTGAGCACGTTGAACGTCGGTCCAACGTTGGACCCGCGTTTTCAGACTTACCGGTATTTGCGAACGCCGGAAGAACCTGTAAAACGCGATAGCCCGCGCCGTGTATTTCTGATGGTGATGTGGGGGATTGTGGGTGCGCTCATCGGCGCAGGCGTGGCGTTATCGCGTCGTCGTGTCCTGTGATTGCGGCCTGTGGTGAAGGGCAGATGACCTTCATCGCCTAATCGAAGAGAATCGATGTGAAAGTACTAACTGTATTTGGCACGAGGCCGGAAGCCATCAAGATGGCTCCTCTGGTCCATGCGCTGGCAAAGGATCCTCATTTTGAGGCGAAAGTATGCGTGACCGCGCAGCATCGGGAGATGCTCGATCAGGTGTTGAAACTATTCTCCATCACCCCGGACTACGATCTCAACATCATGAAGCCGGGGCAGGGGCTCACCGAGATCACCTGCCGTATTCTTGAGGGGCTGAAGCCGGTCCTGGAGTCGTTTAAACCCGACGTGGTGCTGGTGCATGGCGATACCACCACCACGATGGCGGCGAGCCTGGCGGCGTTTTACCAGCGCATACCGGTGGGCCATGTAGAGGCGGGTCTGCGGACCGGCGATTTAAGTTCGCCGTGGCCGGAAGAGGGCAACCGTACGTTGACCGGGCATCTGGCGACGTACCACTTCGCCCCTACGGAAACCTCGCGGCAGAATCTCCTGCGGGAGAACATTGCCAACAGTCGCATCACGGTGACCGGTAATACCGTCATCGATGCTCTGTTCTGGGTGCGCGATCGGGTTTTGGGCGATGAAGCGCTACGGGAGACCTTGCTGCAGCGCTACCCTTTCATTAGCCACGGTAAAAAAATGATTCTGGTTACCGGCCATCGGCGGGAAAGCTTCGGCCGCGGTTTTGAGCAGATCTGCCAGGCGCTGGCGGAGATAGCCCATACCCACCCTGAGGTGCAGATTGTCTATCCGGTTCACCTGAATCCTAATGTCAGCGAACCGGTGAACCGTATTCTCGGCCATATCGACAACGTGATGTTGATTGAACCGCAGGACTACCTGCCGTTCGTCTGGTTGATGGATCGGGCCTGGCTCATCCTGACCGATTCCGGTGGCATTCAGGAAGAGGCGCCTTCCCTGGGGAAACCGGTGCTGGTCATGCGCGATATGACCGAACGTCCGGAAGCGGTGGCCGCCGGCACCGTGAGTCTGGTGGGCACTGACAGCCAGCGCATCGTCGCGGAAGTGACGCGACTGCTGGAGGATGATGCCGCATACCAGGCGATGAGCCGCGCGCATAATCCTTATGGCGATGGCGAAGCATGTCGTCGAATTTTGTCTGCACTTAAAAATAATCAGGTAACGCTATGAGTTTTTCTACCATTTCAGTGATTGGCCTTGGCTATATCGGGCTGCCAACCGCTGCCGCGTTCGCCTCCCGGCAGAAGCGGGTGGTCGGCGTTGATGTCAATCAACATGCCGTGGAGACCATTAACCGTGGAGAGATTCATATCGTGGAGCCGGATCTGGCGAGCGTGGTGAAGACCGCGGTCGAGCAGGGGTATTTAAGCGCCACCACCACCCCGGTGGCAGCGGATGCCTACCTGATTGCCGTGCCGACGCCGTTTAAAGATCGCCACGAGCCGGATATGGTGTTTGTCGAGTCGGCGGCAAAATCCATTGCGCCAACGTTAAAGAAAGGCTCGCTGGTGATCCTCGAGTCCACCTCGCCGGTCGGGTCGACCGAACAGATGGCTGAGTGGCTGGCGGAGATGCGCCCGGATCTTAGCTTCCCCCAGCAGGTGGGTGAAGCGGCGGACGTGAATATCGCCTACTGCCCGGAGCGGGTATTGCCCGGTCAGGTGATGGTCGAGCTGATTAAAAACGACCGCGTTATCGGCGGCATGTCGCCAGTCTGCTCCGCTCGCGCCAGCGAGCTGTATAAAATCTTCCTTGAAGGCGAATGTGTGGTGACCAACTCGCGCACCGCTGAGATGTGCAAGCTGACGGAAAACAGCTTCCGCGACGTCAACATCGCTTTTGCCAACGAGCTGTCGCTGATTTGCGCTGACCAGGGCATTAACGTCTGGGAGCTGATCCGCCTGGCGAACCGTCATCCTCGGGTGAATATCCTGCAGCCGGGTCCGGGCGTCGGCGGCCACTGTATCGCCGTCGACCCGTGGTTTATCGTGGCGCAGAACCCGCAGCAGGCGCGTCTGATCCGCACGGCCCGTGAGGTTAACGACCACAAGCCGGAATGGGTTATCGAACAGGTGAAAGCGCAGGTAGCGGACTGCCTGAATACCACCAACAAACGGGCCAGCGAACTGACCATTGCCTGTTTTGGCCTCGCCTTTAAGCCGAATATTGACGACCTGCGCGAAAGCCCGGCAATGGAAATTGCCGCGCAGATTGCCCGCTGGCACAGCGGCACGACGCAGGTGGTTGAGCCCAACATTCACGCGCTGCCGAAGAAGCTCGACGGTCTGTGTACGCTGGCGACCCTCGATGCGGCGCTGGCCAGCGCCGATGTGCTGGTGATGCTGGTCGATCACCATGAATTTAAAGCCGTTAGCGGCGATAGCGTCACCCAGGCGTATATCATCGACACCAAAGGAGTGTGGCGGTGAGAACCATTCTGGTCACCGGCGGCGCGGGCTTCATTGGTTCGGCGGTAGTGCGGGAGATTATCCAGCACACCGCCGATCGCGTGGTGGTGGTGGATAAACTGACCTACGCCGGCAATTTAATGTCGCTGGCGCCGGTGGCGCAGGATGCGCGTTTCGCCTTTGAACAGGTGGATATTTGCGACCGCGGCGAGCTTGATCGTATTTTCGTTCAGTATCAACCGGATACAGTGATGCACCTGGCGGCGGAAAGCCATGTCGATCGTTCGATTGACGGCCCGGCGGCGTTTATCGAGACCAATATCGTGGGCACCTATACGCTGCTGGAGGCGGCCCGTAGCTGGTGGAATACGCTGGCTACGACGCAAAAATCGGCGTTTCGCTTCCATCACATCTCCACCGATGAAGTGTATGGCGATCTGCACGGCAGCGATGATTTCTTTACCGAGACCACGCCCTATGCGCCAAGCAGTCCCTATTCGGCCTCGAAAGCCAGCAGCGACCACCTGGTGCGCGCCTGGCTGCGAACCTATGGCCTGCCGACGCTTATCACCAACTGTTCGAACAACTACGGCCCGTATCACTTCCCCGAGAAGCTGATCCCGCTGACGATCCTCAACGCGCTGGCGGGCAAGCCGCTGCCGGTGTATGGCAATGGACAGCAGATCCGCGACTGGCTGTACGTGGAAGATCACGCCAGGGCGCTATATCTGGTGGCGACCCGCGGCGAACCCGGCGAGACGTACAATATCGGCGGTCATAACGAACGTAAAAACATCGAGGTGGTGGAAACCATTTGCGAATTGCTCGAAGCGCTGGCGCCGAATAAGCCGCAGGGCGTGGCGCACTATCGCGACCTGATCGCCTTTGTTGCCGACCGCCCGGGCCACGATCTGCGCTATGCCATTGATGCCTCGAAGATTGCCCGTGAGCTGGGCTGGACGCCGGCTGAGACCTTCACTTCCGGTATGCGTAAGACCGTGGCGTGGTATCTGGCGAACGAGCCATGGTGGCGCCAGGTTCAGGACGGTAGCTATCAGGGCGAGCGTCTTGGGCTGCAAGGCTAATCATCTCTGGGGGGAATGATGAAAGGTATTATTCTGGCGGGGGGGTCTGGAACGCGACTGCATCCTATCACCCGCGGCGTGTCGAAGCAGCTGTTGCCGATCTACGATAAGCCGATGATCTACTACCCGCTGTCGGTATTAATGCTGGCCGGGATCCGTGAGATCCTGATCATCACCACGCCGGACGATCTGCGCGATTTCCAGCGCCTGCTCGGCGATGGTTCAGAGTTTGGCATTGCGCTGCACTATGCCGTACAGCCGTCGCCGGATGGTTTAGCCCAGGCGTTTATCATCGGCGAAGCCTTTCTTAACGGTGAACCGGCGTGCCTGGTGTTAGGCGACAACATCTTCTTCGGCCAGAGCTTCAGCCCCAAGCTGCGCAGCGTGGCTGCCCGCACGGAAGGGGCGACGATTTTTGGCTATCAGGTGATGGATCCTGAACGCTTTGGTGTGGTGGAGTTTGATGACAACTTCCGCGCGCTGTCGCTGGAAGAGAAGCCGAAGCAGCCGAAGTCGAACTGGGCGGTTACCGGTCTCTATTTCTACGATGGCAAGGTGGCGGAGTACGCCAAACGGGTCAAGCCATCCGAGCGCGGCGAACTGGAAATCACCTCCATCAACCAGATGTACCTTGAAGATGGCGCATTAACCGTCGAACTGCTTGGACGCGGCTTTGCGTGGCTGGATACCGGCACCCACGATAGCTTGATCGAGGCCAGCATGTTTGTGCAGACCGTCGAGAAGCGTCAGGGCTTTAAAATCGCCTGTCTGGAAGAGATCGGCTGGCGCAACGGCTGGCTGGACGACGACGGCGTCAAACGCGCGGCGAAGCGGCTGGAAAAAACCGGCTACGGCCAATATCTGCTGGATCTGCTCCGTGCCCGTCCGCGCCAGTATTGATCCCCTGGAGTGGGAGAACCGCTTCTTTGCCGTTAACAGCGCCGTCGTTCACTTTGACGAGCGTGCGCCGCTGCTGACGCCTGAGGCGCTGGCGGGGTGGTCGCGGGTGCAGGCGAAGGTAGCCGCCAGCGACACCGTCCGGCTCGACGCGCTGCAGCAGCTGGGTTTTCAGCTGGTGGAAGGCGAGGTCGATCTGGCGCTACCGGTGGGCAACCCTGCGGATGCGGGCGCCGACGTCGCCGTGGAGGCGGATATTGCGCCACTGCGCGAGCTGGCGGCGCAGGCCTTTGCCCTGAGCCGCTTTCGTGCGCCCTGGTACGCTGCCGATGCCAGCGGCCGCTTCTATGCCCAGTGGATTGAAAATGCGGTGCGCGGCACCTTCGACCATCAGTGCCTGATTTACCGCCATCCTGAGGGCGATATTCGCGCCTTTGTCTCCCTGCGCCAGCTCAATGCCACCGAGGCGCGTATCGGCCTGCTGGCCGGACGCGGCGCCGGGGCGCAGCTGATGCAGGCGGCGCGGTACTGGGCCGCTTCGCGCGGACTTTCTACACTGCGGGTGGCGACCCAGATGGGCAACACCGCCGCGCTTAAACGTTATATTCTCAGCGGTGCTAATGTGGAAAGCACCGCCTACTGGCTATACAGGTGACCTCATGATCCCATTTAACGCGCCGCCGGTGGTTGGAACCGAGCTTGATTACATGCAGTCTGCGATGAACAGCGGCAAGCTGTGCGGCGACGGCGGCTTTACGCGCCGCTGCCAGCAGTGGATGGAGCAGCGTTTTGGCACGGCAAAGGCCCTGCTAACCCCTTCCTGCACGGCTTCGCTGGAGATGGCCGCGCTGCTGCTGGATATCCAGCCGGGCGACGAAGTGATTATGCCCAGCTATACCTTTGTCTCCACCGCCAATGCTTTTGTGCTGCGCGGGGCGAAAATCGTCTTCGTCGATATCCGTCGCGATACCATGAATATCGATGAAACGTTAATCGAAGCCGCTATCACCGATAAAACCCGGGCGATCGTCCCGGTGCATTATGCCGGCGTAGCTTGCGAGATGGATATCATCATGGCCATCGCCGACAAGTACAACCTGTTCGTGGTGGAAGATGCCGCGCAGGGGGTGATGTCCACCTACAAGGGGCGTGCGCTGGGCACCATCGGCCATATCGGCTGCTTCAGCTTCCATGAAACCAAAAACTACACCGCTGGCGGTGAGGGCGGGGCGACGCTCATCAACGATCGCACGCTGGTGGAGCGCGCGGAGATCATTCGCGAAAAAGGCACCAACCGCAGCCAGTTCTTTCGTGGCCTGGTGGATAAATATACCTGGCGGGACATTGGCTCCAGCTATCTGATGTCCGACCTGCAGGCCGCCTACCTGTGGGCGCAGCTGGAAGCGGCGGAGCGCATCAACCAACAGCGCCTGGCGCTGTGGCAGAACTACTATGACGCCCTGCTGCCGCTGGCACGCGCGGGACGTATCGAACTGCCGACGATCCCGGCCGACTGCGGGCAAAACGCGCACATGTTCTACATTAAGCTGCGCGATATCGAGGATCGCAGCAGGTTGATCGCCTGGCTGAAAGAGGCGGAGATCCTCGCGGTATTCCATTACATTCCTCTGCACAGCTGTCCGGCAGGCGAACACTTCGGCGAATTCCACGGTGAAGACCGCTATACCACCCAGGAGAGCGAGCGCCTGGTACGCCTGCCGCTGTTTTACAATCTGTCTGTGGTGAACCAGCGGACGGTGATTAACTCGCTGCTGAGCTACTTCTCCTGATATGTCGTTAGCAAAAGCTTCATTGTGGACGGCGGCATCGACGCTGGTCAAAATCGGCGCCGGGCTGTTGGTCGTCAAGCTGCTGGCCGTCTCGTTTGGGCCCGCGGGCGTTGGCCAGGCCGGTAACTTCCGGCAACTGGTCACCGTGCTCGGCGTGCTGGCCGGGGCCGGGATATTTAATGGCGTCACGAAGCTGGTGGCGCAGCATCACGACGATCCCCCGCGCCTGAAGCAGGTGGTGGGCACCTCGTCGGCGATGGTGCTTGGCTTTTCCACACTGCTGGCGCTGGTGTTTTTACTGGCCGCGGCGCCGATAAGCCAGGGGTTGTTCGGCCATACTCATTATCAGAATCTGGTACGGCTGGTGGCGCTGGTACAGATGGGGATCGCCTGGGCAAACTTCCTGCTGGCGCTGATGAAAGGCTTTCGCGATGCGGCGGGTAACGCCTTCTCGCTGATTGCCGGGAGCCTGATCGGCGTGGCGGCTTACTATGCTTGCTACGTGTTGGGAGGCTATCAGGGCGCGCTGCTGGGGCTGGCGTTAGTTCCGGCGCTGGTGGTGGTTCCGGCGGGTATTATGCTCTGGCGGCGGGGTAATATCCCGCTGAGCGCCTTGCGTCCGCGCTGGGATAACGGTCTGGCGGGACAGCTATCGAAATTTACCCTGATGGCGCTGATAACCTCAGTGACCCTGCCGGTGGCTTATGTGATGATGCGTAATCTGCTGGCGGCGCATTATGGCTGGGAGGCGGTGGGTATCTGGCAGGGGGTGAGCAGCATCTCTGATGCCTATCTGCAGTTTATTACCGCCTCGTTCAGCGTCTATCTCCTGCCGACGCTGTCGCGGCTGAGCGCCAAAACGGATATCACCCGCGAGATAGTCAAGTCGCTGAAATTCGTCCTGCCGGCAGTGGCGGCGGCGAGCCTGACGGTCTGGCTGCTGCGCGATTTTGCCATCTGGCTGCTGTTTTCCGATCGCTTTACCGCGATGCGTGACCTGTTCGCCTGGCAGCTGGTGGGCGACGTTTTAAAAGTAGGCGCCTACGTCTATGGCTATCTGGTGATCGCCAAAGCGTCGCTGCGTTTTTATATTCTGACGGAAATCAGTCAGTTCACACTGCTGACCGCATTCTCACACTGGCTTATACCGGCGCACGGCGCGGTTGGCGCGGCGCAGGCGTATATGGCCACTTATATTGTTTATTTCGCCCTTTGTAGTGGCGTGTTTTTACTCTGGCGTAAACGGGCATGACAGCACTGATACATGTACTGGGATCAGATATCCCGCATCATAACCAGACCGTACTGCGGTTCTTTAACGACGAACTGGCCGCCGATCCGCAGGCCAGGAGATTTATGATCGTCGGTGATGAGGCCAGCGTGCGTGATGGGTATCCGGCGCTGGACATCACCTGTTATCCGGGGAAGAAGTCGCTGGCGCAGGCGGTGATTGCGCAAGCCAAAGCCAACCGCCAGCAGCGCTTTTTCTTCCACGGCCAGTTCAATACCGGCCTGTGGCTGGCGCTGTTGGGCGGTGGTATCCGCCCGTCGCAGTTTAACTGGCATATCTGGGGGGCGGATCTGTACGAAAACGCCACCAGCCTGAAGTTCCGCCTGTTCTATCCGCTGCGCCGCCTGGCGCAGGGGCGGGTAGGGCGCGTTTTCGCCACCCGCGGCGATCTGAGCTGGTTCGCAAACCGTCATCCGCGCGTCCCGGGCGAACTGCTCTATTTCCCGACCCGTATGGATCCGGCGCTGAATACCCTGGCCGAAAACGCGCCGCGCGGCGACACGCTGACCATTCTGGTGGGTAACTCCGGGGATCGCAGCAATGAACATATTGCCGCGCTGAAGGCTATTCATCAGCAGTTTGGCGATACGGTAAACGTCATCATGCCGATGGGCTATCCGGCGAATAACGAGGCCTATATCAATGAGGTTCGTGAGGCGGGGGCGGCGCTGTTTAGCGGTGAGCATCTGCAGATCCTCAGCGAGAAACTGGAGTTTCATGATTATCTGGCGCTGCTGCGCCGCTGCGATCTGGGCTATTTCCTGTTCGCGCGTCAGCAGGGGATCGGCACCCTGTGCCTGCTGATTCAGGCGGGCATTCCCTGCGTGCTCAACCGCGAAAACCCGTTCTGGCAGGATATGACCGAGCAGCATGTGCCGGTGCTGTTCACCAGCGATGCGCTGGACGTCAGCGTGGTGCGCGAAGCGCAGCGCCAACTGGCGAGCGTGGATAAGTCGGGTATCGCTTTCTTCCGGCCGAACTATCTGACGGGCTGGCAGCGGGCGCTACGGTTAGCGGCGGAGGGGCAGGCATGACGTTAATGCAATTTAGCGGGCTGCTGGTAGTCTGGCTGCTGTCGACGCTGTTTATCGCCACCGCCACCTGGTTTGAGTTCCGCCGGGTACGCTTCAACTTCAACGTCTTTTTCTCGTTGCTGTTTCTGCTGACTTTCTTCTTCGGTTTCCCGCTGACCAGTATTCTGGTGTTCCGCTTTGACGTCAGCGTGGCGCCGCCGGAGATTTTGCTGCAGACGCTGCTGATCGCGGTGTGCTTCTACGCGATTTACTACGTGACCTATAAAACGCGTCTGCGTCCGGCATCGCGTGAGGTTGCGCGTCGGCCGCTGTTTACCATGAACCGGGTAGAAACCCATCTGGCGTGGGGCATTTTGATGGGGCTGGCGCTGCTGTGCGTTGGCATCTTCTTCGCCCACAACGGTTTCCTGCTGTTTAAGCTCAACTCCTACAGCCAGATTTTCTCTGCTGAAGTCTCCGGCGTGGCGTTGAAGCGCTTCTTCTACTTCTTTATTCCGGCGATGCTGGTGGTCTATTTCTTGCGCCAGGATTATAAGGCGTGGATCTTCTTCCTCGTCAGCACGGTGGCCTTTGGTTTGCTGACCTACGCCATCGTCGGCGGGACGCGCGCCAATATCATCATCGCCTTCGCCATCTTCCTGTTTATCGGCATTATTCGCGGTTGGATCAGCCTGTGGATGCTGGCGGCGGCGGGCGTGCTGGGCATCGTCGGCATGTTCTGGCTGGCGCTGAAGCGCTACGGGATGAACGTCAGCGGCGACGAAGCGTTTTATACCTTCCTCTATCTCACACGCGATACCTTCTCGCCGTGGGAGAACCTGGCGCTGCTGCTGCAAAACTACGACAAGATCGATTTCCAGGGTCTGGCGCCGATGATCCGCGATTTCTACGTCTTTATCCCCAGCTGGATGTGGCACGGTCGCCCGACGATGGTGCTCAATACCGCCAACTACTTTACCTGGGAAGTGTTAAACAACCATTCGGGGCTGGCGATTTCGCCGACGCTAATTGGCTCGCTGGTGGTGATGGGCGGCGTCTGGTTTGTGCCGCTGGGCGCCGTGGCGGTCGGGTTGATTATTAAATGGTTCGACTGGCTGTATGAGCTGGGCAACCGGGAGAGCAATCGCTATAAAGCGGCTATCCTGCACAGTTTCTGTTTCGGCGCTATCTTCAACATGATAGTGCTGGCGCGCGAGGGCCTGGATTCGTTCGGCTCCCGCGTGGTGTTTTTCCTCGTGATCTTTGGTATCTGCTTGCTGGCGGCGAAACTGCTGTACTGGTTCCTGGATAGCGTGGGACTGATTCATAAGCGCGTAAAACCGCTTTCGCAACCGTAAGTCTGAGAAGGATGGACATGACTGGGACCATTTCCGCGCCGTTGTACCTGTTAAGAGGGCTGCAGCTCATAGGCTGGCGCGATATGCAGCACGCTCTGGATTATTTGTATGCCGACGGCGTTCTCCGCGAGGGGACGCTAGTGGCGATTAATGCCGAGAAAATGCTGGCCGTAGAGGATAACCCGGAGGTGCGGGCGCTGATTGAGGCGGCGGAGTTTAAATATGCGGATGGCATCAGCGTGGTGCGTTCGCTGCGTAAAAAATATCCGCAAGCCCAGGTGTCCCGCGTGGCAGGGGCCGATCTCTGGGAAGCGTTAATGCAGCGCGCCGGCGCTGAAGGCACACCGGTGTTTTTGGTCGGCGGTAAACCTGAAGTCCTGGCGCAGACGGCGTCCAGCCTGCGCCAGCGCTGGCAGGTGAATATCGTCGGCACCCAGGACGGCTATTTTGCTCCTGAACAGCGCCAGGCATTATTCGAACGCATTCGCGACAGCGGGGCGAAAATCGTCACCGTCGCCATGGGGTCCCCGCGTCAGGAGATCTTTATGCGCGACTGTCGGCGTCTGTACCCGCACGCGCTGTATATGGGCGTCGGCGGCACTTACGATGTTTTCACCGGGCACGTGCATCGGGCGCCGAAGTTCTGGCAGGATCTGGGGCTGGAATGGTTTTATCGTCTGCTTTTACAGCCGAGCCGCATCAAGAGACAGTTCCGCCTACTGCGCTATTTACGTTGGCATTATTCCGGTAAGCTCTGATATTCCACTGCAACCAGGCGAGTTTGCATACATATTCTGTGTAATCTCTTCACTCGCCTGATACTTTATTTGCCATTTCCGCAAAATTAATTAACCATTCGCAGGCTTTATACGCGCGGGGGAGACCTGCGCGTCGGCAAGGCTATGAGTTCAGTTAATAACAATAACCGGGAGTACCCGGAATACGGCAAACACAAGAGGATATATGACTGAGAAAAAAGCGGAGCTCCAGCGTGGACTGGAGGCCCGGCATATTGAACTGATCGCTCTTGGTGGGACGATTGGCGTGGGGTTGTTTATGGGGGCGGCCAGTACGCTGAAGTGGGCTGGACCTTCCGTGCTGCTGGCGTACATTATCGCTGGCCTGTTCGTCTTTTTCATTATGCGCTCAATGGGCGAAATGCTGTTCCTTGAGCCCGTCACCGGCTCTTTCGCGGTGTATGCGCATCGCTATATGAGCCCCTTCTTCGGCTACCTGACCGCGTGGTCGTACTGGTTTATGTGGATGGCGGTGGGCATCTCGGAGATTACCGCCATCGGCGTCTATGTGCAGTTCTGGTTCCCGGAGATGGCGCAGTGGATACCGGCATTAATTGCCGTGGGGCTGGTGGCGCTGGCAAACCTCGCGGCGGTCCGGCTGTACGGTGAAATCGAGTTCTGGTTCGCCATGATTAAAGTGACCACCATTATTGTGATGATCGTCGTGGGCCTGGGCGTCATTTTCTTCGGCTTTGGCAATGGCGGCCACTCCATCGGTTTTGGCAACCTGACCGAACATGGCGGTTTCTTTGCCGGCGGCTGGAAGGGCTTCCTGACGGCGCTGTGTATCGTGGTCGCGTCATATCAGGGCGTGGAGCTCATCGGCATTACCGCAGGTGAAGCGAAAAATCCGCAGGTCACGTTACGCAGCGCGGTGGGCAAAGTGCTGTGGCGGATCCTGATTTTCTACGTCGGCGCGATTTTCGTTATCGTCACCATTTTCCCATGGGATCAAATCGGCTCCAACGGCAGCCCGTTCGTACTGACGTTTGCCAAAATCGGTATTACCGCCGCGGCGGGGATTATCAACTTCGTGGTGCTGACGGCGGCGCTTTCCGGCTGCAACAGCGGGATGTACAGCTGCGGACGTATGCTGTACGCCCTGGCGAAGAACCGTCAGCTGCCGGCGGCGATCGGTAAGGTATCGCGCAACGGTGTTCCTGCCGTCGGCGTGGCGCTGTCGATTCTGATCCTGCTGGTAGGCTCCTGCCTGAATTACATCATTCCTAATCCCCAGCGGGTATTTGTCTATGTCTATAGCGCCAGCGTCCTGCCGGGGATGGTGCCGTGGTTTGTGATCCTGATTAGTCAGCTGCGTTTCCGTCGCGTACATCAGGCAGCGATAGCCAGCCATCCGTTCCGTTCGCTGCTGTTTCCGTGGGCCAACTATTTCACCATGGCTTTCCTGATCTGCGTGCTGGTCGGGATGGGGCTGAATGATGAAACCCGGATGTCGCTCTTTGTCGGTATTATTTTCCTTGCTGCCGTTACCCTGATTTATAAGGTGTTTGGCCTCGGAAGACAGGGACAAATCAATAATCCGGCTGAATAAGCGTCAAAACGAACAAAGCATGAGCAAACGATAATTTTCTTTAAAAAGGCACTAGACAGCGGGGGAGGAAGTCCGTATTATCCGACCCCGCAACGGCGCTAAGCGCCCGTAGCTCAGCTGGATAGAGCGCTGCCCTCCGGAGGCAGAGGTCTCAGGTTCGAATCCTGTCGGGCGCACCATTAACCCGGTGCTGGAGCTGCGGTGGTTTTAATACCGCGTAAAAGGTTTGCAGTGGTGGCTATAGCTCAGTTGGTAGAGCCCTGGATTGTGATTCCAGTTGTCGTGGGTTCGAATCCCATTAGCCACCCCATTATTTGATAGAGTTGTGAATTTGCGAAGGTGGCGGAATTGGTAGACGCGCTAGCTTCAGGTGTTAGTGTTCTTACGGACGTGGGGGTTCAAGTCCCCCCCCTCGCACCACGACTTTAACGAATTGAACTAAAAATTCAAAAAGCAGTATTTCGGCGAGTAGCGCAGCTTGGTAGCGCAACTGGTTTGGGACCAGTGGGTCGGAGGTTCGAATCCTCTCTCGCCGACCAATTTTGAACCCCGCTTCGGCGGGGTTTTTTGTTTTCTGTTATTTCCTGCCATGACTTATTCCCCTGATCTTGCTGATAAAAAATCTTCTCTTTGCTTAAGAATACGCGTCAGGAAAACTCTCAATTCATCACTGTGGTAGATGCAATTTCCCCGGATCCTGTGCGATAATAACCGGGTAGATGCTCATTCCATCTCTTATGTTCGCCTTCGTGCCTCATAAACTCCGGAATGATGCAGAGCCGTTCTTACGGTGCTTATCGTCCACTGACAGATGTCGCATTTATGCCTCATCAAACACCATGGACATTACGTTGAGTGAAGCACCCAATTTGTTGTCAAACAGACCTGTTTTAACGCCTGCCCTGATTTCAGCGCAGGCGTTTTTTTCTTTCAGGGGATCGTCAACGCGAAGGCGGGGGAGAAGCGCTATCGCCCCGCAGGAGGCGATAGCCAGACCAGGTTATTGCTGAGGGTTATTCTGCAGCGTCAGCAGCAGGCCATCGCGGCGCATGGTGGCCGCTTCCTCCGGCTGATGCAGGCGATCCAGGGCATCGGCCAGCCAGGCGTAATCAAAGGCATCCGGACGCTGCTTAAGCGCGGCGCGGAAGGCGATGCTGGCCTCCTGCCATTCACCGTGCCGCATCAGCGACTGGCCCAGGGTGCTCCACAGCAGCGGACGGTCGCCAACGGCTTTGATCTGCTGGCGCAGTACTTTCTCCAGCTGTTCCGGGTTATTGGTCTTCAGGCGCGGGATCGGCATCACCAGACGGTCGTCATACTGTTTCTTCAGACCATCAATGATAATTTGCTGCGCGGTATCGTGATCGTCGCTCTCGATGAGGCGCTCGGCCATCGCCACCTGCAGCGGCACCAGCGCCCGCGTTTTACGGCTCTGGTTGCGCCACCATTCACGCAGCCCCTCGCTGCCGCCATCGGCCAGCGCTTTGTCCATCAGGCCAACCCACGCCAGCTGTTCCAGCGCGGCGCGGTGCTCTTCATCGCCGACGTTAGCTTTCGCCATCGACGGAATGATATCCAGCAGCGACTGCCAGGCGCCGGTGCGGGTATAAGCCTGTTCGGCGAGGCGCAGCACTTCCGGATGACGCGGGGTGATCTCCAGCAGCTTATCGATGCCATGGCGCGCGGCGTGATTTTCATTGCGCGCCAGCTGCAGGCGAACGCGGGTGATTTCCACCGGGATCAGATCATCGCCCGCCAGTTCGGTGGCGCGCTCCAGATGCTGGTTAGCCCGCGCTTCATCGCCGCGCTGCTGGGCCGCTTCCGCCGCCAGCAGATAGTTCACCACCGGCTGTTCGGCGTGATCGGCGTTTTTCGCCATCAGCTTCTCAACCTGCTGGTAATCACCTTCCGCCAGCTTAAGCAGCGCCTGCTCGGTTTGCTTACGCGCGCGACGGCGTTTACGGCCGACAAACCAGCCGCGCGTATGCGCCCCGGTGCGGAAAATGCGGCGCAGCAGCCATTCAATGGCGAACAGCACCACCATGGCGAGGATCAGGATAATCACCAGCCCGGTCACGCTGGTCTCGATATTGTAGTTATCAGTCTGGATCAGGACGTAGCCCTGATGGCCGGCGATCATCGGGCCAAGCACGATCCCGGCGATCAACAGTGCGAAGAGTAAAAGAATTTTCAGCATGCGTTACTCTCCTTGCGGCGCAGCGGGGGCGGCCGGTGCAGCAGGTGCAGACGGTGCAGGTGCGGGCGCGCCGCCCGCGGAAACGGCAGGCTGCGCCATCAGATTACGCACCCGGGTCTGCATCAGTTTTTCCAGCAACGCCTGGCTCTGCAGCGTCTCCGGCACCGTCATGGTAATGCTTTGCTGACTGAGTTTATCCACCTCTTCAAGGAAGGCTTTAGTGGTGGCGTCATCGGTATCGTAATAGGCGCGTACCCAGGTCGAGACGTTATCCAGCGACTGTTTCCAGGTCTCTTCCTGATGACGCGGCACCGCCTGCGCGGCGACCAGCAGGCGAGAGCGAATATTTTCCCGCAGATAGATATCCTGATTCGGCGCCAGCAGCGGGACCGCCGTTTCATCGCGGCGGCGCACGGTGATAAAGCTGTCCATAAAATTCTGCCAGCTTTTCTGCAGATTGATGCGCCATTCGCTGATGGAGCTGGAGAGCTCATCGCTATCAGAATCCATCGGCGAATCGTCATCGTTATTATCCGCCAGCCGCAGGTTATCGATTTGGTTCGCCAGCTGATTAACCTTGAGGATCATGCCGTCGTAGTCCACCTGGTTCACCGCGGAGAGAGTGGCGATGTCGTCGGTAATCGCCCGGCGGGCGCCGATCAGGCTCGGGTCATTCATGTCGGCGAGACTGGCGTCGGCGCTTTTCAGCAGCGCGGCGGCGGTGGTGACATCCTGATCGCTCCACAGCTTACGTCCCGCCAGCTTGACGAGGAAGTCGGCCTGGGCCAGCAGCCAGGTTTTGGCGTCGCTACCGGAAATGACCGCCACTTTTTGCTGGACTTCGTCCAGCTGTTTGGCCAGCGTCTCCTGCTGGTGTTTGGCTTCGTTTAGCTGGTCGGCCTGCTGTTTGATAATGCCTTCCAGTTCGCTTTTTTGGCTCTCCTGCGCTTTTTGCAGCGCCGCGACCTGGCTTGATAATTCAGAGGTGGTTTCGTTTTGACGCGAGGCCTGCTGTTTGTTCAGGCCATACAGACCGATACCGGCGGCTATCGCAATGGCGATAGCGATCGCGCTGAGCGCCAGGCTGGTTTTGTTGCCAGCCTTCTTCTTATCAGTGTTCTCTGGCTGTGGTGTGGTCTCCACGGCCTCCCTGGTCTCTTCAACCACGGCGGATTGATTTTGTTGTTCCGTCATTATGGCTTCCAATGTTGAGAGTTATTGTAATGCGCGTAGCAGCGCATCGTTGTCGGCGCTATCGGCAACCTGAATCTCCTGCCAGCCCAGCTCCCGGGCCTGAAGGGCCAAACGTTCGCTGACAACGACAACGCGGCAGTGCAGGAGCCACCGTTCGCGATACCATTGCGGTATTAACGACCATAGCTGCTGCAGCATCTCGCCGCTGGTGACCACCAGCGTGGTGACCCCGCGAGATTGCCAGCGCATCGCTTCTTCTGCGCCATCGTAATGCTTTGCACTACGTTGATAACATTCACAAAATGTGACCCTGGCGCCGCGCTCGGTCAGCGTCGCGCCTAAGAGTTCCCGCCCGCCATTGCCGCGTAAGATCAGCGCATTTTTCCCGGCAATGTTTTGTAATTCAGGTAATTGTAGCAAGACTTCGCTAATTTCCCGATCTAACGGGTAATGGATATGCTGCCCGCTGACCGTATGCAGGGCCAGCGCCGTCGTGCGGCCAATGGCAAAATAGCGTGGGGAAGTGGGCCAGGGCAGCCCCTGTTGCTGCAGGCGGGCATGGGCGAACTCCACCGCATGCTGGGACAGCGCAAACAGCAGATCGTCAGGCCCGAGGCGGGCAAGCGCGTCGCCCAGCGCGGGAAGCTCCCGGCCAGGCGTAAATTCTATCAGCGGAAAGCCCCAGGCCACGCGTCCCATGGCCCGCAGACGGCTGACCAGCGCTTCTCCTTGCGGTAATGGACGAGTGACCAGGATGCTCATCGTGGGGCTTCTCCATCATAAACTGCCGCGAGAATGTCGCGCGCGCCGTTATCCAGGAGCTCTTCCGCCAGCGAGATGCCGAGCGCTTCGGCCTGCTCTGCTGGCCCGCGCCGTTCGCCGCGTACCATCTGCGAACCATCCGGGGCGCCAACCAGCGCCCGCAGCCACAGTTCGCCGTTGACGAGTTCCGCATAGCTGCCAATCGGCACCTGGCAGCCGCCTTCGAGACGAGTGTTCATCGCCCGCTCGGCGCGCACGCGCACTGCCGTTTCCGTATGGTTGAGAGGCGCTAGCAGCCCCTGGGTCCATGCATCGTCGAGACGGCATTCGATGCCGACCGCACCCTGGCCGACCGCCGGCAGGGATTGCTCCGGCGACAGCGGCTGGCGAATTCTCGCCTCGAGCTGCAGGCGCTTCAGGCCGGCGGCGGCGAGGATGATGGCGTCATACTCGCCGTTATCCAGCTTACTCAGCCGGGTACCGACGTTACCGCGCAGAGAGCGGATCACCAGGTCCGGACGAGTGGCGGCCAGCTGGCACTGACGGCGTAAACTTGATGTGCCAACGACGCTGCCGGCCGGGAGTTCATCAATCGAGGCATAGTGATTGGAGACAAACGCGTCGCGCGGATCGTCGCGCTCGCAGATAGTCACCAGCCCCAGTCCCTCCGGGAATTCCACCGGCACATCTTTCATCGAATGAACGGCGATATCGGCGCGCCCTTCGAGCATGGCAAGCTCTAACTCTTTCACAAATAAGCCCTTGCCACCCACCTTTGCCAGCGGAGTATCAAGGATGACATCCCCGCGAGTGACCATCGGCACCAGCTCGACCTTCAGTCCGGGATGCGCGTGTTCGAGGCGCGCTTTAACATATTGCGCCTGCCATAGCGCAAGCGGGCTTTGCCGTGTGGCAATTTTCAAAACTTTGTCTAACATGCTTGTTACCGTCATTGTCGACCACTAACCATCCTAACATTGTTGTCTTGCGGATGTTAGTTTTCACGGTTTATGTGGGAGATAGCTCCGGCCCACTCTTTTTTAACCTTTCATGCGCGTGGCGGTTGCCGGAGGCGTAGTGAGGAATTTACAGGTAATAAACGGTGCTACACTTGTATGTAGCGCATCTTTCTTTACGGTCAATGAGCAAGGTGTTAAATTGATCACGTTTTAAACCATTTGTCCGTCCGCTGCTCATCACAACCACACCGACGACGAATGGTGACGGTTTTTGTTGAAATACTGAAATCCTCCGTACTATTGTACCTCGGGTTTTTGAACATCAGGCGATATGTCTTGTACCTCTATATTGAGACACTGAAACAGAGACTGGATGCCATCAACCAATTGCGCGTGGATCGCGCGCTTGCTGCCATGGGACCCGCTTTCCAGCAGGTTTACAGTCTACTGCCAACGTTATTACATTATCATCACCCGCTGATGCCGGGTTACCTTGACGGTAACGTTCCCCGTGGCATTTGCCTCTACACGCCTGATGAAACCCAACGCCACTATCTTGAAGAACTGGAACTGCATCGCGGCATGCAGACCCAGGAGCCGCCAAAAGGCGAGCTGCCGATCACCGGCGTCTACTCGATGGGCAGTACCTCCTCCGTCGGCCAGAGCTGTTCTTCCGATCTTGATATCTGGGTATGTCACCAGGCCTGGCTGGATAGCGAAGAGCGCCAGCTGCTGCAGCGAAAATGCAGCCTGCTTGAGAGCTGGGCGGCCTCGCTCGGCGTGGAAGTCAGCTTCTTCCTGATCGACGAAAACCGCTTCCGCCATAACGAAAGCGGCAGCCTCGGCGGCGAAGACTGCGGTTCGACCCAGCATATTTTACTGCTCGATGAGTTCTACCGCACCGCGGTGCGTCTCGCCGGCAAGCGTATTCTGTGGAATATGGTGCCGTGCGATGAAGAAGAGCATTACGACGATTACGTCATGGGGCTGTATGCCCAGGGCGTGCTGACGCCAAACGAGTGGCTCGATCTCGGCGGCCTTAGTTCACTGTCGGCGGAAGAGTACTTCGGCGCCAGCCTGTGGCAGCTGTATAAGAGTATCGACTCGCCCTATAAAGCGGTGCTGAAAACGCTGCTGCTGGAAGCCTACTCCTGGGAATACCCCAACAACCGCCTGCTGGCGAAAGATATCAAACAGCGCCTGCACGACGGCGAGATCGTCTCCTTCGGACTCGACCCCTACTGCATGATGCTGGAGCGCGTGACCACCTACCTCCAGGCCATTGAAGATGAAACTCGTCTCGACCTGGTGCGCCGCTGCTTCTACCTGAAAGTGTGCGAAAAACTCAGCCGCGAGCGCGCCTGCGTCGGCTGGCGTCGCGAAGTCGTCAGCCAGCTGGTCAACGCGTGGGGCTGGGATGAAAAGCGTCTGATGATGCTCGACAACCGGGCGAACTGGAAAATTGATGAAGTGCGCAAGGCGCACAACGAACTGCTCGATGCGATGATGCAGAGCTATCGTAATCTGATCCGCTTCGCACGACGTAATAACCTCAGCGTCTCCGCTAGTCCGCAGGATATCGGCGTGCTGACGCGTAAGCTGTATGCGGCCTTTGAAGCGCTGCCGGGCAAAGTGACGCTGGTGAACCCGCAAATTTCGCCGGATCTCTCGGAACCGAATCTGACCTTTATCCACGTGCCGCCGGGTCGCGCCAACCGTACCGGTTGGTATCTGTACAACCGCGCGCCGGATATGGAATCGATCATCAGCCATCAGCCGCTGGAATATAACCGTTATCTTAATAAGCTGGTGGCCTGGGCCTGGTTTAACGGCCTGCTGACCTCACGCACCCGCCTGTTTATTAAGGGCAACGGCATCGTCGATCTGGCGAAGCTGCAGGAGATGGTGGCCGATGTGTCGCACCACTTCCCGCTGCGCCTGCCGGCGCCCACGCCAAAAGCGCTATACAGCCCGTGCGAAATTCGCCACCTGGCGATTATCGTCAACCTCGAATATGACCCGACGGCGGCCTTCCGCAATCAGGTGGTGCACTTCGATTTCCGTAAGCTCGATGTCTTCAGCTTCGGCGAAGAGCAAAAATGTCTGATCGGCAGCGTCGACCTGCTGTATCGCAACTCGTGGAATGAAGTGCGTACGCTGCATTTCAACGGCGAGCAGGCGATGATTGAAGCGCTGAAAACGATCCTTGGTAAAATGCATCAGGATGCCGCGCCGCCGGACAGCGTGGAGGTCTTCTGCTATAGCCAGCATCTGCGCGGCCTGATCCGCACCCGCGTACAGCAGATGATCTCCGAGTGCATCGAACTGCGTCTCTCCAGTACCCGTCAGGATACCGGGCGCTTTAAAGCGCTGCGCGTCTCCGGCCAGACCTGGGGACTGTTCTTCGAGCGTCTCAATGTTTCGGTGCAGAAGCTGGAAAACGCCATTGAGTTCTACGGCGCTATCTCGCACAACAAGCTCCATGGCCTGTCGGTGCAGGTGGAAACCAATCACGTTAAGCTGCCGGCGGTAGTGGACGGATTCGCCAGCGAAGGGATTATCCAGTTCTTCTTTGAAGACGCGGATAACAACGACAGCGGCTTTAACATCTATATTCTCGATGAGAGCAACCGCGCTGAGGTCTATCACCACTGCGAGGGCAGCAAAGAGGAGCTGGTGCGCGACGTCAGCCGCTTCTATTCGTCATCGCACGATCGTTTTACCTACGGCTCCAGTTTTATCAACTTCAACCTGCCGCAGTTCTATCAGATTGTCGAGGTGGACGGGCGCACCCAGGTGATCCCTTTCCGCACCCAGGCGATTGCCGCCGCGATACCCACCAGCCAGGACGTTACCGCCTCGCCGGTGCTGCAGCAGCGCTACTCGTAGATTTGGCCCGGAAAAGGCGCAATGCGCCGTCATCCGGGAAACATGTCATTAACGGAATCTCACCGTCTCACCGGCCTGCTGGCTCGCCGCCTGCTCCAGCAGATCCCAGAAGGTTTCACCGCTGCGATCGCAGATCCACTCGTCGCCTTTGAGATCGAAATGGTAGCCGCCCTGTTTGGTGGCCAGCCACACCTGGTGCAGCGGCTCCTGACGGTTAATAATGATTTTGCTGCCGTTTTCAAAGCTAATGGTCAGCACGCCACCGTTGATTTCGCAGTCGATGTCGCTATCGCCGTCCCAGTCATCCAGGCGTTCTTCGATGGTCATCCACAGGCTATCGGCCAGGCGATGGAATTCACTGTCGTTCATAATTTTATTCTGCTTTTTTGATTTTTGAAGATGGGTCGCAGTATAGCGCGAAACAAAAGCGCGCGCAGTCGGATGCTAAAGGCTTGCTTTTACGTCTTCTCCTGCGATGATAGAAAGCAGAAAGAATGAATCACGGGCAACTATCAATGAAAAACGTTTTTCCTACGCTTGCCGTTTTGTTTGCGATCTTCAGCCTGACCGGCTGCGGTCTGAAAGGGCCTCTCTATTTCCCGCCGGCTGATAAAACTGCGCCGCCGCCGACCAAACCGGTTAACCCGGGCATTCAGAGCTCAACGCCGGATCGTAACGATCGTGGCGATACTGGTGGTCCGAGCCAGGTCAATTACTAACGATAACGTTCTGTTCCGCGCAACTGGAGTAGATAATGCAGTTCTCTAAAATGCATGGCCTTGGCAACGATTTTATGGTCGTTGACGCGGTAACGCAGAATGTTTTTTTCTCGCCGGAGCTGATTCGCCGCCTGGCGGATCGCCACCTTGGCGTCGGGTTCGATCAGCTGTTGGTGGTGGAGCCGCCCTACGATCCGGATCTGGATTTCCATTACCGGATCTTTAATGCCGACGGTAGCGAAGTGTCGCAGTGCGGCAACGGCGCGCGCTGTTTCGCGCGTTTCGTCCGGCTGAAAGGCCTGACCAATAAACGTGATATCCGCGTGAGTACGGCCAACGGCCGTATGGTATTAAGCGTAACGGAAAACGATCTGGTGCGGGTGAATATGGGCGAGCCCAACTTCGAGCCCTCCCAGGTGCCGTTCCGCGCCAACAAAGCGGAAAAGACCTATATCATGCGTGCCGCCGAGCAGACAGTATTGTGCGGCGTGGTGTCCATGGGGAACCCGCACTGCGTTATCCAGGTGGATGATGTGGATACGGCGGCGGTGGAAACCCTCGGCCCGGTGATGGAAAGCCATGAGCGTTTTCCGGAGCGCGCGAATATCGGTTTTATGCAGGTGGTCGGCCGGTCCCATATTCGTCTGCGCGTCTACGAACGCGGCGCGGGGGAAACCCAGGCCTGTGGCAGCGGCGCTTGCGCCGCGGTGGCGGTGGGGATCCAGCAGGGGTTGCTCGCTGAAACGGTACGTGTGGAATTACCCGGCGGTCGTCTTGATATCGCCTGGAAAGGCCCGGGCCAGCCGCTGTTTATGACCGGCCCGGCGGCCCATGTCTATGATGGATTTATTCATTTATGAAACCAATCGGGGAAGAACAGCAGGAGGTCGCCAGCGCATTGAACGATCGTGCAGTGGTGGACTATCTGTTGCAAAATCCTGAATTTTTTATTCGTAATGCCGCCCAGGTCGAACATCTCCGCGTCCCGCATCCGGTGCGCGGTACGATTTCGCTGGTGGAGTGGCACATGATGCGGGCGCGTAACCATATCCATGTGCTGGAAGAGAATATGTCGCTGCTGATGGAGCAGGCGGTAGCCAATGAAAGCCTGTTCCAGCGCCTGCTGCAGCTGCAAACGCGGCTGGCGGCGGCGGAGAGCCTCGACGATATGCTTAACCGCCTTCACCGCTGGGCGCGCGAGCTGGGGCTGGCGGGCGCCACGGTGCGCCTGTTCCCTGACAGCTGGCGCCTGGGTGCGCCTTCGAAGTTTACCCACCTGGCGTTAAGCCGGCAGGCGTTTGAGCCGATCCGTATTCAGCGTCTGGGCCAGGCGCGCCACTACCTTGGGCCGCTGAACGGTCCGGAGCTGCTGGTGGTATTGCCGGAGGCGAAAGCCATTGGGTCAGTGGCGATGTCGCTGCTGGGCGGCGATAATGCCCCTGGCGTGATGCTCTTTAGCAGCCGCGATGCGCAGCATTATCAGCCAGGACAGGGGACGCAGCTGCTGCAGGAGATCGCCCAGATGCTGCCCGGCCTGCTGGAGCGCTGGATTGAACGCGCATGACCGATTCTCCTCTCTTCTCCGCCGTCGCCCGCTTTCTGCGCCACCTTGGCGTTGAACGCCAGCTCAGCCCGATCACGTTACTGAATTACCAGCGACAGCTGGACGCGCTGATTGCCCTGGCGGATGAGGCGGGTCTGAAAAGCTGGTCGCAGTGCGATGCCGCTCAGGTGCGAAGTTTTGCGGTGCGCAGTCGCCGCGCGGGATTAGGCCCGGCAAGCCTGGCGCTTCGCCTGTCGGCGCTGCGCAGTTTCTTCGACTGGCTGGTCGGCCAGGGCGAGCTCAGCGCCAATCCGGCGAAAGGGATTGCCGCGCCGAAAATTCCCCGTCACCTGCCAAAAAATATCGATGTCGATGACGTCAATCGGCTGCTGGATATTGATCTCAACGATCCGCTGGCGGTGCGCGACCGGGCGATGCTGGAGGTGATGTACGGCGCGGGGCTGCGTTTGTCCGAGCTGGTCAACCTTGATATCAAACATCTCGATCTCGATAGCGGCGAGGTCTGGGTGATGGGCAAAGGCAGCAAAGAGCGCCGCTTGCCGATCGGTCGCAACGCCGTGATGTGGATTGAGCACTGGCTGGATTTACGCGGCCTGTTCGGTACTGACGACGACGCGCTGTTTTTGTCGAAACTGGGCAAGCGCATTTCGGCGCGCAACGTACAGAAGCGGTTCGCCGAGTGGGGCATTAAGCAGGGGCTGAACAGCCATGTGCATCCGCACAAGCTTCGCCACTCCTTTGCCACCCATATGCTGGAGTCCAGCGGCGATCTGCGCGGTGTGCAGGAGCTGTTGGGTCATGCTAACCTCTCCACCACCCAAATCTATACCCATCTCGACTTTCAACACCTTGCCTCGGTGTACGATGCCGCGCATCCGCGCGCAAAACGGGGGAAATAATGCGTTTTTACCGACCTCTGGGCCAGATTTCCGCGCTGACGTTTGACCTGGACGATACCCTTTATGATAACCGCCCGGTCATTGACCGGACGATGCACGAGTCGCTGGCTTTTGTACGCAGCTACCATCCGTCGCTCAGCCAGTTCGACGCCCATGAGCTTAATCAGCTGCGCCAGACGCTGTTGGCATCCGAGCCTGAGATCTATCACGACGTGACCGTCTGGCGCCACCGTGCGCTGGAGTTAGGCATGCGTAACGCCGGACTCTCCGCCGACGAGGCGAAAGCGGGGGCCGATGCGGCGATGGAACACTTCGCCCAGTGGCGCAGCCGCGTCGATGTCCCGCAGGAGACCCACGATACGCTGGCGAAGCTGGCGGAGAAGTGGCCGCTGGTGGCGATTACCAACGGCAACGCCCGACCAGAGTTGTTCGGCCTGAGCGACTATTTCCGCTTTGTGCTGCGCGCCGGGCCGGATGGCCGCTCCAAGCCGTTTGCCGACATGTACCATCTGGCGGCGGAGCGCCTGAACTTACCGCGCGGGCATATTCTGCACGTCGGCGATGACCTGACCACTGACGTCGCCGGATCGCTGCGCTGTGGCATGCAGGCCTGCTGGATCAAACCGCAAGGCGCGGACCTGATGCACACCGCGGACAGTCGCCTGCTGCCGCATATTGAAATTTCACGGTTGGCATCTCTGACCTCGCTGATATAATCACCAGTTACTCTGTATATATTAACAGGGGTTCGTGGAACCCCTTCTCTTCCGGCGGTGCCAATGGACGTTTCTTACCTGCTCGACAGCCTTAATGACAAACAGCGTGAAGCCGTAGCGGCCTCGCGCACCAACATGCTGGTTCTGGCAGGGGCGGGCAGTGGTAAGACGCGCGTTCTGGTGCACCGTATCGCCTGGCTGCTGAGCGTGGAGAACTGCTCGCCGTATTCTATTATGGCGGTGACCTTTACCAACAAAGCGGCGGCAGAGATGCGCCACCGTATCGGCCAGCTGATGGGTACCACCCAGGGCGGCATGTGGGTGGGCACCTTCCACGGCCTGGCCCACCGCCTGCTGCGCGCGCACCATCTGGACGCCAACCTGCCGCAGGATTTCCAAATCCTCGATAGCGAAGACCAGCTGCGCCTGCTGAAGCGTCTGATTAAGGCGATGAACCTCGATGAGAAGCAGTGGCCGCCGCGTCAGGCGATGTGGTACATCAACAGCCAGAAAGATGAAGGGCTGCGTCCGCATCATATTCAGAGCTACGGCAACCCGGTCGAGCAGACCTGGCAGAAGGTCTATCAGGCCTATCAGGAAGCCTGCGATCGTGCCGGGCTGGTGGACTTCGCCGAACTGCTGCTGCGCGCCCACGAGCTGTGGCTGAATAAGCCGCATATCCTCCAGCACTACCGCGAGCGCTTCACCAATATCCTCGTCGACGAATTCCAGGATACCAACAACATTCAGTACGCGTGGATCCGCCTGTTGGCGGGCGATACCGGCAAGGTGATGATCGTCGGCGATGACGATCAGTCGATTTACGGCTGGCGCGGCGCGCAGGTCGAGAACATTCAGCGTTTCCTTAACGATTTTCCCGGTGCGGAAACCATCCGCCTTGAGCAGAACTATCGCTCGACCAGCAACATCCTCAGCGCCGCCAACGCCCTGATTGAAAACAACAACGGTCGCCTGGGCAAGAAGCTATGGACCGACGGCGCCGACGGCGAGCCGATCTCGCTGTACTGCGCTTTCAACGATCTCGACGAAGCACGCTTCGTAGTGAACCGGATAAAAACCTGGCAGGAGAACGGCGGGGCGCTGGAGCAGTGCGCCATCCTCTATCGCAGCAACGCCCAGTCGCGCGTGCTGGAAGAGGCGCTTCTGCAGGCCAGTATGCCGTACCGCATCTATGGCGGCATGCGCTTCTTCGAACGCCAGGAAATCAAAGACGCGCTCTCGTACCTGCGTCTGATCGCCAACCGTAACGACGATGCGGCGTTTGAGCGCGTAGTCAATACGCCGACCCGCGGCATCGGCGACCGCACGCTGGACGTGGTGCGTCAGACGTCGCGCGATCGTCAGCTGACGCTGTGGCAGGCCAGCCGCGAGCTGCTGAAAGATAAAGCGCTGGCCGGTCGCGCCGCCAGCGCCCTGCAGCGCTTTATGGAGCTGATTGACGCGCTGGCGCAGGAGACCACCGATATGCCGCTGCACGTCCAGACCGATCGGGTGATTAAAGACTCCGGGCTGCGCGCGATGTACGAGCAGGAGAAAGGCGAGAAGGGTCAGACCCGTATTGAAAACTTAGAGGAGCTGGTGACGGCGACGCGCCAGTTTAGCTACAACGAAGAAGATGAAGATCTGATGCCGCTGCAGGCGTTCCTCTCCCACGCCGCGCTGGAAGCGGGCGAGGGGCAGGCGGACACCTGGCAGGACGCGGTTCAGCTGATGACCCTGCACTCGGCGAAAGGGCTGGAGTTCCCGCAGGTGTTCATCGTCGGCGTCGAGGAGGGGATGTTCCCGAGCCAGATGGCCCTTGATGAAGGCGGCCGCCTGGAAGAAGAGCGTCGTCTGGCCTACGTCGGCGTGACCCGCGCCATGCAGAAGCTGACGCTGACCTACGCGGAAACCCGCCGTCTGTACGGCAAAGAGGTTTACCATCGGCCGTCGCGCTTTATTGGAGAACTGCCGCAGGAGTGCGTAGAAGAAGTGCGTCTGCGGGCTACGGTGAGCCGCCCGGTAAATCATCAGCGACTGGGCGCGCCGATTGCCGAGAGCGATACCGGCTACAAATTAGGCCAGCGCGTACGGCATCCGAAGTTTGGCGAAGGCACCATCGTCAACCTCGAAGGCAGCGGCGAGCACAGCCGGCTGCAGGTGGCTTTTCAGGGTCAGGGGATCAAATGGCTGGTCGCGGCTTACGCCCGGCTCGAGGAAGTGTAACTTTAAGAAAAATATCATTATTTTGTAATATTCTGCTACCTTTATACGTTAAGGCGCCTGATTTGCGCTTTCGCGTTCCGTTGCGTGTTGACGCCGATTTTGCGCTGGCGTAACATGCGCGCACGATTACGCTAAGAGGACATTCGCCTTGGACACACCCAGTAGATGCTGGCTCAACTTCCTGTCATTCAGGAACAACTCCTAAGGCTATCCTCTTATGCTGATAGCCTTAGCGGTTGTCAGCGACCTGCCCCATTCCCGTCGCGCTGAGTCAGGCTTAATGGTCTGAAACCCAATTTGTTTCTGTGTGCCCACCGAACTGTCCGATAATTTTTTTGCATTGGGAGTCCCGGTCATGCTGAGCGCATTTCAACTGGAAAACAATCGTTTAACGCGCCTGGAAGCCGATGAGATCAAGCACCTCGCCAGCTCGGTGTGGGTCGATCTGGTCGAGCCTGACGACGATGAGCGAAGCCGCGTGCAGACGGAACTGGGTCAGAACCTGGCGACGCGCCCGGAGCTGGAAGATATCGAAGCCTCCGCGCGTTTCTTTGAAGATGAAGACGGGTTACATATCCACTCCTTCTTCTTTTTCGAAGATGCCGACGATCACGCGGGTAACTCTACCGTGGCGTTTACCATCCGCGAAGGGCGCCTGTTTACGCTGCGTGAGCGTGAACTGCCCGCTTTTCGCCTCTACCGCATGCGCGTGCGTAACCAGACCCTGGTGGACGGCAACGCCTACGAGCTGCTGTTAGATCTGTTCGAGACCAAAATCGAACAGCTGGCGGATGAGATAGAAAACATCTACAGCGACCTGGAAAAGCTGAGCCGCGTGATTATGGAAGGCCACCAGGGCGATGAGTACGACGAAGCGCTGTCGACGTTGGCGGAGCTGGAAGATATCGGCTGGAAGGTCCGCCTGTGTTTGATGGATACCCAGCGCGCGCTGAACTTTCTCGTGCGCAAAGCGCGCCTGCCGGCGGGCCAACTGGAGCAGGCGCGGGAGATCCTGCGCGATATCGAATCCCTGCTGCCGCACAACGAATCGCTGTTCCAGAAGGTGAACTTCCTGATGCAGGCGGCGATGGGCTTTATCAACATCGAGCAGAACCGCATCATCAAGATCTTCTCGGTGGTGTCGGTGGTGTTCCTGCCGCCAACTCTGGTGGCCTCCAGCTACGGGATGAACTTTGAATTTATGCCTGAGCTGCACTGGAGCTTCGGCTACCCGGGGGCGATCGTCTTTATGATGCTGGCTGGCCTGGCGCCGTATCTCTACTTCAAGCGTAAAAACTGGCTGTAGTTGTTGTGCCGGATGCGCTGCGCTTATCCGGCCTGAGTGCTGTACTTTTGTAAGCCGGATAGGGCGGAGCCGCCATCCGGCAATGTCCTAGCTCCGACGCCCCCGCCTTTGCGTATACACCGCATCCATCACGAATATCGCCAGCGCCACCCAGATAAAGCCAAAGGTGACCATTTTATCCTTGCCCGGCACTTCGCCGTAGAACGTCACCGCCAGCAGGAACATTAGCGTCGGGCCGATGTACTGGAAAAAGCCCAGCGTGGAGAGCCGCAGACGCGTTGCCGCCCCGGTGAAGCACAGCAGAGGGATGGTGGTCACCACGCCCGCCGCCATCAGCAGCAGATTGAGCGACCAGGGGTTCTGCCCCATATGGCTGGTGGGGCTGTCGGTGATGCCGAACAGCCAAATCGCCGCCACCGGCAACAGCCACAGCGTTTCCACCAGCATGCCGGTCTGCGCATCGACAGCGATTTTCTTCCGCACCAGACCATAAAAGGCAAAGCTGAAGGCCAAACCAAGGCCGATTATCGGTAGCGAACCAAAGGTCCAGAGCTGCACCAGCACGCCGCAAAAGGCGAGGATCATCGCCAGCCACTGCAGGCGACGGAAACGTTCGCCAAGGAAAATCATCCCTAACAGAATATTCACCAGCGGGTTGATAAAGTAGCCGAGGCTGGCTTCCAGCATATGGTGGTTATTCACCGCCCAGATGAACAGCAGCCAGTTGCCGCCGACCAGCACCGCAGAGAGCGCCAGCAGGAAGATCTTGCGCGGCGTCTTCAGCAGCTTTTTCACCTGCGGCCACTGACGGCTAACGCTGATGAGCGCCACCATGAAGAAGAAAGACCAGATCACGCGATGGGTCAGAATTTCATCGGCGGGAACATAGTAGATAAGTTTGAAGTACGCCGGCGCGATACCCCAGATAAAGTAGGCGGCGAGGGCCAGAATAATCCCCAACCGCGTCTGTTTCGCATCCATCGGTAAAATCCATTGCCAAAGAGAGTGATGTTACTCGATTTTGGGCAATCAACCCACCATATAGGTCGCTGTTGCGCTGGCAATATATACCTGAGCTTCGTTATGCAGTTCCACACGGGCTACCGCCACTTTATTGCCGGCGCGCAGCAGGGTGCTGGTCGCGGTAAAACGTTCGCCGCGACCCGGACGCAGGTAGTCCACGCGCAGGTCGATGGTTCCCATGCGGGAAAGCCGCTGGCGCAGCTCTTCTTCATTGATGGTGTCATGGCGGGTAAGGGTGCTGCCAACGCAGACCAGACCTGCGGCGACGTCCAGCGCGGAGGCGATTACACCGCCATGCAGAATGCTTTGCGCCCAGTTGCCGACCATCATCGGCTGATTATTAAAGCTGAGCTGGGCAAACGCTTTTTCATAGCGCTCCAGTTCGAGGCCGAGGGCGCGGTTAAACGGCATGTGATAGACGAAAATCTCCCCCACCAGTTTCAGAGCTGCTTCGGCAGTAAGTTCAGACATAACACCGGTTCCATTCGTTAATAAAATGTTGATTTTATGCTTCTAAAATATTGATTTCCACTTTCGGAGTGGATTAGGGGGCAGGGGATTAATAAACAGGTAGAATGTCTTCAGGTTAAACAAAAATAAAAACTATTTATCAGGAGACCAGCATGCGTATCTCTTTGGCCTGCCTGGCGGCGCTGTGCGCGCTACCGGCTGGTGTTATGGCGCAGGATGCGTCGGTACACGACAAACCAGCAGTGCGCGGCAGTATTATCGCCAACCTGCTACAGGATCATGATAATCCTTTTCTGCTCTACCCTTATGAAAGCAACTATCTGCTCTACACATGGACCAGCGATCTCAATAAAGAGGCGATTCGCAGCTATGACTGGGCCGAAAATGCCCGTAAAGATGAAGTCAAATTTCAGCTGAGCCTCGCCTTCCCGCTGTGGCGCGGCATCCTGGGGGATAATTCGCTGCTCGGCGCGTCCTATACCCAGAAGTCCTGGTGGCAGCTCTCCAACAGCAAAGAGTCGGCGCCGTTTCGCGAAACCAACTACGAACCCCAGCTGTTTCTTGGCTTTGCCACCGACTATCAGTTTGCCGGCTGGACGTTGCGCGATATCGAAATGGGATATAACCACGACTCGAATGGCCGCTCCGATCCCACCTCGCGCAGCTGGAACCGGCTCTATGCCCGCCTGATGGCGCAAAATGGCAACTGGCTGGTGGAAGTGAAACCCTGGTATGTGGTGGGCAGCACCGATGATAACCCGGACATCACCAAATATATGGGCTATTACCGCCTGAAGGTGGGTTACCAGCTGGGCGAGGCGATCCTCAGCGCGCAGGGGCAATATAACTGGAACACTGGCTACGGCGGGGCGGAGTTGGGGGTGAGCTATCCCATCACCAAACATGTTCGCGCTTACACCCAGATCTACAGCGGCTACGGCGAATCGCTTATCGACTACAACTTTAATCAAACGCGCGTCGGCGTCGGGCTAATGCTCAACGATCTGTTTTAATCGTTGCACTCTGGCTCGCAGGCGCTGAAAATAGCGCCTGTTTTCTTTTCAGGCAAATGGGGTCAACGTGGCACAGGCGGAAGTATTAAATCAGGAATCGCTGGCTAAGCAGGTTTTACAAGAGACCTTCGGCTACCAGCAGTTCCGCCCTGGCCAGGAGACGATTATCGAGACGGTGCTCGAGGGCCGTGACTGCCTGGTGGTCATGCCGACCGGTGGCGGCAAGTCACTGTGTTATCAGGTACCGGCGCTGGTTATGGGCGGCCTGACGGTAGTGGTCTCGCCGCTGATCTCGCTGATGAAAGATCAGGTCGATCAGCTGCTGGCCAACGGCGTGGCGGCGGCCTGTCTGAACTCGACCCAGAGCCGCGAACAGCAGCAGGACGTGATGGCCGGCTGCCGCAGCGGGCAGGTTCGTCTGCTGTATATCGCTCCGGAACGGTTGATGCTCGACAACTTCCTTGAGCATCTGGCGAACTGGAATCTGGCGATGCTGGCGGTGGACGAAGCGCACTGCATCTCCCAGTGGGGACATGACTTCCGCCCGGAATATGCCGCGCTGGGCCAGCTTCGTCAGCGGATGCCGCAGATCCCGTTTATGGCGTTGACCGCCACCGCCGATGACACCACCCGCCGCGATATCGTCCGTCTGCTGGGACTTAACGATCCGCTGATTCAGGTCAGCAGCTTCGACCGGCCGAACATCCGCTATATGCTGATGGAGAAATTCAAGCCGCTCGACCAGCTGATGCGCTACGTCCAGGATCAGCGCGGCAAATCGGGCATTATCTACTGCAACAGCCGTTCGAAAGTGGAAGATACCGCCGCGCGTCTGCAGAGCCGCGGCATCAGCGCGGCGGCTTACCATGCCGGCCTGGAAAACGACGTGCGCGCCGACGTGCAGGAGAAATTCCAGCGCGACGATCTGCAGATTGTGGTGGCGACAGTGGCCTTTGGGATGGGCATCAACAAGCCGAACGTCCGCTTTGTGGTGCATTTTGATATCCCGCGCAATATTGAATCCTACTATCAGGAGACCGGCCGCGCCGGGCGTGACGGCCTGCCGGCGGAAGCGATGCTGTTTTACGATCCGGCGGACATGGCGTGGCTGCGCCGCTGTCTGGAAGAGAAGCCCGCCGGGCCGCTGCAGGATATCGAACGGCATAAGCTGAACGCGATGGGGGCGTTTGCTGAAGCCCAGACCTGTCGTCGTCTGGTGCTGCTGAACTACTTTGGCGAAGGACGCCAGGAGCCGTGCGGCAACTGCGATATCTGTCTTGATCCGCCGAAGCAGTACGATGGCTTAATGGACGCCCGTAAGGCGCTCTCCACTATTTATCGGGTCAACCAGCGCTTCGGGATGGGTTACGTGGTGGAAGTCCTGCGTGGCGCTAACAATCAGCGCATCCGTGAGATGGGCCACGATAAGCTCCCGGTATACGGCATCGGCCGGGAACAGAGTCACGAGCACTGGGTGAGCGTGATCCGCCAACTGATTCACCTTGGGCTGGTGACGCAGAATATCGCCCAGCACTCCGCGCTGCAGCTGACCGAAGCCGCACGCCCGGTGCTGCGCGGCGACGTCCCGCTGCAGCTTGCCGTACCGCGTATCGTGGCGCTGAAGCCGAAGGCGATGCAGAAATCCTTCGGCGGTAATTACGATCGTAAGCTGTTTGCCAAGCTGCGCAAATTACGTAAAGCGATTGCCGATGAAGAAAACATTCCCCCGTACGTGGTCTTCAACGACGCGACGCTTATTGAGATGGCGGAGCAGTCGCCGCTAACCGCCGGCGAAATGCTCAGCGTCAACGGCGTGGGGACACGTAAACTCGAGCGTTTCGGCAAGCCGTTTATGGCGCTGATCCGGTCGCATGTCGATGGCGACGACGAGTAGTCAGCTGGCTATAAAAGTGCCAGAATAGTTATCCTCTTCATTATTTTCCTGCGAGTTAACTATGCTGATGCTTTTCCTTACCGTGGCGCTGGTGCATATCATTGCGCTGATGAGTCCGGGGCCGGATTTTTTCTTTGTCTCACAAACGGCCATCAGCCGCTCGCGCAGAGAGGCGTTGATGGGAGTGCTGGGGATCACCTGCGGCGTAATGATCTGGGCGGGGGTAGCGCTGCTCGGCCTGAACCTGATCCTCGCCAGAATGGCGTGGCTGCACAACATCATTATGGTCGGCGGGGGCTTGTACCTGTGCTGGATGGGCTACCAGATGCTGCGCGGCGCGTTGAAAAAAGAGGCGGTGTCCCCGCCAGAGCCGCAGGTTGAGCTGGCCCGCAGCGGACGCAGCTTCCTGAAGGGATTGCTGACCAATCTGGCGAACCCGAAAGCGATTATCTATTTCGGCTCGGTGTTCTCGCTGTTCGTCGGTGACAGCGTTGGCGCCGGCGCGCGCTGGGGTATTTTTCTGCTGATTATCATGGAGACGCTGGCCTGGTTTATGGTGGTTGCCAGCCTGTTCGCCCTGCCGGGGATGCGCCGCGGCTATCAGCGGATGGCGAAGTGGATCGACGGTATCGCCGGCACCCTGTTTGCGGGCTTCGGCATCCACCTGATTATCTCGCGTTAACCTGGCGTGATGCTCCACCCGGCTATATCCGGGTGGAGAAAGTGTCAGTGGCGAAGCCGCTGCAGCTCGTCTTCAGACAGACCGGTCATTTCCATAATCGCTTCGTCATCAATACCGCGTTTGCGCATCGCTTCGGCAACCTGCAGCAGGGCCTGATGTTTGCCTTCCTTTATACCTTCCTTTATACCTTGCTGTACGCCTTTCCTGATGCCTTTTTCCATACCTTCTGCGAGCCATGTTTCCGCCAGCGTCATCAGTAATCCTCCATGCTGCGGCACGCGCTGTGCCAGCCCGTATAAGAGTGTCCGAGTATCCTCGGCATCCCCTGCCTGAGCCATATAGTTTACCAATACGGTGATTTGTTGTCCGCTCATCTGCTCCAGCATTAAGAGTTGGGTCAACTTATCCAGCAATTGCGCCATATCGCGCTGACGGATGTGTTTTTGCACCAGCGTCAGGGCCGCCATGCTGCGGTGCTGCATAATGTCGTCGTCGGGGATCACCGTGATATCGACCAGCGGAAACGCTCCGCTATAGAGCTGGCGGGCGGTCTCGGGATCGGCGAAATTATCCAGCCAGCTCATAGACCAGGGATAGGGGCTGCGTCGTCCCTGATAGAAGAGGACCGGGATAACCAGAGGCAGCGTTTTATGGCCGTTCTCCAGATGGCGCTGCATGGCGGCGACGGCATAGCGCATTAAGCGAAAGGCCATCAGTTTATCGGGGGCGCTCTGGTGCTCGATCAGAACATGGACATACCCCTTACCGCGGGTGGTTTCCAGCGAGTAGAGAATATCGCTGTAGTAGGGCCTGAGGTCGTCTTCAAGAAAGCTGCCGGATTCCAGACGTAGGGTATCCAGTTTGCAGATCGCTGTTAACGCCGGAGGCAGGTGGATCTCGATGAAATCGCGCGCCGTCTCTATCCGTGAGAGAAAAGTTTTAAATACCGCATCATGAGGGGTCGCCGTTTCTGCCATCGCCGTTCATCCGTGAATCACCTATCTGGCGGCATCCTGGCACGGTGGGCTCAGCGTCGACAGCGGGCAAAAAAATTAATTTCCCGCTTTGCGCGCCGGCTCGCGCAGAGAGATTGCTTCGCCCGCCAGGCGAACCTCTCTTTGCGAGCGAGATTTCATCATTCAGGCGTGACGGGCGGAGGCGAGGAGCGCCCCAACCAGCATAAACAGTGAACCAAAGACTTTATTCAGCGCCTTCATCTGCTTTGGCCCTTTAATCCAGGCTGAAATGCGCTGCGCCAGGGTCGCATAGCCAATCATCACAATGATATCGACGACGATGGTGGTGACGCCCAGAACGAGATACTGCATCACCTGGGGCTGGTGGGGCAGGATAAACTGCGGAAACAGGGCGGCCAGAAAAACGATGCTTTTGGGATTGGTGAGATTCACGAACACCGCGCGCTGGAACAGTTTGCCGCGCGTCTGCGCCTTCGCCAGCGTATTCAGGTCGATGGCCCCTGCCGCGCGCCATTGCTGGATACCCAGCCAGATAAGATAGGCTGCGCCGGCCCATTTCAGCACCTCAAAGGCCAGCACCGAGCGGGAGAACAGGGTGCCGAGACCGACGCCGACCAGCACGATATGAATGGCCAGCCCGGTCTGCAAACCGGCAATCGACGCCGCCGCGCCGCGGTACCCGTGGTTAATGGAGGTGGTCATGGTATTAATCGCTCCGGAACCCGGGGACAGGCTGAGAATGATTGATGTCAGCAGGTAGGCGAACCACCACTCAATGGTCATGAGAAACTCCCTGATTGTCTGTTTTTATGCCACAATACGCTATTGTGTCAGCATTGTGTGATACACGGCAAAAAAACGATTTTCAGCGGTTAACAGGGGTGTAAACCCGATGTTTGGGCAGAAAAAGGACTGGGAAACACGAGAAAACGCGTTTGCGGCCTTTAGCATGGGGCCGCTGACGGATTTCTGGCGACAGCGCGAAGAGGCTGAATTTAAAGGCGTCGATGATGTACCGGTACGCTTTGTTCGCTTTTGCGCGCAAAATCACGATCGGCTGGTGCTGATTTGCCCCGGGCGCATTGAAAGCTACGTGAAGTATGCTGAAGTGGCCTACGATCTCTTTCACAGCGGCTTTGACGTAATGATCATCGACCATCGCGGTCAGGGTCGCTCGGGTCGTCTGCTCTCTGATACTCACCGCGGGCACGTGGTGAACTTCAGCGATTATGTTGATGACCTGGCTGCGCTCTGGCAGCAGCAGGTGGTCCCCGGCCACTGGCGAAAACGGTTTATCCTCGCTCACTCTATGGGCGGGGCGATTGCCACGCTCTTTCTGCAACGCTACCAGGCGCATTGCGATGCGATTGCGCTCTGCGCGCCGATGTTCGGGATTATCATTCGGCTGCCGGACTGGATGGTGCGCCATATTCTCGACTGGGCTGAGGGCCATCAGCGCATTCGCGAAGAGTATGCCATCGGCACCGGACGCTGGCGGGCGCTGCCTTTTGCCGTTAACGTGCTGACGCACAGTCGACAACGCTATCGTCGTAACCTGCGCTTCTATGCCGACGAGCCGCGACTGCAGGTCGGCGGCCCGACCTGGCACTGGGTGCGCGAAGGCATGCTGGCCGGTGACGAAGTGCTGGCGAATGTGGAGAAAGATACGGCCCCGACGCTGCTGCTGCAGGCGGAGGAGGAGCGGGTGGTCGATAATCTGATGCACGACCGCTATTGTGAATTACGGGCCGCCGCCGGCCATCCCTGTGAGGGCGGAAAGCCGCTCGTCATTGAAGGGGCATACCATGAGATCCTTTTTGAAAAGGACGCTATGCGCTCAGTCGCGCTCAATGCCATCGTCGAGTTTTTCAATCGACATACTTAATCCGACGATAACACTCGTCGCCCTGCTTAGAGGTTAACTTTTTTATGTACCAGGTTGTTGCGTCTGATTTAGACGGCACGCTGCTTTCCCCCGATCATTTCCTGACCCCCTATGCCAAAGAGACGCTGAAGCTGCTTACCGCCCGTGGGATCAATTTCGTCTTCGCCACCGGCCGACACTACATCGACGTCGGGCAGATCCGCGATAATCTCGGCATCCGGTCGTACATGATCACCTCTAACGGCGCCCGCGTTCACGATAGCGATGGTCAGCAAATCTTCGCCCATAACCTTGACCGTGATATTGCCGCCGACCTGTTTGAGATCGTGCGTAACGACCCGAAAATCGTCACTAACGTCTATCGGGAAGATGAGTGGTATATGAACCGCCATCGCCCGGAGGAGATGCGCTTTTTCAAAGAGGCGGTGTTTAACTACAAGCTGTATGAGCCGGGCGAACTGGATCCGCAGGGGATCAGCAAGGTGTTCTTTACCTGTGAGGATCACGAACATTTGCTGCCGCTTGAGCAGGCGATGAACGCCCGCTGGGGCGATCGCGTGAACGTCAGCTTCTCCACCTTAACCTGCCTGGAGGTGATGGCGGGCGGGGTATCGAAGGGGCATGCGCTGGAGGCAGTGGCGAAAATGCTCGGCTACAGTCTGTCAGATTGCATCGCTTTCGGCGACGGCATGAACGACGCCGAGATGCTGTCGATGGCCGGCAAAGGCTGCATTATGGCCAACGCCCACCAGCGGCTGAAGGATCTGCATCCGGAACTGGAAGTGATCGGTAGCAACGCCGACGATGCGGTCCCGCACTACCTGCGTAAGCTGTACCTCGACTGACAAAGATTGACGACTGGCGAATAATCACCCAGTCGTCAACCTGACTCTTCGCTACAATGCCTGTTCTTTATCCAACGAGACGACCATTGTGGCGCTGTTAATTATCACCACTATCCTGTGGGCCTTTTCTTTTAGCCTGATTGGCGAGTACCTGGCCGGTAGCGTCGACAGCTATTTTTCGGTACTGATGCGCGTGGGCCTGGCGGCGCTGGTGTTCCTGCCTTTCCTGCGCACGCGAGGCCAGTCTCCGCGCACGATCGTGCTCTATATGCTGGTGGGCGCGATGCAGCTTGGCATCATGTACCTGCTGGCCTTCCGCGCCTATCTCTATCTGACGGTCTCGGAATTCCTGCTGTTTACCGTGTTTACCCCGTTGTATATCACGCTGATCTACGATCTGCTCAGCGGACGGAAACTGCGCTGGGGCTATCTGCTGAGCGCCGCGCTGGCGGTGCTGGGGGCGGCGATTATCCGTTACGACAAAGTCAGCGATCATTTCTGGACCGGGCTGTTACTGGTGCAGTTGTCAAACCTCTGCTTCGCCATCGGGATGGTGGGTTATAAGCGCCTGATGGAGGTGCGACCGATGCCGCAGCACAATGCCTTTGCCTGGTTCTATGTCGGGGCCTTTATCGTGGCGGTGGCGGCATGGTTTATGCTGGGCAACCCACAGAAGCTGCCGACCACCACGCTGCAGTGGAGCGTGCTGGTGTGGCTGGGCGTGGTGGCTTCCGGGCTGGGCTACTTTATGTGGAACTATGGCGCCACTCAGGTGGATGCCGGCACGCTGGGGATCATGAATAACGTCCATGTCCCCGCCGGGCTGCTGGTTAATCTTGCCATCTGGCAGGAGCAGCCGCACTGGCCGAGCTTTATTAGCGGAGCGTTGGTGATCCTGGCCTCGCTGTGGGTCCATCGACGCTGGGTCGCTCCGCACTCCGGACAAACGGCAGATGATCGCAGGCGTGGTTCCGCGCAGAGCGAATAAACGCTTCGGTGACCGGTTGACGCTGCTCGCCATCGCGAACGGCCGCGTACAGCCGGCTCCATAATCCCTCTCCCAGGGTTTTGGTCACCACCAGACCCTGGCGTTCAAAACTTTCCACCACCCAGTGCGGCAGCGCGGCGATGCCCATCCGGGCTGCCACCATCTGGATCAGCAACAGCGTGTTATCGACGCTTTTTAGCTGGGGGCTGATACCGGCCGGCTGCAGGAAATGGCGCCAGATGTCGAGGCGTCCGCGCTGTACGGGATAAATCAGCAGCGTTTCCGCGGCCAGATCCTCCGGCGTAATCAGCGTCTTCATGGCTAACGGGTGCTCAGGCGCCAGCACCAGGCGCACCTCATAATCAAACATTGGCGAGTAATGCAGACCGCTGCGCGGCAGGATATCGGAGGTCATCACCAGATCCAGTTCGCCCTGCTGCAGCGCAGGCTGCGGGTCGAAGGTGACGCCGGAATGGAAGTCGACTTCCACGTGTGGCCAGCGGGCGCGGAAATTCTCCAGTGCCGGCGTCAGCCACTGAATACAGCTGTGGCATTCGATAGCCAGCCGCAGCCGGGTCTGCTGCGGTTCGTTACAGTCCTGCAGGGCGCGGGCGATCTGCGGCAGCACCTGGTTGGCCAGCTGTAAGAGGATCTCCCCCTGAGGGGTAAAACGCAGCGGCTGGCTCTTACGCACAAAGAGACGAAAGCCAAGACGCTGTTCCAGATCGCTGAACTGGTGAGACAAGGCGGACTGGGTCTGGTGCAGGGCAGCCGCTGCGCCCGCCAGTGAACCGCTATTCCGCAACGCTTGCAGCGTTTTCAGATGTTTAATTTCGATCATGAAAGTCCTTCACTTCGCCATGAGCAATTTGCGCTTGAGGAATATACAGTAACTGCCAATTATGGATGTGTAAACATCTGGACGTCTAAAACTCGTCATATTTCGACTTGCAGATGCGTTGGCTGCCTCGCTTACCCCAGTCACTTACTTCAGTAAGCTCCTGGGGATGCGCATCGTTGCCGCCTTCCTGCAAGCCGAACTATTTAGAGTTTTTCTTCAGATTCAATGAAATAAGAGAGGAACAAAAATGACAATTATTAACCACACCCTCGGTTTTCCTCGCGTTGGCCTGCGTCGCGAGCTGAAAAAAGCGCAAGAGAGCTACTGGGCGGGCAATGTCACTCGCGAGGAGCTGCTGGCGGTAGGCCGGGAACTGCGCGCCCGTCACTGGGAGCAGCAGAAGCAGGCCGGTATTGACCTGCTGCCGGTGGGCGATTTCGCCTGGTACGACCATGTTCTGACCACCAGCCTGCTGCTTGGCAACGTGCCGGCTCGTCATCAGAACAAAGACGGCTCTGTCGATATCGATACCCTGTTCCGCATTGGCCGCGGCCGCGCGCCCACCGGCGAGCCAGCGGCCGCCGCGGAAATGACCAAGTGGTTCAACACCAACTATCACTACATGGTGCCGGAGTTCGTGCAGGGCCATCAGTTCAAACTGACCTGGACCCAACTGCTGGATGAAGTGGACGAAGCGCTGGCGCTGGGCCACAAGATCAAGCCCGTGCTGCTGGGGCCGGTGACTTATCTGTGGCTGGGCAAAGTGAAAGGCGAACCGTTTGACCGTCTGAGCCTGCTGAATGCCATCCTGCCGGTTTATCAGCAGGTGCTGGCCGAACTGGCGAAGCGCGGCATTGAGTGGGTGCAGATTGATGAACCGGCGCTGGTGCTGGAGCTGCCGCCAGCGTGGCTGGAGGCCTTTAAACCGGCTTATGACGCCCTGCAGGGCCAGGTCAAACTGCTGCTGACCACCTATTTTGAAGGCGTTAGCGACAATCTCGAGACCATTGCTGCGCTACCGGTCCAGGGGCTGCACGTCGATCTGGTCCACGGTAAAGATGATGTCGCCGAACTGCATAAACGTCTGCCGGCCGACTGGCTGCTGTCCGCCGGCCTGATCAACGGGCGTAACGTCTGGCGCGCCGATCTCGCCGAAAAGTATGCGCAAATTAAAGACCTCGTCGGTAAGCGCGAGCTGTGGGTCGCTTCATCCTGCTCTCTGCTGCACAGCCCGATCGACCTGAGCGTGGAGACGCGCCTTGATGCGGAAGTGAAGAGCTGGTTTGCCTTCGCTCTGCAAAAATGCGGTGAGCTGGCGCTGCTGCGCGATGCGCTGAACAGCGGCGATACGGCGGCGATTACCGAGTGGAGCGCGCCAGTCCATGCTCGTCGCCATTCGTCTCGCGTACACAACCCGGCGGTGGAAAAACGGCTGGCGGCGATCACTCCTCAGGACAGCCAGCGCGCCAGCCCCTATGAGGTTCGCGCTCAGGCACAGCGTCAACGCTTTAACCTGCCGGCCTGGCCGACCACCACCATCGGGTCATTCCCGCAGACGACCGAGATCCGCGGCCTGCGCCTGGACTTCAAAAAGGGAAATCTTGACGCCAGTCATTATCGTACCGGCATTGCGGAACATATTAAGCAGGCGATCGTCGAGCAGGAGCGGTTAGGATTAGACGTACTGGTGCACGGGGAAGCCGAGCGGAACGATATGGTGGAATACTTCGGTGAACATCTGGACGGTTTCATCTTCACGCAAAACGGCTGGGTGCAGAGCTATGGCTCCCGCTGCGTGAAGCCACCGGTGGTGATCGGCGACGTCAGCCGTCCGCAGGCGATCACCGTCGAATGGGCGAAGTACGCGCAGTCGCTGACCGACAAGCCGGTGAAAGGGATGCTCACTGGACCGGTGACGATTCTGTGCTGGTCCTTCCCGCGGGAAGACGTCAGCCGTGAAACCATCGCGAAACAGATTGCGCTGGCCCTGCGTGATGAAGTGGCGGATCTGGAGGCGGCCGGTATCGGCATCATCCAGATTGATGAGCCAGCCTTGCGCGAAGGTTTACCGCTGAAGCGCAGCGACTGGGATGCCTATCTGCAGTGGGGTGTGGAAGCCTTCCGTCTTAACGCTGCGGTGGCCAAAGACGATACTCAGATCCATACCCACATGTGCTATTGCGAGTTCAACGACATCATGGACTCCATCGCCGCGCTGGATGCTGACGTGATCACCATTGAAACCTCGCGTTCCGACATGGAACTGCTGGAGTCGTTCGAAGTGTTCGAGTATCCCAATGAGATCGGGCCGGGAGTATATGATATTCACTCGCCAAACGTACCGAGCGTGGAGTGGATCGAAGCGCTGCTGGAAAAAGCCGCGCAGCGTATCCCGGCGGAGCGGCTGTGGGTCAACCCGGACTGCGGCCTGAAAACCCGCGGCTGGCCGGAGACGCGCGCCGCGCTGGCGAATATGGTGCAAGCGGCGCGGAATCTGCGCCAGTCCGCTTGATCGTCACCGGAAAAATCAAAAAGGAGGCATTTGCCTCCTTTTTTCATGCTTTGGGCGATTACCCTTTTTTTCCGCCATACTGCGCAAACCAGGCCAGCATTCGCTGCCAGCCGTCTTTGGCTGACTCTTCGTGATAGCTGGCGCGATAGTCGGCGTTAAAGGCGTGATCGGCTTCGGGATAGACCACGATTTCCGCTGTGGCGTTAGCCGCCCGCAGCGCCTGACGCATCGTCTCGACGGTGTCCTGCGGAATGCTGGCGTCTTTCGCACCGTACAGGCCGAGCACCGGGGCGTTGAGATCGACGGCGATATCCACCGGATGTTTTGGCGAATTCAGCGATTTTTCTCCCACCAGCTTGCCGTACCAGGCCACTGCCGCTTTAAGCTGCGGGTTATGTGCGGCATACAGCCAGGTGATGCGTCCGCCCCAGCAGAAGCCGGTGATCAGCAGACGATGGGCATCGCCGCCATGACGCGCCGCCCAGCTGGCGACGTGGTCGAGATCCGCCAACACCTGCGCGTCCGGCACCTTGGTAACCAGCTCTTTAAACAGGGTTGGGATATCGTGATACTCATTCGGATCGCCCTGACGGAAGTACAACTCAGGCGCGATAGCCAGATAGCCTTCCTGCGCCAGGCGGCGACAAAGATCGCGAATATGCTCATGCACGCCGAAAATTTCCTGTACCACGATGACGATCGGCAATGGGCCATCGACGTTTTTCGGACGGGCATGGTAAGCCGGCATGTTTTCCCCCTGAGAGGGAATAGAGGTCTCTCCGGCGACAATATGCTCTTCCGGCGTATGAACGGCGGTTGCGGCGTGCGGCGAGGCTGCAGGTGCGAATCCAGGTTGCTTGGTGGTGGTCATGGTATTCTCCGTACCCTTATTTATTAGCGCATCAGTAACTATAGACCCTTTACCTTTAGTTCGGGCGGTAATAAAGCACAGTGCCTGAAAGCGGCTATCTTTTGTTCTGTGACGATGAATATAACTTGTTAATGTGATGTGTATCACTATTTACTGAAAAACAACTGCAATCATTATTGTTCTTGGTGACTATCATCACAAAATGTTGCCTGGGGCTTCTGTACAGTACCGTTTTGCTTCTGCTGATAATTCGACCCACAGAGGAGTTTTTTATGTCCAAGTCTGATGTTTTTCATCTCGGCCTCACCAAGAACGATTTACAAGGGGCTACGCTGGCTATCGTCCCTGGCGATCCGGAGCGTGTGGAAAAGATCGCCGCGCTGATGGATAAGCCGGTTAAGCTGGCATCCCACCGCGAATTTACCTCCTGGCGCGCGGAGCTGGACGGCAAACCGGTGATCGTCTGCTCCACTGGCATCGGCGGCCCGTCTACGTCTATCGCTGTGGAAGAGCTGGCGCAGCTTGGCGTACGTACCTTCCTGCGCATTGGCACCACCGGCGCCATTCAGCCGCACATCAACGTTGGCGATGTGCTGGTCACCACCGCCTCCGTGCGTCTGGACGGCGCCAGCCTGCACTTCGCGCCGATGGAATTCCCGGCCGTCGCAGATTTCGCCTGCACCACCGCGCTGGTGGAAGCGGCGAAATCCATTGGCGCCACCACCCATATCGGCGTGACCGCCTCCTCGGATACTTTCTACCCGGGCCAGGAGCGTTACGACACGTTCTCCGGTCGCGTGGTGAGCCGCTTCAAAGGCTCTATGGAAGAGTGGCAGGCGATGGGCGTGATGAACTATGAAATGGAATCCGCTACGCTGCTGACCATGTGCGCCAGCCAGGGCCTGCGCGCCGGGATGGTGGCTGGGGTTATCGTTAACCGTACCCAGCAAGAGATCCCTAACGCCGAAACCATGAAGCAAACCGAAAGCCACGCGGTGAAAATCGTCGTCGAAGCGGCGCGCCGTCTGCTGTAATTAAACCGCTTTCCCTTCAGGCCGGATCCTCCGGCCTTTTTTTTGCGTCGCCTCTCGCAGGAAATTCCTTTTAAACTGGACGTTTGTACAGCACAATTCTATTTTGTGTCATCAGGTTATCGCAGGGGGCGTCGTGGATCTCTCCATTATTATCAGCGCGGTTATCGCACTGGCTGCCGGGTTAATCGTCGGCTGGCTGGCGACCAAAGCGCGCGCCGATCAAATTCGGGCCGATCTTATCGAGGAGCGGCGAGAGCTGGATATTGAGCTGAGCGCTGCCCGTCAGCAACTGGTCCAGGAAGCCCACTGGCGTGAAGAGTGCGAGCTGCTGAACAACGAGCTGCGCAGCCTGCGGGATATCAATACCTCGCTGGAGGCCGATCTGCGTGAGGTTACCACCCGGCTCGAATCCACCCAGCTGCATGCGGAAGATAAGATCCGCCAGATGGTGAACAGCGAGCAGCGCCTGAGCGAGCAGTTTGAAAACCTCGCCAACCGCATTTTCGAACACAGCAACCGACGCGTCGATGAGCAAAATCGCCAGAGCCTGCATGGCCTGCTGACACCGCTACGCGAACAGCTGGACGGGTTCCGCCGGCAGGTGCAGGAGAGCTTCGGTCAGGAGGCGCGAGAAAGGCACACCCTGGCGCATGAGATCCGCAACCTGCAGCAGCTGAACGCGCAGATGGCGCAGGAGGCGCTGAACCTGACCAAAGCGCTGAAGGGCGATAACAAAACCCAGGGCAATTGGGGGGAAGTGGTTCTCACCCGCGTGCTGGAGGCCTCCGGCCTGCGGGAAGGCTATGAGTACCAAACCCAGGTCAGCATCGAGACCGACAACCGCTCGCGGATGCAGCCGGACGTCATCGTGCGCCTGCCGCAGGGTAAAGACGTGGTTATCGACGCCAAAATGACCCTTGTCGCCTATGAGCGTTATTTCAACGCCGAGGACGACTACACCCGCGAAGTCGCGCTGCAGGAACACCTTGCTTCGGTGCGAAATCATATTCGCCTGCTGGGGCGCAAGGATTATCAGCAACTGCCAGGCCTGCGCTCCCTCGACTATGTGCTGATGTTTATTCCCGTCGAGCCGGCATTCCTGCTGGCCATCGACCGTCAGCCCGAGCTTATCAGCGAGGCGCTGCAAAATAATATTATGCTGGTTAGCCCGACGACGCTGCTGGTGGCCCTGCGCACCATCGCCAATCTGTGGCGTTATGAGCACCAAAGCCGCAACGCGCAGAAGATCGCCGAGCGGGCGGGGCGCCTTTACGACAAAATGCGCCTGTTTGTGGACGATATGTCCGCTATCGGCCAGAGTCTGGATAAAGCGCAAGAGAACTATCGCCAGGCGATGAAAAAGCTCGCTTCCGGGCGCGGTAATCTTCTGGCCCAGGCGGAGGCTTTTCGCGGGTTGGGCGTGGAGGTCAAGCGCGGGATTAATCCTGATTTAGTCGAACAAGCCATTGCTCAGGACGATCCATATCGTCTCGAAGCGGAGGATAACCTGCCGGAAAATGAGGCATTTTCACCCGACTCTGCCGAGCCGGTGCGTAGCCGGGAGGCGGCTCCGCCACGCTGAAACGTATGGGAAATGCGCTGAGTCTGATACACTCAGTGAACATTTTCTTGAAAAGCAAGCAGGCATAAAGATGGTTGAGGATTCACAAGAAACGACGCACTTTGGCTTTCAGACGGTCGCTAAAGAGCAGAAAGCAGACATGGTGGCGCATGTATTCCATTCTGTCGCCGCAAAGTATGATGTGATGAATGACTTGATGTCGTTTGGTATCCATCGTTTGTGGAAGCGTTTCACCATCGACTGCAGCGGCGTACGTCGCGGGCAGACCGTGCTGGATCTGGCGGGGGGGACCGGTGATTTGACGGCTAAGTTTTCCCGTCTGGTAGGGGAAACCGGCCGCGTTATGCTTGCTGATATCAATGATTCAATGCTCAAAATGGGCCGCGAAAAGCTGCGCAATATCGGCATCGTGGGTAACGTTGAGTATGTTCAGGCCAACGCGGAAGCCCTGCCGTTTGCTGATAATACCTTTGACTGCATCACCATCTCTTTCGGTCTGCGTAACGTGACCGACAAAGAGAAAGCGCTGCGCTCGATGTACCGCGTGCTGAAGCCGGGTGGACGTCTGCTGGTGCTGGAGTTTTCTAAACCCATTATCGAACCGCTGAGCAAAGCCTACGACGCTTACTCCTTCCATATCCTGCCGAAAGTGGGCGAGCTGGTGGCAAAAGATGGCGACAGCTATCGCTACCTGGCGGAATCTATTCGTATGCATCCGGACCAGGAAACCCTGAAAGGGATGATGCAGGATGCAGGCTTCGAAAGCGTGGACTACTACAACCTGACGGCGGGTATCGTTGCTTTGCATCGCGGTTACAAGTTCTGACAGGAGGGACGCTATGCCTTTCACACCCCTGGTGACCGCTGGCATTGAAACGGCGCTAAATACTTTCCTCTGGCGCGACAAAGCGCTAAAACCCGCCCGCCAGCGCCTGCTGGGCAAGGTATTGCGGGTACAGCTGCAGGATTTCGCTACGCCCGTGGTGCTGGTGTTCAGTGAACGCCAGGTTGATGTTCTGAGCGCCTGGGACGGAGAGGCTGACTGCACTGTGATTACCCGGCTCAGCGTGCTGCCAAAACTACGCAACCGTCAACAACTGACGGCGCTTATCCGTAGCGGCGAGCTGGAAGTGCAGGGCGATCTGCAGGTGGTGCAGAACATGGTCACCCTGTGCGATCTGGCAGAGTTCGATCCCGCTGAGCTGCTGGCGCCTTATACCGGTGACATCGTGGCCGAAGGCGTCGGTAAAGTCCTCCGCGGCGGCGCTCAGTTTTTACTGAAGGGCGCGCAGCGCCAGCAGCGTTATGTCGCTGAAGCGATCACTGAAGAGTGGCGCCTGGCACCGGGGCCGCTGGAGCTGGCCTGGTTTGCTGAAGAGACGACGGCTATTGAACGCGCGCTGGCCGCACTGGAAAAACGGCTGGAAACGCTGGAGGGCAAATGACGCCAGGAGAATTACGGCGCCTGTATTTCATCATCCACACCTTTTTGAGCTACGGGCTCGATGAGCTTATCCCCAAAATGCGGATCACGCTGCCGCTGCGTATCTGGCGGCGGATGCTCTTCTGGATGCCAAACCGCCATCAGGATCAACCTCTTGGCGCCCGTCTGCGGCTGGCGCTCCAGGAGCTGGGGCCGGTGTGGATTAAATTCGGCCAGATGCTTTCCACGCGGCGGGATCTCTTTCCTCCGCATATTGCCGATCAACTGGCGCTGTTGCAGGACCGCGTGGCGCCCTTTGAAGGGAAGCTTGCGCAGCAGCAGATAGAGAAAGCGATGGGTGGCCTGCCGGTGGAGGCCTGGTTTGATGATTTCTCCGTTGAGCCGTTAGCCTCGGCGTCTATCGCCCAGGTGCATACCGCGCGTCTGAAAGAGAACGGCAAAGAGGTGGTGATCAAGGTTATCCGCCCGGATATCTTGCCGATCATTAAAGCGGACATGAAGCTCATCTACCGCCTGGCGCGCTGGGTGCCGCGACTGCTGCCTGACGGCCGACGTCTGCGCCCGCAGGAGGTGGTTCGTGAGTATGAAAAAACGCTGCTGGACGAGCTGAACCTGCTGCGGGAATCCGCCAACGCCATTCAGTTGCGGCGTAATTTCGAAGACAGCCCGATGCTGTATGTGCCGGAAGTGTACCCCGATTACTGCAGCGAAAGCATGATGGTGATGGAGCGCATCTACGGCATTCCGGTGTCCGACGTGGAGGCGCTCGAGGCTCAGGGAACCAATATGCAACTGCTGGCGGAGCGGGGTGTGCAGGTCTTCTTCACCCAGGTGTTCCGCGACAGCTTTTTCCATGCCGATATGCACCCTGGCAACATCTTCGTCAGCTACGAGCACCCGGAAGATCCGCAGTATATTGGCATCGACTGCGGCATTGTCGGCTCGCTGAACAAAGAAGATAAGCGCTATCTGGCGGAAAACTTTATCGCCTTTTTCAACCGCGATTATCGTAAGGTTGCCGAGCTGCACGTCGACTCCGGTTGGGTTCCGCCGGACACCAATGTTGAAGAGTTTGAGTTCGCGATCCGCACGGTCTGCGAGCCCATCTTTGAGAAGCCGCTGGCGGAGATCTCCTTCGGCCACGTGCTGCTAAATCTGTTCAACACCGCGCGGCGCTTCAATATGGAAGTCCAGCCGCAGCTTGTTTTGCTACAGAAGACATTACTTTACGTAGAAGGGGTAGGCCGGCAGCTCTATCCTCAGTTAGACTTGTGGAAAACGGCGAAGCCTTTCCTTGAGTCGTGGATCAAAGATCAGGTCGGTATTCCGGCGCTGGTGCGCGCGTTTAAAGACAAAGCGCCGTTCTGGATCGAAAGAATGCCTGAAATACCTGAGCTGGTGTATCAGAGCCTGCAGCAGAGCAAACAGCTGCAGACCAGCGTCGATACTATCGTGCGGGATATGCATGTGCGCCATGTGCGCCAGGGCCAATCCCGTTATCTGTTTGGTATAGGCGCGGTTTTATTGCTCAGTGGTACGCTGCTCTTTATCCATCGCCCTGAGTGGGGAATGATGCCCGGCTGGCTGATGGCCGGCGGTATCGTGACCTGGCTGATTGGCTGGCGAAAAACCCGCTGATCGGTTCGCCTCTTCATGACGCAGGCTTATTTGCGCAAAATCATGCCGGTGGCCTGACGGCGAGGCGGCTGGCAGGATGGCGTGTATAATGCGTCCACATAATTCATCATCTGTCATAGGGGAACGTGTATGGGTGGTATCAGTATTTGGCAGTTATTAATTGTTGTCGTCATCGTAGTTCTGCTTTTCGGGACGAAGAAGCTGAGCTCACTGGGGTCAGACTTAGGGGCATCCATCAAAGGCTTTAAAAAAGCCATGAGTGATGATGATAAACCTGAAAAGTCGGCGCCAGACGCAGATTTCACGGCGAAAACTATCGCCGATAAACAGGATGATGCAAAAAAAGACGAGACAAAACGCCACGACAAAGAGCAGGTGTAACTCGTGTTCGATATTGGTTTTAGTGAACTACTGCTGGTGTTTGTGATTGGCCTCATCGTTCTGGGGCCACAGCGGCTTCCCGTCGCGGTTAAAACGGTGGTTGGCTGGATCCGTACGCTACGGTCGCTGGCGACCACGGTACAGAATGAGCTGGCTCAGGAGCTAAAACTGCAGGAGTTCCAGGAGAGCCTCAAGAAGGTGGAAAAGGCCAGCCTGAATAACCTGACGCCGGAGCTGAAAGCCTCCATGGATGAGCTGCGTGAGGCCGCGGAGTCGATGAAGCGTTCCTATAGCGCCCACGACCCGGAAAAGGCCAGTGACGAAGCGAATACCATCCATAATCCGGTGGTGAAAGGCAGCGAAGCGCAGCGGCAGGACATCACGCCGGCGACGGCAGAACATCACGCCAGCGCTCCGGTTCATGCGCCGGATCCCGTGGCCGACGAGCAACCCGCTTCACCGGTAGAGAAAACAACCGCTACGGCGGCTGCCCCCCATTCTTCCCCCGCATCGAGTGATAAACCGTAAACATGGGCGTAGACGATACACAACCGCTAATTTCGCATCTGATTGAGCTGCGCAAGCGTCTGCTCAACAGCATCATTGCTATCCTGGTGATCTTCCTGGCGCTGGTCTATTTCGCCAATGATATCTATCAGCTGGTCTCGGCCCCGCTTATCAGCAAGATGCCGGTAGGCGCGACGATGATCGCCACCGATGTCGCTTCACCTTTCTTTACGCCGATAAAGCTGACCTTCATGGTGTCGGTGATCCTGTCGGTGCCGATTATTCTGTATCAGGTATGGGCCTTCGTCGCGCCGGCGCTGTATAAGCATGAGCGCCGGCTGGTGGTGCCCTTACTGGTCTCCAGCACGCTGCTGTTCTATATCGGCATGGCTTTCGCGTATTTTGTCGTGTTTCCGCTGGCGTTCGGCTTCCTGACCCATGCTGCCCCGGAGGGGGTGCTGGTCTCGACCGATATCCGCAGTTATCTCGACTTCGTGATGGCGCTGTTTATGGCGTTCGGGGTCTCTTTTGAGGTGCCGGTCGCTATTGTGCTGCTCTGCTGGATGGGCGTCACCACGCCGGAAGAGCTGCGCAAAAAACGGCCGTATGTGCTGGTGGGCGCCTTCGTGGTGGGGATGCTGCTGACGCCGCCGGACGTGTTCTCGCAGACGCTGCTGGCTATTCCGATGTACTGCCTGTTTGAAGTCGGGGTGTTCTTCGCCCGCTTCTACACCGGGAAGCGCCTGACGCGTGATGACGATGCCGCGGCCGAAGCTGAAGCCGCTGAGCACAGAGAAGAGTAATACCGCCAACCGCCCGTCAGGGCGGTTGTCATATGGAGCGATCATGTTTGATATCGGCGTTAATCTGACCAGTTCACAGTTTGCCCGCGACCATGATGAGGTGGTGGCGCGCGCCCGGGCGGCAGGGGTTCACGGCATGCTGCTGACCGGCACAAATTTACCGGAGAGCCAGCAGGCGCAGAGAATGGCGAGTCATTACGCCGGCTGCTGGTCCACGGCGGGGGTTCATCCCCATGACGGCAGCAGCTGGACGCCAGCGGTCGCCGAGGCGATTTATGCCCTCGCCCGCGAGCCGCAGGTGGTGGCGATAGGGGAGTGCGGTCTGGATTTTAATCGTAATTTTTCCACGCCCCAGGAGCAGGAGGAGGCGTTTAGTGCCCAGCTGGCGCTGGCCGCCGAGCTGTCGATGCCGGTGTTTTTACACTGCCGCGACGCCCACGACCGGTTTCTGGCGCTGCTTAAACCCTGGCTCGGGAAGATCCCGGGCGCGGTGCTGCACTGCTTTACCGGCAGCCGCAGCGAGGTGCAGGAATGTCTGGATCTGGGGCTGTTTATCGGTATTACCGGTTGGGTATGCGATGAGCGGCGAGGGCTCGAGCTGCGAGCGCTATTGCCGGCGATCCCGGCGGAACGTCTGCTGCTGGAAACTGACGCGCCCTATCTGCTGCCGCGCGACCTCAAGCCGAAACCCGCCTCGCGTCGTAACGAGCCCGCGTATTTGCCGCATATCCTGGCCAGCGTCGCGGCCTGGCGCGGCGAGGAAGCGCAGTGGCTGGAGGCGCAAACGGACGCCAACGTCAGGGCGCTGTTTGGCGTCGACGTTAACGGCGCTTAGATTTTCTGGAAATCGGTGTTTTTAACGCTCTGCAGGACTTGCTTATTCAGCAGGTTTAACAGCAACATAGAGCGTGCTTCACCGTCCGGCTCGGTAAAGATAGCCTGTAAGCCTTCGAACGCGCCGTCGGTGATCAGTACGCTATCGCCCTCATGCGGCGTTTCCGGGTCGGTAATGCCTTCCGGTTTGTAGATAGAGAGCTGGTGGATGACCGCCGAGGGGACGATAGCGGGTAGGGCGCCAAAGCGCACGAAGTTGTTAACCCCGCGGGTGGCGCTGATGGTGGTGGTATGAATCACCTCTGGATCGAACTCAATAAACAGGTAGTTCGGGAACAGCGGTTCGCTGACCATGGTGCGTTTACCGCGAATGATTTTTTCCAGCGCAATCGTCGGCATCAGGCAGTTAACTGACTGACGTTCCAGATGTTCCTGGGCTCGTTGTAGCTGCCCACGTTTGCAATACAGTAAGTACCAGGCTTGCATAATGACTCATTCCACTTCTAATAACGGCAAGCATAACAAATGGCTGGTGTAATCGCGAAAGCCATTATAATTGAAATCCAAATTTCAGCGTTCTTTCACGCTAATTTAACAAAATTACAGCATCTCGCCGTTGAACACCGTATAATTAGCCGCCTGTAGAGAGGTCAATAACACTTTCATGAAATATCACGATCTTCGCGACTTTCTGACACTCCTGGAACAACAGGGCGAACTAAAACGTATCACTCTGCCGGTCGATCCTCACCTGGAAATCACCGAAATTGCCGACCGCACCCTGCGCGCTGGCGGTCCTGCGCTGCTGTTTGAGAATCCGAAAGGCTATACCATGCCGGTGCTGTGCAACCTGTTCGGCACGCCGCGGCGCGTGGCGCTGGGGATGGGCCAGGAGGACGTCAGTTCGCTGCGCGAGGTGGGTAAGCTGTTAGCCTTTCTGAAAGAGCCTGAGCCGCCCAAAGGTTTCCGCGATCTGTTTGATAAGCTGCCGCAGTTTAAGCAAGTGCTGAATATGCCCACCAAACGTCTGCGCGGCGCCCCCTGTCAGCAAAAAATCATCCAGGGCGATGACGTCGACCTGAGGAAAATCCCGATTATGACCTGCTGGCCGGAAGATGCCGCGCCGCTGATCACCTGGGGGCTGACGGTGACCCGTGGGCCGCACAAAGAGCGGCAAAACCTGGGGATTTATCGCCAGCAGCTGATTGGCAAAAACAAACTGATTATGCGCTGGCTGTCTCATCGCGGCGGCGCGCTGGATTTCCAGGAGTGGTGCGCGGCGCGTCCGGGGGAACGCTTCCCGGTTTCTGTGGCGCTCGGCGCCGACCCGGCGACCATTCTTGGTGCAGTGACCCCGGTGCCGGATACGCTGTCGGAATATGCCTTTGCCGGGCTGCTGCGCGGCACCAAAACCGAAGTGGTGAAATGCGTCTCGAACGATCTTGAAGTGCCTGCCAGCGCAGAGATTGTGCTGGAAGGTTATATCGAGGCCGGGGAGATGGCGCCGGAAGGTCCGTATGGCGACCATACCGGCTACTACAATGAAGTAGACCAGTTCCCGGTGTTTACGGTCACCCATATTACCCAGCGTGAAGACGCGATTTATCATTCGACCTATACCGGCCGTCCGCCGGATGAGCCTGCGGTGCTGGGCGTGGCGCTGAATGAAGTCTTCGTCCCGATCCTGCAGAAACAGTTTCCGGAAATTGTCGATTTCTATCTGCCGCCGGAAGGGTGCTCCTACCGCCTGGCGGTGGTGACGATGAAAAAACAGTACGCAGGCCATGCCAAGCGCGTGATGATGGGCGTCTGGTCGTTCCTGCGCCAGTTTATGTACACCAAATTCGTGATTGTCTGCGATGACGATGTTAACGCCCGCGACTGGAACGATGTGATTTGGGCGATCACTACCCGTATGGACCCGGCTCGTGATACGGTACTGGTAGAGAATACGCCAATTGATTATCTGGATTTTGCCTCGCCGGTTTCCGGCCTGGGTTCAAAAATGGGGCTGGATGCCACCAATAAATGGCCTGGCGAAACCCAGCGTGAATGGGGTCGCCCAATCAAAAAAGATCCTGCCGTCACGGCGCGCATTGATGCCATCTGGGATGATCTGGCCATCTTTAAACAACAGTAAGCGGGGCTAACGCCGCTGTTTTGCTCTTTAGACCCGACAGAGGGGACGCATGACAACCTTAAGCTGTAAAGTGACCTCGGTGGAGGCGATTACCGATACCGTGTATCGTGTTCGATTAGTACCGGAAGCGGCATTCTCTTTCCGCGCTGGCCAGTATCTGATGGTGGTAATGGATGAGCGCGACAAACGCCCATTCTCCATGGCCTCCACGCCGGCGGAACAGGAGTTTATCGAACTGCATATCGGCGCCTCGGAGCTCAATCTGTACGCGATGGCGGTCATGGATCGCATCCTGAAAGAGCGTGAAATTGAGGTTGATATTCCGCATGGCGAAGCCTGGCTGCGTGAAGATGAAGACCGCCCGCTGATTTTGATTGCCGGCGGTACCGGCTTCTCTTATGTGCGTTCTATTCTGCTCACCGCGCTGTCACGCAATCCTCAGCGCGATATCGCGATTTACTGGGGCGGTCGCGAGACCAAACATCTGTACGATCTGGCCGAGCTGGAAGCCTTGAGCGTCAAGCATCCAAATCTGCGCATCGAGCCGGTGGTTGAGCAGCCGGAAGAGGGCTGGCGTGGGCGTTCCGGCACCGTGCTGACCGCGGTGCTGCAGGATTACGGTACCCTGGCCGATCACGATATCTATATTGCCGGGCGTTTCGAGATGGCTAAGATTGCTCGCGACCTGTTCTGCAACGAACGCGGCGCGCGCGAAGATCGCCTGTTTGGCGACGCGTTTGCCTTTATCTGATATCTGCAAATAAAAAACCCGCCCCTGACAGGCGGGAAGAACGGCAACTAAACTGTCTCTCTTCGCCAATGACGTCATCACTGCGTTGGCTGAGCTTGCTCACCCGAATCACTTACTTCAGTAAGCTCATCGGGATTCGCTCGCTTGCTGCCTTGTTCTGACGCCATTGGCTGTGAGATACCCTTTTGTAAATTTACACCCGCTCAAACACGGTGGCGATCCCTTGTCCCAGGCCGATGCACATGGTGGCGAGGCCGAACTGGGCATCTTTACGCTCCATCTGATTGATCAGCGTGGTGCTAATACGCGCCCCGGAACAACCCAGCGGATGACCGAGCGCGATCGCCCCGCCGTTGAGGTTGATCTTTTCATCGATCTGCTCCATCAGGCCCAGATCTTTAATGCACGGCAGGATCTGCGCGGCAAAGGCCTCATTCATTTCAAAGACGTCGATATCGCTGGTGGATAAGCCCGCTTTTTTCAGCGCCAGCTTCGAAGCGGGAACCGGGCCATAGCCCATAATAGACGGGTCGCAGCCGACCACCGCCATCGAACGGACGCGGGCGCGTGGCTTCAGACCCAGTTCGCGGGCGCGGCTTTCGCTCATCAGCAGCATCGCCGCCGCGCCATCGGAAAGGGCGGAAGAGGTGCCCGCCGTTACCGTACCGGTCACCGGGTCAAACGCCGGCCTTAGGGTAGACAGCGTCTCGACGGTGGTTTCCGGGCGGATCACTTCGTCATAGTTAAAGGACTTCAGTACGCCATCGGCATCGTGGCCGCCGGTGGGGATAATCTCGGCTTTGAATGCGCCGGACTGGGTCGCAGCCCAGGCGCGGGCGTGGGAGCGCGCGGCAAACTGATCCTGCATTTCCCGGCTAATGCCGTGCAAACGCGCCAGCATTTCAGCGGTCAGCCCCATCATCCCTGCCGCCTTTGCCACGTTACGGCTCAGGCCCGGGTGGAAATCGACGCCGTGGCTCATCGGCACATGGCCCATGTGCTCCACGCCGCCAATCAGGCAGACGCTGGCATCGCCGGTCATGATCATGCGTGCGGCATCGTGCAGCGCCTGCATGGAAGAACCGCACAGACGGTTAACCGTGTTTGCCGGTACCGAATGCGGGATCTCCGCCAGCAGCGCCGCGTTACGGGCGATGTTAAAACCCTGCTCGAGGGTTTGCTGTACGCAGCCCCAGTAGATATCGTCTATCGCGCTTGCCTCAAGCGACGGGTTGCGCGACAGCAGGCTGCGCATCAGGTGCGCGGAGAGGTCCTCCGCGCGCACGTGGCGAAATGCGCCGCCCTTTGAACGGCCCATCGGGGTGCGAATAGCATCGACAATGACAACCTGTTCCATTGTGACTCCTTAAGCCGTTTTCAGAGCGCCAACCGGACGGGCTGGCTCTACCTGGGGATAATACGCTTCGTTATGGCGCGCTTTGTCTCGCAGACCGGCAGGGACTTCATACAGCGGCCCAAGGTGCTGGTACTGCTGCGCCATATCGAGATACTTCGCGCTGCCGATGGTATCCAGCCAGCGGAAGGCGCCGCCGTGGAACGGAGGGAAGCCGAGGCCGTATACCAGCGCCATATCCGCTTCCGCCGGGCTGGCGATAATGCCTTCTTCCAGGCAGCGGACGACTTCGTTAACCATCGGGATCATCATGCGGGCGATAATCTCTTCATCGCTGAAATCGCGCTTCGGCTGGCTGACGTCGGCCAGCAGGCTGTCGACGGCAGCATCTTCTTCTTTCTTCGGCTTACCTTTGCTGTCTTCTTTATAGCGCCAGAAGCCGAGGCCGTTCTTCTGCCCGAAACGGTTGGCGTCAAACAGGGCGTCGATAGCGTCGCGATAATCTTTCTGCATCCGCTGCGGGAAGCCCGCCGCCATAACCGCCTGAGCATGGTGCGCGGTATCGATGCCGACCACGTCCAGCAGATAAGCTGGGCCCATCGGCCAGCCAAACTGTTTCTCCATCACTTTGTCGACTTTGCGGAAATCCGCCCCGTCGCGCAGCAGCTGGCTAAATCCGGCGAAGTAGGGGAACAGCACGCGGTTGACGAAGAAACCGGGACAATCATTGACCACGATTGGCGTCTTGCCCATTTTGCTGGCCCAGGCCACCACTTTGGCAATGGTCTTATCCGAGGTTTTTTCGCCGCGAATCACTTCAACCAGCGGCATGCGATGCACCGGGTTAAAGAAGTGCATGCCGCAGAAGTTCTCCGGGCGCTGCAGAACGCTGGCCAGCTCGCTGATGGGGATCGTTGAGGTGTTGGATGCCAGTACGGTATCCGGGCGCACTTTCTCTTCGGTTTCCGCCAGCACCGCTTTCTTCACTTTCGGGTTTTCCACCACCGCTTCAACGACCACGTCCACGCGATCAAAACCGCTATACTCCAGCGTCGGCTGAATGGTGCTTATGACTCCGGCCAGCTTCAGACCGTCAATTTTGCCGCGTTCCAGCTGTTTATTCAGCAGCTTCGCCGCTTCGGTCATCCCAAGGGTCAGCGATTTGTCGCTAATGTCTTTCATCACCACCGGCACGCCCTTCCAGGCCGACTGGTATGCGATACCGCCGCCCATAATGCCAGCGCCCAGTACGGCAGCATGCTTCGGTGTTTCGACATCTTTGGTCAGTTTTTTCGCTTTCGCTTTGACGTACTGGTCGTTCAGGAAGATACCGACCAGTGCGCGGGCCTCGTTGGTATGAGCCAGCGGGACAAAGCTTTTATTTTCCAGCACCAGAGCTTCTTCACGACCAAGACGCGCAGCGGCTTCGATGGTTTTCACCGCGGTGATCGGCGCCGGATAATGCTTCCCGGCGGTTTGCGCGACCATGCCTTTGGCGATGGTGAAACTCATCGTCGCTTCAATTTTGCTGAGTTTCAGCGGCTCCAGCTTCGGTTGACGTTTCGCTTTCCAGTCCAGGTCGCCCTGAATCGCCTGGCGCAGGATCGCCAGCGCGCCGTCGCGCAGTTTTTCCGCAGCGACCACGCCATCCACCAGGCCGATTTTCAGCGCTTGCTCGGCGCCGACATCTTTCCCGGCAGCAATGATCTCCAGCGCGCTGTCGGCGCCGAGCAGACGCGGCAAACGAACTGAGCCGCCGAAGCCTGGCATAATGCCGAGTTTGGTTTCCGGCAGACCAATGCGCAGATCCGGCGTCGCCAGGCGGTAATCGGTCGCCAGGACACATTCACAACCGCCGCCCAGCGCGTAACCATTGACGGCAGAGATAGTGGGGACGGGAAGATCTTCCAGACGGTTGAAGACGCTGTTAGCAAAATGCAGCCATTGGCTTAACTGCTCCTCAGGGACCAGGAACAGTGAGAGGAATTCAGTGATATCCGCGCCGACGATAAACGCCGCTTTTTCAGAGCGCAGCAGCAGGCCTTTGAGATCGTTTTGTTTTTCCAGTACATCCAGCGCGTGACCGAGGCTGGCTACGGTTGCGGTATCAAGCTTGTTGACCGAACCTGGGGCATCGAACACCAGTTCGGCGATGCCATCTTCCAGCCAGTCGAGGTACAGGGTGTCGCCTTTGTAGAGCATGTCAGTCTCCTGAATCCAGCAATATGATCTGGTCATACCAGATGAAACGGAGTGTGGAATTTATGTTAAAGAATTGCAAATTACTCTTTAAATAATTGCTGGTCGGATCACATCCGGCGGAAATCACCCGCACGCAGGTCGATGTGCTAAGATGCGGAGTATCACGATCCCATAAAAGCAAAGGACAAAAGATGGAATCCCTGGCCGCGCTCTATAAAAATCATATTGTTACCCTACAAGAACGTACCCGCGACGTCCTGGCCCGTTTTCAGATGGATGCTCTGCTGATTCACTCCGGCGAGCTGGTTAACGTCTTCCTTGATGACCATCCATACCCGTTCAAGGTCAATCCGCAGTTCAAAGCCTGGGTGCCGGTGACTCAGGTGCCTAACTGCTGGTTGCTGGTGGACGGTGTGAATAAACCGAAGCTGTGGTTCTATCTGCCGGTTGATTACTGGCATAACGTTGAGCCGCTGCCGACCTCGTTCTGGACCGAAGAGGTCGATGTGGTCGCGCTGCCGAAGGCCGATGGCATCGGCAGCCAACTGCCTGCCGCTCGCGGTAATATTGGCTATATCGGGCCGGTGCCGGAGCGCGCGCTGGGCCTGGGAATCGCCGCGGATAAGATCAACCCGAAAGGGGTTATCGATTATCTGCATTACTACCGGGCTTACAAAACCGATTACGAGCTGGCCTGTATGCGTGAAGCGCAGAAGTCGGCGGTGAATGGTCATCGTGCGGCCTATGAGGCTTTCCAGTCCGGGATGAGCGAATTCGATATCAACCAGGCCTATCTTACCGCCACCGGTCACCGCGATACCGACGTGCCTTACAGCAACATCGTGGCGCTGAACGAGCATGCTTCCGTCCTGCACTACACCAAACTGGACCATCGCGCTCCGGCGGAGATGCGCAGCTTCCTGCTCGACGCCGGCGCGGAATATAACGGCTATGCCGCGGATCTGACGCGGACCTGGGCGGCACACGGCGATAACGATTTCGCCCATCTGATTAAAGACGTTAACGACGAGCAGCTGGCGCTGATTAGCACCATGAAAGCCGGGACGCGCTACGTTGATTACCATATCCAGTTCCATCAGCGTATTGCGAAGCTGCTGCGTAAACACCAGTTAGTCACTGACATGAGCGAAGAGGCGATGGTGGAGAACGATCTGACCGGGCCATTTATGCCGCACGGGATTGGTCATCCGCTGGGTCTGCAGGTGCATGATGTTGCTGGCTTTATGCAAGACGACTCCGGTACGCATCTGGCGGCGCCAGCGAAATACCCGTATCTGCGCTGCACCCGTATTATCGAGCCGCGGATGGTGTTGACCATTGAACCCGGCATCTACTTTATCGAGTCGTTACTGGCGCCGTGGCGTGAAGGCCCGTTCAGCAAGCACTTCAACTGGCAAAAAATTGACGCCATGAAGCCATTCGGCGGGATCCGTATCGAAGATAACGTGGTGGTTCACGAAAACAGTATCGAAAACATGACGCGCGATCTGAAGCTGGCCTGATGGAGAGCTGGTTAATCCCGGCGGCGCCAGTTTCCGTCGTTGAGGAGATCAAAAAGAGCCGTTTTATCACGCTGTTGGCGCATACCGACGGCGTGGCGGCGGCGAAAGCCTTTGTCGAGTCGGTCAGAGCGGATCACCCCGATGCTCGCCACCACTGCGTGGCGTGGGTCGCCGGACCGCCTGATGATTCGCAACAGCTTGGGTTCTCAGACGATGGCGAACCGGCGGGAACGGCGGGTAAACCGATGCTGGCGCAGTTGATGGGTAGCGGCGTCGGTGAGATAACCGCTGTCGTCGTACGTTATTACGGTGGTATCCTGCTGGGCACCGGCGGCCTGGTGAAAGCCTATGGCGGCGGTGTCCATCAGGCGCTGGCGCAGTTGACGACGCTGCGCAAGACGCCGTTAACGGCATATACTTTGCAATGTGAATATGGGCAACTGGCCGGCGTTGAAGCGCTGCTCGCCCAATTTTCCGGGAATGTCGTTGAAAGCGAATATCTGGCGTCGGTTCGGCTGCGCGTGGCGCTTCCCCAGGCCGAAGTGGCGGCTTTTTCAGCAAAACTGGCTGATTTTAGTCGCGGTTCATTGCAATTACTGAAGATTAACGAATAATCCCCTCTGTTTTTTTGCCTATCAAAGGAAGCGCCAGAGATGCATTTTCGCGCCATAACCCGAATCGTTGGACTGCTGGTCATCTTATTCTCGGGGACAATGATCGTCCCGGGATTAGTGGCCCTGATATATCGCGATGGCGCGGGACGGGCCTTCACTCAAACTTTTTTTGTCGCTCTGGCGATCGGCTCCATGCTGTGGTGGCCGAACCGTAAGCAAAAGGGCGAACTGAAATCTCGTGAAGGGTTTCTGATCGTGGTGCTGTTCTGGACCGTGCTGGGTAGCGTAGGGGCCTTGCCCTTTATATTCGCCGAACAGCCGAACCTGACGGTGACGGATGCCTTCTTCGAATCATTTTCCGGCCTGACGACGACCGGGGCGACCACCCTGGTGGGGCTGGACTCGCTTCCGCACGCTATCCTTTTTTACCGGCAGATGCTGCAGTGGTTCGGCGGCATGGGGATCATTGTGCTGGCGGTGGCCATTCTGCCTATCCTCGGCGTCGGGGGGATGCAGCTCTACCGCGCGGAAATGCCCGGCCCGCTGAAAGATAACAAGATGCGCCCGCGCATCGCCGAGACGGCAAAGACATTGTGGCTTATCTATGTGTTACTAACGGTCGCCTGCGCATTGGCGCTCTGGTTTGCCGGTATGCCGGCCTTCGATGCGATAGGGCACAGCTTCGCCACCATCGCTATCGGCGGTTTCTCGACTCACGATGCCAGCGTCGGCTATTTCAACAGCCCGATGATCAACTCCATCATTGCCATCTTCCTGCTGATCTCCGGCTGTAACTACGGTCTGCATTTTTCGTTGTTGAGCGGACGCAGCCTGAAGGTGTACTGGCGCGACCCTGAGTTTCGAATGTTCATTGGCGTCCAGTTGACGCTGGTCATCGTCTGTACGCTGGTGCTATGGCTTCATAACGTGTACGGCTCGGTGCTGACGACGCTGAATCAGGCGTTTTTCCAGGTGGTGTCGATGGCGACCACCGCAGGATTCACCACCGATAGCATTGCGCGCTGGCCGCTGTTCCTGCCGGTGCTGCTGCTGTGCTCCGCATTTATCGGCGGCTGCGCTGGCTCCACGGGCGGTGGCTTAAAGGTGATCCGTATCCTGTTGCTGTTCAAGCAGGGCAACCGTGAGCTTAAGCGTCTGGTTCACCCGAATGCGGTGTATAGCATTAAATTAGGTAACCGCGCGCTGCCGGAACGTATTCTGGAAGCGGTGTGGGGATTCTTCTCCGCCTATGCGCTGGTCTTTATCATTAGTATGCTGGCTATTATCGCCACCGGGGTGGATGACTTCTCTGCTTTCGCCTCCGTGGTGGCGACATTGAACAACCTCGGGCCTGGGCTCGGCGTCGTCGCGGACAACTTTGCCACCATGAACCCGGTCGCGAAATGGATCCTGATTGCTAATATGCTGTTTGGTCGTCTGGAAGTGTTCACCTTACTGGTGCTCTTTACTCCCACTTTCTGGCGCGAATAACAGGAGTGCTCGTGAAAACTTTAATTCTCTTTTCCACCCGCGACGGGCAGACCCGTGAAATCGCTTCGTTTCTCGCCTCGGAGCTGAAAGAGCTGGGTATCGATGCGGATACCCTGAATCTGAACCGTACCGATAACGTGGAATGGCATCATTATGATCGCGTGGTGATTGGCGCGTCGATTCGCTACGGACACTTTCATCCGGCGGTGGACCGCTTTGTGAAAAAGCACCTGGCAGCATTGCAGGCGCTGCCGGGGGCATTCTTTTCGGTGAACCTGGTTGCGCGCAAACCCGAGAAGCGCACGCCGCAGACCAATAGCTATACGCGCAAGTTTCTGCTCAACTCGCCTTGGCAGCCGCAGAGCTGCGCGGTGTTTGCCGGGGCGCTACGTTACCCGCGCTACCGCTGGTACGATCGGTTTATGATCCGCCTGATTATGAAAATGACCGGGGGCGAAACGGATACCCGTAAAGAAGTGGTCTATACCGACTGGCAACAGGTCTCCCGATTTGCCCGAGAAATCGCGCAAATGATCAGCAAACAGGGCGTTTAAACAGCGTCTTGATGGAAAAGCGAGCGAACGAAAAGTTTTTTTGCATTTCCCCTTGTC
>NZ_JAGRRA010000009.1:0-39591 GCF_018223875.1 Klebsiella sp. 54
GTGTTGAGTTGGGTTGAGTGATTCGGGTGAGAATGGTGTGAGAAAAAATAGAGATGACTTTGAGTGAAGTTTGGGGGGGCAAGGGGAAAGGGGAGTGGCTGGCAGGTGGTGCTGGGGTTGCGGGGGTTGTGAGAGGAGGGTTGCTGATGGCAGTCGCGCTATGGAACGGCAGCAAAAGGTGACGCCGCGCAGGATAGCGCTGTTTTTTTCGACACTTAGCGCAATGACGACACGCTGTCGCTTGCATGGCCGCCGCCGACAGGTATAATCCAGAACGTTTCCGCATCCCCTTCAGTGCCGAAGTGGCGAAATCGGTAGACGCAGTTGATTCAAAATCAACCGTAGAAATACGTGCCGGTTCGAGTCCGGCCTTCGGCACCATCGGAACATCAACAGACGTCAACGGACGTCTTTTTTTGTGCCTGAAATCCACGCCACACAAGGCTTTCCGCGATTTTCCTTTCAACAGAAGTCAATCTGAGTCAACCCACATCAAGTCGCTTGTGAGTATAGAATCGAGTATATATGCTGGTTCGATAATGCTTATATACTCACGGAAGCACATGGAAGGAGAACTTTTATGGCTCTGACAGATATCAAAGTGCGTTCTGCAAAACCGCAGGAAAAGGAGTACACCCTGGTCGATGGGGATGGCATGTTTTTGCTGATTCATCCCAACGGCTCAAAATACTGGCGGTTCCGCTTTCGCTTTGGAGGTAAGCAGCACCTGATGGCTTTCGGTGTTTACCCTGAAACTTCACTGGCTGATGCCCGTCAAAAAAGAGAAGAGGCTAGGAGACTTGTTGCTGCTGGAATCGACCCTCGCGAACACAAACGGGCAGTGAAAGAAGAACAGAAGAAAGAAGCTATTACCTTTGAGTCAGTTGCCAGAGATTGGCATGCAACTAACAAGAAATGGTCAGAGGATCACAGTCGTAGGGTATTGAAGAGCCTGGAAGACAATCTGTTCTCTGCGATTGGCAAGCGTAGTATTGAAGAGCTAAAAACTCGCGACCTGCTTGCACCTATTAAAGTTGTAGAAGCAACAGGCCGCCTTGAAATTGCTTCTCGTCTCCAGCAGCGAACAACCGCCATCATGCGGTATGCCGTCCAAAGTGGCTTGATTGATTACAACCCAGCCCAAGAGATGGCTGGTGCAGTTGCTTCCAGCAACCGTATCCATCGACCAGCACTTGAACTGAAACGCTTACCTGAACTACTCCACCGAATTGATAGCTACAACGGACGGCCTTTAACTCGTCTGGCTGTTGAGCTCACATTATTAATCTTTATTCGTTCTAGTGAATTTCGCTTTGCGCGTTGGTCTGAAATCGATTTTGAAAGGGCAATGTGGACGATACCGGCTGAACGAGAAGCTATCGAAGGGGTAAAGCATTCGCAGCGTGGCTCGAAAATGCGTACTCCTCATTTAGTTCCTCTGTCTCGTCAGGCATTAGTAATCCTTCAACAGGTCCACAAGATCAGTGGTGATCGTGACTTTGTTTTCGTTGGCGATCATAACCCTCGTAAGCCCATGAGTGAAAACACGGTGAACAAGGCACTGCGCGTCATGGGATATGACACGAAGGTTGAAGTTTGTGGGCATGGTTTCAGAACAATGGCGTGTAGCTCGTTGATTGAATCAGGGTTGTGGTCGAGGGATGCGGTAGAGCGTCAGATGAGCCATATGGAGCGTAACTCTGTGCGTGCGGCTTACATTCATAAGGCGGAGCATTTAGACGAGCGTAGATTGATGCTGCAGTGGTGGGCGGATTATCTTGATGCAAATCGGGAGAAAGGTGTCAGTGCATTTGATTTCAAAACATAACGACCAGTTAAATATTCAATTAAAACAGTATATTAGTATAATTCATGATTAAGCCATTAACGGTCACTGCTTCTTCGTGGGATAACCTTTTTCTGTAGGGCTGCTACTGCACATAAAATACTTGTTGACTTTGATATCAGCCTGAGCAAATATAAGTGCATCAACTCACTTTTATTACAGTAGCGGTCGTACAGAAGAGAGTGATTTGTGCGATTGGTTGCAGCCTTTCGCTAACCTCAAACCCGAAGCGTCTAAACCAGGATAGGAGATCGAATCAGTGACATGTTATCAAGTTTCTTACGATTTGCAAAAGCAGATTATAACACTTAGCGTAACAACAGAAGCAAATCCGGCAGCGCCTGATGCTAACGTTATGACTTTACAAGGTTCATTATCGCTCACTAAGTTGCTGCGTAAATTCATTGGGCTGTTCTGGTTTTGGTAATATTACTCTCGCTTCACATATAAAGTTATGCAGGCGTGGATTATCAACATAAGGGCTTTATGAGCTCATAGCTCAGCCCTTTTAATCCTCTTTAAGATTAGTGCATCAGTGATGCTGCACTTAACTGAGGCTATTATGCCAACAAAGTTATACAAGATAGGTGATTTGGCTGATATTCGCTCAGGCTATACCTTCCGGGGGGCTGTCAAACCGGCGTCTGATGGGAATGTACGCATATTACAAATTAAGGACCTTGAGCTGGATTGGCAGAGAGATTATGAAGCTTTACCGGCGATTAGTTGGGAGCAACGTGCTGAACCACCTTTCCTCAGACAAGGTGAAATAGTCGTTGCCGCCAGGGGGAACCGGAACGTCGCGGTTGTCTATAGCAGTGACATCCCAGTGGTAGCTACCAGCCAGTTTCTGATCGTTACCCTTCGAAGGGAAGAACACGAGATAGTTCCAGAATACCTGTGTTGGGTACTTAACCACCCGATGACACAACAAATGTTTAATCGCAGTGGTACAAACATCCAGCTTGTTACTAAAGCAGCATTGTTGGATGTGGAGATTCCTGTTCCACCTGCGCATACGCAACGACAAATTATCGAGCTTCAACGAGTCTGTCAGGAAGAAGATAGAATTATCAGTAAGTTACAAAGTAATCGTCACCAACTCGAGCTTGGTATTTTGCAAAAATTACTTAAGGATAAATAGAACATGAGTAACAAAATCGATCAAGACCGTATTAATAGGGTGCTATGGGGCGTATGCGATATCTTCCGTGGCACTATCAGTCCTGATACCTATAAAGACTTTATCCTTACTATGTTGTTCCTGAAGTACATTTCTGATGTATGGCAGGATCACTATGATGGATACAAAGAAGAGTATGGCGATGAGCCGGAACTGATCGAAGAGATGATGAAAAACGAACGGTTCGTTCTCCCAAAAGAGGCCAGTTTTTATGCACTTTATAAACGCCGTAATGAACCTGGCAACGGCGAGCGTATCGACGAAGCGCTTCACGCCATTGAAGAAGCTAACGGTACCAAGCTGAAAGATGGTGGGAAAAGCGTTTTCCAGGACATTACTTTCAATACTGACAAGCTGGGTGAAGAAAAACAAAAGAACGGAATCCTCAAAGATCTGTTGCTGGAGTTCTCAAATCCAGAGCTGAACCTTAAGCCTAGCCGCGTGGGCGGTTTGGATGTAATCGGCAATGCGTATGAATACCTAATCGGTAAGTTTGCCGCCAATAGTGGTCAGAAGGCGGGTGAGTACTATACCCCACCGGAAGTTTCTGAACTGATGGCGGAACTGTTGGATCCGCAATCTGGCGACACTATTTGCGATCCCGCCTGTGGTTCCGCGTCCTTGCTGATGAAATGTGGCCGCAAGGTAGTACAGCATCATGGTTCTAAACAGTATGAGCTCTATGGCCAAGAAGCCATCGGTTCAACCTGGTCGCTGGCGAAAATGAACATGTTCTTGCATGGTGAGGATAACCACAAAATCGAATGGGGGGACACCATTCGTAACCCTAAACTGCTGGATAAAAATGGCGATTTAATGCTGTTTGATGTAGTTACCGCTAACCCACCGTTCTCGCTCGATAAGTGGGGGCATGATGATGTGGAAAACGATAAGTTTGGTCGTTTCCGCCGTGGTATGCCGCCAAAAACAAAGGGGGATTACGCCTTTATTCTGCATATGATTGAGACTATGAAGCCGAAAACCGGGCGTATGGGGGTTGTCGTTCCTCATGGTGTGCTATTCCGTGGTTCTAGCGAAGGGAAAATCCGCCAGAAGTTGATTGAAGAAAACTTACTTGATGCGGTCATTGGGTTACCCGAAAAGCTGTTTTTTGGTACAGGAATCCCTGCAGCTATCCTGATTTTTAAAAAGCAGAAAGTTGACGATAAGGTGTTGTTTATAGATGCCAGCCGTGAGTATGAGCCGGGTAAAAACCAGAATAAGTTGAGTGTGGATAATATTGCCAAAATTGTTAAAACCTATCGTAATGGCGATAACGTTGATAAATACGCTTATCTTGCTAGTCTGCAGGACATTCGCGACAACGACTACAACCTAAATATTCCCCGCTATGTTGATACATTCCAAGAGGAGGAAGATATCGACCTTATGGCAGTGCGCACAGAGCGCGAACAGTTAAAAGCCCAATTAAGCAAACTTGAAGCAGAGATGGCTGCATATTTGGAGGTGTTAGGTTATGGCTCGCAAGCTTGACATAACTGCTATTCCTGAGGGCTGGAAGTATGATCTGCTCGATAATTTTGCAGAGAGATGCAGTGGTCATACACCGAGCAAGAGCCGCCCTGAGTATTGGAATGGGGGAATTAAATGGATTTCACTGACAGATAGCTATCGTTTGGACAAAGGCTATGTATATGCGACGGATAAGGAAATATCACAAGAAGGTATTAATAATAGCTCAGCAGAACTACATCCTGTTGAGACTGTAGTGTTAACTCGCGATGCAGGGATTGGGAAGAGCGGAGTGATGGCTGAGGCCATGGCTGTAAGCCAGCACTTTATTGCTTGGAGGTGTGACAATAAGGAAAAGTTGAATAGTTGGTTCTTGTATTATTGGCTTCAATTAAATAAGACAGAGTTTGAGCGACAGGCTGTCGGATCAACAATTAAGACTATTGGGTTGCCTTATTTTAAAAAGTTGATGATCGCAGTTCCACCGTATTTAGAGCAAGAAAAAATAGCTCAAATACTTTCTACGTGGGATAAGGCGATCGCCATTACTGAGCAACTGCTGATTAATAGCCAAAGGCAGAAAAAAGCACTGATGCAGCAATTGCTTACAGGAAAGAAACGGTTTTCGGAATTTAAGGGGGGATGGAAGTGTGTAGAGTTAGGCTCTCTTCTAGAATATACGCAACCCACTCCCTATTTGGTAAAATCAACTGATTATAATGACGATTATGAAACCCCGGTTCTCACGGCTGGGAAAACATTTATTCTTGGCTATACCAATGAAGCAGAAGGTATATATAACGATAAATTACCCGTGATAATTTTTGATGATTTCACGACAGATAGTAAGTTTGTTGATTTCCCTTTCAAAGCTAAATCAAGCGCAATGAAAATTCTTACGTCAAGAGATGGTGTTTCTATAAAATATGTATTTGAAGCTATGCAGATACTTGATTTCACAATTGGGGGGCATCAACGTCACTGGATATCTATCTTTTCTAATCTAAAAATAGCTCTTCCTGAATTAGCTGAACAACAAAAGATTGCTTCAGTTCTCTCAACTGCTGATTCTGAGATCAAAACTCTAAAAACACAACTCGAATGCTTAGAACAAGAAAAAAAAGCCTTGATGCAACAACTGCTCATCGGTAAACGCCGAGTGCAAACGGAGACCGCATGACGGATAAGCATCTACCGCAAGCTCCGGTGGGTGAGTTCCTGTTGTTTCAAAGCGACGATGGCCGTGCTCGTGTTGAGTGCCGCTTTCAGTCAGATATGTTGTGGCTTACTAAGGTATCTATGGCTGAGCTATATGATAAGGATGTTTGAACAATTAACGAAGAACCGATCAACACCATGGCTAAAGGCGAACTTGCTCGAAGTCGAACTATCCGGAAATTCCGGATAGTTAATCAGGAAGGAAAACGTCAGGTTTCCGGCGCAATAGAGCACTACAAGAGAGTATAATGAACACCCAATATGCCCCAAAATTTCAGGAAGAATACAGTGCTAAGCTTCCGGCTTTGATGCTGCTGAATAACCTTGGCTGGTCTTACCTTTCTCCTAAAGAGGCTCTGTCTGCCCGGGCAGGCAAACCCGATCAAGTTGTGTTGGTTCACCTCCTCAGAGAGCAACTGGCAAAGCGAACTTTTAAATTTGGTGGGAAGGAATATTCTCTTTCTGACAAGGCTATTGATAATCTGATAGCTGAAGTCAACAGCCCGGCTTTGAATCAGGGCTTACTTACTGCCAATGAGCGTCTCTATAACCACTTGATGTATGGGATTTCCGTTACCGAGTTTATCGAAGGTAAAAAGGCGAACCCAACTATTGCCTTAATCGATTGGCATCATCCAACGAATAATAGTTTTGTCTTTACCGAAGAGTTCACAGTAACGCGAGCTAACGGTGTTGAATCACGTAGGCCTGATATCGTCTGCTTTGTGAATGGTATTCCACTGGTGGTAATTGAGGCCAAACGTCCGGATGGTAATGCTAAAAAGGTTCCAACCATTGGTGAAGGAATATCACAAACTCTCCGTAACCAGCGCCATAATGAAATTCCACGCCTGTTTGTTTATAGCCAGTTGCTGTTGTCGATTAATGGTCATGATGGCCGTTATGGTACCTGCGGAACTTCGGCTAAATTCTGGGCCACCTGGCGTGAGGAGGATCTCTCTGATGCTGAAATGTATGTCATCAAGAATCAGAAACTTCTACCTGAACAGCTAGATAAACTATTTGGTCACCGACCAGTAGCGGCCAGAGATTGGTACCAAGAGTTGCTAGCTGCGGGCGAGTTGGCCGTGACCGGGCAAGATAAGCTGTTAATAAGCCTATTGTTGCCTGAACGTCTGCTGGATATGGTTCGCTTTTATACACTATTTGATAAAAAGGTAGGCAAGATTGTTGCTCGGTATCAACAAGTGTTTGGTATCAAGCGGTTGATTGAGCGTATCAATACCAAAAGACCTGATGGTAGCCGTGAAGGTGGAGTTATTTGGCATACAACCGGTTCGGGAAAATCGTTGACGATGGTGTTTCTGAGCAAGGCGCTAATCTTGCATGAAAGCTTAAAGCAATGCCGCATTGTGGTGGTTACCGACCGCGTCGATTTGGAAAACCAGCTTAGCCGCACCTTTATCTCCAGCGGCGAACTCTCAGGGAAGAGGGATAAGTCAGCGGCGATCGCAACATCTGGCAGGCGTTTGGCAGAGCAGATTGGGAAGGGCACTGAGCGTATTATCTTCTCTTTGATCCAGAAGTTTAATACCGCTATTAGGCAGCCTGAATGCATCAATACCAGTTCAGATATTATTGTGTTGATTGATGAGGGTCACCGTAGCCAAGGTGGTGAAAACCATATCCGCATGACGCAGGCGTTGCCGAAAGCCGCATTTGTTGCTTTTACAGGCACTCCATTGCTAAAAGATGATAAAACGACCAATAAATTTGGCTCTATCATCCATGCATATACAATGCAGCGAGCAACGGATGATAAAGCCGTAACGCCACTTCTTTACGAAGAGCGTATTCCCGATCTGGATGTGAATGAACGTGCTCTTGATAGCTGGTTTGAGCGAATTACCGAAGGGTTAAGCGACCAGCAAAAAACCGATCTTAAACGCAAATATGCCAGTAAAGGCCAGATCTACACCGCAGACGATCGTATTCGTCTGATTGCATTAGATATTGCCAATCACTTCGTGAAAAACATTGACGAAGGATTAAAAGGTCAGCTTGCTTGTGACAGTAAAGCCGCTGCCATCAAGTATAAGAAATACCTAGATGAGGTCGGGCTATTTGAGTCCGCGGTGGTGATTAGCGCTCCTGACACGCGTGAAGGCAATACTGAAGTTGATGAGTCTACTGCACCTGAAGTTGTTAAATGGTGGAAGGAGAATGTCGGTCAACAGGATGAACAATCCTACACCAGAAACGTGATAGACCGTTTTGATAAAGATGATTCGCTGAAGTTGCTGATCGTGGTCGATAAGCTGCTAACCGGCTTTGATGAGCCCAAGAACGCTGTGCTTTACATTGATAAGCAATTGAAAGGGCACAACCTGATTCAGGCGATAGCACGAGTTAACCGTTTGCACCCCAAGAAGAAATTTGGTCTGCTCATAGACTATCGTGGCATTCTCAAAGAGCTGGATACCACCATAGAGAAGTACCAGAAACTTGCATCCCGCACTCAGGGTGGTTATGAGATTGACGATCTCGCCGGGCTCTATAATCAGATGAGCACCGAATACAAACGTTTACCGCAGCTTTATAACAACCTGTGGGCGATTTTTGACGGTGTGAAGAACAGGCAGGATACCGAGCAACTGCGTCAGGTATTGGTACCACGCATTGAAGAAAAAAATGGCGAACTGGTCGATGTGCACCTGAAAATACGTGAAGACTTCTACGAGGCATTGACTGAATTTGCCAGTTGTTTAAAAGTTGCATTGCAATCAGCCACCTTCTTTGAAGACAAGAGCTTCAGTGAAGATGATCGCCGTCATTACAAAGAGACGGTGAAGCAGTTCTCAAGTTTACGCCAGTTAGTGCAGCAAGATGCCGGTGAGCGTATCGACTATGATGAGTATGCCGAGCAGGTCAAAAAGTTACTCGATAAGCATGTTGTTGGCGTAGAAGTTCGGGAGCCTGATGGTGTTTACGAAGTAAACAAAATGGGGCAAGTGCAGCCAGATGAGTGGAGCGAAGATAAAACCCGTAACGAAACCGACATCATAAAAACGCGTGTTACTCGTATGATCGAGCAAGAACTGCGTGACGATCCCTATGCGCAGGAGGCGTTCTCTAAGCTATTACGGCAAGCTATTGAAGAAGCTGAGAAGTTATTCGAACATCCGCTCAAGCAATACATGCTTTTCCGGGAGTTTGAAGAGCAAGTGCATGAACGACGCTTGAATGATATTCCAGATGTATTTGCCGGCAACCACCATGCTCAGGCTTACTTTGGCGTATTCAAGAAAATGCTACCTGAGGTTTTCTCGATTACCGATTCGCAAGTTCAGGATAAATGGATAAAACTGGCTTTTGATGTGGACCGTTCAGTCGAAACCTCAGTGGCCGAAAACTCAATAAACCCGCAGAACATTGAAGCAGATATCAGGAAAAAGCTGTTGCCATTGATGTTTAAGGAATGCAAAGCCATTGGCGGCGGAATGGACCAGGCGAAGAGGATCGTCGAGATGATTGTACAAATTACCCGTGTCGGATTGAGCGGAGTGTAAGCTGTGCCCATTCACACGCAAACGCAGGCTATGAGCTTTATCTACGGAGACGAGTGGATCAACTTTGACCGTGAGTCTCGTCCCTATGCCACAAGTCGCGTGTTGATTAAGGTGCATCCAGATTGCCGTGTGGTTGTTTCTGCACCTGCAGAGGCTGATGACCTGGCCGTTCTGACGGCAGTAAAGAAACGTGGGCGCTGGATTTATCAGCAGCTTAGGGATTTCCGCAGACAGATTGAATACATTACGCCACGTAAGTATATCAGCGGCGAGAGCCATTATTACCTTGGCAAACAATACTTGTTGAAGGTGATTGAAGAACCTGCGGAGGTACAACGCGTAAAAATGTTGCGCGGAAAGCTGGAAGTTACCTTGCGTCAGAAGAGCCCTGAAAAGGTCCGGCAGCTTCTTATTGATTGGTATAAAACCCGTGCCAAAGATGTTTTCGCCAAACGGCTCGAAGCCATGCTCGAGCAGGCTCTGTGGGTAAATACTCCTCCCCCATTGCGTATTCTTACCATGCAAACACAGTGGGGGAGTTGTTCTCCTAACGGTCGGCTCACTCTTAACCCAAACTTGGTTAAAGCTCCCCGAGAATGCATTGACTATGTAATTTTGCATGAGCTGTGTCATCTAGCTGAGCACAACCATAGCGAGCGTTTTTACCGTCTGATGGGACAAGTTATGCCCAAGTGGGAAGTAGTCAAAACGGGGTTGGATGAGATGGCTGGGGTGATATTTTCTGATTTATGATGTGGAGATGAGACTTTAGCTTAGTGAGTAAAATCATTGAGGTATGTGTTCATCTCCTCGCCAGTTGGAAGTACACTCAATTGCTAAGTAACTAAACAGACTTTAGTTGATCGGTTTGACGCAGCCGAGCTAATAAGAACCTTATCAGGGATGTATATATGGCCGTTCCTACCTACGATAAATTTATTGAACCAGTTCTCCGTTTTCTGGCAGGTAAACCTGAGGGCGTACCAGCTCGTGATGCGCATGAAGCTGCGGCAGATGCTCTTAATCTTGATGATAATCAGCGAGCAGAGGTAATAGCCAGCGGTCAGTTAGTTTATAAAAATCGGGCGGGCTGGGCACATGACCGTCTGAAGCGAGCTGGATTATCGCAAAGTTTATCCAGAGGAAAATGGTGCTTAACGCCCGACGGGGTTAAATGGGTACAGGCTCATCCCCAGCCACTCGCCGAAAAGGAAGTGAACCACCTGGCCTTTGATTTCATGAACGTGAAATTAAAACAGCAGCCAGATGCTGTCGATCTTGATCCAAGACCAGCTGCACCGAACCAGGAAGAGCTGGCAAAAAGCAGCCCTGACGATCGTCTTGATCAAGCGTTAAAAGAGCTGCGGGATGCTGTTGCTGATGAGTTACTGGAAAACTTGTTGCAGGTATCTCCGGCGCGTTTTGAGGTTATCGTACTGGATGTTCTTCATCGTCTGGGATATGGAGGACATAGGGATGATCTTCAGCGCGTAGGAGGTACTGGAGATGGTGGCATCGATGGCATTATTTCGCTTGATAAATTGGGGTTGGAAAAAGTTTACGTGCAGGCTAAGCGCTGGCAGAACACAGTTGGCCGCCCTGAACTTCAGGCGTTCTATGGTGCGCTGGCCGGACAAAAGGCCAAACGAGGAGTATTTATTACCACTTCCGGCTTTACTTCTCAGGCGCGAGATTTTGCCCAATCCGTTGAGGGAATGGTGCTGGTTGATGGCGAACGTCTAGTTCATTTGATGATTGAAAACGAGGTTGGCGTTTCCTCTCGTTTGGTTAAAGTGCCCAAACTGGACATGGATTACTTTGAGTAATGAGTGAATCCGAGCCGGAGCGACAGCTCCGGTGATTTCTTCGACGTGTTTTCTCGATGAGGGCTGGTTTTCGTGTTTCTGAGTTATTAGTGTTCCACTACATACATTCCGCTGTGTACTATCTTTTCATCGCAGACAGTTCCCTCGTGAATCCTCAATACGTTTCAGCATCCAGCTCTCCACTTCGCTTTTAAACCAACGTGAGCTACGTCCCAGCTTGATGGGTTTTGGGAAAACTCCGTCCTGAATAAGTTTATAAAACCACTTGTCGCTCATGCCTGTATATGTAGTGATAAAAGTCATGTCTATAAGCGGGTCTTCAGCACTAAGAATGGGGTTATTGATAGTAGCCATGGAATATCTCCCTCTGAAAATTAACGATGGGAGGGGTCCGGCGTGGTTGAGTTCTATTGCACGCCGGTACTCCTTCAGAGGATAGGGATTGCCAGTAAAAAAATACCTGAGAGCCTTATCGGCACCGATAGGCTGGGGCGAATCTTGACGGGGATATCAGCGCTGGCTGCATCCAAAATTACGCTCGCCATCACCAGTAACTTTGGTATGGTCCTTTGCAAGATATGAAGCCCGTAATAATGCCTCCTGTAGTTGCTCGTTATTCCCTCTGTCAATCCAGTACACCGGGCTTTCCGGAAAGTGTGCCAGCGTTGCATACTCCTGAGTACCCACCCGTAAGGCGCTACACCACGCCTGTTTGATTAAACCTGCTAGTGAAGCCGGATCGTTATAGTTGCCTGCGGAACACCAGACCTCGCGATTAAGCAACAACACCATGTGATAGTGCTTTTTACCGTTGCGTTCTCCATATTCCCTTGCCCAGATATAACGCAGGTCGGTCATGCGTTTTCGGTTGCCCTCGCGGTGTTTACGAAGCAGGTACACTGCAATCTTTACTTTCAGAGAGTCTATAAATCGGGAGATGACAGCAGCATCTGTAGCTGCTGGAGCATTGGGTAGTCGTAGATCAACCCTCAGCATTAAGACTCGCGGATAAGCCTTAAGGGCGTTCAGAAAGGTGTCGGTAATACGTTGTTGCCAGAAAGGATTAGAGGTGTAATTCATTATGAAAATCTCCAGTGGTTTTTTTTCACATCAATGACTGGAGCTGTAAAAAAATACCCTTAAAAATAATGCTTCAGGTAATTAAAACTGAGGTTTGATGTTTCAACCTATCTTGATTAAATCATTTCTGATTACAGAAGGGTTATGAAGGTAACCCATAGATTTAAGCGTAACAGAGAGAAAGGATGTGTCAGGTATATATTACCAATCCGACAGTTTGTGCTATGTAACGTGTGTACATCCGGTAGCCATGCACCATCAACCTGCTCCTGACTGTTCCTTAAATCACTCTGGAGTTAACGTTGTATGGGGAAGTTGACTGGGTATGCTATTAAAGTGCCATCATTCCCAGTATTTAAAGGGATTTCGTTCTATGAATGGAACGTTTTTTCCTTGTTTTTTCCTCTATCAAACATCATTTTTAACACGAAAAATCTTCATTAACACTTTGGCTTAAGTTATCCTAAAAGTAGGCTTGAGAGAAGGAACTGGACATGAGTGATGAGCGTATAAAAAGGATGAGAATCAAATCTGCGCAGGAATTGGCAGGAGAGGAACCAATGCTGATAAGGGAATATATTTCAACCTTTCCATTGTCTATGCTCGGGCGCATATTAATTTCGCTAAATATAACGATAGCAAACTCAAATTTCCCTCAGATAACTAATAATGCCCCGGCATTAATAGATTTTATTTGTTCGGGGGTCGCTTCTGATAAAGTAAAATCTCCTTTTGATAAGATAAAAAAACTTGTAAAAGATGTAGAAAATGACGCTTTCTCCGATGGTTGTATTGTATGGCTTAAAAATGATATCGAGGCATGCCACTATTTTTGGTGGAATCTGATGCAGCTCGAATGGAGAGGTGTGTTTAAACTGCTTAGAGCGGATAATATACATCGCTACAGTGATGTGGGGGGTAAGCAGCAAGCTCAATGCGTTTCTGATACATTTTGTCTACCCAGACTCGTAGGCGGACATAAAGAACGCTATAAATCCATTTTGACCTTATTAAGTTTGTTGCCATTCAAAAATACTGAAATAAATCTTCTGATTTCACATTTATCCTGTAACTACAAGAGAGATAAAGAGATATGCAGGCGTGAGGTCAATGTCACCTCTTTGATGAAAAGCAAAGAGTCGGTTTCTTTTTCAGTTTGTTACTTAAAGAAAAAAAATATGTTCTTGGCTGATTTAGAACCTCTCACAGAGAGTGATAGTAAATACGCATTAATCACACAGCTTTATCTGCTTACAAGAGAAGACAATTTTAAAGAGTTAGTCACCTCGTTGACTAAAGCTTGGTCACAAAAGAAGGTACGTGAAAAAAGAAAAGAGACGGATAAAAAACAGACTGCCGAACTTCTCGGCTTGAGCAAAGAAAGCATAAGGATGCTTGAGGAATTATCAAAAAAACACAGTATGGACCACTCAGAACTGATGGATCTGGCTATACAGTCTTTGTTCGAACAAATGCAGTAATTCATTTTAAAATCAGATATATATCATCATAATGGATGGCGGCACCACCCGATCTCAGTGTGTATGTTTTAGTCGTAGTTGTCACGGGACTATGACACTCAGTGTCGCATTCAACTCCATCCGCGTAAAAATTCACCATTTTATAAGACCTATCTGTGCAACAGCCCCCCTTACAGTGTGACCTCTCACCACACTAACTAAGGAAGAACAATGGCTGTCTATCGTAATGACCCCGATTTAAACCTGCTGGGCCAGTGCAGCAATGAAGAGCTACAACTGTTGGTTTCTATTCTGATCACTGACCCTCGTGACGGCGACACTCGCTGGACAGAGAGCCTGACCAGTACCCCTGAATATCGTCTGTTGGCACCGGAACACCGGCGCTACTGGCAACTGATTGCGGGTGAATTTCAGCGTTACGGGGCCAATACGCTGGTAAGTTTGATTCGGCTGGGGCAGGGCGTGACCTACCGGGAAATCCTCAGGGATGTTTGCGATAAGCTTGATGTGAACTACAACCTGAAAAGCACCACCGAGACCATTGAGTTGTGCCTGCTGATGAAGGTGCTGGAGAAAAGCCTGGACCAAATGACATCGGAAGAACTGGCTACTTTTTCTCGCAATATGCAACTCGACCTGACCAACCCCACCCCTCAGCTCATTCTGATAGCAGTACAGGCAGCCATACGTACCTCCTCGCTGGCCGCCCTAGAACTCGCCACCGTGCTGTCCGCCAGCGTCATTACCTCACTGGGAGGGATTGCCACCTGGGGCACTGTGGTGGTGGCATCCAGAGCTCTGTCCGTTATCGCCGGTCCCGTCGCCATTGCGCTCAGTTCGGCGTGGATGATTTCCGACATTGCGGGTCCGGCTTACCGGGTCACCATACCGGCCTGCATCATAGTAGCCTGGCTCCGGCAGCAACGTCTTTCCCGCTAATCCATTTTTCACTGCCAGCAGATGACTGGTACCAATATTTTCTGCTGGGAGCACATAACATGTCTGAACAGGGACACCGCTATGATCGGTTGGCCAGCCGTCTCGCCATCCTGGTCAGTCGCCTCTTTATGGGCGAATCACTCTGCGTCAGACAATTGGCTCAGGAGTTTGGCGTTTCTGAGCGCACCGTTCAGCGCGACTTGCGTGAGCGTCTACGTTATCTCGACATCGAATATTCCCGTGGAAGCTTCCGGCTCCTGGACGCCCGGGGTCCCTTTCGCACCAACAGCGACATTCTCCGCTTTGCCCGGATAACCAGCGTGGCGCATTACTTTCCTACTCTGGATCCCAGGCTGCTGTCGGTGTTGCTCGACAGTGGTCAGGATTCCCCTTGCATTATCTGGAATGCCCCGCCACGTCAGGCACCCGCGTTGTTTGGTGGTTTCCAGGCTATCGTTCAGGCCATCATCCGTAATCGCCGTGTTCACTTTCTGCATCAGGGTCATCAGCAGTCTGCAGTGGCCCCTTACCGGCTTATCTGTCTGGACGGGGAGTGGTACTTGGTGGCCGTATCGAAAGATCGCATTCAGGTGTTCACCCTTTCAGCCATCACTGATGTGGTGATGACCCTCAGCGGTTTTGTGCGAAACAGCCATATCACTCGCATTTTTCAGGACCCGAGATTCATTCAGGCTCTGCCGCATTATCAGTATATCAGCGGGCTCATCAGGGAATGAGCCTGCATTCCCGTCCGTCAGGGCAATTTGCTTTACTCACAAAAGGATACATTCATGAACAATTCATCACTCAGCGCGTTGGTGCTGGTCTGTGGCCTGGTTCCGGTCATGGCGCAGGCTTTCGGAAATAAGGACACTTGGTCCAGCGGTTGGGGCCAAGGCGTATCAGAGTTTGTTATCAAGGGGAAAGGTCAATCGCAGTTATATCTGTCCTGTGAGGATTACGGCTCACAGCCAGCCACGGTCATATTTACGGACGCTAACGGGCATGAAGTCAGTATGGATGAGGATAGAAACCTCCAGGTCAGCATTGACGGTGGGGAGTCCATTGATATCAGTGAGTCTGAAAGTCGTGTCGGCAGCAATAACCTGGTACTGGCCTGGACACAGTTGCGTAACGGCAAACAAGTCTTGGTATCCGGCGAAGGTGTTAAGCCAGCTACCTTCACACTAGTTGGGGCGGCGAAGGTGCTGCCCGAGTTTGGCACACACGGCTGTGTGGCAAAGGCATCACTCTGATTTGTAAATGTTTGTACCGTTTATCGCTGGTAATGAATGATGATATTCATGTCCCGGCGATACGTTTCTCTTAAAAGGAATACGCTGTGAAAATCAAACAATGGTTGATATCTGCACTGTTTTTACTGTCTGCTTCGGCGCTGGCCGAGCCAACGTCTCCAATAAAAGTGGAGACCAGTGATTATGTTCATCCTGCCGGAACACGCTACGCCACTGTAGTGGTCACCTCGCTGGATGACAGTGTGAAAGTTGAAAACATTGACGTTAATCGGGGCAACTGCCGCATCGACAACAAAAAGTTTATGTCCTCCGTTAACAAGGAAACCATTCTGCCGATCACTCTGCGCTACGGGCAGTCCGTCAAAGTAAATTTTTACAATGAGTGCGTGGCTTCGGAAGTGGTAGTCACCACCGACAAAGGGGCGTGGCGCTACACCTATAACTGAGTATTCTCTCTGTTTCATCTCCCTCCATAAAAGACGTCACATCACCAACGGACTGCCGTCAGGCAGTCCGGAGCAAACCCTATGATTTTTCTGAAAATGCTGGTGACCGCTTTGGGTCAGGTTCTGACCTGGTACGGCGGTCAGCAAGCCCGACAATTTATTGAAATCCGCTTTCGTCAGGCCGGTCGCGATGACGACAGCATAGATGCAGCCAGAGAAGCAGCCACGCTGCTGGTGACCGCGCTGATAACTGCCCTGATGGCGCAGATATTACGGATCCTGGACAACTTCTGAGCCGCCTTCTGCTGCAACGATCACTGAACCTGCATATCGCCCCTGCCTCCTTACGGAGCAGGGGCTTTTGTTTTTATGCCCCAAAACCTAAGGAAATTATCATGAAATTAGCCAGCCGCTTTGGTGCGGTCAACCTGGTTCGCCGCGACCGTCCTCTAACCCATGATGAACTGGCGCATTACGTACCGAGTGTCTTTAGTGAAGAAAAGCATGAATCACGTAGTGACCGATACACCTACATCCCGACCATAACCATTCTCGATAACCTGCAGCGAGAAGGCTTCCAGCCGTTCTTCGCCTGCCAGACTCGTGTGCGGGATCAGAGCAAGCGTGAACACACTAAACATATGCTGCGCCTGCGCCGCGAAGGCCAAATCACTGGCAAGCAAGTGCCGGAAATTATTCTGCTTAATAGCCATGACGGTTCCAGCTCATACCAGATGCTGCCGGGGCTATTTAGATCGGTTTGCCAAAATGGGCTGATTTGCGGTGAGAGTTTTGGTGAAGTGCGTGTTCCCCATAAGGGTAACGTGGTGGAGAAAGTCATTGAAGGGGCTTACGAGGTACTGGGGATATTTGACCGGGTGGAGGAGAAGCGCAATGCAATGCAGTCGCTTTTGTTACCGCCGCCAGCACAACAGGCGATGGCGAAAGCAGCATTAACCTATCGCTTTGGTGAAGAGCATCAGCCGGTGACGGAATCGAAAATCCTATCCCCACGCCGCTGGCAGGATGAAAGTAACGACCTGTGGACCACTTATCAGCGCATTCAGGAAAACCTGATTAAAGGCGGTCTGTCTGGACGAACCACTAAAGGTAAACGCGCCCATACACGCGCTGTTAAAGGTATCGACGGTGATGTAAAGCTCAACCGTGCTCTGTGGGTGATGGCTGAGAATATGCTGCAGCTTGTTTCATGAACCTTTTTATTATCCCTTCCGCTAGGCCTTGCCAATAAACCGGCGAGGCTTTTTGTTTTAAGGAGCAAATATGTCTGTATTCAATTTATCCCCGATATTTCCTGCAAACGAGCAACGCATCATTCGTCGGGCGTTACGACTGCTGGAGAAATATCAGCGTCAACCGAGTGAGTCATTTACTTCCACCAGCTTCACTAAAACCTGGCTGCAATTACAGATGGCTCATCAGGAGCGTGAAGTTTTTATGGTGTTGTATCTCGACAATCAGCACTGCCTGCTGGGATGCGAAACACTGTTTACCGGCACACTCAGCCAAACCGAAGTTCATCCCCGCGAAGTGGTTAAATTGGCACTGAAGCACAATGCTGCTGCAGTCATTCTGGCTCATAACCATCCGTCAGGTACGACAGAAATCAGTCAGCAGGATAAACACATCACTCAGCTGATAGTGAAAGCGTTAGCACTGGTAGAAGTGCGTGTGTTGGATCATTTGGTTGTTGGGAATGAAGTGGTTTCTTTTGCTGAGCAGGGGTTGCTTTAAACGGAGGTTTTCATGCCATTCACACTATCCCATGAATGGGGGCTACAAAGCGATATCATCCCACGATTTGGCGCAAGATTAGTTCAGGAAGGCAACCGGCTGCATTACCTGGCTGACAGGGCTGGTTTGACGGGAAGCTTTAGCCCAGAGCAGCTACAAAGCCTGGAAAATGCTTTCCCACTGTTTATAGAGCAGTTAGAAAATATGTTGCGCTCCGGTGAGCTAAATCCACAGCAGCAACATCAGATGACCATTCAGCTTACAGGTCTAACTTGTATAGCTGATACCCTTAGTAGCTGGGGCTACGTTTATCTCACTGTTTATCCCGCCCAATAACGTCTTCTCTCTTCTTTTATCAGGACCCAAATTATGCACATTTCAACTGTACCGACCACGGTGCCGGTTTCGTCACGCCTGTCGCCCGTACAGGTCTGGCAGCAACTGTTAACGTATCTGCTGGAACACCATTACGGCCTGACACTTAACGACACGCCATTTCACGACGACGAGGCCATCCAAGAGCATATTGAAGCTGGTATTACACTTGCTGATGCAGTGAATTTCCTGGTGGAACGCTATGAACTGGTACGCACTGACCGTAAGGGATTCACTTGGCAAGATCAAACACCATTCCTGACCGCCACCGATATTCTCAGAGCCAGGCGAGCTACCGGATTAATAAATACTTGATTTCTTCGAGCCCCATTCCTGATTTTTACATCTGAACTTCCCACCTTTTTTATTCATCGCATAATGCGCCTGCCACTCCCGGCAGGCGTGTTTGCTTTTATGGACGATTAACGATGCAAACAGAACCAGAAGTGTTGACGGAACACAATGAGCTCATTCTTTCGACCAGTATCGAACGTGTAGTCACTGGACGCGATTCCGCACTAAAACAGATAGAACAACTCATTGAACAGCTTGATGCCATTTCACGGTTAACCTCAGAAATTGGCGGTGGTACAGCGCAAGACTGGGCGATGAAGCCAGGGCACCGCTACGATAGTTGGCTAACTGAGAAGGCAGATAAAGCGATGCCTGCCGTCACCCGCAATATCGACAGTAGTATCTGGCGCGATTTGATGCTGAAATCCGGCATGATGGCCTTAATGGATGCACAGGCTCGCGACCAGTGGCACAAGAACCTGGAGGAGGGCGATCTTCCTACTATCAGTGAGGCGAACATTCTCAGTACTTTTGAACAGTTACATCTGAACAAAACGGAAGTATTTGAGCGCGGGATCATTAACGTCTTCAAAGGCCTGTCGTGGGATTATAAAACCAATAGCCCCTGCAGCTTTGGTAAGAAGATAATCATTAACAATTTGGTAACTCATAACCGCTGGGGCTTTAGCCTTAACTGGGGTTGGCGGAGGGATCAGTTGGCTGACCTTGAGCGGATGCTGTTTTTACTTGATGGCAAACCAATACCTGACAACCGTGGTGATATATCTATCCGATTGGTGGAACATATTCGGGATAACCCGGCTAAGAATGCTTACGAGGATGAATACTTCAGCATCCGCTACTTTCAGAAGGGAACAGCCCATCTGACATTCAAGCGTTTGGAGCTGATAGAAATGATGAATGACATTATTGCGAAACACTATCCTGGGGTATTAGCTAAGACCAACTGAAGTAGAGAGTTTCAGTTGGTCTCTGCTAAAGAAATTTTCTAAAAATGGGATTACATGCATTTTTTTAACTCATTGGTTTTGAATGATTGCTAACTAAAATTGATTGAGTATACAAGTGAGTATATAGACTAAGGTTTGGTGTTTTTATATTTAATTAATTCAGTTGATTAGTTTGATTTGGCGAGTCCGGCCTTCGCACCATTAGTACTTCCAAGACCATCCGAGAAAGTCAAATTATCCCTTTAAAATCAATGCTTGCAGCGATTTTCACGTCCTGAGTCGTCCGAGGTTGTCCGTTGAAATCCGGATGTCATTGGGGACATCTTAACTTTGATTAGAAATGTGCCCCAAATGAAGCTCAACGCCAGACAGATCGAGACCGCAAAACCAAAAAACAAAACCTACAAAATGGCCGGTGGCGGTGGTTGTATCTCGCGGTTTCGGCCAAGGGGGGCTAAATACTGGCGCATGAAATACAGACGCCCTTCAAACAAAAAAGAAGATCGCCTCGCTTTTGGTGTTTGGCCAACGGTGACGCTTGCTCAGGCAAGAGCAAAGCGTGACGAAGCTAAGTAACTGTTAGTGCAGGACATTTACCCAAAAGCCGAACAGAAAGAAGCTCAGGCTGAGAATTCGGGTGCATATACTTTCGAAACCATTGCTCGCGAATGGCATGCCAGTAACAAGCGCTGGAGTGAAGACCATCGATCGCGCGTTCGTCGCTATCTTGAGCTTTATATCTTCCCTTATATCGGTTCGTCCGATATTCGCCAGCTCAAAACTAGCCGCCTGTTAGCCCCGATTAAAAAAGTTGATGCCAGTGGTAAACACGACGTCGCTCAGCGCCTGCAACAGCGCGTCACAGCCATTATGCGGTATGCCGTACAGAACGATTACATCGACTCTTATCCAGCAAATGACATGGCCGGTGCGTTATCGACAACCAAAGCGCGACATTACCCCGCTTTACCCTCAAGCCGGTTCCCTGAGTTTCTTGCTCGTCTTGGAGCATATCGTGGTCGTGTAATGACCCGGATTGCGGTTGAGCTTTCTCTGCTAGCTTTTGTACGTTCCAGCGAGTTACGCTTTTCTAGTTGGGAAGTGTTTGATTTCTATAAATCTCTTTGGCGTGTACCTGCAAAGCGAGAAGAAATTAAAGGCGTGCGTTACTCGTACCGTGGCATGAAGATGAAAGAGGAACATATCGTTCCGCTTAGTCGGCAGGCTATGGTCTTGTTAGAGCAACTTAGCAACTTAGTGGTGAAAAAAGCTCTTTTTCCAAGGGATCATGACGTAAATAAGGTTATGAGTGAAAACACGGTAAACAGTGCATTGCGTACGATGGGTTATGATGAGAAAAAAGAGGTTTGTGGGCATGGATTTAGAACAATGGCGTGTGGGGCTTTAGGCGAGTCGGGATTATGGTGCGATGACGTGATAGAGCGCCAGTTAAGCCACTCTGAGCGTAATAATGTACGTGCGACTGATATCCATACATCTGAACATTTGGATGAACGTCGATTGATGGTTCAATGGTGGGCAGACTAACTAGATGGTAATCGAGAAAAAATGGTTTCCCCTTTTTATTTTAAAGTGCTCGAGTATTGAAAGTTGCGCCTCCATTGTGAGGCGCAATTGATCATATCAAATGGCTAAATAAAGCCATTGAGAAATCTTACCATTTTACTTATTGTTGTTGATTTAGCCAAATTATCTTGATTAAGTAATTTTGATTGACTAATAATCACGTTAACCGAACCTCCTGGCTTCTTCCTTTGACCCATAAGAGATAATGTAGCCTTATACATTTTAGCCGTCTCAGCAATTTTACGTTGCTCATTATCACTATTGAGTTCCCATTCATGCAATCTTTGAATTGTTTCTTTTGCGGAACTAAATAGCTCATCGTCACCTACACATTCGCATAGGACATCTTCAAGAGTTCCTTTCCCAGTATCTCTATTACACCATATTATAGCTGCTACTTCACCATTCTGTGTATATATTGATAAAGGTTCCTCAGGATAAGCTTCCCAATTTTCTGTTAGCCATGAAGATGTACCGATGATAGAAAAGTCGGTGTAAATCTCATTAAGTATCGTTTCTTTGCTATTATGGTCTGCGTCATAAATGAATATATACTTATGGCTAGAAATGCTACCGCGATCACTCACATTGAACGTATTGCTATTCTCAGTCATTACCCACAGGTTTTTAATAAACCCATTTATTTTATCGCCTCTATTCTTTCCACCAGAGTTGAATACACTGACATAAGTATCATCAATAGTAAAAATTCTATCTGGGAGAAAGAATTTATGTGCCATTTCAAGACTTAAATCCAATTGTGCATGATTTTCAAGGGCTTTTTGATACATGCTATTATAGGGCGAAGGCAGTTGATTGAATTTTCCACTGAATTCTTGGGCATTAAAGAATTTACTCAATACCAAGCAAATTAGCGCGACATCATGTGGGCCTTCACAAAAAATTAATGTTGAGTTGATGTTTTCCATTATCGAGCATCCCTCAAATCAACGTTTCCTGCTTCAACTAAAGTACGGAATGTATCACCATCGAAATTCTTATTGGTAATTTTACCATCATTATTTATTAATGCATGGCAAGCTAGATCTTCTGATTTTATCTTTTTATTTAAGGTAAATGCATCAATACATTCTTTACTATGACTTGTGATGAATACCTGGACATTGAAGTTTTTAGCAAGTTTATAAATAAAAGAAGAAAAATCAGAAATCAGAGAGTGATGTAGGGCGTTTTCGAACTCATCGATAAGAACGACACCATTACTAGCACTTGAAAATATAAGGGACATGAAAAATATTCTCTGCAACCCTTCACCATAAGATGAAATGTCGACGCCTTCATCAAATTTTTCATCGTCAACAATGAAACGCTGTCTTTCATCAGTAAGCCGTATATCTCTCAGCGTAGGAAGAATCGATCCTTTCAAGAACTCTATCAGTAACGGCAATGACTTAGACTGAACACTTTTGTGGTAGTATTGAGCATAATGATGAGGTTCATTCAAGAAAAATGGACTACTGAATGCGACAGGACATACCAATTTTATATAGTCCGCAATTGTCTCACGTTCGCGACCTTTGTAAGTTCGATTCAACGAGGTCTGGCTATAGTTAGAAAATGTAGTATCGATCTCTATAGTTGATAAATATTTTGTTTTATCGATAGAATTGTCTGACTCTTCGATAGTTTTTAAGCTTAATGAACAATTATGGTTATCAAATACGCCTGAAATAAGTACAGGATTAGTCAATTGTTCAATCATCCACGTAGGGTCTAAATGCTCAGCGGAGACTTTCCCACGGCGACGCATTACCTCTATTAGTCCATTTAAATCATTTTGTTTAATTAGAAGATAAATCGCTTCTAATAATGATGTCTTACCGGTATTGTTTAATCCGGCAAATATATTAATTAAGGATAGTCCTTTAATTTGCATACCGACTAATTGGCGATAGTTTATTATATATAATTCTTCAAAGTGATTTTTTATTCTATCGTAATAAACGTTTGTTTGTGCTACACCAGTCAGGCTGATACTGTTGGTTCGATCAATAATTGTTTTTAATTTTCCCCAAGCGCTTTCGAGTTCAGGGATATATTCAGGTCGAATGGCAAGCTGGTATAATGTATCAATATCAGATGAGACGGAGCGTATAGCAGCTTCTTGTCTTTCTTTAAATACTAAATCACTAGCACGGTAAGCACTATTAAGATCTCTAGTTGATTGCAGTTGCGACAAAGCACGCTCATCAGACACGATTTTAGCAAGAAGATCAATATCATCCCTTTTACTTATAGCTGGCTCCAGAAACCTTTCACTGTAACCAACATGGCCATTCTCATCTTCCTCTTCGATTGGTTCGCGGGATAGCAGGGAGAAAAATAATTCTTTATTTTTCAAGTTTTCTGCTTTTGCAGTGTCTTCATTCCATCCAAGCCATACTTTTAATGCTTGACTACGTATTGTTTGTCTAAATATTGGGAATCGGCTTTCTGTAAATTGATCACCATAATCAGAATTTCTATATTGCGCAACAAGAGATAAAGCCCTTAGACTACGCCTTAATTCAACTTTACTTATGCCAATCCTATGACAGATATCTGTTTCACTTAACTTATAGTTTGTACTCATATTTTCAAGTAACTTTGCCTGATTCCACTCCCCCCATTTTTTATTCCCACTGATATGCTTAAGTGCCATAAGAGTAAGATGGTGCTCAGGTGTGGAGTCTGGGTAAATAACTACTGGGATCGAACTAAAAAATTCTGGTAGAACTTTTCCCAGATTATTTCCTTTTTGTTCGTATTCATTTAATAATGTTTTTAAAGCAGCTACGCGCCTATTCCCTTCAATAACAACATATCCATTATCCTCAAGAGCTCTTACCTGAATCTGATCAACAGGCAAATAGCCATTTGCTCTAAAGCTATCTATAAGATCTTGTATATGTTGGTTTTTATCGCCACAAATAAGTCTTGTGGTTCTTTGTTGTACAATTTTATCTTTGATTTCAGTTTCAGGTACGTCAACTTGATCATCTTCATGAATTAAGCGGTAATTATTAGGATCAAGGAATAAGTTTCTGATACTTACTCTTCTGATAGTAGATTGTGCAGTTGATTCTTGTTCTTTAGGGATGTTTTGATCCATCTTAGACCTCTAGATATCGATAAAATGCGACTTTAATCGGCAGGAGAAGAGCCAAGAAAGTCTAATGTGTATTACGTTTTAAGTAGCGATTGACCATTTACCTACTAAATTGTCATCCCTACGCATACCTTTCAACCTTCATGTGCCTGATTTTATGCTGTTCTACCAAAAAATCCAACAAGTGGGTGATTTCAATATCATTTATTGGTTGAGATATTTTATCTGTCGTATGAACCCTTTGTAAAATTTAGAAGTAAAGTCAGGATGCGTATCTTGCCTCAAGAGAAAAGTTCTCCTACTTTACCAGCGAAATCAGTTGATTTTGCCCGAAGAAATATTAATGCTTGGCGTGCGCAGCCCCGCCAGCCTGCCCGTTTCACTTAACGCATGAGTTTTCATTCATTGCCAATTTGTACTCAAGGCCCGTGAATCATGGGGGCTGGGACTAAAATTGACGCACGAAACTCATGCGCTTTCCTGCAGCATAGACATGCACTCTCAGCTTCAGCGGGAAAGTCTGAAAGTCAGCCTAAAAAACCGGCATTTAAGCCGGTTCACGGATCGCTTGAGTCGTCAGACAGGAATTTGCTGACGATTGGAGAGTCTGGACGCTGCACCATATTTTCCGAGCGTATGAGCTGGCTTCTCTGATTGCTCGTTTGCGTTTTCATCCTTGGCCCCAACCTTGAACTGCCCCACACCCGTAGACAAATTCTGTCCTCACGATGGGGCCTGTTCGAAGGCCTCCGGACTGATACCATCGGGATGACTGTGTCGCCGGGCCCGGTTGTAGAACACTTCAATGTAATCGAAGATATCCGCCCGGGCCAGATCCCGGGTTTTGTATATTCTCTTCCTGATGCGTTTTTTTCAGTGAACTGAAGAACGATTCGGCCACCGTATTATCCCAGTAGTTGCCACGCCGGCTCATGCTCGGTGCCAGATTATTGGTCCGGCAGAAGCGCTGCCAGTCGTCACTTCCGTACTGGCTACCCTGATCGCTATGTACAATAACCTCGCCGTCAGGTTTTCGACGCCACACCGCCATCATCAGAGCGTCCAACGCGAGTTCGCGAGAGAGAGTGGGCTTCATCGACCAGCCAACCACGTTACGGGCGAAGAGATCGATAACCACCGCCAGATACAGCCAGCCCTGCCAGGTGCGGATATAAGTAATATCGGTGACCCAGACCTGATTGGCCCGAACAACGGTGAACTGCCGCTGCACGCGATTAGGAGCAACGACTGAAGGCCTGCCAGCGATACGATGTGGCGCTTTATAGCCGCGCACGGCTTTAATCAGGTTCAGTTGCATGATCCGACCCACCCGGTTTTTACCGCAGGTTTCCCCGATTTCGTTCAGATCGCCATGAACCCGCCGGTAACCGTATACGCCTCCGCTTAGGGAATACGAGTCGCGGATAAGCATCAGTAGGCGCTGGTTATCTTTATCACGCGCCGAGACAGGGTTATGCAGCCACGCATAGAACCCGGCCCGGGCGGCATTCAGTACCCGACACATCGTCATGACACCCCATAAAGTGCGGTGCTTACTGATAAAGCGGTACTTCAGTCGGGTTCCCTTGCAAAGTACCGCGTGGCCTTTTTCAGGATATCCCGTTCTTCTTCGGTGCGTTTTAGCTGTGCCCGGAGTTTCAGAATCTCGCTTTTAGCTTCCAGTAAATCCCGGTCATGCTGCTCGCTGTTATCAGGTTTGATAGCCCGTAGCCACTTGTAGATGCTGTGTGCAGAAATGCCCAGACGGTCAGATACTTCGGCTACGGAATAACCGCGTTCCGTTATTTTACGGACGGCTTCTTCCTTAAATTCAGGTGTAAATCGTGGTGTGCCCAAACGCTCCTCCTATGCTCAAACTATAGGGCAGAATCATCTACCGGTGCGGGGTCAGTCCAATGTCGTTACTGCTGTAACGAATTATGATCGACGTCGTAGAATGTACACTCAGATGCGCTATACGGTAGTATTGCGTCTACAAATGCTCAAATACGCTGAAAATCTGAAACATTTAACAGTAAAAGAATTTTGTAAGGGATAGATTTCTCGTGCGAACTTAAGAACCTCACTCCCTTTGATACACTGTGTTACCTAGGCTGAAAGCAGCTGAAGAAACACGGATTTGACTTAGAAAATTTTATAAATTTGCAAGGTATTCAATACCATATGAATCTCTACTATAAAACAGAACTTGGAAAGCTCTATCTTGGGGACTCTCTTGATGTCCTTAATGACGAGGATATTAGTAAATATGTAGGGAAAGTAAATCTTATCGTTACGTCACCGCCTTTCCCATTGAATAATAAGAAAAAATATGGGAATGAGATAGGCGAGGCATACCGAGATTGGTTTAAAAAACTGACACCTGTCTTCAATCAACTCCTTGCTGATGATGGCTCACTTGTCATTGAGATAGGTAATGCCTGGGAACCGGAGAGGCCTGTACAATCAACTTTGCACTTAGAATGTTTGTTTGAAATGACAAAACAGAAGAATTCTGAACTCCGATTAATTCAGGAGTTTATTTGTTATAACCCCGCCAAATTGCCATCTCCTGCTCAATGGGTCACAGTTAATAGGTTGCGTACTGTTGATAGCTATACTCATGTTTGGTGGCTTGCTAAGACTGATTATCCGAAAGCAGATAATAAAAAAGTCTTACGGCCTTATAGTAAAAGTATGCGGAAATTATTAGAGCGCCAAAGTTATAATGCTGGAATGCGTCCATCAGAGCATAATATCAGTGAAAAAGGCTTCCTAAAAGATCATGGTGGAAGCATATCTCACAATTTTTTTGAACTTGAGCCTATAGATGAGTCTCGAGAGGTTCGCTTACCACACAATGTAATGTCTTTCTCAAATGTATCATCTAATGATTTCTTTATTAGGAAATGTAAACAAATGAATATAAAACCACACCCGGCGAGAATGAACAAAGGTATAGTTAACTTCTTTATTGATTTTTTGACGGATGAAAATGATCTTGTATTTGATCCTTTCGGTGGTAGTAATACAACTGGATTTTGTGCCGAATTGAAAAAAAGAAGGTGGTTAGCAATAGAAGCGGATGAAAAATACGCAGAGCAATCAAAAATAAGATTTGAAGACCCTGAATTGAAAAAGGAAATTATATGAATTTAAATGCGTTTTTATCAACAGATTTATTAAAAGAAGGTAGAAATAAGGAACAGTTTGTTGGTCGACCGTTCTATTTATCTTATGATATTGCCAGACTGTTAGTTTGTGATGCTTGGAAAGCCCAAGTTAAAGGAATACCAGCTGGTTGTTTTCTACTTGCTTTTTACGATGGTGAGGATGGTGTTGAAGAGGCTGTACTACTTAGGGCTCTTTCTCAGACAAAACTCCCTACTGATAATGATGTAATATCGTCAATGATAGAATATTACAAAGATAACTTAGATATTTCAGGAAGAGCAGGTAGCTTAAAAGATGGGAAATTAGACGAATTCACACGCTATGAATTTAGTTTCTCTGGTTTAGAATGTAGAGTTCTTGGGGTTTTCTATCGTACACAGTGTGGGAAGATAGAGTTTGGTGCAGACCTTGAGAACTTTTATTCTGCTAATAATTATAGTGTTTACAAGGCCAGTGGTGATGTCCTCGAGTTTATAGTAAATCAACGAGATGATGATGGTATAGTTGGTCAAGCCTCTGATTTTAGAATTGGTAGCGTAAGATATTCGTCTAGCCGTAGACATCAGTCTCAGGAGGAGAATGTTAGCGTATGGGTAAATCCTAAAGATTTTTTAGGTAAAAGATCTGCAATGTTTGGAATGACTCGTACGGGTAAATCGAATACTGTAAAAAAGATAATAGAGGCGACAGAAGAAATTTCAAATAAGGCTAGAACGCTACTTCTTTCCGCTCCCCCAGAAACCCAAGAATTTACCACTTCTGGTAGCCCTTCATTTCCAGTTGGACAGATTATATTTGATGTAAATGGTGAGTATGCTAACGCTAATAGACAAGATTCTGGGACAGCAATATATGACTTGTATAAAGAAAAAGTTGTCAGGTATAGTGTATTAGAGAAAGAAAATGATTTTAAAGTTATGAAGGTTAATTTCTACAAAGAAATTGAAACTGGCTTTAGCTTAATTTGTAATTATCTTAATGAGCAATCTGGTAGCGGTGATTATGTAAATAACTTCATTGCGGTAAATTTGCAGATGCCAGAAAGTGAAGATAAATTTGGCTCTGAATGGACTAGATATACTAGACTTGTTGCTGCGTATAAATGTTGTTTGTTTCGTGCTCATTTTATTCAACCTAATGGTGAGAAAATTTATTTTAAAGGTGCAGCTGATCTTAATAATTCAATTGTAGAGGGGAGGACCATAGATCCAACTAAAGGTTTATCTTTTGATGAGGCATGCCTTTGGTTTGAAAGGGTTTGGGAGCAATATAATGATCTTCAGTATATAAAGGATTATGTTAAAAAAGAAAGTAAAGAATGGGCTAACAATGATCTTAAAGCAATGTTGGTCTTTTTGTCTACATTTAGATCTCCAGGTAAAAAAGGTCAGGTAAGTGGATATAAGAAAATTTTTGTAAAACAATTACATCAATTGCATACAACTAGTATGGAGGAATCTTTTGAAACAGAAATTCCTCGGTTCCTTCAACAAGGAAAGATTGTTATCGTTGACTTGTCACAGGGAGAACCTGTTGTTCAGCGACTATTCTCAGAGAAAATATGTCATTCAACATTTAATTTGGCAATGGATCGATTTATTAAAAACCTACCTAATAATTTCATTCAGTTTTATTTTGAAGAAGCACATAATTTATTTCCTAAGAAAGATGATAAGGATTTAAGTCAAATATATAATCGAATTGCTAAAGAAGGTGCTAAACTACATTTAGGCATGGTTTATGCTACCCAAGAAGTAAGTTCTATTAGTGCAAATATTTTAAAGAATACTCAAAATTGGTTTATCGCTCACTTGAATAACATTGACGAGACGAAAGAGTTAGAAAAATATTATGACTTTAAGGATTTTACACAATCATTGGTCAGATTTTCTGCAACTAATGACAAAGGATTTGTCCGTATGAAGACGTACACGAACCCTTTTATTGTTCCAGTTCAAATTGACCGATTCTTGGCTAATAAGGGCATGTGATGAGCTATAATGCAAAAGGTAATCGCCCATTTGAGTGGGCTAGTAAATCTCAACATACTCATATAATTAATGATCCTTATGTACAAAACTTGATGAGAAGATGTAAGTTTCCATCTACTAATGAAGAGTCGAAAAATGATGTTCTAGAGCACTCTTTCGCAATAAATACAGGGTCATCAAGAGATGTAGCGACAATCATAGCTGTAGATGGAGGTTATACTGAGGTTACTGTTAGAAAAAACTATCCAAGTTCGAAAGTAGCCTTCTTTCAGTTCGGAGGATTGGAGTTCAGTTTAGATGACTTAAAACAGTTAGGTGATTCTCCATTTATCCATCCTGAAAAAATGGAAAAATTTAAAAAACTAGCAAGATTTAAACTTGCTATTCCTACAAAAGCAACTTCTTTAGACTCTCTTTCAATGGTCGACTCTATTAGAATACCTATAATTGAGTTTTTTAATGAGAATAGAGATGGTAAAAAATACATAGATACACTTAAGTGGTTGGTTTTTCATGAATTCAAAAAGAAGAGTATAGATTGTGACTTTTCTCTTTCCAATATAACATTTGGGAGTTTGCCTAAGCGCAATGGAGAGGTCTTTGAAAATGTTATTGTTAATAAAGATAGTATCGATGCTCAAGGGTATTTCGTTTATGGTGGAGAGTCATTTAATCTTATTGATATTTTAAGATTTCATGAGGTTGTAGATGAGGAATTAGGGGCTAGCGGTATTTTAGGATATTTGACGAATGTGATTGAACATATAATTATTGTTCATTGTATAAAAGAAATTGTTACTCGAAAACCTTCATTTTTAAAACGCTTCCTTTTTATTAAGGATGGCCCTTTAGGTTTCTTTGGACAAACGGCAAAATTGCACAAGGATATGAGGGAGTTATGTAATTTATATATTGATGAGTATTCGCTAAAATTAGTCGGCTTAGAAAAATCAGGTTCTTTTGTTGAACATGCAGAACAAATCTCTTCTGGAGGTAGTGCTTGTTTGCTAAAAGGTCAAGCGCTGCCACTTTTTAATAATTATATTTATAAACATATCCTTCCCGGTCCATCCACTGAAGAAGAATTAGATAAAGTCCCTCCATATGCATCAACTTCTTATTACAGCGGGAAGTTGATTTATCGTAGTAAATCGGATAGGGTTTGGGTCTTAACTATACCTATTAAAAATAGTGAGGAAATTAAAAAGTTGAATAGAACTTCATTTTCTAATTTAGATGAAATTCTTAATGTTGTTGAACATCTTAAGTGTGATATGTATGAGAATGCTATTGTACCTATCGCGTTAGTTAATCAGTTAGTATCTCTTGCAAATCACCCATCTTCTAATATGTTGGAAAAATTTGCCATTCAGTCAATGAACGAATGAATGCGCTAAATATTAGATGTGAAGGTGAGCTGATTTTCACCTTCATATTTTTTTAAAATAATTAATTAAATATCGTTTTCTGTAGATTTTTTGGAATATTTATTATAACTATTGCTTATGCACAATAATCCACCCCCAGCCTTCCCCCACTATTCTTTGGCACCTTAACCCTACCCGTCAGCGCCCCATTCACCGCCACACCAACCTGACCCTGGCCCAAAATCAGTGACCCTGGCCCAAAATCAGTGCAGTGCTAAATCAGAGACCTTCGTCTTTCCGGAGACTTCGGATGAATTCAGCCGGAGTCATGTCATTTAATGATGAATGCATTCTTTCATGATTATATTCCCTGCGCCAGTTGTCGAGTTTGTCCTGCGCATCTTCCAGCGAGAGAAACCAGTGAATGTTCAGGCATTCATCCCGCAGACTGCCGTTAAATGATTCAATAAACGGGTTATCCGTTGGTTTTCCGGGGCGGGAGAAGTCCATTGTGACCCCGTGCTCATACGCCCATTTATCCAGACTTTTCGAAATAAACTCGCTGCCGTTATCTGTCTGAATACGTACCGGCAGGCGCTTGCCCAGCACCCGCAACCTTTCCATCACACCGACCACATCCTCACCTTTCAGCGACTTTCCGGCATGGATCGCCACACACTCCCGACTAAAATTATCCACTACAGTCAGCGCCCGGAAACGTCGTCCGTTAAACAGGTTATCCGACACGAAATCCATACTCCAGCACTGATCGACTCCGGTCAGGACCGGAAGTTGCTGACGATGTGCTGCACTGACATGCCTGCGGGGGCGCTTTCTGCGCAGGTTGAGGCCTTCCAGACAGTAAATTCGGTGTGTTTTCTTGTGGTTAACAGGCCAGCCTTCCCGCCGCAGCTGAATATGAATACGCGGTCAATCGTAGCGGATCCGGGTTTCCGCTATTTCCCGGATATGCAGGGTTATCGCCAGATCATCCCGCCGGCTCTGCCAGTGGTAAACGGTTCTGCTCTGCATCAGCAGTCCGCATCCCCGTCGGACACTGATACGGTAAGCCTGCCGCAGAAAATGCACCGCCTGACGCTTCTGAGCCGGCCTCAGAACTTTTTTTGATAACTTCCTGCAGCATCTCCTTGTCCAGACTTAAATCGGCCACCAGACGTTTCAGACGCTGATTCTCTTCCTCAAGCTGGCGCAGGCGGCGCAGCTCTGTCACGCCCGTGCCGCCAAACTTTTTCTTCCAGTTGTAAAATGTGGCTTCAGAAATGCCCATCTTTCTGCAGACTTCCTCCACCCGAGTGCCGGTTTCGGCCTGTTTCAGCGCAAATGCTATCTGTTCTTCGGTATAGCGGGTCTTTTTCATGGCGATGTGCCTCTCTGTGAGATGGAAGAAAGACCGGAGACTTCAGTTTAGCCTGGCACTGTTTTCAGGGAGGAGATCAGGAGGAGATCAGAGGAGATCAGTTACACACCATACTCCCTCACCCCCTGAACACCTCCCGCCGGTGCCATGCCACAAACCCTTCCTGCGGATAGCATTCTTTCCCCTGCGGCAAGGTAATCGGCTTACCATCAAAATCCCAGAACAGCCTGCCAACGATGCCTCCGCCGTTCACCGCCGGCGAAACCTGGATGCGCATATCCTCATCCAGACCAATGGATCCTTTATCAAAGGCCTTATGGTGAATCGCGCAGAGCGCCAGGCCGTTAGGGATTTCGCAGGGGCCGCCGTGTTGCTTCCATTTGATATGAGCCGCTTCCAGGGCGACGGAGGTATTATCATGGCGCATATTGAAGCCGCAGATCGCGCACTCATAGTTATAGGCGCGCAGCACCTGCTGGCGAAAATGTGGGTCGCGCTCTTTACGGATCTGCTGCAGATCAAACCCCATCTCTTCTGCCAGTTCTTCCTGAATACTCTCCGGGAAATGCGCTTCGAGGATCTGATGGGCGAGAGTATTGATCAGCTTCTTATTTCTGTTGAGTAGCGCAAAATGCGGCTCATCGAAGCCGCCGGCGACGTGGCAGAGCTCCAGCTCTTTGCCGGGCGGCTGTCGGCTGCCCTGGGTTGAACACTGTTCGCTGTTGTGCAGCTCCCAGAAGCCGTCGCCTTTCAGGCGCCAAAAGGGCATGTCCGGCCGGTACTGGCGGCGCTGCGGGCCAAAGCGTTCCAGCAGGCTATGCAGCTCATCGCGTATCTCTGAGGCGTAGTCGAACATCCGCACATGGCCGCGCTGGTACTGTGAGAGGACGTACAGCAGCAGCAGTGGCTTATGCGGTGCACGCTGTTCGCCTTTGCGCCAGATGGTGATGTTCTCGATCGCGTGTTGCAGGGTCGTGCTGGAGGGCATAGCGTTACATTGGCAGCTAAATAAATGCGATGATGCTCGCAAAATCCTTGCCGATCAACCTACCAGATGCGGCGATTCTACGTGGATCGCTATTTAACTATCACTGCCAGTTATTTGTTCGAAAAGCCCATAGCTTTCTATTTATACTCAAGCTTCGCGCCATCAGATAGCTATGTCTTATGAAAAAACTACCGGACCATTTATCCAAGGAATGCATCATCGCCGCCATTCGCGCTTACGATGCAGGCGTTGCGCATCAGTTTAAAAGCGCGCGTCTGTATGAGATCGAGTTTGAGGGGCGTCGGTATCCTTCAAAAGCCATCGTCGGGTTAGCGGCCACGCTTGCGACAGGCACGGAATTTACCCCGGCGGATTTCAGCGGGGGGATTAAATCCAAATGCGTGCGTCTGTTACTGGAGCAAGGATTTACGATCGCGTCGCAGGGCGCTGGCGATGACGAGGCTGCGCTTTTCCCCGATGAGGGGCAGACGACCATGGAGTACGTGGAAGGGGCGGCGATGCAGGTGGTGATCAATCGCTATGAGCGCGACCGTCAGGCTCGTCAGGCGGCGCTTCGCCTGCACGGCTGCCGGTGTCAGGTATGCGGTCTGGATATGGCCAGCCGCTATGGCGATATCGGCCAGGGCTTTATCCATATCCACCATCTCATTCCGCTGTCCGGGATAAAGCAGGACTACCGTCTGAACCCAGAAACCGATCTGATCCCGGTATGTCCCAACTGCCATGCAATGCTGCACCGGCGAGATCCGCCGTTTACTCCCGAAGAGCTGAAGGCCCGGCTGCGCCCTGCAGACTGACATCCGACAGCGCTCGCTTTAATTACATCAAACACACTACTAACCCCACGCTACCTTACCGGTAGCGTGGGCTCACACACTCTTACTTATCCCGCGTCTCGCCAGCCTCCCAGCTGTAGCTGCCATCGGCCGCTAACCTATCGCCCAGTTCCTGATACTCGAACTGATAAAACTCAGCCTGGGTGCCGTACCCGGCGTAGTCTACCGCCGCCAGGCCGACGAACGCCCCGGTAAAGAACCCTCCGTAGCTCTGCAACACATAGTCATCGGACAGCACTGCGGCATCCAGCTGGACCGGGATCTCGGTGAAGGTCACGCCATCGAAGCTGTATTCATAGCTGTAGGTCTGCTTGCGGACTTTGGTCCGGAACCAGACGTATTCCACGCCGTCCGGCACCTTGATGGCGTTATCTTTCAGGTACGATGTGTATTTCCCGCGGTTATTTTCGCCGACTTCGATGACCTTGCCGTTAATTTCATTCCAGGTCAGGAAGACAAAGCTCCAGTGGCGGTCGTTATAGTAATTCGTTAACCCGGCCATCTGCTGATAGCTGAAGGGCTCGAATTTCACCTTCACCGCGGCGTCAAAATAGAAGGCCTGCCAGCGGCGGGCAATCAGCGACAGGTCATGCGTATTGGCTAACGAACCCTGACCGATTAAGGTTAATTTGCCGTTGCCGGTGGTGCCCATTTTGGCCGTAAACGGCACCCGCAGGGTATTCCAGTTCGGGTCGAGCGCTGGCGACGTAAAGTCATCCTGCTGGCTGTTATCGCTGGCGCTTTCGGTGAAGATGGCGTCTTTCGGCCCTTCGACGAAGGTCTTCCCGCCGTGACCGCCTTCAATACGCGGCCAGCCCTCATCGTCCCAGTACACTTTCTGGATCGAGGTTTCCCGGCCGAGGGTTGACCAGCCGCGCGGGTCGTAGATGGATTCCCCCGGGCGATTCCACGGCCGGGCGCAGAGCGAGGCGTAATACCATTCGCCTTCCGGAGTGGAGACCAGCGCGCCATGGCCCTGTTTCTGGATGTAGCTGTCCGGGGTATCGACGTTGGTTAAGAACACGTCACCCGGTTCGGTTTCGAAGCTGTCGGCCTCGAGGGTTTTCGACCGCGCCACCACCTCCTGGTGGGTAAACACGGTGCCGCCCTGGGCGGCAAACAGATAGTAGTAGCCGTTCAGTTTATAGAGGTGCGGCCCCTCGACCAGCGCCACGGCGGTGCCGCGGTAAATGGTGCGCGCGGTTTCCGGCATTAACTTCAGCGTGTTGGTATCCAGCTCCGTTAAGGTAATGCCATCGAAGGGGTGATGGTACTCCCGGTGATCCCAGGTTTGCTGGACGATATATTTCCGGCCATCGTCGTCATGGAACAGCGAGGCGTCAAACCCGACGCCGTTCAGCTTGATCGGGTCGCTCCACGGGCCCCGAATATCCTTTGCGGTGGTCAGATAGTTGGTCATGTCTTTGAAGGCGCCTTCGGTGACCTTCACATCGGTATACACCAACCAGAATTGCCCATCGGCCCAGGAGAGCGCCGGCGCCCAAATGCCGCCGGAGGAGGGGTTGCCCTTCATGTCCAGCAGGGTGGTGGTGGAGAGCGGCGAAGGCAGCAGGTTCCAGTTTTTCAGGTCTTTCGACTCATGTAAACGCACGCCCGGGAACCACTCAAACGTCGAGTTGGCAATATAGTACGTATCCTCGACGCGAATAATACTGGGGTCGGCATTAAAGCCGCGTAATATCGGGTTTTGAATAAGTGACATTTCATTACACCTTTTAAAATGGAAAGTGACGAATCGGTCTGATTTATAATTTTTTTAACTACACGCGGATCTCATCCAGCTGACGGTTGATGTCGGTAACATGTTTATCGGAGATCGGATAAACCTGCATGATCACCATCGAAATAGCGGCCAGCGCAATCGGGATCCACACCGCGGTCATAATGATCCCGTCGATGGCGCTGGCGCTCTGCACGGCGCCGCTTTCATTAAATCCATACACCGCCAGTAGCCACAGCGGGATCGCGCCGCCGATGGTGAAGCCGATCTTGAAGAAGAGTCCCATAATGGCATTGATAATGGCGGCATTGCGTTTGCCAGATTTTAATTCGCCATACGCGATGACTTCCGGTACCAGCGCCCACATAAAGCCGGTGGCGGAGGTTAAGCCCCACTGTTTAATAAAGGTGGCGATATAGGCCAGCCACAGGGCGTCGTGCATCCCTTCACGGGACCATACGTAGGTCAGCAGTTCGCCGACGATGAACATGGCGAGGAACAGATGGAAGAAGCCTTTTTTACCAAAGATTTTTTTCAGTTTCGGCCAGAAAATCGGGAAGGCGATGCCGGGAATAGACGCGACGAGACCCACCGCGCCCATCCATTCGGAGTGGCCGACGACGTACTGGTTGAAGAAGCCGTTAACGGTGTTCATAAAGAACATGAAGGTAAAGGCCAGCATAAAGAACATGCCGAGAATAACCAGCGGGCGGTTATGTCTGAGCTCGTGGAAAAGGTCGGTAGTTTTGACGTTGGCGGTCTGCTCGGCGGTCGCGACAACGCGTTCTTTGGTGAATTTATAACAGATAAACAGGGCCACCGCGCCGATGATCATATAGATGGCGTACACGCCGAACCAGGCGTAGTTCGCCGACGGATCGGTATAGTTGCCCAGATTCAGCTCAAGGCCGAAAAAGCCGGTGTCCTTCAGGCTACGATCTTTCGGCGCCGCCATCTGCACAAACATCGGGAACAGGGTATAGACCAGCAGGTTGGCGCTGTTGGCCAGCATCATGCGGGTACTGGTCAGCTTATCGATCGATTCCGGGTCGCGGGTCAGCGACGCATTCAGCGAGCCATAGGGAATATTGACTAAGGAATAAACCAGGTCCAGCGCCAGATAAATAATAAAGGCGAAAGCCACCGAACCTTTCACTCCGGGGATGGGCGCGAACAGTAATGCCGACAGGATCACCAGCGGCACGCCGGCTCGTAACAGCCAGGGGCGATATTTTCCTGCCTTCGAGGTTCGTTTATCCACGTAGGTTCCGACCATCGGATCCCAAAACACATTAATGATGCGGACAAAAAGAAAAATAAAGCCTGCCGTTGCCGTGCTGATGGTATTTACCGTCAGCATATGCAAAGCCAGAAAACCCCCAATGGTGCCGAAAACCAGGTTTTGCGCAAAGTCGCCCATGCCATAACCAATTCGTTCTCCGCGGGTTAATTTATGATATTCATCATGCCGACTGTGCATTATGTTTTTACTCATTCTAAGCAGACTCCGGTTTGTTTTGTGTAGGTGAAACACTTTCTGACACAGTTGACCTGGAAGAATCTATTACGTTTTTAAATTAAGTAATTATGTTTTTTTACTTCTGTGATCCTCGAAGCAAAGGCCTGTATCACCTGCGTTGAATCGTTATCCGCCGCTAATTTTCTGACAGATATGCAATGTGACAAAACCGGCATTTTAATTCGCTATGTTCACCTGAATTCCCCAGGAAGTGTACGCTATACGCGCGCGAAGCGAGATATTTAAAATAGTTTTATTTGCGAGATGGCTCACATTTGAGCATTTTCTCAATCGCCGAGTGAAATAACGTAATTGAGCAACCGACGATGAGAATACACGATGTGTCACAGTTGTTAATTTTCCTGTTTCTCAATTTCGGAGTTCATCATGCAAACCTATTTCGACCAGCTCGAACGCGTTCGCTTTGCCGGACCCAAAACCGATAATCCGCTGGCGTTTCGCCACTATAATCCGGATGAAATCGTGCTGGGAAAACGCATGGCAGATCATCTGCGTTTTGCCGCCTGTTATTGGCATAACTTCTGCTGGAATGGCGCGGATATGTTTGGCGCCGGCTCGTTTGAGCGTCCCTGGCAGGCCGCGGGCGATGCGCTGGAAATGGCCAAACGCAAAGCGGACGTGGCGTTTGAATTTTTCTATAAGCTCAACGTGCCGTATTACTGCTTCCACGATGTCGACGTCTCGCCAGAAGGCGCGTCGCTGAAAGAGTATTTGCATAATTTCGCCGTGATGACCGAAGTGCTGGCGGAGAAACAGCAGCAAACCGGCGTGAAACTGCTGTGGGGCACCGCCAACTGCTTTACCCACCCGCGCTACGGCGCCGGGGCGGCGACCAACCCCGATCCGGAGGTGTTTGCCTGGGCGGCCACGCAAGTGGTGACCGCCATGAACGCCACCCACCAGCTCGGCGGCGAAAACTATGTGCTGTGGGGCGGCCGCGAAGGTTACGAGTCGCTGTTGAATACCGATCTGCGCCAGGAGCGCGAGCAGATTGGCCGCTTCCTGCAGATGGTGGTGGAGCACAAGCATAAGATTGGCTTTGGCGGCACGCTGCTTATCGAGCCGAAACCGCAGGAGCCCACCAAGCATCAATACGATTACGATGTCGCGACGGTGTATGGCTTCCTGAAGCAGTTTGGTCTGGAAAATGAGATCAAGGTGAACATTGAAGCCAACCACGCCACCCTGGCGGGGCACTCTTTCCATCATGAAATCGCCAGCGCCATCGCGCTGGGCATTTTCGGCTCCGTTGACGCCAACCGCGGCGATGCGCAGCTCGGCTGGGATACCGATCAGTTCCCGAACAGCGTGGAAGAAAATACTCTGGTGATGTACGAGATCCTCAAAGCCGGGGGATTCACCACCGGCGGCCTGAACTTTGACGCCAAAGTTCGCCGGCAAAGCACCGACAAATACGACATGTTCTATGGCCATATTGGCGCCATGGACGTGATGGCGCTGTCCCTCAAGCTGGCCGCGCGCATGATTGAGGATGGCAAGCTCGATCGGGCTCTGGCAAAACGCTATGCCGGCTGGCAGGGCGAGCTGGGGCAACAAATTATGGCCGGCCGCATGTCGCTGGATAATATTGCCCGGTACGCTGAGCAGCATAATCTGAATCCGCAGCATCACAGCGGGCGTCAGGAATTACTCGAAAATCTCGTCAATACCTATATCTTTGGTTAAATTTGGCTGATATGCCCCTGCGGGGGCATATATTCCGCCATCTGCCCGCTGCCAGGAAATAGCGTTTATTGGTTCGTGTTGTATTTATGCTGTCTGCGCCGCAAGGCTATCTGTTTGACTGTCTATAGATGAACAATCCGCTGTGCGGATGGTTCTGCTATTGTGCCACCTGTTTAATATTAGTGAAGGAGGAAGAGTCGCGATAATTGTGTAATGCCTCTGTGACCGTACAAAATAAAAAATAACTTGTTCTGATGATAGCGACATATTCTGTCAGCTCAGAATAGGCTGGTTATTGTCTGAATAAAATTAACCTATATTGAGAAACTCATGACAATGATAAAAAAAACTTCCATTAACCATGGCGGTTATCGCCGCGTTTTTTCCGCTTACCTCTGTAATGGCGCAAGAATTTACTCAGGAACAGATCGACGCCATCGTCGCCAAAGCCGTTGATAAAGCGCTGGCCGACCGCCAGGCGAAAATCGACGCCGCGGCCG